>NZ_CP094289.1:2635686-3953529 GCF_022759505.1 Georgenia sp. TF02-10 | reverse complement strand
ACCACGATCGCCTCCGGGAGCCTGTTGTCCTTTGGCGGCGGTCGCGCGGGGGCCTGGTGGCGGGATTTTCGGACCAGCGGCTCGGTGAGCCGGGCCGAGCGTGTGCTGGACGCCCTGGGGGGACTTCGGGGGCTGTGCGGGCGGGTGGGGGCCCTGGCGGGGGTGTGGGGGTGCCCCTGGTGGGGGTCAGGCGACCTGGAGCTGGGCGGTGGTCACTCCCTTGGCGAGCAGGCGGAGCAGGTTGGTCACCCCGGCGGCCAGGGAGAGCTCGGACTGCACCGCTGCCAGGCCGCGGCGGGAGAACCGGCGCAGCCCGCGGCCGTCCTTCAGCCAGGCGTTGGGGGCTTCGATCAGGTGGGACCGGCGCCGGTAGGTGGCGAGCCCGTCGGGGGTGCGCAGCCGGTGGTTGACCTTCTCCCGGGCCGACGCACCCTCCGGTGGTGGACCCTCGGCCGGGTTCGTGGTGGCGCGGGCGGACAGGCGGCGGCGCTTGCTGTCGGCGATCAACCGGTCCGGGCCGGGTGCGGTGAGGTTCTCGTTGGAGTCATACCCCGCGTCGGCGAGCATCGTCCCGATGGTCAGGTCCGTCCGGCCGGTGCGCTCGGCGATGGTGGCCAGGGTGGTCTCGACCGCGTCCTTGGTGGGCAGGAACTGGCGCACGTCGGTGGTGTCCTGGGTGGCCCGGGCGGTCAGGATGAACACGTCCTCGCTGGTGGAGGTCTGGCAGTTCATGCCCTGGACCCAACCGTCGCGGGTCTTCATCAGCCGGGAGTCCGGGTCGGTGAGGTTGGCATACACCTTCTCCCCGGCGTTCTCCCCGGCCGGGCCGCCGGCCTGCGCCGCCGCCCCGGCGCCAACCTTCTCAGCGTCTGCGGCCTGCTCCGTGCCGGCGCCCGGCGCCTGGCCGGCGTCGGCGGTCTGCTCCGTGCCGGCCCCGGTGGCGTTGCCGGCGCCGGCGCCTGGGGCCCGGTCCTGATCGGTGCCGCCGGCCGTGTCCTGACCAGCGGTCACGAGGCCGCGGGCGGCCAGGGCCGCCTGGTAGGCCACCCAGGCCCGACGGACCCGGCAGTGCTCGTCCGGCGGCAGCGGCGGGCGTCCCCTCCTGACCACCCCGGCGGCCAGGTCGCCCTGGTAGGCCTCGTACCGGGCCGCGGCCTGCGCCCGCGCCCGCTCCCACCGGGCCCTGGCCACGCCGACCGGGTCCACCCCCTTCGGCGGGTGCCCGCACAGCGGGGCCCCCTCCGCCTGCGCGCTCTGGTACTCCTCGGCCCGCTCGACCGTCTTCTCTGCCCGCTCGGCCGTCTTCGCCGCCTCGGCCTCGGCCTTGCGGCGGGCGGCGAGATACTTCTCGGCCCGCTCGGCGGCCCTCGCCGCCTCCGCCTCCGCCTCCACCTTGCGGGCGGCGGCGCGCTTCTGGGCCCGCTCGGCCTTCTTCTTCTCCTCCGCCTCGGTCTTGGTGCGGCGGGCGGTGATGACGTCCAGCGCCCGCTGGATCCGCCCACCCCGGTCGGTCCGGTCGGTCACCGCCTCGGGCAGCTCGTCCCCGCGCTTGTCCGGACCGAACAGGGCGTCCTCCTCCGCGTCCGTGGCGCCGACCCGGCCGACGTAGTCCTCCGCCATCTTCCGCAGGGTGGCCTCGCTGCGGTTGGCGCCCCTGCTGGCGCTGGCCTGGATCTTCGTCCCGTCCAGAGCCACCACCCCCATCGAGAGCATCCCCAGCTCGGCGGCCAGCACCAACGACTCGGTCAGCAGACCGGTCAGCGCCTCCTCGTGGCGCTGGCGGAACCGGGCCAGCACCGTGTGGTCCGGGACGTCCTGGGCGCAGATCACCCGGAACGCCACATCCGTGTGGCACAGCCGCTCGATCCGCCGCGAGGAGGACTCCCCCTGCGCCATCGCGTACACGAACAGCGTCAGCAGCATCTCCGGGTCATACCCCCGCCGACCCACCCCACCCAACCGGGCCTTGGCGTGGAAGGCGGTGGTGTCCATCCGCTCCACCGCCGCGATCAAGAACCACACCAGATGCTCCGGCGGCAACCACTCACGCATGTCCGGCGGGAGCAAGAACTCCTGGTCCCGATCCACCACCCGGTACGTCCTGGCCATACCCCCGATCCTCCCGGCAGCGCCCAGGCCGGCCGGCAGACACGCCCAGGCCCGCGCCAGCCCAAAAAGCAACAGGCTCCCGGAGGCGATCGTGTGCGAGATCGGCACGAGATCGCCTCCGGGAGCCTGTTGTCCTTTGGCGGCGGTCGCGCGGGGGCCTGGTGGCGGGATTTTCGGACCAGCGGCTCGGTGAGCCGGGCCGAGCGTGTGCTGGACGCCCTGGGGGGACTTCGGGGGCTGTGCGGGCGGGTGGGGGCCCTGGCGGGGGTGTGGGGGTGCCCCTGGTGGGGGTCAGGCGACCTGGAGCTGGGCGGTGGTCACTCCCTTGGCGAGCAGGCGGAGCAGGTTGGTCACCCCGGCGGCCAGGGAGAGCTCGGACTGCACCGCTGCCAGGCCGCGGCGGGAGAACCGGCGCAGCCCGCGGCCGTCCTTCAGCCAGGCGTTGGGGGCTTCGATCAGGTGGGACCGGCGCCGGTAGGTGGCGAGCCCGTCGGGGGTGCGCAGCCGGTGGTTGACCTTCTCCCGGGCCGACGCACCCTCCGGTGGTGGACCCTCGGCCGGGTTCGTGGTGGCGCGGGCGGACAGGCGGCGGCGCTTGCTGTCGGCGATCAACCGGTCCGGGCCGGGTGCGGTGAGGTTCTCGTTGGAGTCATACCCCGCGTCGGCGAGCATCGTCCCGATGGTCAGGTCCGTCCGGCCGGTGCGCTCGGCGATGGTGGCCAGGGTGGTCTCGACCGCGTCCTTGGTGGGCAGGAACTGGCGCACGTCGGTGGTGTCCTGGGTGGCCCGGGCGGTCAGGATGAACACGTCCTCGCTGGTGGAGGTCTGGCAGTTCATGCCCTGGACCCAACCGTCGCGGGTCTTCATCAGCCGGGAGTCCGGGTCGGTGAGGTTGGCATACACCTTCTCCCCGGCGTTCTCCCCGGCCGGGCCGCCGGCCTGCGCCGCCGCCCCGGCGCCAACCTTCTCAGCGTCTGCGGCCTGCTCCGTGCCGGCGCCCGGCGCCTGGCCGGCGTCGGCGGTCTGCTCCGTGCCGGCCCCGGTGGCGTTGCCGGCGCCGGCGCCTGGGGCCCGGTCCTGATCGGTGCCGCCGGCCGTGTCCTGACCAGCGGTCACGAGGCCGCGGGCGGCCAGGGCCGCCTGGTAGGCCACCCAGGCCCGACGGACCCGGCAGTGCTCGTCCGGCGGCAGCGGCGGGCGTCCCCTCCTGACCACCCCGGCGGCCAGGTCGCCCTGGTAGGCCTCGTACCGGGCCGCGGCCTGCGCCCGCGCCCGCTCCCACCGGGCCCTGGCCACGCCGACCGGGTCCACCCCCTTCGGCGGGTGCCCGCACAGCGGGGCCCCCTCCGCCTGCGCGCTCTGGTACTCCTCGGCCCGCTCGACCGTCTTCTCTGCCCGCTCGGCCGTCTTCGCCGCCTCGGCCTCGGCCTTGCGGCGGGCGGCGAGATACTTCTCGGCCCGCTCGGCGGCCCTCGCCGCCTCCGCCTCCGCCTCCACCTTGCGGGCGGCGGCGCGCTTCTGGGCCCGCTCGGCCTTCTTCTTCTCCTCCGCCTCGGTCTTGGTGCGGCGGGCGGTGATGACGTCCAGCGCCCGCTGGATCCGCCCACCCCGGTCGGTCCGGTCGGTCACCGCCTCGGGCAGCTCGTCCCCGCGCTTGTCCGGACCGAACAGGGCGTCCTCCTCCGCGTCCGTGGCGCCGACCCGGCCGACGTAGTCCTCCGCCATCTTCCGCAGGGTGGCCTCGCTGCGGTTGGCGCCCCTGCTGGCGCTGGCCTGGATCTTCGTCCCGTCCAGAGCCACCACCCCCATCGAGAGCATCCCCAGCTCGGCGGCCAGCACCAACGACTCGGTCAGCAGACCGGTCAGCGCCTCCTCGTGGCGCTGGCGGAACCGGGCCAGCACCGTGTGGTCCGGGACGTCCTGGGCGCAGATCACCCGGAACGCCACATCCGTGTGGCACAGCCGCTCGATCCGCCGCGAGGAGGACTCCCCCTGCGCCATCGCGTACACGAACAGCGTCAGCAGCATCTCCGGGTCATACCCCCGCCGACCCACCCCACCCAACCGGGCCTTGGCGTGGAAGGCGGTGGTGTCCATCCGCTCCACCGCCGCGATCAAGAACCACACCAGTGTGTTGAGTCAGCGTTCGTGTCCGGTTTGAGCCGGGGAATCAAGCAACATCGGTACGGTCTTCGTGACGCCTGTAGGAGGGTGCGCGATGAGTACGAACGGTGCCGCGAGGACGCGGCGGAGCAGGACGGTGCTGTCGCCGTCAGCGAAGTATGAGATCTGGCTGCAGCTGCTGCGGGGTGAGGCCACGATCGGTCAGGCGGCGACCTCGGCCGGGGTGGACCGCTCCACGATCATCCGGCTGCGGCAGGTGGCCAAGGACGGCGCGTTGGCAGCGCTGGCGGCCTCCAAGCCCGGCACGCCGGGCAAGTCGGTGCGTGATGTGGAGCTGGAGGAGGCCAACGCCGAGATCGCCCGACTCTCGGAGGCGGTCAAGGAACTGGCAGTGAAGCTGACCCTCCTGGAGGGAAAAGGGGGGCGGGTTTGATGCCCACCGCCCCCGTCCCAGTCCGGGTCGACGCCGGTACCAAGCAGGTGCTGCTGGACCTGGTCGAGCACGCCGAGGGCGAGGGCTGGCCCGCGGCCCGGGCGTGTGAGGTGCTCGGCCTGCAGGAGCGCCGGCTGCGTCGCTGGCGGCGCCGAGCGGACAGCGAGGCTGGTCTGGATGATGCTCGTCCCGGGGCTTCGGTCAACGCCCTGAGGCCGGTGGAGATCGAGGCGATCCTGGCGGCGTTCGAGACCTTCGGGGAGAGAGACTTCTCCCACCGGCGCCTGGCCCACCGCGGCTCCTATGAGGACCTGTTCTGGGCTTCCCCATCGACGGTGCGACGTGTGCTTACCGATCATGACCTGCGGTTTCGTCATCCACCGCGCCCTACGCGTGGGCAGCGGCGTCCGTTCCCGGACTGGGCCTCCTACCGGCCAAACTCGATCTGGATCTACGACACGACCCACTTCACCGCGGCCGGGATGGCGGTGCTGATCATCGAGGACCTGGTCTCGCGCAAGTGGCTCACGCACGTGGTCTCGGCCGAGGAGACCCACGTCCAGGTCCGGCTCGGCTTCGAGCAGGCTCTTGACGCCGAGGGCTTGCTCGACCTTGCGGTGCAGCGGGCCGAGGACCGAGGTCGGAACTTGGAGCTGGACGGGGAGGATGAGTTGACCCCGATCCTGCTGGCGGTCTCGGACAACGGCTCGCAGATGATCGCCGGGCACACCCGCAAGTTCATGGCCATGGTCGCCATCGCCCAGCACTTCGGCCGGCCCTCAACGCCGACCGACCAGGCCTGGATCGAGTCCCTCAACGGGACGGTGAAGACCGAGTGGCCCCACCTGCTGGCAATCACCGACCCCGCTGTCCTGCGCGCCGAGCTCGACGTCGTCCGCTCCGAGTACAACGGCTCGCGGCTGCACTCGGGCATCGGCTACGTCACCCCGCTGGACGAGCACGAGGGCCGCGGCGAAGCCATCCGTCGGGCCCGGCGCGAGGGGCTGGCCCGCGCTGCCCGCCAGCGCCTTGCCTACCACCGAGCACACCGGAAGAATCAACCCAACCCAGGAGACCCCGATGTGGTGTGATCCCACGGCCTAAAGCGGACAAAGACGCTGACACAGGTCACCAGATGCTCCGGCGGCAACCACTCACGCATGTCCGGCGGGAGCAAGAACTCCTGGTCCCGATCCACCACCCGGTACGTCCTGGCCATACCCCCGATCCTCCCGGCAGCGCCCAGGCCGGCCGGCAGACACGCCCAGGCCCGCGCCAGCCCAAAAAGCAACAGGCTCCCGGAGGCGATCGTGGTCACCCGGCGAGCCCCCGCCGTGGCCACCCGGCGAGCCCCCGCCGCGGTCACCCCGGCGAGCCCCCGGCCGCGCTCACCGGCGGCCGCGCACCTCTTCCTCCCGCAGGCCCGCCAGCCGGCGGCGCAGCAGGTCCCGTTCGGCCTCGTTCGCCGTCAGCCCGAGCGCCAGCTCGAGGGCACCGGCGGCCTCGGCGGTGCGCCCGAGGCGGGTGAGGAGGTCGGCGCGGGTGGCGTGGAACAGGTGGTAGCCGGCCAGGTCCAGGGTCTCGACCTCGACCAGCGCCGCGCGCGGGCCGGCCACCTCCGCCAGGGCCACCGCACGGTTGAGGGCGACGACCGGCGTCGGGACGAGGGCGCGGAGCTGGTCGTAGAGGGCGAGCACCTGCGGCCAGTCGGTCGCCCCGGCGCTCGGCGCGTCGCTGTGCACGGCGGCGATCGCGGCCTGCACCTGGTACGGGCCGGGCGCGCCGCGGCGCAGGCACTGCCGCACCAGGTCCTGCCCCTCGGCGAGCAGCGCCCGGTCCCACCGGGACCGGTCCTGCTCCGGCAGCGGGACGAGGGCGCCGTCGTCGGCGGTACGGGCCGGCCGCCGCGCCTCGGTGAGCAGCATCAGGGCGAGCAGGCCGCGCACCTCCGGCTCCGCCGGCATGAGCTCCAGGAGCAGCCGGCCGAGCCGGACCGCCTCGGCGCTGAGGTCCGGCCGGGTGAGCGCGGCGCCCGCGGAGGCGGTGTAGCCCTCGTTGAAGATCAGGTAGACGACGGCGAGCACCGAGCCCAGCCGCGCCGGCAGGTCGGCCTCGTCCGGCACCCGATACGGGATGCCCGCGGCTCGGATCTTCCGCTTGGCCCGGACCAGGCGCTGGGCCATCGTCGCCTCGGGGACGAGGAACGCGCGGGCGATCTCCGCCGTCGTCAGCCCGCCGAGGGTGCGCAGCGTCAGCGCCACCCGGGTGGCCGGGGCGAGCGCGGGGTGGCAGCAGGTGAACAGGAGCCGGAGCTGGTCGTCGCGCACCGGCCCGCCGGGCCCGGGGTCCTGGCGGGCGTGCAGCAGCGCCGCCTGGGCGTGCTTATCCGCGCGCTTGGCCTCCCGGCGCAGCCGGTCCACCGCCCGCCGGCGGGCGGTGAGCACGATCCACGCGCCCGGGCTGGGCGGGACGCCGTCGACCGGCCACCGCTGGACGGCCGCGGTGAACGCGTCCTGCACCGCGTCCTCGGCGAGGGAGAGGTCGCCGAGGACGCGGGTCAGGGTGGCCACGCATCGGCCGTACTCGCCGCGGAAGACCGCACCGACGACGTCGGCCGGGTCGGTCGGGCCCACGGCGCCCGGCGCGGTACCGGACCGGTCGACGTCGTCGGCCGCATCCGGCACCGGGGCGACGGCGCCGGTCAGGTGGGCCGGGCCGACGGTGCCGGTCAGGTCGCCGGCCGGGCCGACGGCGCCCGCCGGGCCGACGTCGTCGGGCACGTCACTCCGCCTGGAAGGGCCGGACCTCCACCCGGTCCCGGCAGGCGGCGGAGGCCGCACGGGCCAGGGCGAGGGCCGCGTCGAGATCCGGCGCCTCGACCACCCAGAACCCGCCGAGCTGCTCCTTGGTCTCCAGGAACGGCCCGTCGGTGACGACGGCGTCCGGCCCGGTGCCGTCGACGGTGGTGGCGGTACTCGGCGCCTCCAGGCCGCCGGCGAACACCCACGCCCCGGACTCCTGGAGGCGGGTGTTGAACTTCTCGACGCCGTCGTAGACCTGCTGGGTGGCCGCGGCGTCGGTGTCCTCGTACATATCCGGCTCGCTGCCCCACACGGAGATGAGGTACTGGGTCATCGCGGTTCGCTCCTTCGTCGGGGCGGGCCGGTCGCCCGCCGCTCACCCTCACCACGAACGAGGGTGCCGTGGATCGACACCCGGCGGCACGAGAATTCTGGCGGGGTCGCCGCCGAGAGGCCTGCCGGCCGCCTTGCGCGCACCGGGACTGCGTGCATCGCCGCTTTGCGCCGACCGGTACTGTGCGTGCCGCCACCCCACGCCCTCGCCCGGCTCCGGCCGCGAGTTCGCTAGCTCGTACCGAGTTCGAGGGTGTGCGCCGAGTTCGACAGGTGTGACTAGCGAGCTCGGCTCGGACTGGCGAACTCGGCGCTGCCCGGCGACACGAGTTCGCTGGTTCGAGCTGAGGTCGCTGACTTGAGCGGGTGCCCAGGCACCGGGCGCGCCCCCAGACCTCGCGCACCGCGAGACCACTCCCGAGCCGTACCGCCCGCGGTGCCCCGGACAGCTCCCGGGTGCGCGCCTCAGGCCTCGTCGTCGGCCGGCTGGCGCCGGGCGGCCCGCTGCTGCCGCACCCGCACGACCACGAACCAGACGACCGCCAGGACCACCGCGCCGAGGACGACCCGGGAGAGTACCCCGACGTAGTCCTCCACCAGGTGCCACTGCTCGCCGAGCAGGTACCCGGCCAGGATCAGCGCGGTGTTCCAGATGAGCGAGCCGGCCAGGGTCAGGGCGGTGAAGAGCAGCGGCGGCATCCGGGTGACCCCGGCCGGGATGGAGATCAGGCTGCGGAAGATCGGGACCATCCGGCCGAGGAAGACCGTGCCCTTGCCGTGCTTGTGGAACCAGGCCTCGGTGCGGTCGACGTCCTCGACCTTGACCAGCGGCAGCCAGGCCATGATGGCGCGGGTGCGGTCCCGGCCCAGCAGCGCCCCGACGCCGTAGAGCAGCCACGCACCCACGACCGACCCGCCCGTGCACCAGGCGATGACCTCGACCAGCCCGAGGTCGCCCTGGGAGACGGTGAACCCGGCCAGCGGCAGGATGACCTCGCTGGGCAGCGGCGGGAAGAGGTTCTCCAGCCCGATGAGCAGCGCGGCGCCGAGGCCGCCGAGCGACTCCATCAGGCGCACGGCCCAGCCGGCGATGCCGTCGAGGGGGGCGCCGGAGCCGGCCTGGGCGAGAAGCAGGTGGGGAGGCACGGGGCAACGGTACGGGGCGCGGGACGGGGCCCGCTCGCGCACCTCCGCCAGGGCCGGACGGTCCGGCTCGGCGTCCGCCGCCGGGCGGTGTCCGCCGACGGCGTCCGGTGTCCGTCCGCGGCGCCTGTACCGCCGCGCCGTCGGTCGCCTGCGGGAGCGCCGGGACCGACCCGAGCAGCACAGTCGGTCCCCGCCGCGCCGTCAGTCGTCCAGGTGCCGCACCAGCTGCTCGGCGATCCCGGTGTACGTGCCCGGCTCGAGCGCGAGGAGGCGGGCCTCGACGTCGGCCGGCAGCCCCAGCCCGGCGATGAACTCGCGCATCGCCGGGCCCTCGACCCGCCGGCCCCGGGTGAGCTCCTTGAGCCGCTCGTAGGGGTCGGCCATCCCGGTGGCGCCGGCGACGGCGGCGGCGCGCATGGCCTGCTGGACCGCCTCCCCGAGCACCTCCCAGGCGGCGTCGAGGTCCCGGGCCAGGGTTGCGGCGTCGACGTCGAGCCCGGCCAGGCCGCGGCGGACGTTGTCGATCGCGAGCAGCGAGTGGCCCAGCGCCACCCCGATGTTGCGCTGGGTGGTGGAGTCGGTCAGGTCCCGCTGCAGCCGGGAGGTGACCAGGGTGGCGGCGAGGGTGTCGAGCAGCGCGGCGGAGATCTCCAGGTTCGCCTCGGCGTTCTCGAACCGGATCGGGTTGACCTTGTGCGGCATCGTGGATGAGCCGGTCGAGCCCTGCGCGGCCAGGCGCTGGCGGAAGTAGCCCAGCGAGATGTACGTCCAGACGTCGGTGGCCAGGTTGTGCAGCACCCGGCCGAACCGGGCGACGTCGGCGTAGAGCTCGGCCTGCCAGTCGTGCGGCTCGATCTGGGTGGTCAGCGGGTTCCAGGTCAGCCCCAGCCCGGTGACGAAGTCCCGCGCCACCTCCTCCCAGTCCACCCCGGGGACGGCGACGGCGTGCGCGCCGTAGGTGCCCGTCGCGCCGTTGACCTTGCCCAGGTACTCCGCCGCCCCGACCCGGCGCAGCTGGCGCCGCAGCCGGTGGGCGAGGACGGCCAGCTCCTTGCCCAGCGTGGTGGGCGTGGCCGGCTGACCGTGGGTACGGGCCAGCATCGCGGCGCCGGCGTTCGCCCGAGCCAGGTCGGCGACCTCTGCGACCAGGCCGGTGGCGGCCGGCAGCCACACCTGGGTCACCGCGTCGCGGACGGTCAGCGCGTAGGCGAGGTTGTTGATGTCCTCGCTGGTGCAGAAGATGTGCACGATCTCGTGCATCCGGGGCAGCACGGTGCCCGGCCCGAGGACGGCGGGCGCGGCGTCCAGGCGGCGCTTGAGGAGGTACTCCACCGCCTTGACGTCGTGGCGGGTCTCCCGCTCGAGGGTGGCCAGCTCGGCGATCTCGTCGGCGCCGAAGCTCTCGACGACGCCGCGCAGATAGGCCCGGTCCGCGTCCGTGAGCGTGGGGGCGCCGGGCAGGACGCCGCGGTCGGTGAGGTGGATCAGCCACTCCACCTCCACCTGCAGCCGGGCCCGGTTCAGCGCCGCCTCGGAGAGGTGGTTCACCAGCGGGGCGGCGACGCCCCGGTACCGGCCGTCGAGCGGTCCCAGGGCGACCGGCGGGGTGATGGTGGCGAGGTCGACGCGGCTCATGCGGCTCATCATCCCAGCGGCGCCGGGTGGGGCTCGGGGCTGCTCACGAGGCGGCGGACGGGCCAGCACTGGCCGACACCCGGCCCGGTACCGCCCGGCGGGGCGCTCGGCTTGGTCGGCCCCCGCCCGCCCCGGTCCGGTGAGGCCCCGCCCAACCCGCACGGGTGCTCGCTGCCGCGCGGGCGCCGTCGGGAACCGCCATGCTGGGAGCTTCGATCCCAGGGAGGTGGCCATGTCCGAGCTGGTGCTCGTCCGGCACGGCGAGACGGAGTGGAGCCGGACCCGGAAGCACACCGGCCGGTCGGACATCCCGCTGACCGCCGTCGGCGAGGAGCAGGCCCGCCACCTGCTCGACGACCTCGGCGAGCGGCCCTTCGCCGCCGTGCTCACCAGCCCCCGGCAGCGGGCCCGGCGCACCGCCGAGCTGGCCGGCGTCGGGGCGGTGACGGTGCTGGAGGACCTCGTCGAGTGGGACTACGGCGAGCTCGAGGGGCGCACGACGGCGGACTACCTCGCCGAGCGGGCCGCGGCCGGGCGGCCGGAGTGGAACCTGTTCCGCGACGGCGCGCCCGGCGGGGAGGACGCGGCGGCGGTCGGGGCGCGGGCGGACCGGGTGCTGGAGCGGGTGCGGGCGGACCTGGAGCGCGGCGACGTGCTCATCGTCGCGCACAGCCACCTGCTGCGGGTGCTCGCGGCGCGCTGGCTGCGCCTGCCCGCGGCGGCGGGCGCCGGGTTCATCCTCGACGCCGCGCACCGCAGCATGCTCACCTACCACCACGACGACCCGGTCATCCACTACTGGAACGTGCCGCCGACGGCGGCTCGCTGACGCCTGCGGGCGGGCCAGCACCGGCAGCCGAGCCAGCACCGGCGCGCCGGTGACCGCGCCGCCCACGACGGCCCGGGTGGACGGCGCGTGCGCCGCCTGCCGTTAGCGGCCCGGCGTCGCGGCGGCCGCGGCCCGGGCGGCGCCGGGCAGCGCGTCGAGGACCTGGGCGACGGCGTCGTCGTCGTGCGCGGCGGTGACGAACCACGCCTCGAACAGCGACGGCGGCAGCGCCACCCCGGCGTCGAGCATGGCGTGGAAGAACGGCGGGTAGCGGAAGGTCTCCTGCGCCTGGGCGTCGGCGTAGCTGCGCACCCCGTCCCGGGCGGCCGCCTCGCCGAAGAAGACGGAGAAGAGGTTCCCGGCCCGCTGGACCCGGTGGGCCACGCCCGCCGCGTCCAGCGCGGCGCCGACGGCGGCCGCGACCGTGACGGCGACCGCGTCTACCCGGGCGTACACCGCCGCGTCGGCCAGCCGCAGCGTGGCCAGCCCGGCGGCGGTGGCCAGCGGGTTCCCGGACAGGGTGCCGGCCTGGTAGACGGGCCCGGCGGGGGCGAGCAGGTCCATCAGCTCGGCGCGGCCGGCGAGCGCGGCCAGCGGCAGGCCGCCGCCGACGACCTTGCCGAAGGTGACCAGGTCCGGCGCCCACGGCTGCCCGCCGAGCGCCGTCGTCCCGCCCGGCCTGGCTGCGCCGTCCAGGCCCCACCAGCCGGCGGGCCCGACCCGGAAGCCGGTGAGCACCTCGTCCAGGACGAGCAGGGCGCCGTGCGCCGCGGCGATCTCGGCCAGCGCGGCGTTGAAGCCCGGCGCGGGCGGGACCACGCCCATGTTTGCCGGCGCCGCCTCGGTGATCACCGCGGCGATCTCCGACCCGCGGGCGGCGAAGAGCGCGGCCGCGGCGTCGACGTCGTTGTAGGGCAGGACGATCGTCTGCGCCGCGCTCGCGGCGGTGACGCCGGCCGAGCCGGGGAGGGCGAAGGTCGCGACGCCGGAGCCGGCCTGGGCGAGCAGGGCGTCCACGTGCCCGTGGTAGCCGCCGGCGAACTTCACCACCAGGTCCCGGCCGGTCGCCCCCCGGGCCAGGCGGACCGCGGTCATGGTGGCCTCGGTGCCGGTGGAGACGAACCGGACCTTCTCCGCCACCGGTACCCGGGCCCGGACCGCCTCGGCGAGCTCGACCTCCGCGGCCGTCGGCGCGCCGAAGGACAGCCCCCGGGCGGCGGCCGCCTGCACCGCGGCGACCACCTCGGGGTGGGCGTGGCCGAGCAGCGCCGGCCCCCAGGAGGCGACCAGGTCCACGTACTCCCGGCCCTCGACGTCGGTGACCCGGGGGCCGCGGGCGGCGGCCAGGAACCGCGGGTCCCCGCCGACGGACCCGAACGCCCGGACTGGCGAGCTGACCCCGCCGGGGATGACGCGGCGGGCCCGGGCGAAGAGCTCGGCGGTGGGGTCCGCGGGCCGGGCGGCGCCGTCGGTGGTGCGGGCGGGGGTGGTCATCGCGCTCCTGTCGGGGTCGGTGGGGCGGGGTGGGGTGCGTGCGGGGGCCGGCCGATGCAGGCAGCTGCCGGGTCGGCGCAACCAGACGGCCCGGTCAGCGCAGCCAGCCGGCCAGCTCGGTCGCCCAGTAGGTCAGCACGACGTCGGCCCCGGCCCGCCGGATGCCGAGCACCGACTCGGTGATCGCCGCCCGCCGGTCGATCCAGCCCTGGGCGGCGGCCGCCTCGACCATGGCGTACTCCCCGGAGACCTGGTAGGCGGCCACCGGCACGGGGGAGCGGGCCGCGACGTCGGCCAGCACGTCGAGGTAGCCCATCGCGGGCTTGACCATGACGACGTCGGCCCCCTCGGCCAGGTCCAGCGTCGCCTCGCGCAGCCCCTCCCGCCGGTTGGCCGGGTCGAGCTGGTAGGACTTGCGGTCCCCGGTCAGCGTGGAGTCCACCGCCTCGCGGAACGGGCCGTAGAACGCCGAGGCGTACTTGGCGGAGTAGGCGACGATGCCGGTGCCGACGTGCCCGGCGCCGTCCAGCGCCGCGCGCACCGCGGCGACCTGGCCGTCCATCATCCCGCTCAGCCCGAGCAGGTGCGCGCCCGCCTCGGCCTGCGCCAGCGCCATCTCCTCGTACCGGACGAGGGTGGCGTCGTTGTCCACCCCGCCCGCGGGGTCGAGCACGCCGCAGTGGCCGTGGTCGGTGAACTCGTCCAGGCACAGGTCGGCCATCACGACGACGGCGTCCCCGACCTCCGCGGCCAGCGCCCGCAGGCCGGCGTTGAGGATGCCGTCGGGGTCGCTCGCCCCGCTGCCGACGGCGTCCCGGGTGGCCGGCACCCCGAAGAGCATCAGGCCGCCGACGCCGGCCTCCGCGGCCTCGGTGGCGGCCCGGCGCAGGGAGTCCAGGGTGTGCTGGACCGCCCCGGGCATGGCCGCGATCGGGGTCGGTGCGGCGATCCCCTCGCGCACGAACACCGGCAGCACGAGGTCGGCCGGGTGCAGGCGGTGCTCGCTGACCAGCCGGCGCAGCGCGGGGGTGGCGCGCAGCCGGCGCGGCCGCTCGGCGGGGCGGCGGGTGGGGGCCCGGCCGGACGTGGTGGTGGGTGCGGTCACTGCTGCTCCTGCTTGGGTCGGGACGGCGGGGCGGTCTGGGCAGGGGCCGGTGGGGCCGACTCTGCCGGGAGGCGGTGGGGGCGACGGTTCGCCGGGACGCGGTGGCGCCACCTGGGCGGGGGTGGCCAGGGCGCGGGCGACGGCGTCGACCAGCCCGGCCGGGGTCTGCCGGGTGGCGACGGCGGCGACTGTCAGCCCGGCCCGGGTGGCGGCCGCGGCGGTGGGCTCCCCGATCGCGCAGACGGCGGCGCGCGGCGGGCCGTAGAGGTCCACGAGCGCCGCCGCGGTGGAGCCGGAGGTCAGCACGACGGCGTCCACGCCGCCGGTGGCCAGGGCGTGGGCGACGGCGGGGTCGGGCGCGTCGGCGGGCCGGGTGGTGTAGGCGACGACCTCGGTGACCGTCCACCCCCGCTCCCGCAGCCCCCGGGCCAGGGTGGCGGCGGCGAGCGCCGAGTGCGGGACCAGGACGCGGCCGCCGGGCGGCGCCGGCGGGAAGGCGGCGGCCAGCGCGGCGGCGGTCGACACCTCCGGCGGCACGAGCGCGACCGGCACGCCGTGGGCGGCGAGGGCGTCGGCGGTCGCCCGGCCGACGGCGGCCACCGGGGTGGCGCCGACGACGTCGGCCAGCGTGGCACCCCGGGCGGCCGACCGGTCGGCCAGCACCGCCACCGTGGTGGCCGAGGTGACCGCGAGCCAGTCGTGGCGGCCGGCGGCGAGGTCGGCGAGGGCGGCGTCGAGCGGGGCCGGGTCCACCGGCGCGGTCGTGGTCAGGGCGGTGCTCAGCGGGGTGCCGCCGGCCGCGCGGACGGCCCGGGCGATGGGGTCCTCGGGATCGGGCCGGGGGACCAGCACCCGGGCGCCGCGCAGGTCGGGGCCGGGGCTGGCGGTGGCGGCGCGGCCCAGCGCCGCGCCGTCGGCGATGGCGCCGTCGACGGGTGGTCCGTCGACCGCTGGTCTGCCGACGGCTGGTTCGCCGGCCGCTGGTCTGCCGACGGCTGGTTCGCCGGCCGCTTGCCCGTCGGCCGCTGGTCCGTCGGTCACTGCTCCGCCGGTCATGGGCGCACGCCGGGGCGGGCGGCCGCACCGCCCCCGTCGGAACTGCCGGAACGGGGCTCGCCCGGTGCCGGCAGGTCGGGCCCGCCGGAACCGGACGGGTCGGGCCTTCCCGGGGCGGACAGGTCGGGCCCGCCCGGGTCGGGCAGGTCGTGGGCGGGGAGGTCGGCGAGGGCGGCGGCGCCGGCGGCCAGCAGCTCGCGGGCGAGGACGGCGCCCAGGTCGCGGGCGGCGGCCACCGCGGCCCCCGCCGCGGTGACATCTCCGGCGGGAGGGGGACCGCCGTCGTCGGGGCCCGGCACCGCGGCGGTCGCGGTGCGGAGCAGCGCACGGGTGCCGGCGGCGTCGAAGACCCCGGCCCGCAGCTCAACCACTGCTTCGCTACGGCGGTCGCCGCCGGGACCGCCGGCCTCGCGGCCGCCGGCGTTCGGGTCGCCGTCGGTCACCCGGACCGCGGCGTGCGCGGCGACGGGGGCGGTGCAACCCGCCTCGAGCGTCCGCAGCAGCGCCCGCTCGGCGGCGACGGCCAGCCGGGTCGCCGGGTCGTCGATCCGCCGCAGGGTGGCGCCGAGCTCGCCGCCGGCGTCCGCGGTGCGGCACTCCACGGCCAGGGCACCCTGGCCGGCCGCCGGGAGCATGACGTCCGGGCCGAGGGTGTCGGTGACGCGGTCGAGCAGCCCCAGCCGGGCCAGGCCGGCCGCGGCGAGGACGACGCCGTCGAGATCCCCGAGGCGGACCCGGCCCAGGCGGGTGCCGACGTTGCCGCGGATGTCCACGACCACCAGATCCGGCCGCGCTCGGCGCAGCTGGGCGGCGCGGCGCGGGGACCCGGTGCCGACCCGGGCGCCGGCGGGCAGCGTGGCCAGGGTCCAGCCCTCCCGCGCGCAGAGCACGTCCCGGGCGTCGGCCCGGGGCGGCAGGGCGGCGATGGTCAGGCCGGCCGCGGGCGCGCTCGGCAGGTCCTTGAGGGAGTGGACGGCGAGGTCGACCTCGCCGGCGAGGACGGCGGCGCGCAGCGCGGCCGCGAACACGCCGGTGCCGCCCAGCGCGGTCAGCGAGGCGCGGGAGCGGTCACCCTCGGTGCGGATCGTGACGAGCTCGACCGGCCGGCCGGTCACCGCCCGGAGCGCCTCGGCCACGGTGGTGGTCTGGGTCAGGGCCAGGTCGCTGCCGCGGGTGCCGATACGCAGCGGGGCGGGCGGGGTCACCGTCCCAGTGTGGGCGCCGCCGGGAGGAATGTCGAAACCCGGAATCTGACGCCGCGTCACCTCCTTTCCTGACACGGCGTCAGGAATGTCCCGGAACCACCGCAGGGCGCCGGCCGGAATCGCGCGGACAAGGGTGCTCCCACAGTGACGCAGGCGACATATTCGCCGTCGGCGGCTTTTTGTGACGCTGCGTCATTTCCGGGCGGCGGCCGTGGCGTCGGCCCCGGCGGACCGGTCGCCGAGCCACCCGCCGGCCGGTGCGCCGGCCACCTCGGCCGCCACCGCCCGGGCGTGCTCGGTCACCGCGGCCAGGCCGGTGCCCGCCACCCAGGCGCCGGTGACGGCCAGGCCCGGCGGGAGGGCGGCGAGCAGCTCGGCGACGCGGGCCCGGTGCGCGGGCGTCGGGGCGGCCAGCACGTCGGTGCGCCGGACGACCCGGTGCGCCAGCACCTGCTCCTCGGCCAGCGGCACCCCGAGGAGGGTGGCGGCGTCGGCCACCGCCCGGGCGCCGTCGACGTCGCCGACGTCCTCCCCGGGCCGGCCGTAGGACAGCCGGACCACGTGCCGGCCCGGCCCCAGCGCCGCCCGCAGCCAGGGCCACTTCGCGCTCAGGTGGGTCAGCGCCTTGGCCCGCACCGGGCCCGGCGCGACGAGCACCCCGGACCCGCGCGGGGCGGCGTCCAGGGCAGGCGCGGCGAGCAGCAGGGTCAGGTGGGTGATCGCGCTGCCGGCCGGCAGGTCCCAGCCGGCCCCGGCCGGGCCGAGCAGGCCCAGGGCGGTCCGGGCCGGCGTCGCCAGCACGACGGCGGGCGCGTGCAGCCGCCCGGTGCCGGCCACGTCCGCCGCCCACCCGGCCCCGCCGCGGTGCACCGCGGTCACCGCCGCGCCGGTGCTGATCCGGCCGCCGGCTCCGCGCACCGTGGCGGCCAGGGCCGCCGGCAGGCGGTGCATCCCCCGACGACGGTGGCCACCGGCGCCCCGGGCGGGGCGGCGTCGAGCAGCGCGGCGACGGCGGCCGCCAGCGAGCCTCGGTCCCGCAGGGCGCGCCGCAGCCCGGGGGCGACGGCGTCGACGGCGAGGGCGGCGGGGTCGGCGGAGTGGATGCCGCCGGCCACCGGGGCGACCAGCCGGTCCAGCACGGCCGGGCCCATCCGGGCCGCCACCAGGGTGGCCAGGTCGGCGGCGTCCGCGCCGACGTCGGGGCCGAGGTCGGCGTCCCGGGCGGCCCGGGCGGCGCCCGCCGGGCCGAGCGCCCGGACGACGTCGGGGGCGCCGGGGTCGGCCGGGATCCCGAGCAGCGAGCGGGCCGGGACCGGCGTGGCGTACCCGGCGGCCCACAGCCAGGACCCGGCGGCCGGCTGCTGCACGGCCAGGCCGAGCTCGGCCGCCAGGGCCGCGACCGCGGGCCGGCGCAGCGCGAACGCCTCGGCGCCCAGGTCCACCACCGTCCCGCCCAGCTCCGCGCCGGCGACCAGCCCGCCGACGTCGGCGGCGGCCTCCAGCAGGTGCACCCGCCGGCCCCGGCGGGTGAGCTCGTAGGCGGTCACCAGGCCGGCCATCCCGCCGCCGACGACGACGACGTCGGGGTCCCGGCCGCCGTCGGCTCGGTCCCGGCCGCCGTCGGCGGGGGTCCGCGCCGTGCTGGTGGTGGGGGCTGTGGCGGTGGTGCGGGCGGCACGGGCGGTGGGCATGACGGCGTCGTCGCTCACTGCGCGTGCACCAGCTCGACGACCCGGGTGAGGACGCCGGGGTCCGTGGTCGGCGGGACGCCGTGGCCGAGGTTGACCACGTGCGCCGGCGCGCTGCGGCCCCGGTCGATGACCTCGCGCACGTGCGCCTCGAGCACCGGCCACGGCGCGGCGAGCAGGGCCGGGTCGACGTTGCCCTGCACCGGGGTCCGGCCGCCCAGGCGCTCGTTCGCCACGTCCAGCGGCAGCCGGTAGTCCACCCCGACGACGTCGGCCGCGGCGTCGCGCATGGCCGCCAGCAGCTCCCCGGTGCCGGTGCCGAAGTGGACCACGGGCACGCCCAGCGCGGCCGCGGGCGCGACCGCCCGGGCGCTGAACGGGGCGGCGTGGCGGGTGTAGTCCGCCAGCGACAGCGCCCCGGCCCAGGAGTCGAAGAGCTGGACGGCGCGGGCCCCGGCCTGGACCTGCGCGCGCAGGAACGCCCCGGACAGGTCGGCGGCCCAGGTCAGCAACTGGGCCCACCGCTGCGGGTCGGCGTGCATGAGCGTCCGGGCGGCCAGGTGGTCGCGGGACGGGCGGCCCTCCACCAGGTAGGCGGCCAGGGTGAACGGGGCGCCGGCGAACCCGATGAGCGGGGTGGTGCCCAGCTCGGCGACGACGAGGCGCACGGCCTCCGCGATCGCCGCGTGGTCCCCCGGCGGGCGGGCGGTGAGCCGGTCCACGTCGGCGGCGGAGCGCACCGGCTCCGCCAGCACCGGGCCTACCCCGGCCACGATGTCCACGTCCACCCCGGCCAGCCGCAGCGGGACGACGATGTCGGAGAAGAAGATGGCGGCGTCCACGCCGTGCCGGCGCACCGGCTGCAGGGTCAGCTCGGCGGCGAGGTCCGGGCGCAGGCACGCCTCGAGCATCCCCACCCCGGCGCGGGCCGCCCGGTACTCCGGCAACGACCGGCCCGCCTGGCGCATGAACCACACCGGGATGGCGCTGGGGCGGCGCCCGGAAAAGGCCTCGATCAGCGGCGGCACGGCGATTTGACCGGCGCCGGGGGCGGCGGTGGGGGAATGGGTCACCCGGTCATTGTGCCGTGCCGCCGAAAAAATGGTTCACTACTGACTCGTGGTGCTCGTGCTGCTCTCCGCTAACCACCACGACCTCGACCTCAGCGACGTCGAGCGCCTATCCGTCGGCGCCGCCGCGATGGGTCCGGCGGCCGTGGCGGCCAGCCCGGCGGTGCGCGGGGCCGTCGTCCTCGCGACCTGCAACCGGCTCGAGCTCTACCTCGACGCCACCGACACCGAGGCGGCCCGCGCCGCCGGGCACCAGGCCGTCGCCGTCGCCAGCGGCACCGCACCCGCCGAGGTCGCCCGGCTGATGCGGTCCGCCACGGGCGAGGCCGCCGTCGCGCACGCCTTCGCCGTCGCGGCGGGGCTGGACTCCCTCGTCGTCGGCGAGCGGGAGATCATCGGCCAGGTCCGCCGGGCGCTGGCCGCCGCCCGCGCCGCCGGCACCACCACCCCGCTGCTGGAGCGGGTCCTCCAGCACGCCACCCGCACCTCGCGGCGGATCGCGGTCAGCACCGACCTGGCCCGGGCCGGCCGGTCGGTCGTCGCCGTCGCCCTGGACCTGGCCGCGGACCGGGCTGGCGCGGCCGGCGCGGTCCAGGCCGACGCGGCCGGGACGGCCGCCCCCGGCGCGGTGCCCGCCGACCGGGCGGGAACGGTCCTCCCCGGCGCGGCGGGGACGCCCGAGACCGCCCCGGCCGCCCGCGCATGGGCCGGCCGGCGCACGCTGCTCATGGGCACCGGCGCCTACGCCGGCGCGTCGCTGGCCGCGCTCCGCGCGCGCGGCGCCACCGACGTCCGGGTGTGGTCCGCCTCCGGCCGGGCCGAGACGTTCGCCGCCGACCACGGGGTACGGCCGGCGCCGACGGACCTCGGCGCGGGCCTGGCCGCGGCCGACCTGGTGGTCACCTGCCGGGGCACCGGGACCCCGCTGCTGGACGTCCCCACGGTCGCCGCGGCCCGCGCCGCCCGGGCCCGCACCGGTGCGCCGGAGCCGCTGGTCCTGGTGGACCTCGCGCTGCACCACGACGTCGACCCCGCCGTGGCGGACCTCGACGGCGTCCTGCTCGTGGATCTCGGCGCGGTGCGCGCGCACGCACCGGTGGCCACCACCGCCGAGGTCGCCCGCGCCCGCGCGCTCGTCGACGCCGGGGTGCGCGAGCTGGCCGAGGAGACCGCCGAGCGACGCATGGACGCCGCCGTCGTCGCGCTGCGCGAGTCCGTCGAGGCGGCCGTGGCGGAGGAGATCGAGCGCCTGCCCGGCGGAGCGGTCTCCGCCGACCGGGCCGCGCACGCCCTGCGCCGGCTGGCCGCGCGGCTCGTCCACACCCCCACCGTCCGGGCCCGGGCCGCCGGCCGCCAGGGCCGGGACGAGGAGCACCTGCGCGCCCTCGAGCAGGCGCTGGGCCTGGTGGTCCCCGGGCCGGCCGACGACGACGGCGCTGCCCCGGACGGCGCCGCGGCGCCCGCCGTGCCCGGCACCCCGGAGCCGGTCGCCGTCCCCGAGCCGGCCGCCGTCGTCGCGCAGCCCGCCGTGAACGCCGCCCCGAGCCGGCCGCCGTCGGCGCGGCCCCGGCCGCCGTGCCCGCGGAGCCGGTCGCCGACCCCGAGCCCGCCGCCGTCGGCAGGTCCGGCACCGCCCCCGGCCGACGCACCGCCCCGCGGGCGACCGCGCCCCACCGCCGCACCGCCGACCACCCGCCGGCCGCCGTCGCCGGCCGCCCCGCCGAGAGAGAGCTGACGAGATGACCACCCTGCGCCCCTACGACGCCGTGCTGCTGCTGTCCTTCGGCGGCCCCGAGGGCCCGGCGGACGTGGTGCCCTTCCTGCGCAACGTCACCGCCGGGCGGGGGATCCCGGACGAGCGGCTCGCCGAGGTCGGCGAGCACTACTACGCCTTCGGCGGCAAGAGCCCGATCAACGACCAGAACCGGGACCTGCTCGCCGCGCTGCGGGGCGAGCTCGCCGCCCGCGGCGTCGAGGTGCCCGTGGCCTGGGGGAACCGGAACTGGGACCCCTACCTCACCGACGTCCTGCGCGAGCTCCACGACGACGGGGCGCGGCGTGTCCTCACCCTGGTCACCAGCGCCTACGGCTCCTACTCCGGGTGCCGGCAGTACCGGGAGAACATCGCCGCCGCGCTGGCGACCCTGGCCGGCGAGGGGCGCGAGCTCGTGGTGGACAAGGTGCGCCCGTACTACAACCACCCGGGGTTCGTCGACGCCAACGTCGACGCCGTCGTGGACGCCTACGCCAGCCTCGGTGAGGCCGGCGCCGACGCGCCGCTCCTGCTGGTCACCCACTCCATCCCGACGGCCATGGAGGTGGCGTCCGGGGTTCGGGCGCCGGGCGGGTCGACCTACTCCGCCCAGCACCTCGACATCGGCGCGCTGGTGGTGGCCGCCGCGGAGGAGCGGCTCGGCCACCGGCTGGACTGGCGCCTGGCGTACTGCTCCCGGTCCGGCAGCCCGGCGACGCCGTGGCTCGAGCCGGACGTCAACGACGCCCTGGCCGAGGTCGTCGCGGGCGGCGCGCGCGCCGTCGTCCTCGCCCCGATCGGCTTCGTCTCGGACCACATGGAGGTCATCTACGACCTCGACACCGAGGCCCGGGAGACCGCCGACCGGCTCGGCCTGACCATGGCCCGGGCGGCCACCGCGGGCACCCACCCCCGGTTCGTCGGCGGCCTGGTGGACCTGCTCGTGGAGCGGGCCGCCACCGAGCGCGGCGAGGACGTCCCGCGGGTCGCCGTCGGCACCGCCGGCCCCTGGCACGACGTCTGCCCGCCCGGGTGCTGCCTCGTGCGCGAGGGCGCCGACGCCGTCCCGGCGGCGTGCGAGGAGGCCCCGGTGGCGGTGCGCTGACCCGCGCGCTGCCGGCGCCGCCGTCGTCGGCCCTGCCCGGCCGCACCAGCCGGCGTCGTCGCCCGGCCCCGCGCCCACGGCGGACCGCGCCCCGCGCCCCGCACCGTCGCCACCCCGCCGCCCGTCCCACCCAGATCAGGAGGTCCGCATGACCCAGCCCAGCCCGGCCCGCATCGGCGCCGGCGCCGACACCGAGAGCATCAACGCCACCATCGACTACACCATGTGGTCGGTGTTCGCGACCGCCGCCCCGCTGCCGTCCGACGACGCCGAGCGGGCCGCCCTGGTGGCCGCCGCCGAGGAGGCCGTGGCCGGCGCGGGGGTGGTGCTGCGCGGCTGGTACGACGTCGCGGGCCTGCGCGCCGACGCCGACCTCATGGTGTGGTGGCACGCGCCCGCGGTGGAGCAGGTGCAGGACGCCTACCACCGCCTGATGGCCTCCGACCTCGGGGCCCACCTGGCGCCGGTGTGGTCGGTCGTTGGGCTGCACCGGCCCGCCGAGTTCAACCGCCGGCACGTGCCGGCCTACCTGGCCGGGGAGGAGCCGGGCGCCTACCTGTGCGTCTACCCCTTCGTGCGCTCCTACGAGTGGTACCTGCTGCCCGAGGACGAGCGCCGGGACCTGCTCCGGGAGCACGGGATGGCCGCCCGGGACTACCCGGACGTGCGCGCCAACACCGTCTCCGCCTTCGCCCTGGGCGACTACGAGTGGATCCTCGCCTTCGAGGCCGGCGAGCTGCACCGGATCGTGGACGTCATGCGCGAGCTCCGGGGCGTGGGCGCCCGCCGGCACGTGCGCGAGGAGGTGCCGTTCTACACCGGCCCACGGGTGCCGCTGGCGGAGTGGGTGGCGAGGCAGCCGCGCGGGTAGTGCGGGTCGGTGCCGGGGCGAGTCTGGCTAGAGTCGCTGCCCCTGCTCGCTAGCGGTCCAGCTGTTCCATCACGCCCTCGGGGGGCGGGGTCAGCCACATGAGGGTGATACCCCGCTGACTGGCCGAAACGAGCGGCCCGAGAGTACCCGCCCTGCCCAGCGTTGTGAACCGCCCACGCCTTGACGTCCTCGACGGTCGCCGCGTCGATGTTGTACGCGCTCACCCGACGGCCGGGGCTGCACGATCATCACGCGGTAGGCGTCCGCCGTCGTACCACGTCGGCATCTCGCTCGTCCGTCGAGTAGACCCCCATACCCCCATCCTGAGGATATTCATGCATGTGTGCGAACGAATCGCGAGAAGTCCCAGGAGCCGGGCGAAGTGACCCGGCTCCTCACGATCGAGGCGCAGCTGGAGCCGGGGCCCGTCGGCCTGGATCAGGGACGTGGTGATGTAGCAGGTGCGGTTGCGGAAGCCCTGTGCGGAGCCGGTGAGCCTCTCCAAGGCGACGAACGTGATGGCGTCCGTGCGCTCGGCAGGCGGGCGCCGAGCCAGTCCTTGAGCACTTGGTTCGACCGGCTGCCGGCCATGTCCACCAGTCGGGCCGGTGCCCTCCAGCGGGGTCAGGTCAACGCTCACGGTGGCGTGCTTCGGTTCGTAGAACAGGTGCCGGACGGTGGTGTCCCTGGCGGTGCCCTCGTACCCGCGCCGCCGGCTCCAGCCCGGGCCTCCTCACACACCTGCGGCAGACCAGTGCCTGCACGGTCGGGCTCCGGGCGTTACCCAACGGCCTGAGGGCTGGCGCGGTGTGGCAGGGCTCCCGGCGACATGGCATGATCGGGGGATGGATGCCACACTGGTGCTCGGCCAACAAGGTCGTTTGGTGATCCCGGTGGAGGTCCGGGCAGCTCTCGGGCTTGCCCCCGGAGATCGGCTGCACATGCGGGTGTCGGGTCAGCGTGTCGTGCTCGAGCGGCCACAAGATGCAGTTGCTGAGCTGCGGGGGTTGGCTCACCAGGTTCCCGGATCGCGCTCGCTGGTCGATGAACTCTTGGCCGAACGACGCCTCGCGGCGTCGAGGGCCGAGTGAGCGTCCTCGACGCCTCGGCCGTCCTCGCGCTCGTCCATGGCGAGCCCGGTGCGGACATGGTGGCTGCCGAGCTGCCCTCGGCATCGCTGGGCGCGGCCAACTTGGCAGAGGTGATCGGAAAGCTGGTGGACGCGCGAGCTGATGTCACCCGTGTCCGCGCTCTACTCGTCACCGCAGGCGTGAAGATCGAGCCGGTACTCGAAGAAGACGCTGAGCTTGCAGGAGCCATGCGCGCATTGGAGGGAGGGGCGAACCTCTCCCTCGGCGACAGGTGCTGCCTCGCGCTCGCGGTGCGGAGCAACCCTCCCGTAGTCCTTACCGCCGACAGAGCTTGGGTCGACCTCGACCTTCCTATACGGGTGCGCCTGATCCGATAGCCCGATAGCCTAATTGTAGGTAGTACTCGCGCCAGGGCAGGTGGCGCTCCCACAGGACGGCAGCGTGTCGGTGTAACGGGATTCCACCACGAGCTCGTACTCCTCGACGACGTCTGGAGCGCCGGGGAGATCGTTGGGGTAGATCGTGTCCGTCTCGAGCACCTTCCCGGTGGAGGGCTCGATGACCATGATCAGCTCGATCTCTACGATCTCGCCCTCTTCGTCTTCCTCCGCGCGCGAGGCGCCGAAGGCAACCCCGACGCGCCCGTCTCGGTCTGTGACCTGACCGTAGGAGGTGACGTCGTCCGCAAGGGCGATCGCGCTGAGGAAAGTAGCCCGGTCGTCGTAGCCGAGTCGGTTGGCTTGATGATTATAGGCGTCGATTAGGTAATGGCCCGGGAAGCGTTGACGCTGGTCGCTGTCTAGCATGATGTTGTAGAGAGCCTCTGGTGTGTCGGGGACGCCGCCCTGACCTCCGGCCTCACCTGGAGGGATGGTGAAGGTGGGACCTCCGACATCCCGCCGCCCGCCGGAGAAGTCAGTGGTGTCAACCCAGTAATACGAGTCGACCTCGCTGAGCTCGAGCCCGTCGACCTCCCAATATCCCTCCGACACCTCTGCCTCGTGCGTTGAGTAGCCGACGTACCGGCGATGCTCGAAGTGGTACCGGCCAGCCTCGTCGTTGGCGGTGGCCGATGAGCCACGCAGCTGGTCGGCGAGGTGATTGAGGTCGGTGGCGGCGTCGGTGCCGTTGGGCTGCGCGTAGTCGAGCATCGGGATGGCGGCCGCCCTCGGAATCGCGCTCTCGCCCAGCAGGGACGGCAGCGTGAGGGAGCCGACGGCGAGTGCGACGGCCGCGGCGGCTCCGACGAGGACATTGCGCCTGGCGACGTGACGCTCGGCGGGAGGTTGCGGGCGGTCGTGCGCGAGGACCCACTGGAGGGTGGCCTCTGCCTCCTCCTGTGGCGCCGGGGCTTCGTGGCGCACTGGGTCGAAGTCGGCGAGACGGGACACGAGTGTCCGGTCAATCGTGGTCATCACTGTGCTCCCTCGCTGAGCGGGACGGCAGGAATGAAGTCGGTGAGCGGGATGTGCTCGAGGATGTGCAGCAGATGGCGGCGAGCCCGCAGCAGTCGCACTCGGTAGGTGCCGGGTTGGCAGCCCAGCACGATGGCCGCCTCGCGAACGCTCAGCCCGTCCCAGGCAACGAGGCTGAGTACCTCGCGTTCGCCATCGTTGAGCCGCCGCCACGCCCTTAGCAGATCGGCGCGCGAGGCCACCTCGCTCGCCAGCTCGCCGTCGACCAGGTGGGGTTCGGATGCGATGCGGACCCTGAGGGCCTCCCAACGTCCGTGCGACCGAGTGGTGGAGAGGATGGTCCGGCGTGCGATGCCGAACAGCCACGGGCGTGGCGAGTCGGGCGCATCGTCGAGCCGGCGCCAAACGACCAGGAAGGTGTCCGCCACAACGTCCTCGACCTGGGCAGGAGGTACCCGACGGCGCACGAACCGTTCGACGTCGGGACGGTGCCGACGGTAGAGGTCCTCGAACCGGTCTTCGTCGGACATCCGGTCTCCCTGTGCTCGGTAGTGCCTGTCACCCCTACATGGCCGGCACAGCCAGTAGCGTTACATGACCAGACTGTTCGCCTGACCACTCTGACGATCGGCAACAGTCGCGGCCTGTCCCGACGGTGGGCGATCTTGCCGAAGATCGTTTCTCTCGGCACAGCAGTCCTTGGGCACATATTTCTCGCCTACCCATCGATCCGATATTCCAGCCGCCCCAAACTACTCCTGCGCGGGCTACGCAGCCCTGCAGGTATGAGTTGTGGGTCGGTGCTACGTCTCACGCAACCGTACATTTAGCTGGCGGTGTCATATAGGTGTGGCATCGTAAATTTCCGTGTCACCGAGGATGCTGGTTCCTGCATCTGGCGGCGAAGTCTCCATAGCGTCCGCAGGTAGCGGCGAAGTGGTGATGGATGCGGCGGCGATCGGTTGCATCTCCGTTGGCTCAAGCTCGTGCCCCCACGGAGTTGCACACCCGTCGGCGACGGTCGCGGCAGTCATGAAGGGCAGGTGATCCTGCCGATAATGGCTGGCTCTCGGAACCCGAAGTTCCGAACCTATCCACGTGAGCCAGTGCCCGCACTCCACGCCCCCCAGAGCCAACCGTTACAAGGTTATTAACGTAATCGTGCCACATGCGTGGCAAAACGCAACGTTCGGACCTCGGGCGACCGAAACGAACTCACTCAGAGCTACCCCTACATCGTTTTCGGGAACTCCGGTAGTCTGAGCTGAGACAGACCACCATGAGACCACCGAGAGGGGAGGCCCGTCATGGCCGAGGAGTTCGACATTGAGCAGCGGTGGCCCGAGCTGTTCGCGCAGCTCGACGAGACTCAGCGGCGCGCCGTGGTGCAGTCGCTCGCGTCGGCCTGGCACGAGGGTTGGACCCCTAACCGTGAGGACGTGGAGAACCTGACCGATCGTGCTCGCGGCGCGATCGACCATGACGAGTACCTGCGTCGTGTCGACGCCGCGGCCGAGCGACACCGCAAGGTGCCCCCGGTTCGGCGCTGAGTCCGGCTCGGTCAGCTAGCGAGCCACGGAAGGCCGGAGGTGGCGGCCCGCACATGCCCGGTCGCGGCTCCAGAAGTATGGACGAGGGTGGGTGCTGAGCACCGACGTCGATAGGCGCATAGGTAGCCCGCCCCGGTGGGCGAGGAGTATCAGCTGGCGTCCGGCCCCGCAGGCCGGATTGCCGGCGCCCCGGACACCGGTCAGACGTAGCGGGCCGCCGTCGCCACCGACTGGACGCCGTAGGAGCCGCCGAAGAGCGCGGCGTGCACGAGGAGCATGTGCAGCTGGTGCAGCCCGACCCGCTCCCGCCAGCCGGGGGCCAGCGGGGAGATCTCCTGGTAGCCGGCGACGATCCGGTCCAGGTGCGGGGCGCCGAAGACGCCGAGCTGGGCCAGGTCGGACTCGGCGTGGCCGCCGTGCGCGGCCGGGTCGATGAGGGTGCCGGCGACCGCCGAGCGGCCTTGGCCGCCGTCGGCCGCCCACAGCACGTTGCCGGCCCACAGGTCCCCGTGCAGCCGGGCCGCGGCGCCGGTCACCGCCGCCGGCTGGTCGTGGTCGAGCTCCCCGCGGGCGAGCCGGGCGGCCAGCCGCTCGACCGTCTGCAGCCCGGCGGCGTCGATCGCGCCGTTGTCGACGGCGGCCGGCAGGTAGGGCAGCAGCCGGTCGGCCGCGTAGAACTCCCCCCAGCTCGACGGCCCGGGCGTAGGGTGCAGCGGCAGGGGCGCCCGGCCCATGAAGCCGTCCTGGTCCCAGCCCGCCGGCGGGCAGCCCAGGTGCGGCGCGCCCGCGGCGTGGGTGCGCGCCAGGGCCCGGCCGAACGCGGCCGCGGCGTCGGCGTCCGGCCGGCCCTCGGCGATGCGCCGGGTCTCCAGCCACCACTCCCCGGCGTCGACCACCTCGACGACGGCGGCCCCGTCCGGGGCGGCGGCGAGCCAGCGCAGGCCGGCCGCCTCGAAGCCGACGGTCGCTGCCGAACCCTGCTTGCGGAAGGTGGACATGGAGACATCCTGGCGCGTCGGCCGCGCGGGTGCCGGGCCAGCACCGCCCTTGGCTCGAGCTGCTTCCCGGCATACGCCTCTCACGACACGCAGGTCGTCCGGACTTGCGGTACGCCGCCCTGAGCATCGCGCTCTCGGAAGGCAGCGGCACCGCCAGGTGCCGCGCCAACGCCCGCCTCCGCACAGCACCTGTCGGTCGGTCTCCTCCTCCACAGCCCCTCGGCCCGGGTGGTCCCGCCGGCAGCGCCGCGGCCTAGCGTCCAGCCAGGCCCGACCCGAGGAGGTGCCGCGGTGAGCATCCCCGCCGCCGAGCAGTGCCTGCCGTGGGCACCGCCGGTGCCCTCCGACCTGGTCAGCCACCTCCGCGCCAGCCGGGAGGCGCTCGGCACCGCCGCGGCCCAGCTGACCGACGCGCTGCCCGCCCAGTGGTCGGGCAGCGGCGCCCGCGCCTACGCCGAGGCGGTCGGGGCGCTGCTGAACCAGGTTCACAGCCTCTACCCCGCCCTCGCCGGGGTGCTGACCGCCGCGCTCACGGCAGACCAGGAGCGCGAGGCCCTCCGCGCCGTGAGGGCCGGGACGTGACCGCCGGGCGGGTCTACTCCCTGGACCCCAGTCCGCTGCACGATCAGGGGTCAGGGCCCGGGCCGGGCCCGGGCGGAAGCACCGGTTCGCATGCGGGCGCCGGGCAAGGCGCCGGCCCGACCGTGATGATCACCGGCGGACCGGGCACCGCCGTGGACACCGCCGAGATGTCAGCGCTGCGCCAGGCCCTGCTCGCCGCCGCCGACAGCGCCGAGGGCGCGGACGCCGCGCTCGGCGCGGCCGGCGGGACGCTGCTCGGGTACTACGTCGAGACCGTCCCCGCCGCCCACGCCGTCGACGCCCGCATCCAGGAGCTGCGCTGGGGCACGCCCTCCCTCCGCAGCCTGGCGCCCGCCGTCCGCGACCTCGCCGCCGACCTGGAGCTCCAGCAGCAGTGGTACGAGGAGGCCGAGCAGCAGGTCGTCGCGAGCTTCCGACCACCGCTGTGGCGCTACCTCGTCTACTGGCTGCCGACCCGGCTCGTCCCGGTCCGGCTCCGGCTCGCCGCGCGGGCCGCGGAGCTGGTCAACATCGCCGGCCACGTCGGCGCCACCGCGGACACCCTCGGCGAGGACGGCCCGGACGCCGTCGCCGTGCAGCGCCACGTCCGTGCCCTGGGGGAGGACCTGCAGTTCCTCGAGGACACCGCCCTGACTGGGATCGTCTTCGTCGACGGCGAGATGGTCGACGTCACCGACCTCACCCCGGTCCAGCGGGCCGCGGTCGGGCTGCTGCCGGTCGTCGGTGGCGCCAGCGTGCTCCTGGGGCACGGCGACCTGCCCGGGCTCACCGTCCGGGCCACCGACCCGGGCAGGGCCACGGGCACCACCGGCACCGGGCGGCGGACCGGTCCGCCCGCCGCGCCCGGTCGACCGCCGGCCGACGGCGCGGCGCCGGCCGGCGCGTGGCAGGGCGGCGGGGGCACCTTCGGCCCGCCGACCGCCGTCGCCACCGCCCTGGCCCGGCCGGTGGCCACCCCCGCCGGCCCGGCCCAGGTCCTCGGCCGGATCCCGGCGCTGGAGCGGCAGATCCGCCAGCGCGGCACCGGTGCCGTGGAGGTGCTGCGGACCACCACGCCCGACGGCGCCCGGCGCTGGACCGTCGTCGTCCCCGGCACGCAGAGCCCCTGGGCGGGCGGGGCGAACCCGATGGACAACGAGACGAACCTGCGCACCCTCGCCGGGCTGCCCAGCGACATGGAGACCGGGGTGACCACCGCGCTGGACCAGGCCGGCGTCAGGCCCGGGGAGCCGGTCACGCTGGTCGGGCACAGCCAGGGCGGCCTGGTCGCGGCCCGGCTCGCCGCCGACCCGGTGGTCCGCGCCCGGTACGCCATCACCACGGTGCTCACCGCCGGCAGCCCGATCGGGCCGGTCCGCCTGCCCGACGACGTCGCGGTGCTGAGCCTGGAGGACGTCGAGGACCCGGTGGTCGGCCTGGACGGCCAGCCGAACGCGCCGCGCCTCAACCACGTCACGGTCGCCGTCGCCGGCGGGGAGGCCGCGGCCGGCCAGGCGCACCGGCTGCCCGGCTACGAGCGCACCGCCGACCTGCTCCGCGGCATCGACGACCCGGGCGTGCAGGCGTGGCTCGCGCGGGACGACGCCGCCCGGGCGGCCGGGGTGCCCGGCGCCCGCACCGACGCGATCGTCTTCGAGGTCTTCCGGACGACGGAGGAACGGGCGGAGCGCTGACGGGTCCAGCGGCCCGGGCGCTCGCTGACGGGTTCAGCGACCGGGGCGCTGACGGTCCAGCAGCCAGGGCGCTGACGGGTGCGGTCAGTCGTGGTCGCCCGGGATCACCGCGTGCAGGATCCAGCTGACGACCGAGATGATCAGCCCGCCCAGCACCGCCGGCCAGAACCCATCCACCTCCAGCCCGAAGCCGGTCAGCCCGGAGAGCCAGCCGGTCAGCAGCAGCATCAGGGCGTTGACCACGAGGAAGAACAGGCCCAGCGTGAGCAGGTAGAAGGGCAGCGAGAGCAGCTTCACCACCGGCCGCACCACGAGGTTGACCAGGGTGAACACCGCCGCGACGACCGCGAGGCCGAGCAGCTGCTCGCCGGTGGTGGCCCCCGGGGGCAGCGCGATGCCGGGGACGATGAGCGAGCACAGCCACAGCGCGACGCCGTTGACCACGAACCTGACGAGCAGCGACATGGTCCCCGATCATGCCATCGCCGGTGCCCCGGGCCTCGTCTTTACCGGGCGGGAGGCATCTGCGCGTCCTTGCGCGGCGGGAGCATCGGGGCCTCACGCAGCGACGAGGAGCCCCAGCGTCGAGGCGGCGAGGCTCAGGGCGAGCATGCCGCCGGTGTGCACGAGCGCCGCCCACGCGTCACCGCCGCGGAGCAGGCGCACACCCTCGACGGTGGCGGTGCTGAAGGTGGAGTAACCGCCGAGGAGGCCGACGCCGAGGACGGTCGTGACCGCGGTCCCGGCGGGGTGGGCGATGGCCCAGCCGGTGAGGAGCCCGAGCAGGAGGCAGGAGGTGACGTTGACGACGATCGTGCCCAGGGGGACGCCGAGCGGGTTGTGGCGGGCGACCAGGGTGTCGAGGAGGAAGCGGGCGGCGGCGCCGAGCCCGCCGGCGAGCGCGGCGAGCAGGGCGATCACCGGGCGGGTCCTGCGGACCCTGCGGACCCAGCGGGCCGTGAGTGCCGGGCGATCCGGATCGCAGTCGCGATGCCCGTGCCCGCCGCCACGAGGCCGAGGCCGACGCTCAGCGCCGTGTAGCCGACGGCGGTCGCGAGGGCGCCCTCCCGGGCGAGCCGGTCGATCTCGAGGATGAAGGTGCTGTACGTGGTGAAGCCGCCGATCACGCCGGTGCCGCAGCCCAGCCGCAGGGCCTGGCGCCATCCGCTGTCCGGTCCGCCGCGGAGCAGCAGCTCGAGGATGAGGCCGAGCGCGAACGAGCCGGCGACGTTGATCACCAGCGTGACCCACGGCAGCCCGCCCGGTGGCGGCGGGAAGACGGACTCGAGGCAGGCGCGGGCAGCGGTGCCGATCGAGCCGCCGACGGCGACCAGGACGCTCATCCGGCCGATCTGGGACCAGGCAGGTGGTCGCATCGTGGATCTCCTCCCGCGGGCACGGTCCTGCCCGCCGTGGGTCGACGAGACAGGAACCATCAGCCTGGCGGCGGTTCGGGCCTGAGCGCGGCCCCGGCGGGATCCATCGCCGACCGCTGACGGTACCGTCCCGCCCGGACGGGCACCTCGACGGGCAACTGGGACGGGCACCTCGACGGGCAACTGGGACGGGCACCTCGACGGGCAAATGGGACGGGTACCTCGACGGGCAACTGGGACGGGTACCTCAACGGGCAGGCGGGACCCGACCTCGACGGCCACCCCGGACGGGCGCCGTCGGCAGGTGCCATCCTTGGGCCCATGCCGAAGAGCCCCGCCGTCCGGCTGCGCCCGGACATCGAGTCCCTGCCCGCCTACGTGCCGGGCGAGCGCCCGGTCGGCACCCAGGTCTTCAAGCTCTCCAGCAACGAGATCCCGTTCTCGCCCCTGCCCGCCGTGTTGGCCGCGCTGGCCGACGCCGCCGCGGACGTCAACCGCTACCCGGACATGCACGCCACCGCGCTCGTCGAGGCCCTCGGCGCCTGGCACGGCGTCGGTGCCGAGCGGGTGACCGTGGGCAACGGCTCGGTCGCCGTCCTGGCCCACATCCTCTCCGCCGTGTGCCAGCCCGGCGACGAGGTCGTCCTGCCCTGGCGGTCGTTCGAGGCCTACCCCATCGCGACCCAGGTGGCCGGGGCGATGGCGGTCACCGTCCCCCTCGACGCCGCCGGTCGGCACGACCTGACCGCCATGGCCGCCGCGGTGACCCCGCGCACCCGGGCGGTCCTGCTGTGCAGCCCGAACAACCCCACTGGCCCGGCGCTGACCCAGACCGAGGTCGCCGACTTCCTCGCCGCCGTGCCGGCGAACGTCCTGGTCGTCCTGGACGAGGCCTACATCGAGTTCGTCCGCCAGCCCGACGCCACCGACGGGCCCGCCCTGCTGGCCGCGCACAAGAACCTCGTGGTGCTTCGCACCTTCTCCAAGGCCTACGGCCTCGCCGGGCTCCGCGTCGGCTACGCCCTGGCCCGGCGCCGCCTGACCGCCGGCTTCCGCGCCACCGCCACCCCCTTCGGCGTCAGCTCCCTGGCCATGGCCGCCGCGCTCGCCGCCCTGCCCGAGCAGCAGGCCGTGCGGGCGCGGGTGGTGCAGGTGGTCGCCGAGCGGGACCGGGTCGTCGGCCGGCTGCGCGCGCAGGGCTGGCAGGTGCCCGACCCGCAGGGGAACTTCGTCTGGCTGGCCCTGGGCCGCCGGTCGACGACGTTCGCGCAGGCCGCCCGGCACCGCGGCGTGCTGGTGCGCGCCTTCGGCGGGGAGGGGGTGCGGGTCTCCGTCGGCGAGCCGGAGGGGAACGACCTCTTCCTCGAGGTCGCCCAGGGGTGGATCGAGCGCGTGGGTTCCTGACGCGGCGACCGGCGGCGCGGGCGTCCGCACGGACGCAGGCGCGGCTGACGCTCGACTGCCTCGGTGCTCCGGCCGGGGCTCCTCCCCGGGGACCTCCCGGCGGCTCCGGCCCTGGCTGCGCATCGAAACTGGCATACTAAGGAGAACGTAAGTAAGTCGACTCCGGTCCGTTATGCGGTGATGTAGCGGAGATCTGGATCGGCGAAGAACCCGCGTACCAGGTGCGGTAGTTTCTGGAGGCGGTGGAGCGCGGCGATGACGTTGCTCTTGAACTCCTCGGCGGTGCGTGGGGCGGTGCGCCCGACGCGGTCGTGCTTGACGTTCTTCCAGACCCACTCGTCGGGGTTGAGCTGTGGTGAGTAGGCGGGCAGGATGAACACCTTCAGCCGGCCGTCGGTGGAGGCGATGAACTCCTTGACCTTCTTGGCCTTGTGGGTGGAGTGACCGTCGACGACCAGGTACACCCCGCCGCCGCCGTCGCGGCCGGTGTCGGCGAGCAGCTTCTTGCAGAAGCTGATGAACTGGTCGGCGGTGAAGGAGCCGGTGTAGGTGGCGAACCGCAGCTTTCCGGCGGGGGTGAGCGCGGAGATCATGTTCAGGGAGTGCCGGGCCCCGGTGGCCTTGACCACCGGGGTGCGCCCGACCGGGGCCCAGGTGGTCCCGGCGTGGTAGTCCGAGCGGATGCCGGCCTCGTCCGCGAAGTACACCGTCGCGCCCTCGGCCTTGGCCGCCGCCCGGATCGCGGGGAACTCCTCCGCCTTCCACCGCTCCACCGCCTCGGGGTCGGCCTGCCAGGCCCGCCACAGCGGGCGCTGGGGCGACAGGCCGAGCTTCCTGAGCAACCGGCCCACGGACACCTCCGACAGGTGCACCCCGAACTCGCGCCGGATCACCTCACGCACCATCGCCCGGGTCCACAGCTCGAAGTCGAACTGGAGCTGGCGCGGGTTGGTCCCGACGATCAGTGTGTAAAGCCGGCGCAGCTGGCTTCCGTCCAGCTTTGGTGGCCGACCCGGGACCGGTTTGGCCTTCAACGCATCCCGGCCACCCTCACGCGCTCTGGCCAACCACCCGTACACCGTTTTCGCGTGCATCCCCAGCATCTTCGCGACATCTTCCGGGTGGGCCCCGGCCTCTACCGCGTCCACCGCGCGGAACCGCATCTGCTCCAAGGTGGCGTGGTCCAGCTTCCGGCCGTCGTTGTCGCGCATAGAACCATTATGGCAGAAAAGGCCGCCGGAGTCGACCTACTTACGACCGCCTTAGTAACGGTTGTTGATCACAACCGTTTTGCCATTCTCGGTGCCCCACAGACCGGCGGCGCGGCCTCGGGGGCGGCCGTACCGCCCGGACGCCCGCACTCGGGCCCTGCGCGCCAGCCATCTGTAGACACCGGACAAGATTTTGCCAGCTCTGCCATCCCAGCCATCCCAAACTTGGAGGATCCGGCAAACCTGTACCTACGCAGCCGTAGCCTACGCTGGCGTAGGTTCGCGGCCGCCACCACCCCCGGCGGTCCGGACCGCGCCGCGCCCGCGGAACCCACCAGGAACCGCGGGCACGGCGTCGACAGGTGAGGTAGCGTGCCCGGAACGAGGCACCGTCGCCGAGGAGGTTGCGTGACCGAACCGCTCACCGCGATCGTCGGACCCGAGGCCGCACCCGGCCCGCAGGTCCAGCTCCTGGATCCGCAAGGCAGGCGACACGATCACCCGCTCTACGGACCGCTCGCGGCAGGACTGACCACCGACCAGCTGCGGACGATGTACCGCGACATGGTCCTCACGCGCGCCTTCGACACCGCCGCCACCGCTCTGCAGCGCCAGGGCGAGCTCGGCCTGTGGCCGCCGTGCCAGGGGCAGGAGGGCGCCCAGGTCGGCTCCGCCCACGCCCTGCGCCCGCGGGACTTCGTCTTCCCCTCCTACCGGGAGCACGGCGTCGCCCAGGTGCGGGGGCTGGACCTGCGCGAGCTGCTGCCGGTCTTCCGCGGCACCCGGCACGGCGGCTGGGACCCCCGCACGCACAACTTCCACATCTACACCTTCGTCATCGGCGCCCACACCCTGCACGCCGTCGGCTACGCCATGGGCGTCCAGCGCGACGGCGACGTCGGCACCGGGGACCCGGCGCGGGACCGGGCCGTCGTCGCCTACTTCGGCGACGGCGCCACCTCCCAGGGGGACACCAACGAGGCCCTGGTCTTCGCCGCCTCCACGAACGCCCCGGTGGTCTTCTTCTGCCAGAACAACCAGTGGGCCATCTCCGTGCCGTCCACCACCCAGAGCCGGGTCCCGCTCGCCTCTCGCGGCGGCGGGTTCGGCATGCCGTCGGTGCGGGTGGACGGCAACGACGTGCTGGCCTGCTACGCCGTCGCCACCGAGGCGCTGGAGCGGGCCCGGTCCGGCGGCGGGCCGACCTTCATCGAGGCCGTCACCTACCGGATGGGCGCGCACACCACCTCCGACGACCCCACCCGCTACCGGGACCGGGCCGAGGAGGACCTGTGGCGCACCCGGGACCCGATCACCCGGCTGCGGGCCCACCTGGAGGCGGAGGGCCTGGCGGACGAGGCGTTCGTCGCGGGCGTGGACGACGACGCCGCCGCCCTCGTCGCGGAGGTCCGCGCCTTCGCCCGGGGTCTGGAGCCGCCCCCGCACTCGGCGATGTTCGACCACGTCTACACCGCCGCGCACCCCCTCATCGACGCCGAGCGCGCCGAGCAGGCCGCGTTCGAGGCCTCCTTCGCGGAGGCGGACCAGTGAGCGCGATGCCGCTGGCCCGGGCGATCAACGCCGGGCTCCGCCGGGCCATGGAGCACGACGAGAAGGTCATGCTCATGGGGGAGGACATCGGCCCCCTCGGCGGGGTCTTCCGGGTCACCGCCGACCTGCACAAGGACTTCGGCCCGGCCCGGGTGGTGGACACCCCGCTGGCCGAGTCCGGGATCATCGGCACCGCGATCGGGCTGGCCATGGCCGGGTACCGGCCGGTGTGCGAGATCCAGTTCGACGGGTTCGTCTTCCCCGGCTTCGACCAGATCACCTCCCAGCTCGCCAAGCTCACCTACCGCTCCAACGGCTACCTGAGCCTGCCGGTCGTCATCCGGATGCCGTTCGGCGGCGGGATCGGCGCGGTGGAGCACCACAGCGAGTCCCCCGAGGCGCTGTTCGCGCACACCGCCGGCCTGCGGATCGTCACGCCGGCCACCGCGGCGGACGGCTACGCCATGATCCAGCAGGCGATCGCCGCCCCCGACCCGGTCATCTTCCTCGAGCCGAAGTCCCGGTACTGGGACAAGGGCGAGGTGGACCTGACCGCCGCCGTCGACCTCGACGAGCGCGCGGTGACCACCGGGCTGCACGCGGCCCGCACGGTCCGACCCGGCGAGGACGTCACCGTGGTCGGCTACGGCCCCACCGTGAAGACCGTCCTGACCGCCGCGGAGGTGGCCGCCGGGGAGGGCACCAGCGTGGAGGTCATCGACCTGCGCTCGGTCTCCCCGCTCGACGTCGACGCCGTCGCCGCGTCCGTCGCCCGCACCGGCCGGCTCGTCGTCGTCCACGAGGCACCGGTCTTCTTCGGCCCGGGCGCGGAGCTCGCCGCGCGGATCAGCGAGCGCTGCTTCTACCTGCTCCAGGCCCCGGTGCTCCGGGTGGGCGGGTTCCACACCCCCTACCCGGCGGCGGTGCACGAGGAGGAGTACCTGCCCGGGCTCGACCGCGTGCTGGACGCCGTCGACCGCAGCCTGGCGTACTGACGTCACGACAGCCCGGCGTGCCCCGGCGGGCGGGCCGGGCGCCCGATGAGCGAGAAGGAGCCCGTGTGCCCAGCTACCAGCAGTTCCGCCTCCCCGACGTCGGCGAGGGCCTGACCGAGGCCGACATCGTCGCCTGGTCGGTCGCCGTGGGCGACACGGTCGAGGTCGACCAGCAGCTCTGCGAGATCGAGACGGCGAAGTCCGTGGTGGAGCTCCCGAGCCCGTTCGCCGGGGTCGTGCACGAGCTGGTGGCCCCCGAGGGCGCCACCGTCCCGGTCGGCTCGCCGATCATCGTCATCGACGTCGACCCGGGCGGGGCGCCGTCGGACGACGGCGGGGCGCGGGGCGCGGCGGGCAGCGAGCCGGCCGCGAACGGCCAGCGCGGCCAGGCGGCGCCGGGCGGGCCCGGCGAGGCCTCGGCGGGCGAGGCCGCGGCCGGCGAGGCCGCCCAGGTGGTGGCCGAGGTGGGCGAGGTCGCGGCCGAGACGGCGGCCGCGGCAGGCGCGGCGGGTGAGGGGGCGTCAGCCGGCCAGGGGCAGGCGGCGACGGCGCCCGACTCCTCCGGCAGCGTGCTCGTCGGCTACGGCACCCGGCCCGGTGCTGCCGCCCGGCGCCGCCGTCGACCCGGAGGCCCCGCACCGGCCGGAGCGCCTGCCCCGGCCGCGCCCTCGGCCGGAGCCCCGGTGCCGGCGCCCCAGGCCGCAGCCCCGGCTCCGGCCGCATCGCCGGCGGCATCCCCCGCGCCCGCAGCTCCCGCGCCCGCGGCCCCGGCGCCTGCCCGGGCCCTGGCCAAGCCGCCGGTGCGCAAGCTCGCCAAGGACCTGGGCGTGGACCTCGAGGCCGTCGTCGGCACCGGGCCGGGCGGGCTGGTCACCCGGGAGGACGTCGAGGCCTTCCGACCGGGCGCCGAGGCGGCCGTCGAGCCGGGCACGCCGACCACCGCCGACGAGGAGCGGCCGTGGCTGGCCGGCGGCACCGTCTCGGCCGACGGCCGCCAGACCCGGGTCCCCGCCAAGGCGGTGCGCCGGCGGACCGCCGAGGCCATGGTCGCCTCGGCCTTCACCGCCCCGCACGTGACGGTCTTCCAGACCGTGGACGTGACCCGGACCGTGCGGCTCGTCGAGCGGCTGCGGTCCGACCGGGAGTTCGCCGGCGTGCACGTGACCCCGCTGCTCGTGGTGATGAAGGCGTTCCTGCTGGCCATCCGCCGCCACCCCGAGGTCAACGCCAGCTGGGACGACGACGCCAAGGAGATCGTCTACAAGCACTACGTCAACCTCGGCATCGCGGCGGAGACCCCCCGCGGCCTCCTGGTCCCCAACATCAAGGACGCCCACCGGCTGAACCTCCGCGAGCTGGCCGCCGCCCTCGGCGACCTGGTCAGCACCGCCCGCGCCGGCCGTACCCCGCCGGCCGCCATGGCCGACGGCACCGTGACCATCACCAACATCGGGATGTTCGGCACCGACGCCGGCACCCCGATCCTCAACCCGGGGGAGTCGGCGATCCTCGCCGTCGGCACGATCGCCAAACGCCCCTGGGTGCACCACGACCAGGTCAAGCCTCGGCACGTCGCCCAGCTGGCGCTCTCCTTCGACCACCGCCTCGTGGACGGCGCGCTGGGGTGCATGGTCCTCGCCGACGTCGCCCGCGTGCTACAGGACCCCGCCCAGGGGCTGGTCTGGGGCTGACGCAGGCCGCGCCGACGGCGGCCGGCGCAGGCTGAGCCCCCGTGGCGACGGCGTCCGGCGCCCGCTCCACGCCTCACCTGAGCCCGCGATCCACCAGGCGCCCCCCGGACCTCCCGTGGCCGGAACCGGACATGGCACGTTCCGGCCAGCCGTAATGCTGGCCCCGGCCGATCCCGGCCGCCTACGTTCGAGACGTCGCCCCCGGATGGAGGGTTCCGGGGGCGACGATCCGGACACCCAGGAGGGGTCGCTATGGACAGGGCGAGAGTGCAACCGGCCGAGCCGCACCGCGTCGCACCAGCGCTGGCACTGGCACGAGCCGACCTGTCCTCCCTGGAGGCGGCGTCCGAGATCAGGTCTGGCGCGGTGCTGGAGCTGCTCGTCACCGAGCCGCTCCGGCCCGCGCCGGACGGCCCGGCCCTTGCCCCGGTCCGCACCCTCGCCTCGCCCGGCCCCGCGCCGTCACAGCCGGCCGAGGACCTCATGCTCCCCGACCCCGGCGCCGACTACCAGCTCCTCAAGGACCGGATGGTCGCCGGCATCCTCGCCGCGGCCACCCCGCAGGATCCCGAGCGTCTCTTCCCCGGCCCGGGCGGGCCCGACGCCGTCACCTTCGGCCGGGGCGCCGCCGGCGTCCTCTACGCGCTCGCGGACGTGGGCGCGCAGGTGCCGGAGCCGCTCGTGGACTGGTTCAGCGCCGCGGCAGAGCGGCTCGACGCCGGCCCCGGCCTGTTCGACGGCCTCAGCGGCGTCGCGCTCACCCTGGACAAGCTGGGCCGGTCGGCGCAGGCCGCCCGGATCTGGGACCGCGTGGCCCAGGCCCCGCTGGCCGACCTCGACGTCTCGGTCACCCGCGGGCTGGCCGGTCTCGGCCTCGCCCTGCTCGAACGCAGCCCCATCCCCGACGAGACGTGCCTCATGGCCCGGCTGGCCGAGCTCGCCGCCGAGCTCGTCGACCGTCTCGAGGACGAGCCGTCCGGCGCGGGCGTTCTCGACGGTGGCACGGGCGCTGCCCTGTTCCTCCTCGGGCTCGTCGACCTCACCGAGGACGAGACGCTCCTGCCCGCCGTCGAGAGGGCCCTGCGCCAGGATCTCGACCGGCTGGGCTGGGGCCCGCCGGGGACGTTGGAGACCGGGACATCGGAGAACGCCGGCCAGTGGTGGGACCGGCCGGTCCTCGGCCCGGGCAGCGCGGGGCTGGCGATGGTCCTGCGCGAGGCCCGCGAGCACCTCTCGGCGCCCTGGCTGGCTGAGGCGCTGGACTGGATCACCCTCGCCTGCGAGGTGCAGGTCCCCGAGGCGCCCGGGCTCTTCGACGGGCGGGCCGGCACCGCCGTCGCCCTGTGGTACCTCCGCCGGACGCCGTGGGACACCCCGGAGCGGCGGCGGACGATCCTGCACCCGCACCTGGAGCGGCTCGGCCTGCCGACCGGTGCGGACAGCGCGTCGACGGCGTCCCTGGACGACGGCGGGACGGCCCCGGTCGACCTCGTCTCCGGGACGGCGGGCATCCTGCTGGCGCTGGAGACCCTGCTCGGCGCGGAGGACCGGCGCATCCCGTTCTTCTGGTGACGCCAACTGCTGGTGATGCCGGCAGATGGCCGGGGTGGATGGCCTTGGCCAACGGCTGGTCATCTTCCGGCCTGTCGTCGCCGCCGGCGAACGCCCGGCTAACCCATCGGCTGACCCACGACTAACACCGGATCACAGCCAGCCGCGTTCTGCGGCCCGGACACCGAGCGTGAACCGGCTGGGTGCGTCCAGCCGCTCGCTGAGGGTCGTCAGCAGACGTCGGACGGTCCGGATGGAGAGCCCGAGCATGCGGGCCGCCGCCTCGTCCTTCATGCCGCGGGCGAGGAGCCGGAGCAGCTCCCGCTCCTCGGGGCGCAACTCGGTCTCTTGCGGGGCGACCAGGTCGATCCCGGTGTCCCAGAGCAGCCTGAACATAGCGTGCAGGGACGCCACAGCCCCGGGTGCGCTGAGCACGATCGCGCCCTGGTCGGGGTTGGCGGGATCGAACATGACGACGGCGACCTCGCCGTCGTAGACCAGCACGCGATTGGGGATGCTGGGCACGGTTCGGGCCGCACCCCCCTGCCTGGTTAGCCATTCCGCGTACTCCATCACCCCGTCGGCATGGCGAGCGGCCGCCGGGAAGAGCGACCGCACCCGCACCCCGCGGGCAGCCACGATGCCCTCGTCCACCTTCGCCTGGTCGAGCATGTGCCGCGTGGGGGCCTTGGTCAGCATGGAGTCGATGTTGCGAGCAGCGTTCTGGCTCAGCTCGAGCAGGCGGGCGACGATCGCGTCGGTGTCGACGATGTGCTCGATCTGCCCGAGGCGCGTGTTCTGGATGGTGCGGTGGTACTGCTCAATGAGCTCGGCGGCCCGGGCCCGGGCCGCGCTGAGGGCCTCCTGCGTCCGGTGGAGCTCGGCCTCCCGCCGCCCGACGAGCCGCTCGAAGGCGACCTCGGGTGACTCGGTGCGCAGCTCCCGGGGGTCGGTGTGGGAGCGGCGCAGGAGCTGCTTCTCTTCGAGCAGCTGGAGGTAGCGGTGGAGCTCGAGGGGATCGGTGCTGGTGCGCGCGGCCAACCGTTCGAGCGGGATTCCCGGTGCGGCGAGCAGCGCCAGGTAGACCTCCACGGCGCGGTCATCCAGGCCCAGTGGTTCGAACATGACCCTCCTGATCTGCGCCTGGTCCGATGCTAGGGCGTAGCCGCCGCTGCTCACCAACTCCCTCCGCTTGGCATCTCGGCCTCACCAGACTGCCCGCCGTCCGTTTATCCACAAGGGGGACTTCCTGCCATGGCACGAAGCGGCCACGGTGGCGCGGGTCTGCACAACCCGGGCTTCGAGATGATCGGGACGGGTGGCCAGCCCGGCCCCGAACCGGACCAAGGAGAGATCATGCTGAAGAAGATTGGCGCCAGTGCCCTGCTCGCCCTCGCGATGCTCGGGATGACCGCCGCACCCTCGAGCGCCAAGGCCGAGGGCACCCAGTGCGCGCTCTGCTGGCCGGGGTACAAGTACTGAGAGACTGATGGGCCCGCCCGCCGGGGGATCGGACGGGCTCATCTCGCGCGGTGCTGCTGGCCGCACCGCGCACCGGCTCGGCGCGTCCCCGGGACGCCGGGGGCGCGCCGAGCCGACGTTCCGTGTGCCCGCTTGACTGCCGGCTCCTCACAGGCGAGGACTACTGGCTCCTCACCGGTGAGGGTTACCGGCTGCGCTGTCAACAGACAGTGGGATCTCCTTGTGGGTGGACAGGGCGCACCGTTGTGGGTGTTGCGCGGGTGCGCGTCGCTGACCGGCCAGGGGTAGGAGTCGCCCGATGATGGGAGTTCCGACGCCACCCACCGGAGAGACATCGCGACGTGCCTGACGCCACCCTCGACCGCCCTGATCAAGTCCACCGGCCCGGACGGCCTCTGTCGCGAAGCCGCACCGCTCTGCCGGCGACCGACCAGCCGCTCGTGGCCATGGTCGGCGTAACGAAGCGGATCGAGGACCGGACGGTGCTCGACGGCGTCTCGCTGCAGATCGCGCAGGGCCGCCTGCTCGCGCTCCTCGGGCCGAACGGCGCGGGCAAGACCACGAGCGTGCGCACGATGACCGGCCTGGTCCGACCGGACGCCGGCCACGTCGAGGTGCTCGGCGAGCGGCTGACGCCGGCCAACGCCGACCGGCTGCGGTCGGCCTTCGGGGTACAGAGCGACGGCGCCCTGTACGAGCAGCTCACCGTGCACGACAACCTCGACCTGTGGGGACGGCTGTACGGCCTCGGCCCGCAGGACCGCGCGAGGCGGGTCGACGAGCTGCTCGAGCTCTTCTCGATCGGCGACCGCCGCAGTTCCCGGCTCAGCACGCTGAGCAAGGGGCTGCGCCAGCGGGTCGCGCTCGCCCGCGCGATCCTCGCGCGGCCGGAGGTCCTGCTGCTGGACGAGCCGACGGCGGGGCTGGACCCGGGATCGGTCCGCGACCTCTACGCGATCCTCGTCGGGCTCCGTGACTCCTCGGGCATCGGGATCATGGTGTGCACCCACCAGCTCGAGGGGATCCAGCCGATCTGCAACGACGTCGCGATCATCGACCGCGGGCAGGTCCTGGTGCACGGCGCTGTCGCCGAGGTCATCGCGGCGCGCTGGCCGCAGACCGAGATCGAGGTGGACGTGCCCCCCGCTGACCTGGCGCGGGCGGTTGACGCGATCGTCCGCGCCGTGCCCGGCACGACGACCGGGGCGGAGAAGGGGAGCGGCCGGTCCTCCGCCCGGATCCTCGCGCGCGTCGAGGCCGCAGGTGCCGCGGAGGCCGCGGAGGCCGCAGAGGCCGCGGACGCCGCGCCCGCCGTCGTCCGCGCGCTCGTCGCGGCCGACGTGCCGGTGCTCGGCGTGGCCAGGCGGGAGCGCGGTCTCGAGGACCTCTACTTCGACGCGATCGAGGAGGACGCACGGTGAGCCGGCAGCGGATCGCGGCCGTCGTCGTCAAGGACTGGAAGGAGCTGCTGCGGAATCCGCAGGCGGTCGTGCCGGTCGTGGTCCTCCCGCTCGTCCTCGTGGGCGTCCTGCCGGCGCTGCTCATCGTGCTCGGCGGCAACCCCGCCGTCACGGGGGCGGTCAACGGCATGGACGCGTTCCTCGACAACCTGCCCGACGGGGTCGTGCCGGCCGGCTACGACGAGACGCAGACCACCGTCTACGCGCTGCTCGTCTACTTCTTCGCCCCGATGTTCCTGCTCATCCCGGTCGCGGCGTCGGTTACTGCCGCGAGCCAGAGCTTCGCCGGGGAGCGCGAGCGCCGCACGCTCGAGGGGCTGCTGTACAGCCCGCTGCGCGCCCGCGAGCTCGTGCCCGCGAAGATCGTCGCGTCCTTCCTGCCGTCGATCGTGCTCACGTGGTTCGCGTTCGTGCTGTACGCCGTGGTCGTCAACACCCTCGGCAGCGGCCTGTTCGGCGGCGCCATCCTCCCGACGGCGTCCTGGGCCGTGCTCGCCGTGCTGCTCGCGCCGGCGGTCGCGTTCCTCGTCGTGGGGCTGGTCGTCGGCGCGTCGCTGCACGCCAGGACCGTGCAGTCGGCGCAGTCGGTCGCCGCGTTCCTGGTGCTCCCGCTCGTCGCCCTCGTGATCGGGCAGGTCACGGGCGTCGCGCTCTTCGACGTGCGGTTCGCGCTCGCGCTGGCCGCGATCGTCGTGGTCCTCGACATCGTGGTGGTGACCGTGCTCGTCAGGCGCTTCGACCGCGAGGCGCTCGTCCTCCGTCTCTGACGACGGCGCCCGGGCCCGGCCCGGGGCCTGGCGGTGATGGCACCCGGCAGGCACGGCACCGGACGACGGCGGCCGGCCCCGCCGGGGGGCGTCGGGTGCGGGTGCGAGGATGGGCGCCGTGCCCCCTCCCGCCCCGCCCGCCGCGCGCCGCTGGTGGCCCGGGCGGGTGCTCGCCGTCGTCGCGGTCCTCGCCGTCGCCGTCGCCGGGCTCGTGCTGGGCGCCCGGCCGGTCACGCTCCCCGCGCCGGGCAGGGAGCAGCCGGCCCCCGCCGCGACGCCGTCGCCCGCGGCCGAGCCGGCGCCGACCACGCCGGCACCGCCGCTGGCCGGCCTGCACGTCGTGCTCGACCCTGGCCACAACGGCGGCAACGCCGCCGCCGCGGCCGAGATCGCCGCGCCCGTCGACGACGGTCGGGGTGGGACCAAGCCCTGCAACACCGTCGGCACCGCAACGGTGGGCGGCTACCCGGAGCACGCCTTCACCCTCGACGTCGCGCTGCGCGCCCGGGACCTGCTCGAGGCCGACGGCGCCCAGGTCACCCTGACCCGGACCACCGACGACGGCGTCGGGCCGTGCGTGGACGCCCGCGGCCGCGCCGCGCAAGAGGCCGGGGCGGACGTCCTCGTCTCGCTGCACGCCAACGGCTCGCCCAGCCCGGAGCCGCGCGGCTACTTCGCCATCGTGGCCGCCCCGCCGGTGCACGACGCCCAGGGCACGCCCTCCCGCGAGCTCGCCGCCGCCCTCCTGGACGCGCTCGCCGCGGCCGGGTTCCCGCCGTCGTCCCTCTACCCCGGGGCGCTCAGCGAACGGCCGGACATGGCCACGCTGAACCACTCCCAGCGGCCGGCGGTGCTGCTCGAGCTCGCCGAGATGCGTAACCCCGAGGAGGCCGCGCTCACCGAGAGCCCGGAGGGCCGGACGCGCTACGCCGCGGCCGTCGTCGAGGGGCTGCGAGCCTGGGCGGGCCAGGCGTCGTCGGCGGGCGGAGCCTAGGGGCGGGGCCGCGCGAGCCGGCGGAGCACCAGCCAAGCGGACCGAGCACCAGCCGAGCGGGCCGAGCACCAGCTGAGCCCGGCAGGCCTAGAAGGTCTCGATCCCGGCCCGCGCGACCGAGAAGCCTCGGCCGGTGAGGGTGCTCCAGCAGGTCACGCCGCTCTCCTCGCTCGTGCATGCGAAGCGGCCGGCGGTGGCGGCCTGGCCGTACTCCAGGGTGCCGTCCCCGGTGGCCGCCGGCGCGGCGCAGTCGGCCCGCGCCTCGTCGACCAGCCCGACGACGAGCGTGACGGAGCCGGTGCAGCCCGCCGGCGGCTCGAAGCCGACGTCGGAGATCGTGCACGACGTCGTCCCGCCGAGGGTGCAGGCGATGTTGCCCGACGGGGTGGCGAAGCTGGTGCGCTCCTCGGCGCCCGGCGGTGCCGGCCGGGCGAGCTCCACCCAGTCGGTGGTGGTGGTCAGCGTCGTGCGCAGCGCCTCCGGCGCGCCCGGGTCGGCGGCGGCGGCGTCGCTGACGGCCACCGCGTGCACCGGGGAGCAGCTCTGCTGCAGGCCGGTGAGGGCGTCGATGACCCGCTGGCCGTCGGCCGGGTCCGCCCACTGGCCGCCCTCGGCGGCCTGGCCGGCGAACCCGGTGAGCACCGCGGCGTCCGCGGCCGGGTCCGAGCAGCTGGACGACTCGGGAAGGGCGGCGAGGGCGGCGGCCGGGTCGGCCGGCTCCTCGGCGGCGCCGGTCTCGGGCGCAGCCTTGGTGGTGCCCTGCGCGTCGCCCGTCGGGGTGGCGGTGGGGTCGTCGGCGGTCCGGTCGGTCAGCGCCCACACCACGATGACCAGCACCAGCACCCCGACGACGGCGAGCAGCGCGAGGAGGGCCCGCCGTCCGGGCCCGTTGCCGGTCGGGCCGGTTGGGGCGTCGCGGGTGGGGGCGTCGGCGGTGGGGGCGCCGGGGGTGTTGGCGGCGGGGGCGTTGGCGGCGGGGGCGGTGGCCTGGCGGGCGCTCGCGCCGACCGCCGCGCCGACGGTCGTGGGCGCGGCCGACGTCGGTGCGGCCGGCTCCCGGCGCACCCCGGCCCACCGCGGGGTCGCCGCGGCTGCGGCAGCCGCCGACGTGCGGGTCGGCGAGGTGGTGGTCGGTGCGTCGCCGGATGCGGCGTCGGCTGGTGCGGCGTCGGCGCGATCGCCGGCCTGCACCGCGCGGAAGACCTCGGTGGGGGACTCCGTCGGCCGTGCCGCCGTCGGCCGTTCGGACCGCGGGGTGGCCGGGGTGAACACCGGAGGTCGGCCGGGTCGGCCGCTCTCGGGCTGGGCCCGCTCGGGCCGGGCAGTGGCCGATGAGGCACTGGACGGCGGTCCGGCGTCAAGCTCGGTGGCGGCCGGCCCTGGCTGGGCGGCGTGCGGTCCTGAATCTGTGCGGGTGGCCGGTTCGCCGTCGGGCTCGGCGGCAGCTTCGCTACCTGACGTGGCCGCAACGCCTTGTCCTGGCGTCGCCCCGGCCGGGGCCACGGACGGTGCCGGCTGCGCCGAGTCAGTGCCGGCCGCCGTCGGCGGGGCCGAGGTCTGCTGCGCCGAGGCTGGCTGGGCCGCCGTCGTCCCGGCCGCCACAGACCCGGCCGCAGGCGACGCGCCCCGGGAGACCGGCCGGCCACGCTGGGCACGCCCGGCCTCGGCCTGCCGGCGCAGCCGCTCCGCGGTGGGGATGCGCTCGACCGTGACCGATCCCTGCGGGGCCCGGCGCGCGGCCAGCGCGGCGTCGACCTCGGGCACGCCGAGGTCGCCGAGCCACTCCAGCAGCGCCGGGTAGGTCGAAGGGTTCGCCGCGATGGCCGGGCGGAGCTCGGGGTGGTGCTGGGCGAGGTGCTGCAGCGTGGTGAGCGGCGTCGCCGGGTCGGCCGCCTGCCGGGCCAGGTCGCTGTCGTCCGCCACTGCCACCTCCTCGTCAGACCTCGCACGAGGGTACAACCCGCCACGTCAGAGCACCGCTGGCCCCTACGGTGGGGCGGTGCGGCGACTCCTCGGTGTGCTGGTGGCCCTGGTCCTGCTGCTGGCGGCCGCCGTCGTGGTGGACCGGGTGGTCGCCGGCCGCGCCGAGGATCAGGCCGCGGACCGGATCGAGCAGGAGGTGGGCGCCCGGCCGGACGTCACCATCGAGGGCTTCCCCTTCCTCACCCAGCTCGCCGCCCGGGAGCTCGGCAGCGTGCGCGCCACGGCCGCAGAGCTGCCGGCCGAGGAGCTGGTCCTGACCGACGTCACCGCCCACGCCCGCGGCGTCGCCCTCGTCAGCCCGGTCACCCTCGCCCACGTCTCGGGCTCCGGCACGGTCACCTCGGCCGAGCTCCAGCGCCTGGTGCGCGCGCGGGTGCCCGACCTCGACGTCGACGTCGCCGCCGGCACCGACGGGGTGCGCCTGACGACCGAGGTGCTCGGGGCGGAGCTGTCGCTGCGCGCCGAGCCGGTCCTCGCCGGCGAGGTGCTCCAGGTGCAGGCCCGCTCGGTGACCCTCGGCGGCCGGACGGTGGAGGCCGAGCGGCTCGCCGCGCTCGTCGGCCGGGACGTCCTGCAGGTCGAGATCCCCGTCCCGGAGCTGCCGCTCGGGCTGCGGGTCGTGGGGGTGGAGCCGGCCGCGGACGGCCTGCGCGTGGCCCTGGAGGGCAGCGACGTCGTCGTGGAGGAGTGAGGGGGCGCTCCCGTCACCGCTCGGCGGGTCTCCGACGACGACGGCGGCCACGGCCACCCGTGACCGCTCGGCGGATGCCCACGACGACGGCGGCCTCGGGCCCCCGTCACCCCGGCCGGCGCTCCTCGCCCGAACCGGGTCCCGCCCCCTGCCCCGCGCGGGCGGCAAGCATCTCGTTGTAGGCCCGCAGCTCGGCGTCGTCGTCGCGGTCGGCCTTGCGGTCCAGGCGCCGGGCGGCCCGCTCGTCGTCCCGGGCCCAGGACAGTGCGACCGCGATCGCCAGGGCCAGGGTGGGGATCTCCCCGATGCCCCAGGTGATCGCCCCGCCCTTCTCCTGGTCGGCTAGCGCGTCCACCCCCCAGGACAGGCCCAACCACCCGAAGTAGTCGGCCGCCAGCAGCGTGCTCAGCGACAGGATGGAGATGCCGAAGAACGCGTGGAACGCCATCGTCCCGAGCAGCAGCACCAGGCGCAGCGGGTAGCTCGGCCGGGTGGGGCCGGGGTCGATCCCGATCAGCGCGTTGGCGAAGAGGTACCCGGCGAGGGTGAAGTGGACGATCATCAGCACGTGGCCCACGTGCGTGGTCAGGGCCAGCTCGAACAGCGGCGTGTAGTAGAAGACGACGAGTGAGCCGGCGAAGTTCACCGCGGCGACCACCGGGTGGGAGAAGAACCCCGCCCACCGGGACTGCACCAGGGCCAGCAGCCACTCCCGCGGCCCGCGCGAGCCGTCCCGCCGGCGGGGCAGCGCCCGCAGCGCCAGGGTGATCGGCGCGCCGAGGACGAGGAAGATCGGCACCACCATGACGAGCAGCATGTGCTCGATCATGTGCGCGCTGAACAGCACCGAGCCGTACACCCGCGGGCCGCCGTTGGTCACCCAGGCGAAGAGCAGCAGCCCGGCCACCCAGGCGACCGTCCGCGGCGCGGACCACGCGTCCCCCCGCCGGCGCAGCCGGACCATCCAGCGGAGGTAGACGACGACGCCCGCCACCCCCGCGGCCGCGGTCAGCGGGTCGAGCCGCCACTGGGTGAGGTATGTGGCCACCGTGGGGAAGGGCGGCTCGGGGGCATTGGAGAGCAGGAAGACCGGCGTCGGGTCGGCCACCGGGTCCTGAGGCACCGGCGGGGCGGAGGAGCCCAGCGCCACCGCGACGCCGACCACGGCGCCCATCAGGAGCACCTCCCCGCCGGCGAGCCGCCAGAAGCGCCGGCGGGCCGCGGCGCCGTCGGCCCCGGCCAGGGCGGGGATCACGGCCCGGCGGTGCATCCACCCGGCCAGCCCGAGCAGCGCCATCAGGACGATCTTGACCAGCAGCAGGCGGCCGTAGGGGTGGGTGAGGAGCTCGGCGGGGGAGGTCAGCCGGACGGCGGCGTTCGCGACGCCGGAGAAGGCGACGAGGACGAAGCACCACAGCGCCAGGGCGGAGTACCGCGCCACCACCGGGGCCAGGGCGGTCTCGGCGGCCGGCGCGGCCAGGCAGAGCACGGCCAGCCCGCCGACCCAGAGCGCGACGCCGGCGGCGTGCATCCACCAGGAGGACACAGCCAGCTCGTGGCTCGCCGCGCCGGCCGCGTGCCCGGTCAGGGCCACCGGCACCAGGGCGGCCAGGCCGAGGACGAGGGTCGTCAGGGCGGTGCCGTAGCCCGCGACGGCGACGGCGGCCAGCGGCACCAGGGCGGTCAGCAGCGTCGCCCACAGCAGGGTCTGGCCGAGAGGGATCTCGGTGAGGAACTGCGCCAGCTGCCGGCCGTAGTCGGGCCCGCCCAGGCCGGTGCCGGCGACGGAGGCGTGGGTGAGGAGCAGGTGGGCGAGCTGGGCCAGCGCCCAGCCGACGGCGGCCACCGCGCCGGTGCGGGCGGCGCGGGTCCAGGCGGCGCCGGAGCCCTTCGCTGCCGGGGCGGTCCCGGGCGCTGCACGATCGGCCCCAGATGCTGCACGGTCGGCCCCAGATGCTGCACGGTCGGCCCCAGATGCTGCACGGTCGGCCCCAGATGCTGCACGGTCGGCCCCAGGTGCTGCACGATCGGCCGCCGGCGCTGACGGCGCGGCCCCGGCCGCCGCCCGGCCGGCGCCGCGCCGCTCGGGGCGGGCCAGGACGAACGCGCAGAGCGCCGCCGCCCCCAGGGTCAGGGCGGCGCCGGCGTCGGTCAGGACGCGGACGACGGGCAGGCCCAGCCGCACCAGCGGGCCCGGGTCGAAGAGGGGGTGCGGCGCGGCGGCCCCGGTGAGGAGCAGCCCGCCGACGAGCGCCACCAGCGCCAGCGGCAGCGCCCCGGCCAGGTACCACCAGGTGGGGCGGGCCAGGGCTGGGGTGCGCACCCGTCCAGGGTAGGCGTCGGGGATGTCGCACCGGCAGCCGGCACCCGGGGCGCTCGAGCACGCGGCCCTGGCGTCCATGCTGGAAGCCGACAGCACGGCGTGTACGTGCCGGGACCGCCGTCGGCCATTCTCATCGAGTGGGAACCATCGGTCGCTTCGTAGAGCGCCGGACTGCCGCTCCTCTCAACTGTTGTAACGCCGACAGCGTTGTGGGCTACCGTGTGCGTAGGAGTAGATCCGCGGCCACAACATCAACGTGGGCCGTGATCAGATCTGCAAGACCCGGACCTCTCGAAGTCATGGATCGGAGACTCAGGTGATCTCGTCTACGAAGTTGCGCCTGGCTGCAGCAGTCGCGGCCCTGGTAGTAGCTCTCGCGGGTTGGTCCGTGGTCCACGCCCAGCCCGCTCCAGCTGCCTCCCCCACAGGGATGAGCTACATCCTCGTCCCCCACGCCGACGACGAGTTCCAGGCCTGGTCGCTGATCGAGAACTCCCCCGCCAACTACAAGGTCTTCATCTACGCCACCCGCAGCGAGGAGACTGGCTACTGCGACCCGGCCACGTATCCGAGCGGCTACCAGTCAGGCAAAGAGAAGGCGGCGAACCCCGTACCAACGGGCCGCTGGTCAGCCTCCTGCGAGAGCGCCCGCATGAACAGCCTCAAGGCGTTCTTCGCTCAGATGAGCGCCACGGACCCGACCATTCCAGGCTCCTTCGGCCCCCAGGTGACCAAGGGTCCTTTCCCTGCCAACGGCACACCCATCTGCCGAGAAGACAGTCTGCCGCCGGACGGCGTGTGCAACAGCACCGGCACCTCCCCGAGGGACAAGGTGGATACAACTGCCCGTGTCCTCGTCGACACCCAAGGCCGCGGCGCGATCGTCATGTTCAACCTCGGTGATGGCGACCTGACCGAGGCCGAGGCCGTCTGGGCGGTCAAGACGGTGCGCGACAACCGCGCTGCCCTGGGCCTGAACACCAGTCTGCCCAACTACAACCTGCTGGGCACCTTCGCAAACAGCACCACCTACGCCGACGGTTGCAAGGTCTATCCGCACAGCGACCACCGCTCAGTACACTTAGCGCTGTACAAGACGGACTTCAACATGAAGTATCAGTCAGCCGCTACCTGTGCTATGGACACCGATGTCACGCGCAGCAAGACGGTAACCGACGCCAGTGCCAACGCGGCCTGGAAGTACGATGTAAGCGGTACCGTAAGCACGGGCGCGCATAATAACAACTATGGCTGGCTGATGAACGTCAACCGTTCGGCTGAGAACAGCAACTCGGTTTGGCACTACCCGTTGTCCCGCACGACGCAGAAGGACATCTTCCACACGCATCAGTACTTCTGGACGAAGTTCGCGCACTGACCGACTGCACCTGGTCAACGGTCAGCAGGTGGGGCGCCGCTCCAACTGGGTGGGTGTTCTCACGCGGCGGGCCTGCCAGGGCGGGCGACCGCAGACTTCGGCCTGACCTCGTGTCGTCGTCGGCACCCGGTGCGCTTGTCCGGTTAGCCTCCATACTCGGGCACAGGAGAGCGCAGGGGAGGGGAGCCGAAGCACATGGGTGTCGTGGACCAGCAGCCGACGTCCCTGAGCGAGGGGGCGGACAGGCAGGTCCGCTCGTCGGCGGACAGCAGTGCCGTGTCGCTGTCGGCGGAACGACCTGCGACCCGGGCAGCGCCTCGCGCGGGCTCGAAGCGGCTGCAGAGCCTGGATGCCGTGCGGGGCGTCATGCTGATCGCCAGCGTCTCGGTCAACAGTCTGTGGGCGGCACCGGAGTGGTTCGAGCACGCGCCCTGGGACGGGGTGCACCCGCTCGATCTGATCTTCCCGGTGTTCGTCACCCTTACCGGCTGCGGGCTCGCCTTCGCCATGCACCGGCGCATCAACGTCCGCCCGTTGGTCCGGCGGGTGCTCGTCCTGCTGCTGGTCGGTCTGCTCTACAACGCTGTGACCGTCAACGCGTGGGACCCGGCCACCTGGCGCTTCAGCGGGGTGCTGCAGCTGTACGCCGTCGTCGTCGCGGTCATGACGCTGGGACATCTGCTGACCCGCTCCTGGCGAGGATGGGCGCTGCTCACCGCCGCCAGCGCCGGCGCCCACACGCTGCTGCTCGCCACCTGGGCGCGCGGCTGTCCCGGCGGTGCCCTGACGCTGGAGTGCAACCCCTCTGGTGCCCTCGACACCGCGCTGCTGACCCCGGCGCACATGTACGCCGGCGGCCTTCTCGGCCATGACCCGGAGGGTGTCGTCGCCATCAGCGGAGCACTCGTCTCCGCCGCCGCCGGAGCCACCGTTGGCCATCTCCTGCTCAGCCTCCGCTCCCGCCAGACGCCCGAGCGTCCCTGGCGCGGCGGGGCGGTGGCCACGGTGAGCCTCGGGGCGCTCGGCGTCGGCCTGGTGGGGGCCGCGCTGCTGCTGGTGCAGCTGCCGGCCTGGCTGGGTGGGTCGCCGCTGCCGGTGATGAAGCGGTTGTGGACCGCGCCCTTCGCGCTGGAGGTCGCCGCCGGGGTGGTCCTCGCGCTGCTGGTGGCCCATCTCCTCCTCGACCGCCCCGCACTGCCGCGCCCGCTGCGGGCGGTGAGTTGGCCGCTGATCGCGCTGGGTCGCAACAGCCTGCTGGTCTACTTCGGCTCCCACGTGGTCATGGCCCTGCTGATGCGTCCTCCCGCGCCTGGTGAGCCCGGGCTCGCCGAGCAGCTCGGCCACGACATCGCCATCGCCGGGCACCCACAGGTCACCTGGACGGTGCTGGCGGTGCTGGCCTGGATGGCGCTGGCCTGCCTGCTGCATCAGCGCCGCATATACCTGCGCCCCTGAGCCCGCCTACGCAGGCCGCAACAGAAGGAACGGACGGTCAGCGGGGCAGCCAAGGGCACGCGCAGCGAGCGTCGTCACGAGGCGCACAGTTCGGCCACGAGGAGACCCCGCTGTCCGTAGGCAGCAGGTCTCAGTGCTGGTGACTGAGCCAGAAGGACTGGTGACTGTGGAACAGTTCCGCCTGCCCCTCCTCGTCGAGCAGGTAGTAGGGGTTGTAGAGCCAGCCGTAGTTCCTGACGTGCGCCCCCAGGCGCTCCTGGTCGGGTCCCAGCTGCCAGGCGGCATGGACGCTCGCCGGGCTCAGCGTGCGCGACCAGCGCGCGCGAGGGTCGCTGGCGCAGGTCGCACCGGCCTGGTAGCGCGCGCCGAAGTCGACGTGCAGCACCGCCTCGTGCACCGCCCGGTGGTCGGGGTGCGGGTAGCTCTTGCAGTCCGGCAGGCCCTCGTTCCAGAAGATGGCCAGCACGTCATGGTCGACCGCGGTGGTGTTCAGCCCCAGCTCAGCTCGGTGCCCCTGAACCGTGCGCACCGCCCAGGCCACCTCCTCGGCGGTCAGGTCGCCGTCGCCAAGATTGAACTGCACGACGGCGCCGCGGCCCTCCGTGTCCAGCAGCACCCGGGCGCCCGCGTCGCGGAGGTCCTGCGGCGTGCAGGCCGCGGAGCCGGCGTCTTCCAGGGTGTCGCGCCGGCACAGGTCGGTCCCCTCCGCCGGGAAGGGGCCGACGGTGCGGGGCGCCTCGAACCTGCCGGGGATGCTGGGATCGCTCCGGGACATCTGGGTCAGGAAGCCGACGAAGCTGGCCAGCCGCGCCTGCTCGCACTCGCTGCTCCAGCGTCCCTGCGGCGCCGGGGTGGCTGCCGGCTCCAGGTCTGGCTGCCAGCCGCTGCCGGTGTAGGTCGCGGGCTCGCAGTAGCCGGACTGCTCGCTACGGGTCGCGAGGATGAAAACCTTGTAGCGCTGTGGTGTGTGCTCCAGCAACGACCACACCTGCGCCTCGTCGTCGGCGTGCGGCAGCACGACGTAGCTGACCCCGGTGATGTCCCCCTGGTCCTCGGCTGGAACTGGCTCGGGTCGGTGCAGCAGAAGGCCCGCCGCAGCAGCCACAACGGCCAGCGTCACGGCTGCGACGACCAGGCGCCCCACCCTGGCCGTGCCCTGCTCCTTCCCGTCGACGCGCAGATGCCGGGACCACGGCAGGGCTCGCCGACGGTGCGGTGCAACCTCCCCTGTACTGTGCTGACCTTGCCCGTCCACAATCCCGACGGTACGGCCACTGACAGTGACATCTGCGCAAGGAACCGGGACGTCTCCGCGGAGGACCGGTGCGCTCGAGCCGCCGTCGCTGACATAGGCTGCGGACCTACCCTGCGAGGCTGGGGGCACGATGAGCACACCCACGGGCGGGCCCGGGGCGCCGTCGGGCGCGACGGTGCGGCCCGGTGCCGGGGACGGGCGGGTCCGGACCGCGCCAACCCCGGCCGACGTCGACGTCGGCCCGGCCGAGGACGACGCTGGCGTCACCCCACCCGAGGGCAGCGCCATCCCCGACGAGGACGGCCTGGGCAGCGGCACGATCACGCCGGCCGAGCTCGACCGCGCCGGGGCGCTGCTGCGCCGGGTCCGGCAGGTCTTCGCCCAGCGCGTCGTCGGCCAGGACGGGCTGCGCACCGCGCTGCTCACCACGCTGCTGGCCGGCGGGCACGTGCTGCTGGAGTCGGTGCCCGGCCTGGCCAAGACCACCGCCGCGCAGACCCTGGCCGGCGCGGTCTCGGCGAGCTTCCACCGCATCCAGTGCACCCCGGACCTGATGCCCAACGACATCGTCGGCACCCAGATCTACAACTACGCCACCGGGGAGTTCACCACCCAGCTCGGGCCGGTGCACGCCAACTTCGTGCTGCTGGACGAGATCAACCGCTCCTCCGCCAAGACCCAGTCGGCGATGCTCGAGGCGATGCAGGAGCAGCAGACCTCCATCGGCGGGGAGATCTATCCCGTTCCGCGCCCGTTCATGGTGCTCGCCACCCAGAACCCCATCGAGGAGGAGGGCACCTACGTCCTGCCCGAGGCCCAGATGGACCGCTTCCTCCTCAAGGAGGTGGTCTCCTACCCCACCCCGCACGAGGAGGTGGAGATCCTCGAGCGCACCTCCACCGGCGCCCTCACCGCCCCGGCCACCGCCCGGTCGATCTCCCTCGCCGACGTGCGCCTGCTGCAGAACCTGGTCGGCCGGGTCTACGTGGACACCTCGATCAAGCGGTACATCGTCGCCCTGGTCAGCACCAGCCGCGGTGGCGGGCCGCGCCCGCTGCCCGGCTGGGGCGACCACGTGCGGGTGGGCGCCTCGCCCCGCGGCGGGATCGCGCTGATGCGGGTGGCGCAGGCGGTGGCCCTGCAGGAGGGCCGCGCCTACGTCGTGCCCGACGACGTCAAGCAGCTCCGGCACGCCGTCCTGCGCCACCGGCTGGTCCGCAGCTACGACGCCCTGGCGAACAACGTCGCCCCCGAGTCCCTGATCGACGCCGTCTTCGCCGCCGTCCCGGCCCCCTGATGCCCCGCCTGCCACTGCGCCGCCCGCCGACCGCCCGGTCGGCGAGGTCCCCGGCGCCCGGCCCGGGGACGTCGGGGGAGCCCGGCCCCGCGCCGGCGCCCGGTGCGTCGACGGCGACGGCGCCCGGGCCGGGAACGCCGACGGCGTCCGGCCGGTCCGTGGGACCCGGCCCGGCCATGGGGCCCGGCCCGGCCGCGGCGCCCGGCCCGACGGCGCCCCCCGCCCCCGCCGCGTCCGCCGCGTCCCGCCTGGCCCGGGTCCGCGCCCGGCTGGACCTGCCCACCGTCCGCCGCGCCGCCGGCCTGCTCGAGGGCCGCCACCGCTCCGTCTTCACCGGCCGCGGCCAGGACTTCGACGACCAGGTCGAGTACCGCCCCGGCGACGACGTCACCGACATCGACTGGAAGTCCTCCGCCCGCGCCGGCACCCCGATCATCCGCCGGTTCGTGCGCGAGTCGAACCTCGCCGTCGTGCTGGCCGTGGACACCGGCCGGACCATGGCCGCCACCGCCGCGGGCGGGGAGCCCAAGCCCGAGGTCGCGCTCGCCGTCGCCGACGTCGTGGCCTACCTGGCCCGGGCCCGCGGGGACCTCGTCGGGCTGGTCGCCGGCGACGCCGGGCGCCTGGTCCAGCTGCCCGCCCGGCACGGCACCGCCCACCTGGAGACCCTGCTCCGCACCCTCGAGCGCGCCCTGGCCCTGCCCGCCCCGCCCTCGGACCTGGGCCGCGTGCTCGACCGGGTGCTGACCTGGTCCACCCGCCGCTGCCTCGTCGTCGTCATCACCGACGACGCCCGGCCCGAGCCCGCGCACGAGGACGCGCTGCGCCGGCTGCGCGCCCGGCACGAGGTGATGGTGGTCGCCGTCGCCGACGCCCTGCCCACCGCCCCGGGCATCGGCCCCACCGCCGACGTCGACGGCCCGGTCCTGCCCGCGTACCTGCGCGCCGACCCCGACCTGCACGCCGAGGCCCGCGCGGCCGCCGCCGACCGGACCGCGCGGGTGCGGGCGATGCTGCGCCGCCGCGGCGTGGAGCAGGTCAGCGTCGCCGGCACCGACGACGTCGTGGACGCCCTGGTGGACCTGCTGCGGAGGCAGCGCCGTGCCCGCCGGTGAGGCCCTGCCGCCGGAGGCCTACGCCTGGTGGGTGCCGGCGCTCGGCGTCGCGCTGCTGGCCGCGGTGGCCCTGTGGTCCCTCTGGGTCCGCCGCCGCACGCGCCCGGCCGCCGCCGGCCCGGCGCCGGCCGGCCCCGCGCCGACGGTGCCCGCCGGGGTGCTGCGGGCCCGGTACACCGCCGAGGTCGAGGCGCACCACGCCGCCTACCGCGCCGGGACCCTGGACCTGCGCGCCCTGCACCTCGCGCTCGCCCGCACCATGCGGGACTTCGCCTCCGCCCGGACCGGCCGGGACGTGCGCGCCTGGACCCGGGCGGACGTGGCCGGCTACGACCCCACCCGCCGGCTCGGCTCGCTGCTGGCGGTGTGGGAGGAGCCGGCGTTCGCGCGCCGCTCCGACGCCGAGGCCGCCGCCTCGGTCGCCGGCGCCCGGGAGGTGATCGCCCGGTGGTGAGCCCCTGGCTGGTGCCCGCCGTGCTGCTCGCCGTCGTCGGCGCCGCCGTCGCCGGCTGGCTGCGCCGCGGCCGCCCCGCCCCACGGGCCTGGGTGGCCAACTCCGCCTTCCTCGCCGCCCTGCCCGGCTTCCGCCGCCGGCTGCGGCGGCTGCGGACCGGGCTGGGCGCGGCGGCCGGCGCACTCGCCGTCGTCGCGGTCGCGACGGCGGTGCTCGCCGCCCGCCCGGTGGACCGGGACGTGCGGGCCGAGGCCCTGGCCACCCGGGACATCGTGCTGTGCCTGGACGTCTCCGGGTCGATGATCGAGCTCGACAGCCAGATCGTGCGCACCTTCGGCGAGCTCGTCGACTCCTTCGCCGGCGAGCGGATCGCGCTGAACGTGTGGAACAACACCACCCGCACCGTCTTCCCGCTCACCGACGACTACCCGCTGGTCCGGGCCGAGCTCGACGAGGCCGCCGAGACGCTGAACTTCGACCTGGACGCCTGGTTCTACGACGCCGAGGCGGTGGCCCGGCTGGAGGAGTTCCTCACCGGCACCGTCTCCCTGGACAGCGAGGCCTCCTCCCTGGTCGGGGACGGGCTGGCCACCTGCGCGCTGAGCTTCGACGAGGCCGACGCCGACCGGTCCCGCTCGATCATCCTGGCCACCGACAACCTCGTCCTGGGCGCCCCGATCTACACCCTGCCGGCGGCGCACGCCCTGGCCGCCGAGCGGGACATCACCGTGCACGCCCTGTACGCCTCGCTGGCCGACGCCGACTCCGCGGCCGCCCGCGCCGAGCTCGCCCGGGTGGTCACCGGCGGCGGCGGGCTCTTCCTCGAGGCCGACGACCCGGCCGCCGTCGCCGGCCTGATCGAGGAGATCAACGCCCAGCAGGCGGTGGACCTGGACGCCAACCCCGAGGTCGTCCTCACCGACCGCCCCGACCGGTGGTTCGGCTGGCTGGTCGCCGGCCTCGGCGCCCTGCTCGTGCTGCTCTGGCGGGTGCGCGGATGATCCTCCGCCTGGTGTGGCCGCTGTGGGCGCTGGCCGTCGTGCTCGGCCCGCTGCTCCTGCTGTGCGGGTGGGCCTGGTGGCAGGCCCGGCGCGGCGGGGACGACGGCGGGCCGTGGCTGCGGCGGGCCGCGATGGTGCTCGCCACGCTCGTCATCGGCCTGGCCCCCGCCGTCCCGGCCGAGACCGTCCGGGTGGCCACCGACGCCGAGGTGTTCTTCGTGGTGGACCGCACCGGGTCGATGGCCGCGGAGGACCACGACGGCGGCCGGCCCCGGCTGGCCGGGGTGCGCGAGGACCTGGTCGGGCTCCTGGAGGCGCTGCCCGGCGCCCGGTACTCGGTCATCGCCTTCGACTCCCAGGCCAGCCGGCAGCTGCCGCTGACCTCCGACGCCCGGGCCGTGCGCAGCTGGGCCGAGACGCTGCGCCAGGAGATCACCGGCTACTCCGCCGGCTCCAGCGTGGAGCGGCCGCTGACCGCGCTGACCACGGCGCTGACCGGCGCGGCCGAGCGCAACCCGGCCCACGTGCGGATCGTCTTCTTCCTCTCCGACGGGGAGAACACCGCCGGTGCGGGCGGTGGTGCGGGTTCCGGTGCCGGTTCGGGTGCCGACAGCGTCCGGGCGGACGCGGACGTCGTCGGTACGGACACCGACGGCGTCCGTGCCGCTTTCCGCCCCAACGGTCGTACGGACCCCAACGTCGATCTCGCCGACGGCGGCGGCACGGGTGCCGACGCCGCTGCCGCCGCCGGTGCCCGGCAGGCGAGCGCCGACAGCGGCCCGCCTGTCGGCGGCTACGCCGCCCTCGCGCCGCTCGTCGACGCCGGCGCCGTGCTCGGCTACGGCACCGCCGACGGCGGCCGGATGCGCAGCTACGACGGCACCGACGCCACCGGCCCCGGCACCTCCGCCCCCTACATCACCGACCAGACCCAGCCCGGCAACCCGCCGGCCGTCTCCCGCCTCGACGAGACCGCCCTGCGCCGCCTCGCCGCGGACCTCGGCGTCGACTACGCCCACCGCACCGGCCGGACCGGCGTGGAGGGCCTGGTTGCCGGGATCGACGTGGAGCAGATCGCCGCCGACGGCCGCCGGGTGACGACCACCTACCGGGACGTGTACTGGCCGGCCGCCGTCGTCCTCGCCGCCCTGGTGGCGTGGGAGGCGTACCACCAGGCCCGGTCCTGGCGCCGGCTGCGCGAGCAGGTGCCGCGCGCGGAGGTGCCGGCATGACCCTGCTGCGCCCCCTCGGCCCGCCGCCCGGGCCCCCAGCCGTGCCGGACCCGGCCCCGGCGGCCGGCCGGCCCGAGCACCTGCGCCGCCGGCGCCGGCTGCTCGCCCTCTCGGCGCCGGCGGTCCTCCTCGCGCTGCTGGCCGCGACCCTGCTGATCGGGGTCACGCTGGGCAACCTGCACGCCCGCGCCGCCCTGGACCGAGGCGACCCGCTGACCGCCGCCCAGCGGTACGAGGGCCAGCAGCGGTTCACCCCGGTGCTCATCGAGCCGTGGAAGGCGTGGTTCAACGCCGGCACGGCCTACCTGGCCGCGGGGGAGCACTTCGCCGCCGTCGAGCAGCTCCGGCAGGCCTGGGACCGGGTGCCGGCGGGCACCACCGACCGGGACGGGCGGCCCGACCCGGGCACCGCCGAGTGCCGGGTGCGGACCAACCTGTCCCTGGCGCTGGAGGCGATGGGCGACGACGCCCGCGCGGGCGCCGACCCGGGTATGGCGGTGGCGTACTACACCGAGGCGATGGAGGTCATCGGCGCGTGCACCTCCGACGGGCGGTCTCCTGCCGACGGCGGGCAGCAGCAGCCCCCGGACGATCCGGGGTCGCCGTCGGGCGGCACGGAGCAGGACGCCACCGAGCAGCGCCAGCGGGGCAAGGCGGAGGGCGCCGAGCGGGAGCGCGCCGCCGAGCAGCAGCAGCGTGGGGGGCAGGACCCGGGGGCGGAGGGGCAGGACGGGTCCGGCGACGTTGTCCCCGGCCCGGGTCAGGGCGACCCGCGCCAGCGCCAGCTGGAGGAGCGCAACCGGGAGGCCGAGCGGGACCGGCAGGAGCAGGAGCAGCGGTCGGGCGGGGGGTCGGGCAGCGGCAAGAACTGGTGACAAGCAGCGCCCAGCGGCGCGGCCGGTTGGAGGCGGCGCCGCCCACCGGTCCCGCGACCCCGAGGATCAGGCCACGTCGGTGACCGGCTCCGCGACCGCGTGCACGGCGCCGTCGGCCCGGGCCCCCACGGCGCGGAGCACGAAGAGCTCGGTGGCGGCGACGAACTCGCCGCGCTCGGGGTCGGTGGTCGGCACGCTGCGCCCGCTCAGGCAGGCGTGGACGAGCTGCACGACGGCGTCGAGGTGCTGGGCCGGGATCGCGCCGGCGTCGATGGCGCCGGAGAGGATCCGGCGCAGCACGGTCTCTACCTGGCGCACGTGCCCGCGCAGCCGCTTCGCCGCGTCCGGCGAGACGACCTCGCGCAGGTCAGGGCCGGGCGGGAGGTGGTAGGTCCGCTCGAGGGCGAGCTGGTGGCGCACGTACTCGCGGAGCTGGTCCACCGGGTCGGTGATGCCGGCGAGGGAGCGCTCCAGCGCGGCGACGTAGGCGGACGTCTCGTGCTCGATGTAGCCGAGGAGGACGGACTCCTTGTCCGGGAAGTGGTTGTAGACGGCGGTCCGGCCGATGCCTGCCTGCGCGGCGATGTCCGCCAGCGAGATGGCGTCGAAGCCGCGCTCGCGGAGGAGCTGGGCGAGCGCGCCGAACAGAGCGTCGCGGGTCCGTTCGCGGTGCTCCGTCAGGGAGCCGCCGAGGATCTTGGGCACCGGCCCATGATGCCAGTTACTGACGGATTGCGACGAATCGTCGCGAAACGCGGGGCGGGGAGCGCGACGCAGGCGCCCCGGGCGCCCTGGGCGGTGCCGGCGTCGTCGTCAGGGCGGGGGAGTCGTTGGCCGCGGTGCCGGTGGTCGGTGCTGCTGTTCGGCCGCGCTGCCGGCGCTACCGGGCCGCCACGGTGCGGGCCGTGGCGCCCGCGCGCAGGGCGGCGGCGATCGGCCGGTCCGGGTCGAGCCAGTCCAGCTCCTCGACGGCGGCCGGCGCCACCCAGCGCAGCTCGTCGTGGTCCTGCAGCGGGTGAGGCGTACCGGAAACGACCTCCGCCCACCACACCCGCATGGTCCGCTCGCCCAGGATCGGCCAGTCACCCCCGCGCGGTCCCGGCAGCACGGCGCCCAGCCGGACGGTGATGCCGAGCTCCTCGCCGAGCTCGCGGTGCAGGGCCTGCGCCGGCGTCTCGCCGGGCTCGACCTTGCCGCCGGGCAGCTCCCACCGGCCGGCCAGCGCGGCCGGCGCCGAGCGCCGCGCGCAGAGGATCGCGGCCGGGTGGTGCAGGCGGTCCACGACGGCGGCCGCCACGACGAGGCGGCGGCCGTCGGGGTGGGCCTGGGTCATGCGGCCAGGGTAGGCGGGTGGGGCCGCGCACTTGCCAGCCCGGTCAGGCTGCGAGCTCTGGCAGCTCCACCGTCCGCCACTGCTGCTGGACCTCGTGCCGGCCGGGGGCCGTGACATCGCGGACCATGATGCCGCGGGCGGCGAGCCGGCGGCGCAACAGCTCGGCGTCTCCGTGCGCGCGGGCGGCGACCGCCCGCGCCCGTGCGGCGAGGAGCCGGTCCGCGTCCCGGTCGAGGTCCTGACCGGCGCGCCAGGACCGGAAGCAGCCGCGGTGCGGGTCCTCCGGGGCAGGCTCGGGGTAGCCGTGCGCAGCGAGCGCGGCGCGCAGCGCCGGCCGGTCGACGTCGCACCGCACCCGCGCCAGCTCCACCGAGCGCGGGCCGTGCAGGACCAGGTCGCCGTCGAGGATGACGCTGGTGATGACGTCCCGCGGGACGCTCACCCGGGCGTCGTCCCAGGACAGGGTGAGCGTGCGCGGGGAGACGGTCGCCCGGAGCCGCTCGGCGAGCGCTGCGGCCGCGCCGGCAGCTCCGACCACCGCACCGAGGGCGGCGCCGATGATCAGCGCCACGGGCTCGCCGAGGTGGTCGCCCCGGCCCAGCACGCCGTCGATGGTCGGGCTGGCCTGCGAGAGCCACTCCAGCGCGAGGGCCAGGGCGAGCCCGGCAACAATGCCGATGGCGGGCAGGCCGGCCCCGATGGCGACAAGGGTGTGGCGCGGGGGACCGACCGTCGTCACCTCCGCCACGGCCCTCACCTCCTCTGCTCGTCTCGGCCGGCGACCTGCTGCCACCGGCTGCGACCAGCATGGCCGGGGGCTGCTCGTGCGACATCGGCCATTGGGATGAACTCCGCGGCCGGCAGTGGTCCCGGAGTCGTAGGGGAGATCCCCCTCCTGTCCCCGGCTGACGGCCAGGGGACGGTCAGGGTCGACGGCCGGGATCGCCCGGGGGCACGGCCCGGTGCCGGCTCGCGGACGTGAGGTCAGGTGTCGCCGGACGACCAGAAAGCGGCCTCCTGGGCCCGAGTGCCGGTGCCGGCATCCGCACGATTCCGCGGTTGCGGCCGGTGCGCCGGAAGGCTTTGTGGTCGTTCGTGAACACTCCCGACCTCCGCGACGACCCGGGGGAGCCGCCGAGAGCCGGGAGAGGATGTCCGGGTGGAGGCACTGAGCGGCTGGTGGGAGCAGGTCTGGGTCCGGCTGCAGCCCGACCCCGCGGGCGGAGCGGTTACCTGGGTCGTGCTCGCGGCCGTCGCGGCGGCGGTGCTGGCCGGGCCGGTGTGGCGGCGGCTTCGGGTGCTCGTCACGGTGGTGCACGAGCTCGGGCACGCCCTGGTCGGGGTGCTCGGCGGCCGGCGGTTCACCGGGCTGGTGCTGCGGGGGGACATGTCCGGCCATGCCGTCACCGTCGGCCCCGCCCGCGGTCCGGGCCTGGTGCTGACGGCCTGGGCGGGTTACCCGGCACCGGCGATCGTGGGAGCGGCCGCCGTCCAGGCAGCCGCGGCCGGCTGGGCGCCGCCGCTGCTCGGCCTCACCGTTCTCGTCCTCCTCCTCGCCCTGCTCCGGGTGCGCTCGTTCTACACGGCGGCGGTGGTCGTGGGCGTGGGGGTGGCGACGGCGGCGCTGTGGTGGTGGGCCCCGCCGACCTGGCAGGCGCAGGTCCTGGCCGGGACCGGGCTGTTCCAGCTCATCGGGTCCTGGCGGCACCTCGCGGTGGTGGCGGCACGGCCCGGGCCCGGCTCCGACGTCGGCGTGCTGGCCCGGCTGACCCGCGTACCGCGGTGGTGCTGGCTGGTCAGCTTCGCCCTCGTGCTGGCGGCGGCGACGTGGTGGGCCTGGCTCGCGGTACGAACGCTGCTGGGTCTGCAGTGACGGGTGGAGCGGGTGGGGAGATCGAACCCCCCGTCGGCGTGGAGCTGACGACGGGGTCGGCGAGGCTCCTCAGCCGGCAGCCGGCAGCCGGCAGCCGGCAGCCGGCAGCCGGCAGTGACGGACGTACCAGGCGACATCAATCGCCCTTGCTGCCTCAGGTTCGCGCGCCCCGTCGGTTAGGAGGCTCGATCGGTCCGGCGTCGACGAAGGTCCGGGCCAGCGTCTCCCCGGACTCGTCGACGAACCACAGGTGCAGGCGCGCAGCGCTGACAGCCCCGGGCGTCGGGACGCGGAGAGTCACGACGGGCGTCAGGACGAACGGCTCCGCCTCGACCGCCTCCGACTCGATCTCCGCTCGGAACTCCGTCTCCCGGAAGGGCGTCCCCGCGCTCACCCATGCAGCGCGCAGATGCCCCGCGACCGGTGCTCTGCCGTGGTGCGAGACGTGGATCCCGAGCGTGAGTGGACCGTCCGGCACGGCGATGTCCGCCCCGGCGTGCCGCGGAACGAGGTCGACGACGATCGTCGTCTCCGCGTTGACGTCGGCCGGGTCGAGACCGCCCATGTCCTTGGCGCGACGGTCGGAGTCGACGATGCCGGCCATCTCCTGCTCCACGTCGGCGAGCTCGGTGTAGACGTACCCCGCGAAGCGGTCGTGGCGGCGCAGCTCCTGCGTCTGCCACCGCATGCTCCACGCGCGCTCGAGGCTCGTGAAGCCCGCGCCGTACTCGCTGTTGAGGATCGGGACCCCCGTCCGCGGTTGGTCGGTGGTGCCGTAGAGCGACTTGTCGACGACGAAGTTGGGGCCCAGCTTCACGGGAAAGGTCTCGCGGGTGCCGTCGGCCAGGCCGGCGACGTTGGTCGCCCACGCCGCGGGATCCTCGTCGTAGTAGTGCCAGTCCACCAGGTCGGTCCGCACGTGCGACCAGCCCGAGTTCTCCACGATCGGGCGGGTGGCGTCGAGCGCGCGCAGCGTGTCGTACGCCCGCGCGGCTGCCGCCGCCCGTTCGGGGGAGCCAGAGATGTCCCAGTCAAGGCCCCACTCCTCGTTGTACAGGCCCCAGATGACGATCGACGGGTGGTTCCCGTCGCGCGCGGCCATCGGGGCCAGCTGGGCCTCGAAGGCGTCGGCCGCGGCACCGCAGAACCTGCTCGGGCCCGGCGGCTCCGCCCAGACGAGCATGCCCACGCGGTCGGCGTGGTGCAGCCAGCGCGGCTCCTCGAGCTTGACGTGCTTGCGGACGAGGTTGTACCCGGCGCCTGCCGCGATCTCCAGGTCCCGCAGCAGCGCGTCGTCGTCGGGCGCGGTCAGACCCGTCTCGGGCCAGTAACCCTGGTCGAGAACGCCGCGCACGTACAGACGCTCGCCGTTGAGGAAGATCTGCTCGCCGCGCACCTCGACGCACCGCAGGCCGCCGGTGACGACGACCCGGTCGGTGCCGGCTCCGGCGCCCACCGTCAGCTCGACCTGGTACAGGTGCGGGTCGGCCGGCCCCCAGGTCCGCGGGTCGGCCGGCTCCAGCCGCCCGGCGAAGCGTCCGTCGGCGTCGGCCACGAGCGAGACGTGCTCACCAGTAGAGGAGCCCCCCACGATGCGCGCGTGCACGACGGCGCCCGCTGGTGCGTCACCCCGGAGCGTCCCGCTCAGGTCGAAGCCGACCAGGGACTCGCCGCGCAGCCGGACCTCGTCGACGTACGTGCGGCCGCGGGCCTCGAGCCAGACCGTCTGCCAGATGCCGGACGTCGGCCGGAAGGAGACACCGTCGTAGTCGTCGCGCGGGATGGAGCGCTGCTTGCCGTGAGGTATCCCTCGCTTGTCGGCCGGGGCCTCGACCTCGACCTCGAGCGTCGACTCGGTACCAGGCTCGACGACGTCCGTGAGGTCCAGCTCGAACGGGTCGTAGCCGCCGACGTGCGTGCCTACCTCGAAGCCGTCGACGAGCACGCGCGCCCGGTGGTGCACGGCGCCGAAGCACAGGACCACGCGAGCGCCGGCCCACCCCGCGGGGACCGTGACGGTGCGGCGGTAGGTCGCGTGCTCCAGCCACGTCCGGGCGACGCCGGAGGCGAGCGTCTCCCAGGCGAACGGGACCGTGATCGACGTGCTCCCGGCAGGCGTGTCGAGCGACCAGGTGCCGTTGAGGTTGAGCCACCGGTCGGAGCGGTCCCGGTCGGGACGCGGGTACTCGGGACGCGGCACGTCGCCCTGGGGACGATCGAGGGCAGGGGTCGCCGGGGCGAGGTCGGTCATGGGGTCGTAGCCTTTCGAGAACGGGGGTCAGCCCTTGACGCTGCCGGCGAGGATGCCGTTGATGAAGTGGCGCTGGAGCAGGACGAAGATGACGAGGAGGGGCACGAGCGCGATCGAAGCGGCGGCCAGGAGCTCGCCCGTGACGGTCGCGTAGTCGGCGCCGATGCGGTTGCCGGTGATGTTCTGGGCGAGCGTCGAGAGCACGACCTGGAGGGTCGCCATCCGCTCGGAGCTCGCGACGACGACCGGCCACACGAAGTCGTTGTAGATGTTCATCACGGTGAGCACGCCGAGCCCGGCGAGGGCCGGCCGGATCACCGGCACGATGATCCGCGCGAAGATGCCGATCTCGCTGCACCCGTCGACGCGCGCCGCGTCGAGCAGCTCGTCGGGCACGGCCGCGATCACCTGGCGCATCCAGAAGATCGCGAATGCGTCGATAGCACCGGGGAGGATCAGGGCCTGGTACGTGTTGACCCAGCCGAGCGTCTTCATCTCCAGCAGCAGCGGGATGATCAGGACGATCGTGGGCAGCATGAGCGTGATCAGCACCGTGCCGAAGAGCAGGTTCTTCAGCGGAAACTCGTACTTCGCGAACGCGTAGCCAGCGAGCGGCGCAAACACCAGAGTCAGGGTGCCCTTGAGCACGAGCACGATCGTCGTGTTCAGGAAACCTTGACCGATCGGCACGTCGGCGAACATCCGGGTGAAGTTCTCGAGCGTCGCGTCGCCTGGACTGAAGCCGAGCGGGTCGGCCACGATCTCGTGTGCGGGCTTGAACGCCGAGAGGATGGCCCACACCACGGGCGCCAGAAAGGCGATCGTCAGGACGACGAGGAACGCCTGCGAGGCGACGGTGGTCGCGAGGGTTCGCGCGGGCCGGCCGGACGACGCCGCCCCCGTCGGGTCCGCGGTGGTGGTCACGAGGATCGGTGCACTCATCGGTCAGTCCTCCGTCCGCAGCAGCCGCACGAAGAAGAGCGACAGCGCCATCACGACGATGACCAGCAGGAACGAGTTGGCGGCGCCGGTGCCCAGGTCCGCACGGGTGATGTGGTCGTAGAGGTACAGGCCGGCCGTGGTGGTCGAGCTGTAGGGCCCGCCGTCGGTCACGACGAAGGGCTCGGCGAACATCTGGAAGACGGCCAGCGTCTGGAGCACGAGGGAGAACATCAGCGTCCGCCGGACGAGGGGGACGGTGATGCTCCACAGCTGCCGTGCAGGGGAGGCCCCGTCGATGGAGGCGGCCTCGTACACGCTCCGGTCGATCGACTGCAGCCCCGAGAGCAGGATGATCACGATGAAGCCGGTCGTCTTCCAGAGGAAGAGCAGCGCGAGCGTCGGCTTCGCCCACTGGCTCGTGGTGAGCCAGCCGACGTCGGGCAGGCCGACGGCGTTGAGCAGGCTGTTCACGGCGCCATAGTCCTGGTCGAAGACGACGACCCAGATCTGCGCGACGGCGACGAGCGGCGTCACGAAGGGGACGAGGAATGCGACGCGGTAGAAGCCGCGGAGCCGTAGCTTCGCGTTGTCGAGCAGCACGGCGACGACCAGCGCAAGGGCCAGCTGGACCGGGACGATGAGCAGCCACAGCGTGGCGGAGTTACCGAGCGACGCCCAGAACGCCTCGTTGCCGATGAGGTAGGTGTAGTTGCCGAGGCCGACCCACTCCGCAGCACCCGACCCGCGCCAGTTGGTGAAGCTGAGCCGGAGCGTGAAGAGCATCGGGTAGACGGCGAAGGCGGCGAACAGCACGAGGAACGGTGCGATGAAGAAGTAGGGAGCCGCCCTGCGGCGCAGCGAGGAGCGGGAGGTCTGCCGCCGCGGGGGCGGCGAGGCCACGCGCGTCGGGTGCGGGGCTGTGATGAGGGTCAAGGGAGAGTCCTCCGGTCCGTCGTCGGTCGGGACTGGGCGGGGGGCTACTGTCGATCGACGAGGTTCGTCTGGATGGCGGCGCTCGACTGCTCCATGACCTCCTGGGGGGTCAGCTCGCCGTCGAGCATCCGCTGGACGTCGTTGCCGAGGTAGTCGACCGCCCCGGCCCACCACGCCGGGGTCGGTGCGCCGCCCGGGATCTGGCGTCCCGCCTCCACGGCGACGGCCCAGAGGTCCTGACCGCCGAGGGCCTCGAGCGGCCCGAACAGGGGACGCGAGGGGTCGGCGGCGGGCTCGTAGGCCGGGACCGACGTGTTGAGGCCGTTCGGGTAGACGTCGTTCGGACCGTAGACCGCGGTGTACCCGGCCTCGTCGTACATCAGGAACTCGTAGAACAGCCACGCGAGCTCGGAGTTCTCCCCGTCCTTCGGGAGTACGAACGAGGAGCCGCCCATGGCGCCGCTGCGTGCGCCGCCCTCGCTCCACGCGGGGAGCGGCATGGCGCGCCAGTCACCGAACGTCTCGGTGAGCTGCTGCTGGGGCGCGAAGCTGAACCAGATGGCCCACGGGTAGAAGACCTGCTTCGCGGACTCGAGCGCGCCGACGTCGCTCTGGGTCAGGTACTCGGCGCGCGTGCCGAGCCCCTCTTTCTGCACGGTGTCGAGGAAGGTGAGGACCTGCGCGTACTCGGGGGAGTCGATGCGCAGCGCACCGTTCTCGTCGGCGAGGCTCGTGCCGAGCTGGCTCGCGTACATGTCGAGCTGGAGCTGGCCGAGGAACGCCGACTGCTCGAGGTGGATCGGGCCCGCGGCGGGTACTGCGGTCTTGTACTGCCGGGCCGCCTCGAGCAGGTCGTCGTACGTCTCGATGGTGGCGGCGTCCACGCCGGCCGCCTCGAGTGCCGTGGCGTTGTAGTAGAGGAGGCCCGGGTTGAGGTCGAACGGGACGCCGTACATGCCGCCGTCGAGGGTGTTGACGTCGACCTTCTGCTGGGCGATGTCGTCGACGTAGGGCTCAAGCACTCCCTCGAGGTTCCAGAGGTAGTCGGCGAAGCCGGCCACCTTGGCGTCGTCGAGGAAGACCCCGTCGGGCACGTCGCTGCCGGTGATGAGCGTGTTCTGCAGCTTGGCGTCGATGTCGACGGCCTCGTGGTGCACGGTGATGTCCGGGTACTTCTCGTTGAACGCCGCGATGGCGGCGTCGAACACGTTGAAGAGGTCACCCGACCGGTCCCAGATGGTGATCTCGCCCGACGGTGACTCGTCAGTGGGGGCCTGGAGGGCGTCCGGATCGGCGGCCGTGGGCTCGGAGGATGCACCCTCCGGTGCGATGGACGGGCCACAGGCGGCGAGGACCGTGGCCGCCGCCAGGAACCCGACCGCCATGACAGCGGGACGGTGGCCGCCGACTGGGGTGGCTCGGCGTGGGCCGTGGTGGAGCAGGTGCATGAGCACTCCCTTGTGCGTTCTCCCGATGCGGGCCGTCCGCCTCGGTTTGCCAACGTGCGCAAACGTACTCCTGGTTTGCCAACGTTGCAACGCCTATGCTGTGCGGAGGAGCTCGAGGGCAGGGAGACGGTATGGCCGCAACGCTGCGGGACGTGGCCGAACGGGCTGAGGTCTCGGTGCGCACCGTGTCGAACGTGGTGAGCGGCTACGAGCACGTCAGCGAGCGCATGCGCCGGCGTGTGCAGGCCGCGATCGAGGAGCTGGACTACCGCCCCAACCCGGTGGCCAGGACCTTGCGCACGGGGCGCACCGGGGTGCTCGCCCTCGTGGTCCCCGAGATCGACGTCCCGTACTTCGCAGAGCTCGCCCGGGAGGTCATCGACGCGGCAGCCGCTGTTGGGTACCGGGTGATGATCGACCAGACCGGGCACGACCACGAGCGTGAGCGGGACCTGCTCGCGGGGACCGACCGGACGATGCTCTTCGACGGCATCCTCTTCAGCCCGCTCGTCACGAAGGCGGAGCTGCTCGAGATGAACACCCGGACCTCGATGCCGCTTGTCCTGCTCGGCGAGCACGACTTCGACGGGCGCTACGACCACGTGGCGATCGACAACGTCCGGGCTGCCCGTGACGCCGTCGAGCACCTGGTGGCGCTCGGCCGCTCGCGCATTGCGGCGATCGGAGTGCAGCCCGCAGAGGACTATGCGACACCCCAGCAGCGCACGGCCGGGTACGAGCAGGCGCTCGTGTCGGCCGGGCACGACGTCGACCCGCGATACCTGCAGCCCGCCGAGCACTACCGGCGCGCCGACGGCTACGAGGCGGCGAGGGCGCTGCTCGCGCTGCCGGAGCGGCCCGACGCGATCTTCTGCTACTCGGACCTGCTCGCGATGGGCGCGATGCGTGCGGTGTTCGACGCAGGGCTCCGGGTCCCGGAGGACGTGGCGATCATCGGCGTCGACGACATCGAGGAAGGCCGGTACTCGCGGCCGAGCCTGAGCACCGTCTCGCTGGATACGCCCTTCATCGCCCACCATGCGGTGGCGCGCATCGCGGCGCGGATCGCGGAGCCCGATGGGCCTGCGATCGAGGTCGTCGCGCCGCACACGGTGATCCCGCGAGAGAGCACAGACGGGCCGGTGGGGCCGTCTCGACTGCGGTAGCCAGTGCTTCGGGCTGTGTGCGACGTCGGCGACCCGGTGTTCAGGGGCCGCATATGGCAGGGACACCACAGAGCGCCGTGGCCATGGACTGCCGGCGTGCTGTGCGCGCGGCGATGCGTGGAGCGGGTGACGGGAATCGAACCCGCGCCGTCAGCTTGGGAAGCTGAAGTTCTACCATTGAACTACACCCGCGTCGCGCTTGCCTCCAGCGCGCCCGCCACTATACCCAAGGCCGGGGAGCAGTATCGAACGCCACCGCCGGCGCGACCGGCCGGGGCCACGCAGGCCGCCAGGCGACCGCCGCTCACGGCCCACGGGCGCCCACCGGCCCCGATGGCACAATCGCACCCGTGCTGCTCTCCGACGGCGACATCCGCGCCCAGGTCGACGCGGGCCGGGTCCGGCTGGACCCCTACGACCCGGCGATGATCCAGCCCGCCAGCATCGACGTGCGCCTGGACCGCTACTTCCGCCTCTTCGACAACCACCGCTACCCGGTCATCGACCCTGCCCAGGACCAGCCCGAGCTCACCCGGCTCGTCGACGTCGGCGCCGAGGACCCGCTCGTCCTGCACCCGGGTGAGTTCGTCCTCGGCGCCACCTACGAGCTGGTCACCCTCCCCGACGACATCGCCGCCCGCCTGGAGGGCAAGTCCTCCCTGGGCCGCCTCGGCCTGCTCACCCACTCCACCGCCGGCTTCATCGACCCCGGCTTCACCGGCCACGTCACCCTGGAGCTGTCCAACACCGCGACGATGCCGATCATGCTCTGGCCGGGCATGAAGATCGGCCAGCTCTGCTTCTTTCAGCTCTCCTCCGCCGCCGAGCGGCCCTACGGCGCCGGCGCCACCGGCTCGCGCTACCAGGGGCAGCGGGGCCCCACCGCCTCCCGCTCCCACCTCGGCTTCCACCGCACCCCGGTCGGATGATGCGCGACGACGGCGGCCGGCTGGGCGACGACGGCACCCCGGGGCTGCCCGGTGAGAACGGCCCCGTTCACGACGACGGCGCTCCGGTTCCCGACGACGGCGCCCCGATGCCCGACGACGACGCGCCGCCGCCCCTCGACCCCGGCCTGGCGGCCCCGCACCACCTCCTCGTCCTGCCCGCCGACGTCACCGCCGAGGAGGTCGAGGCCCTCGCCGTCTCCCGGAGCGAGGCGGCCGGCTGGGTCGGCCCGGGGGAGCTCCAGCTCGTCCCCGGCGCAACGCTCACCGGCCCGTGGCGGCTGGACGACGGCGCCCGCGCCGGACTGGGCCTGCCCGACTGGTCCGCCCAGGCCTACCTCCTGACCGCCCCGACCGAGCGCAGCGGCGCGCTCCCGCTGGAGCTGCACGGGGTCGACCCGCTCCTCGACGCCTTCCCCGAGGGCGTGCCCACCGGCACCGAGGCCGAGACGCTGGGCCACCTACGAGCCCTCGCCCGGCGGCTGCACGGCGGTGTGCTGCTGGCCGGGACCGGGACCGTCCTGGTGCCCGACCCGGCCTCCGCCGTCGACCTCACCCTGCACTCCCCGGTGTGGCTCGAGCACGACGCCTGCCTGGGGGTGCTGGCGCAGGTGCTGCCGCAGGTCCGGTCGGTCCTGGACGACGTCCCCGCCGCGGTGGCGGAGGTGCAGGAGCTCGAGGGCTACGCGCTGGTCGCCGACCTGGGCGGCGGGGACCTGCTCGCCGTGGAGGTGGCCGGCGAGGACGAGCCGCCGGTGGTGCTCCGCGGCACGGAGTGGGCGCAGGGCGGCGTGGTCACGTACGAGGTCCGCTGGCGCCCGCGCCTGCCCGAGCAGGCCCGTGCCGCCGCGCCTGCTCCGGCGGTCCGCCGCGCCCGGGCCCGGGCCGGGGAGCTCATCGAGCGCGCCACCGCGGCCCTGCACGCCGCCGCCGGCGGGGCGGTCACCGACGACGACGGCTTCCTCGTCGACCCGGGCGATCTGGCTGCTGACCCGCCGGTCGACCTGACCCGCTGACCCCGGTAGATCCGGCTCGTCTGTGCGAGAAGTAACACAAACTCGGCGTGACCGGCCGCTGCCGCGGCGGGATTCCGCCAGATCACATCACGGCCGCCCCGAGATTGTGTTACTTCCTGCAAACGACCGGCGGACGTGCCCCGCTGATCGGCTGACCAGCTGACCCGCTGACGCTCGCAGCACGCCGCCACAGTCTCAGGGCAGCCGGCGGTCGCCCGGCCGCTTCACCCGGAGCCAGCGGTAGCCGTAGCCGTCCAGCGCCAGCTCGACGCGGTGCTCGGCGTCCACGGCACACTCCCCCTGCTGGAGGAGGTCAATGAGGACGGTGCCCTCCGCCTCCGGCAGGGTGAGCGGGACCGTGACCGGCTCCGGCCCCAGGTTGTGCAGGAGCACCACTGATGCCTCGTCCCAGGTGCAGCGGTGGGCGAGGACGGCGTGGTGCGGCTGGTCCAGGACCTCCAGGTTGCCCCAGCCGAGCTCCGGGCTCTCCCGGTACCGCTGGGCCATCCGGATCACGTGGTTCAGGAGGGAGTCCGGGTCGTTCCGGGCGGCGGCGACGTTGACGTACTCGGGCCCGAAGCCACCGGGGACCACGGGGGCGGCGAGCTTGTCGGCGTCGGCGGTGGAGAACCCGGCGCTCTCCTCCGCCGTCCACTGCATCGGGCTGCGGACGGCGTTGCGGCCGGGCATCTGCAGGTTCTCGCCCATGCCGATCTCCTCGCCGTAGAACAGCACCGGGGTCCCGGGCAGCGCGAACAGCAGGGAGTAGGCCATCTTCAGCCGGCGCGGGTCGCCGTCGAGCATCGGCGGCAGCCGCCGCTTGAGGCCGCGGCCGTACAGCTGCATCTCCGGCTCGGGGCCGAAGGCGTCGAAGACCTCCTGGCGCTCCTCCGGCGAGAGCTGGTCCAGGGTGAGCTCGTCGTGGTTGCGCAGGAAGTTGGCGTACTGGGAGTCGGGCGAGATCTTGTCCTTCGGCCGGGCGAGCAGCGCGTTGGCCAGCGGGCGAGCGTCCTGGCGGGCCATGGACAGGTACGCGGCCTGCATGCTGACGAAGTCGAACATCATGGTCAGCTCGTTGCCCTCCCGGCCGCCAAAGAACTGCGGCTGGTCGGCGAAGGGCAGGTTGACCTCGCCCAGCAGGATCGCCTCGCCCGAGCGGCGCTGGAGGAAGGCGCGCAGCGCCTGCAGGTACTCGTGGGGCTGGGCGAACTCGTGCCGCTCCCGCTCGGCCGTGCCCAGGTTGTTGAGGAAGAAGGGCACCGCGTCCACCCGGAAGCCGTCCACCCCGAGCTGGAGCCAGAAGCCCATGACCTTGGCGATCTCGTCCCGGACCGCCGGGTTGGCGATGTTCAGGTCCGGCTGGTGGCGGTAGAAGTGGTGGAGGTACCACTCGCCGGTCCGCTCGTCGAGCTGCCAGATCGAGTCCTCCTGGTCGGGGAAGACCACCTGGTCGGAGGTGTCCCCCGGCGGGTCGGACCGCCACACGTAGTAGTCGCGGTAGGGGTTGTCCACGCTCTTGCGGGCCTCCTGGAACCAGGGGTGCTGGTCGGAGGTGTGGTTGACGAGCAGGTCGATGATCACCCGCAGGCCCCGGTCCTTGGCGGTGCGGACGAACTCCACCAGGTCCCCGTGCGTGCCCAGGCGCGGGTCGACGCCGTAGAAGTCGGCGACGTCGTAGCCGTCGTCCCGGTCCGGGCTGGGGTAGAAGGGCATCAGCCACAGGCAGGTCACGCCCAGCCCGGCGAGGTAGTCCACCCGCTGGGCGAGGCCGGCGAGGTCACCCACGCCGTCGCCGTCGGAATCGAAGAACGTCTCCACGTCCAGGCAGTAGATGACCGCGTTCTTGTACCACAGGTCCGAGGTGTCGCTGATGCGCATTCAGGCCTCCGTCAGGTGGGGCAGGACGTCGGTCGCGGCGGTCTCGAGCCAGCGGCCCTGGTCCTGCCCGACGTGGTGGAGGTAGATCTCGTCGAAGCCGAGGTCGGCGTACTCGCGCAGCCAGGCCACGTGCCGGGCCGGGTCGGCGGAGACCCGGACCGCGCCGGCCACGGTCTCCGGGGTGACGTCCCGGCTGGCGACGTCGAAGTGCTCCGGGGTGGGCAGGTCCAGGCTCACCGGCTCGTCGAAGACGTTGCTGCGCCACTGGTCGTGGGCGATCGCCTGCGCCTCGGCCTCGGTGGGCGCCCAGGACAGGTGCACCTGCAGCGCCAGCGGGCCCTTCCCGCCACCGTCGCGGTAGGCGTCGATCACGGCGCGGAGCTTCTCGGCCGGCTGGTTGATGGTGATCAGCCCGTCCGCCCAGGCGGCCGCGCGGGCCGCCGTCGCCGGGCTGATCGCCGCGGCGAGCAGCGGGACGGGGGCGGGCGGCAGGTCGAAGAGCTGGGCACGGTCCACCCGGACCAGCCCGGCGTGGGTGACCTCCTCGCCCCGGTGCAGGGCGCGGATCACCGCCACGCACTCCTCCAGGCGGTCCAGCCGCTCCGCCTTGACCGGCCACCGGTCCCCGGTGATGTGCTCGTTCATCGCCTGGCCGGTCCCCAGCGCCGTCCAGAACCGGCCCGGGAACATCTCGGCGAGGGTGGCCATGGCCTGCGCGAGGACCGCCGGGTGGTAGCGCTGCCCGGGGGCGCTGACGCAGCCCAGCCGCAGCCCGGTGGTGGCCAGCGCCGCGCCGAGCCAGGACCAGGTGAACCCGGAGTGGCCCTGCCGGTGGCTCCACGGGGCGAAGTGGTCCGAGCACATGCCCATCGCGAAGCCGGCCCGCTCGGCCGCCTGCAGGTCGCGCAGCAGTTGGCTCGGCGCGATCTGCTCGTGGGAGGCGTGGTGCCCGTAGGTCGTCACCCACCCTTTCTAGGGGGAGCCGGCCGACGGCGCCTCCCGGGGAGGCGGGCGACGGCGCCTTCCGGGGAGCCAGCCGACGGCGGCCCCGCACACCGGCCGACGGCGCCTCCGCACACCCGGCTCCGGCTCCCCGGCACCGGCGTCACCCGCCGTCCTGCCCGCGGCGCACCCCGGCGAGCAGCAGCTGGGCGACGTCGAGCACCTCGGCGTCGCTGCCGTTCGCGGCCACCCCGTCGGCGAGCATCGTGGTGCAGAACGGGCAGGCGGTGGCGACCGCGGTGGCGCCGGTCGCGGTCGCCTCGCGGGCCCGCTCGGTGGAGACGCGGGTGCCGATCCGCTCCTCCATCCACACCCGCGCGCCGCCCCCGCCGCAGCACATGGCCGTCTCGCCGCTGCGCGGCATCTCCACCGTCCGGACCTCCGGCAGGGCGCCGAGGAGCTCGCGCGGCGGGGCGTAGACCTGGTTGTGCCGGCCCAGGTAGCACGGGTCGTGGTAGGTGACGGTCCGGGCCTCCCCGGCCGGCGGCGGCACCGGCGTCAGCCGGCCCTCGCGGACCAGCCGGTTGAGCAGCTGGGTGTGGTGGACGACGTCGAACCGGCCGCCGAGCTGGGGGTACTCCCGGGCGAGGGTGTTGAAGCAGTGCGCGCAGGTGACCACGATGCGCTGGACGCCGGCGTCGCGCAGCGTCTCGACGTTCTGCGCGGCGAGCATCTGGAAGAGCACCTCGTTGCCGGCCCGGCGGGCCGGGTCCCCGGTGCAGGACTCCCCGTCGCCCAGCACGGCGAAGGAGACGCCGGCGGCGTGCAGCAGCTCGGCGACGGCGCGGGTGGTCCGCCGCGCCCGGTCCTCGAACGCCCCGGCGCAGCCCACCCAGAACAGGTAGTCCACCTCGCCGGCGGAGGCGACGTCGGCGCCGACCACCGGCACCTCGAACGGCAGGTCCTTGGCCCAGTCCAGCCGCTTCCGGGCCGCCATGCCCCACGGGTTGCCCCGGCTCTCGAGCTTGCGGAACATCCCGCCGAGCTCGGCCGGGAACGCCGAGGCCATGAGGACCTGGTGGCGGCGCAGGTCCAGGATGTGGTCGACGTGCTCGATGTCCACCGGGCACTGGTGCACGCACGCCCCGCACGTGGTGCACGACCACAGCACGTCCGGGTCGACGACGCCCGGCACCAGCTCGCCCGGCACCGTCGCCACCCCGCCGGGGCCGGTCGCGCCGGCGGCGCTGAGCGCGCCGAGGACGTCACCGGTGTGCGGGCGGAACCCGTCCCGCCCGGTCAGGGCGAGGGCACTCAGGTCCTCCGGGCCGTTCCCGACGGCGCCCGCCGCAGCCGGTCCGGACCTCCCGGTCGGGCCGCCGGTCGCCGTCGCCCCGCCCGGGGCCGAGCCGGCCGCCGCACCGGTCGGCCCGCCGCCGGCCGGTGCGCCACCGTCGGGTGCGCCGCCGGCGGCGGCCGCGGCGCGCAGGAACGGCGCGGCGGCCGCCGAGTGGTCCCGCAGGGCGAGGGTGAAGAGCTTGGGGGAGAGCGGCTTGCCGGTGTTCCACGCCGGGCACTGGTCCTGGCAGCGGCCGCACTCGGTGCAGGTGGAGAAGTCGAGCAGGCCTTTCCAGCTGAAGTCCGCCACCGTGCCCACGCCCAGCCGGGCGTCCTCGGGCAGCTCCTCCAGCGCGGCGGCGTCCACCGGGCGGCCGGCCACGGTCATCGGGGCGGCCGGGCCGAGCGCCGGGCCGCCGCCGGGCTCGCGGCGGGCGTAGACGTTGACCAGGGCGAGGAACCGGTGCCAGGCCACGCCCATGGCGGGCTGCAGCCCGACGACGACGAGCCAGCCCATCGAGACCAGGATCTTCACCGCGGCGACCACGGTGATCGCGTCGGCGAGCGTGGCCGGCGCGGTCCCGGCGAGCAGCCGCCCGGCCCACCCGGTCAGCGGGAAGTGCAGGGCGCTGGCCAGGTCCGACCCCTGGGCGGCGAGATAGGCGTACTCCAGGGCGCGCAGCGCCAGGACGCAGAGCACCACCGCGGCGATGACGGCCTCGACGAAGTAGGCCTGCCACCGGGTGGACCCGAAGAACCGGGACCCGCGCTGGGCGTCCACCGGCGCCGACCGGCGGGGCTGGCTCCGCAGCCGGACCGCGACCAGCCAGCCGATCCCCACCAGCCCGGCCCAGGCGAAGACCTCGGTCAGCCACTCCCACGGCGGCAGGTGGCCGAGCAGCGGGATCGCCCAGGCGGGGTCGGTGAGCTGGCCGTAGCCGGCGAGCAGGGTGAGGAAGAGCAGCGGGAAGGAGACCATCACGGCCCAGTGCGCCACCCGCACCGCCGGCCGCTGGCGGAAGTGCCCGTGGCCGAGGACCTCCCGGACGGTCGTGACCAGGCGCCGGCCCACCGGCCGCAGCCGGCCCGGCGCCGGCCGGCCCACCCCCACCCGGCGGACCAGGACGACCGCGCCGCGGGCGAAGACGGCCACCCCGGCGGCGGTGGCGAGGAGCACGAGCACGACGGCGACGCTCTGCAGCACGCGGGGGTCCTTCCGGCCGGGGTTGCGCCCACGCTACCCGCGCCCGCGGCCGGGACCGGCGGGACCTCCGGGCCCGCGAGCGGCGGGGCCTCCGGGCCCGGGAGCGGCCGGGGCGAACGTGCCCGGCCTCCAGGTCGTGGTCCAGGACCAGGTCGCTGTCAGGGCGCCCGTCCGTGTGGTACTTGTGGCGGTATCCGCCGCGGCTGAAACCGCCACAAGGACCACACGGACGCGCGGCTTCTCACTGGAGAGGCCGCGCAGACCGGGCTTCTCACCGAGAGGTCGCCCAGACCGGTAGCGGTGCTCGGGTGGGCGAGGACCCTGATGCCCGGCGGGGGTACCCGTCCCGGATTGTTACTCTGGACCTTCCTTCCTGCGCGTGACCGGGCCGCCCATGCCTGCTGCGGGCGGGGGCCGCCGACCGCGAGGACTGGGAGCGGACCATGCTCATCCTGCTGATGATCCACGTCGCGGCCGCCCTGGTCGCGCCCGTGGTCGTCGGCAGGTTCGGCCGGCGGGCCTTCCTCGTCCTGGCCGCCGTCCCCGGCTCCGCCGCCGTCTGGGCCGCCGCCCAGACCGGCCGGGTCCTCGCCGGGGACCACCCCACCGTCGTCGTCCCCTGGGTCCCGGCGCTGAACCTGGACCTGGCGTTCCGGCTGGACACCCTCGCCTGGGTGATGACCCTCGTCGTCGGCGGGATCGGCGCCCTGGTCCTGGTCTACTGCGCCGCCTACTTCTCCGCCACGGCCCACGCCCTGGGCCGCTTCGCCGGGTCCTTCGTCGCCTTCGCCGGCGCCATGCTCGGGCTGGTCACCACCGACGACTCCCTGATGCTGTATGTGTTCTGGGAGCTGACGACGATCTTCTCCTTCCTGCTGATCGGCCACTACCACGACCGGCAGTCCTCCCGCCGGGCGGCCCTGCAGGCGATCATCATCACCACCGCCGGCGGGCTGGCCATGCTCGGCGGGCTGATCATCCTCGGCGAGGCCGACGGCGGCTCCTACCGGCTCAGCGAGCTCGTCGGCTCCGCCGCGGCCGGCACCCTCGGCGCCGGCGACCCGGCCGCGCTGGTGCCCACCGCCGTCGGCCTGGTCCTGCTCGGCGCGCTGACCAAGTCCGCCCAGCTGCCGTTCCACTTCTGGCTGCCGGCGGCGATGGCCGCGCCCACCCCGGTCTCGGCGTACCTGCACGCCGCCGCCATGGTCAAGGCCGGCGTCTACCTGGTGGCGCGGCTGGCGCCCGGGTTCGCCGACCTGACCGTGTGGCGGTGGATGGTCCTCGCCGTCGGCCTGGGCACGCTCCTGCTCGGCGGCTACCGCGCGCTGCGGCAGTACGACCTGAAGCTCATCCTCGCCTTCGGCACCGTCTCCCAGCTCGGCCTGATCATGGTCCTGGTCGGGTACGACGACGCCGCGGTCGCGCTGGCCGGCCTCGCCCTGCTCGTCGCGCACGCGCTGTTCAAGGCCTGCCTCTTCCTCGTCGTCGGCATCATCGACTGGTCGCTCGGCACCCGGGACCTGCGGCAGATCTCCGGGCTGGGGCGCCGGGCGCCGCTGATGGCCGTCACGGCCGCCGTCGCCGCGGCCTCCATGGCCGGGGTCCCGCCGCTGGTGGGCTACGTGGCCAAGGAGGGCGCCCTGGCCGGCCTGGAGCACCGCGGCGGCGGGCTCGACTGGGTGGTGCTGGTCGCCGTCGCCGCCGGCTCGGCGCTGACCGTGGCCTACGGGCTGCGGCTGTGGTGGGGCGCGTTCGCGACCAAGCCCGGGGTGGCCACCGCCGAGCCGCAGAAGGCCTCCCGGCTGATCGCGGCCGCGCCGGTGGTGCTCGCCGCGCTCAGCCTGGCCCTCGGCCTGGTGCCCGGCGCGCTGCAGCGCTACCTCGCCCCGCACGCCGCGCTCTACCCGGGCGCGGAGGGCCACCTGACCCTCTGGGCCGGCGTCGGCGTCCCGGTCCTCACCACGGTGGCCGTGCTCGTCGTCGGCGTCGCGCTGTTCCTCGGCCGGGACGCGGTGGAGCGGTTCCAGCGGTCCTTCCGGACCTTCGACGGCGCCGAGGGCGGGTACCGCCGCCTGCTGCGGGTGCTGGAGAACCTCGCCGCCGACGTCACCGCCTGGACCCAGCGCGGCTCCCTGCCGGCCTACCTGGCCACCATCCTCGTCGCGGTGGTGGTGCTGGCCGGCGGCGCCGCCCTGGCGGCCGGGGACTCCTGGCCGGCCGGGCTGCGGGCCTGGGACACCCCGCTGCAGGTGGTCGTCGCCGTGCTCGTCGCCCTCAGCGCGCTGCTGGCCGCCCGGGCCCGCCGCCGCCTCAAGGCGGTCCTCCTGCTCGGCGTCTCCGGCTACGGCGTCGCCCTGCTTTACGAGCTGCACGGCGCCCCGGACCTGGCGCTGACCCAGGTGCTGGTCGAGACGGTCACCCTCGTCGTCTTCGTCCTCGTCCTGCGGCGGCTGCCCGCCTACTTCTCCAACCGGCCGCTGGCCTCCTCCCGCTGGTGGCGGGCGGTGCTCGCCGCCGTCGTCGGGGTCACCGTGGCCGCCCTCGGCGTGCTCGCCGCGGGCGCCCGGATCCACCCGCCGGTCACCGTGGACTACCCCGCCGAGGCCTACGAGTACGGGTACGGCAAGAACATCGTCAACGTCACCCTGGTCGACATCCGGGCCTGGGACACCATGGGGGAGATCTCGGTCGTCGTGGTCGCCGCCACCGGGGTCGCCTCGCTGATCTTCCTGCGCACCCGCACCGGCCGCCGCGACAAGGCCGCCGCGCTGGCCGAGGCCACCGCCCGGCCCACGGTCTGGGCCGGCGGGCTGCCGGACCCGGCCGCGGCGCTGCGCCGCCCGCCCGGGGACGGCGACCGCCAGGCCGGCGGCCGCGCCGGGCAGGCCGGAGACCGCGCCGCGCGCGCCCGCGGCGCCCGCGGCGGCCGGGGCCGGCGGTGGCTGGTGGGGGAGGTCACCCTGGCCCCGCAGCGCCGGTCGGTCATCTTCGAGGTCGGCGTCCGCCTGGTGTTCCACACCATGCTGGTGTTCTCGTTGTTCCTGCTGTTCTCCGGGCACAACGCCCCCGGCGGCGGGTTCACCGGCGGCCTGGTCGCCGGCGTCGCGCTGATCGTGCGGTACCTGGCCGGCGGGCGCTTCGAGCTCGCCGCGGCCACCCCCCTCCACCCGGGCCACCTCCTCGGCGGCGGCCTGTTCCTGGCCGCCGGCGCCGGGCTGGTCCCGGTGCTCTTCGGCGGGACGATCCTGCAGAGCGCGGTGGTGGACCTGACCCTGCCGGTGTTCGGCGACGTGCACCTGACCACCGCCCTGGCCTTCGACACCGGCGTCTACCTGGTCGTCGTGGGCATGGTGCTGGACGTGCTGCGCTCCCTCGGCGCCGAGGTGGACCGGCAGGGCGAGCTGGAGGGCAACCAGGCCCCCGACCTCGCCTTCGACGACCCGGCCAGCACGGTGGAGGACCCGCTGCCGGCCGCCGACACCCGCGCGGACCTGGCCGCCGCGGCCGCGGACCTTTCGGGAGACCAGCGATGATCGACACCACCCCCGCCATCGTCCTGGTCGCGCTGGTCGCGGTGCTCGTGGGCACCGGGGTCTACCTCATCCTCGAGCGCTCCCTGTCCCGGGTGATCATCGGCACCGCGCTGATCTCCAACGGCGTCAACGTGCTCATGCTCGTCGCCGGCGGCCGGGCCGGCGGCCCGCCGCTGCTGGACCAGACCGACCCGGCGGAGATGTCCGACCCGCTGCCCCAGGCGATGACGCTGACCGCCATCGTGATCACCCTGGGCATGACCGCCTTCCTGCTCGCCATGGCCTATCGCTCCTGGCAGCTCAACGGCCACGACGAGGTCCAGGACGACCTGGAGGACCGTCGCATCGCCCGCCGCGCGGCCCGCGACGAGCTGTCCACCCGGGCCACCGACGACGCCGGCACCACCCTGGCCGAGGAGGCCGCGGCCGTGCGGGACGAGACCGCCCGCGCCGAGGAGGAGCGCGCCCGCCGCCGCCGCCACGAGGCCGCCCTCGCCGGGGAGGAGGAGCGCCGATGACCTGGCTCGTCGCCCTCCCGGTGGTGCTGCCGCTGGTGGGTGCCGGCGCGGCGCTGGCGCTCGCCCGCCGCCGCCGGGTGCAGGGCGTCGTCGCGCTCGCCACGCTGGCGGTGGTGCTCGCCGTCGCCGTCGTGCTGCTGGTCCGGGTCGACTCCGGGCCGATCGTCCTCGACGTCGGCGGGTGGGCCGCGCCGGTGGGGATCTCCCTGGTGGCGGACCGGCTCAGCGCCCTGATGCTGGTCGTGTCCATCACGGTCACCCTCGCCGTGCTGGTCTACTCCCTGTCCCAGGGGGTGGCTGACGGCGACGAGGGCGCCCCGGTGGCGATCTACCACCCCACCTTCCTCGTCCTGTCCGCCGGGGTGTCCAACGCGTTCCTGTCCGGAGACCTGTTCAACCTCTACGTCGGCTTCGAGATCCTGCTCGCCGCGTCCTTCGTGCTCATCAGCCTCTCCGGCACCCGGGAGCGGATCCGGGCCGGGACCATCTACGTGGTCGTCTCGCTGCTCGGCTCGGTGGTCTTCCTGATCGCCCTCGCCCTGGTCTACGCCGCCACCGGGACCGTGAACATGGCCCAGCTCGCGCTGCGGCTGCCGGAGATCGCCCCGGGCACCCAGACGGTGCTGCAGCTCATGCTGCTCGTCGCCTTCGGGATCAAGGCGGCCATCTTCCCGCTCTCGGCCTGGCTGCCGGACTCCTACCCGACGGCGCCCGCCCCGGTCACCGCGGTGTTCGCCGGCCTGCTCACCAAGGTCGGGGTGTACGCCATCATCCGCACCCAGGTCCTGCTCTTCCCCGCCGGGCGGCTGGACGACCTGCTCATGTGGGCGGCGCTGGCGACCATGGTGGTCGGCATCCTCGGCGCCGTCGCCCAGGAGGACATCAAGCGGCTGCTGTCCTTCACCCTCGTCTCCCACATCGGCTACATGGTCTGGGGGGTGGCGACCAGCAGCGACGACGGCCTGTCCGCCGCCATCTACTACGTCGCCCACCACATCACCGTGCAGACCTCCCTGTTCCTGGTGGCCGGGCTGATCGAGCGGCGCGGCGGGACCACCTCCCTGGTCCGGCTGGGGTCGCTGGCCAAGCTCGCGCCGCTGCTCGCGGTGCTGTTCTTCGTCCCGGCGGTCAACCTCGCCGGCATCCCGCCGCTGACCGGCTTCTTCGGCAAGGCCGGCCTGGTGCAGGCGGCGGCGCAGGACGGCTCGGCGCTGTCCTACGGCCTGGTCGCCGGCGGGCTGGTCACCTCCCTGCTCACCCTGTACGCCATCACCAAGGCGTGGAACATGGCGTTCTGGCAGGAGGCGCCCGAGCCGCTGCCGACGACGACGATGCCCCGCGGGATGGTCGGCTCGGCCGCCGGCCTGGTCGCCTTCTCCCTCGTCCTCGCCCTCGGCTCCGGGCCGCTGTACACCTACACCGACACCGCCGCCCACGACCTGCGCGCCCGGGACCCCTACGTCACCGCGGTGCTGCCGGACCTGGAGCGGGGGACCGGGCAGTCCCGGCAGGTGGCGGAGGAGGGGGAGGGATGACGACGGCGCCGCCCGCCCGCCGCTGGCCCCGCACCTCCTGGGGCATGCTGGCCTGGCTGACCATCGTCTGGGTGCTGCTGTGGGGGGAGATCACCTGGGCCAACGTCATGCTCGGCCTGGTCGTGGCGCTGGTGGTCACCACCGTCATGCCGCTGCCCCGGCTGCCCTTCGACGGACGGTTCCGGCCCTGGGGGGTGGTGCGCCTCGCCGCCCGGTTCGCCTACGACGTGGTGGTGGCCTCGCTGCAGATCAGCTGGATGACGCTGCGCCGGCGCCAGCCCACCGGCGCGGTCATCCGGGTGCAGCTGCGCTCGCACTCCGACACCTACCTGACCATGACGGCCGGCATGACCTCGCTGGTCCCGGGGTCGATCGTGGTCGAGGCGCACCGGCTCCTGGGCATGCTGTACATCCACATCTTCGACCTCGACCTGGCCGGCGGGCTGGACCAGGCGCACCACACGGTGCTCGCGCAGGAGGAACGCATCCTGCGGGCCCTCGCCTCCCGCGAGGAGCTCCTCGAGGCCGGGTTCGTGCCCGGGTCCTCCCCGCGGGCCGGCCGGCTGGCGAGCGCGCCGGAGGTGCGCCGGTGACAGCCCAGACCGTCGCCTTCCTCTACTGCGGGATCGCGCTCGGCCTGGCCGGGATCGTGGCCCTGGTCCGGATGGAGCGCGGCCCGAGCATGCTCGACCGGGTCGTCGCCCTGGACGTGATCACCGCCGTGGTGCTCGGCGTCGTCGCCGTCATCTCCGCGGCGGAGGACCGCAGCGACCTGCTCCCCGTGCTCGTGGTGCTCGCCGTCGTCGGGTTCGTCGGGTCGGTGACCATCGCCCGGTTCGTGCCCGTGGACCGGCCCGACGAGGCACGCATCCTGAGCCGGGAGGAGCTGCGCGAGCTCCTCGCCGCGCAGCAGAGCATGGCCGACGAGGACGCCCCGGTGCACGACCCGGACGCCGCGGACCTGCGCGAGCGCGGCTACGAGGACGGCCTGCCCGGCGGGCCGGCCGAGGAGGAGGAGCGGACGGGCGTCGCCGGCCGGGCTCCCGGGGCCGGGCCGGTCGACGGCGGGACGCCCCGCGGGGGGCCGGTCGACGGCGGCGGGGCGCCGCGGGCCGAGCCGGCCGACGGCGGCCCGGTACCGCGGGCCGAGCCGCCGAGCACCGGGCCGACCGCGAGGCCGGCCACCGAGGGGGAGCGATGACCTGGGCCACGGCGGCCGAGGCCGCGGGCACCGCCCTGCTCGTGCTCGGGGCGACCCTGACGCTCGTCGCCGCGATCTCGGTGAGCTTCTTCCGGGACCTGCTCTCCCGGATGCACGCCGCGGCCAAGCCCCAGGTGCTGGGGCTGACGCTGATGATGGCCGGCCTCGCCCTGGTGGTGCAGGACTCGGTGGTGGCCTGGACCCTGGTGCTCGTCGTCGCGTTCCAGTTCATCACCGCGCCGATCTCGGCCCACATGGTCGGCCGCGCTGGGTACCGGACCGGCAAGGTTGACCCGGACCACCTGGTGGTGGACGAGCTCACCGAGGACCTGGCCGCCGCCCAGCGGTCCGCCGAGGGCTTCGACGGCGACGGCCGCACCGCCCGGGACGCCGGCGGCAGCTCGGCCCCGGACGCCGACGGCGGCGCCGTCCGCGGGTGAGGCGGCGCCCGGCGCCCCGCCCGCCCGTACGTGCCGCATCGGCCGGCGGGTCGACCCCCGGCCCGGGTGCGTCGGCCCACCCCGCCGCCCCGCTGAGCAGGACCGCCGCCGTTCGGGCATGATCGACGGTGGGCAGTAACCACTACCGACGGAGATGCAATGGACATGGGCTGGAGGCTCATCAGCACCGGGGCGCTGCTGGCGGCCGGGGTGCTGACGAACAAGATCGTCGACGGCGGCTGGAAGGCCATCACCGGGCACGAGCCCCCGACCGACGAGGACGACCCCGACGTCGGCGCGTGGCAGGTCATCGTCTTCGCCGCGGTCTCCGGTGCGCTGCTGGGCCTGGCCCGGCACTACGCCCTGAAGGGCGCCGCCAAGGTCTACCCCGCCGAGAAGCGGGTCGACAAGCACTGAGGTCGCTCCGGCCCTGGTAGGCTCGCCGGCGAAACGACAGGGGAGCGCCGCGAGGCGCTGAGAGTGCGGCAACGCAGACCCTCGAACCTGCCCGGTTAGCACCGGCGAAGGAAGTCGGGATATCTCTCCAGGCACCCCGGGCACGCCCGCCGTGCCCGGGGTGCAGCCCCTCCCCGCCAGGAGGAGCCATGACCACCACCAGCGACCGCTCGGCCGCCCGCACCAGCCACCGCTCAACCGCCCGCACCCGCCGTCGGCGCACCGCCCTCGCCGCGCTCGCCGCCACCGCCGTGCTCGGCGCGTGCAGCCTCACCGGCGGGGGCGGCGACGACGGCGACACCCCCGGCGGCACCGGTGACGGCACCGGCACCGCCGCGGGCGGGGAGCTCACGGTCGTCACCCACGACTCGTTCAGCGTCAGCCAGGACCTCCTCGACCAGTTCGAGGCGGACACCGGCTACCGGCTCACCATGGTCGCCCCCGGCGACGGCGGGGCGCTGGTCAACCAGCTCGTGCTGACCAAGGACTCCCCCCTCGGCGACGTCGTCTACGGCATCGACAACAGCTTCGCCGCCCGCGCCATCGACGCCGGCGTGCTTGACCCCTACACCCCGGCCGACGCCCCCGCCGGGGTGGCCGAGAACGCCGTCGACGACGAGGGCCACCTCACCGCGGTGGACCGGGGGGACGTGTGCGTCAACGTCGACCACGCCTGGTTCGCCGACCGCGGCATCCCCGAGCCCCGCACCCTGGCGGACCTCACCGACCCGGCCTACCGGGACCTGCTCGTCGTCACCAACCCGGCCACCTCCTCGCCCGGCCTGGCCTTCCTGCTCGCCACCATCGGTGCGTTCGGCACCGACGGGTGGCAGCAGTACTGGACGGACCTGGCCGCCAACGGGGTGCGGGTGGCCGAGGGCTGGTCGGACGCCTACTACGTGGACTTCTCCGGCTCCGAGGGCGCCGGCCCCCGCCCGCTGGTCGTCTCCTACTCCTCCTCCCCGGCGGCGGAGGTGCCCGAGGACGACGCGGAGCCGCGCACCGGCGCGCTGCTCGACACCTGCTTCCGGCAGGTGGAGTACGCCGGCGTCATCGCCGGGGCGGCCAACCCCGAGGGCGCACGCGCCTTCGTCGACTTCCTGCTCTCCGACCCCGTCCAGCAGGACATCCCGGGCCAGATGTACATGTACCCGGTGGCCGACGTGCCGCTGCCCGAGGAGTGGGCCGCGCACGCCCCGCTGGCCGAGGACCCGCACCAGGTGGACCCCGCCGACATCGCCGCCCACCGGGAGGAGTGGGTCACCGCCTGGACCGAGATCGTGGTCGGGTGATGGCCGCAACCGCACCCGCGCCGCCCGCCCCCAGGCCCACGCCGGCTCCCGCCCGGCAGCGCCCCGCCCGCCGGCCGCTGGCCGGCCGCGCGCCGTCCTTGCTCGGCTGGGGCCTGACCGCGGCCGTCCCGCTGGTCTTCCTCGGCGTCTTCTTCGCCTACCCGGTCGGCACCCTGGTCGCCCGCGGATTCTTCCCCGACGGCGCCGCCGACCTGTCCGGGTTCGCGGAGGTCTTCGCCCGCCCGCGGACCTGGCGGGTCATCGGCATCACCCTGGCCCAGGCCGCGGCGGGCACCGCGGTGTCGGTGCTTCTCGGCCTGCCCGGCGCCTACCTGCTCTACCGCTGCTCCTTCCCCGACCGGGGCCTGGTGCGGGCGGCGGTGACCGTCCCGTTCGTGCTGCCCACCGTCGTCGTCGGGGTCGCCTTCCGCTCCCTCCTCGGGGCGGGCGGGCCGCTGGGCTTCCTCGGCCTGGACGGCACCTTCGCCGCCGTCGTCGCCGCCCTGGTCTTCTTCAACTACGCGGTGGTGGTGCGCACGGTGGGCGGCATGTGGGCCCGGCTGGACCCGCGCGCGGAGGAGGCCGCCCGGGCCCTGGGCGCCTCCCCGGCCCGGGCCTTCGCCACGGTCACCCTGCCGGCGCTGGCGCCCGCGATCGCCTCCGCCGCCTCGGTGGTGTTCCTGTTCTGCGCCACCGCCTTCGGCGTGGTCCTCATCCTCGGCGGCCCGGGGTACGGGACGGTGGAGACCGAGATCTGGGTGCAGACCACCCAGTTCCTGGACCTGCGGGCGGCCGCCGTGCTCTCCGTCGTCCAGCTCGCCGTGGTCGCCGCGGCGCTCGCCGTGGCCGGCCGCACCCGGGCCCGGCAGGAGCGGGCCCTGCGGCTGCGCGACACCCCGGCCGACCACCCGCTGCGCCTGCTCGCCCCCCGCGCCGGGGGCGGCCGGCGCCCCGGGCCGGACCTGCTGCCGGCCGCCGTGACCGCCGTCGTCCTCGCCCTGCTGGCCGCGCCGCTGCTCGGGCTGGTCGTGCGCTCCCTGCACCAGCCCGACGGCGGGTGGGGCCTGGCGAACTACCGCGCCCTGGGCAGCACCGGCACCGGCGCGCTGACCGTGACCGTCTGGGAGGCGGCCGCCAACTCCTTGCGGGTGGCGGTGGACGCCACCGTGCTCGCCATCGTCGTGGGCGTGGCGGTGGCGCTGGTGCTCTCCCGCCGGCCCCGGGCCCGCGCCGCCCGCCGGGCCGCCGGCGCGCTGGACGCGGTGTTCATGCTGCCGCTGGGGGTCTCGGCGGTCACCGTCGGCTTCGGGTTCCTCATCACCCTCGACCGGCCCCCGCTGGACCTGCGCTCCTCCCTGGTCCTGGTCCCGCTGGCGCAGGCGGTGGTGGCCGTGCCGATGGTGGTGCGCACCGTCCTGCCGGTGCTCCGCGCGATCGACCCCCGGCTGCGCGAGGCGGCGGCCACCCTCGGCGCCGCCCCGGGCCGGGTGCTCGCCACCGTGGACGGCCCGTTCCTCGTCCGCGGCCTGGGCCTGGCGGTCGGGTTCGCCTTCGCCGTCTCCCTCGGGGAGTTCGGCGCGACGGCGTTCCTCGCCCGGCCGGACCGGCCCACCCTGCCCGTCGTCGTGTTCCGGCTGCTCGGCCGCCCCGGCGCGGAGAACTACGGCATGGCGCTGGCCGGCGCCGTCGTGCTGGCGGTGCTCACCGCCGTCGTGATGGCCCTGGCCGAGCGGCTGCGGACCCCGGAGGCGACCGGATGGTGAGGCACGAGCCCGTCCCGACCCCGGCCCGCCCGGCCGACGCGGACCGCCCGGACGCCGGCCGGCAGGAGCCTGACCGAGCCGATCCGAACCGCCCCGGCGCCGACCGGCCCGACCGCGGCGGATCCGCCCCCGGCCGCCTCGACCGCGGCGGATCCGCCGGCCGGCCTCACCCCGGCCGGCCCGGCGCCGCCCGGCCCGACCCCGCCCCGGCGTCCGCCGACGGCCTGGTGCTGCGCGGCGTCGTCGTGCGCTACCCCGGCGCCGGCGGCGAGACGACGGCGGTGGCCGGGGTGGACCTGGACGTCGCCCCTGGGGAGGTGCTCGCGCTGCTCGGGCCGTCCGGGTCGGGCAAGTCCTCCCTGCTGCGCGCGGTCGCCGGGCTGGAGCCCGTCGCCGCCGGGACGGTCGCCTGGGCTGGTGCGGACGTGACCACCACCCCCGTGCACCGCCGCGGCTTCGGGCTGATGTTCCAGGACGGCCAGCTCTTCCCGCACCGCACGGTGGCCGGCAACGTCGGCTACGGGCTGGCGCACCTGCCGCGGGCGCAGCGCCGCCGCCGGGTGGCCGAGCTACTCGACCTCGTCGGCCTGACCGGGTACGCCGGCCGCACCGTGCCGACCCTGTCCGGCGGGCAGGCGCAGCGCGTCGCCCTCGCTCGCGCGCTGGCGCCCGCCCCGCAGCTGCTGCTCCTGGATGAGCCGCTCTCCGCCCTCGACCGCGGCCTGCGGGAGCGCCTGACCGGGGAGCTGCGGGACATCCTGCGCGCCACCGGCACCACCGCGCTGTACGTCACCCACGACCACGACGAGGCCTTCACCGTGGCGGACCGGGTGGCCGTCATGGCCGACGGGCGGCTGGCCCAGGTGGACACCCCGACCCGGCTGTGGCGCCGCCCGGTCAGCCGGGACGTCGCCGCCTTCCTCGGCTACGGGCCCTTCCTGCCCGCCGCCGTGGTGGCCGGCACCGCCCGCACCGAGCTCGGCCCGGTGCCGCTGCCCGACGGGTTGCTGGGGCGTGCTGCCGGACCGGACGGGCTCCCGGTCGGCAGCAACACCGGGGGCCCGGGCGGCGTGGTGGTCGGCGTCGGCCCGGCCGCCCTGTCCGCCGTCGTCGGCGAGGCCTGGGTCGGGGCCGACGACGTCGAGGTGCCGGTGCTCGCCACCCGGTTCGTCCGCGGGCGGGTCGAGGCCGACGTGCGCCTGCCCGGCGGGCAGCGGGCGACCGCCGTCGCGCCGCCCGGCACCGAGCTGGGGGAGACCGTCCAGGTCCGCCTGGACCCGGCAGGCGCCGTCGTCGTCCCGGCCTGACCGGCGCCGGGGGATCAGGCCAGCACGACGTCGATCCCGGCCTCGGCGAGGGCGTCGCGCGGGACGGCTGGGCTCTCGGCGTCGGTGACCACCACGTCGACGTCGGACAGCGGGGCGAAGGTCACGGTGGCGTCGAGCCCGAACTTGGTGGCGTCGGCCAGGACGACCACCCGCCGGGCCGCCCGCACCACGGCGGTCTTGACCGCCGCCTCCTCCGGGTCCGGGGTGGACAGCCCACGCTCGAGGGTGAGGCCGTTCGTGCCGACGAAGGCGACGTCCACCCGCAGCCGCTCGAGCGCCTGGACGGTCGTCGCGCCGACCGCCGCCTGGGTGGTGGTGCGCACCCGGCCGGGCAGGAGGTGCAGGTCGACGCCGGCGACGGCGGCCAGGCGGGCGGCGATCGGCACGCCGTGGGTGAAGGCGATGAGCCGGGTGTCGCGGGGCAGGAGGTCGGCCAGCCGCGCGGTGGTGCTCCCCGCGTCGAGGATCACGGTGCCCCCCGCCCCGGGCAGGAACCGCCGCGCCGCCACCGCGATCCGCTCCTTCTCCCGCGCCTGGGCGACGTCGCGCTCGTCCAGGCCGCTCTCCACCACCGGCACCGACCCGGCCCGGACCGCGCCGCCGTGGACCCGGCGCAGCACGCGCATCCGCTCGAGCACGCTCAGGTCGCGGCGCACCGTCTCGGTGGTCACCGCGAACTCCTCGGCGAGCTCGGCGACGGAGACCCGCCCGCGCGCGATCACGAGCTGGGCCGTGGCCTGCTGCCGCTCCTCTGCGTACACCCTGCTCCCCTCGGGGCCCCGGGGGCGCCGCCGCACCGCCGACGTCGGGGCCCGACCGTCCGGGGCGATGGTACGGGCCGTCCTCGGCGCCCAGCCGTGCGGGCCGCCGTCGGGCTCCGGCGGCGGCCCGCGAGTCGGTCAGGGCTCGACGGTCACCTTGATGCCGCGGCCGGAGCGGACGATGTCAAAGGCGCTGAGCACGTCCTCGAGCGGGACGTGGTTGGTGATCAGGTCCTTGACCGGCACCTGACCGGTGGAGATGTACTCCAGCGCCCGCCGGTTGTGCTCGGGGGCGGACCCGTTGGCGCCGTGGATGTGCAGCTGGCGGTAGTGCACGACGTTGGAGTCGAGCTGGATGACCGGGTCGGTCTTCGGCAGCCCGCCGAAGAAGGAGATCCGCCCGTTGCGGGCGGCCATGGCGACGGCCTGCTCCTGGGCGACCTTGGCGGCGGTGGCGGTGATGATGACGTCCGCGCCGCGGCCGCCGGTCAGCTCCTTGACGCGCTCGACGACGTCGGTCCGCGAGGCGTCGATCGCCTCGTCGGGCGCGGCGACCTCGGCCGACATCGCCAGCCGGTCGGCGTTGACGTCGACGAGGTAGACCTGGCCGGCCTGGTGGACCCCGCGGGCGAGCCGGATGTGCATGCAGCCGATCGGGCCGGCGCCGAAGACGACGACGATGTCCCCCGGCTCGATGCCCAGCAGCTCCTGGGCGTTGATCGCGCAGGCCAGCGGCTCGGCCGCCGAGGCCTCGTCGAAGCCCACGTTCTCCGGGACCCGGTTCAGCCCGCCGACCTGCAGCACCTGCCGGGGCACGACCATGTACTCGGCGAAGCCGCCCTCGTACTGGTAGCCGACCGAGGTCTGGTTCTCGCACACCGCCATCCAGCCCTTGCGGCACTCGTGGCACTTCCCGCACGGGACGGCGGCGATGACCTGGACCCGGTCCCCCACGTGCCAGTCCTGGCCGTAGGTGGCGGCGACGTCGGCTCCGACCTCGACGATCTCGCCGGCGATCTCGTGCCCGATCGTCCGCGGCGGGCTCAGGTTCTGGTGGCCGTTGTGGAAGATCTTGACGTCGGTGCCGCACGTGGAGCAGTTGCGCACCCTGATCTTCACCTCGTCCGGGCCGCAGCTGGGCTCGGGCTGGTCCTCGAGGCGTACGTCCTCCGGCGCGTAGAAGCGCAGGGCCTTCATCGGTCCTCCCACAGTCGTTGTGGTGGCGTTCACTGCGGACGCCACTCCGGCCAGCATAGCCACACGTTCGGGCACGGCAAAAGGTGGTTCTTCTTGACACCGTGCCCGGATGAGTGGTCTAGTGGCGCCAGCGTGTGGCGTTGGAGCCACAGATCTCGAGGAGGAGAAGATGACCGCACCCACCGACGCGCGGCCCCGGTCAGGCGCGCGCGTCGCCGTCCAGAAGTTCGGCACCGCGCTGTCGAACATGGTGCTGCCCAACATCGCAGCATTCATCGCCTGGGGCCTGATCACCGCCCTGTTCATCGAGGCCGGGTGGATCACCCTCGTCGGCGGGCTCTTCGGCTACGAGGGCGGCTACGGCTTCGTCGAGCACCTCGGCGCCTGGGGCGCCGGCGCCGAGGGCACCGGGATCGTCGACCCGATGATCAAGTACCTGCTCCCGCTCCTCATCGGCTACACCGGCGGCCGGATGATGTACGACGACACCGTCCGCGGCGGCGTCGTGGGAGCCATCGCCACCATGGGCGCGATCACCGGCGCCGACGTGCCGATGTTCCTCGGCGCGATGGTCATGGGCCCGCTCGGCGGCTGGTCGATGAAGCGGCTGGACGCCCTGTGGACGGACCGGATCCGGCCCGGCTTCGAGATGCTCGTCAACAACTTCTCGGCCGGCATCTGGGGCATGCTCCTGGCCATCGTCGGCTTCCTGGTGGCCGGCCCGTTCGTCGCGGCGTTCTCGACGGCGGCCGAGAGCGTCGTCGACTTCCTGGTCGCGCACAGCCTGCTCCCGCTGACCTCCGTCCTCGTCGAGCCGGCGAAGATCCTCTTCCTCAACAACGCGATCAACCACGGCGTCTTCACCCCGCTCGGCACCGCCGAGGCCGCCGCGGACGGGCAGTCGATCCTCTTCCTGATCGAGGCGAACCCCGGGCCCGGTCTCGGCCTGCTGCTGGCGTTCATGGTCTTCGGCGCGGGGCAGGCCAAGGCCTCCGCCCCCGGCGCCGCGCTCATCCAGTTCGTCGGCGGCATCCACGAGATCTACTTCCCGTACGTGCTGATGAAGCCGAAGCTCATCCTCGCGGTCATCGCCGGCGGTATCGCCGGGGTGGCGACGAACCTCATCTTCGGCTCCGGGCTGCGGGCCCCGGCGGCCCCCGGCTCGATCATCGCGGTCCTGCTCCAGGCCCCGGTCTCCAGCCTGCTCGGCGTCATCCTGTCGGTGCTCCTCGCCGCGGCGGTGACCTTCGCGGTGGCCGCCGCCCTGCTCAAGCTCGACAGGTCCGGCTCGGACGACCTCGCCGGCGCCACCGCGGACATGGAGCGGATGAAGGGCAAGCGCTCCTCGGTCGCGTCGGCCCTGGTGGGCGACGGCGGGACCGCCACGGCCACCCGCACGCGTCCGATCGACTCGATCGTGTTCGCCTGCGACGCCGGCATGGGCTCCTCGGCCATGGGCGCCTCGGTGCTGCGGCGGAAGATCCGGGACGCCGGCTTCGCCGACGTCACGGTGGTCAACCGGGCGATCTCCAACCTCAAGGACGACGCCGACCTGGTGGTCACCCACCAGGACCTCACCGAGCGCGCCCGGCAGCGCACCCCGTCCGCGGTCCACGTCTCGGTCGAGAACTTCATGGACAGCCCGCGCTACGACGAGATCGTCGAGCTGCTCAAGGCCGAGGCGGAGCGGGGCTCGGGCGGGGACGGTGCCGCCGACGGCGACCGGGTGCCGGCCGCGGCCGGCGTCGCCGCGGCTGCCGGTGGGGCGGGTGTTGCTCCGGCGGCTGGCGGGCCGGGCACGGCTCCGGCGGCTGGCGGGGACGACACGGCCCGCGCCGCGGCCGACGTCGCCCGGGCGTCGGGCACGGCTGGTGCGGCGACCGCGACGGCACCGGCAGGGAGCCTGCTCGCGCCGGAGTCGGTCGTCCTCGACGGCACGGCCACCGCCCGGGACGAGGCCATCACCGAGGCGGGCCGGCTGCTCGTCGCGGCCGGCGCGGTGCCGGAGTCCTACGTGCAGGCCATGCACGAGCGGGAGCGGTCGGTCTCCACCCACATGGGCAACGGCCTGGCCATCCCGCACGGCACCAACGAGGCGAAGGACCAGATCCGGCGCACCGCGATCTCCTTCGTCCGCTACCCCGGCGGGATCGACTGGAACGGGAGGCCGGCCGAGTTCGTCATCGGCATCGCCGGCGCGGGCAACGACCACCTGCAGGTGCTCGGCAAGGTCGCCGAGATCTTCACCGACCCCGACCAGGTCGCCCGGCTCCGGGCCGCGACGTCGGCCGAGGAGGTGCAGGCCCTGCTCGGCGGCGTGGACGCGTGAGCCGCGGGCTCGGGCGCCGGCGCGGACGGCGCCGGCACCCGAGCCCGTCGCTCAGCCGCCGGCGCGGATCGTGCCGGTGACCCGCACCGTCACCGGCACGCCGTCGACCTCGGCCGGCACGCCCGTCCGGTCGTCCTCCCGACGCACGTTCACCTGCAGCCGGTAGCCCTCCTCGGTGCGGGCGATCCCGACGCCGCGGACGCCGTCGCGCCCGGCCAGCGCGACCCTCAGGCGCGCCTTCGCCGTCCGCGCCGCACCCAGGTCAGCCATCGCTCCTCCGCTCCAGCACCGGCCGGTCAGCCGGCCGTTCTGCCCGTCACCTCGGGCCGGTAAGCCCGCCAGCACCGGCCGGTCAGCGCGCCAGCTCGGCCGCCAGGGCGTCCAGCACCGTGCCGATCGGGTTGAGGTAGGTCAGCCCGGTGCCATTGTCGCCGCCGGTCTCGCTGCCGGCAAAGAGCAGCCCGACGGCGACCCCGTCCGCGCGGTAGACGAGCGAGCCGCTGTCGCCGCCGCGGGAGAAGGGCCCGGCACCGACCGACTGCACCTCGATCTGGTCGTCGAAGCGCAGCTCGCCGAGGTCCTCGCCGTACTCGACGACGACGTCGTCCAGCTCGATCGCGGTGACCCGGCCGTGGGTCAGCCCGGTGGTCCGGCCCACCTTGGCGACCTCCTCCGCGCCGACGACCGCCGCCGTGGTCGTGACCCGGCCGACCGGGTAGTCCAGGTCGACCGCCTCGTCGGCCAGCGCGGCCACCGCGGCGTCGACCAGGCCGTCGGCGCCCGGCTGGAGCGGGACGAAGCCGGCCAGGGTGCCGATCCGGTCCGCGGGGTCCTGCCCGCCGTCGGCCGGTCCCGGCTGGAGCACCGGGTCGCCGATGGCCGCCGACGGCGACCCGACCAGGACGTGGTAGTTCGACAGGGCGTGCAGGGCGCCGTCGACCCGGACGAACGCGCCGAGGGTGCCGGCGCTGACCGCGACGTGCGCGACCGAGACGCCGGGCCGCAGCGGCCGGACGCGGCCGGTCTCGCCGACGGCGTCGGGGACGCCGCCCGGGTCGGGCGTGCCCGGGCCCGCCCCGCCCGGGCCCGGTCCGCCCGGGCCCGCCCCGCCCGGGCCCACCCCGCCCGAGCCCGCCCCAACCTGCAGGGCCCGAACGCGTCCGGTCCACCGCACGTCCGCCGCCTCGCCCACCTCGTCGGCAACCTGATGGGCCAGCGCTTCACCGGTCGGCGTCCGGTAGCGCACCGCGATGCCGTAGCCGCCGTCCGCCCCCGGCACCAGCCCCAGGGCGACCGGCGGCCGCGGCCGGCCGCTCGCCTGGGCGAAGGTGCCGGCCCGCTCCGCGGCAGTCCGCGCGAGCCGGTTCTTGGTCTCCCGCGCCTCGTCCAGGTCCATGCGATCCCTGTCCTCCCTCGCCCGTTGCCCGTGGCCTGCTGCCCGCCGGCCGGTCAGCCGAGCAGGCCGGGCAGCTCCCGCTCCTCGCCGAGTACGTGCCGGGCCAGGTACGCCGAGACGACCTGGTACCACAGCACGGCGTGCTGGGGCGAGAGCACCCAGTGGTTCTCGTCCGGGAAGTACAGGAACCGGTGCGGGCTGCGGCCCTCCTCGTCGGCCGGCAGCCCGGAGCGGCTGAGCAGGTCGTACCAGAGCCGCAGGCCCTCCCCGATGGGGACGCGATAGTCCTTGTCGCCGTGGATGACCAGCATCGGGGTGACGATCTGCTCCACGAACCGGTGCGGGGAGTTCTCCCGCGCCATCTCCGGGGTCATCTCCCGGCCCCAGTAGTGGGCGTCGTCGGTCGTGGCGCCGAACTGGTCCAGCGCCCAGAGGCTGGCGTGGGTGACGATGGCCCGGAAGCGGTCGGTGTGCCCGGCCACCCAGTTGGCCATGTACCCGCCGAAGGAGCCGCCCATCGCCGCGGTCCGTTCGGCGTCGATGTCCGGCCGGGCGCACACGGCGTCGGTGATGGCCATCAGGTCGGTGTACGGCGCGCCGCCCCAGGCGCCCCAGCCGCGCTGGACGAAGTCCTGCCCGTAGCCGAGGGACAGGCCCGGGTCGGGCAGCAGGACGGCGTACCCCTCGGCGACCAGCAGCCAGGGGTTCCACCGCCAGGACCAGGAGCTCCACGAGCTCAGCGGCCCGCCGTGGATCCACAGCAGCAGCGGCGCGGGGTCGGGCGTACCGGTCGGCACGGCGAGCCAGGCCCGGACCCGGGTGCCGTCCGCGGTGGTGGTCTCCACCTCGGTGAGCAGCCCGGGCAGGTCGGGCAGCGGCGCCGGGGCGGGCAGGGCGACGGCGCCGACCGGTCCCTGCTCGGCGGCGACCAGGTCGATGCGGACCGGGTGCGGCGGCTCGAGGTAGGAGCTGCGCAGCGCGTAGGCGGCGGTGCCGTCCGGGCTGACCTGCAGGTCGCTGAACGCGGCGTCGTCGCTGGTGACCCTAGTGACCTCCTCGGTGGTGACGTCGATGCGGAACACCGGCGCCCGGCCGTCCTCGTCGGCGACCACGAGGAGGCCGCTCCCGTCGGGGAGCCACTGGATCCCGTCCGGCCAGCGGTCCCAGCCGGCCGCGAGCTCGCGCCACTGCCCGCCGGCGAGCGGGACCAGCGCGACGCTCACCCGCGGGGCCCGCGCCGGGGTGGTGAGCGTCTCGCGGCCGTAGGCGACCCAGGCGCCGTCCGGGGACACCACCGGGCCGAAGAGGTCCGCCGCCTCGTCGTCGACCAGGGTGCGGCGCTCCCCGGAGGCGACGTCGACGGCGACCAGCCCGGTGCGCTGGTCGCCGCGGCCGGTGGGCCGGGTCCAGGTGGTGACCACCGTCGCCCCGTCCGGGGACAGCGCCGCGGACGTCTCGCGCAGCGCCGGCCCCGGGGCCGGGGTGAGGTCCCGCAGCTCCAGCCGGGGCTCGTCCTGGCCCGCCGCCGGCGCGACCAGGTCGGCGGTGACCGGGGCGGTGAGCAGGTGCGGCTCGCCCGGGCCGAGGTCGTGGTCCCAGTACCGGACCGGGTAGCCGCGGTGCAGGATCGCGCCGACCTTCTTCTCCTTGCGGGCGGCGCGCAGCTCGTCGTCGTGGGCGGTGTCGCGGGCCGTGGGCAGCACGTCCGAGGTGAGGACGACGACGTCGGCGCGGCGGGCGGTGCGCGGCGTGCCGACGCCGGCCGGCCGGGTGGCCACGACGCGGGGCTCGCCCCCGTCGGCCGGCAGCAGCCACAGCGCCGACGGCGGCTCGTCCTCCTTGTCCGAGCCGGCGGGGTCCGGCCGGGCGGAGGTGAACAGCAGGTCCCCGGCCTGGGTGAAGGCCGCCCCCGACTCGCCCTGCCGGGAGCGGGTCAGCCGGCGGGCCGGCCGCTCCCCGGCCGGGTCGACCTCCCACAGCGCCGAGACGTACTTGGTGCGCTTGTCGTCCAGGGTCACCACCGAGGTCACCAGGCGGGTGCCGTCGGGGGAGAGGGTGAGCCCCTCGGTGCGCGGCAGCGCGACGTAACGATCGAGGTCGTGGAACGGGGTCGGCGGCTCGGCGGCCGGGGTCGGGGTGTCGGCGGGGGCGGGAGTGTCGGCGGTCACTGCCCCGTCCTACCACGCGGGACCGACGGCGTCAGTGCCATAACGGCGACGGCGTCAGTCCCCCTCGGGCGACGGCGTGAGTCCCCCTCGGGCGACGCGTCAGTTCCGGCGGGCGATCGCCGTGTCAGTTCCTCCGGTGCGATGGCGTCGGTGCCCAGGGGGCGACGGCGTCAGTCCCGCCGGGCGATGGGCGTGTCAGTTCCGCCGGGCGATCGCCGTGCTGAGCGCCGTCGCGAAGGCGCACCAGGCAGCGTAGGGCGCCAGCGCCCGGCCAGCGGCGCGGTCGGCCCGGCCGGTGCGGCGGACCAGGTCCGACGTGCTTGCGGTGAGCACCAGGCACTCGGCGGCGGCGAGCCAGGGGCGGCGGGCCCGGAAGAAGAGCCACGGCCAGACGGCGTTCAGGACGAGGTTCACCGCCAGGGCCCGGCGGTAGGCCGCCGGTGCGTGGTCGCCGTCGCCGGTCCGGCCGCCGTCGGCCCGGCCGCGGTCGGCCAGCGCTTCCAGGGCGACCGCGGAGGTGACGGCGAGGTCGGCGTACAGCGCCGTCCAGACCACCGGGAAGGCGGCCGGCGGGGGCTGCCAGGACGGCTTCGCCAGCTTGCGGTACCAGGTGCTGCCGGGGCCGGCCGCCGCCGAACCGACGACCGCCGTCGCCGCCGCGGCCGCCGTCGTCCGCGCCAGCGTCCGCGCCCTCACCGGGGCTCCCCCACCACGGTCTGCGCGCTCACCGGGGCTCCACCACCAGGGGTCGCGCGCTCACCCGGGCTCCACCACCAGGGGTGCGGGCTCACCCGGCCTCCTCCGCAGCGACGTCCTGCACCGAGCGGGACAGCACGCAGAACTCGTTGCCCTCGGGGTCGGCCAGCACCACCCAGCTCACGTCCGGGCCCTGCCCGACGTCGGCCCGCCGGGCCCCGAGGCCGAGCAGCCGGTCCACCTCCGCGGCCTGGGTCGAGCCGTCCGCCCGCAGGTCCAGGTGCAGGCGGTTCTTCACGGTCTTCGGCTCGGGGACGGCCAGGACGTCGATGCCGGCGCCGCCGTCGGCCGGGCCGATGCCGACCCCCGACTCGTCCTCCTCCCGCACCTCCCAGCCCAGGGCGGCGGCCCAGAACTCGGCCACCCGGCGCGGGTCCCGGGCGTCGATGGCGATGGCGCTGATCGAGGCGGTCATGCCGACCTTCCTACCGTCCGCCTCTGCGCTGTGCACGCGGGGTACGGCGGGGCAGGGTTGCCGGACGTATTCGGGAGGCTGCGCAGCCGAGCCTCACCGCGGCGGTCGAGCGCATCCTGTGTAGTCGTTGAAGCGCTTTCCCGTCGCTGGGAAAGCGCTTCAACGACTACACAGGATGAACGAGCGGCTTCCTCACCGGACTGCCCGGGGCCTGGGACGGCCCGCCCGGGCTGGCAGCCAGAGACGGTGGCCCGGGATGGCCGCGGGCGCGCCCGCTGGCCGGAACGCTGGCCCGCGACGCCGCCCGGCGGGGCGCGGACCGTACGCTGCCGCGGTGGGGAACCTGGTGATGGCGGCGCTGCTGGCGAGCGGGTACCTCTACTACCGCAGCAAGGACCGCCGGCTGCTGCGCAACGGGGTGCTGCTGGTCGCGGCCGCCTGGTTCGCCCTGGTCGGGGTGCTCGACGTGCTGTCCCGGTCGGTCCCGCAGCTGGAGTGGGCGGTCCTCGTCGTCCTCGCGCTGACCCCGCTGGCGGTGCTGGTCCTGGCGGCGTTCCTGATCGCCAACGGCATCACCATGCTCCGGCTGGAGGGCCGCAGCCTGGGGAACCTGCTCTCGCTGCTCGCCGGCGCCGCGGTGGCGCTGGTCCCGCTGCTCATCGTCGCGCTGGTGCTCATGGGCAGCGGCGGCGCGTTCGTCGCCGCCGTCGTGCTGTTCTTCCTCGCCAGCTACCTGGGGGTCGCGTTCGTCGTCTACCTCGTCGGGTCGCTGGCCTACCGGCGCACCACCGAGCAGGACCTCCGGCCGGCGGTGCTCATCGTGCTCGGCTCGCGGGTGGTGGGGGACCGGGTGCCGCCGCTGCTGCGCAGCCGGCTGGACAAGGCGCTCGGGATCTACCAGGACGTCCGGGCGGTGGGGCCGGCGCCGCTGCTGATCCCGACCGGTGGGCAGGGGGCGGACGAGATCCACTCCGAGGGTGGGCTGATGGGCCGCTACCTGGTCCAGCACGGCGCCGCACCCGAGGACGTCCGGCCCGAGACGCAGGCCCGCAACACCCGGGAGAACCTCGTCCTGGCGCAGCAGGTGCAGGCCCGGGCCGGCCGGGTAGGCCCCACCCTGGCGGTCACCAGCGACTACCACGTCCTGCGCACCGCGCTGCTGGCCCGCCGCCTGGGCAGCGACATCCAGGTCGTCGGCGCGCGGACCGCCCGCTACTTCGTGCCGAGCGCCTTCCTGCGCGAGTTCGCCGCCGTGATGGTGGACTACCGGTGGTGGCACGCCCTGCTGTCGCTGCCGTTCGTCGCCGTGACGGCCGTCCTGCTGGTGGCGTTCGTCCAGGGGAGCGGCTGACCGGGGCCACCGCCCGCCGTGTCGCGCGTGCCGGCCCGGCGCACCGGTGCCATCCTGCGGGGAGCGCCGTCGAAAGGTTCCCATGCCCGAGCTCCCCACCCTGGTCACCGAGCACCTCACCGCGGCCGCCGCCGCGCCCCGGCGCCGCAGCGCCCTGCGCGTCATCCACGACGGGCCGCTGCGGCAGACGGTCATCGCCCTCCTCGCCGGGGAGGAGATGGAGGAGCACAACACCCCGCCGGCCGCGACCGTGCAGGTCCTGCACGGCCGGGTCCGCTTGACCGGGACGGACAGCGACGTCGTGCTCGGCGCCGGCGCGCTGGAGCCGGTGCCGCAGGCCCGGCACGGGCTCGTCGCCGTGGACGACGCCGTCGTCCTGCTCACCGCCGTGAACCGCGAGTAGCCGGGCCCGGAGACGGCGGGCGGCGTGCGGCCGGTCCGCCGCTCGGCGAGGCTGACCGGCGTCGTCACCCGCGCACCATCAGAGAGGAGCCTGCGTGCTGGGACTACCCCCGGGCATCACGGCCTGCCTGTTCGACCTCGACGGCGTCCTCACCCGGACCGCCGACGTGCACCGGGCCGCCTGGGCCCAGGCCTTCGACGACTACCTCCGCACCCGCGCGGCCGCCACCGGCGAGCCGTTCGTGCCCTTCGACCCGGTCGCCGACTACGCCGCCCACGTCGACGGCAAGCCCCGCTACGACGGCGTGCGGGACTTCCTGGCCAGCCGCGGCATCGTCCTGCCCGACGGCGACCCCGCCGACCCGCCCGGCGCGCAGACCGTCGCCGGTCTCGGCAACCGCAAGAACGAGCTCCTGCTCCGCCTCATCCGCGAGCGCGGGGTGGCGGTCTACGACGGCAGCCGGGCCTACCTGCGCGCCGCCGAGGCGGCCGGCCTGGCCCGCGCCGTGGTGTCCTCCTCGGCGAACACCCGCCTGGTGCTGGACGTCACCGGCCTGGCGGCGAGCTTCGCCGCCGTCGTCGACGGCACCGACGTCCGCGCCCACGGGCTGCGCGGCAAGCCCGCCCCGGACACCTTCCTCGAGGGCGCCCGGCGCCTCGGGGTGGACCCGCCACGGGCGGCCGTCTTCGAGGACGCCCTGGCCGGCGTCGCGGCCGGGCGGGCCGGCGGCTTCGGGTTCGTCGTCGGGGTGGACCGGCTCGGCCAGGCCGGTGCGCTGCGCGCGGACGGGGCCGACGTCGTCGTCCGCGACCTGGAGGAGCTGCTGTGAGCGACCTGGAGGACCTGCTGTGACCGAGCGGCTGCCGGTGGACCCGTGGTGCCTGCGCGAGCCCACGCTGGACCTGGACCGGCTGGGGCAGACCGAGTCCCTGTTCGCGCTGTCCAACGGGCACGTGGGCGTGCGCGGCAACCTCGACGAGGGCGAGCCGCACTACACCCAGGGCACCTACCTCTCCGGCTTCTTCGAGTACCACCCGCTGCCCTACCCGGAGGGCGGGTACGGCTACCCCGAGGCCGGGCAGACCATCGTCAACGTCACCAACGGCAAGCTCATCCGGCTCTTCGTCGACGACGAGCCGCTGGACGTGCGGTACGGCACCCTCCGCTCCCACGAGCGGGTCCTGGACTTCCGGGCCGGCACCCTGCACCGGGAGCTGGAGTGGGTCTCCCCGGCCGGCAAGCCCATCCGGGTCCGGTCCACCCGCCTGGTCTCCTTCGCCCAGCGGGCGGTCGTCGCCATCGCCTACGTGGTCGAGGCGGTGGAGCGGACCCGGATCCTGCTGCAGTCCGAGCTGGTCACCAACGAGGCCCCGCCGGAGGTGGAGAGCGACGACCCCCGGGTGGCCGAGGCCCTCGACGACCCCCTCGTCGCCCTCTCCCAGGACGTGGAGCAGGCCGGGGCGATCCTGCTGCACCAGACCCGGCGCAGCGGCCTGAAGCTGGCCGCCGGGATGGACCACGACATCGAGTGCGACGCCCAGTACGACGCCGAGCACGAGGCCAGGGAGGACTGGGCCCGGACCACCGTGGTCACCGTGCTGCAGCCCGGGGAGAAGCTCCGGGTGGTGAAGTACCTGGGCTACGGGTGGTCCTCCACCCGCAGCACCGAGGCGCTGCGGGACCAGGTGGCCGCCGCCCTCACCGGTGCCCGGTACGCCGGCTGGGACCTGCTGCGCCGCAGCCAGGAGGAGTACCTGAGGGACTTCTGGGCAGCGGCGGACGTGCAGGTCGACGGCGACCCGGTCATCCAGCAGGCGGTGCGGTTCGCGCTGTTCCACGTCCTGCAGGCCGGGGCCCGGACCGAGGGGCGGGCGATCGGCGCGAAGGGCCTGACCGGCACCGGGTACAGCGGGCACACCTTCTGGGACATCGAGGGCTTCGTCCTGCCGGTCCTGACGCACACCGCCCCGGACGCGGCCGCGCACGCCCTGCGGTGGCGGGCCAGCACGCTGGACCGCGCCCGGGAGCGGGCCCGCACCCTGGACCTGGCCGGCGCGGCGTTCCCATGGCGCACCGTCGACGGGGACGAGACCTCGGCGTACTGGCCGGCGGGCACCGCAGCGTTCCACATCAACGCCGACATCGCCCGCGCCTTCGAGGATTACCGGACGGTCACCGGCAAGACGGACCTCGAGGAGGAGCACGGGCTGGAGGTGCTGGTGGAGACCGCGCGGCTGTGGCTGCGGCTGGGCCACCACGACCGGCACGGCCAGTGGCACCTGGACGGGGTCACCGGGCCGGACGAGTACACCGCCGTCGTGGAGGACAACGTCTTCACCAACCTGATGGCCGCCCGGAACCTGCAGGCGGCCGCGGAGGCCTGCGGGCGGCACCCCGAGCGGGCCCGGGCGCTGGGGGTGACCGACACCGAGCTGGCGGCCTGGCTCGGCGCGGCCGGGGCGGTGCACATCCCCTACGACGCCGAGCTCGGCGTGCACCCCCAGTCCACCAACTTCACCCGGTACGGGGAGTGGGACTTCACCGGCGAGAACGACTACCCGCTGATGCTCAACGCCCCCTACGCCCTGCTGTACCGCCGGCAGGTGGTCAAGCAGGCCGACCTCGTGCTGGCCATGCACTGGTTCCCGGACGCCTTCACCGAGGAGCAGAAGGCCCGCAACCTGGACTACTACGAGCCCCGGACGGTGCGGGACTCCTCCCTCTCGGCCTGCACCCAGGCGGTGGTCTGCGCGGAGGTGGGGCACCTGCGCCTGGCCCACGACTACCTGCACGAGGCCGCCCTGGTGGACCTGCGCGACCTGCAGCGCAACACCCGGCACGGCCTGCACATCGCCTCCCTCGCCGGGACGTGGACCGCGCTGGTCGAGGGGCTGGGCGGGCTGCGCCGGGTCAAGGAGGAGCTCCGGCTGGCCCCGGCCCTGCCGCCGGACCTGACCCGGCTCGCGTTCCGGCTGCGGTGGCGGGGGCACCGGCTGGCGGTGGAGATCCGGGCCGGCCGGGTGCGCTGCACCCTGCTCGACGACGGCGACGACCCGGGCGCCGACGGGCCGGTCACCGTCCGGCTCTACGACGAGCTGATCACCCTCGTCCCGGAGCAGCCGGTCACCCGCCGGCTGCGCCCGCGCAAGCCGCTGCTGCCCGAGCCCTCCCAGCCGCCGGGCCTGGAGCCGCGGGCGCGATACGAGCACGGGTTCTTCCCGTAGGCGCTGGGCCGAGGCCCCCGCCGGCGCCGGCGCCGGAGGTGGTCGCCGGTTGGCCAGGATCCACTCCGGAGTGGATCTCGTGCGGATCTCGCACAGGATCCACTCCGGAGTGGATCCTGGTCAGGAGTCTGGCCGTGCTGTCCTCGGGCGCCGCGCCGCGCCGGAGCTCAGCGGCCCGCGGCCAGCGAGCGCAGGCTCTGCGGCGCCACCAGCAGGCCGGTCTCCCGGCGCACCCAGCACTGCCGGGTGCGCCGCAGCTCCTCCCAGGTGGAGTAGCGGTACCGGAAGACCCGGGCGCGCACCCAGGCCGGCCGGGCGCCGTCGAACGGGTCCTGCGCGAGCAGCCGCAGGGTGGCCGGGTCGGCCTCGAGGAGGCGCTGGAGGAACCGGAGGAACCAGCCGTGCTGGGACGGGGAGCCCAGCGCCAGGAACCACATGCCCCAGTCCAGCCGCAGGTGGTAGGGCGCCCACTGCCGCGGCCAGCGGCCGGTGGGGCCGGGCTTGCCCTTGAAGACGTACTCGCGCCAGTCGCCGTCGGCGGGGTCCGCGGCGAGGGTGCCCTCCACCACCACCTCGTCCCGGCGGCGGGTGATCGACCCGAACGCGCCGTAGGCGCCCATGAGGTGGAAGGCGTTGAACGAGGCGTTCATCCGCTGCCGGGGGGAGAGCAGGTTCCGCGCCGGCCAGTAGCTGAGCACCACCAGCACCGCGGTGACCGCCAGCACCACGACGGTGAACCACACCGGCGCCGGCCCGTGCGGGGCGGGGCTGGCGGTGGCCGGCAGCAGGGCGGCGAGCTGGTCGTCGCCGACGGCGGCGAAGGCCAGCAGCATGGTCAGCCAGTTCAGCCAGGCGAAGTTGCCGGAGAGCACCAGCCAGGCCTGGGTCACCACGACCAGCGCGGCGGCCCAGGACGCCACCGGCTGCGGGGCGAAGAGAAAGAACGGGACCGCCAGCTGGGTGACGTGGTTCGCGGCCACCTCGACCTTGTGCAGCGGGCGGGGCAGGTGGTGGAAGAACCAGCTCAGCGGGCCCGGCATCGGCTGGGTCTCGTGGTGGTAGTACAGGCAGGTCAGGTCGCGCCAGCACGGGTCGCCGCGCATCTTGATTAGCCCGGCGCCGAACTCGAGCCGGAACACCAGCCACCGGAACAGCACGATGACGGTGATCGGCGGGGCCACCTGGTCCGAGCCGAGGAAGGCGGCGAGGAACCCGGCCTCGAGGAGCAGGGACTCCCACCCGAACCCGTAGAAGACCTGCCCGACGTTGACCACCGACAGGTACAGCACGAACAGCACCAGGAAGACGACCATCGGCACCCACGGCGGGCCGACCTGGGGCAGGCCGGCCACCACCGACAGCGCCAGGACCAGGCCCAGGACGCCGACGGCGACCAGCAGCCGGTCGGAGTAGCGCCAGTGGAACAGGCTCGGGGTGGCCCGCGCCGGCACCCGCGCCACGAACCGGGGCACCGGCAGCAGCCCGTGCTCGCCGAGCAGGGGCCGGAACTGGCGCAGCACGGCGACGAAGGCGATCGCGTACACCAGCGCGGTGCCGCGCTGGAGCACGAACCGCGCCGCGTCGTAGTTCTCGGCGGCGAACCAGTCCACGGCACCCTCCCCTCGCGGCCCGCTCCTGCCGCCATTGCACACCAGCCGGGGAACCGGTGCAGCCGGCGACGGCGGCCGGGTCACTGCCATCGCCGGCCCGCCCGCCGCCACTTGCCGCACCGTCGTGGAATGCCGGCACCGGCGCCGGGCGTTGCCCGGGCATGGACACCACCACCGTGACCCAGGCCCCCGGACAGTTCGAGATCGCCGCCGACGGCGAGACCGTCGGCGTCGCCCGGTACGTCGACGACGACGGGCGGCGCATCTTCCACCACACCGAGGTCGACCAGGCCCACAGCGGGCAGGGGCTCGCGGGCCGGCTCGTCGGCGAGGCGCTGCGCCGGACCCGGGAGGAGGGCCTCCGGGCCGTGCCGGTGTGCAGCTACGTGGAGAGCTACGTCCAGCGGCACCCGGACGTGGCCGACATCGTGGACCCGGTCACCGACGAGGCGCGCGAACGGGTCGCGCGCGAGGCGTGAACCAGCCCGCCGCGGTCGCCGGCTCGGTCGCCGAGCAGCCGCGGCCGGCCCGGCGCCGGACCCCGCTGCGCAGCACCTGCGCCCAGCCGCACCCGTGCGCCCGGCCGGTGCGGCTGCGCGTCCTGCAGCAGGTCCCGTACTTCGCCGGCCTGCCCGAGCCGGTGCTGGACGCCGTCGACCGCCGGATGGTCGCCCTGTCCTGGGCGGCGGGCGACCCGCTCTACCGCGCCGGCGACCCGGCCGAGCACCTCTTCGTCGTGGCCGCCGGGCGGGTGAAGCTCACCCGGCCGACCGCGGGCGGCGGCGAGGTCATCACCGACCTGCTCGCGCCCGGCGGCCTGCTCGGCGCCCTGAGCACCCTCGGCCAGCCCACCCACGCCGAGACGGCCCGGGCGCTGACCACCACCTGCGCCCTGCGCATCAGCCAGGACGACTTCCGCGCCGTGCTCACCGAGCACCCGGCGGTCGCCCTCCGCGTGCTCGACGACGTCGCCGCCCGGCTGGCCGCCGCGCACGCCGGCGCGGAGGAGGCCACCGGGTCCGTCCCCCGCCGGGTGGCCGCCACCCTGCTCCGCCTGGCCGACCGCCTCGGCCAGGACCGGGGGAGCGGCGGCACCCTGCTCCAGCTGCCGCTGACCCGCGCTGACCTGGCGGCCATGACCGGCTCGACGCCGGAGTCCGTCTCCCGCGCCATGAGCCGGTGGCGCCGGGACGGGATCATCGACTCCGGGCGGCGCTGGACAGCGGTGCTCGACCGGGCGCGGCTGGCGGAGATCGTCGCCGGGGACTGAGCCCGCCCGCCGGTGGTGGGTCAGCCGCGACGTGCCAGCACGACCCGCCCTGCCACCGGGCCGCAACCCCGACCTAGAGTTGCCGGATGCGGTCGTCCGGGTTCGCCCAGCAGCCGGTAGTCCGGGTCGTCCCCGACCCGGAGCGCCCGCTGCCAGCACGCCAGTGGCCGGCGACCGTCCCCGCCGTCGGCCAGCTCCTCCGGGACGGCCTGGACCTCCCGCCCGGCGTGACCTTCCTGGTGGGGGAGAACGGGAGCGGGAAGTCCACGCTCGTGGAGGCGGTCGCCGTCGCCTACGGGCTCTCCCCGGAGGGCGGCAGCCCGTACGGGCACCACTCGACCCGCCCGAGCGAGTCCCCGCTGCCGCAGGCGATTCGGCTCCAGCGCGGCGTCGGCGCGGCGCGGTGGGGGTTCTTCCTGCGCGCGGAGACCATGCACGGCTGGTACACCTACCTCGAGGAGCACCCCAGCCGCCGCGACCCCCGGTTCCACGAGATGAGCCACGGCGAGTCCTTCCTCGAGGTGCTGGAGACGCGGTTCGACGGCCCGGGCTTCTACTGCCTGGACGAGCCGGAGGCCGCACTGTCGTTCGGCTCCACGCTGGCCCTGCTGGGCGTGCTGCACACGCTCGCGGCCCAGGGAGGGCAGGTGTTGTGCGCCACCCACTCCCCGGTCCTGGCTGCCCTGCCCGGTGCCACGATCCTGGAGGTCGGCAGCTGGGGGCTGAGGGAGACCTCCTGGGAGGACCTCGAGCTCGTGCAGCACTGGCGCAGCTATCTCGACGACCCGCGGCGCTATCTCCGGCACATCATCGCCGAGGAGTGATCGGCGGCGGCACGAGCCGGCGCCCGCGGTCGGTCCCGGGGATGGGCAGGAGCGGTCAGGACCTATGGTGAGACGGTCAGGCTTGCCGCGTGTACGCCAGTCGACTAGCTGGCACCGCGGCCGGGGCCTGCGCTCGAGCCGGGGCCTGCGCGGGAGCCGGGCGGTGTGGTCACTCTCTCGTCACTCCTCAGCCTACCGGGAAGATTGGCCGCTGCTCATGGTCAGCTCCGCTCCTGCCGCTTGTCGTGCAGCAGCTCCTCGACCTGGTAGATGCGGGTGGTGACCACATCCCAGCTCGCGTCCAATGAGCGATGGACGAGGGCAGCGAGGACGTCGCCGATGAGGGGGGCCGACGACGTAGCCCGAATCGTCGGCGACGCGACCGGAGGCGCTCAGGCGCCACGCCTGGCGCCTGAGCGCCTCCGGGCTGTAGTCATCTGCCGCCGCCCAGGGACGTCACCCGGTCAGCCGATGCTGACCAGCCCGGTCGAGCTCAGCGCGGTGTACACGCCGAGCAGCAGGATCGCGATGCCGCTGACCGCGATCGCCACGGTCGCGAACCGCCCCCCGCGCAGGTCGGGCTCGACGTACGTGGTGCGCAGGTACCAGGCGGAGACGGCCACCGCGGCGAGGAAGATCCCCCCGGCAATCCCGCCGATGAGGATCATGACGAACGGCGAGGCGATCCACAGGAACGTCAGCAGCCAGACCGTCGGGAGCGCGACGATGAAGAAGCGCATCCAATTGTTCCGCTTGTGCCGGTCGGTCCAGTCGTAGACGCCCACGATGCTCAGGGCGTTGGCCCACGACCGGGACCAGGACGGGATGGCCGCCCAGATGGTCGAGCCGAGCGCGGCCAGGGCGCCGACCAGGTAGAGGATCCGTCCCCACTCGCCGAGCACGCTGGAGTAGGTCTCGGAGAGCACCTGGATCATGTCGTTGCCCTGCGGGACCAGCCCCTGCGGGTGCAGCACGGCGGCACCCATGACGTAGAAGGCCATGGTGCTCACCGTGTAGATGACCCAGGAGACGAGGGCGTCCTTCTGCATGACCTTGATCCAGCCGCGGGCGCGGCGCTTGTACCCGGCGGAGCCGTCGTTCGGGCCGGACCAGCGGGCGTAGCCCTTCTCCAGGCACCAGTACGTGTAGGCCGTGATCTCCTCCGACCCCACGCCGGTGAGCCCGAACATGGCGACGGCGACGCCGATCGCACCGGCGGGCAGGGAGAACGAGAGCCCGGAGGCGAGGTCCCCGCCCGAGTACCCGTACTCGGTCATCGGCAGCCCCAGCGCGACGACGACCGTGATGACGACGAACGTCATCGTCAGGAAGACGGCGACCTTCTCGATGAGCCCGTACCTGTTGGAGTAGAGGGTCACGATGGCCAGGACGGTGACGACGACGGCCCAGATGGTCAGCGACGTCGTCTCGAGCGGGGCGGAGCCGATCGGGAAGAGGATGGACAGCGCCGCCGCCATGCCGCCGATGAGGCCGCCGGTCTGGATGAGCTTCGAGATCGCCATCAACGCCCACATGACGAACACCCAGCCGACGCGTCCCAGCCGGGGCGGCACGCGTGTGTAGCCCTCCATGCCGCCGAGCCCGGTGACGATGGAGTAGCGCGCCATCTCCACCTGCACGGCCACCTTCACGAGGGTGGAGAAGATGACCAGCCAGAGCAGGACGAACCCGGCCTCGGCGCCGAGAGCGGTGGCGGTGATGAGCTCGCCGGCGCCGACGACCGACGCCGAGACGATGAGCCCGGGGCCGAAGAACCGCAACGACCCCCGCCAGGTGGTGGGCGGTTCCCGGACGCCGTCGGGGTGGAGGTGGTACGGGTCGTCGTGGACCACGCTGGTCTCGGGCTCTTGCAGGGTCCGGTCGGTCGAGGACATCTCAACGCTCCTTCGGGTCGGTCCTGCTGGCCTCGGTCGCGCCCCGCACGGCAGCGCGCTCGGGAGCGCCACCCGCGGCGGCGGCCCTGGACCGAACCCCGCGGCGGTCACTCCCGGCAAAGGTATCGGCCCCGGCCCGGCTTCATCAGCAGATGCGCGCCCGGTGGAGCCCTGGCCCGCCGGAGTGCCGACCCCTACGCCGACGACGGCGCGGCGACCTGGGCGGCGTAGTGGCCCGCCCCGTAGCCGTTGTCGATGTTGACCACCGCCACCCCGGGCGCGCAGGCGTTGAGCATGGTGAGCAGCGGCGCGAGCCCGCCGAAGGCGGCGCCGTAGCCCACCGAGGTGGGCACCGCGACGACCGGCGCCGGCACCAGGCCGGCCACCACGCTCGGCAGGGCACCGTCCATACCGGCCGCGACGACGATCGCGCGAGCCGAGCGCAGCAGGTCGAGCTGGCCGAGGACCCGGTGCAGGCCGGCGACGCCGACGTCGACGACGAGCTCGGTGGGCCGGCCGAGGTGCCGGGCGGTGAGCTCGGCCTCGCGGGCCACCGGCAGGTCGGAGGTTCCCGCGGCGAGGACCACGACCAGCCCGCCGCTGGGCTCCGGCGGCTCCGCCGGCCAGGCCAGCAGGCGGGCGTCGGGGTCGTGGCGGGCGTCCGGCAGCGCGGCCAGGACCGCGGCGGCGTGCTCGGGCGCGGCGCGGGTGAAGAGCGTGGGGACCCCGGCACGGGCGACCTCGGCCGCGATGAGCCGGACCTGCTCGGGCGTCTTGGGCGCGCACAGCACCGCCTCGGGATATCCGCGCCGGGCACCCCGGTCCAGGTCGAGGCGGGCGACGGCGGCGAGCTCCGGACCCACCCGCCACTCCGCGTGCGCCGGCGCGTCCCGCGTCCCGTCAGCCATGCGTGACACCGACGAGCGGGAGCGTGAAGGCCCCGGACTGGATGCCCCGCAGGTCCAGGGCGACGAACCGGAAGCCGGCGGCGGTGACGGCGGCGTGGACGGCCTGGCGCTGCTCGGCCGCCGGCAGGATGTCCTCGGCGAGGAGCTCGACCCGGGCCACCTCGCCGTGGTGACGGACCCGGCAGTCGGTGAACCCGAGCCGGCGCAGGCCGGCCTCGGCCACCTCCACCTGGTGCAGCTTCTCCGGCGTCACCTCCGAGAAGTGCGGGATGCGCGAGGCCAGGCACGGTGCGGCCGGCTTGTCCGCGACGGGCAGCCCGAGCTCGCGCGCGACCGCCCGCACCGCCGCCTTGGTCAGCCCCGCGTCGGCGAGCGGCCGGAGGACGTCGTGGTCCGTGGCGGCGCGGGCCCCGGGGCGGTCCGGCCGCCGGGCGTCGTCGGCGTTCTCCCCGTAGGCGACGGCGGCGAGCCCCAGATCGGCGACGACCTCCGCCGAGATCCGCGTGAAGAGCTCGTCCTTGCAGTGGAAGCACCGGTCCGGGCCGTTGGCCCGGTAGGCGCTCACCTCGCCCTCCCTGGTCTCCACCTCCACCACCCGCACCCCGATCCCGGCCGCGCACGCGTGGGCGGCGCGGCGCTCGTCCGCCGCCAGGGACGGGGAGACGCCGAGGATCGCCACGACGGCGTCCGCGCCGAGCGTGCGGGCGGCCAGGGCGAGGAGGGTGGCGGAGTCCACCCCGCCCGAGTAGGCCACCCCCAGCGGGGCGCGGCCCTCGAGGAGCCGGCCGACGGCGGCCACCGCCGCTCGGACGTCGTCGCTGAGGTCATCGGTCACGGCAGCTTCCTCCGGTCGGCGGCGGGTGCGGTCATTGTCTCCCCGCCTCGTCGTGCGCGAGCAGGGCCTCGATCCGTCGGTCAGGGGTGCAGCTCGTGGCCCGCCCGCTGCTCGAGCTTCTCCCGGGTTGCCCACAGCCCGGCCGACGGGGTGGAGATGTAGAAGACCTCCTCCCCGTCCGGCATGGTGTTCCAGCCGTCCGTCATGACCTCGGGGTCGTAGCGGCGCTGGGCCTCCGCGAGGTCCAGGTACCGGTAGCCCACGGACTCGATCTCCGCGCGCGAGAGCATCCCCGGTGCGTAGGTGATGGTGAACCGGCCCTCGGCGGAGCCGTGCACCAGGTGCGCGGTGCCGTGCGGGATGTCCTGCATGTCCGCCTCGGTCCGGTACAGGTCGATGACCTCCGCCTGGGAGAGGTACCCGTACTTCCGGATGAGCGCGTCCACCTCCGGCTGCTCCCCGAAGCGCTCGACGCCGGGCGCGATGACGAGGAGCTCACCACCGTCGGCGATGGCCATCCGGGTGCGGTACACCGCCTTGTTGGCCACCCAGGTGGCGCGGAACTCGTCCGCCTGCATGACGGCGACGACCTTCCGCACCGGCTCGTCGAACACGGTGATGTTCTGCTCCCGGCTCGCCCGCGCCGCGGCGAGGTACGTCTCGAGGTCGTCGCCGACGTAGACGCCGGTGTGCCGCAGCCGCCCGCCGTCGTCGTAGTCCATGACGACCTGGAGGTAGACGTCCGGCAGGTCGGCGAGGAAGTGCTCCTCGGCGTAGTTGAAGCACGCCCGCACCGGGGTGAGCAGGTTGCCGAGGTTGTTCTCGATGCCGTAGACGGCGGAGGCCATGTGGGACGCCCCCAGCGTGCGCTTGCCGCCGAGGCCGATGAAGTAGTTCTTGTTGTGGTTGGCGAAGCCCAGCACCTCGTGCGGCACGACGTGACCGATGTTGATGACGAGGTCCCACGGCTCGGTGACCAGCATGATGTTCAGGTCGACCGGGATCTCCCAGTCGACGGCGCCGCCGGTCTTCTCCCTCACGACGTCGGCCGGCACGGTGCCGACGTTGGTCACCCCGGTCTTCCAGTGGTGGGCATGGATCCGCTCCTCCGGGATGGAGCCGAACATCCAGCGGTTCTCCTCCGGCGTGTGCGGCACGTGCTGGCCCAGCGTCGGGATCACGTGCACCTCCGCGCCCTCGGCGTCGAGGAGCCGGTACAGGTGCTCGGTGATCCAGCCGGCCCCCGAGTGCGCCCGGGTGAGGTCCGGCGGCAGCAGCAGCACGCACTGGTAGCGCCCGATCTGCAGCCGCTCACGAGCCTCCACCAGGAGGCGCTGGCACATGGCCTCGATCTGCGGGCGGTCGACGAACCGGGACTCGTGCTGGAACCACATGTGCTGGACGGTATCCGGATCCGCGGTGGCCCGACGGCGGGCACGAGGCGGCACGGGTACCCCGCCCGGTCGGTCCGTCTGCTCGGGGAAGGGCTGGACCACGCCGCGTACGAGGTCGACGGCGACCTCGTCGTGCGCCTGAGCGGCACGGGCCCTGCGGGGCAGGTGGTGCGCGAGGCCGATCTCCTGGGCGCCGTCGCCGCGGTCGCGCCGCTCCCCGTGCCGGTGCCCGTGCTGGTCGAGGGCGACGCCGGCTGCCTCGCCTACCGCAAGCTCCCCGGCCGGCCGCTGCTCAAGGGCCCCGACCCAGCCGCACGCGGCATCGGTCGGGGCCGCGCTTGGCACCCTGCTCGCCGCCCTCCACACCCAGCCGATCGAGCGATGGGCCGCGCTCGTGGACGTCGACGACACCGCACCAGCCGACTGGTTGTCCGAGGCACAGCAGCCCTACAGCGCCGTCGCCGACCACCTCAGGCCCGCCCAAGACCAGGTTCGGCCGTTCCTCGGCACCCGCCGCCCCACTCAGGCACTTGCAACATCCACAAGCGTCCAGAGTCGTAAGGGAGGCGAGTTACAAAGATTAATAAGGAGTGGCAACCGCGCAGCGCAACGCGGTCAACCGACGGCGGGCACGAGGCGCAGGACGCCGTCTACCGTTGCCGGATGGTCCCCGGCCCAGCCAACCTTCCGATGACCATGACCATGACCATGACCATGACCATGACCATGACCATGACCATGACCAGGACGAGGCCGAGCCGGCCGCCTGGGCACCCGGCGTCCGACCGGGTCCCCGCCGTCTCGACGTCCGGCCGCTCCGGCGAGGGACGACGTGAGCGCTGACCACCCTGGCGAGGGACCTGCGAGCGCTGATCGCCCCGAGGGGGACCACGTGAGCGCTGAGCTTTCGGCGGTCCGGCGGCTGCTCGCCAGGCACGGGTACCCCGCCCGGTCGGTCCGGCTCCTTGGGGACGGGCTGGGCCATGCCGCCTACGAGGTCGACGGCGACCTCGTCGTGCGCCTGACCGGCACGGGCCCCGTGGCGCAGGTGGTGCGCGAGGCCGATCTCCTGCACGCCGTCGCCGCGGTCGCGCCGCTCCCCGTGCCGATGCCTGTGCTCGTCGACGGCGATGCCGGCTGCCTCGCCTACCGCAAGCTCCCCGGCCGCCCGCTGCTCGAGGACCCCGACCCGGCCGCCCACGCGGTGTCGGTCGGGGTCGCGCTGGGCACCCTGCTCGCCGCCCTCCACACCCAGCTGATCGAGCGATGGGCCGCGCTCGTCGACGCCGACGACACCGCACCAGCCGACTGGCTGGCGGAGGCACAGCAGTCCTACAGCGCCGTCGCCGACCACCTCGGGCCCACCCAAGACCACGTTCGGGCGTTCCTCAGCACCGCCCCACCGGCCCCCGCCCAGGACCGGGCGCTGTGCCACAACGACCTGGGGATTGAGCACGCCTCCTCGACCCGGCCACCGGGCAAGTCACCGGCGTCATCGACTGGACCGACGCCGCGCTCGCCGACCCGGCCGCCGACCTCGCCCCGATCTACCGCGACCTCGGCCCACGCGGCCTCGACGCCGCCCTGAGCACCTACGGCCGGCACCGGGCCACGACCCAGCTCCTCGAGCGGGTCACCCTCTACGCCCGGTGCCGTGCGCTGGAGGACCTCGCTTGCGGGCTTCGGACCGGCCGGCACGTCTACGCGGACAAGACCCTCGCGGCCCTCGGCTGGCTCTTCCCGGAAGGTGCGCCGCCACCCAGCCACCGGGTGGGGGAGGCGTAGGCAGGACGCAAACGAAGGCTGGACCGGGCACCAGCACCATCGACCCGAACGATTACGGTGGAGGGGTGTTCGAGGCGGAGGACCCGGTCGCCCAGCCGGCGCCGCGCCGCACGCGCCGCGGCCGGCCCCCGCGCATCACCCGCGAGCGGATCGTCGACGTGGCGAAGACCATGGACCCGTCCGCGCTGACCATGAAGGCCGTCGCGGCCGAGCTCGGGGTCGACCCGTCGGCGGTGAACTACCACGTCTCCGACCGCGAGACCCTGCGCGAGCTCGTCGCCGCCGAGGTCGTCGACGCGCACCTCGCCAGCACCGCAGTTCCCGCCGACGCCGACTGGCGCGAAGCGCTGCGGACCGTCGTCCGCCGCCTGCGCGAGGCCCTGGTGCTCGGCGGGTCGCAGAGCGCGTACTTCCGCCTCCCGACCGGCACTGCGACGCGGGCGCTCGCCCTGGTCGACGACGTCCAGGCCCGTCTGGTCGAGGCCGGCCTGTCCGCCGCGGAGGCGACGCGCACCATCACGGCCGCCAACATGATCGCCTTCTCCTCCGCCCGTGAGGCCGTCGTGACGGCGGACGGCCGCGTGCACCCGCAGAAGACGGAGCTGCTGCGCGCGCTGACCGAGACGGCGCCGGGGAAGCTGGCGAACGCCCGAGCCGCGATCGAGCACTGGGCCCCCGAGACGGTCGAGCAGTTCGAGTACGCGCTCGACCTCATCGTCGCCGGCGTCGAGACGCGGTTGGCGGGCGGCGGTCGCCCCGCCAAGCGGTAGGACGACCGCCGCCGCGCGGACCTCCGGTCACGGCGATGCCCGCACTCCTGCTCCCGGCGCGAGCGACGCCGCGCCCCGGTCATTCCACCGCCAGCTCGACCCGGCCCGGGTCGCACCCGTCCGCCGTCGCAGTCACGGTGACCCGGCCCGGCTCCCGCCCGGCGCGCAGCACGGCGAGCGCCCGGCCGTAGTAGGTGGTGCGGGTCGGCGAGTCGAAGCCCTCGGTCGTGATCGGCTCGCCGGTGCCGAAGCCGAGGAGCTGCGCCGCGCCGTCGACCCGGAGCGTAACGGGGCGGTCGGCGAGCGGGCGGAGGACGCCGTCGGCGTCGGTCAGCTCGATGTGCACGTGGGCGAGGTCGTCGCCGTCGGCCCGGAGCGCGTGCTCCTCGGCGAGCAGAGTGAGCCGCAGCGACGTCGTGCCGGCGCTGCGGAGCGTGTCGCGGCCGATCTCGGCGCCGTCGGAGGACAGGACCGCCGTGAGCTCGCCCGGTGCGTACGGCACCTCGAACGTCGCCAGGTGACCCGTCTCGGGGCCGACCGCGGCGCGGCCGACGGTCGCGCCGTCGAGGCGCAGCTCAACCTCTCCCCGGGGCCCGTACACCTCCACGACGGCGGTGCGGCCCTCGTGCCCCTCCCAGCTCCAGCTGCGGATCGAGTCCGTCGACCGCCAGCTCGACGCGACCAGCGTGTCGCCGGCGTGGTTCACCGGACGGACGGCGAGGTACGGGTCGGTCCGCAGCCCCCACGCGATCTCGTTGAGGAAGGACTGCGTCTGCCGCACGCCGGTGATGTCGATGTTCGGCGTGCCGGCGGCCAGCGCCGGGTAGGGCAGGTAGAGCCGGGGCCGGTCGTTGTACCGGGCGGCGGCGAGCGCGCCCTCGCCGAGGTAGTCCCACCCGGTCCACACGAAGTCGCCGATGACGTGCGGCTGGTCGGCGATGTCGTGCCAGATCGCGACCGTCTGCGTGGCCGGGTCCTCGCTGCCGACCATGACCCGGTCGGGGTGCAGCCGGTGGTCCGTCCGGAACCGGGCGGCCATGTAGTTGTAGCCGGCGATGTCGACGGCGGCGTAGGCGTCCCGGGTCTTCTTGTCGACGATGGGCTTGGTGAGCACGAGCTTCATGGCCTTGGACATGACGGCCATGAACAGGTTCAGCAGCAGGACGAGGTTCTTGTTCGCCTCCTGGCGGCCGGCAGCCCGGGCCTTCGCCGCCTTCCGCTGCACCTTGGCCTCGTCGGAGGCGGCGGCGAGGTTGAGGAACGCGTTGATGCAGCTGACCACGGGACGGGTGGGATCCAGCTCCCGCGTCCGGGCCGCCATCCGCCCGCCGAGCGCGACGCCCTGCGCGGTGGCGGTCTCGCCGATCTCGTTGCCGATCGAGTACATGACGACGCACGGGTGGTGCGCGTCCTTCTCGATCATCGACTCGAGATCCCGCTCCCACCACTGCGGGAAGTCGAGCGAGTAGTCCCAGTTCGTCTTCGGCCGAGTCCACACGTCGGTCAGCTCGTCCATCACCAGCATGCCGAGCTCGTCGCACGCATCGAGGAGCGCGCGAGAGGCCGGGTTGTGGGCGCTGCGGATCGCGTTGAACCCCGCCTCCTTGAGCAGGCGCACGCGCCGGTGCTCCGCCGCCGGCAGCGTATGAGCGCCGATGACGCCGTGGTCGTGGTGGACCGCCGCGCCGCGCAGCTTCACCGGGCGCCCGTTGACCCGCAGCCCCTGGCGAGCGTCGACGGCGAGGGTGCGGATGCCGAAGCGCGCCGTCGCCACGTCGGCCCCGGGGTGCCCCGCGTCGGCCGCGGCGTCCCGCGCGTCGGTACCGGCGTCCCCGGTGTCGGCCGTCCCGTCCCCCGTGTCGGCCGATCCGTCCCCCGCCGCGACAGTGACCTCGGCGTCGTACAGCGCGGGCGTCTCGGGAGACCAGCGGGCGGGATCCGGGATGGTGACGGTCTGCATGACGGTCACCGATGCGCCGGCCGGCACGGTCACGCCGACTCCCTCAGCGGGTACCTGGTTCCCGGCGGGGCCGGTCAGCACGGCCGACACGACGACGTCACGGTCGACGGCGCCGTCGTTCGCCACCACGGTACGTACCTCGACGGTCGCCGAGGACGCGTCGGCCGACACCGTCGAGATCCGCGGCCACGACGGCGCGACGTGCACCGGCGGCCCGACGAGCAGGTGCACCGGGCGGTAGATGCCGCTGCCGGTGTACCAGCGGCTGTTCGGCTCCTGGGAGTTGTCGACCAGGACCTCGAGCACGTTCTCCTCGTCGAAGCGCAGGGCCTCGGTGAGCGGCACCCGGAACTCCGCGTATCCGGAGGGTCGGCGGCCCACCGGTACGCCGTTGAGGGTCACGCGCGAGCGCTGGTACACGCCCTCGAACTCGGCGAGCACGACCTGGCCGCGCCAGTCACCGGGCGCGTCGAACCGCTTCGTGTACCGGTAGATGCCGCCGGGGTAGTAGCCCGTGTTGGCGCCGTTCGCGCAGTCGGGGTCGCGCGGCTCGAGAAGCATGGCATCGTGCGGCAGCCGGACCGGCCCGGAGGCCGGCCGCTCGCGGCCCGGCGTCTCGGTCGCGACGTACCAGTCGTCGGTGAAGCGGATGCGGTGCACTGCTCTCCAATCGGGTGGGACGGAGAGGCCCACGGGTCGCGGGGAGCGGCACGGCCATGGCTTCTCCATCGAAGTTCGAGAGGGTTTTTCAGTGTCATGAAAAATACCACGCCGACGGCGTCCCAGACACTGCCGGGTCCGGTGGCCCGGTGCTGCCGGCACGCCCACCGCTCCCGGTTCGACTTCCGGTACAGCGTTCCGGGCGGGTCGATCCGCTGTCAGCAGATCGCTGGGTGCTCGCCGGGCTGGTGGCCATACGGTGTGGCGATGGCGACCCTGAGCGTGGTTCCCCGTACCGGCCCGACTGCGCCGACTGGGGGTGTCCCGGCTCGGAGTGTCCCGGCTCGGCGGCCCGGAGCGCCGGACCGGCGGGCCGCGCCGGCCCCGCTGCTGCGCGAGGCGGTCGGCCAGGTGCTGCGGGCGGAGCGGGTCGCGCGGCGGGAGCGGCTGGTCGACGTGGCCGCGGCGGCGTCGATCTCGCCTCAGTACCTCTCGGAGATCGAGCGCGGGCTGAAGGATCCCTCATCGGAGGTGCTGCGCTCGCTGAGCGGTGCGCTCGGCCTGCCCGCGGCCGAGGTCGTCCGGCGCGCCGGCGCACGGATGGCCGGGCCGGCCAGGGTGACGCTGTCGGCTCGGGCGGTCGCGCCGGTCCGGACGGCACGACCGACCCAGACGAGCCGGCCGGCCCACACGAACCTGTCGGCCGGGATGAGCCGGCCGGCCCACATGAACCTGTCGGCAGCGATGGGCCTGCCGGCCGGGATAAACCTGCCTGTCCTCGCGGGCCTGCCGGCCCCCAGGGGCCTGCCAGCCCCCGCGAGCCTGCCCGTCCCCACCCAGGCCGTGCGACCGCCGTCGGCGGCCCACCGCCTGGCCGCCTGAACCCCTCACCCGGCGAGCAGGGCCGCGCCGGCGGGAGCCGGCCGGCGGTCGAGGACATGGTCCACCAGCCCGTAGTCCAGCGCCTGGGGAGCCGTGAGGACGAGGTCGCGCTCGGTGTCCTCGCGGACCTGCGCCACGGTGCGGCCGGTGTCCTTGGCGATGAGCTCCTCCAGCATCGCGCGGACCCGGGCGACCTCCTCCGCCTCCAGGATGAGGTCGGGGACGGCGCCGCGACCCTCGGTGGCGGGCTGGTGCAGGATGACCCGGGCGCGGGTGAGCATCGCACGCTGGCCCGGCTCGCCCCCGGCCAGCAGTACCGCTGCCGACGACGCCGCCTGGCCGACGCAGGTGGTGGCGATCGGGGCGCGGACGTACTGCATCGTGTCGTAGACGGCGAGCATGGCGGTCACCGAGCCGCCCGGGGAGTTGATGTAGAAGCTGATCGGCTGGTCGGTGCTCTCCGACTCGAGGTGGATGAGCTGGGCGATGAGGGCGTTGGCCACGCCGTCGTCGATCTCGGTGCCGAGGTAGACGATCCGCTCGGCCAGCAGCCGGCTGTAGATGTCGACGGTGCGCTCCCCGCGCGGGGTCTGGGTGGTGACGTAGGGGATCGGGTAGCTGGCCATCGGTCAGGCCCCCAGTCCGGCACGGCGGGCCGGGGCCGGACGGATGTCCTCGACCCGGTCCAGGACCCGGTCGGCGAACCCGTAGGCCACCGCCTCAGTAGCGGTGAACCAGCGGTCCCGCCGCGAGTCCCGCTCGATGGTGGCCACGTCCTGCCCGGTGTCCTGCGCGATGAGGGCCAGGACGGTGTCGCGGGTGTGCCGCAGGTCGTCCGCCTGGATGGCGATGTCGGCAGCGTTGCCGCCGATGCCGGCCGAGCCCTGATGGAGCAGCACCTTCGCCTGCGGCAGCACGTACCGCTTGCCCCGGGTGCCGGCGCTGAGCAGGAACTGCCCGGCGCTGTAGGCCATGCCCAGGTTGAGGGTCGCGACGTCGTTGGGGATGAGGCGCATGACGTCCCGGATGGCGAGCATCGCCGGGACCGAGCCGCCGGGGGAGTTGATCCACAGGCTGATGTCGCGTCGGGAGTCCTCGGCGGAGAGGAGCAGCAGCTGCGCGCAGAGGCGGTTGCCGGACTCCTGGTCGAGCTCGGTGCCGAGCACGATGATGCGCTGCACCATCAGGCGCTGCTGGACGTCCAGGTCGAGGGGGGCGGGGGCGGTCTGCTGGGTGGTCATGCCTCCATCTCACCGGGCTGGGGCGCCCGCCGGGGGACGATGCTGCTCCGGGCAGATCTGCTGGGGACGGAGCGGCCGGCTTGGTCGCTCGTGCCGGGGCGTGCCCCTCGTCGATGGTCGGGTCCGGCCTACGCTGTGGCCAGTCTTGCCGGCATCCGGACTGAGGAGCTCAGCGATGGCGCGACCGTTCCTGCGTGTGACGTCCGTGACGATCGGCACCGACCGGCCGAGCGAGCTGGCGCACTTCTACTCCGAGCTGCTCGGGTGGCCGGTCTCGGCCGACGAGCCGCCCGTCCCGGGCGACCCGGTGCGCGGCGGGTGGGCGCAGACCCGTCCGCCCGACGGCGAGCCGGGGCCGACGCTCAACTTCGAGCACGAGCGGTACTTCGTCGCACCGGTGTGGCCGGCCCAGGAGGGGCACCAGACGGCGTCGCAGCACCTCGACGTCTGGGTGGAGGACCTCGAGGCGGCCGTCGCCTGGGCAGTCTCCCGTGGCGCACGCCTTGCCGGGGTCCAGCCGCAGGAGGACGTGCGCGTGATGCTCGACCCGTCCGGGCACCCGTTCTGCCTGTTCCTGTGAGGTGGGGCGATCTGCACCTGCGGGCGGGGCGATATGCGCCTGCCTGACACGAGCGCGGAGGCTCGTGGTGGCTCATGGCCCCGGTCTCGTACTAAGGAGAACGTAAGTAAGTCGACTCCGGTCCGTTATGCGGTGATGTAGCGGAGATCTGGATCGGCGAAGAACCCGCGTACCAGGTGCGGTAGTTTCTGGAGGCGGTGGAGCGCGGCGATGACGTTGCTCTTGAACTCCTCGGCGGTGCGTGGGGCGGTGCGCCCGACGCGGTCGTGCTTGACGTTCTTCCAGACCCACTCGTCGGGGTTGAGCTGTGGTGAGTAGGCGGGCAGGATGAACACCTTCAGCCGGCCGTCGGTGGAGGCGATGAACTCCTTGACCTTCTTGGCCTTGTGGGTGGAGTGACCGTCGACGACCAGGTACACCCCGCCGCCGCCGTCGCGGCCGGTGTCGGCGAGCAGCTTCTTGCAGAAGCTGATGAACTGGTCGGCGGTGAAGGAGCCGGTGTAGGTGGCGAACCGCAGCTTTCCGGCGGGGGTGAGCGCGGAGATCATGTTCAGGGAGTGCCGGGCCCCGGTGGCCTTGACCACCGGGGTGCGCCCGACCGGGGCCCAGGTGGTCCCGGCGTGGTAGTCCGAGCGGATGCCGGCCTCGTCCGCGAAGTACACCGTCGCGCCCTCGGCCTTGGCCGCCGCCCGGATCGCGGGGAACTCCTCCGCCTTCCACCGCTCCACCGCCTCGGGGTCGGCCTGCCAGGCCCGCCACAGCGGGCGCTGGGGCGACAGGCCGAGCTTCCTGAGCAACCGGCCCACGGACACCTCCGACAGGTGCACCCCGAACTCGCGCCGGATCACCTCACGCACCATCGCCCGGGTCCACAGCTCGAAGTCGAACTGGAGCTGGCGCGGGTTGGTCCCGACGATCAGTGTGTAAAGCCGGCGCAGCTGGCTTCCGTCCAGCTTTGGTGGCCGACCCGGGACCGGTTTGGCCTTCAACGCATCCCGGCCACCCTCACGCGCTCTGGCCAACCACCCGTACACCGTTTTCGCGTGCATCCCCAGCATCTTCGCGACATCTTCCGGGTGGGCCCCGGCCTCTACCGCGTCCACCGCGCGGAACCGCATCTGCTCCAAGGTGGCGTGGTCCAGCTTCCGGCCGTCGTTGTCGCGCATAGAACCATTATGGCAGAAAAGGCCGCCGGAGTCGACCTACTTACGACCGCCTTAGTATGCGCCACGAGCGCGATGCCCACAACCAGCGCCCAGGATTCCCCCCGCCCCGTGACGGCTTCCGAATGACCGGACGCGACGACCGACGAGGTTCCAGCCCGGCGGAGGACGAGTTGGGCAAGGCGCGGCATTCCTGCTGGACCAAGTCCCATCTCCGCCCGTGACCGGTCGCCCCGTTCACGCCTGCTCCACGATTCGCAGGGGCGGCAGCGCGTCCACGAGGCGCATCGTCTCCACGCTCACCGTGACCACGCGGGCGAGGAGGTCGAGGATGTAGCGCGGGTTGCCGACCTCGCGCGACCAGTCGTTCGGGTCGTTGACGATCCCCGACGCCTTGTCCGTGCGGACCTGGTATCGGTCGAGGATCCAGTCGACCGCGCTGCGCGATCCGAGCATGTACCGGTGCGCCTCGTCCGGGACGCCCGACACGGTAATGCGCGGGTTGTAGGAGATCGTCGAGCGGTCGGTCTCGCGGCCGCGCTTGACGTAGCGCATCTTCTCCACGCGGAACCACTCGTAGACATCTGCGCTGCCGGGACCCGAGGGCTGGCTGCCGCCAATCGTCAGCGGATACGGCTCGACCGACTCGTAGCCGATGTGCAGGTCCAGCAGCGCCTGGCCGGCGTCGCGGAACGCGGCGAAGTCGTCCGACTGGATCCGCGGGATGCGGGGGAGCGTCCGCTTGAGGTCCGCGGCGAAACGCTCCCGGTAGTCCGGCGAGTGCAGCAGACCGTAGACGAAGGCGAAGACGTCGTCTTTCGTCACGTGCGGACCATACCAGTTGCGGTAAGTGGTGAGGGTGGCGTCTGTAATGTTGTCGATCCGGCGGTAGTCGGCGACGACGTCGCCACCGCCGATTAGGTCGAGCTCGCCTTCTTCGATGTTCTCGTAGGTGTAGCGCGCGAAGAACAGGCTGGGATTGCCGGCACCTGCGACGGAAACGAGGTCCGGAATCTTGTCAACAGCGAGGCAAGTAAATTGCGCGTTGGCACCGGGCGCTGAAACCGTGAACCCGTGGTTCGGGTGCTGCGGAGTTGGGAACATCAACGGCAACTGGTATACCCTGTTGTTGAGCTCGCGGTCAAACCATGCTGCCTGCTTAGTAAAGGGTCGGTAGGCAGCGATCCGAAGTGCCTCCTGGTGCATTTCATAGTGCCGCCCCCGCGGGAGGCGTTGACGGTCGGCGTGATCCCAACTGAACTTCCTGGGATCGGTGTCAATGAAGTCGTTCACGTACGACCGGGTGTCGCGTAGGCTTCGCTTTGCGACGAGGTCGGCGAACTCGTCGACCTGACCGTTGTAGAACCGGATCATGCGTTCGACGTTCCGAGTGAGCTCGGCGGGCGAGAAGTTGTAGACCCATGCGTCTCGTGCCGTGATGAGTCCGCGCGTCGAGACGGCGAAGACGGTGCCGTTGCCGTCGCGACTACCGATGGGTTGGTGTGAGTCGAACCCCTCGGATCGCTGGTTGGTCCAGTCCCCGGCGTCGTTCGGCGCGACGTTGGTCCACTCGATGGAGTCGACTGTGCTGCCGTCGACGATGGCGAGCTTCTGCTCGCGCGACAGGTAGTCGCCGATGTCGCGGTAGCGAAGGGTCGCGCGACCGGTCCGGCTGGGGTGCTTGACGAGGAAGGTCACGGCGACGGTGTTCCGGGAGCCGGACCCGAAGATCTTGCCGCCCTCTTTGCGTGCCTGCTCACCGGCGGTCCGCTGGTTGCCCCGGAGGTTGTACACGTAGATCGTGGCGAACTCGTCGGCGAGCGTCTTGCGGAGCCCGTCGGCGGTGTTCGCGTCGATGAAGCCACCGTTGGTGACGAACCCGATGACACCCTGGTCGCCGATCCGATCAGAGGCCCAGCGGATCGCCCGGACGTAGGAGTCGTACAGCGACTTCTTGAGGGCGGAAGTCGACCGCGCGGCGTACGTCCGCTCGATCACGGCATCCAGCGTCGGGTACTTGACGTTCTGGTTGTTGTCGTTGCCGCTCGTCTGACCGACGGAGTACGGCGGGTTCCCGACGATCACCCGGATGTCGAGCCGCCGCTGGGCGTCCACGCGGGCGTTGTTGCTCGTGAAGACCTCGAGGTCGTCGAGGTCGTCCTTCTCCGTCATCTGGAACGTGTCCGTCAGCACGATACCGTCGAACGGGACATACTCCTGATCGGTGGAGGGAACGCCGTCGGAGGTCTGCGAACGCATGGAGTTGTCGCGGTCGCTCATGAGCTGGTGGTAGGTGGACTCGATGTTGATCGCCGCGATGTAGTACGCGAGGAGCATGATCTCGTTCGCGTGCAGCTCGGAGGCGTACTTGCGGGCCAGGTCGTGCGGCTGAATGAGCCCGGACTGCAGCAGCCGCACGAGGAACGTGCCGGTGCCGGTGAACGGGTCGAGCACGTGGACGCCCTCGGCGCTGATCGACGTGCCGAACTCCGTGCGCAGGAGGTGGTCGACCGAGCGCAGGATGAAGTCCACGATCTCGACCGGCGTGTACACGATACCGAGAGAATCGGCGACGCGCGGGAAGGCGAACCGGAAGAACTTCTCGTACAGCTCGGTGACGACCTTCTGGCGGGCCTCGGCGTTGTCGAGCCCGGCCGCGCGCTGGCGCACGGAGGCGTAGAACTTCTCGAGCGGCTCGACCTCGGCCTCGAGGTTGCTGCCCTCCAGTGCCTCGAGCATGCCCTGCATCACCTGGGACACGGGGTTGTGGGTGGTGAAGTCGTAGCCGGCGAACAGCGCCTCGAAGATCGGCGCGGTGATGAGGTGCTGCGAGAGCATGTCGATGGCGTCGTTGCGGCTGATCGACGGGTTGAGGTTCGCCCGCAGCGCGGTGAGGAAGGCCTCGAACTCCTCGGCGGCGTGCCCCTGGTCGATCAGCGCGAGCAGCCGGAGGCGGTGCTTCTCGGCAATGTCGGCGACGTCCTGCGCCCACTGCTCCCAGTACCGGCGCGAGCCGACCTTCTGCACGATCTTGGCGTAGATCGCGTCGCGCCACTCCCCGAGGGAGGCGAGATCGAAGGCCGCCTGCGTGCCGCCGTCGTCCGCCCTCCCTGCGCCGTCCCCGTACTCGTCACCCTCCGGGCCGCCGCCGACACCGATGATCTGGATGCGGTCGTCACGGCGGGAGTTCAGCTCGATCTTGTTGACCATCGCGTCGAAGCGTTCGTCGTGCGCCCGGAGCGCCTGGAGCACCTCCCACACGACGCGGTACTTCTCGTTGTCGCGCAACGCATCTTCCGGCGTCGTCCCGGCCGGGATCCCGATCGGCAGGATGATGTAGCCGTACTTCTTGCCCGGCGCCTTGCGCATCACCCGGCCGACGGACTGGACGACGTCCACGATCGACTTGCGCGGGTTGAGGAATAGAACGGCGTCGAGCGCTGGCACGTCCACGCCCTCGGAGAGGCACTTCGCGTTCGACAGGACGCGGCACTCGGGCTCCGGCGTCTCCGCCTCGAGCCACGCGAGACGTTCGTTGCGCTGGAGGACATTGTAGGTGCCATCGACGTGCTGCGCGGTGGCCGGCAGCACCGACGGGTCGTCCTCCTGCAGGCCGGACCTAATCATGACCTCGGCGACGATCGCCTCGAACCGCTCCGCGAACGACTTCGAGTCCTTGATCGAGCGGGAGAACGCGACGGCGCGGCGCATCGGTTCGGGGTCGGTGGCGAAGTCGTGCTCGGTACTGCCGCGCTTCGCCAGGCCGTTCCAGCAGCCGACGATCTTGGCGACGTCGTCCAGCCCCAGCTCGGAGTTGTCCGGGTCGGTGAAGGCCTCCTGGAAGGTGCGGCTGACGTACCCCTCGTCCACGGCGAGCACGAGCACCTTGTAGTCCGACAGCAGGTCCCTGCCGACCGCCTCGCCAAAGCCGAGGCGGTGCAGCTCAGGACCGAAGAGCGCCTCGTCGTCCATCGACGCGAGCACGGCGTTCGCCTGGCCGGCCTTCGCCTTGGAGGCGTCGTCGTAGATCCGGGGGGTGGCCGTCATGTAGAGGCGCTTGCCGGCCCGGATGTACTCCGGGTTGTGCACCCGGGTCCACGCCGACTCCTCGGCCCCGGCGAGGGTGGCGCCGGTCGTGCGGTGCGCCTCGTCGCAGACCACCAGGTCGAAGTCCGGCAGGCCCATCGCCTGTGCCTGGGCGACGACGTCGATCGACTGGTAGGTGGAGAACACGACGGTGATGCGGCCCTCCGCCGGGCTGCGGTCGGCCATCCTGGCGTGCAGGGTCGCCGGGTTCGTCGTGGCGGGGATGGCTAGGTCGACGACCGAGATGTCCTCGGCGTCGGACTTCTTCCCGACCTTGACGTCGGAGCACACGGCGAACGTGCGCAGGCCCTCGACCGCCTCGAGCGACCACTCCCTGAGCGATTGCGACAGCAGCGCGATGGACGGGACGAGGAAGAGCACGGACCCGCCGAGCGGCACGAGCTCTTCGGCGATCCGCAGCGAGGTGAAGGTCTTGCCCGTCCCGCACGCCATGATGAGCTTGCCGCGGTCGTGCTCCTGGAGACCGGCGCGGACCGCCTCGAGTGCGTCGCGCTGGTGCGTGCGGAGCTCCTTGCGCTCCTTGAGCTCGAGGTCCTCCGGCTTGGCGAAGTCGAACTGGGACCAGTCGATCGAGGAGTCAAGGAGGTCCGTCAGGTCGAGCCGCTGGACCGGGATCTGTTGGCCGTGGATCGCCTCCTCGGCGTGCCGTCCCCAGCGCAGTGTGGTGGTGACGATCAGCCGCTGCCGGAACGGCTCCTTGCCCGACTCGGACAGGAACGAGTCGATGTCCTGCTTCTGGAGCACGGCCTGGGGGTCGTAGAACTTGCACTGGACGGCGACCAGGTCGCCGGTGTCCCGCTCCCGGGCGACGAGGTCGATGCCGGTGTCCGGTCGGTGGTCGCGGCCCGGCCAGTCCTGCCACATCCACACCTCGTCGAACCGGCCCGCCCACTGGTAGTCGGTGAGCAGGAAGGAGCGGACGAGGCGCTCGAACCTGTCCCCTTGGTCGCGCAGGCTGGTGGACTCGCGGAGGAACTTGTCGAGCAGGCCCTCCAGCGTCGACGACGACGCCTCCCGCCTCCGTCTCCGGCTCGGCGGGGAAGTGGTGCTGGTCAGCATTGGCGACTACCTCATCTGGGGCGTGACGTGGCTGGTTCGGAGACTAAACCCTTCCCCACGGCACTCAGCCCTGAACGCCAGCGGGGTACCTCGTCATCGCTGCTCTGGCGGGCGTGGATGGCGTCGAGCAGTCGATCAACGTCGAGGCGTCGACGACGGGTCAGCTGTCACCCGGCGGCCTCGTTGCGCACGGCGTCGAGCGCCGCGAGTGCCCGTTTGTGGCTCACCGGCTGCGCGGGTGCTGATGGGAGAGTCGACAACCAGGCGCCGGTCGACTGCGCTGCCAGGCTCCGCCGGACCGCCTCGCGCGTGACGGCCGACAGGTCGAGGCCCGCCTCCTTCGCTCGGGCGGCGAGCTCGTCTGGTAGGTCGATGGTCAGCCGAACCATGTCATACAAGGTACGCAGGCCGGTCGCGGTATGCGGGCTCCAGCTGAGCTGCCCACTCGGCTCCTGCAGCTTTGCGGAACGGTGCGAGCAGAGCGCGAGCGCGGAGATGCGTCGTCCTGACGGCGCGGCGCGGGCAGCGCGCCGGCGTGCTGCCCGGTCCTGGCGGCGAGAGACTCAAACCTGGTCCTCCAGGCGAGTCTGGCCTGGCGGAAAAACGACGACGAGAGGGAATGAGCAGCATGCAGTTCGACGACAAGGTGGCCATCGTGACCGGCGGCGGATCCGGGCTCGGGGAGGCGATCGGCAAGGAGCTGGCGGCCAAGGGTGCCGCGGTGGTGCTCAGCGACATCAACCTCGACGGTGCTCAGCGGGTGGCGCGCGAGATCAGCGACGCGGGCGGGACCGCGTCGGCCATCGAGCAGGACGCCGGCACGAAGGAGGACGCCGAGAAGGTCGTCAGGTACGCCGTCGAGACCTACGGCGGCCTGCACCTGTCGGTCAACAACGCCGGCATCAGTGGGCCGGCGGCCCCCGCCGGCGAGACGGACCTCGAGGCGTGGGACAAGGTCATCGACATCAACCTCAACGGCGTGCTGTACGGCATGCGCTACCAAATCCCCGAGATGCTCAGCGCTGGGGCGGAGCGGTGTGCGATCGTCAACATGGCGTCCATCCACGGCACGGTCGCCGCCATCGGGAACGGTGCGTACACGGCCGCCAAGCACGGCGTCGTCGGCATCACCAAGAACGCTGCGGCCGAGTACGGCCCGCAGGGCCTGCGCATCAACTCCGTCGGGCCCGGCTACATCATGACCCCGATGGTCGAGGGCAACCTCAGCCCGGAGATCCGTCAGCAGCTCGTGACCAGGCATCCGCTCGGCCGGCTCGGCCGACCCGAGGAGGTCGCGCACGTGGTGTGCTTCCTGCTCTCGGAGGAGGCGTCCTTCGTCACCGGCGCGTACTACCTCATCGACGGCGGGTACACCGCCGTCTGACGTTCGGGCGGGCCGGGTGCAGCCGGACGGGCCGCGCACTCAGCGACCGTCGTCGCCAGCTCCCGCCCGCTCGCGGCCTTGACCGGCGACGCCGGGCGTCCCGCGTGCGGGGAGGTCGTGCAGATCGTGCAGATGCTGTGCAGGTGTTGACGCGGTGTTCCTCGGCCGGCCCCGGGGCCGGCCCGGCGTCGCTACGGTCCAGGCATGACCAGCGTCGACGTGGTTGTTCGCGACGTCGGCTGACGTGACGGCGTGGCGGCGCGCACACTGGTGGCACCGACGTGCGCCGCGACTCGCGACCACCACTCACCGGAGGAGCTGAACCGCCATGCGTCACCCATCCGAAGGAGTCCTCCGCCGGCTGCTGGACGAGCCGGCCGGCGTGACCGACGCCGACCGTGACCACGTGGCCGGCTGCGGGCAGTGCCTCGGTGACCTCGCCGCTCTGCGGCGGGCCGACCCGGGCGAGGCGACGGCTGCCCCGGGCGGGACGACGTCGGCCGAGGGCCTGCCGGCGACGGCGTCCGGCGCCGTCGGCTCTACCGGTGCCCGCCGCTCGCCCGGCGCCCGTCGCTCGCGCGCGGCCCGGCGAGGCCCCGCCGCCGCCGGCCTGGCCGTCGCCGTCGTGCTGGCCGGCGCCGGTGCTGCGGCCGCCAACGGCTGGCTGCCGATCTTCCGGACCGAGCAGGTCGCCCCGGTCACGGTCACCGACGCCGACCTGGCCGACCTCGTCGAGCTGCCCGACCTGTCGGCCTACGGCGACGTCGAGGTGGTCGATGAGGCCGACATGGCCGAGGTCACTGACGTCGCTGCCGCGGAGGAGGCGACCGGTCTCGACGTCCCGCAGGTCGGCGAGCTACCCCAGGGCGTGACCGGCGAGCCGGAGCTCAAGGTCGGCGGGCCGGCGAGCGCAGAGTTCACCTTCTCGGCGGCGGAGGCCGCGCAGGCCACCGCGGAGACCGGAGAGACGCTGCCGCCGCCCCCCGCCGGCCTCGACGGCAGCCGGTTCCGGCTGGAGGGCGGCCCCGGGGTCGCCGCAGTCTGGTCGTCCAACCAGGACGTCCCGGCCCTGGTCGTGGCCCGCGCTGTCGCCCCGACCGTGGACTCCTCCGGCGTGCCGTTCGCGGCGGCCCGCGACTACCTGCTGTCCCTGCCCGGGCTGCCCGAGGACCTCGCCGCACAGCTGCGGGCCCTCGACCCGGACGGCTCCACCCTCCCGCTGCCGGTGCCGGCCGACGAGGTCACCACCTCCCAGGCGCAGGTCGACGGCGTCCCGGCCACGGTGCTGGTCGCGCGGGACCAGACGGTGGCCGCCGTCGTCTGGGTGGACGACGGCGTGGTGACCGCCGTGGGCGGCGCGCTGGGCGCCGACGAGGTGCTGTCGGTCGCCGAGGACCTGCGCTGACCATGGCCGCCGAGCGGGCCGGCGCCGGTCCCGCCGACGGCGCCGGTGCCGCGGCCGCCGAGGCCGGTGCGGCGGCCACCGACGGCGCCGGTGCCGCGGCCGCGGACGGTGCGGGCGTCGCCGTCGGTCGCGCCGCCACGGACGGTGCCGGCGTCGCCGTCGGCACCGGCCACCGCGACGCCGCCGCGGACGTCGGCGCGGCCGCGGACCTGGTCACCGGCCTGCCCGCCGGCCCCGCCGTGTGGTGCTCCGGCCTGCGCAAGCGCTACGGGCGGCAGACCGCCGTCGACGATGTGTCCTTCACCGTGGGCCGCGGCGAGGTGGTCGGGCTGCTCGGGCCCAACGGCGCCGGCAAGACCACCGTCATCAAGATGCTGCTCGGCCTGGTCCGGCCCGACGCGGGCGAGGTGCTGCTCCTCGGGCGGGCGGCGCGCGACCCACAGTCCCGGGCCCGGGTCGGGTACCTGCCCGAGCTCTTCCGCTACCAGCAGTGGCTCACCGCCGCCGAGGTGCTGAGGCTGCACGTCCGGCTCTCGGGCACCGCGATCCCGCCCGCGGAGCAGCGCGACAGCCTGGCCCTCGTCGGCCTGGGCGACCGCGCCGGGGACCGCGTGGGCGGCTTCTCCAAGGGCATGCAGCAGCGCCTCGGCCTGGCGGTCGCCCTGGTCGCCCGGCCGGAGCTCGTGGTCCTCGACGAGCCGACCAGCGCCCTGGACCCGCTCGGCCGCGCCGACGTACGCGACGTCGTGCTCGGGCTGCGGTCCCGGGGCGTCGCGGTGCTCCTCAACTCCCACCTGATCGGCGAGGTGGAGCGGGTCTGCGACCGGGTCGTCATCCTCGACCGGGGCCGGGTCGCCGCGGCCGGGACGCTGGCCGAGCTGCTCGGCCAGCGCGAGGTCCGGCTGCGGCTGACCGGCTTCTCCCCGGCCGCCGAGGCGCGGCTGGCCCGGACCGGGGGAGTCGAGCGCGCCGGCGACTGGTTCACCGTGACGCTGCCCGCCGACGACGACCACGACGCCGTCCCCGACCTCGTCCGGGACCTGGCCGCCGCCGGGGTGCGGGTGCACGCCGTCGAGCCCGCCCGGATCAGCCTGGAGGAGCGCCTGCTCGGCATCCTGCGGGCTGGCCACGGCGGCGAGCGATGACCACCGTCCGCACCGCCTTGACGATGGCCGCGCTCACCCTGCGCGAGGCGTCCCGCCGGCGCGTGCTGCTGGCCCTCGCCGGGCTCACCGTCGTGCTGCTGGCGCTGAGCGGCTGGGGCTTCTCCCGGCTGGCGGCCGAGACCGGGACCGCCGCGCTCACCACCGGCGAGTCCCGCCTGGCCGCCTCCGTGCTGCTCAACCTGGTGATGTTCGGTTTCAGCCTGATCGCCGCGCTGGGCACCGCCTTCCTCGCCGGCCCGACGCTGGCCGGCGAGATCGAGTCCGGCGTCGCGCTCGCGGTGCTCGCCCGGCCGGTCCGGCGCACCGCGCTGCTGCTCGGCAAGTGGCTCGGGCTGGTCGTGGCCGGCAGCGGCTTCGTCGTCCTCGCCGGGCTGGCCCAGTGCCTCGTCGTCCGGTGGACGGTGGGCTATTGGCCCCCGCAGCCCGCGGCCGCCCTCGCGCTGCTCGCCGCGCAGACGGTCGTCCTGCTCACCCTCGCCCTGCTGCTCTCGACGGTCATCTCGCCGATGGCCTCGGGCGTGGTCGCGGTCGGCCTCTTCGGCGCTACCTGGGTCGCCGGCGTCGTCGGCGGCATCGGGGCGGCGCTCGGCAACGACGGCGTCGCGCGCGTGGGTGCCGTCTCGCGGATGCTCCTGCCCACCGACGGCCTGTGGCGCGGAGCCATGTACGCGCTCCAGGACCCGGCGCTGACCCGGCTCGGCGGCGGGCTCGAGGGCAACCCGTTCCTGGGCGAGGCACCGCTGACGCCCGCCTACCTGGTGTGGGCGGCGATCTGGGTGGCGATGATCTGGGGGCTGGCCGCCGTGTCCTTCGTGCGCAAGGACCTGTGACGGTTGCGAGTCACGACGGCGCCGCGCCCAAGGAGCACCCGTGACCAGCGCCCATCGGACGGCCGCTCGCCCCTCCGTCCTGTTCGTCTGCGTCCACAACGCCGGCCGGTCCCAGATGGCCGCGGGCTTCCTGCGGCACCTGTCGGGCGGGGCCGTCGAGGTCCGGTCGGCCGGGTCGATGCCCGCCGACCAGATCAACCCCGTCGCCGTCGAGGCCATGCTCGAGGTCGGCATCGACATCCGGGCTGAACGCCCCAAGGTGCTGACCACCGACGCGGTCCAGGCCTCCGACGTCGTCGTCACCATGGGATGCGGAGACGCGTGCCCGGTCTTCCCCGGCACACGGTACGAGGACTGGGAGCTCGACGACCCGGCCGGGCAGGGCATCGATGCCGTGCGCCCGATCCGCGAGGAGATCCGCGCTCGCGTCCTCGGGCTCCTCGACGGCCTGGGCATTCCGCCCGTCCCGGCCGAGGCCGCACGGGTTCCCCGCGAGCGGGACCGTCCGTGAGCCAGCAGCACGACCGCCTGGCGCGGCGCCTGGGCACCGCCGACGCCGTGGTCATCGGCCTGGGCTCGATGATCGGCGCCGGGGTGTTCGTGGCCTTCGCGCCCGCGGCCCAGGCCGCGGGGGCGGCGCTGCTGGTCGGGCTCGTGGTGGCCGCCGTCGTCGCCTACGCCAACGCCACGTCCTCCGCCCAGCTCGCCGCCCAGTACCCGACATCCGGCGGCACCTACGTCTACGGGCGCGAGCGGCTCGGCCCGTGGTGGGGCTTCCTCGCCGGCTGGAGCTTCGTCATCGGCAAGACCGCCTCGTGCGCGGCGATGGCACTGACCTTCGCCGCCTACGCCGCACCCGAGGGGTGGGAGCGGCCGGTCGCGGCCGGGGCGGTCGCGGTCCTCGCCGCGGTCAACTACCGCGGCGTCACCCGCACCGCCCGCCTGACCCGGGTCCTCGTCACGCTCGTGCTGCTCGCCCTGACCACCGCCGTCGCCGCGAGCCTGACCGGCGGCGACCCGCAGTGGTCGGGCGTCGACGTCTGGGCCGGTGCCCGCGGCGGCTGGTACGGCGTCCTGCAGTCCGCCGGCCTGCTGTTCTTCGCCTTCGCCGGTTACGCGCGGATCGCCACCATGGGTGAGGAGGTGCGGGACCCGGCCCGGACCATCCCCCGGGCGATCCAGCTCGCCCTCGGCATCACCGTTCTCGTCTACGCCGTCGTCGCCGTCACGCTCCTGACCACGCTGGGCGCCGACGGCATCGCGAGGACGACGGCGCCCCTGGCCGCCGCGGTCGGGCAGAGCGGGGCCGGGTGGGCCGGGCCGGTGGTGCGGGTCGGCGCCGCCGCCGCGTCCCTCGGCGCGCTCCTCGCCCTCGTCGCCGGCGTCGGCCGGACGAGCCTGGCCATGGCACGCGAGGGCGACCTGCCGCGCTGGCTGGCGGCCGTCCATCCCCGGCACCGGGTGCCGCACCGCGCCGAGGTCGCCCTCGCCGTCGTCGTCTGCCTGCTGGTGCTCACCGTGGACCTCCGCGGTGCTATCGGGTTCTCCTCCTTCGGGGTGCTGCTGTACTACCTCGTCGCGAACCTCGCCGCGTGGACCCAGGCCCCTGAGCACCGCCGCTTCCCCCGGGCGCTCCAGGCGATCGGCGCCCTGGGCTGCGCCACGCTCGTCGTGACCCTGCCCCCGGCCGCCGTCGTCGTGGGCATCGCCGTGCTGGCCGTCGGCGTCGCGCTCCGCCGCTGGCGGACCGGACCGCACCGGCCGAGGGGCTCCTGACCAGTTCTCCGCGGACGCACCACCGCACGACGACGCCGCTCCGAACAGCGGAGAGCCCGGCAGTTATGACGTGCTTGTTCGACGACGAGTTCGCGGATGACATGTATGGCATGACCGCCATCGCATGACGTGCGCGTGTGGGCTCGCCGGTGCTGGGAGGGCGCGTCCTCGGCCCGGCAGAGCGTGCCAAGGGATGCGACAGAGTGCCCAGGTTTCCGGCCGTGCTGAACGCTACCGCACCCGCGCTGGATGGCGGGGGCCGAGAGTGGCGACGACCTCGATCTCCGGCTCACCAGCCGGTCGACCCGCCCCGAGCCTGCCCGAAGGAGCTGGCATGCAACAGCTCACCCTCCCGTCGCGTCCTGCCGCCAGACGAACGATGAGGACCGCACCCGCCCCGGCGACCCCGTGCCAGGCGTCAGGCGCCGGCGACCTGTGGTTCGCCGAGCGCAGCGTTGACGTGGAGCTGGCGAAGGCGCTCTGCCGCAGGTGCCCGGTCCGCCGTGCCTGCCTCGCCGGCGCGCTCGAGCGGCACGAGCCGTGGGGTGTCTGGGGTGGTGAGGTCTTCGTCAACGGGGTCGTGGTGGCGCACAAGCGCGGCCGCGGCCGCCCCAGGAAGGACGGTCCTCGGTAGGGCCGCCGGCCGGAGGCGAGGCAGGCTCAGTGCGTCCGGAGGAACTGCTCGAGGCTCATGGGCGGCGTGCCGGTGAGCCGTTCGACGGCGTCGCTCGGGCGGGCCATCACGTCGCTCGCGATTGCCGTGTAGGTGGAGACCCAGGCGTCGACCTGCCAGTCGGGGGCGCCGTAGGACGCCCGGGAGGCGTAGGCCTCCTCGACGGTCTCGTCGTGGAAGGTGACCGGCGTCCGGCGCACGTCGCTGATGGTGCGCGCGACGTCGGTCAGGCTCAGGCCCTCGGGGCCGGTGAGGTCGTAGGTGCGCCGGGCGTGGGGGTCGGGGTCGCGCAGCACCGCGGCTGCGGCGCGCGCGACGTCGTCCCGGGCGACGAACGCGCACCGCCCGTCGTCGGCGGGTCCGCGGATGACGCCGTCGTCACCGACGAACTGCTCCAGCAGGTTGAGGTAGAACGTGTCGCGCAGGAAGGTCCACGCCATCCCGGACGCCTTGATGTGCTCCTCGGTCGCGAAGTGGTCCCGGGCGAAGGTGAAGGTGGCGTCGGGAGCCGCCGCGGCGAAGGACGTGTAGACGACGTGCCGCACGCCGGCCTCGGCGGCGGCGTCGACGAACGTGGCGTGGTCCCGCACCCGGGTGGGGCTCTCGTGCCCGGACACCATGAGCAGCACGTCGACGCCGCGCAGGGCGTCGCGGGCGGCGCCGAGGTCGGCGTAGTCGGCGGCGGCGACCCCGACCGCCGTCGGCAGGACGGGCAGGCGAGGGCTGGACGGGTTGCGCACGAGCAGGCGCTGGGCGGTGCCGGCGGCGTCGAGGTGGCGGGCGACGAGCCCGCCGACGTAGCCGGTCGCCCCGGTGACGGCGACGAGGGTGCTCATGGGACCTCCGGCAAGGTGGCGTCTGCCCATGGTCGCGGATGGTGCGCACGACGGCGACCGGGGCGGCGGGTCGGCGGGTCGGCCGTGCGACGGCGAGCGGGCGGTGGACGCCGGCGGGCCCGACCGAACGACGCGATCAGCTCGGCGTTGACACCAGCATGAGACGCCCGCTGTCTCGCCGAGGCGTCCCGTACACCGACCCGCTTGTCGACCATCGCGGTGGCGGCCTCGAGGTTCGGTGGGGCGCGCTCGAGGTGCCCTGAGGCTGAGGGTGGCCAGCGCCATCAGCGGCGCCCCGATCATCATGCCGACGGCGAAGACCGTGATGAGCAGGCCCGCCTGCGCGAGCGTCACGTCGAACGACGAGGCCAACTGGGGCAGCAGGCCCGCGAGGACGAGCTCAGTGGTGCCCATCACGAACGCGACGGCACCCAGGAGCCACACCGTCAGCGGCAGGCGCGCCGGCGGACTGGAGGCAGCAGGCGCGCCCGCGATGGTCGGTGACGCAGGGGAGGTCTGCGTGGTGGTCATGGAGTTTCCTTTCCGGCCGCGCGGTGTCACGGCGGGTCGAGCAGTGCGGGGCCCAAGAAGCCGCGTGGAAGCCCACAGCAGAGGAAGGGGGCTCAGCCAGAACACCAGTGCCGCACCAGGGCAACCAGTCCGCGTGAAGAGAGGTACCGGCAGACCCCATCCCGTGCCAGGCGGGATCCCGACCTGTAGCCGGTCGGCTGGCCATCGGACGCGTCGTGCCGCGGGGTATGGCGCGCATTGCGCCCGGAGCTGCGCAACTCGGAGGCGTCGTCGTCCCGACGGCTGTAGGGAATCACCCGGCTGCTCCACCGACCGTCGCGCTGACCTGCCCGATGGCAGACGCGGCGGTCGGCTGCTGTCGCACAGGGCTGCTGCACCAAGCTCGTCGAGGGAGTTGTTGTCCAGGATCAGTCCAGCCCGGCGCTCCGTCCGCTCAGCAGCGACGTACGCGCCGTGGCACCCACGGAGCTTGCGACTGTGCTGACTCGGAGCGCAGGTGGGACCGGTGACGCCCAGGGCGTCACCGGTGTTGAGTACGGGGGCGTCGGAATTCAAGTACCGTTGCGGCTGGTCCGGAAGCGGGAGTTGGGGACCAGTTCGTCCATGCGTCGAAGTACCGGCGGCCGAGTCCGACGGTGTGAGGCATGTCGAGCGCCAAGCCGTTCGACGAGCGAGCGCGCTTTGCCAGCGCTCGTTCCATCCAGATCGCGTCCTCGTTGCCGACCTCGACGGGTTCGCCCTTGTTCCAGCCACGGGCCGAGATCTGCTTGTAGAGGCTCCTGGCGTGCTCCGCGTCGATCACTCCCAGTTGCTGGAGTCTCACTACGAGCGCCTTGATCGCGATGCCCCACGTCGCCTTCAGGGTCGACAGGGTCGAAAGGGTGACGCGCCCTCCTGAACGGTCCAGGTCTGCGAGGAGTGCGTCCCCGGGAGCGAGGAAGGCTCCGGCGAAGCGGTGTGCCTGCTTCTCGATTCGGGTTGCCTGCGCAGGAGTGTCGGGAGGTGGGCTCGCGTGGTGGAGTGTGAGGTGGCCGAGTTCGTGCGCGAGCGTGAAGCGCTGCCTGTCGCCTGGGATGTGGTGCTCTGGCGAAGCCGACGGTCTTGCGACTCGGATGACTGCAGTCGAGTCGACCCGCAGCGAGAGTCCAAGGTGGCGACCGAGTTCGGCATCCATCGGCAGCACGACGCATCCCAGTCGTTCAGTGGCTCGGATCGCGTTGGGAACAACGTCGTCGCGGTCGAGCCCGGCGGCTTCACGGACCTCCAGAGCGAACTGCTCGATCGCGTCGTCGTCGTTGGCGTCGCCGCCGAACAGCGGGAGCGTGTCTGGGAGCTGCTCTAGTCCGAGGCGGCGGATCACGTCGACAGCGGTCGTGCTGTCGGCCACTGCCCGGTCGACAGCCCGCTTCGACGCGTCTGCGTAGGCGCGTAGCCACGGCTTGGTCGTGAGGGGCTCGCGTGATTCCGCCACCAAGTATGCCGGGTCGCAGTCCAGCGAGCGTGTGATGGCCCCCAACAACTCGTCTGTCAGCGGAAGTCTGCCGTTCTCCAGCATGGAGATCGAGCCGGACGCCTGTCCGCTTGCCATCGCGAGGTCCGCCTGTGACAGCCCTGAGGCAAGACGCAGGCGCCGGACTCGCTCGCCAACGGTGGCTTGGTTCATGGTGGTCGTCTTTCCCTGATCTTCGTTCTCGTCAGCCGGCGTCGTGCCCAACGCCGAACTCGTTGTCGTCCTCGTCGAAGCCCGGGAGGCCTTCGGCGCGCGGCTCGAACTTGCGCGTCGGGCCGCCGTGCGTGCCGGTGCCGAGCAGGATCGGCGTGCCGAGCTTGAGGTGTCCCGGTGTTCCACCCTCGACACCGAGCACCTCGGCTGCGAACAGCTCGTCTAGGGATCCGCCGTCGTTGACGGTGAAGCCGAGTACCCAGTGCTCGAGGATGTCGAGCGTCGCTTCGTCGAGCGTGCCCCAGGCGGCCGCGCTGTTGGTCGGAATGCTGTAGGAGCCGTCGGCGCGGCGTTCAGCACGGCGCAGCCGGAAGACGCAGAGCGTGGTGCCGGTGGAGATGGTGATCTCGACCGCGCCCCGTGATCGGTCGATGTGGTGACCTACCAAACTGGCGCCGCGGCGTACCCCGTCGGCGATGAGCGATCGCAGCAGTTCGGACTCAACGCGCCCGGTGGCACGGAAGGCCTCATCCAGCTCGAGTGCGGTGTCGACCTGGTGGCCGCGCTCGGAGAGAACCTCGCGGACCTCGTCCGCGATCGTGTGGAGGTCCGCAACGTACACCGCCCGAAGATGTGACATGACCGTGAGCGTATTCCATCGGATGTCACATGGCTAGCGGCGGCCCCGCGTGTCGCGGTAGAGCGGGTCTGCTGCCCGGATAGGTGTCAGTCTCACCTGACGTGTCCGTGCGGGGAGGTGCCGCAACGGCCGATGTGGCCCTCCGGGCGCCAGAGTGACCATCGCATCTCGGCCGGTGCCCATCGCTGCCCGGCGGCGGCACCGCTCATCGCTGGCTCCAAGGACGCCGCGACGAGGCGGACCGCTGCTCCGAGGTCGTTCAGGCCGTCGCAGTGCGGTGTCCTGGCGGCCAGCGGTGGGTAGGTCGTGGCCCAGGCCGGCGGGACGGTGAAGGTCTCGGTGGCCGGCAGGCGGCGATGCAGGCGCTCGGCGACGATCGCATTGTGCAGCTTCTCGCCGTCGACGGGCTGGGTGCGGGCGAGCACGACGAGGTCGACGAGGTCTCGCGGGCGGCTGGAGCGGGTGCCGTCGGTGTAGACGGTCTGGGTGGCGGCGAGCTTGTCGGCGATGTGGTCGACGACGGGGTAGACACGCACGGTCGGCGGCGGCAGGCCCGGCACCTCCAGCGGCAGGCTCGAGCGCACGACCTCCGGCTCGGTGGTCATCAGCGAGCCGGTGACCAGGTCGACGCCGAAGGCCTCGCACCGTCGGGTGCCGCAGTAGGCGTCGACCTGCACCCGGTAGCCCGCGACGTCTGGCTGCTTGGCGGCACCGCCGGAAGGGCGCACGGTGCGGATCACGAACCGGAAGTGGTCGGCGAGGTCGACGGCCGCGGCCGCGCGCAGCACCTCGAGCGCGGCGTCGATGTCCCCGAGGCTGCTCAGGAGGTCGACGTCCTTGCTGTGCCGGGCGTCATTGACCCGCGCCAGCACGGCTGTGCGGCCCTTGAGCACCCAGGGGGGCGCTGGGGTCGGCGAACACGCGGGCGAGGAACCGGTCATAGACGAACCTGCGCACGATCTCGTTCGCCGGGCGCCCCGTCGCCTTGGAGGCCGCGCGGGCACGGTCCCTGATCGCACGCCCCAGCGTCACGCCATCGCGGTACCCGGTCGCGTTCGCGGCCGATCCTCACCCTCCACAACGTCGTCGTCCTCGTCGTCGGCGTCGGGCGCGCTGGGGGCGGCGGTGGCTCGGGCGGCGGCCTGCAGCGCAAGGAGAAGCTGCTGCAGAACTGTCTGGTTGTCCGGGTCCTCGAGCCAGGCGGAGATTCTCTGGCGGGTCTCGGGGCTCGGCATCGCGGCGGCGAGGCGGGCGCGCGCTGCGGCGCGGGTGGAGGTGTGCTTGCCGGCGAGCGTCTCGTTGACCGGCGCGACCGTCTCACGGATGCGCTCGGCCCTCTTCCCCAGGCCGGCGCGCAGCCCGGGGCTGCTCGCTGCGGTTCCCACGAGGGTGATGAGGTCCTCGACGAGCTTGGCAGTCTCGGGGGACCGGGCCACGCGATCGCCGAGGGAGCGGGCGACCAGGTCGGCGCCGGCGTCCGACCCGACCAGCCGGTCACCGAGCGCGCGCGGGGCCAGGCCGCCGGCCTGCAGCAGCTGGGCGGTCAGCGCAGCCGCGTCGGCCGCGTCGTAGCGGCGGACGACCGGCTCGAGCGCGCGCACGAGCGCACGGGTGTCGGCCGCGCCATGGCGAACGGCGTCGGCCGCTACCTGGCCGACGTGCTCGAGGTCGTGCCCGGCGGCCAGCAGGTCGCGGACCGTGCGCGCGGCGGTGGTGACCGGCAGGCCCGCGACCAGGGTGACGTCGGCCGGCGTCAGGGTGCCGCGGTGCACCCGTACGCCCGGGCGGGTGGACTGGTAGCGCGTCGGCAGGGTGAGCTCGTGCTCGTCGGCGAGCAGGTCGCCCAGGCCGTGCAGCTGCGCGGCGGACGCGTGCGAGACGACGCCGGCGCGGACCGGATCCGCCAGGCGCTCGACCACGGCCCGCCGCGGTTGCAGCGCGATCCACGCGGCGCGCAGCCCGAGCAGCTCATCACCCAGGACTGCGGGCGTGGCATAGACGCCGTGCGCGACGCGATCGAGGATGCCGGCCTCGACCAGGCGGCTTAGCTGCATGCGCGAGATCCCGGCCTGGTGCGCCTGGGCCGTGGTCACCAGCCCCCACTGACCGGCGGCGAGCTCGGTGAGCGTCGCAAGGCCGGACATGCGCATGCTGTAAATGTAACACCAACTGGTGACAATTCCAGCAAGGTCTCTAGCCAGAGCCGTTGCTGGCGTCGTCACCAAGGGCTCTAGCCAGAGCCGTTGCTGGAGTTGTCACCGAGGGCCCTGGCCAGAGACGAGATGTCCCTGGCTGACCGCTGCTCCCTCGGGGGTGATCATCATGCACCCTGCCCGAGCTCCCGGCTGACCGGTGCCAAGGTCGCACCGCGCCAGGCGGTGGTCGTCGCATCTCGACGCGGCCCTGTGCCTGCCGAGCTGCCGGCGCTCGACGTCCGCAGCGCGGGAGCCAGCGACCCCACGGACCGGGCGCCGCCCCACCCGCCCGGCCGCCGTCGGGAACAATCGGGGACCCTCGGTAGTTGAGCCAGGCAGACTCAAGTCTGCGACGCTCGATTTGGACATCTCACCGCCGGGCGTCAGACTTGAGTGCATCAGGCTCAAGACCTGGCGCGGACGTGCCAGGCACCGAGACGAAGGAGCACGCACATGGCACGAGCGGTCGGGATCGACCTGGGCACCACCAACTCCGTGGTCGCCGTCCTCGAGGGTGGCGAGCCCACCGTCATCGCGAACGCCGAGGGGGCGCGCACCACGCCCTCGGTGGTCGCCTTCAGCAAGTCCGGCGAGGTGCTGGTCGGCGAGGTCGCCAAGCGGCAGGCCGTGACCAACGTGGACCGGACCATCACCTCGGTCAAGCGGCACATGGGCACGCCGTGGACCAAGGAGATCGACGGCAAGAAGTACACCCCGCAGGAGATCTCCGCGCGGATCCTCGGCAAGCTGAAGAAGGACGCCGAGTCCTACCTCGGCGAGCCGGTGACCGACGCGGTCATCACCGTGCCGGCCTACTTCAACGACGCCGAGCGGCAGGCCACCAAGGACGCCGGGCAGGTCGCCGGGCTGAACGTCCTGCGCATCATCAACGAGCCCACCGCGGCCGCCCTGGCCTACGGGCTGGAGAAGGGCAAGGAGGACGAGCTCATCCTCGTCTTCGACCTCGGTGGCGGCACCTTCGACGTGTCCCTGCTCGAGGTGGGCAAGGACGAGGACAACTTCTCCACCATCCAGGTCCGCGCCACCAACGGCGACAACCGCCTCGGCGGTGACGACTGGGACCAGCGGATCGTGGACTGGCTCGTCAAGCAGGTGAAGAACAAGGACGGCGTGGACCTGGCCAAGGATCGCATCGCCCTGCAGCGCCTGCGGGAGGCGGCCGAGCAGGCCAAGAAGGAGCTCTCCTCCACGACGAGCACCAACATCTCCCTGCAGTACCTCTCGATGAGCGAGTCCGGCCCGATCCACCTCGACGAGCGGCTCACCCGCGCCGCCTTCGAGGAGATGACCTCGGACCTGCTGGAGCGGACCAAGACTCCGTTCCACAACGTCATCAAGGACGCCGGCATCTCCGTCTCCGACATCGACCACGTCGTGCTCGTGGGTGGCTCCACCCGCATGCCGGCCGTGACCGACGTCGTGCGCGGGCTCACCGGCGGCAAGGAGCCGAACAAGGGCGTCAACCCGGACGAGGTCGTCGCCGTCGGCGCCGCCCTGCAGGCCGGCGTCATCCGCGGTGACCGCAAGGACGTCCTGCTCATCGACGTCACCCCGCTGTCCCTGGGCATCGAGACCAAGGGCGGGGTGATGACCAAGCTCATCGAGCGCAACACGGCCATCCCGACCAAGCGGTCGGAGGTGTTCTCCACCGCCGAGGACAACCAGCCGAGCGTGCTCATCCAGGTCTTCCAGGGCGAGCGCGAGTTCGCCCGGGACAACAAGCCGCTGGGCACCTTCGAGCTGACCGGGATCGCCCCGGCGCCGCGCGGGATGCCGCAGATCGAGGTCACCTTCGACATCGACGCCAACGGCATCGTGCACGTCTCGGCCAAGGACCGGGGCACCGGCAAGGAGCAGTCGATGACCATCACCGGCGGCTCGGCCCTGCCCAAGGACGAGATCGACCGGATGGTCAAGGAGGCCGAGGCGCACGCCGCCGAGGACGCCCGCCGCCGGGAGGAGGCCGACCTGCGCAACACCGCCGAGCAGCAGGTGTACGCCACCGAGAAGCTCCTCACCGACAACGCCGACAAGCTGCCCGAGGACGTCGCCACCGACGTGCGCGGCGCCGTCGACGCGGTGAAGAAGGCGCTCGAGGGCGAGGACGTCGAGGCGATCCGCACGGCTCAGGCCGAGCTCACCACCAAGAGCCAGCGGATCGGCGAGGCCCTCTACGCCCAGCAGGGCGCCCAGGGCGGTGCGCAGGAGCAGCCCGGCCCGGACGGCCAGGCCGCCCGCGGCGCAGACGATGACGTGGTCGACGCCGAGATCGTCGACGACGAGGAGGCCAAGTGACCGCACAGACCCCGGAGGAGGCGGGCTACGACAGGCCCGTGGTGACCGACAAGCGCCGGATCGACCCGGAGACCGGCAAGGCCCGCACGACGGCGGCCGGTACCGGTGCGGCCGCGGGCGCGGCCACCGGCGGGGCCCAGGCCGGCCCGGCCCAGACCGGTGCCACGGCGCCGGCCGGGGCCGCCGGCCCGGACGGGACGACGGCGGCCGGCGGCGCCGCGGGCACCAGCGCCCCGGCCGCCGCCGGCGCGGCGCCCGCCACCAGTGCCCCGGCCGCGGCCGACCCGAGCGGGGAGCTGGCCAAGGCCCAGGCCGAGGCGCTCGACCTGGCCGACCAGCTGGCCCGCCGCAACGCCGACGTCTACAACGTCCAGCAGGAGTACAACGCCTACGTCCGCCGGGCCAAGGCAGAGGCCGCCGTGCACCGGCAGGAGGGCGTGCAGGACGTCGTCGAGGCGCTCCTCGGGGTGCTCGACGAGATCGAGCTCGCCCGCCAGCACGGGGACCTGACCGGGCCGTTCGCCGCGATCGCGGAGAAGCTGGAGGGCACGCTGGAGCAGCGCTTCGGCGTGGTTCGCTTCGCCGCGGTCGGGGAGGAGTTCGACCCCGAGGTGCACGAGGCGCTCATGCACAGCACCGACCCGGAGGCCACGGCCACCACGGTCAGCCAGGTGCTGCAGCCGGGCTACCGCGTGGGCGAGCGCGTGCTGCGCGCCGCCCGGGTGGCGGTGACCGGCCCGGCATGATGTGGCGGGCAGCCGGCCCGGGGGACCGGGCATGATGCAGGCCAGGTGCCGCGGCGGGTCTCCCGCCGCGGCACGCCGCGATGGAGGAGGTGAGGGGCGATGACCGGACAGGACTGGCTGGAGAAGGACTTCTACGCCACGCTCGGGGTCGCCAAGGACGCCGATGCCGACGCCATCAAGAAGGCCTACCGCAAGCTCGCCCGGAAGTACCACCCGGACCAGAACCCGGGGGACGCCAAGGCCGAGGACCGGTTCAAGGCGATCGGCGAGGCCTACGCCGTGCTCTCCGACCCCGAGCAGCGCAAGCAGTACGACGCGCTGCGCGCGATGGCCGGCGGCGGGCCCCGGTTCTCCGCCGGGACCGGCGGCGGCGGCGCCGGCTTCGAGGACCTGTTCGGCGGGATGTTCGGCGCCGGCGCGCCGGGCGGCACGCGGGTCCGCTACACCACCCAGGGGCAGGGCATGCCCACCGGCGGCTTCGAGGACATCCTGTCCGGGATGTTCGGCGGCAGCGCCGGCGGCTTCGGCTCCCGACGGCGGCCCCAGCGCGGGGCCGACGTCGTCGCCTCGGCCACCCTGCCCTTCCGGCAGGCGCTGACCGGCGCCACCGTGCAGCTGACCGTGGACGGCCGGGTGGTCACCACCCGCATCCCGGCCGGCGTGCACGACGGGCAGAAGATCCGGATCCGGGGCAAGGGCCAGCCCGGGACCAACGGCGGCGAGCCCGGCGACCTCATCGTCACGGTCGCCGTCGAGCCGCACCCGCTGTTCTCCCTGGACGGCAAGAACGTCCGTCTGACCGTCCCGATCACCTTCGACGAGGCGGCGCTGGGCGCCACCATCGAGGTGCCCACCCCCGAGGGCGAGACGGTGAAGGTCAAGGTCGCGGCCGGCACGCCGTCGGGCCGGACGCTGCGCGTGCGCCGCCGCGGCGCCGCCAGCGGGGACCTGCTGGTCACCGTCAACGTGGTGGTCCCGTCGCGGCTGTCGGCCAAGGCCAAGGCCGCGGTGCAGGAGTTCGCCCGGGCCAACGACGGGGCGAACCCCCGGGAGGGCCTGGCGGCGCTGGCCGCCCGCTGACGGCAGCGCACAGCTTGGTGGGAGCGCGACCGCCGCCGGCAGGGACCACGCTGGTGGCAGCGCACCGGTAGCGAGAGAGGAGGAGCCAGGTGGCGAGCACCGACGCGCACGACGATGCGACGATCCTGACGATCTCCGTGGCCGCCGAGCTGGCCGGCATGCATCCGCAGACGCTGCGGCAGTACGACCGGCTGGGGCTCGTCGAGCCCCGCCGCACCGCCGGCCGGGGACGGCGCTACTCCCTCGGCGACGTCGCGCTGCTCCGGCAGGTGCAGCGGCTCAGCCAGGACGAGGGCATCAACCTCGCCGGCATCAAGCGGATCATGGACCTGGAGCGCGAGCTCGCGGACCTGGAGCGCGAGCTCGCCCGGGTCCGCGCCGAGAACGACCGGCTCCGCGCGGCCGCCGAGCCCGGGCACCGCATCTTCGCCGCCGACCCCACCGGCGACGTCGTCGCCGTGCCGCGCGGCACCCGGGTGCGCCGGGTCGAGACCGCCAGCGGCGGCGCGCTGGTGCTGTGGCGCCCGCCGCGCCGCTGACCGCCGTGGCTGGCCGGCGAGCAGCCGGGAGCGTGCGTGAGCCACGACGGGATCGGCAGCGGTGCCGACGGGACGGCTACTGCCCGCCCATCCCGGTCGTCGCGACGCTCTGCACGATGCGGCGCTGGAACAGCATGAACACGACGAGCAGGGGGAGCGCGGCGACGACGGCCGCGGCCATGGTCTGTGCGTACTGGACGCCGTAGGCGCTCTTCACGGTCGCCAGGCCGACGGGGAGCGTCATGAGCGCGGGGTCGTTGGTGACGATGAACGGCCACAGGAAGTTGTTCCACGCGCCGATGAACACGAAGATCGCGACGGCCATGAGGATCGAGCGCGACAGCGGGACCACGATCGTCCAGAACAGGCGCCACGGCCCCGCGCCATCGATGCGTGCGGCGTCGAGCAGCTCCTCGGGGATGGCGTCGAAGAAGCCCTTGAGGATGAACACCATGACGGGCGCGACGACCTGCGGCAGGACCACCGCGGCGAGCGTGTCCACCAGGCCGAAGGCCTGCATCTGCTGGAACAGCGGCACGATGAGGATCTGCGGCGGGACGAGGATCGCCGCGACCGTGACCGCGAGGAGGGCCTTGCGGCCGCGGAACAGGGTCCGCGAGAACGCGTACGCGGCCATCGCCGAGATGAGCACCGTGATCGCCGTGACGGCCGCCGCGACGAGTGTCGTGTTCCACGTCCACCGCAGGACGTCGCCGCGCGAGAGGACCTCGCGGTAGGCGTCGAGCGTGAAGCCCGACGGCGGGAGCCAGGTCGCGCTCGTCGCCGCGTCGGTCTCGGACTTGAACGAGGTGTCCACGCCCCAGAGGAACGGGACCAGCCACGCGGCGGCGAGCACGAGGAGCACCGCGAGCGCCAGGCCGCGGGCCCACCGGCTCGTGCCGAGCGTCAGGCGGGTCATCGCCCGGTTCTCGGCGGCCCGGGCGCGACGGCGGTCGCGCCACGTCATGCGGCCGTCGCCGGCCGGGCCGGCCTCGGCGGGAGAGTGAGGACGGGTGAGCTCGGTGACCGTCAGGCTGGCCATGTCAGCGCTCCTTCCGGTTCGGCAGGAGCCGCACGAGGGTGAAGACGAGGATGATCGCGAAGAACACGTAGGAGATCGCCGACGCGTAGCCGAGGCGGTAGTTGGTGAACCCGGTGTCGTAGATGTATTCGAGGATCGGTCGGGTGCTGCCGTTGGGGCCACCCGCGGTGAGCAGGTAGACCTGGTCGAAGACCTTGAGCGACGCGAGGAGCTGGAGCACGAGGATGACGCCCGTGACGCTCTTGAGCTGCGGCAGGGTGATCGAGAAGAGCCGCCGCCAGCCGCCCGCGCCGTCGATCGTCGCGGCCTCGTAGAGCGTCCCCGGGATGCCCTGGAGCGCGGCGAGGTAGAGCAGGAAGTTGAACCCGACCGTCCACCACACGGTGACGAGCGCGACGGACAGCATCGCGACGCCCTCCTCGGTGAGCCAGCCGACGGGTGGGATGCCGAGGTTGCCGAGCCAGGTGTTGAACAGGCCGATGTCGGGCTGGAACGCCCACGCGAAGATCGCGGTCACGACCGCGACGGGCAGCAGGTAGGACGCGAAGAACGACGTCCGCCACAACCACTGGCCCGGCAGCCCGGTGTGCACCAGCAGCGCCATGACGAGGCCGAGCACGACGAGCGGCACGGTCGTCAGGACGGTGAAGAGCAGGGTGTGCCACAACGTCTGCCATACCTGCGGGTCGGCGAACGCCTCGGCGTAGTTGGCGAGCCCGATGAACTCGTTGCCGGAGCCGGTCAGGCTGCGGTTCGTCAGGCTCATCCACAGGCCGGACACGATCGGCCAGCCGAGGAAGAGCGCGGCGGCGAGCACGAACGGCGCGACGAACAGGTAGCCGGAGCGGTCGCGGGAGCGGAGGGTGCCCCTGGCACGGTCGGGCGTGGCGGCGGCGGGCCGCCGGCGAGTGGGGGACGCGCTGCTGGCGGCCGCAGTCCCCTGGGTGGTGGCCCCGACGCCGGGGGTGCTGGAGACGGTCATCGTCGTCCTCTCGTCTCAGGCTCAGGCTCAGGCTCAGGCCGGGTTCGGGGTCTCGAGGAAGCGGTTCATCTCGCGGAGCATCCGCTCCACCGCGCTCGAGGCCGTCGCCCGGCCCTGGAGCGCGTTGGACATGGCGTCGCACATGCGTGCCTGAAAGTCGCTCCCGGCGCCCGCGAACCACACGGGCGGGTCGAGCACCACGATGTCGCCCGCCGGGGCGTAGTCGCGCTGGGGCGTGAGCCCCGCGTACTCGGGGTCGGAGAGCACCGGCTGGTACGCGGGGATGTGCCCGGCGCCGGCTCACGTCAGGCTGCCCTCGGCGAGCAGGTTCGCGAGGATCCGGTAGGTGGCGTCGCGCCGGGCGGGGTCGGGCGTGCCCTGGCGGGGGAGGACGAACGCGTGCGAGTCGGCGTAGTTCGCCGGCGTGCCGAACAGGGTGGGGAATGGGGCGCCGCCGACGTCGGGGATGGCCGCCTGGAACGCGGGCAGCTCCCACTCGCCGGAGACGATGAGACCCGAGCGACCGGTGACGAAGCTCGCGATCGCGCCGGGGTAGTCCTGGTTCGGCGGGGCGACCGTGCCGTCGAGCATCGCCTGCATGAACTCCACGACCTCGGTCGCGGCGCCCTCGTCGAGCTCGGCCGGACGACCGGGCCTGAGCTCGTAGCCGGCGCCGGTCTGGGCGTACAGGCCCCAGAAGAGCCGCCACGACTGCGCGGTGTCGAGCAGGTACCCGAACGCCATGCCGGTGTCGCCGGTGACCTCGGCCATCGCGCGGCCCGCGTCGAGGAACGCCTGGGTCGACGAGAGCTCCGTCAGGAGACCGTCTGCACCTATGAGCCCCGCCTGGCCCGCGATGTCCCGGTTGTAGAAGGTGAGGAACGGGTGCGTGTCGAGCGGGAGCGCGTAGAGCTCGCCGTCGTACGAGGCGCGCTTCCACACCGCGGGCGCGAAGTTCTCCTCGCGGATCCCGAGGTCGGCGAGCGCGTCGAGGTCGAACGGCTCGAGCAGCCCGCCGGGCGCGTAGCCCGCGAGGCGCGACATGTGCATGACCGCGGCCTCCGGCGGGCGGCCGCCCGAGGAGGCCATGGCGAGCTTGGTGTAGTAGGCAGAGCCCCACGCGAGGGTCACCGACTCGACCGAGACGTCGGGGTTCGCGCGCATCGCCTCGGCCTGCATGGACTGCATCCGCTCGCCGTCGGCGCCCGAGAACAGGTCCCAGATGCGGACGGTCGTGCGGTCGCCGGCGCTCGCGCCCGGCGCGCAGCCCGAGAGCGTGCCGCCGAGGGCGACCGCCCCGGCGCCGACGAGCGCCGCCTGCAGGAACCCTCGGCGGGACACGCCCGGTGGTGCGGTGCCGAGCGGGGCCCGCCCCGCCCTTCGTGGCGCGGTCATCTTCGACTCCTCGCTCCGGTGCAACGTTGCGTTCCAACGTTGTATCAACATGTACTACCTCACACCCCGTCGTCAAGTGGCCGACGTCGGGCGACGAGACGAGGGGGCCTCCGTGGGAGAACGACAGGACGAGGGCGTGACCACGGGCGGTCCTGCGGATGCGCTGGCCGGGCGGGCGCGGCGCCCGCCCGGGATCAAGGACGTCGCGGCGGCCGCGGGCGTGTCGTGGAAGACCGTGTCCAACGTCGTCAACGGCACCGGGCGCGTGGGCCCGGCGACGCGCGAGCGTGTCGAGCGGGTGATCACCGAGCTCGGCTACCGGCCGAGCCTCGCCGGGCGCCAGCTGCGACAGGGCCGGACCAAGATCCTCGCGCTCGCCGTGCCGGAGATCGACTCGTCGTACTTCTCGACGCTCGCGCATGCGGTGATCGAGGCCGCGGCGGCGAGGGACTACCGCGTGTTCATCGAGGAGACGCGCGGCCACCGAGAGGCGGAGGAGGCCGTGGCGCGCGGGTTCGACGTCCGCCTCATCGACGGGATCGTCTTCTCCCCGCTCGAGCTCAGCCTCTCCGACGTCGACGGCCTGCGCGGCACCACGCCGATGGTGCTGCTGGGCGAGCGGCCCGCGGACCCGCGCGCCGGCGTCGTGCACACGGACCACGTCAGCATTGACAACGTCCGTGCGGCGCGCGAGGCGACGTGTCACCTGCTCGAGAGTGGGCGCCGGCGGCTCGCGTTCCTCGGTGCCGAGCCCGGCCTGCCCGAGCGGTCCGGGGCGCCCCGGCTGCGGGGGTTCACCGAGGCGCTCCGCGAGGCGGGCCTGCCGGTGCGCGACGAGTGGGTGCTCCCCGCGCCGTTGTACACCCGGGCCGCGGGCGCGCGCGTCGTCGAGGACGTTCTGGCGCGCATCGGTGAGGTCGACGGGATCCTGTGCGGGAACGACCTGCTCGCGCTCGGTGCGCTGCACGCGCTGCGGACCAACGGTGTGCGCGTCCCGCAGGACGTCGCCGTTGTCGGCTGGGACAACACCGAGGACGGGCGGTTCGCCAACCCGACACTGACGACCGTCGCGCCCGATGTGCGGGCTATCGCCGAGCACGCCGTCGAGCGGCTCGTCGCGCAGGTGGAGGGCAGGCCTGGCGAGCCGATGGACGCCGTCGTGCCGCACCGGCTGCTGGTGCGGGAGAGCTCGCGCCCGGGTGGCTGAGGCACGGGTGGTCCACGCTGCTCAGGCAATGGGTTGTCGGCGGCTGGTGCCTGTGCTCGCGCGCCGTCGACGGTCCTGGGGGAGCGCAGGCACAGCTGCATGGGCGGGCGGCGCGCGGCCCGCGGAGGCGTGGTGTTGGCACTGTCCTGGTACAACGTTGTAACTTCGGGGGGTGCGAGGTTCGGATCTCGCTGACACCCGATCATCGGCGACCGCGATGGAGACGTCATGACCCAGCCGCTGCCCCTCGACCTGCTCGACCCGCCGAGCGCACCGACGGCAGGAGAGGTGCCGCGACCGGAGTACCCGCGCCCGCAGGCGGTCCGCGAGCGGTGGCTCAACCTCAACGGGCTGTGGGAGTTCGAGATCGACCAGGGCGACTCCGGGCTCGAGCGCGGTCTGCGCGAGCGTCCGCTCGCCGGGAGCATCCTCGTCCCGTTCGCCCCGGAGTCCGCGCTGTCCGGTGTCGAGAACACGGACTTCCTCGAGGCGGTCTGGTACCGCCGTGAGGTCACGATCCCGGCCGAGTGGACCGAGGTCGGCGACGACCACCACGTCCTGCTGCACTTCGGTGCCGTGGACCACGACACCACGGTGTGGGTCGACGGCGTCGAGGTCGCGCGCCACCGCGGCGGGTTCACGCCGTTCACGGCCGACCTGCACGGCGTCGCCAGCGCCGGGGACACGGTGACCGTCGTCGTCCGCGCGCGCGACCCGCGCGACGCGGTCCAGGCGCGCGGGAAGCAGGCGACCTGGTACGCGAACACGCACTGCAACTACACCCGCACGACGGGCATCTGGCAGACCGTCTGGATGGAGCCCGTCCCGGCCGTGCACGCGCGCCGCCCGCGGATCACGCCCGACGTCGCGAGCTCGGCCTTCGACGTCGTCGTGCCGCTGTCCGCCAACCGCCGCGGCCACACCCTGACCGTGAGCGTGTCGGACGCCGACGGTGAGGTCGGGCGCGCGGTCGCCCGCGCCGACCTCGACCTCGCACCGGCGCTGCGCGTCGTCGTGCCGGACGAGCGGGTGCACCTGTGGGGTCCGGGCCAGCCCCATCTCTACGGGGTGCTCGTCGAGGTCCATGACGCGGCGGGCGAGGTCGTGGACCGCGTGCGCTCGTACGCGGGCCTGCGGTCGGTGTCGATCGACGGCCAGGCGTTGCGGATCAACGGTGAGGCGGTGTTCCAGCGCCTCGTCCTGGACCAGGGCTACTGGCCCGAGTCACTCATGACTGCCCCGGCCGACGAGGCGCTCGTGCGCGACATCGAGCTCGGGCTCGCCGCCGGCTTCAACGGCGCGCGCCTGCACCAGAAGGTGTTCGAGGAGCGGTACCTCTTCCACGCCGACCGCCTCGGCTACCTGGTGTGGGGCGAGTTCGGTGACTGGGGCGCGTCGGGCCAGGGCACGAGGGGCGACTACCAGAAGCCCACGGCGTCGTTCGTCACGCAGTGGCTCGAGGCGCTCGAGCGCGACCACTCGCACCCGTCGATCGTCGGGTGGTGCCCGCTCAACGAGACGTTCCAGGACCTGCACGACCGCATGACCGTGCTCGACGACGTCACGCGCGCGATGTTCCTGGCGACGAAGCTCGCGGACCCGTCGCGGCCGGTGATCGACGCGAGCGGCTACTCCCATCGCGTCCTCGAGACGGACGTGTGGGACTCCCACCTGTACGAGCAGGACGTCGAGCGGTTCGCCGAGCTCGTCGGCGGTCTCGCGGACGGCAAGCCGTGGGAGAACCGGCGCGAGGACGGCTCGGTCTGGTCGCTGCCGTACCGCGGGCAGCCGTACTTCGTGAGCGAGTACGGCGGTATCTGGTGGAACCCCGAGGAGGCGGCCACGGCCGCCGGGAACGTGCGCGGCGAGTCGTGGGGCTACGGGCGTCGCGTTGCCGACGAGGATGAGTTCCACGCGCGCTTCGCGGGCCTGACGAACGCCCTGCTCGGCGACTCGCTCATGTTCGGCTACTGCTACACCCAGCTGACCGACGTGTTCCAGGAGCAGAACGGCGTCTACCGGTTCGACCGCACCGAGAAGCTCGACGTGGCGCGCATCCGCGCGGTCCAGGAGCAGGTTGCCGCCGTCGAGGCCAGCGACCGAGCCGGTGCCGGACGATCCTTGGCCACGGCGGGACGCTCGTGATCGTCAGCGCCGGACCCGGTGGCGACAGCCCGACCCGGGCGCCCGTAGCCGGCGGCAGCCCTCTCTCCAGGGTGCGGGGCGACCCTCTAGGGTGCTGGGCGCCGTCGGGAAGCTCCCACACGGTCAGGGCGCCCGCCGCACGGCATCAGCCGGGCACGAGACCACCGGGTCGGGATGGCCCGGTGATCTCGTCGATCATCGAGGGCCACGCCTCCTCTCCGTACGAACCCAGGGAAGCTAGACACAAGTAGCGTGGAGCAGTCGGCGGCTCTCGACGAAGGGTGCAGGACGACGGTCCCAGCAGACAGAGGGGTGTGCGGAATCGCCATGGAGGTCGACTACATCGTCGTGGGCTCGGGTGCCGCCGGGTCGGTGCTCGCCAACCGGCTCTCGGCGGACCCGACGAGCTCCGTCCTGCTCCTGGAGTACGGGGGCGGCGACGCCAACCCCCTGCTCCACATCCCCAAGGGGTTCTTCTTCACCCTGCGCGGGGACCGCTACACCTACCACTACCCCACCCGGCCCATCGGGCCGCGCGGGCAGGTCGAGACCTGGACGCGCGGCAAGGTGCTCGGCGGCTCCACCGCCGTCAACGGGATGATGTGGACCCGCGGCGCCCAGGCGGACTTCGACGGCCTGGCGGCGCGGGGCAACCCCGGGTGGGACTGGCAGCACTTCCTCGCCGCCTACCGGACTATCGAGGACCACAACCTCGGAGCCTCGCCGCTACGCGGCGCGGGCGGCCCGCTCGGGGTGTCGGTGACCGAGAACGACGACGAGGTGGTCGGCGCCATCCTGGCGGCCGCGCAGAGCTACGGCTGGGACCGGGTGGCGGACGCCAACGCCCACGACACCGAGCGCATCGGCTTCACCCCGTCCACGATCAAAAACGGCCTGCGCACCAGCTCCTACCGCGCCTTCGTCCGGCCCGTCCGCCGGCGCCGCAACCTCACCGTGCTCACCCGCACCCGGGCCGGCTACCTGATCCTCGACGGCACGCGGGTCGTGGGCGTCCGCGCCCGCCAGGGCGGGCAGACCCTGGACCTGCGGGCCCGCAAGGAGGTCATCCTCTCGGCCGGCACCGTCGAGACACCGCTGCTGCTGGAGCGCTCCGGCATCGGGCGGGCGGACGTGCTGCACGGCGCCGGGGTCGACGTCGTGGTGGAGAGCCCGAACGTCGGCGAGCGGGTCATCGAGCAGCGTGGCGTCACCGTCCAGGTGCGGCTGAAGCGGCAGATCGGCCCGACCCAGCAGCTGAACACGGTGCCTAAGCAAGCTTGGGAAGGGTTCAAGTACCTCCTCACCCGCAGCGGGCCGATCGCCACCGGCGGGTACGACCTGGTCTGCCAGTTCAAGTCCTCCCCCGACCTGGACCGGCCCGACATCCACGGCATCTTCGTCCCGATGGCCCTGGACACGACCAGCGAGGCGATGAAGCTCGCGGGCCACTCCGGCGTGATGTTCCTGGGCTACCAGATCCGCCCGACCACGCAGGGCTCGATCCACCTGTCCGGCCGCCTTCCGGAGAACGCCCCCCTCATCGACGCGCGGTTCCTCCAGGACGACGGCGACCGGCGGGCCACCAGCACCATCCTGGGCGTGGCGCGCGAGGTCTTCGCCGCCGGGCCCCTGGCCGACTACGTCCTCGACGAGGAGTACCCGGGGCCCGCGGTCTCGACGCCCGAGCAGGTCGTCGACTACGCCCTGGACACCGGCGGCGGGATCTATCACGCGGTCGGGTCGGCGGCGATGGGCCCGGCGGACGACGACGTGGTGGACCCCGAGCTGCGGGTGCGCGGCGTGGACGGCCTGCGGGTCGTCGACGCCTCGGTCCTGCCGGTCCAGGTGGCCGGGAACACCGCGGCGCCGACGATGGCGCTCGCGTGGCTCGCCGCCGAGCGGATCCTGGCCGAGCGCTGAGCCCTCAACCGTCCTGGTCGGCGCGCTGACTCGGCCAGGACCGTGGACGACCCAACAGAGACGTCGGGTCGAGCGGAGACCGGTCAAGGAACCAGTCCAGCAACGAGGTCACTCGTACCTCCCGTCGCTGCCCGCGGACCCAGCTGAACCCCGCAGGAGAGCTCAGCTGTCTCCTGCCGGGCTGTCCGACGACGCCTGCACGCCCACGTGGTTCCGGCACTGCCCGTGCTGTCGATCGCCTTGCCTGTTGACCTCAAACATACGCATGACCTAGTGTCGCCGGTGACACACATCATGTTGTTTAGGGTGGGAGCATCCATGGCGCGACTGCCGCTCTACCGGCAGGTCCGGGAGAAGCTCCTCGCGCGCATCGCGCAGATGCGCGTGGGCGAGATGATCCCGACCGAGCCCGAGCTCGAGCAGGAGTTCGGGGTCAGTCGCGCCACCGTGCGCCGGGCGGTGGAGACGCTCGTCAGCGATGGCTACCTGGAGAAGCGTCAAGGCCGTGGCACGCAGGTCCGCGCCCGCTCAGAGACACAGGATGTCGGTCGGGTCTACAGCTGGACCGACGAGATGCGCCAACGAGGAGTCCCCACCTCGAGCAGCCATGTGGTCTTGCGACGGGAGAAGGCTGGCCGCCGCATCGCCTCTGAGCTCGGGATCAAGCGTGACGACAGCGTCGTCGTCATCTCCCGCGTCCGACACGTCAGCGACGCACCCATCGCCATCATGGTCAACTTCCTCGACGAGCGTGCCGTGCCCGGCCTCGTCGAGCGCGGGCTGCAGGGGGACTCGCTCTACGACGAGTTGGCGGCCACCTATGGACTCGAGCTCGTCTCGGGCGAGGAGACGATCCGAGCCCGCGAAGCGACGGCCGTCGAGGCCGCTCTGCTGGACATCGAAGAGGGCGCATCCGTCCTGAACGTCCGCCGCCGCACGCTCGACAGTCATGACGTCCCGGTAGAGGTCGTGGACATGGTGGCCCGCGGCGACCGGTACCAGTACCACGCGCAGCTCACGGGCGGACGAAACCGTCTCGCCCAACCCGCACCACGCCGACAGGGGAGTTCCCGTGGAGATTGACGAGTCCCTCGTCCTGCTCGATGCCCACGCCGACGACGCCGAGCACGCCATCACGCTTGCCGGCCAGCTGCTCGTCCAGGCCGGGCGGGCCACAGCCGACTACCTCGATGCCATGGTCCGTGCCTACCACGAGCTCGGGCCTTACATCGTGCTCGCCCCGCACATCGCCATGCCGCACGCACGTCCCGAGAACGGTGCACTGCGCGAGGGCATTGCCGTGGTGCGACTCGTCGAGCCGGTGCCCTTCGGGCACCCCCACAACGACCCGGTCAGCGTGGTGATCCCGCTCGTCGGTGTGGACGCCAATGCGCACATCGCGGTCCTGCGAAGGCTCTCCGCTGTGCTCATGGACGACGCTGCGGTCACCACGATCCTTCAGGCCGACGACCCTAAGACGGTCGTCAAACTGTTCAACCCCCTCCAGGAAGGCTGAACCAATGAAGATCATCACCACCTGCGGCATGGGCTTCGGCACGAGCCTCATGCTCCTCATGGACATCCAGGAGATCGGACGCAAGCACGGCGTCGACGTCCAGGGCGAGGCCCTCGACATGTCGAGTGTAAAAGGACGCGACTGCGACGCGATCTTCGGGTCCAGCGAGATCGTCAAGGAGCTCAGTGACATCGACGTCCCTGTCATCGGCATCAGCAACATCCTCGACAAGGCCGAGATCGAGGCCAAGTTCCTTGACTTCATCAAGCAGAGTGACGTGAAGTAGCCATGCTCGGCTTCATCACGAGCTTCCTCTCGACTCCTGCCTTCATCATCGGCTTCGTCGCGCTGGTCGGGCTGATCGCCATGCGGCGGGCGGCGTCGGACGTCATCAAGGGAACCCTGAAGACGATTCTCGGCTTCATGATCCTCCAGGCCGGTTCTGGGATCATCGTCGACAGCCTGGTGCCCTTCAGCCAGATGTTCGAGGACGCCTTCGGCCTCGAAGGTGTGATTGCCGAGGACAATGCAATTGCTGCCGCTGTCCAGGCCGTCCTGAGCATGGAGACCAGTTTCATCCTGGTCTTCGGCTTCCTCCTCAACCTCGTGTTCGCGCGGCTGACACCGCTGAAGTACATCTTCTTGACCGGCCACATGATGTTCTCGATGGCAGCCACCATCGCGATCGTGCTCGACCAGATGGGTGTGAGCGGTTGGGCCGCCGTGGGGGTGGGCAGTGTCATCCAGGGCGTCACCTCGGTCGTGTTCCCCGCCCTGGCCCAGCCCTTCGTCCGCAAGGTCACCGGCAACGACAACGTGGCCTTCGGGTTCTACGGCTCCTCGCTCGTCTGGGCCACCGGCTGGATCGGCGGGAAGCTCGGCAACAAGGAGAGGACCACCGAGGACGTGAAGATCAGCCCCAAGCTGGACTTCCTCAAGGAGATGTCGGTGCTCATGAGCATCGTCATGGTCCTCGTGTACGGTGTCGCTGCCGCCTTCGCCAGCCCGGAGCTGGTGGCGGAGCTCAGCGGCGAACAGCCGGCCCCCCTCATGGTGGTCCTCAACGCGCTGACGTTCGTCGTCGGCATCCTCATCCTTCTCCAGGGGGTGCGGATGTTCCTCGGCGAGCTCATCCCCGCCTTCAAGGGCATCAGCGAGAAGCTCGTCCCCGGCGCCAAGCCCGCCCTCGACGTGCCCATCTTCTACGCCTTCGCCCCCACCGCGACGACGATCGGTTTTATCATGGCCGTCGTCGGCGGGCTGGTCGCCACCGTGCTGTCGACCTTCACAACCGTCGTCGTGCTGCCGTCCGTGATCGGCCTGTTCTTCATGGGCGCAGCGGCCGGTGTATTCGGCAACGCGATGGGCGGACGTCGTGGTGCGGTCATCGCAGGGTTCCTGCTCGGCTTCCTGTTCCAGTTCATCGTTGCCGTCGCCTACCCACTCGTAGGCCTCGACGATTACGGCATCACCGGCCTGTGGTTCGCCTCGCCGGACGCGATCCTCGTGGTCGCGCTCATGCGCGCGGTGGGCCTGCTGTTCGGCGTCTAGACAAGAGGGAGATCTCATGGCAAAGGTACGCACAGTCCTCGGCGACATCGACGCGAACGACCTTGGCTTCACGTATCCGCACGAGCACCTGTGGTGCAGCCCCCCAGCGTCCCAACCAGATCGGGACCTTGAACTCACCACCTACGAGTCCTCGCTGTACGAGCTGCAGCTGTTCCGGTCGGTGGGCGGGGGGACCGTGGTAGACGGTTCGCCGCTGGACTACGGACGCAACGGCGCCGTCCTCAAGCGCCTGGCGCAGGACTCTGGCGTCCACGTCCTTGGGCTCACTGGATTCAACAAGCACGTCTACTACCCGAGGTGGGTGGAGATCGTCTCGGTCGAGTTCTTGGTCGAGCGCATGGTGAAGGACCTCACCGAGGGGATGGACGGCAGCGATGCGAGAGCCGGCCTGATCAAGGGCGGGTCTTGGTACAACGTCATCCACCCCCTGGAGCGCAAGACGACGGTCGCCGCCGCTCGCGCATCGTTGGAGACCGGAGCGCCCGTGTGGCTGCACACAGAGGCCGGGACGATGGGGATGGAGATGCTCGACATCCTCGAGTCCGAGGGCTTGCCGCTCGAACGGGTCTGCGTCGGCCACTCCGACCGCAACGCCGACCCGTACTACCACCTCCGTCTCCTGGATCGGGGGGCGTACGTCGAGTTTGACGGCCCCGGGAAGGTGAAGTACTACCCGGACAGTGTGCGCGTCGAACTCATCCGCAGCGTGGTCGACCACGGCTTCGCCGACAAGCTCCTCATCTCCGGGGACATGGGTCGGCAGAGCTACCTCGAGGGCTACGGCGGCGGGCCTGGGCTTCGATTCATCAAGACGGTGTTCGCGCCGCGGCTGGTGGACGAGGGAATACCGGCAGATGTGGTGGACAAGTTCTTCCACGACAACCCGGCCACCTGGCTCGGTGCCTTCTAGGGAGATTGAATGACTCTGCTGGCAGAGATGACCCGGGACGAGCTCGCGGCCCGGATGGCCGAGCGGCCCATCGCGATCCTCCCGATCGGGGCCACCGAGCAGCACGGTCACCACCTGCCGCTCGGGACCGACAGTTTCCTCGCTGAGGAGTACGCGCGTCGGATCGGGGACCGGGTGGACGGGATTGTGCTCCCGACGGTGCCTTTCGGCTACTCCTGGGTGTGGAAGGACACCCCCGGAACTGTGACGGTGGGGCACCGAACACTCGAGGCCTACCTCGGGGACGTCGTGGAGAGCGCCGAGCGGAGCGGCTTCGGCATGCTCGTGATCGCCGACGGTCACGAGTCGAACGTGACCACCATGAAGTATGTCGTCCGCGACCACGCCGCCCGCTCGTCCTTCCCGGTGCTGCGCCTCTTCTACCCGAAGTTGAGTGAGATCCTCGCTGAGCACCTCGAGTCGGAGACGTGGCACGGGATGATCCACGCCTGCGAGTTCGAGACGTCGCTGCTGCTCGACGCGCGGCCGGATCTCGTCGACATGGCCAAGGCCGTCCGCGAGTACCCCCCGTTCTCGGAGGAGTACGCCTACGGGGCCGAGCAGTTGGGCAACGTCAGCGAGAGCGGGGTCTTCGGCGACCCCACGCTCGCGACGGCGGCCAAGGGCCGGGCGATGTTCGACGCCCTCGTCGAGGAGTCAGTACGCATCATTCAGAAGGCCAGAGCCCGCTGACAAGAACACGACCAACGACGGAGGGGATCCCGGCCTACGCGCCGAGCGCCCCGCGCAGCCGCCCAGCCACCTCGTCCAGCTCGGCCCGGCGCGGCCGGGACGCCGGGTTGTCCTGCACGATCCGCAGCCCGTCCCCGCGCCGGCGCGGGATGACGTGCAGGTGGACGTGCATGACCTCCTGGTGTGCGGCCGCGCCGTCGGACAGGTGGAGGTTGACGCCCTCGCCCCACGGCTCGGCCCGGAGCAGCGGGGCCAGCCGGTGCGCCACCCGCCACAGCGCCACCCCGTCGGCGGGGTCGAGGTCGGCCAGCCCGACGGCGTGCCGGCGCGGCACGAGGAGGACGTGCCCGGGGTTGACCGGGAACGCGTCGAGGAAGGCGATCATCCGGGCCTCGGCGTGCACGACGCTGGCCGGCTCCTCACCGGCGACGATCCGGCAGAACAGGCAGCCGCCGTCGTCCGGCCTACCTCCGCTCACGTGGCCGGACCGGTCACGCCCCCGGGCCGGCCCGCACGACCGGTCACGCGCCCGGGCAGTCCTACGCGACCGGTCACGCGCCGAGCCCGCTCACCCGGCCGGCCCACCGAGCCGCTGCCACAGGAACTCGTAGGCCAGGGCCTGCATGTGCGCCGCCTGGGCGTTGGTCGCGGCGCCGCCGTGGCCGCCCTCGATGTTCTCGTAGTAGGTGACGTCCTTGCCGGTGGCGAGCATCAGCGCGGCCATCTTGCGGGCGTGCCCGGGGTGCACCCGGTCGTCCTTGGTCGACGTCGTGAACAGCACCGGCGGGTAGTCCCGCGCCGGGTCGAGGTTGTGGTACGGCGAGAAGCCCCGGATGAACTCCCACTGCTCGGGGTCGTCCGGGTCGCCGTACTCCGCCATCCACGAGGCGCCGGCGAGCAGGTGGGAGTACCGCTTCATGTCGAGCAGCGGCACCTGGCACACGATGGCGCCGAACAGCTCGGGGTAGCCGGTGAGCATGTTGCCCACGAGCAGCCCGCCGTTCGACCCGCCCTGGGTGCCGAGGTGCGCGGCGTCCGTGACGCCGCGGGCGATCAGGTCCTGCGCGACGGCGGCGAAGTCCTCGTAGGCCCGGTGCCGGTTCTCCTTCAGGGCCGCCTGGTGCCACCGCGGCCCGTACTCCCCGCCGCCGCGGATGTTCGCCACCACGTACGTCCCGCCCCGCGCCAGCCACGACCGGCCCACCGCGCCGGAGTAGGTCGGCAGCCGCGGGATCTCGAACCCGCCGTAGCCGGTGAGCAGGGTCGGGGCGGGCCCGGCGCGGCCTTCCCCGTCGGCCCGCTCCCGGGACACCTGGAAGTACGGCACCCGGGTGCCGTCGGCCGAGACGGCGAAGTGCTGGGAGACCGTCAGTCCGGTCGGGCCGAAGAACGCCGGCAGGGACTTCAGCGGCTCGACGGCGGCCGGGGCGCCGTCGGCGTCGAGGTCGACGCGGGCGAGCGCGGTGGGGGAGAGGAAGCCGGTAGTGGTCACCCAGAGGGCGTCCTCGGTGTCCCGGTCGACGGCGGCCACGGCCACCGTGGCCAGCTCGGTGTCCGGCCCGCCGAGGACGAGGGGGCGGCGGCGCCACCCGGCAGCGGAGGCGCCGTCGGCACCCGGATGGGCGGCGCCGTCGCCGGAATCGTCAGCGACGGCCAGGTCAGCGGCACGATCGGAACCAGCGTGAGTGGCGCCGTCGTCGGCATGGCCCGCGACGGCCAGGTCAGCGGCACGATCGGCACCCAGGTCGGGGGCGCCGTCGGCGGCCACGTCAGCGGCGCCGTCGGCCGACCCACCGGGACCGCCCGACCTCGGCGGGGTGAGGACCTCCAGGCGGTGCCGCACGTCGTCCAGGACGGTGAGCACCAGGTGGTGCCGGGTCCAGGACGCGCCGACCAGCGACGTCGTGGACGAGGGGGCGAAGAGGACGGTGAAGTCCCGGTTCCCGGCGAGGAAATCCACGAACCGGATCGCCAGCAGCGCCCCGGCGGGGTAGCGCCGCCCGTCGACCGTCCACTCCTCGCGCAGCTCGACCGTCAGCCACTCCCGGTACAAGTCCGGCTCGCTGGAGCGGGGCAGGTCCAGGAGGGTGAGGGTCCCGTCCGGGCCGGCGAGGTAGACCTCGCTCTCGTAGAAGGCGAGCGCGCGCACGACGACGTCGCGCTCGTACCCCGGGGTGAAGTCGTGCCCGGCGGAGACGGTGAGGTCATCCGCCTGCCCTGCGAAGATCTCCGGCGCCTCGGCGAGCGGGGTGCCGCGCCGCCAGCGGCGCACGGTGCGGGGGTAGCCCGACGTCGTCATCGAGCCGGGGCCGACGTCGGTGAACACGTAGACGACGTCGCCCGTGCTGTCCTCCCAGCCCATGCCGCCCTTGGACTCGGGGCGGGTGAACCCGTCCTCGACCCAGGTGCGGGTGGTCAGGTCGAGCTCGCGGGTGACGTCGGCGTCGGAGCCGCCGCGGGAGAGGTGCACCAGCGCCCGGTGGTAGGACGGGCGCAGCACCGTGGCCCCGTGCCATACCCAGCTCTCGCCCTCGGCGGCGCTGAGGGCGTCGAGGTCGAGGAGCACCTCCCACTCCGGCTCGGCGGTGCGGTAGGAGTCCCAGGTGGTGCGTCGCCACAGGCCGCGCTCGTGCTCGGCGTCGGTCCAGAAGTTGTACAGGTGCGGCCCGCGCTGGGTGACCACCGGGATCTTCGCGGTGGAGTCCAGGACCTCCAGGATCCCCTCGCGGATCTCGGCGAACCGTTCCGTCCGGGCGAGCGCGGCCTCCGCCTTGGCGTTCCGCTCGCGGACCCAGGCGAGCTGGTCGGCGCCCTCGACGTCCTCCAGCCAGGCGTGGGGGTCCGCGGTCTCGGTCGGGGTGCTGACGGGGGAGCCGGTCAGGCCGGGACGCGATGTCATGGCGTCATCCCATCACGCCGTGCCCCCGCCGCGTTCCGGCGCGACCGCCCGCGAATGGGCACAGCAGGCGGCCGGAACCGTGTGGGTAGAGCAGGCGGCCGGGCCCGCGGGGGCCCGGCCGCGCGGAGCTGGTCGGCCTACTCGTTGCCGATCTTCTTGTCCGCGGCGTCGACGCCCTTGTCGATCTTGTCGGCGTGCTTCCCGCCGGTCTTCTCGCTCAGCGCGTCTCCGCCCTTCTGAAGGGCATCGTCGCTCTTCTGCTCGCCCTGCTCGCTGTTGGCGAGGTCTCCCGCCTTCTTGCCGAGGTCGCCCATCGACATGGCTGCGCTCCTCCTGGCTAGACATCGCCGCACCGGTCGGTGCGGCGCTGCCAGACTCACCCCGCCGGCCGGGACCCGCAACCGGTGGAGCGTCGGTGGCCGGGCTCCTCGGTGGCCGAGGTCGTCGCCGGCCGGGCTCATCGGTGGCCGGGCTCGCGGCGTCACACGCAGAACTCGTTGCCCTCCGGGTCCTGCATGACGACCCAGTGAGTGCCCAGCTCGGTGTGCTCGGCGAGCCGGGTCGCCCCGAGCCCGACCAGCCGGGCCACCTCGGCGGCCACCCGCTCGCGCTGCTCGGCCAGCGGCACGGTCGGGCCGCCGCCGGCCTGGAGGTCGAGGTGGACCCGGTTCTTGACGGTCTTCGGCTCCGGCACCCGCTGGAAGTAGATCCGCGGCTGCGCGCCAGCCGGGTCCTCGATGGCGGAGGCCGAGTCCCACCGGTCCTCCGGCACCCCCTGGGCGGCGAGGAACGCCGGCCAGTCCGGGAAGTTCCCGGGCGGGCCCGGGATCACGTAGCCACGGTTCTCCAGGGCCGCCAGCCAGAACTCGGCGAGCCGGGCCGGGGAGGCGGCGTCGATGACGATCTGCACGGGTCTGGCCATGCCGGCGAGTGTGCCCCGGCGCCACCCCTCGCGGCTAGCCTCGGGATCATGGTCCAGATCCACGAGCTCGACGCCCTGGGCCTCGCCGCGGCGATCCGCGCCGGCGAGGTCAGCCCGACCGAGGTCACCCGGCACACCCTGGACCGGGCCCGTCGCCTCGGCCCGGAGGTGGGCGCCTTCGTCCACCTCGCCGAGGAGCGCGCCCTCGCCCAGGCCGCCGAGGCCGAGGAGCAGCTCGCCGCCGTCGGCGCCGTGGCCGAGGAGCCGGGCACCCTGCCCCCCTTCCTCGGCGTGCCGGTGCCCATCAAGGACCTCACCATGGTCGCCGGGCTGCCGATGGGCGCCGGCTCAGCGGCCCTGGCCGGGTTCGTGGCGCCGGTCGACGACGGCGTCGTCAGCCTGCTCCGCGGCGCGGGCACCGTCATGGTGGGCAAGACCACCACCCCCGAGCTGGGGCTGCCGCCCTACACCGAGCCCGACGTCGCCCCGCCGGCCCGCACTCCCTGGGACCGCACCCGCTCCGCCGGCGGCTCCAGCGGCGGTGCCGCGGCCGCGGTGGCGGCCGGGATCGTGCCCGCCGCCCACGGCAGCGACGGCGGCGGCTCGCTGCGGATCCCGGCCGCCGCCTGCGGGCTGGTCGCACTCAAGCCCAGCCGCGGCCGGGTCTCCCCGGGGCCGCACCAGGTCGACGGCGCCGCGCTGGCCGCCAACGGCGTCCTCACCCGCACGGTCCGCGACTCCGCCGCCTTCCTCGACGTCCTCGCCCAGCCCTGGCCGGGCGACCACTACCTGCTGCCGGCGCCGGCCCAGCCGTTCGGCCAGGCCGACGACGCCGACCCGGCGCCGTTGCGGGTGGGCGTGCTGACCGACCCGGTCAACGACGCCGCCGCCCCCGTCCACCCCGAGACGCTCGCCGCCGTCGAGCGGGCCGGGCGGGTGCTGCAGGACCTGGGCCACCACCTCGAGCCCGTCGCGGTTCCGTTCTCCCCCGAGCAGTGGGACGCCTTCATGCCGCTGTGGGCGGTGGGCGCGCTGCAGGCGCCGGTCCCGCCGGAGCGCGAGGAGCTGCTCGTGCCGCTGAGCCGGTGGATGCGCGAGATCGGCCGGTCGGTCAGCGGCGTGCAGTACGCCGAGGCGGTCGCCGGCGTCCAGCGCCTGGCCCGGCAGGCGGCCTTGGTCTGGGCCGGCGTCGACGTCGTCCTCACCCCGACGCTGGCCCAGCCGCCGGCACCCATCGGCGCGATGCGCGACGACGACGACCCGGCCGGGGACTTTGCGGCGCAGAAGGCGTACACGCCGTGGACCTCGATGTGGAACATCCTGGGCGGCCCGGCGATCTCGGTGCCGCTGCACCGGGCCGAGGTCGACGGCACGGTCCTGCCGTTCGGGGTGATGCTCGGGGCGCGGGTCGGGCAGGAGGGGACGCTGCTGGCCCTCGCGGCCCAGCTCGAGGCGGCCGACCCGTGGCCGGCGTTCGCCCCGGACCTGCCGGCCTGAGCGCCGCGGCGGTCAGGCCCGGGCTGCGGGGGCGATGGGCCGACGGCGTCCGCTGCGTCGGCTGGGACGCCGCCGGTCTGGCCGCCGGGGTGCTAGGGCTGAGCCGACCGACCGGACTAGAGGCGACCGACGGGCACTTGGGCCTGTGCCGTGGTGCCTGCCCCTCGGGTGCCGACCGTGCCGCTAGAACGGGGGTGAGTCGTCCTGGGTGCCGCGGGGGTCGTCGTTGGGGTTGAGGGGCTGGTAGGTGGTGGCGCCGTCGGGGTGGCGGCGGTAGGTCAGGCCGGTCAGGCGGGAGGTCCAGTCGTAGGTGCCCGGGCCGTGGGGCTGGACGATGAAGTCCCCACAGGTCTTGAGCTGGTGGTCGACCTTGCACTTGGCGGACAGGGTCCGGAAGGAGGTGGTGCCGCCGGCGGCCCAGGGGAGGTCGTGGTCGAGCTCGCAGCGGGTGGCGGGGGTGGCGCAGCCACCGCGCACGCAGGTGCCATCCCAGGCACGGACGAGGTCGGCGAGGTCGGCGGGGGGCCGGTAGCGGGTGCGGCCGAGGTCCAGGACGGTGCCGGTGAGGGGGTCGGTGACCAGGCGGCGCCAGGTCCCGCCCAGGGCGAGGGCGCGGGCGGTGGCGGCGTCGATGGGGCCGTAGCCGTGCAGGTGCCCCGGCTCCGGCCCGCCCATGAGGGTGGTCAGCGGGACGGTGACGTTGACCCGCACCGGGGCCACCGGCATCGCCGGCAACGGCTCCACCGCCCGCTCGACCGCGTCAGGGTCTGGCGGTGACGTGCCCTGCTGCGGCGGGGCTGTCCCGGGCGGCGGTATCGGGTCTGACCTCGGGGGCGCCGGGGCGCCGGGCGGGCCGCTGCCGGGCGGGCCGGCGTCACCCCCAGCGGGTTCGGGGCCTGCTCCGGTCCGTCCGGAGGGGTCAGGGCCGGTCTCGCCGGCGCTGGCGCCCGTCCCGCCGCGTCCACCGATGGCTGCGGTGGGCGGGTCGCTCGTGGTCCGGTCAGGCGTGCCGGGGCCGGGCGCAGGCCCGCCGGTACCCTCGGCGCTGCTGCTGCTGGGGGTGGTGATGGCGATCTGGCCGGTGATCAGGGCGTTGACGCCGACGGCGGTGAGGGTGTCGGCGCGGAGTTGGTCCATGGTTCGCTTGTCGCCGGCGGCCTTGGCCGCCCGGGCTGCGCCGTCCAGGGCCAGGTCCACCGCTATCGCGTCCCCCGCGGGGAGCACCGCGTAGATCGAGGCCATCCCGTCGGCCAGCGCCTTGGGGTGGCACACCCGCCGCCTCGCGCGGGCGGCCTTGGCCCGCCGCTCGGCGTCGACGGGGTCCACGGTGATCAGCGCCCGGGCCAGGTCGCCCTTGAGCTGGGTCGGGGTCCGGCCCAGCGCCCCCGGCAGCACGATGTCCTCCACGTCGTGCGCTATCGGGCCGGGCACCTCGGCCAGGGTGGTGGCGATCAGCTCGGCCTTGGCCGGGTCCAGCGCCCCGCCCTCCAGGGCCAGCCCGGTCCCGGTCAGCATCCCGTTGAGCAGCACCCCGGTGCGCACCAGCCTCGTCGCTGCCTGGCGGGTGATGCCCAGCCGCATCCCGACCTCGGTGGCCACCGGCACGTACCCGCCGGCCCAGTGCCCGCCCGGGGCCATCCCGGGGGACTCCCGGGAGGCCAGCGCGGCCAGCTCGGCGAGGGCCTCCCCGCGGCGGGCGTAGGCCCAGGACAGCACCCGGGACCAGTTCCAGGCCATCTCCACCAGGTCCGCGGCTCCCTGCCCGGCCGGGTCCACCCCGTCCAGGACGCCGGCCAGGTCCAGCCCCATCAGATCCTGCGCCCGCGACAGCACCCCACCCACCGCCCCGGCGGCAGCGTCGGCAGCGGTCTCGGCGGCGGTCTCGGCAGCGGTTCCGCCGTCAGCGCCAACCGAGGAGTAGACCGCGGCGACGTCCGCGTCCGCGTCAGCGCCGGTCTCGGTGCCGGTGTCGGTCTCCGCGCCGGTTTCCTGGGCGGTGGCGGCTGTGACGCCGACCTCGGTGGCGGCCGTGGTACCGGAGACGTTGCCCGGCCCAGTGCCGTCGGCACTCCCGTCGGCACCGACCTCGCGCTCCTCCTCGAACATGTGTATCACGGTACCGGCACCCACCGACATCGACCACGACCCCGTCCCCAGCAGGCCGAACCTGCGCGTGGCGGCGGTGCCGAATGACCGCCCACGGCTCGTGAACGAGACCCCCGGTACTCGCCCTGGCAGTCGGCATACTCCCTGCACCCTCAACTTGAGTGGAATAGACTCAACTTCAGCGGAGTTGATCCGAGCAGACGTACACCCGACCCCGGAGGTCCCATGGACACCAAGCTCACGACCAAGTCGCAGGAGGCCGTCGCCGCCGCGATCCAGGCCGCGTCTGCGGCCGGCAACCCCCAGCTCGAGCCGGTGCACGTGCTCGCCGCGCTCCTGCAGCAGCCGGGCGGGGTCGCCGTCGCCCTGCTCGACGCCGTCGGCGCCGACCGCGCCGCCCTGACCCAGCGCGTCACCGCCGCCGTGGCCGCCCTGCCCGGCGCCCGCGGGTCCTCCGTGGCCCAGCCGCAGACCTCCCGGGCGACGATGACGATGATCACCGACGCCGGCACCGAGGCCAACAACCTCGGCGACGAGTACGTCTCCACCGAGCACCTCCTCCTGGCCCTGGCCGCCTCCACCAGCCCGGCCGGGGAGATCCTGCGCGGCGCCGGCGCCGACCGGGACGCCCTGCTCGCCGCCCTGCCGCGGGTGCGGGGCAGCGCCAAGGTCACCTCCCCCGACCCCGAGGGCACCTTCCAGGCCCTGGAGAAGTACGGCAACGACCTGACCGCCGCCGCCCGCGAGGGCAAGCTTGACCCGGTCATCGGCCGGGACGCCGAGATCCGCCGCGTCGTCCAGGTCCTCTCCCGCCGCACCAAGAACAACCCCGTCCTCATCGGCGAGCCCGGCGTCGGCAAGACCGCCGTCGTCGAGGGCCTGGCCCAGCGGATCGTCGACGGCGACGTGCCCGAGTCCCTGCGCAACAAGCGCCTCGTCGCCCTGGACCTGGCCGCCATGGTGGCCGGGGCGAAGTACCGGGGCGAGTTCGAGGAGCGGCTCAAGGCCGTCCTGCAGGAGATCAAGGACTCCGACGGCGAGATCGTCACCTTCATCGACGAGCTGCACACCGTCGTCGGCGCCGGTGCCGCCGAGGGCTCCATGGACGCGGGCAACATGCTCAAGCCCATGCTCGCCCGCGGCGAGCTGCGCCTGGTCGGCGCCACCACCCTGGACGAGTACCGCGAGCGCATCGAGAAGGACCCGGCCCTGGAGCGCCGCTTCCAGCAGGTCTTCGTCGGCGAGCCGTCCGTGGAGGACACCGTGGCGATCCTGCGCGGGATCGCCCCGAAGTACGAGGCGCACCACCAGGTGACCATCTCCGACGGCGCCCTGGTGGCCGCCGCCGCCCTCTCCGACCGCTACATCACCGGCCGGCAGCTGCCCGACAAGGCCATCGACCTCGTCGACGAGGCCGCCTCCCGGCTGCGGATGGAGCTGGACTCCTCCCCGGAGGAGATCGACACGCTCCGCCGCGCCGTCGACCGGCTGAAGATGGAGGAGGCCTACCTCTCCGAGTCCGACGACGAGGCCTCCGCCGAGCGGCTGGAGCGGCTGCGCGCCGACCTGGCCGACCGGCAGGAGGAGCTCGCCGCGCTGACCGCCCGCTGGGAGGCCGAGAAGGCCGGCCACAACCGGGTCGGTGATCTCAAGCAGCGCCTCGACGCCCTGCGCACCGAGGCCGAGCGCGCCCAGCGCGAGGGCGACCTGGAGCGGGCCTCCCGCCTCCTCTACGGGGAGATCCCCGCGGTGGAGCGGGAGATCGCCGACGCCGAGGCCGCCGAGGCCGCCAACGCCAAGGACACCAGCCGGCAGGAGCCGATGATCGCCGACAAGGTCTCCGCCGAGGAGGTCGCCGAGGTGGTCGCGTCCTGGACCGGGGTGCCCGTGGGCCGCCTGCTGCAGGGCGAGACCGAGAAGCTCCTGCGGATGGAGGACGTGCTCGGCGAGCGGCTGGTCGGCCAGCGGGCCGCCGTGCGCGCCGTCTCCGACGCCGTGCGCCGCTCCCGCGCCGGGGTCTCCGACCCCGACCGGCCCACCGGCTCCTTCCTCTTCCTCGGCCCCACCGGCGTGGGCAAGACCGAGCTGGCGAAGTCCCTCGCGGACTTCCTCTTCGACGACGAGCGGGCGATGGTCCGCGTCGACATGTCGGAGTACTCCGAGAAGCACTCGGTCGCCCGGCTGGTCGGCGCCCCGCCCGGGTACGTCGGGTACGAGGAGGGCGGCCAGCTCACCGAGGCCGTCCGGCGCCGGCCGTACTCGGTGGTGCTGCTGGACGAGGTGGAGAAGGCGCACCCGGAGGTCTTCGACCTCCTGCTCCAGGTCCTCGACGACGGCCGACTCACCGACGGCCAGGGCCGGACGGTGGACTTCCGCAACACCATCCTCGTGCTCACCTCGAACCTGGGCTCGCAGTTCCTCGTGGACACCTCGCTCAGCGACGAGGCCAAGCGCGAGGCGGTGATGTCGGCGGTCCGGGCGCACTTCAAGCCCGAGTTCCTCAACCGGCTGGACGACGTCGTCGTGTTCGACGCGCTCAGCATCGAGGACCTGAGCCGGATCGTGGACCTGCAGATCCAGCGGCTCGCCGACCGGCTGGCGGACCGTCGCCTGCGCCTGGAGGTCACCGACTCCGCCCGCGAGTGGCTCGCCCTGGAGGGCTACGACCCGGCCTTCGGGGCCCGGCCGCTGCGGCGGCTGGTCCAGCGCGAGATCGGTGACCAGCTCGCCAAGCTGCTGCTCGCCGGGACGGTCGCCGACGGCGACACGGTCGTGGTGGACCGGCCCGACGTCGACCCGGCAGTGGCGCTGGCGCAGTCCGGCACCGCGGGGGAGCGGCCCGGCCTCGTGCTCGTCCCGGTGCCGGCCGAGCGGTCCGCGCCGACGGCGGCCAGCGCGGCCTGAGCCGACGGCGACGGCGGCCAGCGCCGCCCGAGGCGACCACAGACGGGGCCGGTCCGGCAGCAGCCGGGCCGGCCCCGCCGTCGTCCTGGCCGGCGTGGCAGGCTGAGCCGGTGAGTGCCTTCGCAGACCTGTCGGACCTGGACTTCCCCGTCGGCGTCGTCGTCACCCGGGCGGACGCCGTCGTGGACACCTACGGGGAGCCGGCCACGGTGTTCCCGTGGGCCTCGGTCACCAAGCTCGTCTCCGCCGTCGCCGCGCTGGTGGCGGTGCAGCGGCGGATGGTGAGCCTGGACGAGCCCGCCGGGCCGCCCGGCTCGACCGTGCGGCACCTGCTCGCCCACGCCTCCGGGCTCCCGTTCGACGCCGGCGCCGTCCTCGGCGAGCCGGGCCGGCGGCGCGTGTACTCCAACCTCGGCATCGAGGTGCTCGCCGAGCACGTGGCCGAGCGGGTCGGCACCGACTTCACCACCTGGGCCGAGCAGACCGTGCTCGAGCCCCTCGGCATGTCCACCGTGCTGATCGAGGGCTCCCCGGCGCACGCCGCCACCGGGTCCGCCGAGGACCTGGCCCGGCTGGGCCGGGAGCTCCTCGCCCCGACGCTCCTCGGCCCGGAGCTCTTCGCCGAGGCCACCCACGTCGTCTTCCCCGGCCTGTCCGGGGTGCTGCCCGGCTACGGCCGCCAGCAGCACAACGACTGGGGGCTGGGCCTGGAGATCCGCGACCACAAGTCCCCGCACTGGACCGGCAGCACTTCGTCGCCGGCCACGTTCGGGCACTTCGGGCAGTCCGGCAGCTTCCTCTGGGTCGACCCGGACGCCCGGCTGGCGACGGCGTTCCTCGGGGCCCGGCCGTTCGGCGGCTGGGCCGCCGAGGTCTGGCCCCGGCTGACCGACGCCGTCCTGGCCGCGCACGCCGGGCGGTGAGCTCCGGCTCCGCGCCGGCAGCGCGGGACGCCGCGCTTCCTAGCGCTCGCTCAGCCTGCCACCGCCCGGGCGCAGCTCGCGTCAGTGCACCTCCAGCGTCCCGTCGACGAGGCTGCCGGTGAGGTTCGGGCCGGTGACGTCGAGGAGCAGGCAGCGGGCGAAGGTGGCGCCCTCCTCCCAGCTCCGGCGGTCCGGGACGATCGGCGCCACCGACAGGTCGGTGGTGTCCACCCCGGCCGGGAGCATCTCCTCGGCGGTGGCCTGGCAGGCCTCGCCGGCCTGCTGCGCCAGCGGGTCGGCGCCGGGGTAGGACCCGGAGCCGAGCTGGACCTCGGCGTAGGCCTCGCCCTGGTGCGGCTGGGCGCAGTCCACCAGGTGCACCACCGGGGAGTCCCCGCCGACCTGCTGCGCGCAGTCGCCCACCGCCATCGCGCCCACCGGCACCTCGCTGCCGCGGCCCTCGCTGGGCTGGGCGACCATGGTGAAGACGCCGCCGGCCACGGCCAGCAGCAGCACCAGCGCCAGCAGCAGGGTGCTCAGCGCGCCGACGACCATGGCGATGATGCCGTACCGGGTGGGTCCGCGGCCGCGCCGCGCCTGGGTGTAGGAGATGAGCCCGAGGACGAAGCCCAGCGGCCCGAGCGGCACCGCGACCGGGACGGCGAGCAGCCCGAGCCCGCGGCCCGCCGTCGTCGTCGGCGGCGGGGCGGGCGGGGTGTTGAGCGGCTGCCCGGAGCCGAAGGACTGGCCGAAGGGCCGCCCGGAGGTGACCTGGCCGGGCCAGGGGGTGGTCATGGCGACGCCACCTCCACCAGGACGGGGACGTGGTCGCTGGCCGCCTTGCCCTTGCGCTCGTCCCGGTAGATCTGCGCGCCGACCACGTGCGCGGCGAGCTCGGGGGAGGCGTGCACGAAGTCGATCCGCATGCCCTCGTTGCGGGGGAACCGCAGCTGCTTGTAGTCCCAGTACGTGTACTGCTGCACGTGCTGGCGGGTCACCTCGGTGAACCCGACGTCCTCCAGCGCCCGGAACGCCGCCCGCTCCGGCTCGGAGACGTGCGTGGCGCCGGCGAAGGCCGCCATGTCCCACACGTCCTCGTCCCGGGGGGCGATGTTCCAGTCCCCGACCAGCGCGATGCGCGCGGCCAGGTCCGCGGCGAGCCAGGCCCCGCCGGCCGCCCGCAGCGCCGCGAGCCAGTCCAGCTTGTACCGGTAGTGCGGGTCGCCCACCGCGCGCCCGTTCGGCACGTACAGGCTCCACACCCGCACCCCGCCGCAGGTGGCGCCGAGCGCCCGCGCCTCGGCCTCCGGCGGGTCGCCCCAGGTCGGCATGCCCGGGAACCCCGCGGCGACGTCGGCGATCCCCACCCGGGAGGCGATCGCGACGCCGTTCCACTGGTTGCGGCCGTGGTGGACCACCTCGTACCCGGCGGCCTCGAACGCCAGGTCCGGGAACTGCTCGTCCCGGCACTTCGTCTCCTGCATGGCCAGGACGTCGGTGCCGGACCGCTCGAGGAAGGCCAGCACCCGGTCCACGCGCGTCCGGATCGAGTTGACGTTCCAGGTGGCGAGCCTCATGGGCGCTGACGGTACCGGCCCGCCCGTACCCTGGCCGCATGGGAACGGCACTGGTCACGGGCGCGACGTCGGGCATCGGGCTGGAGCTGGCCTGGCAGCTCGCGGCCGCCCGGCACCACCTCGTCCTGGTCGCCCGGGACGCCGCCCGGCTGGACGACGTCGCCCGCCAGGTCCGCGCGGCGGCCGGGGTGGACGTCGAGGTGCTGCCCGCCGACGTCGGCGACCCGGCCGGGCGGGCCGCCGTCGCCGACCGCCTGCGCCAGCCGACCCGGCCGGTGGGGCTGCTGGTCAACAACGCCGGGTTCAGCCCGGGTCAGCTGTTCGTCGGCGGCGACCTGGCCGTGGAGGAGAACGCCCTCGAGGTCATGGTGCGCGCCGTGCTGGAGCTTTCGCACGCGGCCGCCCCGGCGATGGTCCGGCGCGGCCGGGGCGCGATCCTCAACGTCTCCTCCATGTCCGCCTTCACCGCGATGGGCACCTACGCGGCGGCGAAGTCATGGGTGCTCGTCTTCACCGAGGCGCTCGCGGCCGAGCTGGCGGGCACCGGGGTGACGGCGACGGCGCTGTGCCCGGGCCTGGTGCGCACCGAGTTCCACCGCCGTGCCGGCCTGGACGCCAGCACCTGGCCGGCGGTGGGCTGGACCGACGTCGAGCAGGTGGCCGCCGAGGCCCTCGCCGGGGTGCGCCGCGGCCGGGTCGTCGTCATCCCCTCGGCCCGGTACCGGGCCGCGGCCCTGGTGCTGCGGCACGCCCCGCGCCCGCTGGTGCGCTCCCTCCTCGGGCCGCGGACGTCCGGCCGGGCGCTGCGGCGCCGTCGCTAGGCTGCCCGGGTGATCACGAACGACACCCCGCGCGCCGAGCTCGCCGCGCTCGTCCGCGAGCTCGCCGTCGTGCGGGGGGAGGTGACCCTCGCCTCGGGCCGCACCTCCGACTTCTACGTGGACATGCGTCGCGCCACGCTCCACCACGCCGCCGCCCCGCTGGTCGGGCACGTGATGCTCGACCTGCTCGAGGAGGCCGGCTTCGGCCCGGGGGAGGTGGACGCCGTCGGCGGGCTGACCATGGGCGCGGACCCGGTCGCCGCCGCGGTCCTGCACGCCGCCGCCTCTCGCGGGCTGGCCGTCGACGCCTTCGTCGTGCGCAAGGAGGCCAAGGCCCACGGCCTGCGCCGCCGCATCGAGGGCCCGGACGTGGCCGGGCGGCGGGTGGTCGTGCTGGAGGACACCTCGACCACCGGCGGCAGCCCGCTCACCGCCGTCGCCGCGCTGCGTGAGGCCGGTGCGGAGGTGGTCGCGGTGGCCGTCGTGGTGGACCGGGCGACCGGGGCCAAGGAGGCGATCGAGTCCGGCACCGGGGTGCCCTACCTGGCGGCGCTGGGTCTGGCGGACCTGGGCCTGGGCTGAGCCGGGCCGCGGCCGCCCGACGGCGTGGGCCGGCTGGGCGGCGACGGCTCTCGGCCCGACGGTGCAGATCCCGGGTGCGCGGGGCGGGGGCGTGGTTCAATCACGGCACCGGCAGCGAGAGGGTGAGACCTCATGGACGAGCTAGCACTGGTCCTCCTGGTCGTCGGCGTCGCGGTGGTGGTCGTGCTCGGGTGGGCGGTCCTCACCTACAGCCGGCTGGTCAAGCTGCGGAACGCCGTCGTCGAGGCCTGGGCCCAGCTCGAGGTCGAGCTCGGCCACCGGCACGACCTCGTCCCCAGCCTTGTGGCGGCAGTCCGGGCGCACCTCCAGGACCCGACGGTCACCGACGTGCTGGCAGGCGTTACCCGGGCGGGGGACGACGCCGCCGCCCCCGGTGCCGGCCCGGCCCGCCAGGCGCAGCAGGAGAACGTCCTCACCGCGGCGCTGGGTCGGCTCTTCGCTGTCGCCGCCCGCCACCCGGACCTGGTCGCGGACGAGGAGTTCTGCGCGCTGCAGGAGGACCTGACCGACACCGAGGACCGGATCGGCGCCGGCCGGCGGTTCTACAACGCCCGGGTCCGCGAGCTCAACGCCCGGGTGGAGGCCTTCCCCGCCGCCCTCGTGGCCGCGGTGACCAGCTCCCACCGGGCGGAGTACTTCACCGCCGCGGACCCGGCCGTGCGCACCGCGCCGGCCGTGACGTTCCGCGGCCGCGGGGCCCGTCAACCGGTCGGGGACGGCGCGCCGTAGCTCAGATCAGGTCGATGAGCTCGGCGATCGAGGAACGGACCTCGGTGGGCCGGAACGGGTAGCGCTCGACGTCCTCGGCGCGGGTGGAGCCGGTCAGGACGAGGTAGGTCCGCAGGCCCGCCTCCATGCCGGCGAGGATGTCGGTGTCCATCCGGTCCCCGACCATCGCGGTCTGCTCCGAGTGCGCCTCGATCCGGTTCAACCCCGCGCGGAGCATGACCGGGTTCGGCTTGCCGACGAAGTACGGCTCACGGCCGGTGGCCTTGGTGATGAGCGCGGCGACGGCGCCGGTGGCCGGCAGCGGGCCCTCCTCGGACGGGCCGGTGGAGTCGGGGTTGGTCGCGATGAACCGGGCGCCGCCCTTGATGAACCGGATCGCCCGGGTGATGGCGGAGAAGGAGTACGTCCGGGTCTCGCCGAGGATGACGTAGTCCGGGCGGACGTCGGTGAGGACGTACCCGGCCTCGTGCAGCGCGGTGGTCAGGCCGGCCTCGCCGATGACGTAGGCGCTGCCGCCCGGCATCTGCTGGCTCACGAACGTGGCGGTGGCCAGCGCCGAGGTCCACAGCCGCTCCTCGGGCACCTCGATGCCCGACGCGGCCAGCCGGGCGGAGAGGTCCCGGGGGGTGTAGATCGAGTTGTTCGTCAGCACCAGGAAGGGGCGGCCGGCCTCGGTGAGCCGCCCGACGAACTCCGCGGCGCCCGGCAGCGCCTTGCTCTCATGGACCAGCACCCCGTCCATGTCCGTCAGCCAGCTCTGGATCGGCTCGGTCATCACGGCTCCTCAGGTGGTCTGCACGAGCATATCGGGGCGGTCGCGTCGGCCGGTTGGCGCGGTGCCCGGCCGTTGTACCTGTGCCGTCGCGCGGACAGGCGGCCAGCGGCCGCTCGGGCGTCCCCGGCCAGCTCAGCCCCGGGCCAGCCTGCCGCTAGGGTCGACGGCGCGCAGCACGAGGGCGGCGGCCCTCCGGAGCACATGTCGGGCACATGGCACGGGCTTTCCGCTCCGGAGCGGCGCCGCGTCCTCGCGGCCCGCGTCGATCGCGGGAAGCCCTCGGGTTTCGTCTCGGGCAGTCGTGTGCGGAGGTGGCGGCGGCACCGCCCGCCGAGAAGGAAGGAGCGGCGTGGACGAGCCCGAGGAGCCGACAGCGGTCAGCGCCGACGAACCGGCCGGCAACGCTGACGACCCATCCGGCAGCGCCGACGACTTGGCCGGCAGCGCCGACGACCTCGTGGGCAGCGCCGACGGCCAGGACCACCTGGCGGGCAGCGCCGACGAGGCGGGCAGCGCCGCCGGCCGGACGGTCGGCGTCGGCCCCTGGCCCGGCGGGCCCGAAGCGTGGCCCGCCGACCCGCGCTACGACCCCCGGCTCCTCGCCGAGGGGGACCGCCGCAACGTCGTCGACCGCTACCGGTACTGGACGGTGCCGGCGATCGTGGCCGACCTCGACACCCGCCGGCACCCGCTGCACGTGGCGATCGAGAACTTCGGCCACGACCTCAACATCGGGTCGGTCGTCCGCACCGCCAACGCCTTCGGCGTCGCCGGGGTGCACATCGTCGGCCGACGGCGGTGGAACCGGCGCGGGGCGATGGTCACCGACCGCTACGTGCACCTGCACCACCACGACGACGTCGCCGGCCTGCTCGCCTGGGCCGCGGCGGCCGACCTGCCCGTGCTGGGCATCGACAACGTCCCCGGCTCCCGGCCCATCGAGCACCGGCCGCTGGCGGCGGCGTGCGTTATGATCTTCGGGCAGGAGTCCGCCGGCCTGTCCCCGGCCGCGCTGGCCGGCTGCGCGGAGGTCCTGCACATCACCCAGTACGGGTCCACCCGCTCCCTCAACGCCGGTGCCGCGGCCGCCGTCGCCATGCACTGCTGGCTGCTCCAGCACGCCCGGCCGGCGTGAGCCGACTCCCGGCCCGTACCAGCCGCCGTCGGCCGTACCAGCCGCCGTCGGCCGATATCAGCCGACCCACGGTCGCTGCGAGCCGACCCCCATCGGCCGGCCGACCCGCCCCGACCGTTCGTCCTGCGCCCCACGCCGGCGATGGTGGGAGGATCGGGGGGTACCCGTCTGCGACAACAGGAGAGCAACCGTGCCCATCGCCACCCCCGAGACCTACACCGAGATGATCGACCGGGCCAAGGCTGGCAAGTTCGCCTACCCGGCCATCAACGTGACGTCCTCCCAGACCGTGACCGCAGCGCTGCAGGGCTTCGCCGAGGCCGGCAGCGACGGCATCCTCCAGGTCTCCGTCGGCGGCGGCGAGTACGCCTCCGGCTCGACCATCAAGGACCGCGTCACCGGCACGGTCGCGCTGGCCCGCTACGCCACCGAGGTCGCCAAGAACTACGGCGTCACCGTCGCCCTGCACACCGACCACTGCGTCAAGGAGAACCTCGACAGCTGGGTCCGGCCGCTGCTGGCCCTGGAGGCCGAGGAGGTGGCCGCCGGCCGGCAGCCGACCTTCCAGTCGCACATGTTCGACGGCTCTACCGTGCCGCTGGAGGAGAACCTGACCATCGCCGAGGAGCTGCTCGAGCTGTCCCAGCGGGCCCGCACCATCCTCGAGATCGAGATCGGCGTCGTCGGCGGGGAGGAGGACGGCCACGAGGCCGCCATCAACGAGAAGCTCTACACCACCGCCGAGGACGGCCTGGCCACCGTCCGGGCCCTCGGCACCGGCGAGAAGGGCCGCTACCTCACCGCCCTGACCTTCGGCAACGTCCACGGCGTCTACAAGCCGGGGTCGGTCCGGCTGCGCCCGGAGCTCCTCGGGGAGATCCAGGAGGCGGTGGGCCGCGAGGTCGGCAAGGAGCGCCCCTTCGACCTCGTCTTCCACGGCGGGTCCGGCTCCTCCGCCGAGGAGATCGCCCTCGCGGTCGACAACGGGGTCGTGAAGATGAACGTCGACACCGACACCCAGTACGCCTTCACCCGGCCCGTCGCGGACCACATGCTGAAGAAGTACGACGGCGTGCTCAAGGTCGACGGCGAGGTCGGCAACAAGAAGGCCTACGACCCGCGCGCCTGGGGCAAGGCCGCCGAGGCCGGCATGGCCGCCCGCGTGGTGGAGGCCTGCCAGCAGCTGCGCTCGGCCGGCCAGAAGATGGCCTGAGCCAGCTCATCACACCGCCCGCCCGGTCCGCCGGGCGGGCGGTTCTCGTTGCGGTTCGAGGCTCGGAGGGCGTGACGCGGTCAGGCGGCGTCGGGCGGCAGACCGCCGCCGGGCCGGGCGACCGCCGGGAAGCCGGGGTCCTCGTCGAGGACGTCGACGACCTCCCCGATCCGGGTGACCTCGAGCAGGAACCGCACGACGTCGGGCGGCTGGATGAGCGCCAGGCGGCCCGGGCAGCGGTGCGCGAGCCGGGCCAGCACGGTCACGCCGGAGGAGTCCATGAAGGTCACGTGCCGGGCGTCGACCTCCACCGGTTGGTCCGCCCGCTCGGCGTCGGCGACGGCGTCGGCCAGGTCCGCCTCCAGCGTGACGTCGATCTCGCCGGAGAGCACGAGCCGCGTCCGGGTGGCGGAGACCATGACGTGCACGGAGCCAGCCTCCCCGTCGGCGCCGGCCCTGCTCCCGGCGGGCTGCCCGGGCTCGGCGTCCCGTGCGGGCCCGGAGTCCCGTGCGGGCTCGACGTCCCGTCCGGGCTCGGCGCCCCGTCCGGCCTCGGTGTCCCGCCCGGGCTCGGCGCCCTGCCCGGCCCCGCCCTGCCCAGGCCCGGGGTGGCTCGTCGGGGTCAGGGGCCGGTCGGCTCCCGATGGCGTGCCGGGGTCGTGCAGGTCACCCACGGGTTCTCCCTCCGCTCCGGCGGTCCGAGTGGCGCCGACGCTCGAGTGGCGGACGTGGCACCTGGTAGGGAACGCTAGACGATCACCATGGCAGAAGGGCAATCTGTGCAGTCATCGAACGGCGCCGCCGCCCCGCGCGGAGGCGGTCACGCCGGTGCCGTCGACCTGCTCGCCGACGCCGCCCCGGCGGCCCCCAGCGGCCGGCCGGGCTTCCGGGCGGCCGAGCACTGGGCGCTCACCGTGCTGTGGAACCTGCCCAACGCCGTCGCCGTCGTCTCGGTCCAGCCCGATGGCTGGCGCATCGTCGCCGTCAACGAGGCCCTCACCCGGCTGACCGGGTTCAGCCGGGCCAGCCTGCTGGTGACCGGCGCCGACCTGGCCGAGATGCCGGGCATGAGCCCGGAGGCCGCCCGGGTCCTGGCCGGTGCCCTCGCCGACGGCGACTCCGGCTCCGTCGTCGTCCCCGCCCGGCGCGCCGACGGGACGGGGTACTGGACCGCGCTCGAGATGGCCCGGCTGCCCGCCGACGAGGCGCCGCCCGGGTCCGAGCAGCTGTGGGTGTGCGTGGCCCGGGACGTCTCCGCCGACGTCGAGGACGCGCGCCTGCGCAGCACCCGGCTGGAGATCGAACGCCGCGCCCGCCGTAGCCTCAGCCTGGTGGCCCGGATCTCCGACGTGCTCCAGGACGTCGAGGCGGGCGACGTGCTGCGCACCATCGCCGACCTTCTGACCAGCCGGGTCGTGGCCTGGAGCGGCTTCTTCACCGTCGGCCGGACGCTGCATCAGATCGAGGGCCTGGACGAGGAGCCGCCGGCCGCGCCGCGCCGCCCGCGCGCCGCGGACCCCGCCGAGGACCCGGTCCTGGACCTCCTCCAGCGCGCCACCATGCGGATCCTGCGGATCGACCTGGACACCCCGGTCAAGCCCGGCACGGTCACCGCCGACCTCGTCGCCGAGGTCCTGCCCCGGCTCGAGGGCCTGCCCTACGCCGCGCGCACCATGCTCGTGCTGCCCACCCTGGGCCGGCGCGACACCCTCGCCCTGCTCGTCGCCCTGCCGCACACCCAGGGCCGGCCGGAGCTGGCCGCCGACGGTGCCGACCCCGGGCAGGACGGGCTCATCCTCCGCGACGACACCGACACCGTGCTCGAGCTGGTCGCCCGCCGGGTCGGCATGGCGATGGACAACGCCCAGCTGTACGCCCGCGAGCACCGCCTGGCCGAGACCCTGCAGCGGGCCATGCTGCCCGAGCAGGACGAGGTCGCCGGCCTGGACGTGTGGACCTACTACGCGCCCAACGCCGAGCACGCCCAGGTCGGTGGGGACTGGTACGACGTGATCAACGTCCGCGACGACGTCGTCGCCGTCGTCATCGGCGACGTCGTCGGCCACGACGTCGAGGCGGCGGCCGCGATGGGGCAGCTGCGGTCGGTGGTGCGCGCCTACGCCGCCGAGCTCGTCGACCCCGGCACCGTGCTGGGCCGGGTCGACACCCTGCTCACCGGGATCCGCATGCCCCGCCCGGCGTCCCTCATCTACGCCACCCTCACCCCCGAGGGGGACGTGTGGCACCTGGCCTACTCCCGCGCCGGCCACCTGCCCGGCCTGCTCGCCCGCGACGGCGAGGTCACCTACCTGGACGGGGCGGGCGGCTCGCTCGTCGGGTTCGGCACCGGTGCCCGCAAGACGGCGGAGGTCGAGGTGCTGCCCGGCGACGTCGTCGTGCTGTACACCGACGGGCTGGTCGAGCGGCGGGACCGGGCCATGCGGCAGGGCATGGAGGAGCTCGCCGCGCTGCTGTCCACCGTGCGCGCCCCCGACGCCGCCGGGGTGGGGGAGGAGCTCCTCCAGCTCGCCGACGCCCCGGAGGACGACGTCGCGATGGTCGTCCTGCACGTGCCGGGCGGGCCCGAGCAGGAGCCCGACGTCGCCGCCCCGCGCCGGCGCCGCTGGCGGCTGCCGGTGGACCCGGCCTCCATCGGCCGGGCGCGGCACGCGGTCCGCCGCACCTGCGCCGCCTGGGGCATCCCGCACGCCGGGGCCGCCGAGCTGGTGGTCTCCGAGCTGATGGCCAACGCCGTCATGCACGGCTGGGGCCGGGTCGGGCTCTACCTGCACGACACCGGCGACGGCCTGCGGATCGAGGTCGAGGACGCCAACCCCGCCCCGCCGGTCACCCGCGAGCGGCACGCCTCCCGGGTCGGCGGGTTCGGGATGCACATCGTGGACCGGCTGGCCGACTGGGGCTGGCGCGCGACGCCGAACGGCAAGGTCGTCTGGGCGCGGCTGCGCACCGAGGACGGGGGCCTGGCCGGGCGGAGCTGATCCTGGGTAACCGCGGCGGGCTGCCGTCGTCCCTGCGGTGCGGTCGCCGACGGCGGTCGGCTCGCACGGCGGTCCGCTTGCTGACGGCGGTCGCTGCGGACGGTGGTGGGCTTGCCGACGGCGGTCGGCTCGCACGGCGGTCCGGTATCGAGGGCAGCAACCCCCGCCGGACCGGTCGCCGACGGCGGCCCGCCGGAACTGAGATCTCGGGCAGCTACGCAGCCCAGATCGTGACCCGGCTCAGTCGCTGACGCCGGCTCAGACGCGGACGCGGTCCTGCGCCCAGGCGTCGTCGGCCGGGGCGGTGCACCGGTGGCCCGGGTCGAGCCGGAACATCTCCAGCGCGCCGCAGATCTCCAGGACAAACAGCTCCCGCTCGCCGGCGCCGCGCAGCACGGCGGCCCCGCCGCGCTTGGCCGCGGCGTCCGCGAGGGCCATCAGGAAGGCCGCGCCGGTGGAGTCCATGAAGGTCACCGCGCACATGTCCACGACGAGGAGCTGGCGGCGCAGCCCGCTGACCCGTGCGGTGACCTCGGGGAAGCGCGCACGCTCGGCGAGGTCCAGCTCGCCCGCAACGGTGACGGTCGCCGTCGTCGCAGACGCCGAGATCTCGATCATGGTCGGCGTCCTCTCCTTCCGGCCGTGGTAATGCTGTATCGACCGGTACCGACCGTAACGCTCCTGACGCGATCGTGCACACGTGAAGCCGGCGTGGCGCGGCCGTGACGCGATCCGGCTCCGGACGGTCCTCCGTCACCCGGCCGTCGCCCCGCCGTCACTCGGCCGCCACCCGCCGCCACCGCCGTCGCCAGCCCCCTGCCATCCCCGTGGCCCGCCGTCGCTCCACCATCGCCCCGCCGTCGGCCCGCCATGGGCTCACCGTCGCCGTCGCAACCCCGCCGTCGCCCCGCCGTCGGCTCGCCACCGCCGCTCGCTGTCGCCCGCCGTCGCCGGCCCCGCGGCCGACCCCCCGTCCCTCCCGAGACGCTCCGGTAGCCTCGGGGCGGCGCGGACGTGCGTCGACGCGGGAGCGAGAGGACGGAACGCATGCCAGCCGTGGTGGTCGTCGGGGCGCAGTGGGGCGACGAGGGCAAGGGCAAGGCGACCGACCAGCTCGGCGCCCGCGTGGACTACGTGGTGAAGTTCAACGGCGGCAACAACGCCGGGCACACGGTCGTCGTCGGCAAGGAGAAGTACGCCCTGCACCTGCTGCCGTCCGGCATCCTCTCCCCCGGGGTCGTCCCGGTGATCGGCAACGGCGTGGTGGTGGACCTGGAGGTGCTCTTCCGCGAGCTCGACGACCTCGCCGCCCGCGGGGTGGACACCTCCCGGCTGCTCGTCTCCGCGGCCGCGCACGTGATCCCGTCCTACAACCGCACGCTGGACAAGGTGACCGAGCGCTTCCTCGGCAAGCGGCAGATCGGGACCACCGGCCGGGGCATCGGCCCCACCTACGCGGACAAGATGAGCCGGGTCGGCATCCGGGTCCAGGACCTCTTCGACGCCTCGATCCTGCGGCAGAAGGTCGAGGGCGCCCTCACCCAGAAGAACCAGATGCTGGTCAAGGTCTACAACCGCCGCGCGGTGGACCCCGAGGAGATCGTGGCCGAGCTGCTCGGCTACGCCGACCGGCTCCGCTCGATGGTGGCCGACACCGCGCTGCTGCTCAACCAGGCCCTCGACGCGGGCAAGACCCTCCTCTTCGAGGCCGGGCAGGCGACGATGCTCGACGTCGACCACGGCACCTACCCGTTCGTCACCTCCTCCTCCGCCACCGCGGGCGGCGCCTGCACCGGCTCCGGCGTCGGCCCCACCCGGATCGACCGGGTGGTCGGGGTGACCAAGGCCTACACCACCCGGGTGGGGGAGGGGCCCTTCCCCACCGAGCTGCTCGGCGAGGAGGGGACCTTCCTCCGGGAGGCCGGCGGGGAGTACGGGGTGACCACCGGCCGGCCGCGGCGGACCGGGTGGTACGACGCCGTCGTCGCCCGCTACGCCAGCCGGGTCAACGGGCTGACCGACCTGGTGATGACCAAGCTGGACGTGCTCACCGGGCTGGAGAAGGTGCCGGTCTGCGTGGCCTACGACGTCGACGGCGTCCGGCACACCGAGATGCCGCCGGACCAGTCCGCCTTCCACCACGCCACCCCGGTCTACGAGGAGCTCGACGGCTGGACGGAGGACATCACCGGCGCCCGCAGCTTCGGCGAGCTGCCGCCGGCGGCCCAGCGCTACGTCCTGGCGGTGGAGGAGATGAGCGGCTGCCGGATCTCCGCGATCGGCGTCGGCGCCGACCGGTCGGCGACCATCGTCCGGCACGACCTGCTGGGCTGACGCCGGGGCGCCGGCTCAGTCCCCGGCCTCCCCGCCGTTCGGGCCGACGGCGACCGCTCGCCGGGCCGGCCCGCTCAGTCCCCGGCCTCCCCGCCGTTCGGGCCGACGGCGACCGCTCGCTGGGCCCGCCCGTTCAGTCCCCGGCGTCCCCGCCGCCCGGCGCGTGCCGGGCGAGAAAGTCGTAGACCTCGGTGTCGTCCACCCCGGGGAAGGTCCCCGACGGCAGCGGGCTGAGCACGTGGGCGTGCATCTTGGCACTGGGCCACGACCGGTCCCGCCAGCGCGCGGCGGTGCACGGTGGCCAGGTTGGTGAACCGCTGCGCCGCGGAGTGGTGGGTGACCCCGAACGCGTCCCGGAAGTCCTCCATGGCCAGGTCCTTGGCCGCCTTCTTGCGCTCGAGGAACTCCAGCGCCGCGAAGCGCGGCACCAGGCAGCAGGCGGTGAAGTAGGCCGTGTCCTGGCGCTGGCGCAGGAAGTCGCCGTAGTCCCGGGGGCGCTCGTGCCCGAAGAGCCGGTGCGCCATGGCCTGCAGCGCCAGCGACCGCAGCCCGTACCCGCCCGGGATCGAGGCCGGCGGGAGGTAGATGCGCCCGTTCTCCAGGTCCGTCACGGTGCGGGTGGAGTGCGGCAGGTCGTCGACGTGGATGATGGTGAAGCCCAGCTGCTCGGCCATCTGCGCCACCATGTGGTGGGTCAGGGCGCCGCCGACGTAGCCGACGGCGCGGACCCGCTCCTCGGCGAGCGCCTCGATCTCCGGCAGGTAGTTGTCCCGCGCCTGCATCTCCAGGCGCAGCTCGGTGTTGATCCGGCGGGCCTCCTCCGGGGTCGCGATCGCGGCCCGCGCCCGCCGCTCGAGCTCGCCGTGCAGCGCGACCAGCGAGGTGAGGGCGTCCATCGGCAGCCGGCGCCCGGGCCGGACCGGCGGCACCCCGAGGGCGGCGAACAGCGGCCCGCGCTGGGCCCGCTCGAGCGCGATCTCCAGCTCGGCGCGCCGGTCCGGGGGTGGTTCCGGGCTCAGCAGCGAGGCCGCCGAGGTGCCCAGGGCCTCCCCGATCGCGGTGAGCAGGGAGAGCCGCGGCTCCCGCCGGCCGTTCTCCACCAGCGAGAGCTGGCTGGTGGTGGAGCCGACGGCGTCGGCCAGCTGGCGCAGCGTCAGCCCCCGGGCGGTGCGCGCGTGCCGGATGCGCCGGCCAAGCACCAGCGGATCGGTGCCCGGTCTGGGACGCTGGGAGGAGGACGCCGGCTCGGCCATGCGGTTGACGATAGCGAAACTTCTGCAGAAGTTTCCCGTCGACCGGGTTGAAGGGAGGCGAGGCATGCGCCGAAGGTTGAAGGGAACCCCGCCACGCCCAGCGCCCATCCCGGAGGACAGCAGCATGACCACGACCCAGACGGACCGGACCCAGACCGACGGCGGGACCCGGGCGGCCGCGCCGGCTGAGCGTCCCGCGCGGGACGAGGCTGCCGCGCCGGGGCAGGCCCCCACGCCGGCCCCGGGCCGTACCGGCACCCAGGCCGGCGCCCCGGCGCAGACCGCCGCGATCGCCGTCGACGGCCTGCCGATCACCGACCCCGCCCTCGCCGGCTGGGTGCAGGAGATCGCATCCCTGACGCTGCCGGATCGGGTCTACGTCTGCGACGGGTCCCCGGAGGAGTACGACCGCATCACCGACGAGCTCGTGGCGGCGGGCACGTTCGTCCGGCTCGACCCGGCCCGGCGGCCGCGCAGCTTCCTCGCGCGCTCGACGCCCTCCGACGTCGCGCGGGTGGAGTCGCGCACGTTCATCTGCTCCGAGCGGGAGGTCGACGCCGGGCCGACGAACAACTGGGCGGAGCCGGGCGTGATGCGCGCCGAGCTGGCCGCGGCCTTCGCCGGCGCCATGCGCGGACGGACCATGTACGTCGTCCCGTTCTCCATGGGGCCGGTCGGCGGGCCGCTGTCCCGCCTGGGGGTGGAGATCACCGACTCGCCCTACGTCGTCGCCTCCATGCGCATCATGACCCGCATGGGCGCCGCGGCCCTGGCCCAGATCGAGCAGGGGGCGGACTGGGTCCCGGCGGTGCACTCGGTGGGCTACCCGCTCCTCGACGGCACGGGCGAGCGCCGCCCCGACGTGCCCTGGCCCTGCAACGACACCAAGTACATCGTGCACTTCCCGGAGACCCGGGAGATCTGGTCCTACGGGTCGGGGTACGGCGGCAACGCCCTGCTCGGCAAGAAGTGCTACGCGCTGCGCATCGCCTCCGTCCTCGGCCGCGACGAGGGCTGGATGGCCGAGCACATGCTCATCCTGAAGCTCACCGGCCCGGACGGGCGCGTCTACCACCTCGCCGCGGCCTTCCCCTCGGCCTGCGGCAAGACCAACCTCGCGATGCTGCGGCCCACCATCCCCGGCTGGACGGTGGAGACGATCGGCGACGACATCGCCTGGATGCGGCCCGGCCCGGACGGGCGGCTGCACGCCATCAACCCCGAGGCCGGCTTCTTCGGGGTCGCGCCGGGCACCGGGGAGTCGACCAACCCGACGGCGGTCGCCGCCCTGGACCACGACGTCATCTTCACCAACGTGGCGCTGACCGACGACGGCGACGTGTGGTGGGAGGGGCTGACCGAGGAGGTCCCCGAGCACCTGATCGACTGGCAGGGCAACGACTGGACCCCGGCCAGCGGGACCCCGGCCGCGCACCCCAACTCCCGGTTCACCGTCCGGGCCGACCAGGCGCCGTCGATCGCCCCGGTGTGGGAGGACCCGGCCGGGGTGCCGATCGACGTGATCCTGTTCGGCGGGCGCCGGGCGACCAACGTGCCGCTGGTCGCCGAGGCCTACGACTGGGAGCACGGCGTCTTCATCGGTGCCACCGTCTCCTCCGAGCAGACCGCGGCGGCCGAGGGGGCGGTTGGCGAGCTGCGCCGGGACCCCTTCGCGATGCTGCCCTTCTGCGGCTACAACATGGGCGACTACTGGGCGCACTGGCTGGCGATGGGGGAGCGGCTCGGCTCCCGCGCCCCGCGGATCTTCCAGGTGAACTGGTTCCGCAAGGGCGCCGACGGCAAGTACCTGTGGCCCGGCTTCGGGGAGAACTCCCGGGTGCTGGAGTGGGCGCTGCGCCGGGTGGCCGGCGAGGTCGGGGCGCGCGACGCCGCCGCCGGCCGCCTGCCGGAGCCGGGTGACCTCAACCTCGACGGCCTGGACCTCACCGACGACCAGCTCGCCGAGCTGTTCGCGATCGACCCCGCCCGCTGGTCGGCGGAGGCGGACCTCACCGAGGAGTACTTCGCGATGCTCGGGGACCGGCTGCCCGAGGCGATGACCCGCCAGCTCGCCGCGCTGCGGGACCGGCTGGGCCTGGCGGCGCAGGGCTGACCGGCCCGGGCGGGGCTGGCTGGCCGGGGGTGGGCTCACCGGCGGGACCGGCCCCGGGCCCAGCTGACCGAGTCGGTGGCAGGTTGACCAAGCCGGGGGCAGGTTGACCAAGCCGGGGTGGGCTGACCAACCGGGGGCGCCGTAGACCGTGCCTGTGGACGGCGCACCCGCGCCTGTGGACAGCGCACCCGCGCCCGTGACGAAAACTGCCTCCGGAGTGGATTGCATGCGCTATAGGGCTGAGATCCACTCCGGAGTGGATTTTGGTCACTGGTATCCACTCCGGAGCTCATTGCGGTGACCGGGATCGCCTGCGGAGTAGAGAATGCGTGCCATGTGCCCGATATCTACTCCGGAGCGGATGCCGCGCACTCGCATCTACTGCGGAAGTGGATCGTGGTGCCCCGAATCTACTCCGGAGCCTCCCCGGAACCTCGCGGCCCGCATGGACGGGCGGAAACCAGGCCGGTGACGGCGCGCCTGCCATGCTGCCACCCAGCCGCCGCGCCGCTACGCGGCCGCGCGGGTCAGCCTCAGCCGCCAGGCCTCCGGCCCCTCCTCGAGGTACTCGACGGTGAAGGCACCGGGCTCGCGCTGCTCGATCTGGGCCAGCAGGGGCAGCGGGTTGTGCGGGGCGACGAGGTCCAGCGCGAAGCCGGGCGCGATGGCGCCGAGCGCCCCGAACACGGTCGCGTGCCGGATCGCGTGCGGCACCGGACGCACGTCGAGGACGGGGATCCCTGCGTCCTGGCCGCAGGTGCACCCGGAGTGCGGGGCGGCGGTGCGGATCTCGATGGGCTCAGCAGCCATGGGAGTGGTCCTTCGTGCTCGGGGATGGTCCACGTCCACGGTAGACAAGGAGAATTCCGTGAAAAAGTGGCGGTGTGAACGCCTACGCTGACCGCGGGCTGCGGCAGGCCCCGACGCTGACCGCGGGCTGCGGCAGACCCGGACGCCGGTCGCCCGCCGGCGGTCGTCCGGTGCGCGCGCCGGCCCTGCAGCAGCGCCACGACGATCACCGCGAGCACGACGAGCACGCCGAGAAGGACCACAGGCATGACGACACCCGGCACCGGCGACTTTGACCTGACGCTCAAGGAGCTCCGGGCCGTCGCCCGGTACGCCCTGGAGAGCGCGGAGCCGGTCCTACCAGCGTTCGAGGACGTGTACCCGGACGACCCCCGGCCCCGCGTGGCGCTCGATGCCGCCCGGGACTTCGCGAGCGGCGCGGACCGGACGAGGCTGCAGCGCGTCACCGCGCTTGACGCGCACCGAGCGGCCAAGGAGGCGGCCACCGAGCCCGCCCGGCTTGCCGCCCTGGCTGCCGGCGACGCTGCCGCAGCCGCCTACCTCCACCCGATCGCCAAGGCGACCCAGGTCGGCCACATCCTGCGTGCGGCAGCCGCCGCTGTCCGCGTCGCCGAGCTGGGTGCGAGCAACAGCAGCACCGCGGCGGTGGTGGCTATCGACGAGGCCCGCCGGCGCGCCACGCCAACCGTGATCGACGTGCTGCGGCGTTACCCCGCGGCGCCCCGGAGCACCAGCCGGCTCGGCGTGCTGATGCAGACGCTGGACGCCGTGCTGCGGCAGCATCCGTAGGCCGGCCGGCTCCCCGCCCAGAGCCCGATGCCCCCAAGGACCGGCGGACCAGCGGCCGGGCGCCGGCCCCGGTGGGCGCCGCCGCGGGCCGCCGCGACCGCCCGCTACCCTCGCCGGCGTGAGGATCCTGCTGATCGGGTCCGGCGCGCGCGAGCACGCCCTGGCCCGGGCCCTGGCCGCCGACCCCGCCACCACCGCCCTGGTCGTCGCGCCGGGCAACCCGGGCACCGCTGCCGTCGCCACCAACCTCGACCTCGACGTCCTCGACGGCGCGGCGGTGGCGGCCGCGGCCCAGGGGATGGCGGCGGACCTGGTGGTGGTGGGCCCGGAGGCCCCGCTCGTCGCCGGGGTCGTCGACGCCGTGCGGGCCGCCGGGATCCCGTGCTTCGGCCCGACCGGCGCGGCCGCCCGCCTCGAGGGCTCCAAGGCCTTCGCCAAGGACGTGATGGCCGCGGCCGGTGTGCCGACGGCGATGGCGCACGTGTGCACCGACCTGGACCAGGTCGCCGCCGCCCTGGACGCCTTCGGCCCGCCCTACGTCGTCAAGGACGACGGGCTGGCCGCCGGCAAGGGCGTCGTCGTCACCCCCGAGCGGGACGCGGCGCTCGGCCACGCCCGGGCCTGCCTGGCCCGCGACGGCGGGGACCCGACGACGGGCGGGGCGCCCGCCGTCGTCGTGGAGGAGTTCCTGGACGGCCCGGAGGTCTCCCTCTTCTGCCTGTGCGACGGCACCGACGTGGTCCCCCTGGCGCCCGCCCAGGACTACAAGCGGCTCGCCGACGGCGACGCCGGGCCCAACACCGGCGGCATGGGCGCGTACTCCCCGCTCCCGTGGGCGCCGCCCGGCCTGGTCGAGGACGTGCTGGACCGGGTGGCCCGGCCGGTCGTCCGCGAGATGGCGGCCCGCGGCACCCCGTTCACCGGCGTCCTCTACTGCGGCCTCGCGCTCACCTCGCGCGGGGTGCGGGTGGTGGAGTTCAACGTCCGCTTCGGCGACCCGGAGACTCAGGTGGTCCTGGCCCGCCTCGCCTCCCCGCTGGCCCAGCTCCTGCGCGCCGCGGCCACCGGCGGGCTCGGCGCGGCGCCGGAGCCCCGCTGGCACGACGCGGCGGCGGTCACCGTCGTCCTCGCCGCCCGCGGGTACCCCGGGCAGGTCGGCACCGGGGACCCGGTCACCGGCGTCGGCGCGGCCGAGGAGGTCCCGGGCGTGCACGTCCTGCAGGCCGGCACGCGGGACGACGGCGGCCGGCTGGTCAGTGCCGGCGGGCGGGTGCTGTCGGTGGTGGGCATCGGCGCCGACCTCGCCGCCGCGCGTGCCGCCGCCTACGCCGGCGCCGCCCGCATCGACCTGCCCGGCGCCCAGCTGCGGACGGACATCGCCGCCGGCCGCTGACGCCAGCGCCGGCGCGGCTCACCGACGACGGCGGCCCGTTCGCGCCGACGCCGGCGGGCACAGGCGGCGCCGTCGTTCTACGGCGCCGCCCGGCCTCCTCAGTCCTGCCGCTCCTCCCCGCGGTCCCCGGACCACCGGGTGTGGAAGACGCCGTCGGCGTCCACCCGGCGGTAGGTGTGCGCGCCGAAGAAGTCCCGCTGGGCCTGGATCAGGGCGGCCGGCAGGCGCTCGGCCCGCACGCCGTCGTAGTAGGCCAGCGAGGAGGAGAACGCCGGGGTGGGCACCCCGTTCTGGGCCGCGCCGGCCACCACCCGGCGCCACGCCGGCAGGCCGTTCGCCACCGCGCCGGTGAAGTACTCGTCGGCGAGCAGCAGCGGCAGGTCCGGGTCGCGCTCGTACGCCTCGGTGATCCGGCCGAGGAAACGGGCCCGGATGATGCAGCCGCCGCGCCAGATCCGGGCCATCGCCCCGCGGTCGATGTCCCAGCCGTACTCCGCGGCGGCCGCGGCGATCTGGTCGAAGCCCTGGGAGTAGGCGACGACCTTGGAGGCGTACAGCGCCAGGCGCACGTCCTCGACGAACGCCGCCCGGTCGTGCACCTCCCACCCGGCGGCGTGCGCCGGCAGGTGGGCCCGGCCGGCCGCGCGCTGCGGGACTGACCCGGACAGCGCGCGGGCGAAGGTCGCCTCGGCGATGCCGGTGATCGGCACGCCGAGGTCGAGGGCGTTCTGCACCGTCCAGCGGCCGGTGCCCTTCTGCTCGGCCTGGTCCAGCACGACGTCGACGAACGCCTTACCGGTCGCGGCGTCCACGTGCTGGAGGACGTCAGCGGTGATCTCGATGAGGAAGGACTCCAGGTCCCCGGTGTTCCACTCGGCGAAGATCTGCCCGATCTCGGCGGCGGAGGCGCCCAGGCCCTGCCGGAGCAGGTCGTAGGCCTCGGCGATGAGCTGCATGTCGGCGTACTCGATGCCGTTGTGCACCATCTTCACGAAGTGCCCGGCGCCGCCGGGCCCGACGTGGGTGCAGCACGGCACGCCGTCGACCTTGGCGGCGATGTCCTCGAGCATCGGGCCGAGCCGGGCGTAGGACTCCTCGGTGCCGCCGGGCATGATCGAGGGCCCGTTCAGGGCACCCTCCTCCCCGCCGGAGACGCCCGTGCCGACGAAGTGGATGCCCCGCTCGCGCAGCGCCTCCTCGCGCTGGACCGTGTCCGGGAAGTGGGCGTTGCCGGCGTCGACGATGATGTCGCCCGGCTCCATGACGGCGGCGAGCTGGTCGATGACCGCGTCGGTGCCGGCGCCGGCCTTGACCATGATCACGGCCACCCGCGGCTTGGCGAGGGAGGCGACGAAGTCCTCCACCGAGCGCGAGGGGTAGAACGTCCCGTCCGTGCCGTGCTCGGCGACCAGCGCCTCGGTCTTGGCCCAGGTGCGGTTGTGCACCGCCACCCGGTAGCCGTGCCGGGCGAAGTTGCGGGCCAGGTTCGAGCCCATCACCGCCAGCCCGGTCACCCCGATGTCGGCGACGCCGACCGGCTTCTCGACGTCGGCCCCTTGCCCGGCGTCGGCCGGTTGCCCGACGTCGGCCGGTCGCCCGACGTCCGACGCCCTGTCGACGTCGGCCGCGCCGACGGACTGCTCCCGTGCCATCTCTCCTCCTCGGACCTGCTGCCGTTGACGGGGCGAACGCTACGCGGCATCGCGGCCCCCGTGCCCGCGCTGCCCGTCGGGGGCATCGGGCGGCGCCCGGCGGCGTGACCGGTCCGCGGACGAGCCCGGGCCGGACCCGGCCCTGCGCCAAGATGGGCGGCATGAGCAGCCCCGCCGGTGCCGAGCCCCCCGCGCTGGCGGGCTGGGCGCACGTCTACTCGGGCAAGGTGCGAGACGTCTACGTCCCCGCCGGCGCCGGCGCCCCGGCCGATGCCCACGCCGGCGCCCCGGCCGGCGGCGAGGTGGTACTCGTCGTCGCCTCGGACCGGATCAGCGCCTACGACCACGTGCTGCCCACCACGATCCCGGACAAGGGCCGCATCCTCACCGCGATGAGCCTGTGGTGGTTCGACCAGCTGGCCGACGTCGTGCCCAACCACGTTGTGTCCACCGACGTGCCCGCCCCGGTCGCCGGCCGGGCGATGGTCTGCCGCCGGCTGCAGATGTACCCGATCGAGTGCGTGGTCCGCGGGTACCTGACCGGCTCGGTGCTGGCCGAGTACCGCACCGGCGGCACGGTGGGCGGGGTGCCGGTGCCCGCCGGGCTGGACGACGGCGACCGGCTGCCCGAGCCCGTCTTCACCCCGGCCGGTAAGGCCGCCGTCGGCGAGCACGACGAGAACATCACCTTCGAGGAGACGGCCGCCCGGGTCGGCCTGCCGGTGGCCCGGCAGCTGCGCGAGCGGACCCTGGCGGTATACGCCCGCGCCGCCGAGATCGCCGCGGAGCGGGGCATCATCCTGGCCGACACCAAGCTGGAGTTCGGGGCCTCGCCGGAGCCGGGCGAGCCGGCGGTCGTGCTCGGCGACGAGGTCCTCACCCCGGACTCCTCCCGGTTCTGGCGCACGGAGGACTGGCGCCCGGGCGGGCAGCAGAGGAGCTACGACAAGCAGTTCGTGCGGGACTGGCTGCGCTCCCCGGCCGCCGGCTGGGACCGCGACGGCGGGGCGCCGCCGCCGGCCCTGCCGGCCGACGTCGTGGCCCGGACCCGGGAGCGCTACGTCGAGGCGTACGAGCGCCTCACCGGGCAGGCCTTCGAGGGCTGAGCCGAGCCCCGCGGCAGTCGCCCGGCCGTCCACCGCGGCGCCCCGGCCACCCCCGGACCTACGTTCCCGTAGGTTCCCCTGTCGCCCCGGCCGTTTCGATGAGACACTCGGGACAGGCGCGCCAGATCAGGACGCCGTGCGGCCCCTGGTCGTGCCCCTCGACGGACAGACAGGCGGCGGCGATGAGCCAAACCCTCGAGCAGCCCGACACCTCCCCGGGCCCCCAGCCGACCGACCCCCGGCCGAGCGCCCGGCGCACGCCGGGCAGCGTGCGCGAGCGCCAGGTCAGCGACTTCACCGCGCTGACCGCGCGGGTCCAGCAGGCCGGCCTGATGCGCCGCGCGTACGGCTACTACTGGTCCAAGCTCATCGGCCTCACCGCGGCCGGCCTCGGGCTCGCCGTGGCCTTCGTGCTCATCGGCAACACCTGGTGGCAGGTGATCACCGCCGTCGCGCTCGCCCTGCTGATGACCCAGATCGCCTTCCTCGGCCACGACGCCGCCCACCGCCAGATCTTCGTCTCGGGCAAGTGGAACGAGTGGGTCTCGCTCGTCGTCGTCAACCTCTTCACCGGCATGGGCCTGGGCTGGTGGAACCGCAAGCACAACAAGCACCACGCCGCGCCCAACAAGACCGGCGCCGACCCGGACCTGGAGTCCGGCGTGCTGGCGTTCACCCCCGACGCGGCGGCGGCGCGGCGCACCCGGCTCGGCCGGTGGCTCGCCACCAAGCAGGGCTACTTCTTCTACCCGCTGCTGCTCCTCGAGGGCGTCAACCTGCACGTCCAGGGAATCAAGCGGGTGCTGTCCCGGGGCGAGGTCAAGCGGCGCTGGGTCGAGCTGGCCTTCATCAGCGTCCGCGTGCTGAGCTACTTCGCGCTGGTCTTCCTCGTCCTCTCCCCGGGCAAGGCCGTGGTCTTCGTCGCCGTCCAGCTCGCCGTCTTCGGGCTCTACATGGGCCTGTCGTTCGCGCCGAACCACATCGGCATGCCGCTCGTCCCGCCGACGACCAAGATCGACTTCCTGCGCCGCCAGGTTCTGATGAGCCGCAACATCACCGGCGGCCGCTGGGTCGACACCTTCATGGGCGGGCTGAACTTCCAGGTCGAGCACCACCTCTTCCCCTCGATGGCCCGGCCCAACCTGCGCCGGGTCGCCCCGCTGGTCCGCGCGCACTGCGAGCAGCTCGGCGTGCGGTACACCGAGACCTCGATGGCCCAGTCCTTCCGGGCCGTCACCGCCTACATCAACCGGGTCGGCCGCGGCGGGCTGGACGTGTGGGCCTGCCCGCTGGCCGCCCAGTACCGGGTCTGAGGGTCGGCGCCCGCCGGCGACGGCGAGGGCTTGCTGGCCCCGGCGCCCGCCGGGCACCGTGGTCCCCATGACCGTCCCTCCCCCCGCCCGGCCCACCGTCGTCCTGGACTGCGACCCCGGGCACGACGACGCCCTCGCGCTCCTGGTCGCCGCCGGCCACCCCGGCGTGGACATCGCCGCGATCACCACCGTCGGCGGGAACCAGACGCTGGCCAAGGTCACCCGGAACGCCCGCGCGGTGGCCACGGTCGCCCGGCTCGCCGGCGTCCCGGTCGCCGCCGGCTGCGACCGGCCGCTGGTCGCCGACGCGGTCCTCACCGACCCGCGCACCCACGGCGAGTCCGGCCTGGACGGGCCGGTGCTGCCCGAGCCGACGGTCCCGCTGGACCCCCGGCACGGCGTCGACGTCATCGTCGAGACGGTCATGTCCCGGCCGGCCGGCACGGTCACGCTCGTGCCCACCGGGCCGCTGACGAACGTCGCCACGGCCGTGCGCCGCCAGCCGGCCATCGCCGGGCGGGTGGCCGCCGTCGTCCTCATGGGCGGCGGGTACACCAAGGGCAACGTCACCGCGGCGGCGGAGTTCAACATCTTCACCGACCCCGAGGCCGCGCACGTGGTCTTCACGGCGCCGTGGCCGGTGACCATGGTCGGGCTCGACCTGACCCACCAGGCGCTGGCGACGGCGGAGGTCGTGGCCCGGTTCCGCGCCCTCGGCACGACGGCGGGCCGCTTCGTGGTGGACATGCTCGACTTCTTTGGCCCGGCCTACCGGGCCAAGCAGGGCTTCCCGGCGCCGCCGGTGCACGACGTGTGCGCGCTCGCCCGCGTCCTGGACCCGGAGGTGATGACGGTGCGGCCGGCGCACGTGGCGGTGGAGCTGCGCGGGGAGCACACCCGCGGGATGACCGTGACCGACTTCGTCGGCCGCGACGGCCAGGAGCTGGACCACCGGGTGGCCACCGAGCTCGACGTCGACCGGTTCTGGGACCTGGTCCTCGGCGCGGTGGGTAACCTGGCGTAGCGGGCTACCGGGAGGACCGATGACCAGCACGAGCATGACCCCCGAGCAGGAGAACGGCTTCTACGCGGACCCGGACAACCAGACGCCCCAAGGGCCCCCGGTCCGCCGTCAGGCCAAGCTCAGCCAGCCTGTGCCCGTGCGGTTTCCCGAGGACCTGCTGAACGAGGTCCGAAGCCGTGCCGCCGCCGATGACCGTTCGGTCTCCAGCTGGATCCGACGGGCGGTCGAGCACGAGCTCGCTCGCGGCGCCAGCTGAACGTCGCCCCGTAGCGGTCCCCCACCGACGACGGGGCGCAGGCGATCGTCCGCGGGCCGGTCGCGTGTGCCCAGGCACGGGGCGCGTCCGCCGCGAGACGCCCCGGCCGGCGGGGGAGCGGACCGGTTACCCTGGCACCGCCGTCGTCCGCCTCGTCCCAGGAGCGCTGCAGTGGGCCAGATCGTCGTCGAGGTCATGCCGAAACCGGAGATCCTCGATCCGCAGGGCAAGGCCGTCGCCGGGGCGCTCGCGCGCCTGGGCCTGGCGGACTTCACCGCGGTGCGCCAGGGCAAGCGGTTCGAGCTCAGCGTCGACGGGCCGGTGACGCCGGAGCTGCTCGAGGCCGCCCGGCGCGCGGCGGAGAGCACGCTGTCCAACCCGATCATCGAGGACGTCGTCGGGGTCCGCGCGGAGCAGCCGCGGTGACCGGGGCGAGCGGCGCCCGGGTCGGCGTCGTGACCTTCCCCGGCAGCCTGGACGACCGCGACGCCGCCCGCGCCGTGCGCCTCGCCGGCGGGGAGCCGGTGCGGCTGTGGCACGGCGAGGAGGACCTGCGGGGGGTGGACGCCGTCGTCCTGCCCGGCGGGTTCTCCTACGGCGACTACCTCCGCGCCGGGGCCATCGCCGCGCACGCGCCGGTGATGGCCGAGGTCGTCCGGGCCGCCCACGCCGGGCTGCCGGTGCTCGGCATCTGCAACGGCTTCCAGGTGCTCTGCGAGGCGCACCTGCTGCCCGGCGCGCTGATCCGCAACGACCACCAGCGGTTCGTCTGCCGGGACCAGCAGCTCCGGGTGGAGAGCGTGGGCACCGCCTGGACCTCGGCCTTCGCGCCGGGGCAGGTCATCACCGTGCCGCTGAAGAACGGCGAGGGCGGCTTCGTCGCCGACGCCGCCACCCTGGACCGGCTGGAGGCGGCGGGACAGGTGGTCTTCCGCTACGTCGGCGGCAACCCCAACGGCTCGCTGCGGGACATCGCCGGCGTGCGCAACGAGCGCGGCAACGTCGTCGGGCTCATGCCGCACCCGGAGCACGCCGTCGAGCCGGGCTTCGGGCCGGACCTGCCGGGCCGCCCCCGCGCGGGGACCGACGGGCTGGGGCTGTTCGCCTCGGTGCTCGGCTCGCTCGTCGCCGCCTGAGGTCCGACGGCGACGGGGCGGCGGTCAGCCCAGCACCTCGGCCAGCGGGGTGACCGGCAGGTCGTGCGCGGCGGCCACCGGCGCGCACACCACCGCGCCGTCGGTGGTGTTCAGCCCGGCGGCCAGCGCCGGGTCCGCGCGCATCGCCGCCTGCCACCCGTGGTCGGCGAGGGCCACCGCGTAGGGCATGGTGACGTTGGTCAGGGCGTAGGTGGCGGTGTGCGGCACCGCGCCGGGCATGTTGGACACGCAGTAGAACTCGGTCTCGTGCACGCGGTAGGTCGGCTCGGAGTGGGTGGTGGGCCGCGACGACTCGAAGCAGCCGCCCTGGTCCACCGAGATGTCCACGACGACGCTGCCCGGCTTCATCCGGGCCACCTGCTCGTCGTCGACCAGGGTGGGGGCCCGCCCGCCGGGCACCAGGACGGCGCCGATCACCAGGTCGGCGTCGGCGACGGCGCGGGCCACCTCGTAGGAGTTGGACGCCACGGTCTGGCAGTGCCCCTGGTAGATGGCGTCGGCGTGCCGGAGCTTGGCGATGTCCTTGTCCAGCAGCAGCACCTCCGCCTGCATGCCCAGGGCGATGGCGGCGGCGTTCATCCCGGCCACCCCGGCGCCCAGCACGACGACCTTGGCGGCGTACACCCCGGACACCCCGCCGAGCAGCACCCCCCGCCCGCCCTGGGCGCTCATCAGGGTGTGCGCGCCGACCATCGGCGCCAGCCGGCCGGCGACCTCGCTCATCGGCGCGAGCAGCGGCAGGGCGCCGCCGGGGAGCTGGACGGTCTCGTAAGCGATCGCGGTGACCTGGCGGCGGAGCAGCTCGTGGGTGAGCGCCGGGTCGGCGGCGAGGTGGAGGTAGGTGAACAGGCACAGGCCGGGCCGGAGGTGGTCGAACTCCGCCGGGACCGGCTCCTTGACCTTCAGGACGAGCTCGCCGGCGGCCCAGACGTCGGCGGCGTCGGCCAGGATGCGGGCCCCGGCCGCCGCGTAGTCCTCGTCGGTGATGGCCGAGCCGATGCCGGCGCCGGCCTCGACGAGCACCTCGTGGCCGGACCGGACCAGCTCGTGGACGCCGGCCGGGGTGACGGCGACGCGCCGCTCGGAGTCCTTGACCTCGCGGGGCACCGCGACCCTCATGTGACCACATCCTCGTGCGGGGGACCGACCCTGCGGAGTCTAGGGCGACGGCGGCAGGTGGGCGTCCGGAACGGCGCGACGCCGGGTCGGAGGTGCCGGTGCTCCGCCGGTTCCCGGTTGCCGTCGAGGGTTGTGGCGCAGACCATAGTCCGTAATTGCCGAGCGACATCGGAAGGTCACCACATGCCACCCACCCGCGGGCTCGACGTCGGAAGCGCGGAGGCCCTGCTCGTCGTGGCGAGCGAGCCGAAGAAGGGGTACGACACCGCAGGAGCGCTGCACACGCTGCTGCCGGCCGCCGTCCTCCTCGACCTGGCCGACCACGGCCTGGTGACGATGGGGGAGGGGCGGGTGGCCCGCGTCGCCGGCGGTTCGCCGGAGGCAGCGCGCGGGTACGAACGCGCCGCGCTCGCGCTCGGCGAGCGGCTGGACGGGCGCCTGCCCGACGCCCTGTGGGCGATCACCGACGGGCTGCGGCCCCTGCCCCACGCCGTCGCCGCGGACCTCGTCGCCGAGGGCCGGGTCGCGAGCACGAAGAACACGCTGCTCAAGATGGACTTCGGCTACCGCTTCCCCGCCCTCGACACCGACTTCCGAGACGCCGTGCGCGCCCGGGTGCAGGAGGCGCTGGAGACCGGGGACCTCTCGACCGCGTTCGGGCGGACCGCGCTGCTCCTCGCCGCCGGGCACGTCGCCGCCCGGCTGTTCCCCGGCGTCGACACCGCACCGATGGACGCTGTCGCCAGCGGTGAGACCCCGGTCAGCGGCGCCGGGTTCACCGATGCCGCCACCCACGTCGTCGTCAACCAGCTCCTCACCACCGTCGTCCAGCAGATCGTCCTTCGGTAGCGCGGTCGCACCTCAGCGCCTCGGCGCACCTGCTCGCGGCTCCCCGGCCTCAGCGCCTCGGCGCACCTGCTCGACGCAGCTCCGGTCGAGGTCGGCGACGGCGACGTCGGGCATCCGCCGAGCGCCCGCGGGAGCGGTGCGTCCGTCGTGCCGACGATGGCACTGCTGCCGACCCGGGCCATCCTCTGCCCCAGGCCGGAACCTGCCCAGTCCGGCTCGTGGGGCCGCTGACAGACCACGAGAAGACCGTGACGCGTCGGGAGTGGCTGCCATACTCGGCCCGCCCGAGTCCCCGCCGAGCCCGACATCGCAAGGAGCGACGATGACCGACGCGAAGGACATGCTGCACGGCTACCTGCAGAGCTCGCGCGACGCCATGCTGTGGAAGCTCGAGGGCCTCTCGGAGCGGGACCTGCGCTGGCCCCGCACGCCGACCGGCACCAACCTGCTCGGCCTGGTCAAGCACCTCGCCGGCGTCGAGCTCGGCTACTTCGGGGACACCTTCGGGCGTCCCAGCCCGGTGGCGCTGCCGTGGCTGGCCGACGACGCGGAGGCCAACGCGGACATGTGGGCGACGGCGGAGGAGTCGGTGGAGTACGTGACCGACCTGTACCGCCGGGCCTGGGCGCACGCGGACGCGACCATCGCCGCCCTCGACCTCGACGCGCCCGGGCGGGTCCCCTGGTGGCGCCAGGGGGACGTCACCCTGCACCGGGTCCTCGTCCACGTCATCGCGGACACCGCCCGCCACGCCGGGCATGCCGACATCCTCCGCGAGCAGCTCGACGGCGCTGTCGGCCTGCGCGTGGGCGTGAGCAACCTGCCCGACGTCGACCGGCAGTGGTGGGAGGACTACGTCGCCCGCCTGCGGCGGGTCGCCGAGGGCGCTGCCGGGTAGGCAGAGCCGGCGGGACGGGGCTGCCGGGCGGGGCCTCCCCTGGCGGGGTCTACCCGGGCGGACGCTGCCCGGGCGCGCGCCGAGAAGGGCTGTTCTGCCGGCCCCGTCCGCCCCGGCAGCGGCCGTCCACACCCGCACCCGCGCGGTTGTGCGTATGTGCACAACCCTGTGGACAGCGGCGGTGGAAAAGTCGGCGTCACCTGACGCCGACCCGGCCGTCAGGGGACGGGTGCCGCCGTCGGTGGCTCGGCGACGCCGGGCCGGACGGCGCCCTGCAGGTGCGGCTTGCCCGAGCGCGGGTCCCACGCCGCGTAGCGCTGCCCGTCGGTTCCGAACGCGACCGTGGCGGGCAGCAGCACCGGCGTGGCGAACGTCGCGGTCCAGGTGAACCGCCCCTGGCGACCGGCGCCGGTCGCCGCCAGCGCCCGCGCGGCGGTGTACATGCCGTGCGCGATCGGGCGGGGGAAGCCGAACATCCGGGCGCCGAGGCGCGAGACGTGGATCGGGTTGCGGTCACCGGAGACCGCGGCGTACCGCTTGCCGACGTCGGCGCCCAGCCGCCACTGCGCCGTCGGGACCGCCGGCAGCGCGGGCGGCTCGGGCCGCTCGCGGGCCGGGCCGACGGCCAGGCCGGCCGGCGGGCGGCCCTTGGCGAGGTAGGTGGACACCCCCCGCCAGACCAGCTCCCCGGCGCCGGGGCCGGCGGTGACGGCGACGACGAGGTCCACCTCGGTGCCCCGGGCGTGCTGCCGGGCGTCCTGCGCCCAGGCCCGCACGGTGAACGTCTCGCCCAGGCGGGTCTGGCGGAGCACCTGCACGTGGTTGGCGACGTGCACCATGCCCAGCGCCGGCAGCGGGAAGTCCTCCCGGACGAGCACGGCCATCGCGAGCGGGAAGGCCAGGACGTGGACGTACCCGGCGGGCAGGACGTCGGTGCCGGGCTCGCCGAGGAGGTGCTGGTAGTCGGCGAGCTGCGCCGGGTCCGCCCGGACGCCGTCGACCCGCAGCACCACCGGCGGCAGCCCGCCGCCGGCGAGCACCGAGCGGCGGGCCAGCACCAGGCTGCGGGTGCGGCCCACCGCCCGGGTGTACAGCCGCCCGAGGGACGGCATGGTGGGCAGCACCTGCTCGCGGTACCCGGCCGGCGCCCCGACCGCCCCGACCACCGCGGCCCCGCCGCCCCGCGCCCCGGCCGCGTCCGCGTCCGCCGCCCCGGGCGGCCCGGGTGGGCCTGCCGGGGCGGCGGCAACGTCCGTCGGCACCGGCGCCGCCCGCCGGAGCGGCCGGCGCGGCCCGAGCCGGCCGCGCCCCGGTCCGCGACCCGGCTCCGGCCCGCCCCGCTCGGGCTGCCCGCCGGCGCTCACTGGCCCACCAGCAGCTGCCCGCACACCCGGAGCACCTGCCCGTCGATCCCGCCTGCCTGCGGGGACGCGAGGAAGGCGATGGCCTCGGCCACGTCCACCGGCTGCCCGCCCTGCTGCAAGGAGCTGGTGCGCCGGGAGACCTGCCGCGGCACCGGCGGGATGGAGGCGGTCATGTCGGTCTCGATGAACCCCGGCGCGACCGCGTTGACCGTCCCGCCCGGGATGGTTCCGGCCAGCGCCCGGGTCATCCCGATGATCCCCGCCTTGGCCGCCGCGTAGTTGGTCTGCCCGCGGTTGCCGGCGATGCCGGAGGTGGAGGCGAGGGAGATGATCCGCGGCGCCGCCCCGTCCCCGCCGAGGGCGCCCGGCGCGGCGAAGGTCTCGTTCATCCGCAGCGGCGCGTCGAGGTTGACCTTGAGCAGCCCCTCGAGCTTCTCCGGCGTCATGTTCGCCAGCAGCTTGTCCCGCAGGATGCCGGCGTTGTGCACGACGATGTCCAGGTGCCCGTACCGCGCCCGGGCGGCGCCGAGGATGCGCTCGGCGGCGTCCTCGGCGGTGACGTCGAGCAGCAGGGCGGTGCCGCGCACCTCGTTCATGACGGCGGTCAGCGAGTCCCCGGCCGCCGGCACGTCGATCCCGACCACGGTCGCGCCGTCGCGGGCCAGCACCCGGGCGACGGCGGCCCCGATGCCCCGGGCCGCGCCGGTCACCGCGGCCACCGTGCCGGCCAGCGGGCGCACCCAGCTGTCCGGCTCGCGGCCGCCGCCGGCGCCGACCGGGAGGAGCTGGCCGTCGACGAACGCCGAGCGGGCCGAGAGGAAGAACCGCAGCCCCCCGCGCGCCGAGGGGCTGGCCACGCCCACGCCGTCGGCCAGGACGAGGCCGTTGGCGGTGGCGCCGCCGCGCAGCTCCTTGGCGACCGAGCGCAGGAAGCCGTCCACGGCGTGCCGGGCCGCGGCGGTGGCGATCGCGCCCGCGTCGGTGGCGGCGGCGCCCGCCCCACCGGCGGCCGGCCCGCCGTGCACCCCCGCCCCGGCGGCCGGGCGGGACAGCGTGATCACCCGTGCCCCCGGGGCCAGCCGGCGCAGCACCGAGCCGAGCGTGAGCGCGGGGCCGGCGAGCTGGTCCGGGTGGCTCAGCCCGGTGAGCACGAGGACGACGGCGCCCCACCGGTCGTGCTGGCCGAGGCGGGTGTCCCGCCGCACGTCCAGGTCCCACCCGAGCAGCCCCTCGGCCACCGTGTCGGCGTCGCCGGTGGCGGCGTCGTCGGACAGGACCAGGACCGGGCCGGGGGTCAGCGGGACGTCCACCGCCGCCGGGTCGGTACGCCGCAGCCGGGCCGGGCGGGGCAGGCCGAGCCTCTTGGCCAGGGTGGCGGTCGGCCCGGAATTGACGAGCTCGAGGTAGGTGTCGGTCACGCCGCCTCCAGGATCATGGTGACGACCTGCCCGCCGGCGGCGCAGACCGAGATCAGGCCGCGGGCCGGCTGGCCGGGGCGGACCTCGGACTCCCCGCGCTCGTGCAGCAGCTTAGCCAGCGTCCCGACGATCCGGCCGCCGGTGGCGGCGAAGGGGTGGCCGGCGGCGAGGGAGGACCCGGTGACGTTGAGCCGGTCCCGGTCCACCGTGCCCAGCGCGCGGTCCCGCCCCAGCTTGCTGCGGCAGAAGTCCTCGTCCGCCAGCGCCGCCAGGTTGGCCAGCACGGTGGACGCGAAGGCCTCGTGGATCTCGACGAGGTCGAAGTCGGCCAGCGTCATGCCGTGGCGGTCCAGCAGCCGGGGGATGGCGTAGACGCCGCCCATGAGCAGGCCCTCCTCGCCGGTGACGAAGTCCACCGCGGCCGCCTGGGCGTCGACGACGTGGGCGAGGACCGGCAGGCCCCGGCCGGCCGCCCACTCGTCGGAGGAGAGCAGGACCACCGAGGCGCCGTCGGACAGCGGGGTGGAGTTCCCGGCGGTCATCGACGGCGCGGGGCCGTCCGGGCGGGCGGTGGCCGTGCCGAAGACCGGCTTGAGCTTGGCGAGCTTCTCCATCGAGGTGTCCGCGCGCAGCGACTCGTCCCGGGTCAGCCCGCGGTAGGGGGTGACCAGGTCGGTGAAGAAGCCGCGGTCGTAGGCGGCGGCGAGCCGCTGGTGGGAGGCGAGGGCGAGGGCGTCCTGGTCCTCCCGGCTGATGCCCCAGCGGGCGGTGGTCAGCGCCTGGTGCTCGCCCATGCTCAGCCCGGTGCGCGGCTCGGCGACGCCGGGGGCGATCGGCTTGAGGTCCCGCGGGCGCAGGGCGGCGAACGCCTTGACCCGGTCCTGCAGGGTCTTGGCCCGGGAGGCGGTGAGCAGGGCCTTGCGCAGCCGGTCGGAGACGACGACCGGGGCGTCGGAGGTGGAGTCCGTCCCGCCGCCGACGCCGACCTCGGCCTGGCCGAGGGCGATCTTGTTGGCGACGCCGACGACGGCCTCCATGCCGGTGCCGCAGGCGCGCTGGACGTCGTAGGCGGGCGTGCGGGGGTCCAGGGAGGACCCGAGCACCGCCTCGCGGGCGAGGTTGAAGTCCTTGGGGTGCTTGAGCACCGCGCCGGCCGACACCTCGTCCAGCCGCTCGCCGGCCAGGCCGTGGCGGGCGACCAGGCCCTCCAGGGCGACGGTGAGCATGTCCAGGTTCGTGGCGCCGGCGTACCGGCTGCCGGCCTTGGCGAAGGGGATGCGGTTGGCGCCGACGACCGCCGCGCGGCGGACGGTCGGGGCGGGGGGAGCAGACGTCACTTCTCGTCCTCCTGGCGAGGGGTCTCGGCGCCGGGACCTTGGTCATGGACCGGAACGGCACCATTGCGGTACCCACAGTACCTGATACTCTCGGTATCGTGATACCGATCACGGAACGGCCCGGGGTTGGCCCGGCCGACGGCGCCGCCCCGGCTGCTGCCGACGGCGGCCGGGTGCGCTGGGCCGACCGCCCCGGCTCCGCGGACGGCCGGTCGACCCGGTGGGCGGACCACCGCAGCTCGCGCCGCGCCGAGCTCGTCCGCGCCGCGACCCGGGTCGTGCACCACCGCGGGCCGGACGTGCCGATGGAGGAGATCGCCGCCGAGACCGGCACCTCCAAGTCCATCCTGTACCGCTACTTCTCCGACAAGGCGGGCCTGCAGGCAGCCGTCGGCCAGGCCGTGCTGGCCCAGATGGGCCAGGCGCTGGAGGATGCGGCGGCCGCTGCGAGCGGGCCCCGCGAGCGGATCTCCGCCATGGTCGAGGTCTACCTGGAGACGGTGGACTCCTCCCCGCACGTCTACCGCTTCGTCACCCGCACCGGCGCCGCGGCGAACGTGCTCCGCGGCTTCGTCGCCGAGGTGGCCGACCTCGTCGTCGACTCCCTGCTGCCCGCGCTCCGCGGCCCGGCCGACGGCCCGCCGGACGCCGCCACCCTCGCCGCCGCCCACCTGTGGGCCGCGGGGGTCGTCGGGCTGGTCCAGGGCGCCGCGGAGCGGTGGGTGGACGACCGCGAGGCGGCTGCCGAGGGGCCGGGGGACGCCGCCGGGCCAGGCGACGGCGGCGGGCCGGGCGACGCGGTCGGCGCGGCCGTGGCCGCGATGGACCGACGGCAGGTCGCCGACCACCTGACCAACTGGCTCTGGGACGGCGCGGTCGGCGTGACCCGCCGCTCCCGGCTCCGGCTCACCTGAGCCCACCGACCACCGACAGACGCCCCGACGACAGACCACCGCACCGCGAACCACCGCAGCGGGCACACCCGGACCAACCACCGACCACACCGCAGCACCCAGCACCCACGGCCCACCCGAGCCGACGACGACGCGAACCGGAGAGATCGTGACCAGCACCCTCGAACCCACCACCAGCCACTCGGCCACCACCCCGGCCAGCGCCGCCGCGACGGACGGCGTCGACGTCGCCGCCCTCGGCAAGGCCCTCGACGGGCGGTGGTGGCAGGTGCGCCGGGCGGCCCGGGACCTCGCCAGCGACCCCGCGCTGCAGAAGATCGAGGGCCTGCCCATGGCCGAGCACCGCGAGCGGGTCCTGGAGCAGGCCAAGGTCCTCGCCGCGCGCGGCGTCGTCCACCGCGCCTACCCCACCGAGCTGGGCGGCTCCGACGACCCGGGCGGCAACCTCGCCGGCTTCGAGGAGCTCGCCGTCCTCGACCCGTCCCTGCAGATCAAGGGCGGGGTGCAGTGGGGGCTGTTCGGCTCGGCGATCCTGCACCTGGGCACCGCCGAGCACCACCGGCGCTGGCTCCCTGGCGCGCTCGACCTGACCCTGCCCGGCGTGTTCGCGATGACCGAGGTCGGGCACGGCTCCGACGTCGCCTCCCTCGCCACCACCGCGACGTACGACCCGGCCACCGAGGAGTTCGTCATCCACACCCCGACGACGGCGGCCCGCAAGGAGTACCTCGGCAACGCCGCCCTGCACGGCGTGGCCGCCGTCGTCTTCGCCCAGCTCATCACGGGCGGGGTGAACCACGGCGTGCACGCCTTCTTCGTCCCCGTCCGCGAGACCGGCCCGGACGGGCAGCTGCACCTGCTGCCCGGCGTCGGCGCGTCCGACGACGGCCTCAAGGGCGGCCTGAACGGGGTGGACAACGGCCGGCTGTGGTTCGACCACGTCCGGGTGCCCCGCACCAACCTGCTCAGCCGCTACGGCGACGTCGCCCCGGACGGCACCTACAGCTCGCCCATCGCCAGCCCGGGCCGGCGGTTCTTCACCATGCTCGGCACCCTCGTCCAGGGCCGGGTCTCCCTCTCCGGGGCCGGCGTCGTGGTGGCCAAGATGGCGCTCGCCATCGCGATCAGCTACGGCAACCAGCGCCGCCAGTTCACCGGCGGGGACGACCGCGAGGAGGTCGTGCTGATGGACTACCAGCAGCACCAGCGGCGGCTGCTGCCGCTGCTGGCCCGGACCTACGCCGCCGCCTTCGCCCAGCACGAGCTCCTGGACCGCTTCCACGACGTCTTCTCCGGCGCGCACGACACCGACGAGGACCGCCAGGACCTGGAGACCCTGGCCGCCGCGGCCAAGCCGCTGAACACCTGGCTGGCCCTGCAGACCCTGCAGGAGGCCCGCGAGGCGTCCGGCGGGGCGGGGTTCATGGCGGAGAACCGCCTGGTCGGGCTGCGCCAGGACATGGACGTCTACGTCACCTTCGAGGGCGACAACAACGTTCTCCTCCAGCTCGTCGGTAAGCGCCTGCTCACCGACTACGGCCGGGGCCTGGCCAAGATCGACATCGCCGGCGCCGCCCGGTACGTCGCCGCCCGGGCCGCCGACATGACCCTGCACCGCACCCCGCTGCGCCGCGCCGCCCAGTCCATCCGGGACACCGGCTCCCGGGCCCGGTCCGCCGGGCACCTGCGGGCGGCCGACACCCAGCGCGAGCTGCTCGAGGACCGGGTGGAGGCGATGGTCGCCGAGATCGCAACGGCGCTGCGCCCGGCCCGGGACGCCTCCCCGGCCCAGGCCGCCGACCTGTTCAACGCCCACCAGCACGCGCTGATCGAGGCGGCCCGCGCGCACGCCGAGCTGCTCCAGTGGGAGGCGTTCACCGCCGCCCTGCCCACCATCCGCGACGAGCGCACCCGCGAGGTCCTCACCACCGTGCGGGACCTGTACGGGCTGACCCTCATCGAGCAGAACCTGGCCTGGTACCTGATGAACGGGCGGATCTCGGCCCAGCGGGCCAAGACCGTGACGAGCTACGTCGACCGGCTGCTGGCCCGGCTGCGGCCGCACGCCCAGGACCTCGTCGACGCCTTCGGCTACGGGCCCGAGCACCTGCGGGCCACCATCGCCACCGACGTGGAGGCCGAGCGGCAGCGGGAGGCCCGCGAGTACGCCCGCCGCCAGCGCGCGGCCGGGCTGGAGCCGGTCAACGAGAAGGAGCTGCGCGCCAACGCCGAGCGGGCCGGCGCGGCGGCGCCGGCCGCCGGCTGACCCGGCCTGGTCGGCGGCGGCACCAACGTCCCGACGGCGGTGCCGGGTCGGTCTCCCGACGGCGGTGCCGCCGGATCGTTCTCCCGACGGCGTCCGCCGGGCCGGTCGCCGTCGGGCAGTCCCGGCCGGGTCGGCGTCCCGCCGCCCACCCCCGGCTCTGGTTGCGGCGCCCGCGCCCGGCCCCGACCCTGAGGTATGGCTGAGGACTACGACGTCATCGTGATCGGTGGCGGCTCGACCGGGGAGAACGCCGCCGACTACGCCCACCGCGGCGGCCTGCGGGTGGCGCTGGTGGAGGAGGCGCTCGTCGGCGGGGAGTGCTCCTACTACGCGTGCATGCCCTCCAAGGCGTTGCTCCGCCCGCCCGCGGCGCTCGCCGCGGCCCGCCGGGTCGAGGGCGCCGCGGCCGCCGTCACCGGCCAGCTCGACGTGCCCGGCGTGCTCCGCCGGCGCACCTCCTTCACCCACGACTGGGACGACGGCAGCCAGGTCCAGTGGGCCGAGGGTGCCGGCCTGGACCTGATCCGCGGGCGGGCCCGGCTTGCCGGCGAGCGGCGGGTGGCGTTCACCGGGACCGACGGCGGCCCGGAGCGTGAGCTCACCGCCCGGCACGCCGTCGTGCTCGCCACCGGCTCCGAGCCGGCCGTCCCGCCGATCGAGGGCCTTAACGGCATCCGGTACTGGACCACCCGCGAGGCGACCGCGGCGGACGAGGTGCCCGACCGGCTCCTCGTCATCGGTGCCGGCGCCGCCGGCACCGAGCTGGCCCAGGCCTACGCCCGCCTCGGCGCCCAGGTCACCGTCCTGGCCCGGTCCACCGTGCTGGCCGCGCTGCCCGAGCCGGTCGGCCAGGCGGTCACCGCCGCCCTGGCCGGCGACGGCGTCGACGTCCACGCCGGCGCCGCCGTCCAGCGGGTCGCCCGGCCGGAGGGCGACGGCGGCCCGGTCGTCGTGCACCTGGCCGACGGCGGGTCGGTGGTCGGGGACGAGCTGCTGGTGGCCACCGGGCGCCGCCCGCGCACGGCCGGGCTGGGGCTGGCGAGCGTCGGTGAGGACCCGGGCGACGGCGCCGCGCTGGAGGTGGACGAGACCGGCTTGGTCACCGGGGTGCCCGGGCAGTGGCTCTACGCCGCCGGCGACGTCACCGGGCACGCGCCGCTGACCCACATGGGCAAGTACGCCGCCCGCGTCGTCGGGGACGCCATCGTCGCCCGGGCCGCGGCCGGGCAGGGGCCCGGCGCCGACGGCCGAGCCGGCGGCCAGGAGAGCAAGCCGGACGACGGCGACGCGGGCCACCGGGACGATGCCGGGGCCGGCGGCCGGGACGACAAGCCGGACGGCGGGGCCGGCCACCCGGACGGCAAGCCGCGCTGGGCGCCGGACCCTGCACGCCCGCCTGCCTGGGCCCACGCGGACCAGGCCCCGCCCCGGTGGAGCCCCTGGTCCGCCGACTCCCTGGACACGGCCGTGACCCAGACCGTCTTCACCGACCCGGGCGTCGCGCAGGTGGGGCTGACCGCGGAGGCGGCCCGCGAGCGGGGGATCGCCGTCCGCACCGTCGAGCAGGACATCGGTGCCGTGGCCGGCGCGGCGGTGCTGGCCGACGGCTACGCCGGGTGGGCGCAGCTCGTCATCGACGACGAGCGGGACGTCGTGCTCGGCGCGACCTTCGTCGGCCAGGAGGTGGTGGAGATGCTGCACGCGGCGACGGTCGCCGTCGTGGGGGAGGTGCCGCTCGGCCGGCTCTGGCACGCCGTGCCCGCCTACCCCACGGTGAGCGAGGTGTGGTTGCGGCTGCTCGAGGCCGACCGCGCCCGCTGACCAGGCAGGGCCGTCAGGACCGATCGAGCCGGTGTTCGCCGAGGTCCTGGTCCGGTCATGGCTGTGGAAACCGACCGGACCGAAGAAGCGGTCGAGGGCAGACGACGGGTCGTGCTGATCGCGGGCGGGCAGATCGCCGAGCGCGGCGCGCGCGAGCGCGCGGAGGCCCTCCCTCTCGCGCCGCCATGCAGTGGTGCGGCTGTCAGGGCACAGCGGGGCGGACTGATCAGGTGAGCGCCTCGTGGTCACGATCGTGGCGATTGGTCATCGCCGCCCTCGCCGGCATAGCGGCGGGCGCGATCGGCCGCGGGTTCCTCCCGCCGTTCGTCCTGGACGACCCCTTCTGGCGCGCCTTCTGGGCCGGGCCGCCAGCGGCCGGCGTGTTCGCCCTCGCCGGCGCCGGCGTCGCCTACGGCGCGGCCAGGACCGCCACCAAGACAGCCCGACGCGGCGCCGAGCGTCAGGAGTGGTGGGACCGAGCGGAGTGGGCGATGAACCTGGCCCGGTCCAAGAAGGAGATCGATCGAGTGATCGCGCTGCGGGCGCTCATCGCTCTGGCCGGCGAAGCCACTGCGGTCGAGGCAGAGATGGTGGTCGCCGTGACGGAAGCCGTCGTAGGCGACGATGACGTAGACAGCAGCAGTCCGACAGCGAAGAATGAGCGGAGGAGGTGGTGGTCGTGACGGAGAAGAAGTGGCCGAGCGCCTTCGCCCGAGCGATCGCCGCAGGCGAGGCCGACCCGATCACTCCCGAGGAGCGCGAGCTGGTGGCGATCCTCCGCCGGCGTTTCGAGGAGAGGTTCGGGAAGGACTTCGGCAGCGACGTCACGGGGGATTTTGAGGCGAAGCCCAGGCGGATGACGCGCTCGGAGCGCAAGCGGCGGGCGCGCAAGAGCGCCTAGCGAAGACGACCCCGAGAGGGACCGCACCCGCGTTGGGGTGCGGTCCCTCTCTGCGGCAGCTCAGGCCGCGGCATGCACGTCGCGGCAGCGCAGCACGTGCTGGCCGCCTCGGGTCTGCTCGAGACCTGCAACGTGCTGTCCGTACAGCAGCACGGCCAGGTAGCGGCTGCTCACAGGTCCTCCAGGAGGTCGGAGAGCTCGCTGTTGCGACGCTGCGGTGTGACGGTGAGGTCCAGACCGAGCGCGTCGAGGGTGTCGAGGACCTTGCCGAGCTCGGCCCGTTGCCCCTGCCCGCGCTCGAGCGTGATGAGCCATCGGCGACTGACGCCGGCGCGCTCGGCGAGCTGGTTCTGGGTGAGTCCCTCGCGCGTGCGGGCGCCGCGGATCGCCGCCCCGATCTGGGCGGGTGTGGTGAACGCGATGTCGGCCATGCAGGTGATCGTACGTGCACATTGGCTGGATGTGCAAGAACGGTAACCCCTGTCAGGGGTGCACGAGCGGTTACACCCGGTCCCCATGTGTTGCCCGGCAGGTCAGCCAGGACCTCCTCGGCGTCGCCAACGTCCCCGCCAGCGGGCGTGACGGCGTGCCCGCCCCGGCCGGGAATAGCGGGTAGCGTGGGCGACGACCACCGACACGGGGTGCCCCGCGGGGCTGAGATCACACCCGTCGAACCTGATCTAGTTCGTACTAGCGAAGGGATGTCGCGCATGACGCGCACGCCAGAAGACCTCATCGACTTCACCTGCTCGGCGCTGGACGGGGTGCGCGCCCAGGCGCCCCTCGTGCACTCCATCACCAACGGCGTGGTGATGAACTTCACCGCCAACGCGCTGCTCGCGCTCGGGGCCGCGGCCGCGATGGTGGACATCCCGGGGGAGGCCGGCCCGTTCGCGCGGGTCGCCTCGGGGCTGCTCGTGAACCTGGGGACCCCGGCCGCCGAGGAGCGGGAGGCGATGCTCGAGGCGGTGACGGCGGCGAACGAGGCGGGGACGCCGTGGGTGCTCGACCCGGTCGCGGTCGGCTCGCTGCCCGTCCGCACGCCGCTCGGCCACACCCTGCGGGACCTGTGCCCCACCGTGGTGCGGGGCAACGCGTCCGAGATCATCGCGGTGACCGGCTCGGGTGCGGGCGGCCGCGGCGTCGACGCGTCCGACGGCGTGGACGCAGCCGTGGCGCCCGCCCGCTCGCTCGCGCAGACCACCGGGGGAGTCGTCGCGATCTCCGGGCCGGTCGACGTCGTCACCGACGGGCGGGACCTGGTCCGGATCGCCAACGGCGACGCGCTGCTCACGCGGATCACCGGCGGCGGGTGCGCCCTCGGCGCGGTGATGGCCGCCTTCGCCGCCGTCGACGCGGACAGGTTCGCCACCACGGTCGCCGCGGTCACCGTCTACACGGTCGCCGCCGAGCTCGCCGCGGCCCGCGCGACCGGTCCCGGGAGCTTCGGCGTCGCGTTCCTCGACGCGCTCGCCGCCGTCGACGCGGACGCGGTCCGCGACCGGGCGGCGATCTCGTGAGCACCGACCTGTCGCTGTACCTGGTGACGGACTCCCGCCTCGCCGCGGCGGCCGGTCACGACGTGGTCGAGCTGGTGCGCGCCGCGGTCGACGGCGGGGTGACGGCGGTGCAGGTGCGGGAGAAGGATGCCCCCGCGCGGGCGTTCCTCGACACGGTGCTGCGCGTGGCCGACGTCGTCCCGCCGCCGGTGGCCATCCTCGTCAACGACCGGGTGGACGTGTTCCTCGCCGCCCGAGCCGCGGGTGCCCCGGTCGCCGGGGTGCACGTGGGGCAGGCGGACCTCCCGGTGGACGCGGTGCGCGCGATGATCGGCGCGGACGCGACCCTCGGGCTGAGCGCCGCCACCGACAAGCAGCTGGCGGCCGCCGCGGCCAGCCCCGCACGGGTCGACTACGTCGGCATCGGTGCGCTGCACGCCACCGCCACCAAGCAGGACGCCCCGGCGCCGCTCGGCCACCCGGAGCTCGCCCGGCTGGTGGCCGCGAGCGGGCTGCCCGCCGTCGCGATCGGCGGCGTGCGGCCAGCCGACCTGCCGGCGATCCGGGCCGCCGGGGCGGCCGGGGCCGCCGTCGTCTCGGCGATCTGCTCCGCACCCGACCCCGCGGCCGCGGCCCGCGAGCTGCGGGTGGCGTGGGAGGGGGCCGCGTGAGGGGGCCGGTGCGGGTCCCGCGGGTGCTGAGCATCGCCGGCACCGACCCGACCGGCGGCGCGGGCATCCAGGCCGACCTGAAGAGCATCGCCGCGAACGGCGGCTACGGCATGGCCGTGGTCACCGCCCTGGTCGCCCAGAACACCCGCGGAGTGCGCTCGGTGCACGTGCCGCCCGTGCGCTTCCTCGCCGAGCAGCTGGACGCGGTGTCGGACGACGTCGAGATCGACGCGGTCAAGATCGGCATGCTCGCGACGACGGAGGTCATCCAGACGGTGCGGGCCTGGCTGGACCGGGTGCGCCCGCCGGTGGTGGTGCTCGACCCGGTCATGGTCGCCACCAGCGGCGACCGCCTCCTCGACCAGGACGCCGAGACCGCGCTGCGCGACCTCGCCGCCGGCGCCCACCTGCTCACCCCGAACGTCCCTGAGCTGGCGATCCTCGCCGAGGAGCCGCCCGCGACCGACTGGCAGACGGTCCTGGCCCAGGCCGGCCGGGTCTCGGCGCGCTACCGCGCCCGGGTGCTCGCCAAGGGCGGGCACCTCGCGGGGGACAGCTCGCCCGACGCGCTCGTCGACGCCACCGGCGCCGCGGTCCGGGTCGTGGAGTTCCCCGGCGTCCGGGTCGACACGACCAGCACGCACGGCACCGGCTGCTCCCTCTCCTCCGCCGTCGCCACCCGGTACCCCGCCTCCGGCGACTGGGCGACGGCGGCCGCGGAGTCCAAGCGCTGGCTCACTGAGAGCATCCGGCACGGCGCCGACCTCGAGGTCGGTTCCGGGCACGGGCCGGTGAGCCACTTCGCCGGGCTCTGGGCGCGCGGCGGCCTCGCCACCCGCCCCACCCCGGAGGAGGTCGCGACCTGCTGGTGGGAGCACATCGGCGACCTCCGGACGGGCATCGACGAGCTGCCGTTCGTCCGCGGGCTCGGCGACGGCACCCTCGACCGGGCCGCGTTCGGCTGGTACCTCACCCAGGACGCCCTCTACCTGCGGGACTACTCCCGGGTCCTCGCCGAGGCCAGCCGGCTCGCCCCCACCGCCGAGGAGCAGTCGTTCTGGGCGGCGAGCGCCGACGGGGCGATCGCGGGAGAGCTGCAGCTGCACGAGCGGTGGCTCCCGCCGGGCGCCATGGCCGCCGCGGAGCCGAGCGCCACTACGACCGCCTACCTGAACCACCTGCTCGCGGCGGCCGCCCGCGGGGACTACCGGGTGCTGGTCGCGGCGGTGCTGCCCTGCTTCTGGCTCTACCACGACGTCGGGACCCGGCTGCACCTGCTCGCACACGCCGAGCACCCCTACCGTCCCTGGCTCGACACGTACGCGGACGAGGCGTTCGCGGCCGCGACCCAGCGCGCCGTCGGCATCGTCACGCGCGCCGCCGCGGCGGCCGACGAGGCCACCAGGGCCGCGATGCGCGAGGCGTTCCGGCTCTCGGCCGCCCACGAGCACGCCTTCTTCGCCGCGCCCCAGGCGCTGCTCGACGCTTCGGGAGGGCAGGCGGGCTGAGGGCCGCCGGCGGCGGGACGGGCGGCCCGCCGTCGCCGGCCACGCCCCCCCGGCCGCGGGACGGACGCCCCCGCGGCCGCGCGCCCGGCGGCAGGTAGCCTGAGCCCGCACCGCCCCCCGACCCGCGCGGAGGAGACATGACTGACGTGGTCGAGCAGCTGCCGGACACCGTCGACCACGCGGCCGCGACGCCGGAGGTGGCGCTGCCCTACCGCGAGCTCGGGCTGCGGCCGGCGGAGTACGACCGGATCGTGGAGCTGCTCGGCCGCCGGCCCACCGCCGCCGAGCTCGCCATGTACTCGGTGATGTGGTCCGAGCACTGCTCCTACAAGTCCTCCCGCGGGCACCTGGCTCAGTTCGCCCGCAAGACCACCGACGCCATGCGCGAGCACCTCCTCGTCGGCATCGGCGAGAACGCCGGCGTCGTCGACATCGGCCAGGGCTGGGCGGTGACCTTCAAGGTCGAGTCGCACAACCACCCCAGCTACGTCGAGCCCTACCAGGGCGCGGCCACCGGCGTCGGCGGGATCGTCCGGGACATAATCTCCATGGGCGCCCGGCCGGTGGCCGTGATGGACCAGCTCCGCTTCGGCGCCGTCGACCACCCGGACACCGCCCGCGTGGTGCACGGCGTGGTCGCCGGCGTCGCCGGCTACGGCAACTGCCTCGGGCTGCCGAACATCGGCGGCGAGACCGAGTTCGACGCCTCCTACCAGGGCAACCCCCTCGTCAACGCCCTGTGCCTGGGCGTGCTCCGGCACGAGGACATCCACCTCGCCACCGCCTCCGGCCCGGGCAACAAGATCATCCTGTTCGGGGCCCGCACCGGCGGGGACGGGATCGGCGGCGCCTCCATCCTCGCGTCCGAGACCTTCGAGGGCGGCGTGCCCGCCAAGCGGCCCAGCGTCCAGGTGGGCGACCCCTTCATGGAGAAGGTGCTCATCGAGTGCTGCCTGGAGCTCTTCGCCGCCGACGTCGTCGAGGGCATCCAGGACCTCGGCGCGGCCGGGATCTCCTGCGCCACCGCCGAGCTCGCCGCCAACGGCGACGGCGGCATGCACGTGGACCTCGACCAGGTCCTGCTCCGCGAGGACCTCACCGCCGGGGAGATCCTGATGAGCGAGTCCCAGGAACGGATGATGGCCGTGGTGGCCCCGGACAAGCTCGACGCCTTTCTGGCCATCACCCGGCGCTGGGAGGTGGAGACGGCGGTCATCGGGGAGGTCACCGGCACCGGGCGGCTGACCATCGACCACCACGGGCACCGCATCGTCGACGTCGACCCGCGCACCGTCGCCCACGACGCCCCCCGCTACGACCGCCCGTACGCCCGCCCCGCCTGGCAGGACGCGCTCGTCGCCGACACCGCCGCCGCCCTGCCCCGGCCCACCACCCCCGCCGAGCTCCGCGCGCAGGTCCTCGCCCTGGTCGCCGCCCCGAACCTGGCCGACAAGTCCTGGGTCACCGACCAGTACGACCGGTACGTCCAGGGCAACACCGCCCTGGCCCAGCCCGACGACGCCGGCGTGGTCCGGGTGGACGAGGCCACCGGCCTCGGGGTGGCGCTGGCCACCGACGCCAACGGGCGGTTCACCAAGCTCGACCCCTACGCCGGCGCCCAGCAGGCGCTGGCCGAGGCCTACCGCAACGTCGCCACGGTGGGCGCCCGGCCCCGCGCGGTCACCGACTGCCTCAACTTCGGCTCCCCGGAGGACCCGGACGCCATGTGGCAGCTTGTCCAGGCGATCACCGGCCTCGCCGACGCCTGCCAGGTCCTCGGCGTCCCGGTCACCGGCGGCAACGTCTCCCTCTACAACGGCACCGGCGAGCCCGGCCGGCCGGACTCCTCGATCAACCCCACCCCGGTGGTCGGGGTCCTCGGCGTCCTCGACGACGTCGCCCGGGCCACCCCCTCGGGGTGGACCGCGGCCGGCGCCGGGGTGTACCTGCTCGGCGCGACGGCAGCGGAGCTGGACGGCTCGGCCTGGGCCGACGTCGTCCACCACCACCTCGGCGGCATCCCGCCGGCGGTGGACCTCGCGGCCGAGCGGGCCCTGGCCGAGGTGCTGATCGCCGCGGCCGCCGAGGGGGTGGCGCACGCCGCGCACGACCTGTCCGGCGGCGGGCTCGCCCAGGCCCTGGTCGAGTCCGCGCTGCGGTTCGGGGTGGGCGCCGCCGTCGACGTCGGCGAGGTGGCCCGGCGCGACGGCGTCGACCTGGCCACCCTGCTGTTCGCCGAGACCGGCGCCCGGGCGGTCCTCGCCGCGTTGCCCGGCGACGAGGACCGCCTCGCCGCGCTGTGCCGGGCCCACGGCGTCCCGCTCGCCCGCATCGGCACCACCGGCGACGACGGCGGCGGCGGGGACGACCGCGCCGGCGGGGACGACGGCGAGCCGGCCCTGACGCTCGCCGGGGTGGGCACCCTCCCGCTCGCCGAGCTCGCAGCCGCCTCCCGCGCCAGCCTGCCGAGCTACTTCGGCTGAGGCCTCGCCTCGCCCCCGACCGACCGCCCGGCGACCCCGCCGGGCTCGACCGCCCGGCCCCCGCCGGGCCCGACCGCCCGGCGGCCCCGCCGGGCCCCGACCGCCCGGCCCCGCCGGGCCCGAGCACCAGCCCGGCCCCCGCCCGGGCCCGACCACGGAAGGCAGACGCATGGACGAAGAGCTGCAGGAGGTGTACGACCAGGTCCTCCGCCGCAACCCCGGCGAGCCGGAGTTCCACCAGGCGGTCCGGGAGGTCCTGGAGAGCCTCGACGTCGTCGTGCGCCGCCACCCCGAGTACCACGACCAGGCGATCCTGTCCCGGCTCGTCGAGCCCGAGCGGCAGATCATGTTCCGGGTGCCGTGGGTGGACGACGGCGGCCGGGTCCAGGTCAACCGCGGCTACCGGGTGCAGTTCAGCTCCGCGCTCGGCCCGTACAAGGGCGGCCTGCGGTTCCACCCCAGCGTCAACCTCGGGATCATCAAGTTCCTCGGGTTCGAGCAGATCTTCAAGAACTCCCTCACCGGCATGTCGATCGGCGGCGGCAAGGGCGGCTCGGACTTCGACCCGCACGGCCGCAGCGACGGCGAGATCATGCGGTTCTGCCAGTCCTTCATGACCGAGCTCTACCGGCACGTGGGGGAGTACACCGACGTCCCGGCCGGGGACATCGGCGTCGGCGGCCGGGAGATCGGCTACCTCTTCGGGCAGTACAAGCGGCTGAGCAACCGCTACGAGAGCGGGGTCCTCACCGGCAAGGGCGTCACCTGGGGCGGGTCGCTGGCCCGGACGGAGGCCACCGGGTACGGCACGGTCATCTTCGCCGACCGCATGCTGGCCACCAAGGGCCAGGCCATGGAGGGGCAGCGGGTCGTCGTCTCCGGCAGCGGGAACGTGGCCATCTACGCCGTCGCCAAGGCCCAGGAGCTCGGCGCGCAGGTGCTGACCGTCTCCGACTCCAGCGGCTACGTCCTGGACGAGGCCGGCATCGACCTCGCGCTGCTGCGCCAGGTCAAGGAGGTCGAGCGCGGCCGGGTGGCGGACTACGTCGAGCGCCGGCCCGGCGCCCGGCTGGTCCGGGGCGGCCGGGTCTGGGACGTGCCGTGCACGGTGGCGCTGCCCTGCGCCACCCAGAACGAGCTCGACCGCCGCGACGCCGAGGCGCTGGTCCGCGGCGGGGTGGTGGCGGTGGCCGAGGGGGCGAACATGCCCTCGACGCCGGACGCGGTGGAGACCTTCGCCGAGGCCGGGACCCTGTTCGGGCCCGGCAAGGCCGCCAACGCCGGCGGGGTCGCCACCTCGGCCCTGGAGATGCAGCAGAACGCGTCCCGGGACCCGTGGAGCTTCAGCCAGGTGGCGTCCCGGCTGGAGGTCATCATGGAGCACATCCACGACCAGTGCGCCCAGGTCGCCGAGGACTACGGCCGGCCCGGGGACTACGTGCTCGGTGCCAACATCGCCGGCTTCACCAAGGTCGCCGACGCCATGCTCGCCCAGGGAGTTGTCTGATGCTCGTCGCGTTCTCCGTCGCCCCCACCGTCGGCGCCCCGGACGGGTCGGTCAGCGCCGCCGTCGCCGAGGCCGTCCGGATCGTCCGCGAGTCCGGCCTGCCCAACGAGACGACGGCGATGTTCACCACCGTGGAGGGTGACTGGGACGAGGTGATGGACGTCGTCAAGCGGGCCACCGACGCGGTGGTGGCCGTCAGCCCGCGGGTGTCCCTGGTGCTCAAGGCGGACATCCGGCCGGGCTGGACCGGGCAGCTGCAGGCCAAGGTCGCCCGGGTGGAGGAGCAGCTGGGCGGCTGACGCCGGTCCGTTGCCGGGCGGCGCCGTCGGCCGACGGCGGCCGCCGGGCGCGCCGGTCAGGCCGACGGACCCGCCGGGCTGCGCTGCCGGCCGCCCCGGGACCGGCGGACGGCGTCGAGCAGCGCGACCAGCAGGGCCACCCCGACCAGGGCCAGCGTCACCCGCAGGCCGACGCTGAGCGCCGGGCCGTACCCGTGGGCCGGGCCGCTGCCGCCGGTGGCCGCCAGCGTGGCGAAGAACGCCGAGGCGATCACCGCGATCCCCACCGCCGCGCCGATCCGCTGGGTCGTCTGCAGCACCCCGCCGGCGGTGCCGCCCTGCGCGACCGGCACGTCGGCGAGGGTGAGGGCCTGGTTCGGCGAGATCACCGTGCCGTTGCCCAGCCCGGCCAGGGCCAGCCAGGCCGTCATCAGCGCGACGGCGTGGCCGCCGTCGGCCCGTACGACGGTGAGGTCCACCCCCGCGATCCCCACCGCCATGACGGTGATCCCGGCGACCACGGTCCACCGGCCGAAGCGCTCGAGCAGCCGCCCGCTGAGCGCGGCGGTGAGCGCCCCGAGCAGCGCGAACGGGGTCTGCACCAGCCCGGCCTGCCAGGGGGCGAGGCCCAGCCCGGTCTGCAGGTAGAGCGTGACCACGAGGAAGATGCCGGTGAACCCGGCGAAGTAGGCGGTGCCCACCGCCCCGCCGAAGGTGAAGGACCGGGTGCGGACCAGGGCCGCCGAGACCACCGGCTGCCGGCCGGCGCGCTCCACGCGGCGCTCCCAGCCGACGAAGGCGAGGAGGGCCGCGGCGGCGACGGCGAGGAGCCACCACGGCGCGCCGCCGGTGCCCTCGGCGGCGGTGATGACCGGCAGCAGGATCCCGAGCACGCTGATGGAGATCAGGACGAGGCCGACGACGTCGACGTCGAGCCGGCGGGTCCGGCCGACGGCGGCGCGGCCGGTGCCGGGGCCGGTGGTGCGGCCGGTGTTGGCGGCGGCGCGGTCGGTGCCGAGGGCGGCGGCGCGGTCGTCGGTCGGGACGGGCGCGTCGGCACCTGCCGGGGCACCGGCCGGGCGGTGCCGGGGCAGGTAGCGCAGCGCCAGGGGCAGGAGGACCGCGCCGACCGGGACGTTGACGAGGAACACCGCGCGCCAGCCCTCCTCCTCGCCGAAGACGGCGAGCAGGAGCCCGCCGAGCAGCGGACCGATCGCGGTGGAGATCCCCACGGTGGCGCCGAACAGACCGAAGGCCTTGCCGCGCTCGGGGCCCCGGAAGAGCTGCTGGATGAACCCGACCACCTGCGGGTTGAGCACCCCGGCGCTGAAGCCCTGCAGCAGCCGGGTCAGGGCCAGCAGGCCGGCCGAGGGGGCCAGGCCGCAGGCGGCCGAGGTGACCACGAACGCCGACAGGCCGGCGACGAACGCACCGCGCCGGCCCAGGACGTCCCCGACCCGGCCGGCCGGGACGAGCGCGAGGCCGAAGGCGAGGGTGTACCCGGCCACGATCCACTGCAGGGCGGTCGGGCCGGCGGTCAGGGACGCCTCGATCGAGGGCAGCGCCACGTTGACGATCGACACGTCGAGCAGGGTCATGAACCCGGCGCCGAGGCAGACGGCGAACGCGCGCCACCGGGCCGGGTCGGGGGCCTGGCCCGCGGGGGAGGAGGTCACGGGGACCAGGTGTAGCAGGTGCCCGGGCGGGCATGCCTGCTGCTACGTCTCGCCCGGCCCCCTCACGCGACGACGTCGACGCGGCACCGCAGCCCAGGCGCGGCGGCGATCCGCCGGTCGGCGGTGACCAGGACGGCGTCGAGCAGCTCGGCGAGCGCCACGTAGGAGGCGTCGTACGCGCTGAGGTTCGTCCCGAGCGCCCAGACCCGCTCGGCGACGGCGTCGAAGGGCCAGGTCTCGACCGGCAGGGAGCTCGCCGCGTCGAAGGCCAACCGGGCCTCGGTATCGGAGAGCAGGCCGGCCCGACGGCGACGGCGCAGCACGTTCGCGACCTCGTAGGGCAGCAGGGACGGCACGGCGAGGTTCGAGCCGCTCAGCCGCCCGGCGGCCGTCTCGCCGCGAGTCCCAGGCTCGATGAGCAGCATCAGGACGGCCGAGGCATCGGGCACGACGGTCGGCCGGACATCATCGGGACGATCACGCCGAGCGCTCACCGCCGATCAGCGTCGAGGTCGGAGACGAGCTCGTCCGCGGTGACCGGCGGGTACGCCCGGGCGCTCCGGCGGATCCGCGCGAGGACGTCCTCCGGTGACGGGCGGCTGGACAGCGCGGTCAGCTCCATCCGCAGGTACTCCTGCAGCGACCGGCCGGAACGGGCGGCCCGCGCAGCCAGCTCGTCACGGACGGGTTCGGGCACGTCGCGGACGGTGATCGAGACACCCATGCATGCAATCTAGCAGCGCTGAAGCGAGAATGCAGCCGCCGGCTGGACAGTATGCGCGGTGCGGGCCGGGCGTGCCGAGCCGCTGCTACGGCGCTCGTCCGTCGGTGCCCGCCGCACGGGCGTGGTCGCGTCCGCCGGACGAGTCACGGGCGACCCGCCCCGGGGCGATCAGCACCTTGGCGTGGGTGCCCGCGTGCGCGAGCCGGTCGAACGCTGCCGCGACGTCGTCCAGTGCGACCACGTCGGTGACCAGCGGGCGGGGGTCGATCCGCCGTCGGGCGATCAGCTGGAGCGTGTCGTGGAACTCCGCGGGGTCGTAGCTGAACGAGAACCTGAGCTCGATCTCCTTGTTGCTGGCCATCGTCGGCCGGAAGGTGTCCGGCGTCATGCAGACCCCCACCACGACGACCCGCGACAGGAACGGCGCATGCGTGACGATGTCCTCGATGACTCCCGGCACCCCGACGCACTCGAAGACGGCGGGTCCGGACGGACCGAGCCCTGCGCGCCTGGCGGCGGCGAGCACGCGCGCCCACGGGATGCCGGGCACCGTCCGCAGCGAGTGCATCGCCTGGATCCCGCCGCCGTACAGGTCGGTCGCCGAGGTGACATGACCGTCCGCGAGGTGGCTCCAGGGGGATTCCGAGGCGGGGTCGACGACGACGTCCGCCCCGCACCGGCGGGCGAGCTCCCGTCGCCCGGGAGCGAGGTCGCTGGCGATCACCCGCCGGACGCCGACGGACTTCAGCATCAGGATCACGGCGAGGCCGATCGGCCCGCACCCCACGACCAGTGCGGTGTCCCGACGGCGAACCTGAGCGCGTCGCACCGCATGGTGCGCGACGGCCAGCGGCTCCGTGAGCGCGGCGAGGTCGTCGGGCACGCCCGGCGGCACCGGGATGGTGGCATCCTCGTCGACGAGCACGTACTCGGCGTAACCGCCGGGAGCACGCGGCGACAGGCCGGTCATGTGCACCTCGCCGGCATGGCGGATGAGCGGCAGCGTCACCACGCGCGAGCCCGCCGGCCAGCGCCCTCGCGACCCCGGACCGTAGGAGACCACCTCGCCGACGAACTCGTGCCCGAGGACGACCCGGTGGTCGTGCCGCATGAAGTCGGCATAGCCGACCTCCGCGGCCACGTCGGCGCTCTGATCGGCGAACCGGCGAGCATGCAGGTCGGATCCGCAGATGCCCGAACGCAGCACCCGCACGAGGATCTGCCCCCGCGCAGGCCGGGGCACGGGCATCTCGACGACCGAGAGCTCGCCGCGTTCGAGCACGACGGCGCGCATCACGCGGGCACTCGCTCGTCGACGCGGGTGTAGGCCAGTCCGTCGTCGAGATCGGCGCGGTTCGAGCGCCACCCGTCGACGACCACGTCCTGGCGGATCGCCCAGGGGTAGGTCGACGTCGCCCGGGGCATGAGATGGGCCGCGCGGGCGAGATAGCCGGACGACATGTCCATGAACGGCCGCCCCTCGCCCAGGTCCGGCGGCGCCACCGGGACGACGGCGTCGACGCCGGTCTCGCGCACGCGACGCACGATGCGCGCCAGGAGCCGCGCCGTGATGTCGGCGCGCACGGTCCAGGAGAGGTTGATGTAGCCGATGCACACGCCCAGGTTCGGGATGCCGCTCAGCATCGCGCCGTGCCAGGTGTAGGAGCGCGAGAGGTCGATGGGCTCGCCGTCGAGGCTCAGCCGGACGCCGCCGAGCAGCCTGATGCGCAGCCCCGTCGCTGTCACGACGGCGTCGGCCGGCAGCTTCCGACCCGAGGACAGTACGATCCCGTCGGCGACGAACCGGTCGATCGTGTCCGTGACGACCGTGGCCCGGCCCTCGCCGAGCGCGCGGAACAGGTCGCCGTCGGGAGCGATGCACAGGCGCTGGTCCCACGGGTCGTAGGGCGGAGCGAAGTGGGCGTCGGCGATGTCGGCCGAACCCGTCCCGGCGATGACGCCCTTGCGCAGCAGCGACCGCATCGCGCCGGGGAACCGTCGGCACGCCTGGACGAGCGTCCACTGCAGGGCGATGTTCTTCGCCCGCACGAGGCGGTGCGCAGTCGTGGCTGGGAGCAGGCGCCGGGCGACGTCGGCGAAGCCGTCCGTGCGGGACTGCGCCAGCACGTAGGTGGGCGTGCGCTGCAGCATGGTCACCTCGGCTCCCTGGGCGGCGAGGGCCGGCACCACCGTGACGGCTGTCGCGCCCGAGCCGATCACCACGACGCGCTTGCCCCTCAGGTCGGTGTCAGCGGGCCACGACTGGGGGTGCAGCACCTGACCACGGAAGTCCTCGATGCCCACGAACCCGGGATCGTGCGGTCGGTCGTAGTCGTAGTACCCCGAGCAGAAGAACACGAACCGCGCGACGTAGGTCTCTTCCTGGTCGCCGCGCAGCGCACGCACGTGCCAGCGGGCCTCCTGAGCGCGCCAGTCCGCGTCGACGACCTCGGTGCCGAGCTGCACGTGGTCCTCGAACCCGGTCTCCCGGGCGGTCTCCCGCAGATACTGCAGCAGCTCGTCGCCGTCGACGATCGCGTTCCGGCCGCGCCAGGGACGGAACGGGAAGGCGAGCGTGTACACGTCGGAGTCGGACCGTACGCCGGGGTAGCGGAAGAGGTCCCAGGTGCCACCGATGCTCGCGCGCCGCTCGAGCACGGTGTACGAGATGCCGGGGTTGGCCTCGGTCAGGCGGTGAGCGACGTCGATCGCCGACAGACCGGCCCCGACGATGAGGACGTCGGTGTGCTTCAGAGTCACGGCGCCTCCTTGCGCAAGTTCCATCCCGTGAGTGTGCCCGGCCGCCCGCACAGAAACTTGATCCTGCGCGACACGTCAGCGGGTGCACGTCAGCGCGTGCGGGGCGCACGCACGACCCGCGGCGGGACGCCCCACCAGCGTCGGCACGCGCGCGTGAAGACGGCCTGCTCGGCCAGGCCGAGCCGCGCCGAGATGTCGGCGAACGACAGGTCGGTGAGCGTCAGTGCCCGCCGTGCCTCGTCGCGGCGGAGGCGGTCCACGACGGCCACGAACGTCGTGCCTTCTGCGGCAAGCAGACGCTGCAGCGTCCGCGGGTGCAGGCGGAGGGTTCGCGCGACGTCGCCGAGCGTCGGCGGCACGAGTCCGAGCGATGCGCCGACCACCGCCCGTACCCGCCCGACCAGATCGTCGGCGTCGGGCACCACGGAACGCAGGTAGGCCTCGGTCTGCGCTCGCAGGCGCGGGTTGGCGCCGGTGATGGGGCGCGCGAGCATGTCGGCGCGCACGCGCAGCACATCGGCGTCGGCGTCGGTCGTGACCGGGGCGCCGTAGAACCTTCGGTAGACGGAGAGGTCGGCGCTCGGAGCGTAGGAGAGCTCGACGGAGACGAGCCCGTAGTGCTCGCCGAGCACCAGCCCGAGAGCGCGATGGATGAAGCCCAGTCCCGCGTCCAGCGCGATCCGGGGCGGCCGGGAGGCCCACTCGTGCGCCGTGAAGCGCACGCCGACGACGGCCGGATCACCGCGCGGGTCAGGAACGCGCTCCACGCGCATCGCGTCCGAGTGGTAGTCGAGGTACCTGCTCGCACCGTCGAGCGCGGCCTCGGCCGTCGGTGAGTTCGCGATGACGATGGCGATCGGGCCCAGCATGCTGAGGTCGTGACGTGCGGCGAGGCGCAGCCCCAGATCGGGAGCCCGCAGCTCGTCGGCCGTTCGCTCGAGGAGCGCGACCAGGGCGCGGTCCGAGATCGGTAGCTCGTCGTGGTCGAGAACTGCCGGGTCGAGCCCGGCCGCAGCCACGAGCGCGGCAGGATCACCGCCCAGCTCGACGACGACCGCCGGGTATCCACGGATCCCGGCGGCCCGTACGGTGCCGGGACCGCGCGGGCCGCCGGTCCGCCCACGATCCTCCATCCCCCGGATTGTCGGTACCGGGCCGCCGACGGCGCAATCGGTCGCCGATCCTTGCGTCCGGACCCGGCGTCGGCGGCACAGCAGGACTGATCTTCGGTGCGCGGCGGGCCCGTGAGGTGAGTGTCGCGACCGTCGGAACAGCGGCGTGGGCGCGACCGTCGGGACTGCCCCGAGACCCCCCTCCAGCGCGGCCGCCACGGGTCGCTCGTTGGCCTATCGGGCGTCGGTGCCGAGGCCGTTCTGGTACGCCCAGACGAGTGCCTGGACCCGGTCGCGCACGCCCAGCTTCGCCATCAGGTTGCTCAGGTGCGACTTGACGGTGCTGGTCTCGATGAAGAGCGCACCCGCAATCTCGGCGTTGGACATGCCCTGCGCCAGCAGGCGGAGGATGTCCTGCTCGCGCTCGGTCAGGCGGTCCAGGGCGGCACTGCTCGCCGGCTGCGGCGCCCGGCGCCGGGCGAACTCCCTGATCACCCGGCCGGTGACGGACTGCGCTACGAGGCCCTGGCCGTCCGCCAGGCTGCGCACCGCCGCGATCAGGTCGTCGGGATCGGTGTCCTTCAGGATGAACCCGCTCGCCCCGGCCTCGAGCGCACCGAAGACATAGTCGTCCAGGTCGAACGTGGTCACCACCAGGATCGCCGGCGGCCCCGCCCGTCCGGCAGCCGGTCCCGCCGCCGGTGGTGAGCCGTCGCCGGTGGCGCGGGACGGCTCCAGGATCGTCCGGGTCGCCGCGATGCCGTCGCCGTCCGGCATCCGCACGTCCATGCAGACCACGTCGGGCTGCAGCCGCCGGACCACCCGGACCGCGTCCCGCCCGCTGGCGGCCTCGCCCACCACCTCGATGTCCCCGGCGGACTCCAGGATCACCCGGAACCCGGCGCGGACGACTGCCTGGTCATCGACCAGCACGACCGAGATCAACGTCCGTCCTCCTCCAGCTCGGCAGCGCGGGCACCGACCGACGGGCCGACGCGATCCATCCGGGCGTCGTACGGCACACGCAGCCGGACCCGCCAGCCGCCGTCGCGGGTCGGCCCGGCCTCGAGGGTGCCGCCGATCAGCTCCGCCCGCTCGCGCATCCCCAGCAGGCCGTGCCCGCCGCCGTCGCCGGTGGGGAGCAGCGGACCGCCGGGCGGCGGCTCGCTGTCCACCCGCAGCTCGAGCCGGTCGGGCAGGTACTGCAGCCGGACCGCGACGGCCGCGCCCGGCGAGTGCCGGCGGGCGTTGGACAGCGCCTCCTGGAGGGTGCGGTACGCCGCCAGGTCCGCGGTCGGGCCGAGCGGGAAGGGGTCTCCGAGGACCTCGCAGCGCACCGCCGTGCCCAGGCCGGTGGTGCCCGCGATCAGCTGGTCGAGGGCCGCGAGGCCGGGGACCGGCGCCAGCTGGTCGTCGCTGCCCGCGTCACCGGCCGACGGACCGGGCCGGTCGCCGTCGTCCCGGTCACGGAGGATACCGACCACCATGCGCATGTTGTCGAGCGTCTCCTTGCCCTGGTTCCGGATCCACCGCGCGGCCTCGCGGGCGGCCGCCGGATCGGTGTCCACGAGCCGTTCCGTCGCGCCGGCCTGCACCACGATGCCGGACAGGTGGTGCGCCGCTATGTCGTGCAGCTCGCGGGCCATCCGGGCCCGCTCCTCGGCGACGGCGGACCTCGCCCGTGCCTCACGCTCACGGACCGCCTGGTCGGCCCGTTGCCGGAGCAGCGCGACGTACTGCCGGCGGGTGGCCATGAACCTGCCCAGCAGCGCCGGCGCGGTGTAGGTGATCGCGACCGAGAGCAGGTAGTTCGCGGTCCAGGCGGCCGTGCCCCGCTGGCTCAGCACGTTCGGGAGGCTGCCGCCCAGGAGCGAGCCGATGCGTGGGAAGACGAAGGCGCCGGCGAGGACGCCGAAGACGCCCTCGAGCGCGATGACGCCGGCGAGGATCCAGCCGACCCGCGAGCGCCGGGCGTAGGCGCCGACGGCGTAGGCCGCGAGCAGCGGCGCGATGGCGCGGATCGAGTCGGCGAACACTGCCACCAGCACCACCTGCATGAGCGCCGTGAGCAGCAGGCAGGTCCCCGGCGCAGTCCGCCGCAGGCCGAGCGGCAGTGCCTGGAGGAACACGATGACGGCCACCGCGACGAGCTGGCCCCGCCCGATCGCGAGGTCCCCCGGACCGGCGGGGGAGCCTGCAGTCACGAGCAGGATGGCGACGAAGAAGCCCACGGACACCACGGCGACGACGACCGCGAGCAGCGCGTCGCGGGCCGCAGGCGTACGGATGCCGACCCGGGCCAGCCACTCGTGCAGGGCGGTCATGAACCGGGTAGGGCCGCTCGGGTCGGCGACGTCCCTGATCTGGCGCTCCTCGTGAACGGAGATGGGTTGCTCCTCGTTCTCGGGTGGTCCGGTGGTGTCCGTCGTCCGTCGTCCGTCGTCCGTCGTCCGCCGTCCGCCGCGGACCGCGGTCCACCGACCGCGGTCCGCGGCGAGACATGCCGCCGACGCTAGACCAGGTCGCGGCGGTGCAGGCTGAGCAGGCCGGCGCCGAGTGCGAGCAGGCTCCAGAGGACCAGGGCGCCGGTGGCGACCGCCGGCCCTAGCACCTGGGTGCCGCCGAGCAGGGCGACCCCGGGGGGAACGGTACCCGTGGAGGCCACCGGACCGAGCCCGAACGGCAGCAGGGCGACCAGCAGCGGGATGCTGCCGGTGATGAGCTGGAAGAGCGAGGGGATGACCGCCTCCACGAGGACCGCGCAGAACACGAGGACCAGCGCCGCAACCTGGCTCCGGATCAGCGTGCCCAGCCCGAGACCGACGAGGGCGTAGAGCACGAGCAGGACGATCCCGCGCAACCAGATCGTCGCCATCTCGGTGGGCGCGACCAGGATCCCGCCGTCGGCGGCCGGCCCCACCCCGACCAGCAGCGCCGCGCCCGTCAGCAGCGCGAGCACGACCCCGCCCACCGCGCTGACCGCGGCGACCGCGGCCGCCTTGCCGAGCAGCATCCGCGAACGGTTCGGCACGACCAGCGCCGTGGGCACGATGCCCCCGAAGCGGAACTCGCTCGTCGCCGCGAAGACGCCGAGCAGCACCGCGCAGATGACGATGACGCTCGCGCCCCCGCCGGAACCGAGGGAGCCGTTGCCCAGCACGTCGAGCATGCCGCGCTGGTAGTCCGCGCTCGACGGGTCCGCCGCGGACATCAGCTCCGACAGCATCTGGTCCTGGTCGCCGGTGTCGACCTGGTAGCCAATGCCCTTGCTGTCCGTGCCGGCCAGGACGGGCAGCAGCGTGGGCGCCAGGAGCCCGACGAGCAGCGTGAACGTCATCGTCGCCAGCGCCACGACGGCGAGGATCTTGCCGGCGCTGGTGGTACGGATCTTGAGAATCTCGGCGGTGATCATCAGCGCATGCCTCCGTGCGTCGCGGTGAGCTCCAGGTAGGTGTCTTCGAGCCGGCGGCCGGCGGCGAAGTCGGCGAGGGGTGCGGCGGCCAGGACCTTGCCGCTGCCGATCACCACCACGTCGTGGGCGACGTCGGCGACCTCGGCCAGCACGTGGCTGGCGAGGAGGACCGTGCCGCCGTCGTCGGCGAACCGGCGGAGCAGCTCTCGTAGCCAGCGCATCCCGGCCGGGTCGAGCCCGTTCGCGGGCTCGTCCAGGATCAGGATCCTGGGGTCGCCGAGCAGCGCCGCCGCCAGGCCGATCCGCTGCTTCATGCCGAGCGAGTAGGTCTTGACCGGACGGTGCGCCGCCTGCTCCATCCCGACCAGGGCCAGCACCTGCTCGACGCGGGCGGGCGGCAGCTTCGCCGCGGCGGCGAGGACGCGCAGGTGGTTGCGGCCGCTCCGGCCCGGGTGCAGCCCGCCGGAATCCAGCAGGGCGCCGACGACGCTGCTCGGCCGGTCCAGGTCGGCGTAGCGCTGGTCGAAGATCCGCGCGCTGCCGCTGTCTGGTTCCGCCAGGCCGAGCATCAGCTGCAGCGTGCTCGTCTTGCCGGCGCCGTTGGGCCCGAGGAACGCCACGATCCGGCCGGGTCCGACGGTGAAGCTGACATCGTCGACGGCGCGGACGCCGCCGTAGGACTTGGTGAGGTTGATTGCCTCGAGGGCATGCATGAGTTCTCCCGTGCTCGTGACGACCGGTTGGTGGCTGCCGGCGTGGCAGCCGTCTGCCGCCACCTGAAAGCCTGATCGAGCCGCCCCGCTGCCGCCTCGGGCCCAGGTCGAGAATCTGCTGCCTCCCTTTGTCGGACGGCGGGCCGGCCCAGCTCCGCCAAAGGTCGGAACCGGGGGGCAGGTGGAGCCGAAGCGGTAACGACGCGCGGGCTACCGTGGCCTGCGTGCCACGCCGACGCATCGACCCCGCCGCCGGGATGGCCGCGCTGAAGAGCTGGGCCGCCGCCCACGACCAGGGGGACGAGGCACCCGCGACCGTCGTCCGCACCGCGGTGCGGTTCACCCTCGAGGAGCTCGCCACCAGCTCGCCCGGCAACGCCGTGGAGGTCCGCGTCCCGCCCGCCGGGGCCGTCCAGGCGCTGCCCGGCCCCCGGCACACCCGCGGCACGCCGCCCAACGTGGTGGAGACGGACCCGCAGACCTGGCTCGCCCTGGCCACCGGGCGGCTGGCGTGGGCTGACGCCGTCGCCGCCGGCCGGGTGGTCGCCTCCGGCGCCCGGGCCGACCTCGACGGCGTCCTGCCGCTGCTGACCCGGTTAGGTTGATCGGGTGAGCGATCTCGAGCGGCCCGACGGCGACCCGGCCCCGGCCGAGCCCCCGGCGCCCGCATCCGCGGTGGACCGGTCAGCCGCCGGGCAGGCGGCCGCGGCGCCGACGGTGGTGCCAAGCGCGGAGAGCCAGACGGGCGCGCCGAGCCGGGCGGGCGCACCGGGCCGGGCTGGTACGCCTGGCCAAGGTGAAGCGCCGGGCCAGCCGGACGCGCCGGGCGAGGCTGCGTACCCGGGCGAACCGGCGGAGCCGACCACGCACCGCATCCTCGACGTCGTAGACCCGGCGACCGTGCGCCACGCCCCCCGTCTCGGTCGGTTCATCTTCACCGGGGTCGTGCTCGGCGCCGTGGTCTCCCTCACCCTGGTCCTGCTCACGCCGCCGGCAGCGGTGGGGCGCAGTGCCCTGTTCTGGCTGGTGTTCCTCTCCCTGGGGGCGGTCGGCGGGCTGGCCGGTGCCGCCGTCGGCGTCGCGGCCGACCGGCGGTCCTGGCGGCGGGTCCGCCGGCCGGCCCGCACGGTTCCCGACGAGACGCCGGGGGACGAGCGCACGGCCCGCGAGGTCGCCGTCGACGACGGCCCTGCCGCCGAGCACGCCGTGGACGAGGGCGCGGTCGACAGTCCTGCGCGTGCGGGCACCGTCGACGACGGCCCTGCGGGTGCGGGCGCCGTCGACGAGAGGTCAAGGGACGAGGTGCCAGCGACGGAGGACCCCGCGAGCCGAGGGACTAGTCAGGGCGCGGCGGCGCCTCGCGCGCCCGGAGCGGACCCGGCAGGACCGGGCACCGGGTCGCACCCGGCGACGTGACGACCACCCTGCTACCACTTGGTGGCGGAGCCTAGAGCTCGTCACCGCCGGTGCTGACCGGCGGTCAGAGCCAGTCCTTGCGCTTGAAGATCACGTAGGCCACCAGGCAGGCGGCGACCATGAGCGCCACCGCCCACGGGTAGCCGAGCGTCCAGTGCAGCTCGGGCATGACGTCGAAGTTCATGCCGTAGACGGAGCTGACCAGGGTGGGGGCGAAGAGGATCGCGGCCCAGGCGGAGATGCGCTTCATCTGCTCGCCCTGGGCCACCGACGTCTCGGTCAGGCGCTTGGTCTCCTCGTTCTGCCGCTGCCCCACCAGGGTCGCGTTGACGGTGAGGATGTTCTGCAGCAGCGCGTGGAACCCGTCGGCACGCTCGCTGACCCGGGTGACGTGGTCCGCGACGTCACGCAGGTGGCGCTTGAGCTCGGTGTGCCCCGGGTGCCTGCTCGTCGTCCCGGCCGGGACGGCGTCCCCGCCGGGCAGGGCCTGGAGCACGTCGCCCAGGGGGTCGATGGAGCGCTGGAACCCGATCACCTCCCGGAAGAGGGCGTAGATGCGCCGGGACACGGCCGGGTCGCCGCCGAAGACCTCGTCCTCGATCTCGTCGATGTCGTTCTGCAGGCCAGCCACCACCGGGGCGTACTCGTCCACGACCTCGTCCAGGATCGCGTACAGCACCGCCTCCGGCCCCAGGCGCAGCAGCTCGGGCTGGTCCTCCATCCGCCGCCGGACCCGGCCGAGGTCCGGGCACTCGGCGTGCCGGATCGTGACGACGAAGTCGGCGCCGGTGAAGACGTGCAGCTCGCCGAGCTCCAGGCGCTCCTCGGCCTCCAGGTAGCGCACCGCCCGGAGCACCGTGAACAGCACGTCCCCGTAGCGCTCCACCTTCGGGCGCTGGTGGGCGGCGATGGCGTCGTCCACGGCCAGGTAGTGGATGCCGAACTCACGGGCGACGGCGTCCAGCTCGGACCGGTCCGGGCGGTACAGATCGATCCACGCCATGCCGTGAACCTCGTCCATGACGTCGAAGGCGAGGTCCAGCGACCCGGGCTCGGCGTGCCGGCGCCCGTCCACGTACACGGCGTTGTCCACCACGGTCATCCGGGCCTCACCTTCTCGGCGTCGTGCGCAGTCTAGGCGGGCCGGCGCGGGCGGCGGCCGGGCCGGTCAGGGGCGGCCCGGCCGGGGCTGAGATGCTGCCGACCATGGGTGCACGGGGTGAGTCACCGGACGGACCGGTCTCGTGGGCGGCGGCGGCGTGAGCGCCGGCGCGCTGGTCCTGGTCGTCGCCGCGGTCGTCCTCGGCTGCGTCCTGCAGCGCACCAGCGGGATGGGCACCGGCCTCGTGCTCTCCCCGACGCTCGCGCTCGTCATCGGCCCGGTGCCCGGGGTGCTCCTGACCAACGCGACCACCGTCGTCTCGGCCCTCCTCCTCACCCTCGCGGTCCGGGCCGACGTCGACTGGCGCCGGTACGCCGCCGTCGCCCCGCTCGTCCTGGTCGGGTCGGTGCCGGCGGCGCTGCTCGTGCGCGTCGTGGACCGCGGCTGGCTCGAGGTGGTCATCGGCGCGGTGGTGCTGCTCGCGCTGGCCGGCGCCGTCGTCATGCGCGGCGTGCCGTACCTGCCCGGCCGGCTGCCCGGGCTCCTCGCCGGCGCGGTGGGCGGGTTCCTGAACACCACCGTCGGGGTGGCCGCGCCGGCGATGCTCGTCTATGCCCAGGCCACCCGGTGGGAGCAGCGCTCGTTCGCCGCCACGCTCCAGCCGCTCTTCCTCACCATGGGGGTGGTCTCGCTGGTCACCAAGGTGGCGCTGGGCGCGGCCGGGCCGGCCGGGCTGCCGCCGTGGTGGTTCGTCCTGACGGTGATGGCCGCCGTGCCGGTCGGCGTCGTCGCCGGCGGGTGGGTGGCGCGGCGAGTCTCCGCCCGCGCCGCCCGCCGGGTGGCCGGCGTCGTCGTGTCGGTCGGCGCGGTGAGCACGCTGGTGCGCGGGCTGCTCCGGCTGCTGGGGTAAGAGCCGTAAGGTGCCGGCGGCAGTCGTGAGGCGTGGGGCGCCGTCGGCAGGCGAGGGCAGGGACGCCGTCGGCAGGCGAGGGCAGGGACGCCGCCGACGGCGACCGGTGCCAGCCCGCGGTCCGCCCTGCCGCCGTCGGCGGGCGCTGTGCCACCATGGCCGGGTGGCACGCGGTGACGGACGGCTGACCCACGCGCTCGACCCGAGCGAGAAGGGGCCGCAGGACGAGTGCGGCGTCTTCGGCGTCTGGGCACCCGAGGAGGACGTCGCCCGGCTGACCTACTTCGGGATCTACGCCCTGCAGCACCGGGGCCAGGAGTCCGCCGGCATCGCCACCTCGGACGGGGAGAAGATCCTCGTCTACAAGGACATGGGCCTGGTCTCCCAGGTCTTCGACGACCGGGCGCTCAGTTCGCTGACCGGGCACATCGCCGTCGGGCACACCCGGTACTCCACCACCGGCGCCTCGGCCTGGGAGAACGCCCAGCCCACCCTGGGCCCGACCGCCACCGGCACGGTGGCGCTGGGCCACAACGGCAACCTGACCAACACCGAGAACCTGATGACGCTGGTGCAGGAGCGGTTCGGCAAGGACCTGCACGGGGAGCTCGGCCGCGGCTCCTCCACCGACACCGCCGTCGTCACCGCGCTGCTCGGCGGCGAGGCGCAGGCCGGGGACCGGCTGGAGGACGTCGCCGCCGAGGTGCTGCCGCTGCTCGAGGGCGCCTTCTCGCTGGTCTTCATGGACGAGCACACCCTTTACGCCGCCCGGGACCGGCACGGCTTCCGGCCCCTCGTCCTGGGCCGGCTCGAGCGCGGCTGGGCGGTGGCCTCCGAGACGGCGGCGCTGGACATCGTCGGGGCCTCCTTCATCCGGGAGGTCGAGCCGGGCGAGCTGCTCGTCATCGACGCCGACGGGCTGCGCTCCCGCCGGTTCGCCGAGCCCGACCCCCGTGGCTGCGTCTTCGAGTACGTCTACCTCGCCCGGCCGGACACCCAGATCGCGGGCCGCTCCGTCAACGCCTCGCGGACCGAGATGGGCCGGACGCTGGCCCGGGAGCACCCGGTCGCGGCCGACCTGGTCATCCCCACCCCTGACTCCGGCACCCCGGCCGCGATCGGGTACGCCCAGGAGGCCGGGATCCCGTTCGCGCAGGGGCTGGTGAAGAACAACTACGTGGGCCGGACGTTCATCCAGCCCACCGACACCATCCGCCAGCTCGGCATCCGGCTCAAGCTCAACCCGCTGCGCGAGGTCATCGCCGGCCGTCGGCTCGTCGTCGTCGACGACTCCATCGTCCGGGGCAACACCCAGCGCGCGCTGGTGCGGATGCTGCGCGAGGCCGGCGCCGCCGAGGTGCACGTGCGGATCTCCTCCCCGCCGGTGAAGTGGCCGTGCTTCTACGGCATCGACTTCGCCACCCGGGCCGAGCTCATCGCCAACGGGCTGAGCGTGGAGGAGATCCGGGACTCCCTCGGCGCGGACTCCCTGGGGTACATCTCGCTCGACGGCATGGTCGCCGCCACCACCATCCCGGCCGGGCGGCTGTGCACCGCCTGCTTCACCGGCGCCTACCCCGTCCCGATCAGCGGCGGCGCCACCGTCTCCGGCGCGGACGCGCCCACCATCCCCGACGCCGGCGACTCCCCGACGGCCGGGCCGGGGGTGCCGGGGGTGCCGGCCGAGGCGACCGGCGGGGTGCCGGCCGGTGGCGTGGTGCCGGCGGATGCCGCCGGCGAGGTGCCGGCTGGCGGGGTGTCGGCCGACGCCGCGGGCTGGCCCGTCCCCGCCGCCGAGGCCGCCTCGTGACCGGGCCGACCCCGCCCCTGACCTACGCCGCGGCCGGGGTGGACACCGCCGCCGGCGACCGCGCCGTCGAGCTCATGAAGGACGCCGTCCGGGCCACCCACACCACCGGCGTCCTCGGCGGCGTCGGCGGGTTCGCCGGGCTCGTCGACGTCTCCGCGCTGCGCGGCTACCGCCGGCCGCTGCTGGCCACCTCCACCGACGGCGTCGGCACCAAGGTCGCCGTCGCCCAGGCGCTGGACGTCCACGACACCATCGGCCAGGACCTCGTCGGGATGGTGGTGGACGACATCGTCGTCGTCGGTGCCCGGCCGCTGCTGATGACCGACTACATCGCCACCGGGCAGGTGGTCCCCGAGCGGGTCGCGGACATCGTCCGGGGCATCGCCACCGCGTGCGCCGCCGTCGGCGTCCCGCTGCTCGGCGGGGAGACCGCGGAGCACCCGGGGCTGCTCGGCCCGGCGGAGTACGACGTCGCCGGGGCGGCCACCGGCGTCGTCGAGGCCGACGACGTCCTCGGGGCCGAGCGGGTCCGGGCCGGTGACGTCGTGGTGGCGATGGCCGCCTCCGGGCTGCACGCCAACGGCTACTCCCTGGTCCGCCGCGTGGTCGCCGTCGCCGGCTGGGCGCTGGACCGCGACGTGCCCGAGCTCGGCCGCACCCTCGGCGCCGAGCTCCTCGAGCCCACCCGGCTGTACACCCCCGCCTGCCTGGACCTGATCGCCGCGGCGGAGGTCCACGCCCTCAGCCACGTCACCGGCGGCGGGCTGGCCGCCAACCTCGCCCGGGTGCTGCCGCCCGGCCTGGTGGCCGACGTCGACCGGGCGTCCTGGACCGTCCCGCCGGTGTTCGACCTGGTCCGGCGGCTCGGCAACGTCCCGTGGGCCGACCTCGAGGGCACGCTCAACCTGGGCGTCGGGATGGCCGCGGTGGTCGGCCCGGACAGCGTGGACGCCGCCCTCGCCGCCCTGGCCCGCCACGGCATCGACGCGTGGGTCCTCGGCACCGTCCGGGCTGAGGAGGCCGACGGCGACGGCGTCGGTGACCTGGTGCGGGGCACGAAGGGCGTCGACGGCGGGACCGTGCGGCTGCGCGGCGCCTACCGCACGGCCTGAGCCGAGGCAGCCGACGGCACTGCCTCGAGCGGAGCGGTGGACCGGCGGGCGCGCAGGCGGTCCACCGACCGCGCGCCTATCGTGAGGTCCACCCGTCGGACCAGCGCGAGGAGGAACCATGTCCCAGCCAGCACCGCAGGACCCGAGCCTGGGGGCCGAGCGGGCGCGGACCGAGGCGGAGATCGCCGCGGACACGCTCGCGAGCACCGAGGCCGACCCGGACGCGGGGGTGGACGCCGACGTCGACTCGAGCGGCGCCGTCGACACCAGCGGGGCCGTCGACACTAATGCGTCCGCGGGGGACGCCGACCGTGCCGCACGCCGGGACCGTGACCGGGACGAGGACGACCCGGCCGACCTGACCGGGCCGGGCGCGCCGATGCCCTGACGGCGGGCTGGGACGCGGGCACCGGCGGGGGCCTGCTCGAACCACAGGCACGGGTGCTCGTGAACTCAGACTCAGAGCCAGGCCTCACACCTGAGCCCGAGCCGCTGCGGCGTGCATCGTGTGTAGTCGTTTAAGCGCTTTCCCGCGCGGCGGAAAGCGCTTAAACGACTACACACGATGTCGTCGCATGGGCACGAGCCGCGACGGCCGCGACGGTCGCGCTGCGGCCGGCCAGCCCGCGCCCTCGGCTCAGCTCAGATCACCAGATCACTGCGGCGCGTGGTCACCGGGCCCGGCCGAACCTGTCCCAGTCGGCCTCGTCGTCCGTGGCCGGGGGGATCTCCGCGTCGTACTCACCGTCGTCTACGTCGTCGGCGGAACTCGACGTCAGCTCTCGCTCGAGAGCCCGGTAGTCGGTCTCGGGGCTGAAGTACTTCAGCTTGCGAGCGACCTTCGTCTGCTTGGCCTTCTGACGGCCGCGCCCCATGGCGTCGACCCCCTCCAACGTAGGACCGGGGCAGGCACCGGTCGGTGCGGCCCCGTGCGTGATCATCTGTTCGTAGGGGCAACGGTACATGGTCGCCCGGGCCCCCAGCCATTCCGGGCCGGGCGCCGACGCTGTGGGACGCATCTCGCCTGCACCGGAACCTACGCCGCATACGTCCCGATTGTCGGGACTATCGGCCCGGTCGTGCTGGCCCGGCGGATGGTTGCCTAGAGGTACGCGCCGGACGTCCCAGGGAGGCAAGCCATGCCCGAAGAGAGGGCCGAGCAGCTGCTCACGCCGTCGGAGGTGGCAGCCAGGTTCCGGGTAGACCCCAAGACGGTGACCCGGTGGGCGAACGCCGGGAAGATCTCCTCGATCCGGACGCTCGGCGGGCACCGTCGCTTCCGGCGGGCCGAGGTGGAGGACCTGCTGGTGGCCAGCGGGTTGACGGCCGGCGACGGCGGCCAGGCGGTCGTCGCCGGCGGCGCGGCTACCAACGGCGGGCCGGCCGCGCCGGACGTGGCCCACCGGGACAGCGCCTCCTGACGACGCCGCAGCCCCGGCCAGCGCACGCCGGCCCACGCAGGGGCCACCGCGCCCCGCCGGCCTCCGCCGCGCGCACCGGCCCCCGGCAGGGCCCACGGTGCGTCCTGGGCACAGCCGACCGAGCGTGCCAGGGGAGGCATTCGTCATCGCGTGCCGGCCCAGCCAGGGTCACCGAGCGTCCCGGCGGCCGCACCCGTCGTCGCGCGCCGACCTGCGCAGCGGTCACCGGGAGCGGCGCCACCTCAGGATCGTGAGCCCGACGGTCACCAGCACCCCGACGCCGACAGTCGCCAGCGCCTTGGGGTCGCGCTCCCGCACCGCGCCCACGAACGTGGCCGCCTGCTGCGTCGCGGCCTCCTTGACCGCATCCACCCGCCCCTTGACCTCCTCGACCTTCGCCCGCGGGTCCAGCCGGTCGGTCAGCTCGTCCACCGTGGAGGTCAGCTCCAGTCGGGTGCGGGCCAGGTCGGCCTCGATCTCCTCCGGCGTGCGACTGCCGGGCTGCTGCTCCATCGCGTGGCTCACCGCTGGATCCCCTTCTTCACCGCGTTGACGTCCTCCTTGAGGCCCTCCTGGGGCTTGGCCTCGACCTCCTTGGCGGCGTCGAGCCGCTTCTTCCCCAGCAGCGCCGCGATCCCCGCGACGATCAGGAGCACGACGCCGACGATCAGCGCGGAGAGCCAGGCCGGCAGCGCCGTCGCCAGGCCCAGGATGGCCGCGGCAAGCAGCACGCCGACGGCGTAGAGCGCGACGACGCCGGCCACGGCGAGGAAGGCCGCCCCCGTCCCGAGCCGCTTGCCCTTCTCGGTGAACTGGGTCTGGGCGAGCTGGATCTCGTCGCGGACGAGGCGGGAGAGCTGCTCGGAGAGCTGGGCGAAGAGCTCGCCGATGCTGCGGGTCTTGGGGGCGTCCACGAGCCGGGTCTCGGGCGGGGCGGGTGCCCCGGCCGGCGGGATGTCGTGCTCAGCGGATGTGCTCACCATCGTCTCCTCGTCCGCCCGTGGGCGGGTCGCTCCTGTGCCGGGCGCGCGCGCCCGGGGACATGATCGCGGTCTAGCCCTCGACGTGCACGTCAGCAGGGCCAGGCTTCCACGTTTCCGCCCCGGGCGGGCGGCGGCTCGCCGGTGCCTGCTCGCCGGTTCGCCGGTGCTCGCCGTCGGCTCGCGGGTGCTCGCCGTCGGCTCGCCGGTGCCTACTCGTCCGCGACCGCCTGCAGGACCGGGAGGGCGGCGGCCCGCGCGGCCGGGCCGAGGGAGGCGAGGACGCCGACGCCACCGGACACGGCGACCATGGTGGCGAGCAGGTCCCACGGGACCGCCAGCTCGGTGAGGCCCTGCTCGGCGAAGACGCTGGGCAGCGCCGCCGCGAGGCTCACCCCGACGGCGACGCCGAGCAGCGTGCCGAACACCGCCGTGAGCACCGCCTCGGTGGTGATCGTGGCGGCCAGCTGCAGCCGGCCCAGGCCCACGGCGCGCATCAGCCCGATCTCCCGGGTCCGCTCGATCACCGCCAGGGCGAGGGTGTTGACGATCCCGAGCACCGCGATGACCACGCTCAGGCCGAGCAGGGCGTAGAGGATGACCATCGCCTGGTCCACCTGCTCGGCCAGGGAGCTGGTCAGGTCCGCGGCGTCCTGCACCGTGAGGACAACGTAGGGAGCGGTGACCTCCTGCAGCGCTGCCCGCAGGTCCGCCGGGTCGGTGCCGTCGGTGCCGTCGACCAGGACGGCCAGCACGGTGGGCGCCGCGACCATGGACGCGAACCGGTCGGCGTCGGCGACTACCGGCGCGTCGAGGAGCCGGGAGTCGATGACCGCCGCGACCCGGACCGGCTGGGGGCCGTCCGGGCCGGGGACGGTCAACTCGTCCCCGACCGACCAGCCCTCGGCGGTGGCGGTGGTGCGGCTCACCGCCACCTCGCCGTCGGCCAGCCGGTCCAGGTCCCCGGCGACCACCTTCACCGCGATGGTGGCGCCGAAGGCGTCGGGGGGCAGGCCCAGGACGCGGCGGTTCTCCCGGGCGCCGCCCGGCCCGTCGACGGCGGCCACGCCGGCGGTGACGACGTCGGCCCGGCCCACCTGGGGCAGGCCGGCGACGGCGTCCGCGGCGGCCTCGGGGACGGTGAAGGTGGCGGACTGGACCCAGAAGTCGGCCCGGGACTCGGTGGCGACGATGGCGGAGGTGGAGGCGCGGGCCGAGTCGGCCAGCACCGCGCAGGCGCCGACCAGGGCCATGCCGATCATCAGCGCCCCGGCGGTGTTGGCGGTCCGGCGCGGGTTGCGCAGCACGTTCCCCCGGGCCAGCCGGCCCACCGGCCGCACCGCCTGGACGAGCGGCCAGGCCAGCGCGCCCACCACCCCGCGGGCCAGCACGGGGGAGACGGCCAGGACCCCGAGCAGGACCCCGGCCGCGCCCACCCCCAGCCACCGCCCGGCGTGCTCGGCGTCCGGCTGGACCGCCTGGACGACGGCGGCCACGCCCCCGACCAGCAGGACGGCGCCGACGCCGGCCCGCAGCCGGAGCGAGCGCTCGACGACGACCACGTCGTCGCGCATGGCCTCCACCGGCGGGGTGGTCGCGGCCCGCCGGGCGGGCAGGGCGGCGGCGAGGGCGGCGCTGCCGGTCCCCAGGGCCACCACGACGGCGGCCTGGCCGGCGGAGATAACGACGTCGCCGCCGAGGTCCATGCCCAGCCGGGCGAGCCACCAGCGGATCAGCGCGATCAGCCCGATCCCGCCGACGATGCCCACCGCCGAGCCCAGCGCCCCGACGACGGCGGCCTGCCCGACCACCGAGGCCAGCACCTGCCCGGGGCCGGCGCCGACGGCGCGGAGCAGGGCGAACTCCCGCTGCCGCTGGCGCACCGACATCGCGAAGGTGTTGGTGATCAGGAACCCGGCCACGAAGAGGGAGATGAGCGCGAAGACCAGCAGGAACGTGCCGAGGAAGCCGAGGAGCTGGTTGATCGCCTCGTTCGCCTCAGCGCGCACGTCCGCGCCGGTGGCTACCTCGACGTCGGGCCGGTCGGCGACGGCGGCCGCCAGGTCCGCCCGGACCGCTGCCGGGTCGGCGCCGTCGTCGAGGAAGACGGCTATCGAGGGCACCTGGCCGGCCGGGGCGAAGGCGGCCTCGCCGGTGGCGGGGTCGACCAGGACGAGAGTGGTGCCGACCATGGGGTTGCCGTAGGTCACCTCGCCGACGACGGTGACGTCGCGGACCGGGCCAGTGCCGACGATGACCTTGGTGGTGTCCCCGACCGCGAGCCCGGAGGCCTCCAGCGCGGTGGTCTCCAGGGCGACCTCGTCCGGCCCGGCCGGCGCCCGGCCCGCCAGGAGGGTGCCGGAGGGGTCGTCCTCGCGCAGCACCGACCCGAGCGAGGGTGCCTGGCCGTTGACGACCGCCTGGCCGTCGGCGCCGACGAGCACGACCGTGCCGAGCAGGTCCGGCACCGCCTGGGCCACGCCGTCGACGGCGGCCGCGGCGGGCACCAGGTCCAGCGGCACCGGTTCCCGGGGCTCGCCGAGGGCGTCCCGGGCGCCGCCGCTGGCGTTGTTCTCCGGGCCGCCCGGCCCGCCGGGGCCGCCGTCGCCGTCACCGGTGGTCGGGCCGCGGACGTAGAGGTCGCCCTGGGTGGTGGAGGCGACGATCGAGCCGAAGGTGTCCGCCAGCATCGCGCGGAGGGAGAAGGTGCCGGTGACGAAGGCGACGGCGAGGGTGACCGCCAGGACGCTCAGCAGGAAACGGACGACGTGGGCGCGGATCTCGCGGAGGGCGAGGCGCAGCATCACGCGCCGCCCAGACTGGGGGGCCGAGCGCGGCGGCCGCCGTCGGCGCCGGCCCCGGCGGCCGTGCTGACGCCGTCGACAGTGGCCCCACCCGCCGTCGGGCGACCACCATCGGGCGTGGCCGGTGCGTGGGCGCCGCCGCCACCCGCCGTCGGGCGGCCGCCGTCGACGCCGGTCCCGCCCGCCGTCGTCCGCTCGGCCCGCGCCGCGCCAAGGGCCCCGAGGGCGTCGAGGATGGCGGCGGCGTCGGGGTCGCGGAGCTCGCCCTCCAGGCGCCCGTCGCCGAGGAAGACCACCCGGTGGGCGTAGGCGGCGGCGGTCGGCTCGTGCGTCACCATGACCACCGACTGGCCGAGGGAGTCCACCGAGGTCCGCAGGAACCCCAGGACCTCCGCGGCGGCGGCGGAGTCGAGGTTGCCGGTGGGCTCGTCGGCGAAGACGACGGCCGGGGCGGCGATCAGCGCCCGCGCGCACGCCACCCGCTGCTGCTGCCCGCCGGAGAGCTCGCTCGGCCGGTGGCCCAGCCGGTCGGTCAGGTCCAGCGTGCGGACGATGAGGTCGAACCGGTCGCGGTCCACCGGACGGCGGGCGATCTCCAGCGGCAGGGTGATGTTCTCGGCGGCCGTCAGGGTGGGGACCAGGTTGTACGCCTGGAAGACGAACCCGATGCGGCGGCGCAGCCGGGTCAGCTGGCGCTGGTGCATCCCGGAGATCTCGACGCCGTCCACCACGATGCTGCCGGCGGTGGGGGAGTCCAGGCCGGCCATGCAGTGCATGAGGGTGGACTTGCCCGAGCCCGACGGGCCCATGACCGCGGTCAGCTCCCCCCGCGCCAGGTCCAGGTCCACCCCGTCCAGGGCGGTGACCAGGGTGTCCCCGGCGCCGTAGACCTTGGTCAGGCCGCGGACGCTGGCGATGGGCCCGGGCCGGGCGCCGTCGGCGGGCACGGGTGCGGGCCGCGGAGCGGGGGCGGGGGAGAGCGCGGTGGTGCCGCCGGCCTCCGCAGTGGACGACGCCGGCCGGGCGTCCGGGGACGCCGGGCGGGCGTCAGGGGCGGTGTGCTCGGCGCTGTGTCGGCCCATGGGTCGATTGTCAGTCAGGACCGCGCGTAGTGCCCGACCCCGGGCGGGTGAGGCCCTCTGGCCGAGGAGCGCTACCCGGGGGGCCGGGTGCCGAAGCCCCGTGGGTCAGGTGCCGAAACCTCGCCGGTCAGGTGCCGAAGCCGAGCCGGGTGCCGCGCTGGGCGCGGAGCCGGGCGCCCTTCTCCCGCGCGGCCTGGCGCAGCCCGTCCTGGTAGGTGACCATCGCGGCGCGCAGGCGGGCGGCGTCCGCGCCCTCCCCGGCGCCGAGGATCCGGGCGGCGAGCAGCCCGGCGTTGCGGGCCCCGCCGATGGAGACCGTGGCCACCGGCACCCCGGCCGGCATCTGCACGATGGAGAGCAGGGAGTCCAGCCCGTCCAGGTGCTGCAGCGGCACCGGCACCCCGATGACCGGCAGCGGGGTGACCGCGGCGAGCATGCCGGGCAGGTGCGCCGCCCCGCCCGCCCCGGCGATCAGCACCCGCAGCCCCCGGTCGGCGGCGGTGGCGCCGTAGTCGAGCATCTCGGCCGGCATGCGGTGGGCGGAGACGACGTCCACCTCAGTCTCGACGTCGAGGTCCGCGAGGGCCTCGGCGGCGTCCCGCATCACCGGCCAGTCCGAGTCCGAGCCCATCACGATCCCGACGACGGCGCCCACCACTGCCTCCCGCTCCCGGCCGGGCCCGTCCCGGCACTCCCGGCCCATCCTGGCACCGCCGACGACGGGCGTCCGTTGCGCGGGGCGCCGCCGGCAAACGCCCGGCGTGACGTGGCCGACGATCTAGGCCACAGCCGTCACCGCCCCGCACTCCGGCGGGGCGGACGTCTGTCGGCGCACGGGCTCACTTCACCAGACGGATCGTGAGCGGGTAGCGGTAACGCTGGCCGCGATTGGCGGCCACGACGGCGAGGATCACGAACACGACGGCGGCGAAGAAGTAGAGGAACAGCAACCCGCCGATTCCGAAAGTGACGATCGTGACGATCGTGAAGACCACCCCCAGGATCGCGATGGTGATGTTGAAGTTCAGCGCCTCCTTGGCCTGATCCTCGACGAAGGCGCCGCGGTCCTTCAGGACCAGGTAGGCGACGAGCGGGCCGAAGAGCGGGAACGGCAGGCTGCTCAGGTGGGTCAGGGTGGCCCACAGGCGCTGGTCGGCTTCGTTCATGACGGGGCGATCGCCCGGCTGGTAGCCGTGGCCGTACTGCTGGCCGTACGGGCCCTGGGCGCCGTAAGGGGGTTGCCCGTACGCCCGCTGACCGTACTGTCCCTGCTGGGACTGGCCGTACTGACCGTGGCCGTACTGACCTTGGCCGTACTGGCCCTCGGCGTACTGCTGGCCATAGTTGCCGCCCGCCGGCGGCTGGTTGTAGCCGGGCTGCCCCTGGTCGTAGGGCCGACCGTAGCCGGCCTGGCCGTACGGGCTCTCGCCTGCCTGGCCGTATTGGCCGGGTCCGTAGCCGGCCTGCGGCTGCCCGTACGGTGGGATGCCCTCGTGGCCGTGCGTCGGCTGCTCAGAACCGGCGGTGCCGTATCCCGAGTGCTCACCGCCCGCCGTGGCGCCCGCCTGGCCCTCCTTCTGCTCGGCCGACGCGGCGCCGTGCTGCTCGCCGGCGTCGTCACGGTCCTGACGCTGCTGATCGTCGGAGGGGGTGCCGCTCATCAGTGTCACCACTTCGGTTGGCCGGGCGGGCGCAGCTGGATACCAGCAGCCCGCAGTCGGACCCCAAGCGTACCGAGCATCGATATCAGGCGTCCGCCGGCCCGATGTGCCGGTTCGGGTGGCGGGGCGAGCGGTCCGCGACGGCGACTCACGTTAGGCCCGCCCCGCGGCCGGTGGCAGTTGCTGAAGAGCAGGAAGCCCCGCACCTGTGAGGTGCGGGGCTTGCGGTGGCTCCGACCGGCGTCGATCCGGTGACCTTTCGATTTTCAGTCGAACGCTCTACCAACTGAGCTACAGAGCCTTGACACGAAGGCCCGGTCACCAGACCGGGCATTCGTACCAGCGACCCCGACGGGACTTGAACCCGCGACCTCCGCCGTGACAGGGCGGCGCGCTAACCAGCTGCGCTACGGGGCCTCGTGAGAGGCATGGTGCCTGGTACTGCTGAACTTGTCCTGCTGTTGGTGCGTACCCCCAACGGGATTCGAACCCGTGCTACCGCCGTGAAAGGGCGGGGTCCTAGGCCGCTAGACGATGGGGGCCCGTGCTGGACGCCCGTGACGCCGGAGCGCCCCAAGACCTCGGACAGCATACGGTGCGGGGAGCCTGTGCCGCAAAAGTCCGCGGTTGTGCCGCTCCTCACGCGCCGGCCAGTGCTCTACCCAACCGCTGGGGCAGGATGGGGTGGTGGTCGACATGACGCGGGAGGCCTTCGAGGAGGCCGTCTCCGAAGCCCTGGATCTCATCCCGGCCGAGCTCGCGGCGCGGATGGACAACGTCGTCGTGCTCGTCGAGGAGGAGCCCACCGCCGACCAGCTCGCGGGCAGCGAGGAGGAGGACCTCCTCGGGATCTACGAGGGCACGCCCCTCACCGAGCGGGATGCGTGGTGGGCCGCCGGCTCGCTGCCGGACCGGATCACCATCTTCCGAGGCCCGACGCTGCGGATGTGCGAGAGCGAGGACGAGGTCGTGGAGGAGGTCGCGATCACCGTCGTCCACGAGGTCGCTCACCACTTCGGGATCGACGACGCCCGCCTCCACGCGCTCGGCTGGGCCTGAGGCTCCGGCCGGACCTGCCCTCTCGTTCGGACTCTCCGTCCGACTGACAGGTGGCCCTGCCGAGGGGCCGGAGCGCCGGACGCGGTGATGCTGCCGAGACCGGAACGTCGCCCCGGCGCCCGGCTCAGACGGGAGCGTCGGCGTCGGCGTCGGTGCCGTCGTCGGCACCCACGTCGGCCTCCGCGGCAGCGGTCTCCTCCACGCCGGTCGGACCGGGCCGGCCGGTCCCCTCAGCGGTGACGCGCCCGGCTTCCGGGGAGTCCTCGCTCGCGCCCGTGGACATGACCGTGCCCGAGCTGACCTCCACCATCGGCTCCGCCGCGCCCGCGCCCGCGCCGGCGGCGCCGTCGAAGGTCGGGAGCTGTATCCCGTCCGCGTCGTCCACCGGGGCGCGCAGCATCGTCGCGGTCGCCCACCCGCGAGCCAGCAGGTAGTGGTCGCTGCCGGGCTCGTCCTCGGCCTCGACGCTGGAGTAGGTGAGCTGGACGTGCCCGCTGCCCTTCTCCCGCACCCGGGCCTGCACCGCACCGAAGCTGGCCAGCGTGGCCGAGCGCAGACCGCGCAGCCGGTCCGGGGCGACGTCGGGCACGTTGATGTTGAGGATGCGCTCGTCCACCGGCCGGGCCGTCAGCCACTCCAGGGCCCGGTCGGTCACCTGTCCGGCGGTGTCCCAGTGCTGCGGCTTGCCCGAGGCGATCGAGACGGCCATCGCGCGGATCCCGTGGGCGGCGGCCGACAGCGCCGCCCCGACCGTCCCCGAGTGCAGCGTGGCCCGGCCGGTGTTCGCGCCCAGGTTGATGCCGCTCATGACGACGTCGGGCTTGGGCCCGAACGCGCCGAAGGCCGCCACGAACGTGATGAGCGCCGGCGCGGCCTTGACCGCGATGGACTCCACCTCGTCGGGCAGCCCGGGCGGCCGCTCGTCGACGAGGATCAGCTGGCCGTCCGCCTCCTGCCCGGTCAGTGCCGCCGAGGCACCGGAGTACTGCCGGTGCGGGGCGGCCACGACCACCTCGTGCCCCGCGTCGAGGGCAGACCGGGCGAGCACGGTCAGGCCGGGGGAGGCGATGCCATCGTCGTTGGTGACGAGAACCCGCACCGGGAACCAGCTCCTCTTCGGGTCGGACGGAGTGTCAGGACAGGGGTGTCAGGGCAGGTCGGTGATGGTGATGCGCCGGGCGAAGCGCTCGATCTGGTCCCGCCGGCCGGTGCCCAGCCCGCGCCGGGTGACGTTGAGCGCACCGGCCGCCGCGCCGAGCCGGAGCGCGTCGCTGATGGACAGCCCCCGGCCCAGCCCGACGGCGAGCCCGGCGGTCATGGAGTCCCCGGCGCCGCGGTGGTCCAGCGGCTTGATGACGGGGCCCTCGGCGAGGTGGGCGCCGTCGGGCTGGACGAGGAGCGCGGGGTGCTCGGCCCGGGACACCACCATCGCCCCGACCCCGTCGCCGACGAGGCGGGTTGCGGCCTCCTGCAACGAGGCCAGGTCCTCGCCGTCGGCCAGGCCGACGTCGGCGAGCTCCTCGTGGCTCATCTTCAGCACGGTCGGGCCGGCCTTGGCGGCGGCCAGGGCGGCCTCGCTGGACAGGTCGGCGACGACTGTGCAGTCGGCGGAGACCAGGTCCCGCACGACCCGCCCGAGGAAGCTCGCGGGCACGACGTCGGCCGGCTCGCCGCCGGTGACGACCAGGACGTCGGCGTCCAGGGCGTCCACCAGGACGGTGCCGTAGAGGTCGTCGAGCTCGTGCCGGTTCAGCGCGAAGGGCGGCATGTGCGCGACGGTGCGGCGGTCGTCCCCGCGGACGTCGTAGACGTAGGCGCCGTTGCCGCCGTTGTAGCTCACCCCGTGGACGGCGAGCTTGTCGGCCTGGAGCATCTGGGCGATGAGCGGGCCGATCTCCCCGCCGAACGGCCCGCACACCGTGACATCTGCCCCCAGGCTCAGCGCCATCCGGGCCACCCACAGCCCCTGCCCGCCCGGGTGCATGTGCAGCTCGGCCTGCTCGGGGGAGCGGCCCGGCAGGCCCTGGCTGTCGGCGATCTCGGCGACGAGCAGCGGCGTCGGGGCCAGCACGCAGATCCGCGGCCGGGGCGGCGCGTCGGACTCCTCCCGAAGGGTCCGGCGCCCCTCGCGGACCACCTCAGCAGGGGAGCTGCTCGTCATGGCGGGAGCGTAGGCCCGGCGGGTAGGCGGTGCGAGCCCGGTCCGGCTGGCCCATGCAGCCGACGGCGGCCGGGCTGGCGTCGATGGCCGGTGGACCCTCGGCCCGAGACGGGTGGACGTGCACGACCACACTCCTCCCGTCTCTCGTGACAGCGAACCTGCACGTGGCGGAGCGGTGACGGGCCGCCGCGGGCGCGCAGGCGAGGGCGCTGTGGTCGTCCGGCCGGGCCGAGCAGGACGGCGGCGACGACGACCCGTTCCGGTACCTGCTGATGCCCGTGACAGCTCTGCCGAAAGAAGTCCCTAGCCGGGCGGGTCCGGGAGCGGCACCATGGGCGGATGACGAGTCCCGCACCAGGCCAGCCGGGCCCCACCACCGCCCCGCCGGTCCGGATCATCGAAGGTCAGGCCGCGAGCGAGCGCGCCACCAAGGCCCTCGCCCAGTACTTCGCCGAGCTCGACGAACGCTTCGCCGGCGGGTTCGACCCCGCGCTGGTCGAGGCGGCCGACCCCGAGGACGTCACGCCCCCGCACGGGGACTTCCTGCTGCTGACCGAGCTCGGCACCGGCAAGCTGCTCGGCTGCGGCGGGGTCCGCAAGTTGCCCAGCGGCGACATCGAGCTGCGGCGGATGTGGCTGGTGCCCGACGCGCGCGGCCGCGGGCTGGGCCGGTTCCTGCTCCGTGCGCTGGAGAACCGCGCCCGCGCCCTCGGCGGCACGCGCCTGGTGCTCAGCGCCAACGAGGCCCTCGTCGAGGCGCTCGCGCTGTACCGCTCGGCGGGCTACACCCCCACCGAACCGTTCGAGGACAACCCCTACGTCCAGGTGTTCCTGGGCAAGGACCTGTGAGCAGCTGATCCTCCGCGGCGCGCCGCGTGCCGGTGGCCGCGCGGGTCGGTCAGCGCGGGTGGCTGCCGGGACAGCACACTCGGCCGGCGCCCAGCCGCACTGCCTAGCCTTGCCCCATGACGATCGACCCGATCCAGGACCCGGTGGACGCGCTCGAGGTCACCCTGTGGGTGGCCGGCGGCGTCTTCGTCGGGCTGGTCGCCTCCTACCTCGTCACCGGCGTCCTCCGCGTCGTGGCCCGTCGGCGGCCGGTGGCCGGGATCATCGTCCGGCGCGGGCGCCGGCCCATCCAGGCCATCCTCGTCGTCCTCGGGGCCTGGGCGGCGCTGGTGCTGGCCACCCCGCTCGCCGCGGGTCTGCGGGAGGCGCCCTGGCGGGCGGCGGCCCAGCACATCCTGCTCATCCTGCTCATCGCCGGGGCGACCTGGTTCCTCGCCCAGATGGTCCGGGTGCTGGAGGACGCCACCCTCGCGCACATGCGCTCGACCGGGACGGAGCAGAGCGACCGCGGCCGCCGGGTGCAGACCCAGGCCCAGGTGCTCCGCCGGTTCGGGGTCGCCGTCGTCGTCATCCTCGGCGTTGCCGGCGCCCTGCTCACCTTCCCCGGTGCGCGGGCGGCCGGCGCGAGCCTGCTGGCCTCTGCCGGCATCGTCTCCGTCGTCGCCGGCCTCGCGGCGCAGACCACCCTGGGCAACCTCTTCGCCGGGCTGCAGCTGGCCTTCACCGACGCGCTCCGGGTGGACGACGTCGTCATCGTCGAGGGGCAGTTCGGGCACGTCGAGGAGATCACCCTGACCTACGTCGTCGTCCGGCTGTGGGACGACCGCCGGATGATCATGCCCTCGACGTTCTTCACCACCACCCCGTTCGAGAACTGGACCCGGCAGGCCCCGGCCCTGCTCGGGACGGTGGACCTGGACCTGGACTGGCGGGTGCCGGTCCCGGCCATGCGGATCGAGCTCGAGCGGATCCTGGCGGCGACCGACATGTGGGACCACCGGCTGGGGATCCTGCAGGTCAACGACGCCGTGAGCGGGCTGGTGCGGGTCCGCGCCCTGGTCTCGGCGAAGGACGCGCCCACGCTGTCGGACCTGCGCAACTACGTCCGCGAGCACCTGGTCGACTGGGTGCAAACGCACGCGCCGTACGCCCTGCCCCGGCGCCGGATCGAGGAGCAGGACGTCGTCACGGTCCGGCACGACGCCGAGGAGCTGCTGCACGGCGAGATCGCCCAGGAGCTCAAGGAGCTGACTGCGCTCGACGGCGCCCCGGAGCCGCCGGACACCCTGGAGGTGGCGCAGCGGCCCGAGGACCCCGACGCCCGGCGCGAGCGGATGGCCGCGGCCCGGCGTGCGCGGCGGCGCGCGGCCCGGGCCGACCGGCGCCGCTCCAAGGAGGGCGGCAGCCGGCTCGGTCGGCCCGGTGCTGCCGAGCGGCGGCCGCAGCCATCGACCGAGGCGACGACGGTGCTGGACATGTCCGAGCTCGGCCTGGACGACAGGGAGGACCACGCGACGACCGGGAGCACGGTGGGCGGGGCCGGCGGCACGGCGGCCGGGAGCGGTGGCGCGGGGGCAGGCCGGGACACCGCGCCGCCCCCGGACCGCGACCCGACGCGCCCGCGCAGCGCTGCCGCCCAGCCGCGGCGCACCTCCCTCCGCGGCCGAGTCGGTCAGGCGCCGCCGGCGACCCCGGCGGAGACGACGGCGCGGACCACGAGCGCGGGGCACGAGGCGAGCGTCTTCACCGGCTCCCGGGAGGCGGAGGAGCGGGCCCGGGCGTTCACCGGTCCGGGGCCGCGGGACCAGGAGGAACGAGAGGAGACGGTCGAGCGACGGCGGGTGGAGGGCACGGCTGCCGCCTCGCCCGCCGGGGCGCCGCACGGCGCCACCGCGGGCAACTCCCCGGTCCCCGCCGACGCAGCGGACGCGGGCCATCCCACCGAGACGCCCGATCCACGTCACCCCGTCGACACCGCCCACCGTGCCGGCATGGGGGGTGCGTCCGACGACACCCTCGTCGCCGACGGTCCCGCGGGCGACCGGCGCCGGACCCGCACGGACAATGCGCGCCCAGCACCACCTGCCGGCGACGACCAGACCCGCGAGCTGTTCGGGAAGGACGCCAGCCCGGACAAGGTCGACGACGTCGGCCATGCCGACGACGACGCCCCCTGACGGACGACGACGCACCCTGACGGTCAGCGAGCCAGCCGCCCCCCGCACGACCACCACCGGGTGCCGACCCCAGCACCGCAGCACCTCACGCTGGTCCGGCGTGACTCCGCGCCGTGGGCGGCGCACCATGGATACATGGAGATCACCAAGACCGAGGACCAGTGGCGGGCCGAGCTGAGCCCGGAGGAGTACCACGTCCTGCGCCAGGCCGGCACCGAGCGGCCCGGCACCGGGGCGCTGCTGAACGAGAACCGGGAGGGCATCTACCGCTGCCGGGCGTGCGGCAACGAGCTGTTCCGGTCCACTACCAAGTTCGACGCCCACTGCGGCTGGCCGAGTTTCTACGCGCCGGAGGACTCCGACGCCGTGGAGCTCCGGGAGGACCGCTCCCACGGGATGGTCCGCACCGAGGTCCGCTGCGCCCGCTGCGGCTCCCACCTGGGCCACGTCTTCGACGACGCCCCGCAGACCCCGACCGGCGACCGGTACTGCATGAACTCGGTGTCCCTGACCTTCGAGGAGCAGCCCCAGGCGTGAGGCTGCGGCTGCTCACCCTCAACCTCCAGCACGGCAAGCCCGCGGTCGGCTCCCCGCGCGCCGGCGAACCCGCCAGCGCCGGGGTCCTGCACGACCTGGCCGCCGAGATCGCCCCGCTGGACCCGGACGTGGTCCTGCTGCAGGAGGTCGACCGCCGCCAGCGGCGGTCCGGCGGCGTGGACCAGGCGGCCGTGCTCGCGGCCGACCTCGGCCTGCCCTTCTGGCGCTTCGCACCGGCGTTCGCCGGCTGGGTCGGCGGGCTGCGGGTGCCGCCTCGGCGCTGGCCCGGCGCCTGGCTGCGCCCGGCTCCCGCCCGACGGCGAGGGGCCGGGTGGCTCGCGGGCGGCGCGCCGGCCTACGGGGTGGCCCTGCTGAGCCGGGTGCCGGTCGCCTCCTGGCACCTGCTGCCCCTGGGCGGGGCGAGGCTGCAGGTGCGGCCCGGTGGCCGGCCGGGCCGGTGGATGGGGGGCTGGGCCGCGGCCTCCCACGAGGGCCGGGCCTGCCTGGCGGCCGTGCTGCAGACGGCCGCCGGCCCGGTCACCGTGGCCGTGACCCATTTCTCGGTGGACCCGGCCACCGCCCGGAGCCAGCTGCGCAGGTGCACCGACGCGGTCGCCACCCTGCCCGGCCCCGCGGTGCTCGGCGGCGACCTCAACCTCCAGCCGGCCGACGTCGCCGCCGCGACGGCGCTGACCCCGCTGGCGCAGGCGCTGACGTTCACCAACGCCCGGCCGCGCCGGCAGATCGACCACCTCCTCGGGAGCGGGGTCCGCGCGGCCGACGGCGGTCGCGCCCACCACTTCAGCGTCTCCGACCACGCGGGACTCGCCGCCGACATCGTCCTGCCCTGATCACCGGCTGCCCTGATCGCCGGAGCCGTCGGCTGACGCCCGGCGGCGCGCCGCCGAGGTGGCCGTCGGCGCGACACCCAGGTGGCCGTCCTGGCGGTGGGAGGATCAGGACCGACGGAGCAGGCGACCGGGGGAGGGGCGCGTGGGCGAGGTGCTCGCCGGGTTCGCCGACCCGGCCGCCGTCGTCGCCTTGAGCGTTGTCGAGCCGGCCGCCGCCTCCGCCGTCGTCCCCGCCGTCGCTGCCACCGTCGCCCCTGCAGCTGCTCCCGCCGCCGTCGTCCTCGCCCTCCTGCCAGTCCCCGCCCATGTCCTCGCGCTCGCGGCGGTGCTCGCGTGAGCGCCCCGCCCCCGGCGGGGCGAGGTCGCCGGCGGGACCGTGGCGGCGGCCTGCCCGCGCCCGCCCTGTTCGTCCTCTCCGGGGTGGTGCAGTACCTCGGCGCCGCCGTCGCCGTCGTGCTCTTCGCCGTCATGCCGGCGGCGACGGTCGCCTGGTGGCGGCTGGTCGTCTCCGGGGTGCTGCTGGTGGTGTGGCGCCGGCCCTGGCGGCGGCGCTGGACCTGGCGCGCGCTCGGCTCCTCGGCCCTCTTCGGCGTCATCCTCGGCGGGATGAACGTGCTGTTCTACGTCGCGCTCGACCACCTGCCCCTGGGCACGGCCGTGTCGCTGGAGTTCCTCGGGCCGGTCGCCGTCGCCGCGCTGGCCGGCCGAGGGCTGGCGGCCCGGCTCGCCGTCGTCCTGGCCCTGGCCGGGGTCGTGTCCATCGGCGGCCTGGGCCTGGACTGGTCCACTCCCGGCACCGGCACGGGGGTGGCGTTCGCGCTGGCGGCGGGGGTGGCGTGGGCCGCGTACATCCTCCTGGGCCGGCGCATCGCCGTCGGGCGCAGCGGGCTGGACTCGCTGGCGGTCGGGACGGCCGTCGGCGCCGTCGCCCTCTCCCCGGTGGCGGCGGGCACCGCGACGACGGCGCTGGCCTCCCCCGGGGTGGCGGCGGCCGTCATCGGGGTGGGCGTGCTGTCCTCCCTCGTGCCGTACGCGATCGAGCAGGTGGCGCTGACCCGGCTGCCCGCGGCCACCTTCGCGCTGCTCACCGCGCTGCTGCCGGCCACCTCGCTGCTGGTCGGGCTGGTGGTGCTGCAGCAGGTGCCCACCGCCGGGGAGGTGCTGGGGCTGGCACTGATCTCGGCCGCCGTCGCCCTGGCGTCCCGGGGGTAGGGCCGGCAACGGCGGCCGGCCCGGGGGCGCGGATGTGGAGGCGGGGCGGTGCGGATTGACGCCGACGGATCGACGTGGGCGGACCTGCCGTGGGTTACCGGGAAGCCCGCCCCTGCCGGTCGCTGTCGACAAGGGAGGCGGCCCAGTCCGGGACGTAGGTGGAGTTCTCGATCGGCGGGCGCTGGTAGCCGGTGCTCGGCGGGCGCTCGGGAAGCTTCCGGTCCTCGTGCGGCACCTCGGCGTACGGCAGCGACGCGAGCAGGTGGTGAATCATGTTCAGCCGCGCCTGCTTCTTCGAGTCCGAGGCCACCTGGTACCAGGGGGAGACCGCAGTGTCCGTGTGCGCCATCATCTCGTCCTTCGCCCGGGAAAAGTCCTCCCAGCGGGTTATCGACTCCAGGTCGATCGGGGAGAGCTTCCACTGGCGCAAAGGGTCGTCCAGCCGCTTGCGGAAGCGCTTCATCTGGACCTCGTCGGAGACGGAGAACCAGTACTTGCGCAGAAAGATGCCGTCCTCGACGAGCATCTGCTCGAAGACGGGGCACTGCCGCAGGAACCGCTCGTGCTCCTCCGGGGTGCAGAATCCCATCACCGTCTCCACCCCGGCGCGGTTGTACCAGGACCTGTCGAACAAGACCACCTGCCCGGCGGTCGGCAGGTGCTGGACGTAGCGCTGGAAGTACCACTGCCCCTTCTCCCGCTCCGTCGGCGCCGGCAGCGCGGCGACCTGCACGACCCTCGGGGAGAGATATTCGGTGATGCGCTTGATCGTCCCGCCCTTGCCGGCGGCGTCGCGTCCTTCGAAGACGACGACGACGCGTGCGCCGGTCGCCTTGACCCATGCCTGCAACTTGCCGAGTTCGACCTGCAGCCCGTAGAGCGCCTCGTTGTAGACCTGGTCCGGGATCTTGGTGGTGCGGAAGCCCACCGCCTCCGACGGTGCCGCGTCCGGGGGGTGCAGGTGCCGGTCGGGCCCGGCCGAGTTGGGGCCTGCCGGGTCCGGGGGCGGTGCGGTCGACGCTGCCGGGCCCGAAGGTGCGGCCTGCTGGGAGTCCCTGCCCGCCGTGCCCGTCCGCGCGGCACCACCCGTGGTGTTGGCCATGTCTCAGGATAGTGCTATGCCGCTGCGTTAGCGGAACGGGACGAAGATCGTCAGGCCTCGTGACGCGCTCGGCCCTCCGGCGGCAGGTGACGCGGATGTGACCAATACGTGACACGGTCCGAGGTGCGGGGGGCGGCCAGACCTGCCAGGATCGTCCCCGTTCGCAACATCCGCCACTTCGGTGGCAACGAGAGAGCGAGGATCAGCATGGGTGAGATCATCGGCATCATCATCTTCGGAGCAGTCATCGGCGCCCTGGCCCGGCTCTTCATGAAGGGCGAGCAGAACATCGGCATGATCTGGACGATCATCCTGGGCGCGCTCGGCGCCCTCGTCGGGTCGTGGCTGTCCGGCCTCATCGGTGTCGAGGACACCCCAGGAATCGACTGGATTCGGTGGGTCATCTCGATCGTGGTCGCCATCGTCTTCATCGGCATCTACCTCGGTGTCCGTGGCCGGGGACGTACTCGCGCCTGACGCTCGAACCCGCGAGACGGGGTCGGCCGCCTGCTGGCGGCCGGCCCCGTCCTCTGTGCGCAGACGTTGATGGCGCATCTGGCTCGCTGGATTGCACGTCACGTGGCGATTGGTCGCGCGAAGCAAGGGTGACGACCACGCCGCGCGACACCCGTCGCCCGTCAGGCCACCCTCGTGCCGTACCTCTGTCGGACCGCCTCTCCGGTGGTGCCGACGAGGGCGCCGATCGCGGACCAGGACAGGCCTGCCTCGCGTGCGGTGCGGATCGCCTCGATCATCCGGCGCTCTGCCGCGGACCTTTCCTGTACGGCCGCGCGCAGAGCTGCGGCGGCGTCGCGATTGACCTCGTCGTCGGGCACGGGCTCGTAGTCCTCGAACCGTTCGGCCAGCTGGTCGGCGTGCGCGAGGATCTCGTCAACTGATCGAGGCATCATCATCACCTGAGGAACTTCTCCCGGGCGAGCATGGCGTGAACGATCACCACCGCTGTCTCGCCCTCGACGTAACCGACTTCCAGGATGCGTCCCGGCGCCGAGGCGCCGACGACCATCGTGAAGCCCTCCCCGAGGTCCCAGACCCGGATAGGGTTTCGGTAGGCGTGCAGAATCTCCAGGTCCCCGACGCCGTGCTTGCGGGCCGACGGCGCGACGATCGGACGATCCGCCACCGAACAAAGTTAACTTGCGTCGCTTCCTGCGTCAACCACCGATCACCCCGCCGGCTCGGTGGTGCTGACCCCTGCCCTGCCCAGAAGCCGGCTCGCCGGCCAGGACGCCGGACCCCTCTTCGCTGATCGTCGGGCCAAGCCGCTCCTGCACGACGTTCGACTGCTGCTCGCCGCGCCCTCACCACCGCGGGCGGCGTCGGCGCCGTCGTGAGCCCCGTGGGACTCGAACCCACAACCCGCTGATTAAAAGTCAGCTGCTCTACCCATTGAGCTAGAGGCCCGGGGTCGGCGCGCTCGTCGGAGACGGTATTCCGCGGGGGAGGTGTGCCGGCACCAGGGACAGGCTACGTGCTCGCGCCGTGAGGTCGCCCGCGACGCTCGGGCCCGGCGCTCGGGCACGCAGTGCTCGGGCCCGCCCCGCCGGTCGGACCGCCTGGCCGGGCGCAGCGAACCACGGTGCGCGGCTGCCGAGGTGAGCCGTGCCCCCAGGGCTGCGTCGCCGTCGCCCGTACGGGAGAATCGCTCCGGTGGGCGCCGCGCCCACGACCGCCCAGCCCCGGCGCACGGGCGGTGCCGAGGCCCCGGAGGGGCGAGGGAGGCACACGATGAGCGACAGACCGCACCCGCGCCGGCCGGCGATGCTGGACCCGGTCCAGGCCGAGGCCATCGAGGGCGACGAGGACCCGGCGACCCGGTCCGAGGTCGCCCACACCACCGCGCAGGCGATCGTCACCGGCGGCCGCGAGGGCGCCCCGGACGACCCCGAGCTCGTCCAGCGCCTGGTCGCGCTGGTCGACACCGAGGGCCTGGACACCATCGCCGCGCTCTGGGCCCGCAGCCCGCACACCACCCTGCCCGGCACGCTCTGGCGCCTGTACCTCCTGCGCGAGTGGGTCCGCCGGGACCCCGAGGCGGTCGCCGACCGCTACCGCCTGGGCCTGGAGCGGGCCGAGGTGGCCGGCGCCATCGCCGGTGCCGTCGACCCGCCCGGGCCGCAGGAGATGACCGACGTGGTGGACGCGGTGCTCTCCGGCCTGTACGACGGCGACCTCGCCGTCGCCCTGGACCGCGCCGCCGCGTTCCTCCGGGTCCTCGCCACCGGCTCCGCCCTGCACGCAGACTGGATCGAGGAGGACGACGACGACCTCGCCTTCCGGGTCACCCGCCGCGCCGGGGCGCTGCTCGCCACCGCCGACGAGCTCACGGAGGCGGCGGCCCTGTACCGGTCCGGGCGGCTGGACTGAGCGGGAGGCAGGGCCGGCTGGCCCGCGCCACCCGCCGGCCGCCCCACCCGCCGGTCGCCGCTCGAAACCCTTCCCGTCCGCCGCCGCCCAGGTGATACTGCCGGTACCGGAAAAAACGGGAGGCAATGATGGCTGCACCGACGCAGACCACCGCGCAGGCACCGGAGACCCCGGGCGCCGCGCACGTGACCGAGCGCGAGGCCCGGCAGGTCGCCGAGCAGGCGCGGGAGACCGAGTGGACCAGGCCGAGCTTCGCCAAGGAGCTCTACCTCGGGCGCTTCCGGCCCGACCTGATCACCCCGCACCCACGCCCCGACCCCGACCAGGCCGCCCGGGGGGAGGCGTTCCTGGCCACCCTCACCGAGTTCCTGCGGGCCAACGTCGACGGCCGGGCGATCGAGCGGGAGGCCGTGATCCCCGACGAGGTGATCGCCGGGCTCGCCCGGATCGGGGCGTTCGGGATCAAGGTGCCCACCGAGTACGGCGGCGTCGGCCTGGGCCAGCTGCACTACAACCGGGCCCTGATGCTCATCGGCAGCGCGAGCCCGGCGCTGGGCGCGCTGATCTCCGCGCACCAGTCCATCGGGGTGCCCGAGCCGGTCAAGCAGTTCGGCAACGACGAGCAGAAACGGGCCTTCCTGCCCCGCTGCGCCGCCGGGGCGATCTCGGCGTTCCTGCTCACCGAGCCCGACGTCGGCTCCGACCCGGCCCGGCTGCACGCCACCGCCACCCCCACCGAGGACGGGGACTACCTCCTCGACGGCGTGAAGCTGTGGTCCACCAACGGCGTGGTCGCCGAGCTGCTGGTCGTCATGGCCCGGGTCCCGAAGTCCGCGGGGCACCGCGGCGGCATCACCGCCTTCGTCGTCGAGGCGGACAGCCCGGGGGTCACCGTGGAGCGGCGCAACGCCTTCATGGGCTTGCGCGGCCTGGAGAACGGGGTGACCCGCTTCCACCAGGTCCGGGTGCCCGCCGCCAACGTGCTCGGCCGGGAGGGCATGGGCCTGAAGATCGCGCTCACCACCCTCAACACCGGCCGGCTGTCCATCCCGGCGCTGTGCGTCGGGGCGAGCAAGTGGTCCCTGAAGATCGGCCGCGAGTGGGCCAGGACCCGGGTCCAGTGGGGCCGGCCGGTCGGTGAGCACGCCGCCGTCGCGCACAAGGTCGCGTTCATGGCGACCTCCACCTACGCCCAGGAGGCGGTGGTGGAGCTGGCCTCGCTGCTCGCCGACGCCGGCCAGACCGACATCCGGATCGAGGCGGCCCTGGCCAAGCTCTACGCCTCCGAGGTGGCCTGGCAGGTGGCCGACACCCTGGTCCAGGTCCGCGGCGGCCGGGGGTACGAGACCGCCGACTCCCTCGCCGCCCGCGGCGAGCGGGCGGTCCCGGTCGAGCAGGTCCTGCGCGACCTGCGGATCAACCGGATCTTCGAGGGCGCGACGGAGATCATGCACCTGCTCATCGCGCGGGAGGCGGTCGACCAGCACCTCGCCGTCGCCGGGGACATCATCGATCCCGACATCCCCCTGGCCGGCAAGGCCAAGGCGGCGGGCCGGGCCGGGCTGTTCTACGCCACCTGGTTCCCCCAGCTCCTCGCCGGCCCCGGGCTCAAGCCCGGCGCCTACGCCGAGTTCGCGGCGCTCGCCCCGCACCTGCGGTTCGTCGAGCGGTCCTCCCGCCGCCTGGCCCGGGCCACCTTCTACGGGATGGCCCGCTGGCAGGGCGGGCTGGAGCAGCGGCAGGGCTTCCTCGCCCGGGTGGTGGACATCGGCGCGCTCCTCTTCGCGATGTCCGCGGTGTGCGCGCGGGCCCAGATGCAGGCCGCCGACGGCGACCCGGCCGTGGCGCGGTCGGCGGAGAAGCTGGCCGCCGGGTACTGCCGGCGCGCCCGGCTGGAGGTCGACCGCCTGTTCGCCGCCCTGTGGACCAACACCGACGCCGAGGACGAGCGCCTCGCCCGGGAGGTACTGGCGGGGGAGTACACGTGGGCCGAGACCGGTGTCATCGACGCCTCCGAGGGCACCGGCCCGTGGATCGCCGACGCCACCCCCGGGCCGGCCCGCGCCCCGGACGTCTCCCGCCGGATGCTCCACCCGGAGCCCGGGCAGTAGCCGTCAGCCCCGGCTCGGGGGCCGGCCTGGGGGCCGGCCGGGGCGGGCCGGTCTGGGCGGGGCGGTCGGGGCGGGGCCGGCGCGGCAGCCGCCGCCGAGCGGGCAGGGGCGCCGGTCCGCCCGCCCACGGGCGACCGGCCGGCCCGACCGGTTGCGGCCGGTGACCGGCCACCGGTGGAATGAGCACAGACAGCGATGGAGGGGCCGTCGCGGGGAGGCGCCGCGTGATCACCGAGACCAGCGAGGTCGGCCCCTGGGCCGGCGAGGTCCTGGCCCTGGCCGCCGCGGCCGAGCAGGCCGACGGCGTGGCGGCCCTGTCCGAGCAGACCCTCCTCGACCTGCGCCACCCCGGTCGGCCGGTCCGGCACCTGCTCGCCCGGGTCGCCCACGACCCGCACCCCGACCCGGCGCGGGCCCATGCCGGTGTCGACGGCGCGGCCCGGGACGAGGAGGAGGGGGCGGTCGTCGGGTACGCGCAGGTCCAGCCGCCCGCCGAGGGCGGCGCCGCCAGCGCCGAGCTGGTCGTGCACCCGGCGGGCCGGCGCCGCGGGGTCGGCCGGGCGCTGCTCGAGGCGGTCCGGCTGCGCGGCGACGTGGCGGTCTGGGCCCACGGGAACCTGCCGGCGGCGCGCGCGCTGGCCGTGGCCGCGGGTCTGACCCAGGTGCGCGAGCTGCTCCAGATGGCCCGGGACCTGCCCCCGGCGGGGGCCGGCGGTGACGGTGCCGACGCGGCGGCGACCAACGACGCCGGTGACGCGGCGGGCACCGTTGGCACCGCGGCGGCCGGGGCCGACACTGCCGCCGGTGCGGCCGGTTCGGCCGGCGTTCCCGCGCCGGACGCGCTGGCCGCGCTCGGCGCCCGGCCGGGCTACGCCGTCGCACCCTTCGTACCGGGCCGGGACGAGGAGGCCTGGGTACGGCTCAACGCGCGCGCCTTCGCCGACCACCCCGAGCAGGGCCGGATGACCGTGGCCGACCTGCGCGCCCGGCAGGCGGAGGACTGGTTCGACCCGTCGCTGCTGTGGCTCGTCCGGCCGGCCGGCACGCCGGACACCGGACCGGTGGCGAGCATGTGGGTGAAGGCCGAGCCCGGGGCGGACGAGGGCGAGATCTACGCCCTCGGCGTGGACCCGAGCGCCCAGGGCCAGGGCCTGGGCGGGGCGCTGACCCGCCTCGCCCTCGCCGAGATGGCCCGCCGCGGCCTCGGCCGCGCCACCCTCTACGTCGAGGGGGACAACGCCGCGGCGCGGCGCACGTACGAGCGCGAGGGCTTCCGCCCGCTGCGCTCCGACGTGCAGTACCGCTGAGGCCGGCCGATGGGTGGCGCGCCAGCGCACGGGCCGCCGGGCGGTGCGACGATAGCGAGCGTCGGAGGTTCGGGGTCGGCGCGGACGACGGCGGCCACGGACCTGGGACGGCGGCGCACCAGCGTCCGCGGTCTCGTGCCGGCGACGGCGGCCGTCCCGGGTGCGGGTTCGGGCAGGAGAGGGTGAGGAACGTGAGCGGCACGGAACCGGCAGTCCAGCGCAGCACCACCGACGGGCGCGGGTCGGGCGCCGCCGTCGACGAGCGCACCGCCGGTGCGGGTCCCGCCGTGGACGGGGGCACCGACGGTGCGGGCCCCGCCGCGGACGCCGGTGCCGACGGGCGCGTGCCCGACGGCGGCCCGGGCGCCGGCACGGCCGCGGAGACAGAAACCGGCACGGGCACCGGCCCGGCCGCCGTCGACGGCGGCATCTCCGGCGGCGGCACGCAGACGGATCCGGGCACGGCCGCGGGGACAGATGCGGGCACGGGCACCGACGCGGCCGCCGTTGACGGCCGCGTCGCGCCGGACCGCGTCGCGCCGGACGGCCCCGGCACCGCCCGCGAGCACCCGCTGACCGAGGACGCCGAGGACCGGCTGGCCGCCCGCGCCCGCCAGCGCGCCCGGGCCCAGGCCGGGGTCTCCGCGTCGGCGGCCTCGCTGAGCGACCAGGCGGCGGCCGCCGTCGCCGAGGCCCGGAGCGAGCACCTGCCCCCGGAGTCGGCCGACCTGCCGCCCGGCCGGTTCGCCGACCGCGAGCTGAGCTGGCTGGCCTTCAACGAGCGGGTGCTGGAGCAGGCTGAGGACACCGACCTGCCGATCCTGGAGCGGGCCTGGTTCCTGGCGATCTTCGCCTCCAACCTGGACGAGTTCTACATGGTGCGCGTCGCCGGGCTAAAGCGGCGGATGGCGACCGGGATGGCCGTCACGGCCGCCTCCGGGCTCTCCCCGCGGCAGGTGCTCGACGCCCTCAGCCACAAGGCCAAGGAGCTCGCCGAGCGGCACGCGCGGGTCTTCGCCACCGACGTCCAGCCCAAGCTCGCCGACGAGGGCATCGGCATCCTCCACTGGGAGGACCTCAGCGACGCCGAGCGGGAGCGGCTGCACAAGTTCTTCCGCAAGCAGATCTTCCCCGTGCTGACCCCGCTCGCCGTCGACCCGGCGCACCCCTTCCCCTACATCTCCGGCCTGTCCCTCAACCTTGCCGTCGTGGTCCGCAACCCGGCCACCGGCAAGGAGCACTTCGCCCGGGTCAAGGTGCCCCCGCTGCTGCCCCGGTTCATCGCCGTCGACTCCGAGGGCCGCCCCTACCGGCCCGAGGACGTCCCGGCCGACTCCGGCGGGCGGACCTCCTACGTGCCGCTGGAGGAGGTCATCGCCCAGCACCTCGACGCCCTCTTCCCCGGCATGGACATTGCCGAGCACCACACCTTCCGGGTCACCCGCAACGAGGACGTGGAGGTGGAGGAGGACGACGCCGAGAACCTGCTCAAGGCGCTGGAGAAGGAGCTCGTCCGGCGCCGGTTCGGGCCCGCGGTGCGCCTGGAGGTCGCCGAGGGCATCAGCCCGCACGTGCTCGAGCTCATCATGCGCGAGCTCGGCGTGGCCGAGCCGGACGTCTTCCGGCTGCCCGCGCCGCTGGACCTGACCGGGCTCAACGTCATCCACGACCTGGACCGGCCGGCGTTGAAGTACCCCAAGTTCGTCCCCGTCACCGCCGAGGGGCTGGCCGAGGTCGAGTCCGCCAGCCCCACCGACATCTTCGCCGCGATCCGCCAGGGCGAGGTCCTGCTGCACCACCCCTACGACTCCTTCTCCACCTCGGTCCAGCAGTTCCTCGCCCAGGCGGCCGCCGACCCGCACGTGCTGGCCATCAAGCAGACCCTGTACCGAACCTCCGGCGACTCGCCCATCGTCGACGCCCTCATCGACGCCGCCGAGGCCGGCAAGCAGGTGCTGTGCATCGTGGAGATCAAGGCCCGGTTCGACGAGCAGGCCAACATCGGCTGGGCCCGCCAGCTCGAGCAGGCCGGCGTGCACGTCGTCTACGGCATGGTCGGGCTGAAGACCCACGCCAAGCTCTCCCTGGTGGTCCGCCAGGAGCCGGACGGGCTGCGCCGCTACTGCCACGTCGGCACCGGCAACTACCACCCCAAGACGGCCCGGGGGTACGAGGACCTCGGGCTGCTCACCTGCGACCGCGACGTCGGCCAGGACCTCACCCGCCTGTTCAACCAGCTCTCCGGGTACGCCCCCCGCGCGCGGTTCCACCGGCTGCTGGTCGCCCCGCGCTCCATCCGCCCCGGCCTGGTCGAGCGAATCGAGCACGAGATCGAGAACCACCGCGCCGGCAAGGAGGCGTGGGTAAAGATCAAGGCCAACGCCATCGTCGACGAGGCGATCATCGACGCGCTGTACCGCGCCAGCCGGGCCGGGGTGCCGGTCGACGTCGTCGTCCGCGGCATCTGCGCCATCCGGGCCGGGGTGCCCGGGCTGAGCGAGAACATCCGGGTCCGGTCCATCCTGGGCCGCTTCCTCGAGCACGCGCGGGTCTTCGCGTTCGCCGGCGGGGGCCAGCCGGAGGTCTGGATCGGCTCGGCGGACCTGATGCACCGCAACCTGGACCGGCGGGTGGAGGCCCTGATCCGGATCGTCGACCCCACCCACATCGACTTCCTGGTCACCCTCCTGGACGTCTCCATGGCCGACACCACCTCCTCCTGGCACCTGACGGCGGACGGGTGGCACCGGCACCACCGGGACGAGCAGGGCCGGCGCCTCGCCGACCTGCAGGAGATGCTCATGGCCCGGGCCCGGCGCCGCGTGGCGGCCTCCCGGTGAGCGCCCCCACCACCGCCCGCACCACGGTGGAGGCGGCCGGCGCGCTGGTGTGGCGGATGGTCGGCCGCCGCCTGGAGGTCCTGCTCGTCCACCGGCCCCGGTACGACGACTGGGGCTGGCCCAAGGGCAAGCTCGACCCGGGCGAGGGGCTGACCGCCTGCGCCGTGCGCGAGGTCGCCGAGGAGACCGGGCTGCAGGTGGCCCTCGGCCAGCCCCTGCCCACCGTGCGGTACCACCTCGGCGACGGGCGGCGGAAGCACTCCCACTACTGGGCGGCGCAGGTGCTCGACGGGGCCGACCGGTCGCTCGCCGCCCGGCCCGCCGTCGTCCCGGCCGAGGACCGCGAGATCGACGACGTCCGCTGGGTCGAGGCCGGCAAGGCCGCGAAGCTGCTCACCTACCACCGGGACCGCGTCCCCCTCGGGGCGCTGCTCGACCAGTGGCACGACGAGCGGCTGCGGACCTGGACGATGGTCGTGGTCCGGCACGCCCGGGCCCGCAAGCGCAGCGCCTGGCCCGGGGACGAGGCCACCCGCCCGCTCACCGCCGCCGGGCAGGCCCAGGCGGCGGCGCTGGTGCCGCTGCTCAGCGCCTACGGCGTCGAGGCCGTCATCACCTCCCCGTGGGAGCGGTGCGCCGCCACGGTGCGGCCCTACCTGGAGGCCACCGGCCTCGAGCCGCAGCTGCGCGAGGAGCTCACCGAGGCGGCCCACAAGCGCCGGGCCAAGCCGGTCCGCGAGCTCGTCCGGCAGGAGCTGACCACCCGGGACCGCCCGGTGGCCCTGTGCATGCACCGTCCCGTGCTGCCCACGGTGGTGGCGGAGATCGCCGGGCGCACCCCGCACCGGATCATGCAGCAGGTCCCCGACTCCGACCCGTGGCTGAAGACCGGCGAGGCGCTCGTGGTGCACGTGGCCCAGCGGCCGCGGCGGCGGGCGGCGGTCGTCGCGCTGGAGAAGCACCGCCCGCCGAGCTGACCCGCTCCGCTGACCCGCTCCGCTGACCCGCTCCCCACCGTTCACCGGGCGTTCATCCCCTGCCCGCCTCCCGGTCACGGGCGCTGCCTACGGTCGCGACGTCGGGCCCCACCGGGCCGACCACCGACCAGAGGATGGAACCAACGTGAAGCGTGCAGGCAGCCGCCCCGTGGCGGCAGTGACGACCGTCGGCGCCCTGGCCCTCGCCCTAGCCGCCTGCGGGACGAGCAGCGCCGACAGCACCGGCACCGAGACCGAGACTGGCGAGGGCACCGAGCTCACCGGCACCCTGCCCGGCGCCGGCGCCTCCTCCCAGGAGAAGGCGATGAACGGCTGGATGGCCGGCTTCCAGGAGGCCAACCCCGGCGTCGACATCTCCTACGACCCCACCGGCTCGGGCACCGGCCGGCAGATGTTCCTCGACGGGGCCGTCCTCTTCGCCGGCTCCGACTCCGCGATGGACGCAGAGGAGCTGACCGCCGGCGGCGAGCGGTGCTTCGGCGGGGAGGTCGTCGAGCTCCCGCTGTACATCTCCCCGATCGCGGTGGCCTACAACCTGCCGGGCCTGGGCGCCGAGCACCTCAACCTCGCCCCCGAGACGCTCGCGGCGATCTTCGCCGGGGAGATCACCCGGTGGAACGACCCGGCCATCGCCGAGGCCAACCCGGACGTGACCCTGCCGGACCAGGCCATCGTGCCGGTGAACCGGTCCGACGACTCCGGCACCACCAAGAGCTTCACCGAGTACCTCGCCGCCGCCGGGGGCGAGGCGTGGCCGCACGAGCCGGCCGAGACCTGGCCGATCAGCGGCACCCAGTCCGGGGCGCAGACCGCCGGCATGGTCGCCACGATCACCGGCGCGGAGGGCACCATCGGGTACCTGGACGCCTCCCAGGTGACCGAGGAGCTGGGCACCGTCGCGGTCGGGGTGGGCGAGGAGTTCGTGCCGTTCTCGGCGGAGGCGGCGGCCGCCGTCGTCGACGCCTCCCCGCGGTCCGAGGACGCCACCGACCTGCGGCTGACCGTGGACCTGGCGCGGGACACCGACGCCGCGGGCGCCTACCCGCTGGTGCTCATCTCCTACTCCATCGCCTGCTCCACCTACGACAGCGAGCAGGACGCCGCGAACGTCCGGGCGCTGCTCGAGTACATCGCCTCTGAGGAGGGGCAGGAGCGGGCCGCCGACCCCGGCGTCGCCGGGTCCGCGCCCATCTCGGAGGAGCTCCGGGACGAGGTGCTGGCCGCGATCGACCAGATCTCGGCCACCTGACGGGCACCTCGGCAACCTGACCGGCCCGGTCGGGTGGTGCGGACCGGGGCGGGGGGACGGTCCGGACCGGGTTGGGGGCGGTGCGCGCCGTCGCCGCGGCCCGGGCTGGGCGGCGCTTGGATCCGGTGGGCCACACTTCCTCCGTCTGTCGGTGCGGTGGTCGGTGCCGGTCGCTCCCGGCGCGGCACCCGGCGGGCCGTCCGGGCGCGCGGGCGTCCCGAGCCGTTGCGAGCGTAGTCAGGATCGGTGACCGGGGGGCAGGCGGACGGTGAACGGAGGGTGGGGCCGGGCCGGCCGAGGTGCGCCCGGACGCCGCCGGTGACGCGCCGCCGTCGGCCCGGCGCCCCGCGTCCCGCCGCCGGACGGTGACGCGCCGAACAGCCGTGTTCACCCTCCGTTCACCGTCCGCCTGCCCCCCGGTCACCGATCCTGACTACGCTCGCAACGGCTCGGGACGCCCGCGCGCCCGGACGGCCCGCCGGGTGCCGCGCCGGGAGCGACCGGCACCGACCACCGCACCGACAGACGGAGGAAGTGTGGCCCACCGGATCCAAGCGCCGCCCAGCCCGGGCCGCGGCGACGGCGCGCCGCCCGCCCCGCCGGCGCCCCGGCCGGACCGCGCGGCGGCCGCCGCGGCCGCGCGCGCGGCTGAGCGCCTCGCCCGGCCGGCTCGGGAACCAGGTCTTCGCCGGCATCTCCACCGGGGCCGGGATCGTCATCCTGCTCGTCCTGGCCGCCGTCGCCGGGTTCCTCCTCCTGCGGTCCTGGCCGGCGCTGACCGCCCCGGCCGACGCGCTGGCCGAGGTCGGCTTCCTGAACGGGCGCAGCCTGGGCAGCTACGTCGCCCCGCTCGTCTTCGGCACCCTGGTCTCCTCGTTCCTGGCGCTGGTCATGGCCGTGCCGATGTCGATCGCGATCGCCCTGTTCATCTCCCACTACGCGCCGCGCCGGCTCGCGCAGGGCCTGGGCTACCTCGTCGACCTCCTCGCCGCCATCCCCTCGGTGGTGTACGGCATGTGGGGGATGGCCTGGCTGGTGCCCCTCCTCGGCCCGCTGTTCGCCTGGCTCTCCGAGAACCTCGGGTTCGTGCCCGTCTTCGCCGGCTTCCAGGCACCGGCCAAGAACCTCATGTCCGCCGCGGTGGTGCTGGCCGTGATGGTCCTGCCGATCGTCACCGCCACCGTGCGGGAGGTCTTCCTGCAGACCCCTCGGCTGCACGAGGAGGCGGCCCTGGCCCTCGGCGCCACCCGCTGGGAGATGATCCGGATGGCGGTGCTGCCCTTCGGCCGCTCCGGCATGGTCAGCGCCGCCATGCTGGGCCTCGGCCGGGCGCTCGGCGAGACGATGGCGGTGCTGATGATCCTGTCGCCCGGGTTCCTCATCAACTTCTACGTCCTCAAGCCCGGGCAGCACCAGTCGATCGCCGCCAACATCGCCAACCAGTTCCCCGAGGCGTCCGGGCTGGGCGCCGACGTGCTCATCGCCACCGGCCTGGCCCTGTTCGCGATCACCTTCGCCGTCAACCTGGTGGCCCGGTGGGTCGTCGCCCGGCGGGCCGAGTTCTCGGGGGCGAACTGATGCCCGCCGCCCCCCGCCCCGCCGCCCCCGGGCCCGCCGCCCCCGGTCCCACCGACCGCCGCCCCGCCGCCCCGGCCCGCCGGGCCGGCACGCTGCCCGGCTGGACGCCGTGGGCGGTGCTGGCCGGCTCCCTGGCCGTGGCGTTCCTCGCCCTGCTCGTCCTGTCCGCCCCGACCGTCGGCGGGGTCGCCGCCGTCGGCGGGCTGCTCTTCGTCCTCGCCAGCTGGGTGCTGTCCCGGGTGGTCGAGGGGGAGCGGATGGCCAAGGACCGCCTCGCCACCGCCCTGGTCACCAGCGCCTTCGTCCTCGCCATGGTGCCGCTGGTGTCGCTGGTCTGGACCGTGCTGGCGCGCGGGCTCGACATGCTCAGCTGGGAGTTCCTCACCACCGACATGGCCGGGGTCTTCGGCGACATGACCTCCGGCGGGGCCTGGCACGCCGTCGTCGGGACGGTGTGGGTGACCGCGCTGGCCTCCGTCATCTCCATCCCGCTGGGCATCTTCACCGCCATCTACCTGGTGGAGTACGGCCGCGGCCGGCTCGCCCGGGCCATCACCGTCCTCGTCGACGTGATGACCGGCATCCCGTCCATCGTCGCCGGCCTGTTCGCCTTCGCGCTGTTCACCATCGTCATCGGCCCCGCCTACCGGTCCGCGCTGATGGGCGCGGTCGCCCTCGCCGTGCTGATGACCCCGGTCGTCGTGCGCTCGGTGGAGGAGATGCTGCGGCTGGTGCCCAACGAGCTGCGCGAGGCCTCCTACGCGCTCGGGGTGCCCAAGTGGCTCACCATCGTCAAGGTGGTGCTGCGCACCGCCGTCGCCGGCATCACCACCGGGGTGATGATCGCCGTCGCCCGGGTGATCGGCGAGACCGCGCCGCTGCTGATGACCGTCGGCATCATCAACACCCTGAACAACGACCCGCTCGAGGGCCGGATGGCCACCCTGCCGGTCTACGCGTTCCGGCAGTACTCCCAGGGCGGGACCGGCGCCGACCGGGCCTGGGCCGCGGCCCTGACGCTGGTGGTCATCGTCATGCTCCTGAACCTGCTCGCCCGGCTCGTCAGCCGCTACTTCGCACCCCGGCAGGCGGCGTGACGACGCCGGCCCGCCCCGCCGCGAGCCCCGGCAGGCGGCGTGACGACGCCGGCCCGCCCCGCCACGACAAGCCCCACCACGACAAGCCCCGCCACGAACTAACGAGGGAATCAGTGCCCAAGCGCATCGACGTCAAGGACCTCAACGTCTACTACGGCGACTTCCTCGCCGTCGCCGGCGTCACGATGACCATCGCACCGCGGACCATCACCGCCCTGATCGGCCCGTCCGGGTGCGGCAAGTCCACCTTCCTGCGGACCCTGAACCGGATGCACGAGGTCATCCCCGGGGCACGGGTGGAGGGCGAGGCGGTGATGGACGGGCAGAACCTCTACGCCCCCGATGTCGACCCGGTCCAGGTCCGCCGGCAGGTCGGGATGGTCTTCCAGCGGGCGAACCCGTTCCCCACCATGTCGATCGCCGACAACGTGCTCGCCGGGGTGCGGCTGAACAACCGCAAGATCAAGAAGGCCGAGGCGGAGGACCTGGTCGAGCGGTCGCTGCGCGGGGCGAACCTGTGGAACGAGGTCAAGGACCGGCTCGGCCGGCCCGGCTCCTCGCTCTCCGGGGGCCAGCAGCAGCGCCTGTGCATCGCCCGGGCCATCGCGGTCAAGCCGCAGGTGCTCCTGATGGACGAGCCCTGCTCGGCGCTGGACCCGATCTCCACCCTGGCGATCGAGGACCTGATGACCGAGCTCAAGAACGACTACACGATCGTCATCGTCACCCACAACATGCAGCAGGCGGCGCGGGTGTCGGACCGGACCGGCTTCTTCAACATCGACGGCACCGGCAAGCCCGGCCACCTGGTGGAGATGGACGACACCGAGAAGATGTTCTCCTCGCCGTCGGTCAAGGCGACCGAGGACTACATCTCCGGCCGGTTCGGCTGACGGGTCCGGCGGTCGGCGGGGCGCCGACGGCGGCCGGGCGGGCGGCCGCGCCGGTGAGCCGGGCCCCGGGCGGGCGGCCGCGCCGGTGAGCCGGGCAGCCCGAGCGGGCGGTCGCCGTCGTCAGGGCAGGAGGCCGCCGATGGCCAGGTACAGGCCGGCGGCGACCAGGGCGGCCGCCGGGATGGTGAGCACCCAGGCGACGGCGATGTTGCCGGCCACGCCCCACCGCACCGCGGACAGCCGCTTGGTCGCGCCCACCCCCATGATCGCCGAGGTGATGGTGTGGGTGGTGGAGACCGGGGCGTGGAAGACGAACGCGGTGGAGTACAGCACCGCGGCCGAGACCGCCTCGGCGACGAAGCCCCGGGAGGGGTCCAGCTCGATCACCTTCCGGCCCAGCGTCCGCATGATCCGCCACCCGCCGGCGTAGGTGCCCAGGGAGATCGCCGTGGCCGCGGCGAGCTTGACCCACAGCGGGATGTCGGTGCCGGTGTGGAGCCCGCCGGCCACCAGGGCGAGGACGATCACGCCCATGGTCTTCTGCGCGTCCTGCAGGCCGTGGCCCAGCGCCATCGCCGCGGCGGAGACGGTCTGCGCCAGCCGGAAGCGGCGCATGGTGCGGTGGTAGGGCCGGCGCCGGACCAGCCAGAGCACGGCGACCATGAGCAGGTAGGCCAGGCCGAACCCGATCAGCGGGGAGGCGACCATCGGCACGACGACCTTGCTCAGGATCACGTCCCAGTGCACCTGGGTGGCCGAGGCCAGGCCGGCGCCGGTCAGCCCGCCGATGAGCGCGTGCGAGGAGGAGGACGGCAGGCCGAGCCACCAGGTGATGAGGTTCCAGACCACCGCCCCGACCAGGCCGGCCAGGATGACGCCGAGGCCGTGCGGGCCGCCCGGCGGGGTGATGATGCCCGAGCCGATCGTCTCCGCCACGCCGGTGCCCAGCATGGCGCCGAGCAGGTTCATCGCGGCGGCCATGGCCAGGGCCGCGCGCGGGGTCAGCGCCCGGGTGGAGACGGAGGTGGCGATGGCGTTGGCGGCGTCGTGGAAGCCGTTGGTGAAGTCGAAGAGGAGGGCGACGGTGACGACGACCAGGACGAGGACGAGGACGAGGTCCACGACGGTCAGGACTCCTTGAGCGCGATCGTCTCGATGCCGTTGGCGAGCCGCTCGAACGCGTCCGCCGCCGACTCCAGCGCGTCGATGACGCCCTTGAGCTTGATCACCGTCATCGGGTCGGTGCCGTTGTCGAAGAGCTCGGCGAGCAGCCGGCGGTAGACCTGGTCGGCCTGGTTCTCCAGCCGGTTGATCTCCACCCAGTACTCCCGCAGGCCGTCCAGGGAGCTCAGCCGCGGGACGGCGTCGGCGGTCAGCTCGGCGCACCGCTGCAGCACGGCCACCTGCTCGCTCACCCCGGCCGGCAGGTCCCCGATCTTGTACAGCACGATGAGGTCGCCGGCCTCGTCCATGTCGTCCATGCAGTCGTCCAGGGTGGACGCCAGCTGGTAGATGTCGTCCCGGTCGAAGGGCGTGACGAAAGTCTGGTTGAGCCGGCGCATGACCTGGTGGGTCGACTCGTCGGCCGCGTGCTCGACGTCGTGCAGCCGGCTGGCCAGCTCGGCCCGCCGGACCCGGTCGGCGCCGAGGATCTCCGCCAGCAGGCCGGCACCGGTGACCAGGTGCCCGGCGGTGGTGGAGAGGAGGGAGAAGAAGCTGGCGTCACGGGGCGTGGGGCGGAATCGCACCGGGTCTCCAGGGGCAGGGGCGGCAAGACGGGCCGCCGGGTCCGGCCGGCCAGAGATCAGGCTAGAGCAGAACCGGGTGGGCTCCGGACGAACGGGGTGGCGCGGGGCTGGGTGGGCCGTGGGAACCGGACGACGGCGGCCGGGGGCGTCGGAGGGTCGGGGCGGGGGCGGTATGGGGCGTGGCCCGGGCGGGCTGGCGTGGGGCGTGGCCCGGGCGGGGCCGGCGTGGGGCGGCGCCCGGGGGACTGCGGCCGCGACGAGACCGGCCAGGCGCGGGGCCCGACAGCGACGCGGGGATGGGGGCGGCCCGGACGACGTCGTCGGGGCCAGAGGATGAGGACGCCGGGTCGGAGAGCGCCAGTCGGCGCGAAGGCCGCTCTTGGCGGCTTGTGTTGGAGCCCGGGGCTTTCGCGACCCGGCGTCGGGCCCCACTCTACGTCCAGGGGTGGGCGGGTGCGCAAGGGCTGGGGACGATCCGGCGTGATCGCCGGTGGCGTACCGTGCCGGGCCGTGCGCGGCGTCCCGCCCCGACCTGCGGGCCGCGCGCCGCGCCCGACGAGCTCGCCATGGACTGCCGGCGGAGAAGCCGCCCGCGCGGTCAGCCCTCGCTCGGTTCCCGGCGGCGCGGCTCGAACCGGTAGCCGACGTTGCGCACCGTGCCGATGAGCTGGTCGTGCTCCCCGCCGAGCTTGGCCCGCAGGCGCCGGATGTGGACGTCCACCGTGCGGGTGCCGCCGTAGTAGTCGTAGCCCCACACCTCCTGCAGGAGCTGGGCGCGGGTGAGGACCCGGCCGGGGTGGGCCACCAGGTGCTTGAGCAGCTCGAACTCCTTGTAGGTCAGGTCCAGCACCCGGCCGCGGACGCGGGCGGTGTAGGCCGAGGGGTCGATGACGACGTCCCCGGCCTCCAGGACCTCGGCGTCGGTGTCGCCCTCCTCGACGGCCTGGGAGCGCTCGCCGATCATCCGCAGCCGGGCCTCCACCTCGGCGGGGCCGGCGCTGGCGAGCACGACGTCGGCCGCGCCCCAGGTCGCCGAGACGGCGGTGAAGCCGCCGTCGGCCAGGACGAGGAGCACCGGCGGGGCGGCCAGCGGCCCGGCCAGCATCCGGCACAGGGTGCGGGCGGCGACCAGGTCCTGGCGGGCGTCGAGCAGCACCGTGGCCGCGTCGGTCCCCTCGGCCAGGGCGGCGGGGGACAGCGGCAGCACGACGACGTGGTGGCCGAGGAAGGTCAGGGCGGGCAGCACGGCGGGGGTGCCGCCCGGGTCGGCGGTGAGCAGCACGAGCTCGGCCACGGCTCCCTCCTCGTTTTCGCGCACACTGTAACCGGCAGCGGTCCTGCCCCCGGGACGCCCGCCCAGGGCTGGACGACGGCGAGCCCCGGGCCCGGCTGGCACCCGCCACCCGGTCTGCCAGAATCGGGCCCGTGCCCGCCCCCCTCGCCCGACCCTCCGCGCGCACCAGCGGCGCCGGCGAGGGGCGGCACCGGTGAGCACGGCGTCGCGAGCAGCCGCGGCGGCCCTGGTCGGCGCCCCCTCACGGGCGGCCGTGACGGCGCTCGGCGCGGCCGTGCTGGCCCTCGCCGGCTACCTCTCCGGCGACCTGCTCACCGGGCTGGTCGTGCTCCTCGGGCTGCTTCTCGCGCTCGGCTGGCCGCGGCTGCTCGCCCTGCCCACCGGACCGGGCGTGACCGCCGTCATCGCCCTGGTGGCCGTGGCCGCGGCCGCCGCCGCCCGGTTCGCCTCCCTCGACGCCCTCGCCCTGGTCATGGGGCTGGCCGTGATCGCCGCCTTCGTGCACGAGATGCTCCGCCGGGACGGCCGCCCCCGGCTGGCCGAGTCGGTCTCTGGCGCGGTCACCGGCGCCGTGGTCGTCGTCTCGGCCGCGGGCTGGGTCACCGCCGAGGCCGGCCCGGGCAGCCCGCTGGTCGTCACCGCGGCGGCCACCATCGCCGCCGCGGCCGCGGTCACCGCCGTCCCGGCGCCGACCGCCCTGGTCGCCGGGCTGGCCACCGCCGCGGCCGCCGCCGCGGGCGTCGTCGCCGGGGCGATCCTGCCCGTCGTCGGGATGGTGCCCGGCGGGCTGGTCGGGCTGGGCACCGGCATCATCACCGCCGCCCTGCACGTGCTCTTCGGCCGGTTCCCCGCCTCCGGGCGGGTGCGGCCCGCCGTCGCCGCCGCGGTGCTGCCGGTGCTCGTGGTCGGCGTGCCGGTGCACCTGGTGGGCCAGCTGCTCGCCGCCTGACCGGGCCCGCTGCTCGCCGCCTGAGCCGGCCTGCGGCGGCTAGCCTGGGGGCATGCCGTTCACCCTGCCCGAGGACCTCGCCCCGGAGTGCTACCCGCTGGCCTGGCTGCTCGGCCGGTGGCGGGGCTTCGGGATGCTCGGCTACCCCGGCGTGCCCGAGCAGCCCTTCGTCCAGGAGATCGTCTTCGACCACGACGGCGGCCCCTACCTGCGCTCGACCAGCACCATCTGGCTCGCCGACACCGAGCGGTCCGGGCCCATCGCCCAGGAGATGACCGGCAACGAGGGCGCCGGGGCCCTCGTCCCGGCCGAGCAGTGGTCCACCGAGACCTCCTACTGGCGGCCCGTGCCGGCCTCGGCCGACGACGGCGGCGACGGCGTCCACGGCGGCGGGACCGAGCTGGAGGTGCTCGTCGCGGACCCCGCCGGGCAGATGAGCGTCTACCTGGGCACCGTGCGCGGGCCCCGGGTGGACCTGGCGACGGACGCCGTCGTGCGCACCGCCACCGCGGCCGAGGTCGCCGGCGCGACCCGGATGTACGGCCTGGTGCAGAGCGACCTGCTGTGGGCGATGGACCTGGCGGCGTTCGGCAACGAGCTGCAGTCCTACGCCTCCGGCCGGCTGAGCCGGCAGTCGTCCGCGGAGGGGGAGGCCTGAGATGACCAGTCCGCTGCTGGCCCGGCCGGGCGCCGTCGCCGCCGCCGGCCCGGACGCCGGCGTCGCGCTGCACTACGGCGACCCGGTGCACGAGCAGCGCGCCCTGGCCCGGGGGGAGGCCGTGGTGGACCTCTCCCACCTCGGCGTCGTCACCGTCACCGGCCCGGACCGGATCAGCTGGCTCAACACCCTCTCCTCCCAGCTCCTCCTCGGCCTGGAGCCGGGCGCCAGCACCGAGCTCCTCCTGCTGGACGTCCACGGGCACGTCGAGCACGCCCCGGCCGTCGTCGACGACGGCGAGACCACCTGGCTGGTCACCGAGGCCGCCGACGCCGAGCCGCTCGCCGCGTTCCTGGACAAGATGCGGTTCATGCTCCGGGTGGAGGTCGCGCGGCGGGACGACGTCGCCGTGCTGGGTACCGCGGCCGGCGGCTGGACCGCGCTGGCCGGGCACCCCGCCCACCTGCTGACCTGGCTCGACCCCTGGCCGCGGACCGCACCCGGCTCCACCCACTACGGCCCGCCCGACGCCGACCACCCCGGCGCGGAGGTGCCCCGCGGGCTCAGCCTGGTCCGCCGGGACGCCCTGGCCGACGTCGCCGCCGCCGGCGGGCGGCTGGCCGGCACCTGGGCCTGGGAGGCGCTGCGGGTCGCCGCGTGGCGGCCGCGGCTGGCCCGCGAGGTGGACGACCGGGCCATCCCGCACGAGCTCGACTGGCTCCGCACCGCCGTCCACCTCAGCAAGGGCTGCTACCGCGGGCAGGAGACCGTCGCCCGGGTGGTCAACCTGGGCCGCCCGCCGCGCCGGCTCGTCATGCTCCACCTCGACGGCTCCGAGCACGTGCTGCCCGAGCCCGGGGCGGAGGTGCTGGCCGGGGAGAAGGTCGTCGGCCACCTCACCTCCGTCGTCCGGCACGAGGAGCTGGGTCCGGCGGCGCTGGCCCTGGTCAAGCGGTCCGTGGCCGTGGACGCCCCGCTGCGCGCCGGCGGGATCGCCGCCGCGCAGGAGGTCATCGTCGGCCCGGAGGGCGTCACCGACGCCCGCCCGGCCGAGCGCCCCGGCGCCGGCCTGCGCCGCCGCGACCTGCGCCCGTGACCGAGCGGCCCGCGCCCGGCGGCCCCGGACCCGGCCGACGGCAGGGGCGCGGCCGGTGCGGCGGGGGCCAGGTCAGGACCGGCCGACGGCGGGGCGCGCGGACCGGGCGGCGCGGTGGACGGCAGGGGCGGCGCGGGCACGCCCGGACCGGCCGCCCGTGGCGGCGCGGGCAGCAGCGCCGAGGCGACGAGCCGACCCGCCCGGGAGGCGGACCGCCGCGCCGGGGAGGCGGTCCGGCTCATCGCCGTCGGGCTCGGCCAGTCGATGGACCCGCGCCGGTGGCGGGTCTTCCTCGGCGTCCGGGCCCGGCAGGGCGCCCGCCGGGTCCGCACCGCGGCCCTGCCGGTGGCCACGGCCGCGCTCGCCGCCGGGATCGCGTACTTCGTCTCCGGCGAGGTGCTGAACCACGCCGTGCCGCTGTTCGCGCCCATCGCCGCCTGGGTGTGCCTGGGCTTCCAGCCCGAGCGGCAGCTGCGCCGGGTGGCCGAGATGGGCGCCGGCGTCGCCGTCGGCGTCGGCCTGGGCGAGCTGTTCGTCCAGGTCTTCGGCGCCGGCCCGGTGCAGATCGCCGTCGTGCTCCTCGTCTCCGCGCTCATCGCCAGGTTCCTCGACCGCGGCCAGCTCCTCACCACCCAGGCCGGGGTGCAGAGCATCGTCATCGTCGCCATGCCGGCGGCCATGCTCAGCGGCGGGGCGCTGGGCCGGTGGTCCGACGCCGCCGTCGGCGCCCTGGTCGCCCTGGTCGTGGCCGCGCTGCTGCCCGGGGACGTGCACCGCCGCCCGCGGGCGCTGGCCCGGGAGGCCATGGGCGACCTGGCCGGCATGCTCAGCACGCTGGGCCGGGCGCTCCGCACGGGCGACGCCCAGCTCGCCGCCGACGCGCTCGCCCAGGGCCGCGCCTCCCAGGAGACGCTGGAGTCCTGGACCGCCGCCACCCGCAGCGCCGCCGAGCTGGCCCGCGTCAACCCCGCCCGGCGCGCGGACCGGCCGGTCATCGGCGAGCTCTCCCGGGCCGCGACCCTCGCCGACCGGGCGATGCGCAACGCCCGGGTGGTCGCCCGCCGGGGCGTGCTCGCCGTGGAGGAGGACGGCCCGGTCCCGGAGATCGCCGACCAGGTGGAGGCGCTGGCCGCCGGCGCCCGCTCGCTGGGCGCCTCGCTCGGCCGGGGCGAGCCGCCGGAGCAGGCCCGCGCGATGCTGGCGGACGTCGCCGCCGCGCTCGTGCCCGAGGCGTACGCCAGCCAGGGCTGGCGCCAGCAGACCCTGGTCTCCCTGCTCCGCTCCCTCGCCGTGGACGCGCTGCAGATGACCGGGCTGAGCTACCGGCAGGCGGTCCGCGAGCTCGGCGAGCCCTGACCCGCCGCCGGCAGCGGCTCCGCGCCGGCCGGGCCTCCCGGGTCTTCCCGGGTCGCCGGCGCGCAGCCGCCGGCCCGCCGTCCCGGGGACCCGAGGCGCCCGACGGCGGCGACAGCCCTGGCGCGAGGACGGCCCCGGGCCGGCACGAACCAGCGAACTCGCGCCGCCCGACAGTGCCGAGCTCGCCAGTCCGAGCCGAGTTCGCCAGTCACACGTAGCGAACTCGGCGCACAACCTCGAACTCGACACGAACGAGCGAACGCGCGGCCGGGCCGGGGGCGAGGAGGCGCCTCTCCCGAAGGCTCGCGGCCCGCCGGTTACGCTCTAGTGGTGGTCGGCAACCTGCAGGTCCTCCTCTTCCTCGCCCTGGCCCTGGTCATGCTCGGCCTGGAGCTGTGGGCCCTGGTCGACGCCGCCCGCCGGCCGGCCGGGGCGTTCACCACGGCCGGCAAGCGCACGAAGACGTTCTGGCTGGTCCTCCTCGGGGTCGCCGCGGTGATCGGGTTCGTCGCCATCCCGCCGCCGCTCGGCATCGGGCTCATGGGCGGGTTCCTGCAGCTCCTCGCCGTCGTCCCCGCCGGGGTCTACCTCGCCGACGTCCGCCCCGCCGTCCGGGGCTACGGCCGCCGTCGCCCGCCGCGCGGCGGGGGCTGGTGAGGTGCGGGCGGTCCTCCAGCGGGTGACCCGGGCCGCGGTCCGCGTCGACGGGGAGGTGGTCGGCCGGATCGACGCCCCCGGGCTGGTGGCGCTGGTCGGCGTGACCCACGATGACGGCCCCGCGCAGGTCTCCCGGCTCGCCCGCAAGATCGCCGAGCTGCGCATCCTGCGGGAGGAGGCCTCGGTGCTCGACGCCGGCGCCCCGGTCCTCCTCGTCTCCCAGTTCACCCTGTACGCCGACGTGCGCAAGGGCCGTCGGCCCACCTGGAACCGGGCCGCGCCGGCGCCGGTCGCCGAGCCGCTGGTCGAGGCGGTCGCCGCCGACCTGCGCGGGCGCGGCGTGCCGGTCGCCACCGGCCGGTTCGGCGCGGACATGGCGCTCGAGCTGGTGAACGACGGGCCGGTCACCGTGCTCGTCGAGGTCTGACGCCGAGGCAGGGCAGGATCGGGGCATGAGGATCGAGGCCATCCAGGGCGACATCACCACCCAGGCGGTCGACGCCGTCGTCAACGCCGCCAACTCCTCCCTGCTGGGTGGCGGCGGGGTGGACGGCGCCATCCACCGCGCGGCCGGGCCCGAGCTGCTCGCCGAGTGCCAGGACCTGCGCCGCACCGAGCTGCCCGACGGGCTGCCGGTGGGCCAGGCCGTGCCCACCCGGGGCTACCGCCTCCCGGCCCGGTGGGTCATCCACACCGTCGGCCCGAACGCCCACCGCGGCCAGACCGACCCGGCGCTGCTGGCCGCCTGCTTCACCAGTTCCCTGGACGTGGCGGTCGCCGTCGGCGCGCGGACCGTGGCGTTCCCGGCGATCAGCGCCGGGGTCTACGGGTGGGACCCGGCCCAGGTGGCCGGCGTCGCGGTGGCCAGCGTCCGGGAGTTCGCCGACGGGCCGGGCGGCAGCGCCGTCGACCTGGTCCGGTTCGTCCTGCTCGACGACGGCGTCCGGGCCCAGTTCGACCGGGCGCTCGTCGCCTGACGCCGGCCGGGTGCTGGCCGTCGGGCGCCGGCCGGGCGCTGGCCGCCGCGCGGCCGCGGGCCGCTGACCGGGCCCCGGCCCGGTGGTGCCGGGGCCGCCGCGGGGGCCGGCCGCCGTCGTCCCGGCCGGTATCACGCCGCTGGCGAACACGGGCAGTAGGGCGGGGACGCCGCCGTTAGCCTTGTCGAACGCCGCCCAACCCGCGCCGTGCCGGGTGCCGGACCGAGGGTGGCCGCCCCAGAGGAGTTCTCATGTTCGAACGCTTTACCGACCGAGCCCGTCGCGTGGTGGTCCTCGCCCAGGAAGAGGCGCGGATGCTCAACCACAACTACATCGGCACTGAGCACATCCTCCTCGGCCTCATCCACGAGGGGGAGGGCGTCGCCGCGAAGGCCCTCGAGGCGATGGACATCTCGCTCGAGGCCGTCCGCGCCCAGGTGACCGAGATCATCGGCGAGGGGCAGCAGTCCCCCGCCGGCCACATCCCCTTCACCCCGCGCGCCAAGAAGGTGCTCGAGCTGTCCCTGCGCGAGGCGCTGCAGCTCGGCCACAACTACATCGGCACCGAGCACATCCTGCTCGGCCTCATCCGCGAGGGCGAGGGCGTCGCGGCCCAGGTGCTGACCAAGCTCGGCGCGGACCTGAACCGGGTGCGCCAGCAGGTCATCCAGCTCCTCTCCGGCTACCAGGGCAAGGAGCCCGTCTCCGCCGGCGGCCCCGCCGAGGGCCAGCCGTCCGGGTCGGCCGTGCTCGACCAGTTCGGCCGCAACCTCACCCAGGCCGCCCGCGAGGGCAAGCTCGACCCCGTGATCGGGCGCACCCAGGAGATCGAGCGGGTCATGCAGGTGCTCTCCCGCCGCACCAAGAACAACCCCGTCCTGATCGGCGAGCCCGGCGTCGGCAAGACCGCCGTCGTCGAGGGCCTGGCCCAGGACGTCGTGCGCGGCGACGTGCCGGAGACCCTGAAGGACAAGCAGCTCTACACTCTCGACCTCGGCTCGCTGGTGGCCGGCTCGCGCTACCGCGGCGACTTCGAGGAGCGGCTGAAGAAGGTCCTCAAGGAGATTCGCACCCGCGGCGACATCATCCTGTTCATCGACGAGATCCACACCCTCGTCGGGGCCGGGGCCGCCGAGGGCGCGATCGACGCGGCCTCCATCCTCAAGCCGATGCTCGCCCGCGGGGAGCTGCAGACCATCGGTGCGACGACGCTGGACGAGTACCGCAAGCACATCGAGAAGGACGCCGCGCTGGAGCGTCGGTTCCAGCCGATCCAGGTGGCCGAGCCCACGCTCGTGCACACCATCGAGATCCTCAAGGGCCTGCGCGACCGCTACGAGGCGCACCACCGGGTCTCCATCACTGACGAGGCCCTGGTGGCCGCGGCCAACCTGGCCGACCGGTACGTCTCGGACCGGTTCCTGCCCGACAAGGCGATCGACCTGATCGACGAGGCGGGCGCCCGGCTGCGGATCCGCCGGATGACCGCCCCGCCGGAGCTGCGTGAGCTCGACGACCGGATCTCGGAGATGCGCCGGGAGAAGGAGTCCGCGATCGACGACCAGGACTTCGAGCGCGCCGCCCGGCTGCGGGACGACGAGAAGAAGCTCTCCGCCCGCCGGCTGGACCGCGAGAAGGCCTGGAAGAGCGGGGACCTGGACGCCGTCGCCGAGGTGGACGAGGAGCTCATCGCCGAGGTGCTGGCCATGTCCACCGGGATCCCGGTGTTCAAGCTGACCGAGGAGGAGTCCTCCAAGCTGCTGCACATGGAGGCGGAGCTGCACCGCCGGATCATCGGTCAGGACGCCGCCGTCAAGGCGCTGTCCCAGGCGATCCGCCGCACCCGCGCCGGGCTGAAGGACCCCAAGCGCCCCGGTGGCTCGTTCATCTTCGCCGGCCCCACCGGCGTCGGGAAGACCGAGCTGGCCAAGGCGCTGGCCGAGTTCCTGTTCGGGGACGAGGACGCGCTCATCCAGCTCGACATGTCGGAGTTCTCCGAGAAGCACACCGTCTCGCGGCTGTTCGGCTCCCCGCCCGGGTACGTCGGGTACGAGGAGGGTGGCCAGCTCACCGAGAAGGTCCGCCGGCGCCCGTTCTCCGTGGTCCTGTTCGACGAGGTGGAGAAGGCCCACGCGGACATCTTCAACTCGCTGCTGCAGATCCTCGAGGACGGCCGGCTCACCGACTCCCAGGGCCGGGTGGTGGACTTCAAGAACACCGTCATCATCATGACCACCAACCTCGGGACCCGGGACATCGCCAAGGGGCTGCTCACCGGCTTCCAGGCGGAGGGCGAGCTGTCCAACAGCTATGACCGGATGAAGACGAAGGTCAATGAGGAGCTCAAGCAGCACTTCCGGCCGGAGTTCCTCAACCGGGTGGACGACGTCATCGTCTTCCCGCAGCTGTCCCAGGACGAGATCGTCCGGATCGTCGACCTGATGGTCGCCCGGCTGGACACCCGGCTGCGCGACCAGGACATGACGATCGAGCTCACCCCGGCCGCCAAGAACCTGCTGGCCGAGCGTGGCTACGACCCGGTCCTCGGGGCCCGGCCGCTGCGCCGCGCGATCCAGCGGGAGATCGAGGACGTGCTGTCCGAGAAGATCCTCTTCGGCGAGCTCCACGCCGGCCAGCGGGTGCTGGTCGACGCCGAGGGCGAGGGCCTCCTGGGCCAGTTCACCTTCACCGGCGTCCCGGCCGGGGAGATCGCCAAGCCCGAGCCGGTCGCCGTCGGGAGCGGGGCCACGGTCGAGCAGCGTGACCTGCCGACGGCGCCCACCACCGGTGGGGCCGGCGGCGGCGGTCAGCTGCAGCCGGAGTCCTGACCGACCCGCCGCAACCGCGGCGAGCGGCCCCGCGGGTCCGCTCGCACCGCCCGGAAGGGCCCGGTGGCCAGATGGCCGCCGGGCCCTTCCGGCGTCTTCGGGGCTCGGTGGCCAGCAGGCTGCCGGGCCCTTCGTGCGTTACGGTCCCGGCCGGCTCCGCTCGGCTCAGAGGTGGCGGTAGCCGAGGCGGTGGATGGCGTAGGCGCGGATGGCTGCCGCCAACCACGCGGGAAGGTCGGGGTCCTCGGTCCCGGCGACGGCGCGCTGCTGGGGGTCGGTCTCGATCAGGTCGGCGAGGGCGTGGTAGGCCGCGGGATCGACGGGCCACAGGGCGCGGACGGCGTCGTGGTGCTCCACAACGACGTCGAGCGCCTGGGGCGAGGTGGGGTCGAGGCCGGACCGACGGGTGCGGGACAGGCGGGCGAAGAGCTCTCGGCCGTCGGCGGCCGCCTGGTCGTAGTCGCTCCTGGTCCAGTGCTCCGTTCCACCGGCTGCGGTCTGCACGCTGCTGGCGGCGGCGTCGCCGAACCGTTCCTGAAGGGTGGCGGCGAGCTGCGAGCGTCCCTCGTCCAGTCCCCGGAAGAACTCCTCATCGGGCAGACGGTCCTGGCCCTCGAGGTCCTCCAGGGTGCGGGTGATGGTGGCGGCGATCCGGTCGAGGCGGTCCCGTTCGGCGGTGACGAGCACCAGGTGGCGACGCAGCGCGGCGGCCTCGTCGTCATCCCCCGCGAGGATGGCGTCGATCTGCGGGAGCGGGACGTCCAGGTCGCGCAGCAGCAGGATGCGCTGCAGCCGGCGCAGCTCGCTCCGGCCGTACCAGCGGTAGCCGTTGGCGGAGACGGCGGCCGGGGCGAGCAGCCCGATCTCGTCGTAGTGCCGCAGGGTCCTGGCCGAGACGCCGGCCATCGTGGCGACCTGGCTGATCGAGTACTGCACGGCTCGACGCTAGCGGTTTGACCCTCTCGCTACGGCAGCTTCTAGTGTCCCCTGCATGAGCGCAGCACCACCCTTCGTCATCAAGGCCGACCGCATCTTCGACGGGACGGGAGTCCTCGCGGCAACGCACCTGCGTGTCGACCGGGGACTGGTCGAGGCGATCGGCGGGGAGGAGATCATCCAGCCGGGAGATGAGGTCACCGACGGCGGGGGCGGGACGCTGCTGCCCGGCCTCATCGATGCGCATGTGCACCTGGCGCCGGAGTGCACCGTGCTCGCCGCTCAGTTCGGCGTCACCACGTTGGTCGACCAGTTCAGCAAGCCGGACGTCATCGCGGCGGAGCGCGCGGCGGTGCTCACCGCCCGTCGTGGCGACGGACCTGCGCGTGCAGACTTCGTGACCTCGAGCATCGGTGCGACCGCCCCGGGAGGACATCCCACGATGGCGTACTCGCCCTTCCCGTACGTCACGGGGCCGGGTGATGCGGAGCCCTTCGTGGCTGGGCGTATGGCCGAGGGTGCAACGCACCTGAAGGTGATCTACGACGACGGGTCTGGGGCGATGCTCCACATCCCGGCCCTGGATGAGGCGACAATCCTCGCCCTGGTCCAGAGCGCGCACAATGCTGGGCTGTCGGTCGTCGCTCATGTCTCGACGGGGGAGGGGGCAGCACTTGTTGCCCGGTGCGGGGTGGACATGCTCGGGCACGTGCCGTTCGCCCCGATGAGCCAGGCGCAGCTGGACGAGGTGGCCGCGGCCGGGCTGGCTGTCATCGCGACCTTGTCGATCTCGGACGGCTTCCCCGTGCGCGCCGGGGTGATGCCACTGCGTGAGGACGTCCTGCTCGATACCCGGCTGACACCGGCCTGGCGCGAGGTGCTCGACACCCAAGCCCAGCGGTGGATGCCGCCGACCGGGCCGGACCTGGATGCGGCCCTTGCCAACGTCCGTGAGCTGGCGCGGCGCGGCTGTGCGATCCTCGCCGGAACGGACGCCCCGAACCCCGGCCTGGTCTATGGCGCCAGCCTCCACCGCGAGCTCCACCACCTGGCAGTAGCCGCCGGCCTCGGTCCCGCCGTCGCGCTGCGCGCTGCAACCTCGGTGCCGGCGCGCCTATTCGGCCTGCACGACCGCGGGCTCCTGAGCCCAGGCAAGAGAGCAGATCTCCTGCTCGTGGACGGCAACCCCCTCGACGCCATCGCTGACACCGCCCGCGTGCGCCACACGTGGGTCGAGGGAAGCGCCGTGGACCCCGCGGGCTACGTGGGCGGCCCCAGTGAGTCCGCAACCATCGCCTGGCTGTCCGACTCCCAGACGAAGATCCTTGCGGCCATCAAGGAGATGTGGCCGGAGCTCGCTGCTGCCGCAGGCCTGGGCGAGCCGATCGAGCCCACCGGTGACCCTCAGGTCGACGACGCTCTCCACCGGCTCATGAACCCCGACCGTGACGTGCGTCAGGCTGCGGCCCTCGACCTCGGCACGCTGGCCGACCCTGGCGCCGCTCGGGCGTTGGTGGCACGGCTGTGGTCCGAGCCGGACTTCTTCGTGCGCGACACGCTCTCCTGGGCGGTCACCCGCGTCGCCGAGGCGGCTGCACCGCTCCTGCTGGACGCGCTGGCCGGGGCCGACACCGCGTCGCGCGTGCAGGCGGTGCACGTCCTGAGCAAGATCGCGGACCCGGCGACCACCGACGCCATCGTGCCGCTGGCGGCGGACGATGACCCGGACGTGGCGGCCAAGGCCCGGTGGGCACTCACCCGCATCGGCGACCCCCGAGCCATCCCGGCCCTGGCGGCGCAGCTGGGAACGGGCGACAGCAACGGTCGGAACGGACTCACCCGCGACCTGGCATCCTTCGGTCGCGCCGCCGTGCCCTGCCTCGTCACGGCACTGACCAGCGACGAGGCACCGATGCGGCGCCACGCCGCCGAGGTCCTCTGCTTCATCGGCACGGGCGCGGAAGGTGCCACCGAGGCCCTGACCGAGGCGCTCCAGGACACCGACGAACAGGTTCGCCTGTCGGCGGCCATGGCCCTGTACGAGCTGCGCACCCCGACGGCTCAGGCGGTCCTCGCCCGCCAGACCGAGGCGGACGACCCGCGACTCCGCGCCATCGCGAACCGCGCGCAGTCCAGAACGGCACGCACGAGATGACCGTGCGACGGCGTCCTGCACGGACGGGCAGGGGGCTCGCCGGCCGGGCGGCGTGCACAGGGGCCGGTCCGCTGCACCGGTAGCACCGGTAGCTGACCCGGACCGCAGCCTGCGGACGTGCTGCGCGCCTGTGCACGTCAGGCGCCGAGTCCAGGACGGCGGGACGGTGGTGGCCATGACCGGTGGGAGGCACCATGGGGGCCATGATCGTGCTGCCGCGGAGCCGGCCGCTGACCCGCGGCGACCTGACGGCGGCCCCCGACGACGGGCACCGCTACGAGCTCGTCGACGGGTCGCTGGTCGTGACCCCCGCGCCGTCGGCCGGGCACCAGCGGGCGGTCGTGCGCCTGGCTGTGCTGCTCGACCGGGCCTGCCCGCCCGCGCTGGAGGTGCTCGTGGCGCCGTTCGACGTCGCGCTCGGCCCGGACACCGTGCTCCAGCCCGACGTCCTGGCGACCCGGCGGGCCGACCTCACCGACCGGGACCTCCCGGTCGCGCCGCTCCTCGCCGTCGAGGTGCTCTCGCCCAGCACCCGGCTGGTCGACCGCAACCTCAAGCGCGCCCGGTACGAGGCGGCCGGGACGCCGTCGTTCTGGGTGGTCGACCCCGACCAGCCCGCGCTGACCGCGTGGGGGCTGAGCGGTGGCCAGTACGTGCACGTCGCCCACGTCGTCGGCGCGGACGTGTTCCGCAGCCCGGTGCCGGCCGCCGTCGAGGTCGTGCCCGCGCGCCTGGTCGACTGACCGGCGCCGCGCCGTCGGCGGCCTGGACGGGCCCCCGGCCCCGCGCCGTCGGCGGCAGCTGCGGGCAGTCCTGTCGGAGCGCATCGCTGACGTGCGTCGAGGATGCGGTCCGGAACTGAGCTGGCCGGCCAGCACGAAGGTGATCGCGGCGCCGTCACCGGAGGTGGATAGCGTGGGACGGGGACGCGCAGGGCAGCCCGCTGGGTGATGAAGCCCAGGAGCGGGAGACGCCCGACGCCGTCGGGAACAGTGGCCGGCCCAACTCCCACCCGCTACCCGTAGCGCTCCACGAAGGAGCGCAGCAGCCGGTGGGAGGCGCTGACGTCCGCACCGGCCACCCGCTGGACGACGGCGTCGACCTCGTTCGCCGGGAAGTACCCGGCGTGCTGGTACACCCGGATGCGGGTGAGGACGGCGGCCCGGTCCATCTCGGGGTGGAACTGCGTGGCGTACTGGTTCCGGCCCAGCCGCACCATCTGCACCGGGCACGCGGCGGACGTGGCGAGCAGGGCCGCGCCCGGCGGCAGCACCGTGCAGGCCTCCTTGTGCCCGGTGTAGGCGGCGAACGACGGCGGCATCGCGGCCAGCAGCGGGTCCCGCCGACCCTCCTCGGTCAGCTCCACCGTCACCGCCGCGGTCGCCTCCGCGTAGGTGCCGTCGACGACGCCGCCCGCCTGCCGCACGAGCGTCCCGATCCCGTAGCAGGCCCCGAAGAAGGGCACGTCCCGGGCCCGGACCTCGGCCAGGACGACGGCGAGCTCGGCCTCCACGCGCCGCTGGGCCGGGCTCTTGTACTCCTCGGGGGCGGACGCCGTGAACGGGCTGCCGCCGAGGAAGACCCCGGCGTAGCGGTCCAGGTCCAACGGGGTGAACGGCCCGGTCTCCATCCGCACCCGCACCAGGTCCGCCGGCGCCAGGCCGGTCAGGGTGAGGAACGAGGCGTACTCCTCCGCGGCGGCGAGGTCCTCGAGCCGCGAGGCCAGCAGGAGGAACGGGCGGGACATGGCCGCAGTCAACCGCAACGTGGCGCCGGGCGCCGCGAGGAGGGCAGGCGTCCCAGATGGTGGCCGGTCGGGGCGCCACGGCTTCGGCGCCGGCGCCTCCCGGTGTGCGGGATTCATGTCGAAGTGGCGGGGTTCATGTCCGGGTGGCGTGAATGGTGGGGTTCATGTCCGCGTGGCGTGAATGGCGGGCGAGACCAGGGTCCTCGACCGGGCTGACCGCCGGAGGGCGCCGGGACGTGCCGTCTGCTGCGTAGCCTCGTGCCGTGGCTCGCATCCTCGTCACCGGCATGTCGGGCGCTGGGAAGACGACCTTGCTCGAGGAGCTCGCCCAGCGCGGGCATCGCACCGTCGACACCGATGACGACGGCTGGGTGCTGCCCGGCGCCATCTGGGACCCAGCTCGGATGAGCGAGCTCCTGGCCCGGCACGACCACGTAGTGGTCTCGGGAACGGTCGAGAACCAGGGCCGCTTCTATGACCGGTTCGAGCACATCGTGCTGCTGACGGCTCCGGTCGAGGTGCTGATCGAGCGTCTGGCGACGAGGACGAACAACCCGTACGGCCGCTCGGCCGAGCAGCAGGCTGAGGTCCGCCAGTACGCGATGGAGGTCGAGCCTCGGCTGCGACGAGGCGCGAGCGTCGAGCTTGACGGCCGCCGACCCGTCGCCGAGCTGGCCGATGCGGTCGAGGAGCTCATGTAGGAGCTGGCAGCGGGCGTGCTCCGGATGCGGGCCGATCGGGCCCCACCTACCGTGGACGGCGAGCCCGCGAGGGAACCGAGAGCCGAGGGAGACTGCCATGGGTCTGGGCGACAAGATCAGCAACGCCGCCGAGGAGGCGAAGGGCAAGGCCAAGAAGGCTGCCGGCGACGCCACCGACAACCCGCGCCTGCAGGCCGAGGGGCAGGCGGACAAGAGCAGCGCGAACGTCAAGCAGGCCGGGGAGAACGTCAAGGACGCGCTCAAGTAGCCCGCCGCCCGACAGTCGACGGACGAGCCCCCGCAGGTGGACCTGCGGGGGCTCGTCCTTGCCCGCCTACCAACGAAGTCCGTGCCACCTCCCGGCGACCGGACCGCCGTCGTCCTGCTCAAGCCAGGGCGAGCAGGATGAGGCCGATCCCCAACGGCACGTCGAGGAACATGCAGAACTCCGCCAGGGACCGGGGCACCACCTGGTTGCGGCGGTAGAGGACGGCGTCCCAGCCGGCGTGGCTGGCCAGCGTCAGGCCGGCCAGGACCAGGCCGGCGTCGGGGTCCATCACGACGGCGGCAACGGCGAGACCGCCGAAGCCGGCCATCGCGGCGCTCTGCGCGGTCAGGGCCGGGAGCGGCGCGCGGCGGAGCAGCCCGACCACGACCAGGCCGAGCGCGGTGACGCCCACGCCGACCCACCACGCCAGGCCGAGGAGCTCGCTCGCCACCACCACGGCGCTGCCGACGGCGATGCCGGCCCAGCCGACCCAGGGCCGGCCGAGCGCGGCCGCGCCGAGGAAGCACAGGGCGGCCAGGCTGACCCCCCGGGCGAGCGTCTCCCGGTCGGCCGCACCGGTCGCGACGAGCACGACCGCGACGGTCAGCCCCACCGCCCCGGGCCAGCGGCGCAGGACCGGGTGCCACCACGAACCGGCGATCGGGACGGCGGTTGCCCCTCCCGGCCCGCGCCCCCGACGCTCGGCGTCGCGGGCGAGCGCCGCGCTGCCTCGCTGGTTCTGCTGATACGTGAGATAGGCGTACGCCTCGTCCACGGTGGGGTCCTTCCCTCGGCTCGTGCCGGCCGCCGGTTCGGCGGGACGAGCACCACCGTGACCCCTTCCCGCGCAATACCCCCTACCGGTATCGTTCGGTGGCCGGATCCTTGGTGCTGATGTCCGTCTGACAGGGGTGGTTGGCCGTGGGCGAACGACTGGTGGCCGTGGTCGGGTACGACGGCGCCGAGCTGCTCGACATCTCCTGCGTGACCTCGACCCTGACCCTGGCCACGCGGCTGGGCGCCGCACCGCCCTACCGCACCGTGCTGCTGACACCCGGCGGCGCCCCCATCACCTGCGACTCGGGCCTGACCCTGGCCGCCCAGGGGTCCTTGCAGCGGTGGACCGGCGCGCTGGACACCGTGGTGGTCTCCGGCGGGCTCGGGCACGAGCGCGCGGCCGCCGACCCGCTGGTCGTCGGCCACGTCCGGCGGCTGGCGTCGCTCAGTGGACGCGTCGCCTCCGTCTGCACCGGAGCGAGCGTCCTGGCCGCGACCGGGCTGCTCACCGGCCGGCGGGCGACCACCCACTGGCACTACGCGGACCTCCTCGCCCGCCAGTACCGCCAGGTGCACGTCGACCCCGGCCCGATCTACCTGCGCGACGGCAACGTCTACACCTCGGCCGGGGTCACCAGCGCCCTGGACCTCACCCTCGCCCTGGTCGAGGAGGACAACGGCCCGGCCCTGGCCCGCCGGGTCGCGCGGGCCCTGGTGACCTACCTCCAGCGTCCCGGCAACCAGGCCCAGATGAGCATGTTCACCACCGGCCCGGAGCCCCGGCACGAGGCCGTGCGGTCCGCCGCCGCGCTGGTGGCCGAGCGGCTCGACGGCGACCTGTCCACCGCGGTCCTCGCCGCCCACGCCGGCGCCAGCCCGCGCCAGCTCACCCGCCTGTTCCTCGAGCACACCGGCCGCAGCCCGGCCCGCTACGTCCGCCGGGCCCGCCTCGAGGCCGCCGCGACCCTGCTGGCCACCACCGACCTGACCGTCGCCGCCGTCGCCCGACGCTGCGGCCTCGGCACCGCCGAGACCCTGCGCCAGGCCTTCGCCGCCGAGTACGGCCTGCCGCCGTCGGCGTACCGGGCGAGCGTGCGCCGGGCCGCCGGGCCCCGGACGACCGGCCAGACGGTCTCCGCCGCCCCGGCCGCCACCCTCGTCGGAGCGTCGAGCGGGCCCGCTCCGGACGGCGGGCGGGGCGCGGCGTACTGACCGGCCCGCTCCCGACGGCGGCCGAGGCGGGGTGGGGTGACCGGCCTGCTCCCGACGGCGGCCGCGGCGGGCGGGGTGACCGGCGTCCCAACGCCTCGGTCCCGCGGGCGAGGACGCCCGCCTCGGTGCGCGGACGCCGTCGGCCGGAGTCCACCTGACCGGGCGGCCCGCAGGGTGCCCAGGGGCCTCCCGCTGCGGCGGGCCGCGCCCTACCATCCCTCCATGTCGACAGACGACGCTCCGCCCGCCGGCGACACGCCGTGGGAGCCGCCGCTCGCCGGCACCGAGGTCGAGCACCTGCTCGGCGCGCTGGACCGGCTGCGCACCACCTTCCGGTGGAAGGTCGACGGCCTGGACGCCGCGGGCCTGGGCGCGAAGATCCCCACGTCGGCGCTGACGCTCGGCGGCCTGCTCAAGCACCTGGCCTGCGGCGAGGACGTGATGTTCACCGTGAAGCTCTCCGGCGAGGCCCCGGGCGAGCCGTGGCAGTCGGCCGACTGGGACACCCACCCGGACTGGGACTTCACCTCCGCCGCCGAGGACACCCCGGAGCAGCTCTACCGCCTGTGGGAGGGGGCGGTGGAGCGGTCCCGGGAGCGGGTGGCGCGGGCGCTGGCCGACGGCGGGCTCGACCACCCGGCGCACGTCGGCCGCGGCGAGGAGCACGCCAGCCTCCGCCGGCTCCTCTGCGACCTCATCGAGGAGTACGGCCGGCACACCGGGCACGCCGACCTGCTGCGCGAGGCCGTCGACGGCCTCGTCGGCGAGGACCCGCCGCCCGGGTGGAGACCCACCCGCCCCTGACCCGACGGGCACCGCGGTGGACGGTTCGCCGCCGCCGCGCTGCAGCTGTGCCGGCAGGTGTGCGAGCCGACCCCCCGGCAGGGCCGTGATGGTCTCGATGGGGCTTGGTAGCGTGGTCGGGCACATGGCGCCGCGTTCCTGGCCCGTCCGGGGACGCGATCATCGGCGCGGGCAGGGCGGCCCAGGGGTCGCTCATGACCGGTCGTCGCAGCCACGCCAGTGTCTGGCTCATCTTCTTCGTCAACGGCGCGGTGCTGTCCAGCTGGGCGCCGCGCATCCCCGCGGTCGCCGCCGACCTGGGCATCCGTGATGCGCACCTGGGTGCGGCGCTGCTGGGCATCGCCGCCGGGGCGATCCCGGCCATGGCCGCCGCGAACCGGATCGCTCGGCGGGTCGGCCTCGCCCGGTCGTGCCTGTGGGCGGGGGCGGTGTTCCCTGCCGCCCTGCCCCTGCTCGCGCTCGCCCGCACCACCGTGGAGCTCACTGCCGTGCTGGTGCTGCTGGGAGCGGCCAGCGGGCTGCTGGATGTCACCATGAACACCCTCGGGATCAGGCTGCAGCACCTGCGGGGCACCGCGTTGCTGACCGGCCTGCACTCCGGCTACAGCCTCGGCGTGCTCGCCGGGTCCGGCGGCGCGATCCTCGCCACCGCCCTGGACGCCGGCGTGGGCGTGCACTTCACCGTGGTCGCGGTCGTCCTCCTCGGCCTGACCGGCACGGCCGCGCCGGCCGTCCTCCGGCTGGGGAGTCAGCACGAACCCGCGCGGGCCCGGCCCGCCCCGCACCGGCGGTCCGCGCCGCCTCGGCGGTCCGCGCCGCCGGTCCGGTCCGGTCGAGTCCGGGTGACCGCGGGCGTCGTGGTGCTCGCGATCTGCGGGCTCCTGCTCGAAGGGCTGATCACCGACTGGTCGGCGCTGCTGCTCACCCGCGACCTTGCCGCACCAGCCACCCACGGCGCCATCACGCTCACCGCGTTCAGCCTGGCGATGTTCACCTCCCGCGCCGTCACCGACCGCCTCCTGCACCGAGTACCCGAACCCGTGCTGCTTGCCGCCGGGAGCCTGCTGACCCTGACCGCGATCGGCCTGGCCTCGGTCAGCGGGCAGGCGTGGGCCATGACGGTCGCGATCGTCCTCACCGGGCTCACCCTCGGGCCGGTCTTCCCCCTGGCCATCGCCCGCGCCGCCCGGCACTCCGCGCAGGACGCAGCGGTCACCACCGCCAGAGTCAGCATCCTCGGCTACAGCGCCTACCTGGCCGGCCCACCGTTGATCGGCACCTTCGCGCAGACCGTCGGCCTGCCGCTCGCGTTCATGCTCATCGCCTGCACCGCGTCCCTGGGAATCCTGCTCACCGCCCCCGCGAGATAGGAGCGGTGGCTCCGCAGCCATCCAGGGCTCGGCCATGCCCGCTGTGGATCGGGTGCGTCACTCGAGGTCGTGCAGCGGCGTCGTGGCGGCCAGCTCGGCGAGGTGGTCAGGTCGGTGTCATCGCGTGTGTCCGCAAGGATCTGGGCGTCGCGCTCGGCGACCCTGCGGCGACGTTCCCGGGCGAGGGCGCGAGCCACGACGGCGGCTCGGCTGGTTGCCTCACCCCGCCGGACGAGGTCGTCCACGAAGGCGATCAGCTCAGCGGGGAGCCGGACGGCGATCTGCGTCGTCACGCCGCAACGGTACCGAGGTAGGAGCAGCTTTCACCCGGACGGTCGCGTGCGGTTGCCGCCGCACGGCGACGGCGGTCGGGTACCGTCCGGCTGGCACGGTCTGGTAGCCGCGGTGCGCTCCGCCAGCCGGTGCCGGCGGAACCGACGAGGGGAGTGACCGTGGGTGACGTCGGTGACGCCGCCACCGAACCTCGGGACCTGGTGGGCCACTGGCGGTCGGCGGGCTTCCGGGAGCATGCCGGCGGCTGGGTGGGCACCGCCCTGGCCGGTGCCGGCCTGCAGGTGCGCGGGCCCCTGACCGAGCACCGGGTCCGGTTCTGGTCGGCCGTCTTCACCGTCGCCACCGACCACGGGCGGGTGTGGTTCAAGGTGACCAACCCCGGCCAGCGGTTCGAGGCCGGCCTCGTCCGCGTCCTCGCGGACCTGCTCCCCGGGGAGGTCCTGGCCCCGCTCGCCGTGGACGCGGAGCGGGGCTGGCTCCTCCTTCCCGACGGCGGCCCGACGCTGCGCGAGCGGGGTGCGGTGACGGAGGCGGAGTGGGAGGCGCTGGTGGTCCAGGCCGCCCGCATGCAGGCGGCCCTGGCGACGCACCGGCGGGCACTCCTCGGGGCCGGCCTGCCCGTCCTGCTCCCGGGCGAGGCTGTCGAGTACGTGACCGGCGTCGTCGAGGAGCTCGCCGCGCTGCCGCGCGAGGACCCGCAGCGCCTGGACGGCCGGGAGGCGCGGGACCTGCTGGCCGGTTTGGCCGCCGTCGGCGGCGTCTTCGCCGACCTGGCAGCCGGCGGCGTGCCCCTGACGCTGCAGCCGAACGACCTCAGCCCGGCCAACGCGCTCGGGCCGTACCGCGCCGACGGCGGGGCGGACCACGCGCGTGACGGTGCCGGCCCGTTCCGGCTCTTCGACCTCGGGGACGCCTTCTGGTCACACCCCTTCGCGGTGCTCCAGGTCCCCACCCGGATGGCCGCCGGGTCCTGGCCGCACCGGCCCCGGCCGGGGCACGGGCTGGCCGCCCGGCTCCGCCGGGCGTATGTGGCCCAGTGGGCGGGCCTGCCCCGCGGGCGGGACGGGGACCACCTCCTCGACGCGGCCGACCGCCTGGCCAGCCTGCACCGGTGCGAGTCCTGGCGCCGGCTGCTCCGGCACGCCGACCCCGCCCGGCTCGGCACCCCGACCCCTCGCCTGGCCACCTGGCTCGCCGACGCCATCCGCCCACCCGGGCACCGGTAACACCCGGGGCCGGCGGAAGTCTGTGCCGGTAGAAGCTGGGCACCGATCGGATCTGGGCACCGGCAGGACCCGGGGCCGTCAGCACCCGGACACCCGGCAGTACCGGGGGCCGACAGGCGGCGACGAGCCGCGGGCGCTCGCGACTACGCGGCCGGGCTACCAGAGCGGCGGGACGTCGGTGGCGAGGATCCGGGTGACGTCCTCGTCGTCGACCTCGGCCAGGGACGCCGGTCGCCAGCGCGGCGTGCGGTCCTTGTCCACGAGCTGGGCGCGGATGCCCTCGACGAAGTCCGGCCGCCGGGCCAGGCCCACGCCGGCCCGCAGCTCCAGCGCCAGCGCGTCGCGCAGGATGCCCGCCGCGCCCCGCGCCAGCACCTGGTGCGCGACGGCGACGGCGGTGGGGGAGAGGGCCCGCAGGTCGGCGGCGGCCTGCCGCGCTCCGGGTGCCTCGTGCTGCTCCAGCCGCCGGACCACCTCGCGGGCCGTCGGGGCGCCGTAACACGCGTCGACCCACCACCGCTCCGCCGCCAGCGCGGGCTCCGGGGCCGGGACGGCGAACCGGGCGACGGCCGCGGGGACCTCCCGGCCACGCCCGCGCTGCAGCTCCTCGACCAGCGCCGGCAGGTCCGCGGCGGGCACCAGGTGGTCGGCCAGGCCGAGGTAGATGGCGTCGCCCGGCCCCACGCTCGCCGCCCGCAGCCCGACGTGGAACCCCGTGCGCCCCGGCGCCCGGCCGAGCAGGTGGGTGCTGCCGACGTCGGGCACGAACCCGATCCGGGTCTCCGGCATCGCCACCACCGACCGTTCGGTGACCACCCGGACCGCCGCGTGCGCGCTGAGCCCGACGCCGCCGCCCATGGTGATCCCGTCCATGAGCGCGACCACGGGCTTGGGGTAGGTGGCGATCCGCTCGTCCAGGCGGTACTCGGCCCGCAGGAAGCCCACCGCCCGCTCGGTGGCGCCGTCCAGGACGGCCTCCCGCAGGGCCCGCACGTCCGCGCCCGCGCAGAACCCGCGCTCGCCGGCGCCGTCAAGCAGGACGGTCCGCACGGCGTCGTCGTCGGCCCAGGCCTCCAGGGCCTCGTCGACGGCGGCGATCATCTCGGCGGTGAGCGCGTTGATGGCGGCCGGCCGGTTCAGCGTGATCCGGCCAACGCCGTCCGCGGCGGTGCGGACGACCTCTCCGGTGCCGGCCTGGCTTGCCGCGGGGCTGCCGGTGGGGCTCACGCGCGCTCCTTCGCTGCCGGTGCTGTCCGGTCCCGGCGTGGCGGGGCCGGACGGGCGTCGGACCACCGTAGCGGGACCCGGCCAGCGCGTCCTGGACCGCGCCTGGCGCTCCGGTCGGAGGTGCGCCGCGAGCCAGGGCTCGCACACCGTCTGGGTGGTCCTCGACCGGGACGGTGTCGAGGTTGGAGAATTTTGTCGAGCCGGGCATGCAGGACCGATGCCCCAGACGGTGACACGGCCGAACGCGAAGGCGCTGCAGGGGCTCTTCGGTGAAGGGTGGTTGGACAGGTGATGTACACGGTGAAGGTCTCCCGCGAGGGCCGCTACTGGGTCGCCGAGGTGGCGGACGTGCCCGGAGGTGCCACCGAAACCGAGCGCCTCGCCGACCTCGACCACGAGGTGCGCGACCTGCTGGCCGGCCTGCTCGACGTGGACGAGGGCTCGCTGGAGCTCGCCTATGGCTCTCGGGCTGCCTCGGGCCCGGAGAACGCCGGTGCGTGGGAGGCGTTCGTGCGCGAGCGCGACGAGGTCTAGCGCTCGTGTCCTGCGAAGGCGCGCATCGCGCGCAGCCCGCTCCCGTCAGCCGCGTTTGTGTGCACAGGTCCGGAAAGCCGGCTCGCCTGCCGCTGGATCCGCCCGTTCTGTATACAAGCGGCCGTGAGGTGCGTTACGGTGACCGGCATGCGGGCGGGTGAGCGGGTGTACTCCGACCTCCGGGCGGAGATCGTCGACGGCCGGCTCGCCCCGGGCAGCGTGCTCGGCGAGGTCGAGCAGGCCGCCCGGCTGGGGGTGTCCCGCACCCCGCTGCGCGAGGCGCTGAGCCGGCTCGCGGCCGAGGGGCTCGCCGTCGTTGGGAAGGGCCGCACTCTGGTGGTCTCTCGGCTGGACGCCGACGACGTCACCCACCTCTTCGAGCTCCGCGAGGCCCTGGAGACCCAGGCCGCGCGCCTGGCCGCCGCCCGCCGCGCCGACCCGGCCACCTTCGCCGACCTGGCCGAGCGGTTCACCGCCGCGGCGGCCGCCGTGGCCGACGGCGACCCGTCTCGCGTCGGGTACTACACGGTGGTCGCCGACCTCGACGCCGCCGTCGACGACGCCATGGCCAGCCCGTACCTGCGCCGCTCGCTCGCCAGCCTGCGCGCCCACGCCGCCCGCGCCCGCCGCCTCTCCCGGGACAACCCGGACCGGCTGGTCCGCGCCGCCCACGAGCACCAGCTCATCGCCGCGGCGATCGCCGACGGCGACGCGACGCTCGCCGCCCAGGCCACCGCGGTCCACCTGCGTGCCAGCCTCACCAGCATCCTGCGCGCCCTGGCCGAGGCGCCGGCCGGCCAGGCCGCCGCCCCGGTCCCCGCCGCCACCCCGGTCCCCGCCCCCGCCGCCACCCCGGTCCCCGTCCCCGCCACCCCTGGAGCCGCCCGGTGATCACCCACCACGTCCGCGTCCACCCCAGCGCCGAGAACCTACCCCGGCAGGACCAGCTCGCCTGGAAGATCGCCGAGCTCGCCGCCGACCCGGTCCCGCCCGCCGCCGAGGTCACCGACATGGTGGTCAACCGGGTCATCGACAACGCCGCCGTGGCCACCGCCGCGCTGCTGCGCACCCCGCCGGCGGCCGCCCGCGCGCAGGCCCTCGCCCACCCCCACGCCCCCGGCGCCACCGTCCTCGGCGCCCCGGCCAGCACCCGGGTCGGCCCGGAGTGGGCGGCCTGGGCCAACGGTGTCGCGGTCCGCGAGCTGGACTTCCACGACACCTTCCTCGCCGCCGAGTACTCCCACCCGGGCGACAACATCCCGCCGGTGCTCGCCGTCGCCCAGCACCTGGCGGAGCGCCGCCGGCTGACCGGGGCGGACGTGGTGCGCGCCGTCGTCACCGGCTACGAGGTGCAGGTCGACCTCGCCCGCGCGATCAGCCTGCACCGGCACCGGATCGACCACGTCGCCCACCTCGGCCCGTCCGCCGCCGCGGCCCTCGGCACCCTCCTCGGCCTGCCCCCGGAGGTGACCTTCCACGCCGTCGGGCAGGCCCTGCACACCACCACCGCGACCCGCCAGTCCCGCAAGGGCGAGATCTCCACCTGGAAGGCCTACGCCCCCGCCTTCGCCGGCAAGGTCGCGGTGGAGGCGGTGGACCGCGCCATGCGCGGGCAGACCTCGCCCACCCCGATCTACGAGGGCGAGGACGGGGTGATCGCCTGGCTGCTGGACGGTCCGGACGCCCGCTACGACGTCGCCCTGCCCGGCCCGGGGGAGCCGCGCCGCGCGATCCTGGACACCTACACCAAGGAGCACTCCGCGGAGTACCAGGCCCAGGCACTCATCGACCTCGCCCGCCGGCTGGGCACCGAGCACCCCGCCCTGCGGGACCCGGCGGCCGTGACCAGCATCGTCATCCACACCTCCCACCACACCCACGCCGTGATCGGCTCCGGCGCGAACGACCCGCAGAAGTACGACCCGACCGCCTCCCGGGAGACCCTGGACCACTCGATCCCGTACATCTTCGCCGTCGCCCTGCAGGACGGGGCCTGGCACCACGTCGCCTCCTACGCCCCGGCGCGCGCCGCCCGCCCGGACACCGTGGCGCTGTGGCGCAAGATCACCACCGCGGAGGACCCGGGGTGGACCCGCCGGTACCACTCCACCGACCCGGCGGAGCAGGCCTTCGGCGGGCGGGTGGAGATCACCCTGGCCGACGGCGGCCGGCTGAGCGTGGAGATCGCCGTCGCCGACGCCCACCCGCTCGGCGCCCGGCCGTTCGGCCGGGAGCAGTACGTGCAGAAGTTCCGCACCCTGGCCGACGGCGTGCTGGCGCCGGAAGAGGTCGACCGCTTCCTCGACGTCGCCCAGCGCCTGCCCGAGCTCGGCCCGGCCGAGCTGGGCGAGCTGACGGTCACCGCGCCGGCCGGCTACCTCGACGCCGCGGCAGTCCCGGGAGGCATCTTCTGATGGCCGGCACCACCGCCGAGAGGACCCGCTGATGCTCTACGCCGCCACCACCCCCGCCGACAAGCGCGCCCGGCTGCGCCAGCGCCTGGCCGCCGGCGAGACGCTGCTCTTCCCCGGCGCGTTCAACCCGCTGTCCGCCCGGCTGATCCAGGACAAGGGCTTCGACGGGGTCTACGTCTCCGGCGCCGTGCTCTCCGCCGACCTGGGCCTGCCCGACATCGGCCTGACCACCCTCACCGAGGTCGCCGGCCGCAGCCAGCAGATCGCCCGGATGACGGACCTGCCCGCCCTGGTCGACGTCGACACCGGCTTCGGGGAGCCGATGAACGTCGCCCGCACCGTGCAGGCGCTGGAGGACGCCGGCGTCGCCGGGCTGCACATCGAGGACCAGGTCAACCCCAAGCGGTGCGGGCACCTGGACGGCAAGCAGGTCGTCGACGACGCCACCGCCACCCGCCGCGTCCGGGCCGCCGTCGACGCCCGCCGTGACCCGAACCTGCTCATCATGGCCCGCACCGACATCCGCGCCGTGGCCGGCCTGGACGCCGCGACCGACCGGGCCCGGGCCCTGGTCGACGCCGGCGCTGACGCGATCTTCCCCGAGGCGCTGCAGGACCTCGCCGAGTTCGCCGCGGTGGCCGCCGCGGTGGACGTCCCGGTGCTGGCGAACATGACCGAGTTCGGCAAGTCCGAGCTGTTCACCGTCGAGGAGCTCAGGGACGCCGGCGTCGCGCTCGTCATCTTCCCCGTCTCCCTGCTGCGCCTGGCGATGGGCGCGGCCGAGCGGGGCCTGGACACCCTGCGCCGGGACGGGACGCTGCGGGCCGAGGTGGGGAGCATGCAGCACCGGGCCCGGCTGTACGAGCTGGTCGACTATGCCGGCTACAACCGCTTCGACACCGATATCTTCAACTTCACCGTCCGCACCGACTGACCGGCGCCCCCGGTCGCCCGTCGCCGGGCTACCCCGGCCGGGAGCGACGGACCGGGGAGCACCACACCGGGGGCCGAGGGTCCGGGGAGCACCACACCTGGTCGGGACCACCGGCCCCGCAAGCACCACCCGCCGCACACGCGAAGGAGCGAGAGATGACCGAGACCACCACCGAGCCGGAGATCCGCAAGGGGCTGGTCGGCGTCGTCGCCGACACCACCGCCATCTCCAAGGTCAACCCGGAGACGAACTCCCTGCTCTACCGCGGCTACCCGGTCCAGGAGCTCGCCGCCCGGTGCAGCTTCGAGGAGGTCGCCTACCTGCTCTGGCACGGCGAGCTGCCGACCCCCGGCCAGCTCGCCGAGCTGCAGGAGGCCGGCCGGCGGCACCGGGCCCTGGACGGCCAGGTGCGGGCCGTCGTCGACCTCGTCCCCACCACGGCCCACCCGATGGACGTGCTGCGCACCGCCGTCAGCGCGATCGGCGCGGCCGACCCCGCCGCGGACGACCCGGGGCAGAACGGCGCCGCGGCCGTGCGGCTGCTCAACCAGATCCCGGCCGTCGTCGCCTACGACCAGCGCCGCCGCCGCGGCCAGGACCTCATCGAGCCGCGGTCGGACCTGGGCTTCGTGGAGAACTTCCTGTACATGGTCTTCGGGGAGGTGCCCGCGGACGTCGTCGTCGACGCGTTCCGGGTCTCGCTGATCCTCTACGCCGAGCACTCCTTCAACGCCTCGACCTTCACCGCCCGGGTGATCACCTCGACCCTGGCGGACCTGTACTCCGCCGTCGTCGGGGCGATCGGGGCGCTCAAGGGCCCGCTGCACGGCGGGGCCAACGAGGCGGTCATGGCGGTCCTCGCCGAGATCGGCACGGCCGACCAGGCGGCGGCGTGGCTGGACCGGGCGCTGGCCGAGAAGCGCAAGATCATGGGCTTCGGGCACCGGGTGTACAAGCACGGCGACTCCCGGGTGCCCACCATGAAGGCCGCGCTGGACCGGCTGGTGGCGCACTACGACCGGCCGGACCTGGCCGCGCTGTACGACGCGCTGGAGCAGGCGATGGCGGACCGGAAGGACATCAAGCCCAACCTGGACTACCCCTCCGGGCCCGCCTACCACCTGATGGGCTTCGACACCCCCACCTTCACGCCGCTGTTCGTCGCCGCGCGGGTGGCCGGCTGGACCGCCCACATCCAGGAACAGCTCGCGTCCAACGCGCTCATCCGCCCGCTCAGCGCCTACAGCGGGCCGGCGGAGCGGCACCTGCCGTAGCCCGGAGCGGCACCTGCCGCAGCCCGTAGCCTTGAGCGGCACCTGCCGCACCCCGGAGCCACGCCGCCCGCCGACGGCGACCCGGGCGCTCCAGCGTCACGGGCGGCGCCGGTCCGCGGCCGGTCCGCGATCGTGTCTCGTAGGTCGTACGTCACCCATCGCCCGGCCCGTTGTCCGTACCCTGGGGCCACCCGGTCGCCCGGGGCCGTCCGGCGCGCCGCAGCGCCGTCAGCGAGGAGGTCTGTGATGCCGCAGTACGTCTATCGGTTCAGCGAGGGCAGCAAGGAGCAGAAGGACCTGCTCGGCGGCAAGGGCGCCAACCTCGCCGAGATGACCAAGATCGGCCTGCCGGTCCCGCCCGGCTTCACCATCACCACCGAGGCCTGCCGGGCCTACATGCGCGACGGGCACGTCCCGCCCGAGCTCCGGGTGGAGCTGACCATGGCGCTGCGCGAGATCGAGGACGCCATGGGCCGGCGCCTGGGCGACTTCCACGACCCGCTCCTGGTCTCCGTGCGCTCCGGGGCGAAGTTCTCCATGCCCGGCATGATGGAGACGGTCCTCAACGTCGGCCTCAACGACGCCTCGGTCAAGGGCCTGGCGGAGTTCTCCGGGGACGAGCGGTTCGCCTGGGACTCCTACCGGCGGCTGATCCAGATGTTCGGCAAGACCGTCCTCGGCGTCGACGGCGACCTGTTCGCCCACGCCCTGGACGCCAAGAAGGCCGAGGCCGGGGCCGAGACGGACGTCGACCTCGGCGCCGAGGACCTGAAGGACCTGGTGGAGACGTTCAAGGGGATCGTCCGCGAGCAGTGCGGCCGCGAGTTCCCCCAGCACCCCCGCGAGCAGCTCGACATGGCCGTCGAGGCGGTCTTCGACTCCTGGAACACCGAGCGCGCCCGGCTGTACCGGCGCCGCGAGCGCATCCCGAACGACCTGGGCACTGCGGTCAACATCGTCACCATGGTGTTCGGGAACCTGGGTGAGACCTCCGGCACCGGCGTCGCCTTCACCCGCGACCCCTCCACCGGCCACTCCGGGGTGTACGGGGACTACCTGCCCAACGCCCAGGGCGAGGACGTCGTCGCCGGCATCCGCAACACCCTGCCGCTGGCCGAGCTCGAGCGGCTGGACGCCACCTCCTACCGTGAGCTGCTGCAGGCCATGCGCCGCCTGGAGACGCACTACCGGGACCTGTGCGACATCGAGTTCACCATCGAGCGCGGCAAGCTGTGGCTGCTGCAGACCCGGGTCGGCAAGCGCACCGCCGCCGCCGCGTTCCGGGTCGCCACCCAGCTCGTCGACGAGCACCTCATCACGATGGACGAGGCGATCGGCCGCTGCACCGGCGCCCAGCTCAACCAGCTGCTCTTCCCCCAGTTCGACGCCGCCGCCGAGCGCACCCTGCTCACCAAGGCCATGGCGGCCTCGCCCGGGGCCGCCGTCGGGGAGATCGTGCTGGACAACGCCCAGGCCCTGGCCCGCACCGCCGCCGGCGCCGACGTCATCCTGGTGCGGCGGGAGACCAACCCCGACGACCTGCAGGGCATGATCGTCGCCGCCGGGGTGCTCACCGCCCGCGGCGGCAAGACCTCCCACGCGGCCGTGGTGGCCCGCGGGATGGGCAAGTGCGCCGTCGTCGGCGCGGAGGAGCTCGACGTCGACCGGGCCGGGGAGCAGGTCCGGATCAACGGCACGGTGCTCCGCCCGGGTGACGTGATCGCCCTAGACGGCTCCACCGGGGAGGTGTTCCGCGGCGCGGTGCCGGTGAGCGACTCCCCGGTCATGCGGTACATCGCCGAGGGGCTCGACGCCGGGCTGGCGGCCGCCCAGGACGAGGCGACCCGCGAGCTCGTGCACGCCGTCGACCGGATCCTCACCCATGCCGACGAGGTGCGGCGGATGGCCGTGCGGGCCAACGCCGACACCGCCGAGGACGCCCACCGGGCCCGGGAGCGCGGCGCGCAGGGCATCGGGCTGTGCCGCACCGAGCACCAGTTCCTCGGGGAGCGGCGCACCTACGTCGAGCGCGTGGTGCTGGCCGAGGACGACGCCGAGCGCGACGCGGCCCTGGCCGACCTGCTGCCGCTGCAGCGCCAGGACTTCACCGAGCTGCTGTCGGCGATGGACGGCCTGCCCACCACCATCCGGCTGATCGACCCGCCGCTGCACGAGTTCCTCCCCGACCTCACCGACCTGTCCGTGCGGGTAGCGCTCGCCGAGGCCCGCGGCGAGGTGGACGAGCGGGACGTGGCGCTGCTGGCGGCGGTGCGGCGGATGCACGAGGCCAACCCCATGCTCGGGCTGCGCGGGGTGCGGCTCGGGCTGAAGGTGCCCGGGCTCTTCGCCCTGCAGATCCGCGCCGTGGCCGAGGCGATGGTGGCCCGCCGCCGGGACGGCGGGGACCCGCGGCCGGAGATCATGGTGCCGCTGGTGGGGTCGGTGCGCGAGCTGCAGATCGTCCGGGAGGAGGCCGAGGAGATCCTCGCCGAGGTCGGCCGGGACGCCGGGATGACCCTGGACGTGCCGATCGGCTGCATGGTGGAGCTGCCGCGCGCGGCGCTGACCGCCCACCGCATCGCCGAGGAGGCCGACTTCTTCTCCTTCGGCACCAACGACCTCACCCAGACCACCTGGGGCTTCTCCCGGGACGACGTCGAGGGCGCGTTCTTCGCCGACTACCTGGAGAACGGGGTGCTCACCATCTCCCCGTTCGAGACCCTCGACGCCGACGGGGTGGGGGCGCTGGTGGTCGCGGGCGTCACCGGCGGCCGGGCGACGAAGCCGGAGATGCACATGGGGGTGTGCGGGGAGCACGGCGGGGACCCGGAGTCGATCCACTTCTTCCACGGCGCCGGCCTGGACTACGTCTCCTGCTCCCCGTTCCGGGTGCCCATCGCCCGGCTGGAGGCGGGCCGGGCGGCGGTGATGGCCGGGGAGGACAGCACGGCCTGACGGCCACGGGACCGGCGACGGCGAGGCGAGCGAGGCGGAGCGCGGCTGAGGCTGCGAGACGGGCGACGCCGGGGCGAGACGGGCGGAGCGCGGGACCGGCCGAGACCGCGCCGGCGGGCGCGACCGGCGGAATGGTCCTGAACGACCACAAAGCCCGCTGCGGGCCCCGGAGCGGCCAGCCGAGAATGGCGTGATCCTGCGGAAGACGATTCTTCCCGGGCCGTTCCGGAAGGTACTTTGTGGTCGTCTGCGGACGGGTGTGCCACCGGTGGCGCTCCAGACGCGAGGTCTCTCGAGCCGACAGGACGGTCAGCATGCCCCAGTTCGACCTGCCCCTCAGCGAGCTCGAGCGCTACGCGCCGCCCCACGAGGAGGCCCCCGACTTCGACGAGTTCTGGCGGCGCACGCTCGCCGAGCAGGACGAGCGCCACCCGCTCGAGGTGACGTGCACCCCGGTGGACACCGGGCTGACGCAGGTAGCCACCGACGACGTCACCTTCACCGGCTTCGGCGGGCAGCCCATCAAGGCGTGGCTGCACCGCCCGGCGGGGGCGACGGAGCCCCTCGGCTGCGTCGTCACCTACATCGGCTACGGCGGCGGGCGCGGGCTGAGCCACGAGCACACCCTCCTCGCCCAGGCCGGGCACGCCGTCCTCGTCATGGACAACCGGGGGCAGGGCACCGGCAACCGGGTCGGCGACACCGGCGACGCGTTCTCGACCGGCGCCTCGGCGCCCGGCTTCCTCACCTCGGGCATCGACTCGCCGGAGACGTACTACTACCGGCGCCTGTTCACCGACGCCGTCCGCGCCGTCCAGGTGGCCCGCCGCGACCCCCGGGTGGACCCGGGGCGCGTCATGGTCAGCGGCGGCAGCCAGGGCGGCGCGATCTCGCTCGCGGCCGCGGCGCTGAGCGAGGGCCTGCGGGGCGCGATCGTCGACGTGCCGTTCCTCGCGCACGTGCGCCGGGCCACCGAGCTGACGGACGCCGCCCCCTACAGCGAGCTGGTCCGCTACCTGCACGCCCACCGGGACCGCGTCGAGCGGACGTTCCGGACCCTGTCCTACTTCGACGGCGTCGGCTTCGCCGCGCGCGTCACCGTGCCCGGCCTGTTCTCCGTCGGCCTGCGGGACGAGATCTGCCCGCCGTCGGCGGTGTACGCGGCCTTCAACGCCTACGCCGGGGAGAAGGAGATCAAGGTCTACGCCTACAACGGCCACGAGCACGGGGGGTCCTACCAGGAGGCCGAGCACATCCGCTTCGCCCGGCGAGTCCTCGGCTGATCCGGCCGGCGTCGGGCGCGCGGGGCCGGCCGCCCGGCGGCCAGGGCGGCCGGCCCAGCCGGCCCGATGGCCGGGGGACGGACGGCCACCGGGCCCGACCACGGGCCGTGCCACACTGGCGCGCGTGAGCATCCCGCGCCGGCCGGCCGCCGTCGACGCCGCCACGCCGGACGCCGCCGCCCGGGACCTCGTCGCCGAGCTGCGGGCCGCCGTCGACGGCGAGGTGGACGACTCCGCCCGGCGCCGCGCAGAGTACGCCACCGACGCCTCCAGCTACCGGGTGCCCCCGCGGGTGGTCGTCTGCCCCCGGGACGCCGACGACGCCCTCGCCGCGCTCGCGGTCGCCCGCCGCCTCGGCGTGCCGGTCACCGCCCGCGGCGCCGGGACCTCGGTGGCCGGCAACGCCGTCGGCCCCGGCGTCGTGCTCGACTTCGCCCAGCACATGAACCAGGTCCTCGCGCTCGACCCCGAGGCCCGCACCGCCGTCGTCCAGCCCGGGGTGGTGATGTCCGCCCTGCAGGCGGTGGCCGCCCCGCACGGGCTGCGGTTCGGGCCCGACCCCTCCACCCAGGACCGGGCGACCCTGGGCGGGATGATCGGCAACAACGCCTGCGGCCCGCACGCCGTGGCCTACGGGCGCACCGCCGACAACGTCCGGGCGCTGGACGTCGTGGACGGGCAGGGCCGGCGGTTCACCGCCGGCGCCGGCGCCGGTTCCCTCGACGCCGTCCCCGGCCTGGCCGGGCTGGTGCGCAGGAACCTGGCCACCATCCGCACCGCGCTGGGCCGCTTCGGCCGGCAGGTCTCCGGCTACTCCCTGGAGCACCTGCTGCCCGAGCACGGCACCGACCTGGCGAAGATGCTGGTCGGCACCGAGGGCACGCTGGTCACCGTCCTGTCCGCCACCCTCGCCCTGGTGCCGGTGCCCGCCGCACCGGTCGTCGTCGCGCTCGGCTACCCCGACATGCCCGCCGCCGCCGACGCCGTGCCGGCGCTGCTCGCCCACCGCCCGCTGGCGGTGGAGGGCCTGGACGCCCGGCTGGTCGACGTCGTGCGCCGCCACCGCGGCGCCGGCGCGGTGCCCGAGCTCCCCGCCGGCGCCGGCTGGCTGCTGGTGGAGGTCGGCGCCGAGCCGGGGGAGTCCGACGCCGACGTCCTGGCCCGCGCCCGGGCGCTCGCCGCCGACGGCGGGACCGCCGCGGCCCGGGTGGTGCCGGCCGGCGCGCAGGCCGCCGCGTTGTGGCGGATCCGGGCCGACGGCGCCGGGCTGGGTGGACGGACCCCGGCCGGGTCCCCGGCCTGGCCGGGCTGGGAGGGCGCCGCGGTGCCGCCGGAGCGGCTGGGCGACTACCTGCGCGACTTCACCGCGCTGATGGCCGACCGCGGCGTGGACGGGCTGCTGTACGGGCACTTCGGGGACGGGTGCGTGCATGTGCGCCTGGACCTGCCGCTGGAGACGCCGGCCGGGATCGGCCCGTCCCGGGAGTTCCTCGAGGCGGCGGCGGACCTGGTCGCCGGCTACGGCGGGTCGCTGTCCGGGGAGCACGGGGACGGCCTGGCCCGCTCCGAGCTGCTCACCCGGATGTACGCCCCGGAGGTCATCGACCTCTTCGGGCAGGTCAAGGCGCTGTTCGACCCGGCCGGCGGGCTGAACCCGGGCGTCGTGGTGGACCCCCGCCCGCTGGACGCGGACCTGCGCCGCCCGCACGCCCGCCGCGTCCCCGCCCGCGGCGGGTTCGCCTTCGCCGAGGACGACGGCGACTTCACCACCGCCGTGCACCGCTGCACCGGCGTGGGCAAGTGCCGGGCGGACACCTCCGGCTCCGGCGGCTTCATGTGCCCGAGCTACCGGGCGACCAAGGACGAGAAGGACGTCACCCGCGGCCGCGCCCGGGTGCTGCAGGAGCTGACCAACGGGTCCATGGTCACCGACTGGGGCTCGGCCGCGGTCCGCGACTCCCTGGACCTGTGCCTGTCCTGCAAGGCGTGCTCCGCCGACTGCCCCGCCGGGGTGGACATGGCGAAGTACAAGTCCGAGGTGCTCCACCGCACCTGGGCCGGGCGGGTGCGGCCGGTCAACCACTACGCCCTGGGCCAGCTGCCCCGCTGGACAACGCTGGTCACGGCCGTGCCGGCGGTGGCGCGGCTGGCGAACGCGGTGCTGTCCTGGCGCCCGCTCGCCCGGCTCGTGCTGCGCGCCGGCGGGATGGACCCGCGGCGGGAGATGGTTACCTTCGCCGAGGAGCGGTTCTCGCGGTGGTTCCGCCGGCGCGGCGAGGGGGGGCCCGACGGCGGCGCGCGGACGTCCGACGGCGACCTCCGCCAGGTGGACGGCGGCGGTGCCGCGCCCGTGCCCGGCGGCGGTGCGCGGACGTCCGACGGCGACCCCCGCCCCGTGCCCGGCGGCGGTGCCCGGGCGGTCGACCGCGCCCCCCGCCGGGTCGTGCTCTGGGCCGACACGTTCTCCGAGACGCTCGACGGCGCCGGGGCCCGGGCCGCGGCGCACGTCCTGGAGGAGGCCGGCTACACCGTCGTCGTCCCGGACGAGCCCGCCTGCTGCGGGCTGACCTGGATCTCTACCGGCCAGCTCGACGGCGCCCGGAAGCGCCTGCGGCACCTGCTCGGGGTCCTCGCCCCCTACGCGGCGAACGGCATCCCCATCGTCGGCGTCGAGCCGAGCTGCACCGCGGTGCTGCGCTCGGACCTCCTCGACCTCCTGCCGGACGACCCCCGGGCCCCGATGGTCGCCGCCAACGCCCACACCCTCGCCGAGCTGCTCACCGCGCCGGCGCCGCTGGGCCCAGGCCCGGACTGGCAGCCGCCGTCCCTGGCCGGGGTGGACGTGGTCGCCCAGCCGCACTGCCACCACCACTCGGTCATGGGGTGGGACGCCGACGCCGCCCTGCTGGCCCGCACCGGGGCGACCGTCACCCGCCTGGCCGGCTGCTGCGGCCTGGCCGGGAACTTCGGCATGGAGGCCGGGCACTACGAGACCTCGGTCGCCGTCGCCGAGAACGCGCTGCTGCCGGCGCTGCGCGAGGCCGGCCCGCAGACCGTCTACCTCGCCGACGGCTACTCCTGCCGGACCCAGGCCGCCCAGCTCGCCGGCCGGCGCGGCACCCACCTCGCCGAGCTCCTCGCCGGCCAGCGGTAGCGCGGGCGGCTACCGGGAGCCCGTCACCGGTAGGGGAGCCGGCCAGCGGTAGCCAGCCCCAGGGGGCGGGGGCGGGTCACCGGTAGCCGGCCCACGCCGGACGGAGGGCGTCCGGTCCCGTGAGATGATCGGGCTGACCCAGCCACCGCGAGTCACGTCAGGTCGACGCAGCATGTCCTTGTTCGAGTACGACGGGGAGCGCCTCGTCCCGGCCGAGGTCGGGCAGCCGGGCCCCGACGAGATCGCCCCCGAGCTCCTGCAGGCCGTGCGGGATCAGGTCCTCGACGTCGTCCGGCGCCGGCTCTTCCCGGTCCGGTGGCACGACGCGTCGCGCCGGCCCGGCACCCTCGCCAGCGCCGAGCCCTCGCCGCGGCGGCTCACCGCGATGGACGCCGCCGCGCAGGTGGTGACGGTGGAGGTCGTCGACCGGCTGGACGCCGCCGCGCTCGTCGCCGCGCTGTCCCGCTCCGCCCGCAGCGCCGAGCTGGGCTGGGCCGAGCTGGGCGTCCTGTACCCGAGCGGCCCGGCGGCCCTCCGCCGCGACTGGGCCGCCTTCCGGGAGACCGCGCCGGCCCGGCCCGAGCCGGGGCCGCGGCTCATCCTGGTCGCCGCCCGGGTCGCCGACGAGGTGCGTCAGGCGCTCGGGGCGCTCGGCGGCTCGGGGGTGGTCGTCCACGAGATCACCGTGCGGCAGACCGGCAGCGGCCGCCAGCTCCTCGAGGTCACCGAGCTCCGCCCGGACCTGCTCGCGCCGTCCGCGCCCGTGCTCGCCCCGGCCCGGCGCCCCGGCCTGGCCCTGCCCGTCGGCCGAACGGTCGACGACGGCGCCCGCCCCGGCGACGACGGTGCCGAGCCGGGAGCCAACGGTCTCCATCGTGGTGCTGACGGCGACGGCGACCGTTTCCCCGTCGGCACAGACCGCGTCGACGACCGTGCCCACACCGGCACGGACCGCGGCACCGGCGACAGTGCCGTACCGGTCGCAGCCGGGGCCGCGAGGACGTCGGCGCCGGCTGCCTCAGCCGGAGCCGAGCCGGCACCGGCCGCGGGCGGCGGGCAGCGGGTGGTGGGCGGCGGGCAGCGGGTGGGGGGCGGCGAGGAGCCGGCGTCGGCCGCGGACGGGCTGGCCGCCGTCGCCGCGACGCTGGACGAGGACGTGCCCCTGGTGTGGGCCCAGCTGCGGCGCGGGATCCGGCACGAGGCGACCCTCACCACCGCCGGCACGATCGTCGTCGCGGACGGCACGGTGCACACCGACCCCGACGCCGCCGCCCGGGCCGCCTCCGGCCGGCAGGTCGACGGCTGGCGGGTGTGGCGGCTCGGCGGCGAGACCGGCCCGAACCTCGGCGAGGTCCGGGCCGAGCAGACGACGGACGGCCGGAGCTCGGGGCCGAGCTGACGCCTGCTCAGCGCAGCACGTACGCCCGGGACCAGCGACGCAGCTCGCTGTACACCCGCTCCCGCACCGGCCGGGCGGAGAGGGTGACGTCGTGGATCGCGCCGTCGAACCGGGCGAGGGTGACGAGCGGGCCCAGGTGCAGCGCCCGCCGGCGGATCTGCTCCACGTCCAGCACGGTGTCCGTCTCGCGCATCTGGGCCGACCACCGCGGGCTGATCAACGACCGGCCCGAGGTCAGCACGAGCACCGGGCAGGAGATCTGCAGCTCGGCCGCGACCTGCGCGTGCCCGGCCAGCACGGCCGCGAGCCAGCCGGAGCGCACCGGCGCCGAGGGGCTCGTGCGCCACCGGGGCTCTGGGCCCCAGCCGGTGACGAACGGGTCGTCCTCCTCCCCGGTCGGCACCGGCCCGTCCGCGTCGGTCCAGCCCAGCAGGGTCCGCTGGTAGAAGCCGGGGTCCGCCGTCGGGATGACGGCCTTGGGCTGGAGCCGGGCGAGGGAGGAGACGAGCGGGCTGGACACGGTGCGCAGCAGCGCCGAGCCCTGCAGCTCCAGCCAGGGGGAGTTCAGCACGAGGGCGCGCAGCGCCCCGGGGTGGCGGTGCGCCCACAGCGCCGCGGTCAGGCCACCGGTGGAGTGGCCCATCAGGACCAGGTCGGTGCCCACGCCGTGCGCCGCCCGCACCACCCGCAGGGCGGCGTGGATGTCCTCGTCGTAGGTGGACAGGCTCTCGACGTAGCCCCGGGTCTGGTGCTCGCGCAGGGACCGGCCGTACTTGCGCAGGTCCACGGCGTAGAAGGCGGCGCCGAGCGCCGACCACTGCCGGGCCAGCTCGCGCTGGTAGAAGTAGTCGTTCCAGCCGTGCAGGTACAGCACGGCGAAGGTGGGCGTCGAGGGCGTGCCGGGCAGAGCGCCGGGGTCCTCGACCGGGACGTGCCGGACCAGCGTGGCGACGACCTCGCCCTCGTCGTCGTCGTGCAGGGGGAGGGTCCGGGCCTGGAACCCGGAGCCGAGGACGTCCTCGGCCCAGCGGTCCGTCGGCGGGGCGGGCGGGAAGTTGACGGCGTCCTCGGGGACGGCGGCGTCCGGGTCGGGCGGCGGCTCGGCGACGGCGGGCCTGGAGCGGGCTGGCCGGGACCGTTCCTGCCCGGACCGGTCCGGTCGCGACCGGTCCGGCCGCGACCGGAGCGGCCGCGACCGTTCCCGGGGCTCCTCGGGTCGGGACCCGTCCGGCCCGGACCGGTCGACGTCGGGCTCCTTGCTCATGCCGCCATGATGCCGTGCCCGACGACGGGGCGGGCGCCGCCGGGCAGCCGTCGCCGGACCGGGGCCGGCCAGCTGAGGACCGATCAGGTCCGTGCTGGACCGATCAGCGTAGGTACGGCCCGTCGTCGCCGGGCCGGGCCACCGTCGCCGGACCGGCCCGCCGTCGCCGGACCGGGCCGTCAGCGCCGGACCCGGCCCGGCCAGCACAGGACCCGCCCGACCCGTCAGCGCAGGACCGGGGCCACCGAGCGCAGGAACCGGCCCAGGTGGGCGGCGACCTGGTCGTGCTCGATGAGGAAGCCGTCGTGGCCGAACCGGGACCGCAGGTACGCCACCGGGCCGGCGCCCGGCACGGCCGCGGCGATCCGCTCGGACTCTGAAGGCAGGAACAGCCGGTCGGAGTCGACCGCGAGGACCAGCGTCCGCGCCCGGACCTGCGCCAGGGCGGCCTCCACCCCGCCGCGGTCCCGGCCGACGTCGTGGGTGATCATCGCCCGGGTGAGCGTGACGTAGCTGCCGGCGTCGAACCGCAGCGCGAGCTTGCCGGCGTGGTGGTCCAGGTAGGACTGGACCGCGTACCGGCCCCCGCTCAGCGGCTCCTCGGCGTGCTGCGGCAGCCGGCCGAACCGGGCGTCGAGCTCGGCCGGGCTGCGGTAGGTGGTGTGCGCGATCTGGCGGGCCAGGCCCAGCCCGGTGTGCGGGCCCTCGCCCGGGCCCGCGCCGTAGTAGTCCCCGCCGCGCCACCGCGGGTCCAGCTCGATCGCGGCGAGCTGGGTGTGCGCCCAGGCGATCTGCTCGGCGCTGGTCTGGGCGGTGGAGGCGACGACGGCGATCGCGGCCACCCGCTCGGGCGCGGTAACCGCCCACTCCAGCACCCGGTGCCCGCCCATCGAGGGCCCGACGACCAGCGCCCACCGCCCGACGCCGAGGTGGTCGGCGAGTTCGAGCTCGGCCGCGACCTGGTCCCGGACGGTCAGCGTCGGGAAGCGGGACCCCCAGGGGGAGCCGTCCGGCGCGGGGGAGGAGGGCCCGGTCGAGCCCTGGCAACCGCCGAGGACGTTGGGGGCGACCACGAAGTACTTCTCGGTGTCGATGGCCCGGCCCGGCCCCACCACCTGCGACCACCAGCCCGCCCCCGTCGGCTCGCCGGGGTGGCCGGTGACGTGGGAGTCGCCGGTCAGGGCGTGCAGGACCAGGACGGCGTTGTCGCCCGCGGCGTTGAGCTCGCCCCAGGTCTCGTAGGCGAGCCGGACCGCCGGCAGCCGCCCGCCCGCCTCCAGCGGCAGCGGGCCGAGGTCGGCGAAGCGCCGGGGCCCGGGGTCGTCCCCCTCCCGCCAGGCGCCGGTGGCCGGGATGGTGGCCGGGTCGACGGCGCGGCGCACCGGCCGGGCGGGGAGGTGCGGCCCGCCCGCGGCGGCTGGCCCGTGCCGCCCCGGCTCGCGGCCGCCGTCGACGGCGTCCGGACAGCCCGACACCTCAGGCCCCCGCCGCGGTCGCCGTCGCCGCGCCGGTGCCGGTCGCCGTCGCCGTCTCCGCGGTGAAGGACGCGGCGGCGGCCAGGCCGAGCTCGAGGTCGGCGAGGATGTCGTCGATGTGCTCGATGCCGACCGCGAGTCGCACCAGCCCCGGGTTCACGCCGGCGGCCGCGAGGTCCGCCGGGCCGAGCTGGGAGTGCGTGGTGGAGGCGGGGTGGATGACCAGGGAGCGGACGTCGCCGATGTTGGCGACGTTGGAGTGCAGCCGCAGCGCGTCGACGAAGGCCAGGCCCGCGGCATAGCCGCCGGCGAGCTCGAACGCCAGGACGGCGCCGGCGCCCTCGGGCGCGTACCGCTGGGCCTGCTCGTACCAGGGCGAGGAGGGCAGCGAGGCGTAGGCGACCCGGGTGACCTGCTCCTGGCCCTCCAGGAACTCCGCGACCCGCCGGGCGTTGGCCACATGCCGCTCGATCCGCAGGGAGAGCGTCTCCAGCCCCTGGCCGATGAGGAAGGCGTTGAACGGGGAGACCGCGGGCCCCAGGTCCCGCAGCAGCTGCACGCGGGCCTTGAGGATGAACGCCGGGGCGCCGAGGTCCTTGAAGACCAGGCCGTGGTAGCTGGGGTCGGGGGTGTTGTAGGCGGGGAACCGGGCCGGGTCCGCCGACCAGTCGAACGTGCCGCCGTCGACGATCGCACCGGCGATGGACGTGCCGTGCCCGCCGAGGTACTTGGTGGCCGAGTGCACGACGATGTCCGCGCCGTGCGCCAGCGGCTTGATCAGGTAAGGCGTGGCGATGGTGTTGTCCACGACGAGCGGGACCCCCACCTCGTGGGCGACGGCGGCCACGGCGGCGATGTCCAGGACCGAGGACTTGGGGTTGGCGATGGTCTCGCCGAAGAAGAGCTTGGTGTTCTCCCGGGCGGCGGCGCGCCAGGACTCCGGGTCGTCCGGGTCCTCCACGAAGGTGGTGGAGATGCCGTACTTGGGCAGGGTGTTCTGCAGCAGGTTGTACGTGCCGCCGTAGAGGTCGGGGCTGGCGACGACGTGGTCGCCCGCCTCGGCGATGTTGAGGATGGCCAGGGTCTCCGCCGCCTGGCCGGACGCCACGAGCAGACCGCCCACGCCGCCCTCCAGGGCCGCGATCCTGCTCTCCACGGCCTCCTGGGTGGGGTTGGTGATGCGGGTGTAGATCGGCCCGGGCTCGGCGAGGGAGAACCGGCCGGCCGCCTGGGCGGCGTCCTCGAAGACGAAGGAGGTGGTCTGGTAGATCGGCAGGGCCCGCGCGCCGGTGGCGGCGTCGGGCGTCTGGCCGGCGTGGATCTGGAGGGTCTCGAAGGACCAGTCGGGGGTGGCGCTCTCGTTGCTCATCGGTGCTCCTGGGTGGGTGGAGCGGGCAGACGAGGGGCGGTGCCGGTCCCGTCAGCCCGCGCGGAGGTGGGCTGTCGTGACGTGCACGTGCGGAGAGTTGTCCCCGGGCCCAGGGGGCCCGGCCGGCGACGGAGCCGGCGTCAGGGTATGCCGAACGTGCGCGTCGGGCGGCACATTCGACGGGACATGCGGGCGACTCTAGGGGCGGTTCGGCACGTGGCCAACGGGTGGTCGGATGGTGAGACGGGGGCCGGGTGCCGCAGACGGCGGCAGCCAGCCGGCAGGACGCCGGCTGGCTGCACGCGACTCGCGCGGGGTTGAACGGCTGCGGTCGGCAGCGGGTCAGGCCACCCGGCCGTAGCCGAGGGGCGTGCCGTACATCGGCACCTCCTCGACCGTCTTGCCCGGGCTGGGGGCGTGCAGGCGCATGTTCCCGCCCGTGTAGATGGCGACGTGGTAGATCCCCGACGCGCTGCCGTTGTTGCTCCAGAAGATGAGGTCCCCGGGGCGCAGGTCTCCACGGGAGACCCGGGCGGTAGCGGACCACTGGGCCTTGCTCGAGCGCGGCAGGCTCATGCCGGCGGCCCGGTAGGCGCCCTGGGTCAGGCCGGAGCAGTCGTAGCCCGGGTTGCCGGTGCCGCCCCACTGGTAGGGGATGCCGATCTTCGTCCGCGCCCAGGCGATCGCTGCCTGTCCGGCGCTGGCGTTGGCGGGAGGTGCCGGCGCGGGTGCGGGCTCCGGTGCCGGTGCGGGGGCGGGAGCGGGAGCGGGAGCCGGTGCCGGGGCGGGCTCTGGTGCCGGTGCCGGTGCCGGTGCGGGGACGGGTGCCGGTGCGGGGACGGGTGCCGGTGCGGGGACGGGTGCCGGTGCGGGGGCGGGCGCCGGGGCTGGTGCCGGTTCGGGCTCGGGTGCCGGCGCGGGCTCGGTCGCCGGAGCAGGCCCGGGCTCCGGTGCCGGCGCGGGATCAGGCGTGGTGGGCGAAGGCGCCGGGGCGGCCGGCGTCGGGCTCGGCTCCGAGTCCGGGGCCGCCGGGGCAGCGTCACCCGTGACCGGGGTGGACGGCAGCGGTGCGGAGACGACCAGGTCCGTCGGACCAGCGGCCAGATCGCCGTCGGCCGCCGGCTCCTCCGGCACGGCCTCGACCTGCGCGACGAGCTCCAGGCGGGCCCGGCGCTCGGCGTCGAGCGCGTCCTGGCGCTGCTGCTCGAGCTCGACAGTGGTGTTGCGCTGCACCGCGAGCCGGGCGATCAGGTCGCCGCGGCGCTCGGTCGAGCGGGCGAGCTGGGTCTGCGCGGCGGACGCCGCACGCTCGGCCGCGGTGGCGGCGGCCGCGAGGTTCTCGGTCGCCTCCTGCTGCTCGGCGACGGCGGCGTCGGCCCGCTCCTGCAGCGTGCTGGCGACCTGCTCCATCGCCTTGAAGCGCTGCACCTGGCTGTCGGTCTGGTCGCCAAGGCGGCCGAGCGCCGTCGACCGGGCCATGGCCTCGGAGAAGCTCGCCGAGGAGAGGTAAGGGCCGATGCCGCCCACGCTGGCCGCGCCGTCGCGGTAGAGCGCGGCACCGATCCGGCCCAGCTCCTCACGGGCGAGGTCGAGCTCGGCGGCGGCGGCGTCGGCCTCGTCCTGGCGGGCCTTGGCCGCCGCCGTCGCCTCGTCCAGGTCCGCCTGGGACTGCAGGTAGGCCTCGTTCGCCACCTGCGCGGTCACGGCCGCCTCGTCCACCTCGGCGCCGACCTGGGCGAGCTGGACCTCGAGGCCGGCGATCTGCTCGGAGGTGGAGGCCTCGGCGGCCCGCGACGCGTCCACGTCATCCTGGCTGGGGGCGGCGTGCGCCGTGGAGGCAGCCATCGTGCCGGCCATGGCGAGCGCCGCGACCGACGCCAGCGTGCGCCTCATCCCTGCTGCTGTCACAAGCTGTCCTCCATGCCGATCTGCGGCCCGCGCGGCGTGTCGCGTTGACTCGAACAGGTTCCCGGTCCCAGACCGTAGCGGAGATCGGGCAGATTGAGAACACCCGCCTCACTATTCACATCAGTAACACTGCCGCGAGCGGTGCGGTGGGCGGGCTGCTGAGGCAGGGCAACTGCGGGAGATCGCCGGCGAGAGACTCTTGGCATCGGCAAGTGCCGGGAAGGTCAGAGCGCATCACGCCAAGCCCGAAGAGTCAGCACGGAGCACCGGCGTCGCGCAGCACCTTCTGGATGATGGCCACCACCGTCTCCGGGTCGGCGAACTGCCTGCGGTCGACCACCACCACCGTCCAGCCGACGAGCTGCAGCGCGTTGATGCGGGCGCGGTCCCGGGCAATCTGCCGGGGGTCGTCGTGGTGCTTCCCGTCGTACTCCACGATCACGCGCCACTCCGGCCAGGCCATGTCCACCCGGGCCACGAACGCACCGTTGGCGTTGCGCACGACGTACTGGGTCACGGGTCGCGGCAGACCGGCGAGCGTCAGGACGACCCGCAGCATCGACTCCCGCACAGACTCCGCTCCAGGGTCGACGAGCCCGATGGCAGTGGGTACGCGCCGGACGCCCGGGACGCCCGGGTGCGCGGCGGCGATGGACCGGATCTCCTGCGCTGTGCAGCGGGTGGCGCGGACGAGCGCGTCCAGCCTCGCGACGGCGGCGGGGACCTCGGAGCCGCGCGCGACGTCGAAGGCCGTGCGAGCAGGTGTCGTGACGAGGCCGAAAGCGGTCTCGACGACCTCGTCGGGCAGCAGCTGGTCGCTGTGGAGCCGGAGGTACTGGCGTGGGCGCGGACGTCGCGCGGCGGGGAAGTTCACGTCCACGTCCGCGCCGGAGTCGGCCAGGGTGACGCCGTGCACCCACAGGGCACTCATGCAGCACAGCACGGCAGTCCTGGGGAGGACGATACGAGCGGCACGGATCCGGTCGGCGTGCGTGACCTCGCCCGCCACCATGTACACCCCGCGCAGCAAGCGTTGGTACGCGGGGCCGTGTAGCTCTGCGCGGCTGATCAGCGTCAGTGCCGTCGACTCGGCGAAGGGCCCGGCACGGAGCTCCGCGGGTACGTGGTATGACCGGCCCATCGGGCCAGGGTGGCGAGCTTGGCCGGTCGTGCGGGCGTCAGCGGGGGACGTCTGTGGAGGACGGGGAGGCGCTGTGTACGTCGGTGCCGAGCTGCGTCGGTTGACCTCGCTGCTCCACCGCATCGGGTGAGAAGCCGAACCCGGGCCGGTGCGACGAGGCAGCCGTCCATCCTCTGTAGTCGTTTAAGCGCTTTCCCGGGCACGGGAAAGCGCTTAAACGACTACACAGGATGCAGTCGGCCTGCGGTGTCCCGGCCCCCTGGGCTCGGGCCGCTGTCACGTCGGGCTGGGCCCGGACTGAGCGCGGTCAGGAGCGGCCCGGCTCAGACTCGCCGCGTGAGGGCGTGCGGGATCGCCGCCGCGGAGCGGGAAGCTCCTGCTACTCGGGCCGCCCGGCGTCCCCCGCACCGGTCGGGTCGGCGTGCTCCTTGTCGCCGTCGCGGGTGATGGCCTCGTCCGGACGGGCAGCACCGTGGCGGTTGTACCCGTTCTCCTCGGCGCGGGCGTAGGAGCGGCGGATCTCGGCCTCGGCCTCCTCCCGGCCCACCCAGTGCGCGCCCTCGACCGACTTGCCCGGCTCGAGGTCCTTGTAGACCTCGAAGAAGTGCTGGATCTCCAGCCGATGAAACTCACTGACGTCCTCGATGTCGGTCCGCCAGGAGGCTCGCTGGTCGGCAGCCGGCACGCACAGCACCTTGTCGTCCCCGCCGGCCTCGTCCTTCATCCGGAACATGCCGAGCGCACGGCACCGGATCAGGCAGCCGGGGAAGGTGGGCTCCTCCAGCAGGACGAGCGCGTCGAGCGGGTCGCCGTCCTCGCCCAGGGTCTCCTCGATGAAGCCGTAGTCGTCGGGGTAGCGCGTGGAGGTGAACAGCATCCGGTCCAGCCGGATGCGCCCCGTCTCGTGGTCCACCTCGTACTTGTTCCGGTTCCCCTTGGGGATCTCGATCGTGACGTCGAACTCCACGGCTTCCCTTCCTCCGTCACCGGTCCCGGCCGGGCGGCCGAGGCTCGTCGGCGCCGGCATCGACTGGCCGGACCTCGCGAGGCACTAGTGTGGCGCACGCCAACGGCGTCCGTGCCCGTCGGGTGCGGGGCGCCGGTGGCGGTGGCGCCCGGGTGCCGGCCGGGTGCTGCCGGCACGGTCCGGCCCCGGCGACGGCGGCCGGTCCCGACGCTGGCCGCTCCCGACGGCGGCCGGTCCAGGCGGCTCGTCCCGACGGCCGCCGGCACCCGGGCAGCCCGTCGACGGCGGCAGCCGGGGCAGGCGCACGGCGCATAGCCAGCCCGAGCACGAAGGAGACGAGCGTGGGTCGACGCGGGACGATCGCCGCCCTCGCCGTCGTCGCGCTACTCGGCGGTTACGGCACGGCCGACGCGGCCGACGTCGTCCCCGGGGTGCTCACCACCGAGCCCGCGCCGGCCGACCCCGTACCCTTCCCGGGCCTCGCGCTCCCCGGTCCGCTCCAGGCGCCCGAGGTAGCCGGCGCCGACCCCGAGGCGCCCGCGCCCACCACCGCCGGCCTCGAGCAGGCGGTCGCTGCCCTGCAGGAGGACCCGCGGGTCACCGGCAGCGTCGGCGTCGTCGTCGCCGACGGACTGACCGGGGAGACCCTGCTGGCCCAGGACCCCGGCACCGCGCGCACCCCGGCCTCCACGCTGAAGCTGCTCACCGCCGCCGCCGCCCTGGACGCCCTGGGCCCGGCCCGGACGCTGACCACCCGGGTCGTCCAGCCCGAGCCCGACCAGGTCGTCCTCGTCGGCGGCGGGGACGTGCTGCTCGCCGCCGGCGCCGGCGACGGCGCCGCGGTCAACGGCCGGGCCGGGCTCGCCGACCTCGCCGCCGACACCGCCGCCGCCCTCACCGACCAGGGCACCACGAGCGTGCGCGTGAGCCTGGACGACTCCCTCTTCACCGGGCCCACCCTCGCCCCGGGCTGGGGCGGCGCGGACCTGAACTACGTCATGCCCATCCAGGCCCTCGCGGTCGATGCCGGCCGCACCTCGGCGGGCTACCCGGAGGATCCCGCGCTCGACGCCGCCGAGGCCTTCACCGCCGCGCTCGGCGCCGCCGGCGTCACGGTCAGCGGGCCGGTGTCCCGCACCACCGGCTTCGCCGGCAGCGCCGGTGACGCGGCGAGCGAGGCCGAGGGAACGGGCGGGACGGATGCGGCCGACGGCGCTGGTGAGCGTGCGGCCGACGGCGAGGGTGAGCGTGCGGCCGACGGCGAGGGTGAGCGTGAAGCCGACGGCGCGGGCGCGCGTGCGGCCGACGCCGAGAGCGAGCCGGCGGCCGACGGCGCCCCCACCATCGCCACCGCGGAGTCCGCACCCGTCGGTGCCGTCGTCCGGTACGCGCTGAAGGAGTCGGAGAACTCCGTGACCGAGGTCCTGGCCCGGCTCGTCGCGGTGGAGCGCGGCCTGCCCGCGGACTTCGCGGGCGCCGTCGCCGCCGTGCAGGCCCAGCTCAGCGACCTGGGGGTGGACCTGGCCGGCGCGGACCTGCGCGACACCAGCGGCCTGGACATGGCCGGCCGGGTCCCGCCGCGGGCCCTCGCCGACGTCCTGACCCTGGCGGCCACCGGCGGGACGGCTCACGGCGGGACACCCGACGGCGGGTCGGGCACCGCCGAGTCCGACGGCGGCGCCCCCACCCTGGCCGGCCTGCTGCCCGGCCTGCCGGTCGGCGGGCTGGACGGCACGCTGGGGCGCCGGCTGACCGGCGAGGAGGCCGGCCGGGTGCGCGCCAAGACCGGCACCCTGACCGTCGCCTCGGCGCTCGCCGGGACAGTGGTGACCGCCGACGGGCGCCTCCTCGTCTTCGCGGCGCTCGCCGACGGCCTGCAGGTCGGCACCACCCACGGGGCGCGGGCCGCGCTGGACGACTTCGCCGCCACGCTCGCCGGGTGCGGCTGCGGCAGCGGCTAGCTGCGGCGGCAGCCAGCTACGGCGGTTAGGTTGGGGCTATGAGCGCCGCCGTCGACTGGGAGGTCGCGGCCCGCCGCGCCGCCCGCCTCGCCCCGCCCGGTCCGCGCGGGTCCCGCGCCGAGCTGCAGGCCGTGACCGGGATGCTGCGGGGCTCGGCGGCGGAGGCGCCGTCGCACGTGGCCGAGGTGACCGGTCTGCACAGTGCGGCCAGGGCCGCCGCCGCGGCCCCGGTGTACGTGGTCGACCGGCCCCGCTGGGCCCAGGCCAACGTGGAGATGTTCGCCCACCTCACCGGCGACCTGCTGCCCGAGGTGCCCGGCCCGGCCGCGGCCCGGGTCGCTGGGGAGGAGATGGGCGTCGTCCTCGCGCTGCTCGCCCCCCGCGTGCTGGGCCAGTTCGACCCCTTCACCCCCACCGCCCCGCGGCCCGGCCGGCTCGTCCTCGTCGCCCCCAACGTGCTCAGGGTCGAGCGCGACCTCGACCTCGACGCCATGGACTTCCGGCTCTGGGTGTGCCTGCACGAGCAGACCCACGCCGTGCAGTTCGCCGCCGCCCCCTGGCTCGCCGAGCACCTCGCCGGCCGGATGCGGGCCCTGGTCGGCGGGGTGTCCGGCGCCGACGACGGCGGGGACCGGGTCGTCCGCGCGGTGCGGGCGGTGGCGCAGACGGTCGGGTCCGTCCTCGGCGGTCCGGCCGCCCCCGGCCAGGAGCTGGGCGGGGCGCTCGTGGAGGCCTTCCTCAGCGAGGCCGAGCGGGCCGCGATGGCCGAGGTCGTCGCCGTGATGAGCCTGCTCGAGGGGCACGCCGACGTGGTCATGGACGCCGTCGGGCCCGCGTACCTGCCCTCGGTGCGGCGCATCCGGGCCTCCTTCGAGAAGCGCCGCGACGGCACCTCCCTCCCCGACATCCTGCTGCGCCGGCTGCTCGGCATGGACGCCAAGGTCGCCCAGTACCGCAACGGCGCCCGGTTCGTCCGCGACGTCGTCGGGCTCCTCGGGCACGCCGGCCTCAACGCCGTCTGGACCGCCCCCGAGCACCTGCCAACCCCGGAGGAGATCGCCGAGCCCGCCAGCTGGGTGCGGCGCGTGCACGGCTGATGGGCGGCCCGGCGCCCGCCGTCGCCGCCGCCCGCAGCGCGGTGGCCGCCGCGCTGGCGGACCTCCCGCCCGGCAGCCGGGTCCTCGTGGCCTGCTCGGGCGGCCCCGACTCCCTCGCCCTGGCCGCGGCGACGGCGTTCCACGCCCGCCGGGCCGGCCTGCTCGCCGGCGCGGTCGTCGTGGACCACGGGCTGCGGCCGGACTCGGCGACGGCGGCCGCCCGGGCCGCGGCGGCCTGCCGGGAGCTGGGCCTGGAGCCGGTCGAGGTGCGCCGCGTCCACGTCGGCGGGCGGGGGCCCGACGGCGGCGGGGGTGGTCGGCGGGACGACGACGCCGGCTCCGGCGGCGGGCGGGAGTACGACGCCGGCCCCGGCGGCAGGCAGGAGCGCGACGCCGGCCCCGACGGCGGGCAGGAGCCGAGCGGCGGTCCCGAGGCTGCCGCCCGGGCCGCCCGCTACGCCGCGCTGACCGCCGCGGCGAGCGACCACGGCGCCGCCGCCGTCCTGCTCGGGCACACCCTGGAGGACCAGGCCGAGACCGTCCTGCTCGGGCTGGCCCGTGGTTCGGGCGCCCGGTCCCTCGCCGGGATGCCGCCGGTCCGGGGCATCTGGCGCCGCCCCTTTCTCAGCCTGCGCCGCGGCCAGACCGAGGCGGTGTGCCGCGCCCTCGGACTCATCCCGGAAGAAGACCCGACCAACCTGCCGGACGGGCCCTGGCGAGCCGCCGACGGCTCTGCGCTGCGCCGCGCCGCCGTGCGGGCCCAGGCGCTGCCCGCCCTGACCGCCGCCCTGGGGCCCGGCGTCGTCCCGGCTCTGGCCCGCACCGCCGACCAGCTCCGGCGCGACGCCGACCTCCTCGAGGCCCTGGCCGCGGACCTGCTGGCGGCCGCCACCGTCCCCGCACCGCCCGACGCCACCCCACCGACCGCCGTCGTGCTGGACCTCGCCCCGCTGGCCGCGGCCCACCCGGCGCTGCGCACCCGCGCCCTGCACGCCGCCGCCCGGCAGGCCGGCGCCACCCCCGCGGCGCTCGCCGCGGTGCACGTCGGCGCCCTGGACGCCCTGGTCGTCGGCTACCACGGCCAGGGCCGTATCCCGCTGCCCGGCGGGGTCGGGGCCGAGCGGCGGTGTGGCAGGCTTTACCTCGGCCCGGCCGCGGGCCGATGAGGGCCGCCGGCCAAGGGTGAGGAGCGATGTGGACGCAGCCGACATGGGGCAGGACCTCGAGCGGGTCCTCCTGACGCAGGAGCAGATCGAGGACCGGCTGACCGAGATGGCCGCCGAGATCGACGCCGACTACGCCGGCCGGGACCTGCTGCTCGTCGGGGTGCTGCGCGGGGCGGTCATGGTGATGGCCGACCTGTCCCGCCGCCTGCACCTGCCCGTCGAGATGGACTGGATGGCCGTCTCCTCCTACGGCTCGGGGACCAGGTCCTCCGGCGTGGTCCGGATCCTGAAGGACCTCGACACCGACCTGCACGACCGCAACGTCCTCATCGTGGAGGACATCATCGACTCCGGGCTGACCCTGTCCTGGCTGCTCACCAACCTGCAGTCCCGCGGCCCGGCGTCGGTGGAGATCGCCACCCTTCTGCGCAAGCCCGAGGCCGCCAAGGTGGAGGTGCCGGTGCGCTACGTCGGGTTCGACATCCCCACCGAGTTCGTCGTCGGCTACGGCCTGGACTACGCCGAGCGGTACCGGAACCTGCGGTTCGTCGGCACGCTCGCCCCGCACGTCTACGGCGGCTGAGCGGGCGGCGACGGCGGCCGCGGGCCCGGGTGCGGTCGGCGGCACGACGGCGGCGCGGGCCCAGGTGCGGTCGGCGGCACGACGGCGGCGGTCTGGTTGCCGTCCGGCCGCACGATGGCGGCCGGTCTCGGTGCCGGCGGCTCGCACGGGGTGCCCGGGCGGACGACGGCGACCGCCCCCTCGCCGTCGCCGTCGCGCCGCCGGGCGTTCCCGCGGAAGTCCACGGCCGCCGTCGGGAATCCCGCGGGAACAGGGCACGGCCCCGCCCCGTTGACCTGACGTACCGGCGGCCGTCCGGCGCCAGGGGCGCGCCTGCGGGCGCACCCGCGGGGCCCACCGCCGAGGCCCACGCCCTGCGCGAACAGCGGGGGTCGGCGCCGCGTCGCCCGAGCGACGTCGGCTACCGTCGGGGCAGCCGTGCGAGCAGGAGGGACCGGGCGAGGAGCCCACAGTCGATGAACGCCAAGAGCATTTTCCGGGGACCGCTTGTCTGGATCCTCCTCGTCCTCCTGCTGGTCTCCCTGGGCTGGTCCCTCCTCGGGCAGTCCGGCACCAAGCGCATCGACACCTCCCAGGGCCTGGAGCTGCTCGCCGGGGACACCGTCGAGCAGGTCGAGATCACCGAGGGCGCCCAGCGGGTGCGGATGACCCTCAGCGAGCCCTACACCACCGACGACGGCGAGGGCGGGGAGGTCGACAACGGCACCTCGGTGGAGTTCTTCTACGTGGCCCCGCAGGGCCCGGAGGTGGTCGACGCCGTCCGCGCCGCCGACCCCGACCAGGGGTACAACTCCGTCGTGCCGCAGCAGTCCTGGCTGAGCTCGCTGCTGCTGTTCGTGCTCCCGATGGTCATCATCTTCGTCGTCTTCTGGTGGTTCCTGTCCCGGGCCCAGGGCGGCGCCGGCGGGATGATGAAGTTCGGCAAGTCCAAGGCCAGGCTCGTCTCCAAGGAGACCCCCCAGGTCACCTTCGCCGACGTCGCCGGCGAGGACGAGGCGGTCGAGGAGCTGCAGGAGATCAAGGAGTTCCTCGGCGAGCCGGAGAAGTTCCAGGCCGTGGGGGCGAAGATCCCCAAGGGCGTGCTGCTCTACGGCCCGCCCGGGACCGGCAAGACCCTCATCGCCCGGGCCGTCGCCGGCGAGGCAGGCGTGCCGTTCTTCTCCATCTCCGGCTCGGAGTTCGTGGAGATGTTCGTCGGCGTCGGCGCCTCCCGCGTCCGGGACCTGTTCGAGCAGGCCAAGGCCAACGCCCCGGCCATCATCTTCGTCGACGAGATCGACGCCGTCGGCCGGCACCGCGGCGCCGGCATGGGCGGCGGGCACGACGAGCGCGAGCAGACCCTCAACCAGCTCCTGGTGGAGATGGACGGCTTCGACGTCAAGACCAACGTCATCCTCATCGCCGCCACCAACCGCCCCGACGTCCTGGACCCGGCGCTGCTGCGGCCGGGCCGCTTCGACCGGCAGGTCGCCGTCGAGGCCCCGGACCTGCACGGCCGGGCCGCGATCCTGCGCGTGCACGCCCGCGGCAAGCCGATGGCGCCCGGCGTGGACCTGGACATGGTCGCCAAGCGCACCCCCGGCTTCACCGGCGCGGACCTGGCCAACGTGCTGAACGAGGCGGCCCTGCTCACCGCCCGCTCCGACGCCCAGCTCATCGACGACCGCGCGCTGGACGAGGCGATCGACCGCGTCGTCGCCGGCCCGCAGAAGCGCACCCGGGTGATGAACGAGAAGGAGCAGAAGGTCACCGCCTACCACGAGGGCGGGCACGCCCTGGCCGCGGCCGCCCTGCGCTACACCGACCCGGTGACCAAGGTGACGATCCTGCCCCGCGGGCGGGCGCTGGGCTACACCATGGTGATGCCCACCGAGGACAAGTACTCCACCTCCCGCAACGAGCTGCTCGACCAGCTCGCCTACGCCATGGGCGGGCGGGTCGCCGAGGAGATCGTCTTCCACGACCCGACCACCGGCGCGGCGAACGACATCGAGAAGGCCACCGCCATCGCCCGCAAGATGGTCACCGAGTACGGCATGAGCGACCGGGTGGGCGCGATCAAGCTCGGCCAGAGCCAGGGCGAGCCGTTCCTGGGCCGGGACTTCGGCCACGAGCGGGACTACTCCGACGACGTCGCCCGGATCGTCGACGAGGAGACCCGCCGGCTGATCGAGAGCGCGCACGACGAGGCCTGGGAGATCCTCACCCAGTACCGCCACGTCCTGGACCACCTGGTGCTGCGGCTGCTGGAGCAGGAGACCCTGAACGAGGCCGAGCTGCGCGAGGTCTTCGCGCCGGTCGGCAAGCGCCCGCCCCGGCCGGTCTGGCTCTCCTCCGACGGCCGTCCGGTCAGCGACCTGCCGCCGGTGCTCACCGCCGCCGAGCGGGCCCGCGGGGAGCAGATGCGGCCCGAGGACCAGGCCGCCGCCGCGGGGGAGACCCCGCTCGACGGCATCGGCCAGGTCCCCGGCGGCGGCCGGGTCGGCGGCCCGGCCGAGGGCTTGTGATGGCCGACGGCGCCCCGACCAGCCGGAACGGCGTGGCGGCCGGCAGCGGGGCTGCGATGGCCGACGACGCCGCGGCCGGCGCCGCCCGGGCCGGGCTGGCCACCGACTCCGCCCCGCTGCACGACGGCGACGGCCGGCAGGCCCGGCCCTACGACGCCGACGGCGTGCGCCGCGCGGTGCGGGACCTGCTCCGCGCCGTCGGCGAGGACCCGGACCGGGACGGCCTGGTCGGCACCCCGGAGCGCGTCGCCCGCGCCTACGCGGAGATGTTCGCCGGGCTGGCCGAGGACCCCGCCGACCACCTCGAGGCCGTGTTCGACATCGGCCACGAGGAGATGGTCATCGTCAAGGACATCCCGGTGTACTCCGTCTGCGAGCACCACCTGCTGCCGTTCCACGGCGTGGCGCACGTGGGGTACATCCCGGCCGCCGACGGGCGGGTCACCGGGCTGAGCAAGCTCGCCCGCCTGGTCGAGGGCTACGCCCGCCGGCCCCAGGTCCAGGAGCGGCTCACCGCCCAGGTCGCCGACGCCATCGTGGCCCGGCTGGCGCCGCGCGGCGCGCTCGTGGTGGTCGAGGCCGAGCACCTGTGCATGTCCATGCGCGGGGTGCACAAGCCCGGCGCGCGGACCATCACCTCCGCCGTCCGCGGCCAGATGCGCAACGCGGCCACCCGCGCCGAGGCGATGAGCCTCATGGTGCGCGGCTGACCCGCGGTTAACCTCCGGCAGACCCCCCGTTAGCCTGAGACGGTGAACACCGCCCCGGTCCCGCTGCCCGGCGCACCGACCGACCGCACGCTCGTCATGGGCATCGTCAACGTCACCCCGGACTCCTTCTCCGACGGCGGGCAGTGGTTCGACACCGACGTCGCCATCGCCCACGCCCGGCACCTGCGCACCCAGGGCGCGGACATCGTCGACGTCGGCGGGGAGTCCACCCGCCCCGGCGCCTCCGGCGTCGCGCCCGAGGAGGAGATCGACCGCGTCGTGCCGGTGGTGGCCGCCCTCGCCGGCGACGGGGCGACGGTCAGCGTCGACACCGTGCACGCCGCCACCGCCGCGGCCGCCACCGCCGCCGGCGCCCGCATCGTCAACGACGTCTCCGGCGGGCTCGCCGACCCGGCCCTCCCGGCCGCCGTCGCCCGGGCCGGCGCCGTCTACGTCCTGGGGCACTGGCGCGGCACCCCCGCCACCATGACCTCCCTGGCCCGCTACGACGACGTCGTCGCCGAGGTGCGCGCCGAGCTCACCGACCGGGTCGGCGCCGCCCGCGCCGCCGGGGTGCCCGCCGAGAAGATCGTCCTCGACCCCGGCCTGGGCTTCGCCAAGGACGCCGCGCACAACTGGCGCCTGCTGGCTCACCTCGACGCCCTCGCCGGGCTCGGCCACCCGGTGCTCGTGGGCGCCTCCCGCAAGCGGTTCCTCGCCGGCGTCGTCCCCGACCGGCTCGCCGCGGAGCCGCTGGCCCGGGACAACGCCACCGCCGCGGTCAGCGCCCTGGCCGCCGCCGCTGGCGCGTGGGCGGTGCGGGTGCACGAGGTCTCCACCACCGTCGACGCCGTCCGGGTGGCCGCCGCCTGGCGGGCCGGGCGGTGACCGGCCCCGTCCTGGCCCCGGACGGCACCGCGTTAGACCAGGTCCGGCTGCGCGGCCTGCGGGCCCACGGCCGCCACGGCGTCCTGCCGCACGAGCGCGCCCACGGCCAGCCCTTCCTCGCCGACGTCGTCCTGCACCTGGACACCCGCGCGGCGGCCGCCACCGACGACCTCGCCGCCACGGTCAGCTACGCCGACGTCGCCGCCGACGTCGTCGCGGTCCTCGCCGGGCCGCCGGTGGACCTGCTCGAGACCCTCGCCCAGCGGGTCGCCGACACCGCCCTCGGCCGGCCCGGGGTGCACGCCGTCGACGTCACCGTCCGCAAGCCGCACGCGCCGCTGACCGTCGCCTTCGACGACGTCGCGGTGCGCGTCCGCCGGCACGCCCGGCCGGTGGCCCTCACCCGCCGGCCCGCCGCGCCCGTCCCCGCCGTGCTGGCCCTGGGCGGCAACCTCGGCGACCCGGCCGCCGCCCTGCGCGCCGCCGTCGCCGCGCTGCGCACCGCCGCCGGGGTCACGGTCACCGCCGTCTCCCCGCTGGTGCGCACCGCCCCGGTCCTCGCCCCCGGCCAGCCCCGGCAGCCCGACTACCTCAACGCCGTCGTCCTGCTCGCCACCACCCTGGCCCCGGTGGAGCTCCTCGACCTCGCCCACGTCCTGGAGGACGCCGCGGGCCGGACCCGGGCCGAGCGGTGGGGGCCGCGCACCCTCGACGTCGACGTCGTCAGCGTCGCCGACCTGGTGGTCGCGGACCCCGGGCTGACCCTGCCGCACCCGCGGGCCCACGCCCGGGCGTTCGTGCTGGTGCCGTGGGCGGCGGCGGACCCGGCGGCGGTGCTCCGCGGCCCGCGCGGCGGGCCCGTGGCGGAGCTGGCCGCCGCGGTCGCCGACCAGGACGTGGCGCCGGTGGCGGCGGACTGGGCCGGTCCGGGGGAGGGCTGATGCGGCGCACGACCTGGCAGTCCCTGGTCCTGACCGCCCTGGTGGTCGGCGTGCTGGCGTACCTGGTGCTCGCCGGGCTGGACGGGCGCGGGTACCTGCCGATCCCGGTGCCGCTGGTGAGCGCCCTCGGGCCGGCCGCGGTCGCCGTCGTCCTGCTCTACCTCGGCCGCGGCGTCCGGCGCCTGGTCCGCCGGGAGGCGACCTGGGTCACCCCGATCGGGGCCGCCCGGGTGGTCGCGCTCGCGCAGGCCAGCGCCCTGGTCGGGGCCGCGTTCGCCGGCTACTTCGCCGCCCAGCTCCTGCTCGCGCTGGGCAACCTCGGCGCGCCGCTGCCGCAGGCCCAGGCCTGGGCGGCCGGGCTGGCCCTGCTGGCCTGCCTGGCGCTGATCGTCGTCGCGCTGGTGGTGGAGGCGTGGTGCCGCATCCCGCCCGAGGACGACGACGGCCCGGACCACCCGGGCCCGGGCCAGGCCAGCGCGGCCTGAGTCTGGGCTGGCGCGGGAAGCCCCGCCGCCGCGGGCACGGCATGTGCCAGGCTGGGACGTCGTCGACCAGCAGGAGCAGCACATGACCACGACCCCCGCCGGGCCCGCCGGCACCGGGACGCGGCCCCCCGTGGCGTCCCCGTTCGACCTGCCCGGCGTCACCTTCACCCCGGTGTCCACCGGCCTGGTCACCGCCCGCCTCGTCGCCATGGCGTTGTGGATGGTGCTGCCGCTGGCCGGGGGCATCGTGCTGGGCGTCCTCGTCGGCGGGTGGACCTGGCTGGTCACCGCCGCCGTCGTCGTGGACCTGGCCTGGTCGGCCTGGCTCATCCCGCGCCAGGTCCGGGCGATCGGGTACGCCGAGGCCGAGGACGACCTTCTCATCCGCAAGGGCATCCTCTTCCGGTCCCTCACCGTCGTCCCCTACGGGCGGATGCAGTTCGTGGACGTGGCCGCCGGCCCGCTGGACCGCCGCTGCGGGGTGGCCACCGTGCAGCTGCACACCGCCTCCGCCTCCACCGACGCCAAGGTCCCCGGCCTGCCGCCGGCCGACGCGGCTCGGCTGCGTGACCGCCTCACCGCGCGCGGCGAGGCGAAGCTGGCCGGCCTGTGAGCGAGGACGTGCGCCCGGGTGCCGGCGGTGGCCCGCGGGGTGCCGACGTCGGCCCGCCGGGCGAGGAGCGCGCGCCCGCCGTCGCAGGCCCCACGGGGGGCGAGGAGATGCCCACCGGCAGCCGCGGACCCGACGGCGCGGCCGCCGTCGGCAGGCGCGGTCCGGACGGTGCGCCCGCCGTCGGTCGCGGTCCCGGCGACGCCCCCGCCGACGCCCCGGACGCTCCCCTCGCCGGCGAGCCCGTCGACGGCGGCCCGTGGCGCCGGGTGCACAAGGTCACCCCGCTGCTCAACGCCTGGAAGGTCGTCGTCGGCGTCCTCGCCTTCCTGGCGTGGCAGGTCACCGACCAGATCGACTCGGTGCCGGACGAGCTGTGGCAGACCGTGAGCCGGTACCGCAGCATGGCCCTGCTCGGCGTGCTCGGCCTGCTGCTCATCGTCGCGCTGGTCGCCGGCGTCTACTCGGTGCTCGCCTGGCGCCGGACGAAGTTCGCCGTCACGGCCCGGTCGGTGGACCTGCACACCGGCATCCTGTTCCGCCAGGAGCGGCACGCCCGGCTGAACCGCATCCAGGCGGTCGACGTCGTCCAGCCCCTGCTGGGCCGGCTCCTCGGCCTGGGCCAGGTGCGGGTCGAGACCGCCGGCAGCGGGGAGTCCAACGTCATCATCGGCTACCTCCGCGAGGAGGAGACCCAGGACCTGCGCAACGAGATCATGGCCCGCGCGGCAGGCCTGGAGGTGCCCCCGGCCGGCGCCGGCACCGCCGCTGACGGCGGCGCCGGCGCCGGTCCCGACGCCCCGCCCGCCCGGGTCGCCGCCGCCCCCGAGCAGGAGATCCTGCAGGTCCCGCCCACGCGGATCGTCGGCGGACTGGTCCTCGGCGGCGCCCTGCCCGTCTTCGTCCTGGTGCTCGCCGGCCTGGCCGTCGTCGCCGTCTGGACCGGCAGCTCCGCGACCCTGTTCGGCGCGCTCCCGGCGCTGGTGGGCTGGGGCGGGTACCTGTGGGGCCGGTTCGCCGGGGAGTTCAACTTCCGCTCCGCGCTCTCGCCCGACGGCATCCGGCTCCGGCACGGCCTGCTGGAGACCCGGACCCAGACCGTGCCGCCCGGGCGGGTGCAGGCCGTCTCGCTGACCCAGCCGCTGCTCTGGCGGCGCAAGGGCTGGTGGCGGGTGCAGATGAACGTGGCCGGCTACGGGTCCGAGACCGCTACCGGCAACGCGCCAGTGGAGACCGTGCTCCTGCCGGTCGGGGACCGCGGCGCGGCGCTGACCTCGCTCTGGCTGGTCGTGCCCGACCTGGGGGTCGAGGACGTCCCGGCGGTGCTGGACGCGGCCCTGGTGGGCGACGGCGACGACGCCGGCTTCCTCACCAGCCCCGCCTCGGCGCGGTGGCTGGACCCGTTCACCTGGCGGCGCCTGGGCGTCCGGATCACCGGCACCGCGATGCTCCTGCGCAGCGGCCGGCTGACCCGCTCGCTCATCGTGGTGCCGCACGAGCGCACCCAGTCCCTCGCGCTGACCCAGGGACCGCTGGAGCGCCGGTTCGGGCTGGCGAACCTGTTCGCGCACTCGGTGCCCGGACCGGTGACCCCAGTTGTGTACCACCTGGCCGCCCCGGCGGCCCGGGACCTGCTCCTGGAGCAGGCTGCGCGGGCCCGCACCGCCCGCGCCGCCGAGGGGCCGGAGGAGTGGATGCGGCGCGTCGCCCCCGCTGTCGCCGAGGAGGGCGAGGACGCGGGCGAGGCGGAGCTCCTCGACGGCGGGGACGGGTCCCGGATGCCGGACGGCCCCGGCGCGGGCGGGTCCGGCGCGTCGGACAATGCTGGTGCTCCGGACGGCTCCCGCGAGCCGGCCGGGTTCGGCGTCCCGGACCACCCTCGGGAGCCGAACGAGCCTCGCGTGCCGGGCGGCCCCGCACCGCAAAGCCCCCGCGTCCCGGACGGTCCCGCAGCCGAGAGATGATAGGGACGTGAGCGTCCCCAACGGCAGCGGCCCGGGCCGGCCCGGTCGGCTCGGCGTCGGCGTCGTGGGCGCCGGCCGGGTCGGTGCCGTGCTGGCCAGCGCCCTGCGGTCCGCCGGCCACGCCGTCGTCGGTGCCACCGCCGTCTCCGAGGAGAGCCGCGAGCGGGTGGCCACGCTGCTGCCCGCGGTGCCGGTGCTCGGCGTGGAGGAGGTCCTCGAGCGGGCCGAGCTCGTCCTGCTCACCGTGCCCGACGACGCGCTGCCCGAGCTGGTCGCCGGCCTGGCCCGGCTGGGCCGCTGGCAGGCGGGCCAGCTAGTCGTGCACACCTCCGGCCGGTACGGCACCGACGTGCTCGCGCCCGCCCGCGGCGCCGGCGCCATCCCGCTCGCGGTGCACCCGGCCATGACCTTCACCGGCACCTCGCTGGACCTGAGCCGGCTGACCGGCTGCCCGTTCGCCGTCACCGCGCCGGCCCCGGTGCTGCCCATCGCCCAGGCCCTGGTCGTCGAGATCGGCGGCGAGCCGGTCGTCCTGCCCGAGGCCGCCCGGCCGGTCTACCACGCGGCCCTGGCGCACGGCGCCAACCACCTGGTCACCCTGGTCACCCAGGCGGAGCGGGCGCTGGCGAGCGCCGGGGTCGAGCGCCCCGGGGAGTACCTCACGCCGCTGCTCACCGCCGCGCTCGACGGGGCCCTGCGCAACGGGGAGGCCCAGCTCACCGGGCCGGTGGTCCGCGGCGACGTCGGCACCGTCCGCGCCCACCTCGACGCCCTCGCCGACCGCGGCGAGGAGCTGGCCGACGTGCTCGCCACCTACCGTCACCTCGCCCGGGCCACCACCCGACGCGCGCTGGCCCGCGGCCGGCTCGGGCAGCCCGCGGCCGCCGCGCTGCTCGACGCCCTGGCCGCGCCCGCCGTCGACGGCGTCCCGGCAGGTGACGGCGATCCGACCGTTGGTGCCGTCGCCGCTGCGCCCGCCACCCGCGCCACCACCACCTCTGCCGACCCCGTCGCGGCCACCGACACCGACATCGACGGCGACCGCGCCGCCGCCGCCCCTGCCACCTCTGCCGTCGGGGCTCCCGGAGCCGACGCCGACGGCGCCCACCGGGCGGCTGCCGACCGCGCGGCCGCCGCCCACGCCGCCCGCGCCACCCCCGCCGTCGGCCGTCCCCGCCCGCCCACCGGGCCCGCCCCCACCGACCCCGTGCTCACCCGCACCCGCGCCGAGCTGCGCGCCGCGCTGGCCGGGCTGCCCGGGACGCGGGCCCTGGTGATGACGATGGGCGCCCTGCACGAGGGGCACCTCGCCCTGGTCGCCGAGGCACGCGCGCGGGCCGAGCACGTCGTCGTCTCCATCTACGTCAACCCGCTGCAGTTCGGCCCGGGGGAGGACCTCGCCGCCTACCCGCGCGACCTCGAGGGCGACCTCGCCCTGCTCGCCGGGGCCGGCGTCGACGTCGTGTTCGCCCCCACCGACGCCGAGGCCTACCCCACCGAGCCGCTGGTGCGGATCGACCCCGGCCCGGTGGCGCAGCTGCTCGAGGGCCGCACCCGGCCCGGCCACTTCGCCGGGGTGCTGCAGATCGTCGCCAAGGTCCTCGCGCTGGTCCGGCCGGACGTGGCGGTCTTCGGGCAGAAGGACGCCCAGCAGCTGGCCCTCGTCCGCACGCTGGTCCGCGACCTCGACCTCGGCGTGGAGATCGTCGCGGTGCCCATCCGCCGCGAGCCGGACGGGCTGGCGATGTCCAGCCGGAACGCCTACCTCTCGCCCACCGAGCGGGTCCGCGCCCTGGCCCTGTCCCGGGCGCTCGCAGCCGGCCGGGACGCCGCCGGCGACGGCCCGACGGCGGCCCTGGCCGCCGCCCGGGAGGTCCTGGACGCGGCCGAGGGCGTGACGGTGGACTACCTCGCGCTGGTGGACCCCGACACGTTCCTGCCGCTCCCCGACGGCGCCACCGGCGCGGGCCTGCTCGCCGTCGCCGCCCGCGTGGGCCCGACCCGCCTGATCGACAACATGACCGTCCAACTCGGAGGCCAGCCCGGATGACCGACCCCACCACGCCCCGGTCGCTGCTGCGGCCGATGATGATCGCCAAGATCCACCGCGCCACCATCACCGGCGCGGACCTGCACTACGTCGGCTCCATCACCGTCGACGCCGACCTCCTCGACGCCGCGGACCTCCTCCCGGGCCAGCAGGTCGACGTCGTCGACGTCACCAACGGCGCCCGGCTGACCACCTACGTCCTGCCCGGGGAGCGGGGCACCGGCATCCTGGTCATCAACGGCGCCGCCGCGCACCACGTCCGCACCGGCGACCTGGTCATCGTCATCGCCTACGGGCAGATGTCCGACGACGACGCCCGGTCCTACACCCCGCACGTCGTCTTCGTCGACGGCGCCAACCGCATCCTCGACATCGGCGACGAGCCCGGCCAGGTGCCCGACGTCGACGCCGGCGAGGCCCGCCATGTCGAGCCGAGCGGGGTCAGCATCCACAGCTACCGCGAGGAGCTGCCGGCGGCGCGGAAGCCGGACTTCGACATCTGACCGGGCGGCGGCGCGCCGGGGCGCCGGGGTCAGCCGAGCCCGGGCCGGCGCCGTGAGGCAGCCGTGCATCCTGTGTAGTCGTTGAAGCGCTTTCCCGCGCCAGGGAAAGCGCTTCAACGACTACACAGGATGCGGGTCGCCCTACGGCAGTGATCCTGCGTGCCTCGTCGAACTCGTCGCCGAGCCCGGACTCGGTGGTCTCGAGGTCACGTCCGCAGGCCCCCCACGAGCGCACGAGCCTGGGCACGCGTCTGCTCGAACGTGCTCCGGTTGACCTCACCGGTCAAGATGTCATCGACACGGGTGCCGACCTCGTCACGCCAGGCGGCGTCGATCTCCGGCTGTGATGCCTTGTCCTCCCAGTGGAGGCTGGCGAGGAGGCGGTGCGCGACGACGGCGCGCTCGTCCGGGTCGAGCTCGAGTCCTGCCCGGTACACGTCGGCAGCCTTCCGTGCCATGGCTTGAGCCTAGGGCGGCGCGCCGAGACCGAACAGGGGAGCGGCAGCGCTCCATGGACGAGGGTCAGTGCGATGAAGGACCGGCACGGAATGACCGGGCACCGGCCGGGGGCTGGCCCGCCGAGCCGTGCAGGCGCGGCGGATACCCTGGACCGGTGGAAAAGACCACCGTTGAGCACGACCCTGCCGCCGGGACCGACCAGTCCGGCACCAGGGCCGACCAGCCCGCCGTCGGCGCGGACCAGCCCGCCGCCGGGACCGACCAGGCCGCCGTCGCCGGGACCGGCCAGGCCGCCGTCGAGCCGGGTGGCGCGGACGTGCCCGAGCAGGTCCAGGTGCGGGCGGCGAAGCGGCAGCGGCTGCTCGACGCCGGGACCGACCCCTACCCGGTCACCCTCCCGATCACCACGACCATCGCGGACGTGCGCGCCCGGCACGGCGACCTCCCGCCCGGCGCCGAGACGGACGACGTCGTCGGGGTCGCCGGCCGGGTGATGTACCTGCGCAACACCGGCAAGCTCTGCTTCGCCACCCTGCAGGACGGCGCCGGCAACCGGCTGCAGGCCATGCTCTCCCGCAGCGAGGTCGGCGAGGACTCCCTGGCCGCGTTCAAGGCCGACGTCGACCTCGGCGACCACCTCTTCGTCCACGGCCGGGTCATCGCCTCCCGGCGCGGGGAGCTCAGTGTCATGGCCGACTCCTGGCGGCTCGCCGCCAAGGCCCTGCGCCCGCTGCCGAAGACCTACGAGAACGAGGCCGGGGAGCAGGTGGCGCTGTCCGAGGAGGGCCGGGTCCGCCGTCGGCACCTGGACCTGATCATGCGCCAGGACGCCCGGGACATGGTGCGCACCCGTTCGGCGGTGGTGCGGTCCCTGCGCCGCACCCTGGACGAGCGCGGCTTTCTCGAGATCGAGACGCCGATGCTGCAGACCCAGCCCGGCGGCGCGGCGGCCCGGCCCTTCGTCACGCACATGAACGCCTACGACGTCGACCTGTACCTGCGGATCGCGCCCGAGCTCTTCCTCAAGCGGGCCGTCGTCGGCGGGATCGAGAAGGTCTTCGAGATCAATCGCAACTTCCGCAACGAGGGCGCCGACTCCACCCACTCGCCCGAGTTCGCGATGCTGGAGGCCTACGAGGCCTACGGCTCCTACGACACGATGGCCGAGCTCACCACCACCCTCGTCCAGCAGGCCGCCCGGGACGCGTTCGGCTCGACCACCGTCACCCTCGACGACGGCACCCAGTACGACCTCGGCGGGAAGTGGGCGCAGATCAGCCTGTACGGCTCGCTGTCCGAGGCGCTGGGGGAGGAGGTCACCCCGCGCACGCCGACGGCGGCCCTGACCGCCCACGCGGAGCGGCTCGGCGTGGAGGTCGCCCCGCACGCCACCCCCGGCAAGCTCGTCGAGGCGCTCTGGGAGCACCTGGTCGGCGAGCACCTGTACGCCCCGACGTTCGTCCGGGACTTCCCGGTGGACACCTCCCCGCTCACCCGGGCGCACCGGTCGATCGAGGGCGTGGTGGAGAAGTGGGACCTGTACGTGCGCGGCTTCGAGCTCGCCACCGCCTACTCCGAGCTGGTCGACCCCGTCGTCCAGCGGGAGCGGTTCGAGGCCCAGGCCCTCGCCGCCGCGGCCGGGGACCCCGAGGCGATGGTCCTCGACGAGGACTTCCTGGAGGCCATGGAGCAGGGAATGCCGCCGGCCGGCGGGATGGGCATGGGCATCGACCGGCTCCTGATGGCCCTGACCGGGCTGGGTATCCGGGAGACGATCACCTTCCCGCTGGTCAAGCGGCGCTGAGGGTCTCCGGCCGACGGCGGCCGCGTCAGTCGGCCGCCCGGGCGCTGGGCGGCCGCCGCGTGCCTGACGCCGCCGCGCGCCTAACGCGGCCGGCTGTCTGACGCCGCCGGGTACCCGTTCGGCGGCCGCGTCCTCAGCGGGACCGGAGCAGCAGCTCCATGATGCCCCGCTCGGCCTCCTCCACCCCGACCTTGCGGGTGCCCTTGGCCGTCAGGTCGGCGACCATCGCCGGCTCGTTGCGGTACAGGTTCAGCCCGCGCCGCAGCAGGGTCAGTGGCGGCTTGCGGGCCTCGCCCAGGTCGCGGGCGAGCCGGAGGAAGAAGGACTGGGCGCGCGGCCGGCAGATGCACAGCGCATCGGCCAGGATGTCCTCCTCCCGGCACGCCTGGACGATCTCGGCGGCGAAGATGCCCTCGGCGACGAAGATGGGGAAGCCGTCCAGCGACAGGTGGGTGGTGCCGGTGCGCCGGTTGGTGGGGATGTCGTAGACCGGCAGGTCGGCCTCGCCGGTGGTGCTCAGCGCCACCAGCGCGGCCATCGCGCCGGCCCGGTCCCAGGACCGCGGGGAGTCCCAGTCCACGATCCCGTATCGGCGCGGGAGGTCGGGGTGGTCGCCGTCGAAGTAGAAGTCGTCGAGGGACACCGTCGGCAGGCCCAGCCGGCGGGTCAGGGCGGTCTTGCCGGACCCGGAGGGGCCCGTGACGAGGACGACCCGGGCCCGCGGGCGCCGCGCGCCGGACGGGAGGTCGAACAGCCCGTCCTGGGGTGCCGGGTCGGGCGGCTCGGGGGGTTGGTCCGGCGGCGCCGCAACGGGCTCGGCGGGGAGGCTCGGCGCGGCGTCGGCCTGGTCGGACCCGGTCCGGCCCTGGGTCATGCACGTCCCTCCGATCCTCGGGCGCCGCGGCGGAGCCCAGGGGAAAGGATAGGCCGGCGGGCGCGGGAGGGCGCCGGCCCACGACGCCGGCCCACGCCGCCGGCGCGCGGCCGCTGCCGCCCGTCGGTGGTGTGCCTGCCGGCCAGCCCTCGGCCCGCTGGCACACGCCTGGCCCGGAGCCGCCGGGTCAGCCGCCGTACGGCAGCACCGGCCGCCCTGGCACCTCGGCCCGCAGCCGGAAGACCGCCCCGGCCTCCGGCTCGGGGTCGTCGAGGTTCTCCCGGGACGTGGTGACGTACAGGTCGCGGCCGTCCGCCCCGCCGAGGGTGCAGGCGGTGACGAGCCGGACCGGCAGCTGGACCTCGCGGAGGATCTCCGCCGACGGGGAGTACAGCCGCACCCGCCCCACCCGGTTCAGCGCCACCCAGACGTTCCCCGCCGAGTCCACCACCAGCCCGTCCGGCCGGCCGCCGTCGCCATCGTGGAACACCCGCCGGTTGGTGAGCTCGCCGCCGACGATGTCGAAGACGTCCGTCGCGCCCGTGTGCGTGTCGTTGTAGTAGGTGCGGGTGCCGTCGGGGGAGAAGTCGAGGCCGTTGGAGGTGGTGACCGCGTCGAGGATCACCGAGATCTCCCGCTGCGGGGTGATGCGGTAGAGGAACGCGGCCTCGGGGGTGCGCTCGTAGTGCATGGAGCCGGCGTAGAGGTTGCCCTGGTGGTCGCAGCCGCCCTCGTTCATCCGCAGGCCCGGGTCGGTCCACAGCTCGACGACGGTGCTCGGCGGGGCGTCGACGTCGTCGGCCAGGCCGATGCCGCGCTCGACCCCGACGACGTACCCGCCCCGGGTGCGGGGACGCACGAAGGCGGCGACGTCCCCGACGTGGAGGCGGCTGACCGACCCGTCTGCGCGGAGGGTCAGCAGGTCCCCGGCGAGCATGTCCACCCAGCGCAGCCCGCCCCAGGTCTCCGACCACACCGGTCCCTCGCCGTGGTAGCACAGCGCGTCGGTGATCTGCTCGATGTCGTCCATGCCGCCAGTCTGCCCGGTCCCGGCCCGGCGGCCGCGCAGGCGCGCTCCCGACGGCGGCCGCGCAGCCCGCGTACGCCGGCAGCCCCGCGCAGACGCCGACGGCGTGCACCCAAACCGGGTGCACGCCGTCGGCGGGTCGCAGCAGCGGGTCGTCCTAGCGGACGTCCTCGTCGACCCAGTCGAAGGTCTTCGTCACGGCCTTCTTCCACAGCCGGTAGGTGCGCTCGCGCTCCTCGGCGTCCAGCTGCGGCTCCCACCGCTTGTCCTCGGCCCAGTTGTCGATGACGTCCTGCTCCCCGGACCAGTAGCCCACGGCGATGCCGGCGGCGTAGGCCGCGCCGAGCGCCGTCGTCTCGGCCACCTGCGGCCGGACCACCGGCACGCCGAGGATGTCCGCCTGGAACTGCATGAGCAGCTCGTTGGCGACCATCCCGCCGTCGACCTTCAGCTCGGTCAGCTCCACCCCGGAGTCGGCGTTCATCGCGTCGTTGACCTCGCGGGTCTGGAAGGCGGTGGCCTCCAGCACGGCGCGGGCGATGTGCCCCTTGTTGACGTAGCGGGTCAGGCCCACCAGCGCGCCGCGGGCGTCGGCGCGCCAGTACGGGGCGAACAGGCCGGAGAACGCCGGGACGAAGTAGGCGCCGCCGTTGTCCTCGACGGTCCGGGCCAGGTCCTCGATCTGCGGGGCCGTTGAGATGATGCCCAGGTTGTCCCGCAGCCACTGCACCAGGGAGCCGGTGACCGCGATCGAGCCCTCGAGGGCGTAGACGGCGTCGGCGTCGCCGATCTTGTACGCGACGGTGGTGAGCAGGCCGTTCTCGGACTGGACCGCCTCGGTGCCGGTGTTCAGGAGCATGAAGTTGCCGGTGCCGTAGGTGTTCTTGGCCGTGCCGACCTCGAAGCAGGCCTGTCCGAAGGTGGCGGCCTGCTGGTCCCCGAGGATGCCGGCCAGCGGCACCCCGGGCACCAGGCCGCCGGCGCGGCCCTCGCCGTAGACCTCGGAGGAGGAGCGGATCTCGGGCAGCATGGACATCGGGATGCCCATGTCGGCGGCGATGTCCTCGTTCCAGGTGAGGGTGTCCAGGTTCATCAGCATGGTGCGCGAGGCGTTGGTGACGTCGGTGACGTGCACCCCGCCGTCGGTCCCGCCGGTCATGTTCCACAGCACCCAGGAGTCGGTGTTGCCGAAGAGCAGGTCGCCGGCCTCGGCCCGCTCGCGCGCGCCGTCGACGTTGTCCAGGATCCACTTGACCTTCGGCCCGGAGAAGTAGGTGGCCAGCGGCAGCCCGACCTTCGCCTTGTACTTGTCCTGGCCCTCGGTCCCGCCGAGCTCCTCGACGATCCGCTGGGTGCGGGTGTCCTGCCAGACGATGGCGTTGTAGACCGGCTCGCCGGTGGTCTTGTCCCACACCACGGTGGTCTCGCGCTGGTTGGTAATGCCCACGGCCGCGATGTCCCGGTGCGTCATGTTCGCCCGGGTCAGCGCCAGCCCGACCACCTCCCGGACGTTCCGCCAGATCTCCCGGGCGTCGTGCTCGACCCAGCCGGCCCGGGGGAAGATCTGCTCGTGCTCGAGCTGGCCGGTCTCCACGATCCGCCCGGAGTGGTCGAAGATGATCGCCCGCGAGCTCGTCGTGCCCTGGTCGATGGCGAGGACGTACTTCTGCTGCTCAGCCATGGTGTTCCTTTCACATCGTTGTGGCCGGTGTGTCGGCCGGGGTGTTGGTGGGCCGGGGGCGGCCGGGTGGGGCGCCGCCCGACCGTCCGGCCGGCGCCCCCGGGGCCGTCAGACGTAGATCTGGGCGAGGAGGCCGGCGAGCACGCCGCCGACGAGGGGGCCGGCGATCGGCACCCAGGAGTAGGCCCAGTCGCTGCTGCCCTTGCCCGGGATGGGCAGGACGGCGTGCGCCAGGCGCGGGCCGAGGTCACGGGCCGGGTTGATGGCGTACCCGGTGGGGCCACCGAGGCTGGCGCCGATACCGACGACGAGCAGGGCGACGGCGAGCGGGCCGAGCCCCGACGGGGTCTGGCCGAAGAGGATGACGATGAAGACCAGGACGAAGGTGGCGATGACCTCGGTGGCGAAGTTCAGGCCGTAGCTGCGCACCTCCGGGCCGGTGGAGAACACCCCGAGCTTGGTGGCCGCCGGGGCCTCCTCGTCGAAGTGCTTCTTGTAGGCGATCCAGGCCAGCACCGCGCCGACGAACGCCCCGACGAGCTGGGCGATCAGGTAGATCAGCACGTTGCCGAAGGTGGCCGGGATGGCCGCCAGGGTGTCCGTCGCGGGCCGCAGGTCCGACCCGTTGGCCCACAGGCCGACGGTCACCGCGGGGTTGATGTGGGCGCCGGTGTCGTAGGCGGCGAAGACGCCGGCGAAGACGGCAAGTCCCCACCCGAAGTTGACCATCAGCCAGCCGCCGCCGAACCCCTTGGTGCGCGGCAGGATGTTGTTGGCGACCACGCCGGCACCGAGCAGGATCAGCATCGCGGTGCCGCCGGCCTCGTGCAGGAAGATCTGCATCGCAGAGAGTTGTTCCACTGTGAGCTCGCTTTCTCTATCTGGCGCGTCCTCGTGCCAGTCGTGCGCCGGGTGGCGCGTGGAGGGGGATAGCGCCGGTCGGGGGCATCATGCCGCGACCGGGGCCTGTCGGCAGGGATCTTTCCGGTTTGCCGGGGTGTCGCGGGCCAGGTCGCCGGGCCGGGCCGCGGCCGGTGCGGACGGCGGCGGCCGGGGTCGCGGCCGGGGCCGGTGCGGACGACGGCGGCCGGGTAGCGGCCGCCGTCGCCGGGTGGGCGGCCGGTCCCGGCCGGGCCGGGTCCTCAGGTGGCCAGCGGCTCCAGGGGCACGAGGTCCTCGGCCCGCCGGCGGGCCGCCGCTGCCGCCGCGTCGGTGGTCTCTGCCAGGGCGGCCGCCTCGGCCTCGGCCCGGGAGGTGTACGCCTCGGTCTCCCGCCGCGTCGTCGCCTCGTCCCAGCCCAGCAGCGGGCCGGCGATCGCGGCGATCTCGGGCAGCGCGGCCAGCCCGCGGTCCTTCGCCTCGAAGAACAGGCGGATCCGGCGGAGCAGGATGTCCTCCAGGTGCAGCGCGCCCTCGTGGCTGACCGCCATGGCGACCTCGGCGCCCAGGTACGTGGGCGCGGCGGCGAGCGGACGGCCCAGCGCGGGGTCGCCGTCGACCAGGGCCAGCAGCGCGGGCAGGTCCGAGCCGTACCGGTCCAGCAGGTGCCGCATCCGGGCCATGTCCCACCCGTACTTCTTCGCGATCCGGGGGGCCTGGCGGGTGGCCGCGGCCAGGCCCGGCGCCCCGACCAGCGGGGTGTCCGGGGTGACCGAGGGGGTCTGCCGGGCCCGGTCCTTGCCCAGGGCGTGGTCGACGGCGTGCTCGGCCATCAGCCGGTAGGAGGTGAGCTTGCCGCCGGAGATGACGGTCAGCCCGGGCACCGGGTCGACGACGGTGTGGTCGCGGGAGACCTTGGTGGAGGCGGCGCTGCCGTCCTTGGTGCCCGGCTGGAGCAGCGGGCGCAGCCCGGCGTAGACGCCGATGATGTCCTCCCGGGCGAGGTTCGAGCGCAGGACGGCGTTGGCGTGGTCGAGGAGGTAGTCCACGTCCTCGGCTGTGGCGACGGGGTTGAGCCGGTCCTGCTCCCAGGGGGTGTCCGTGGTGCCGATGATCCAGTACTCCGGCCACGGGATGATGAACAGGACGGACTTCTCGGTGCGCAAAAAGATCCCGGTGGAGCCCTTGATGCGGTCCTTGGGCACCACGATGTGGATGCCCTTGGAGGCCAGCACCCGCAGCCCGCCCTCGGTCCCGCCCAGGGCCTCGGTCTGCTCGGTCCACACCCCGGTGGCGTTGATGACGTGCCGGGCCTTGATCCGGTGGCGCTGGCGGGTCTCCAGGTCGACCACCTCGGCCCCGACGACCCGGCCGGTGGTGTCCTTGGTCAGGTCCACCAGCTCGGTGCGGGAGGCGGCCAGCGCGCCGTAGGACTGGGCGGTGCGCACCAGGGTCATCACCAGGCGGGCGTCGTCGACCCGGGCGTCGTAGAACCGGATGCCGCCGACCAGGGCGTCCTCGCGGATGTCCGGGAAGAGCCGCAGCGCGCCGCGGCGGGTGTAGTGCCGCTGCAGCGGGACCGCGGCCCCCTTCATGCCGACGACGCCCATCACGTCGTACATCCCGACCCCGACGGCGCTGTAGGCCCGCTCGATGACCGGCATCTTGAGCGGCCACAGGAACGGCTGGGCCTTGACCAGGTGCGGGGCGGTCTTGGTCAGCAGCAGCCCGCGCTCGCGCAGCCCCTCGGCGACCAGGCTGAAGTCCAGGTTCAGCAAGTAGCGCAGCCCGCCGTGCACCAGCTTGCTGGACCAGGAGGAGGTCCCGGCGGCCCAGTCCTGCATCTCCACGATTCCGGTGCGCAGGCCGCGGGTGACGGCGTCCAGCACGATCCCGGCGCCGGTGACCCCGCCGCCCACGACCAGGACGTCCAGCCCCTCCTCGTCGGACATCGCCGCCAGGGCCTCGTCTCGGCTCTGCCTCGTCAACGCTGATGACGCCACGTCCGCTCCTCTGCTCGCTGCTCGGCGGTGAGCCCGGTGCCCGTCGGCGCCCGTCGGCCGCCCCGCCCTCGGACCATCGTGAGCCGGTCGCACGATCCGCACAATTAGGATGCACAGATGTGCAGCGGCGGGAGGGGTGGATGACCGGGCGTGAGGACGCGGTGTACCAGGCGGCGTCGATGTACTACCTGCAGGACGAGACGATGGAGGTCATCGCCCGCCGGATGGGCACCTCCCGCTCGACCGTCTCCCGGATGCTCAAGGACGCCCGGGACTCCGGCCTGGTCCGGGTCACCCTGACCGGCGCCGGCAACGGGGTCAGCCCGCTGGCCCGCCAGCTCGGGCAGCGGTTCGGGGTGCGGGCGCACGTGGTGCCGGTGCGCGGCGGCATCACCGAGGTCCAGCGCCTGGACCAGGTGGCCCGGGTGGCCGGGCGGCTCATCTCGGAGTGGGTGCAGCCCGGCTCGGTGCTGGGCCTGGCCTGGGGGACGACCCTGTCCGCGGTGGTGGGCCACCTGGTGCCCAAGCACGCGCCGGGCAGCGAGGTGGTCCAGCTCAACGGCGCGGCCAACCCGGTCACCTCGGGGATCCCGCACGCCGGGTCGATCATCACCGCGGCCGCGCAGAACTTCGACGCCGCGGTGCACCACTTCCCCGTCCCGGCGTTCTTCGACTACGCGGCCACCAAGCGGGCGATGTGGCGGGAGCGGTCCATCCAGCGGGTGCTCGCCGTCCAGGCCCGGGCCGACGTCGTCGCCTTCGGGGTGGGCGCCTTCGACGGCGCGCTGGCCTCGCACGTCTACGCCGCGGGCTACATGTCCCAGGGCGACATGGACCAGCTCCGCCTGGAGGGGGTGGTGGGGGACGTGTGCACGGTGCTGCTCCGCGAGGACGGCTCCTACGCCGACATCGAGCTCAACGAGCGGGCAACCGGGCCCACGCCGGCCGAGCTCGCCCGGGTGGCCCGGCGGGTGTGCGTGGTGGCCGGCGCGGCGAAGGTTCCGCCGCTGCTCGGGGCGCTGCGGGCGCGGGCGGTGACCGACCTGGTGATCGACGAGGCCACCGCCCGGGCGGCGCTGGACCGGGCGCACGCCCGCGGCGCCGGTGCGGCAGGATCGGCGCGTGAGCGGTGACGGGCGGCACGGACGGGTGAGCGCCGGACCGCGGCAGGGCCGGCCGGCGGAGGCCGGGCCGGTGGAGGCCCGGCCGGCGGTGGCCGGGCCGGTGACCGTCCGCCAGGCCCGGCCGGCCGACGTGCGGGCGATCTTCGACCTGGTCCAGCCCTACGTCGCCGAGCGCATCCTCATCGACAAGGAGCTCATCAGCTACTTCGAGGCGGTCCAGGAGTTCGTGGTCGCCGAGGAGGACGGCCGGGTGATCGGCTGCGGCGCGCTGCACGTGCTGTGGGACGACATCGCCGAGGTCCGCACCCTCGCGGTGGACCGCGCCGCCACCGGCCGCGGCCTGGGCGCCCGGCTGCTCGCCGAGCTCGTCGACCGGGCCCGGGCGCTCGGCCTGCGCCGGGTCTTCTGCCTCACCTTCGAGGTCGCCTTCTTCCGCCGGCACGGCTTCCGGCCCATCGAGGGCACCCCGGTGGGCACCGACGTCTACGCCCAGATGCTCCGCTCGCACGACGACGGCGTGGCCGAGTTCCTCGACCTCGCCCGGGTCAAGCCGAACACCCTGGGCAACACCCGGATGCTGCTGGAGCTCTGAGCACTGAGGCTCGCGGCCGGGCCGGGGCCACGGCCAGGGCCGCCGTCGTCGGGGGTGTCCTCCGGGCCGCTCGTCGCTCGCCGTCGGGGCTCAGCGCTGGAGCAGGTGCAGCACGACGGCGGCCTGCCCGCTGACCAGCGCGCAGGCGACCACCGCCACGGCGGCCGAGGGGCGCGCCACCAGCCAGCCGACGACCCCGGCCACCAGGAGCACGACCAGCACCGTGCGCAGCACCCGCAGGAGCCGCCGCACGCCCGCGGTCACGGCCGCCGGCGGGGCCCCGGCCAGCACCCGGCGCAGCCCGGCCCAGGCCCCCGCGGCGGCGACCAGGGCGAGGAGCTGGCCGGTGGCGAGCAGGCTCAGCCCGGGCCACCGGGTGGCGGAGCCGGTGGTCAGGACGGTGAGGGCGAGGCCGAGGACGCCCAGCGCCAGGCAGGTCCCGGCGCAGACGAGCAGCGTGGTGCGGAGCGCGCGGACGGCGCGCTCGGCCCGGTCCCCGCCCGGCGGGCCGGCCGTGCCCGGCAGGCCAGGTGCGCCCGCGGGACCGGGCGCGTCCGACGGGTCGGACGGGGCGCCCGGTGGGCCGGCCGTCGGGTCCTCGTCCACCCCGGCAGGGTAGCTCCCCCCGCGGCGCGGGCGGCGGGAGGAGCAACAGCTCCACGCCCGGCCGGCCCTCACGGCGGTCAGGGCAGCCGGTAGGCATCACCCGCCGGGCCGGGACCGACGGCGACCAAGCCGTCGGCCAGCAGCCCGGCCAGGGCGCGGGCGGGCCGGGTGGGGTCGACGAGGTCTGCCGGGCCGCCGTCGCCGTCGCCGGCACCGGCCGCCGCGCGCAGCAGGTCCGCTGCCGGCGTCCACGTCCCGTCCGGCCGCTCTCGGAGGTGGGCCAGGATCCGGCCGCGCGCCTGCCGGTCGGTGCCGGCGAAGGGCTGGGGGCGGCGACGGTCGGCGTGGGCGTCGGCCGGGCGGCCGGCCGCGAGCCAGGCGCACCGCGCCCGGAGCGGGCAGGTCGCGCACCGCGGCGTGCGGGCCAGGCAGACCAGGGCGCCGAGCTCCATCAGCCCGACGTTCCAGGTCACGGCCGCCCCGGCCGACGCCGGCAGGCACGCCGTGGCCCGGGCCTGCTCGGCCCGGCCGAGGTGCGGCGGCGGCAGGGCCTGGCCGGCCACGGCCCGGGCGAGCACCCGGCGCACGTTGGTGTCGAGCACCGCGGTGCGCCGCCCGTGCGCGAACGCGGCCACCGCGGCGGCGGTGTAGGCCCCGACCCCGGGCAGCGCACGGAGCTCCTCCTCCGCGGCCGGCACCTGCCCGCCGTGCCGCGCCACGATCGCCGTCGCGCACTCCAGCAGCCGCAGGGCCCGGCGGGGGTAGCCCAGCCGGTCCCAGACCCGCAGGACCTCGGCGGGCCGGGCCGCCGCCTGCGCGGCGGGGGTCGGCCAGCGGCGGACCCACTCCTGCCACACCGGCAGCACCCGGGCGACCGGGGTCTGCTGGAGCATGACCTCGCTGACCAGCACCGCCCACGGGCTGGTGCCCGGCCGGCGCCACGGGAGGTCACGGGCGTTGTCCCGGTACCAGGTGGTGACGGCCGCGTGCAGGGCGGGCAGGTCCGGCGGTGCTGGCGGCTCGGTCACCCGCCCAGTGTGCCGCGGCCGGCCCCGCTGGCGTCGGCGTGGGTACCCGCCACGGCGGGTCGGGCGTCGTAGGTTCGGGGCGTGGGCAGCCAGACGACGTCGCGCCGGTCGGGACGGCCGGGCGAGACCGCGCCGCGGACCGGCCGGTCCGCCCGGCCCGGCAGCTCCCGGGCCGCCGGCCCCGGGCGGGCTCCCGCGCGCCCCCAGCCCAGACGGGGCGGGCGGAGCGGGGGCCGGACGAGCGGGCGCCGGCCGGGCCCGGCGACCGCCTCACGGGCGAACCGGACCCGGCCGAGCCGGGCCGTCATCCGCCGGCGACGCATCGTCGCCCTGGTCGTGCTCCTCGCCGTCCTCGGGCTCGCCGCGTGGGGCGTCACGGCGGCCGTGCGGGCCCTGGTCGGCGGGCTGGGGCCGGCGGCGGCGGCCGGCCCGGACGCCGGTGGTGGGGCAGCGGAGGACGGTCCGGCCGGAAGCAGTGCGGACACCGGGCCGGGCGCCGTCGAGGAGGGCGAGGCGGGCGACGAGGGCGGCTCCGGCCCGGCTGCCGAGCCGGTGGAGTGCACGGACCTGACGGCCGACCTCAGCGCCACCACCGGCACGCCGGTGCGGTTCACCGTGCGCCTCGGCAACGACGGCACGGCCGCCTGCCTGACCGACGCCGGCCGGTCCGCCCTGGTCCTGACCGTGCACTCCGGGGAGGACCGGGTCTGGTCCTCCGACGACTGCCGGGCCGAGCCGGCCGAGCGGCCGCTGCTGATCGACGCCGGGGACCACGCCGAGGAGACGCTCACCTGGGACGGCGGGCGCTCGCGGCCTGGTTGCGGCTCGGCGGCCGGCGTCGCGGGCGCGGGGACCTATCGCGTCTCGGCCACCCTGGACGGGCGTCGGCTCGACGGCGCCGAGTCCACCTTCACCCTCGGCGGCTAGACCCTCCGGCGGTCGCCGACGATTTGCGGTGACGAGCGGCGGTCACGCGAGCGGCAGCAGCCCGCGCTCGGCGAAGACCTTCTTCGCGGTGAACGTCGCGTTCAGGGCGCGCGGGAACCCGCAGTACACCGCGGAGTGCAGGAAGGCCTCGATGATCTGCTGGGGAGTCAGCCCGACGTTGAGCGCCGCGTTGATGTGGACCTCCAGCTGTGGCTCGCAGCCGCCGAGCGCCGTCAGCATCCCGAGCGTCACGAGCTGCCGGTCCCGCGGGGCGAGCTCGGGACGGGAGTAGATCTCGCCGAACCCCCAGGCCACGACCTGGTGCCCGAGCTCCGGCGCCACGTCCGCGAGCGCGTCGATGACGTTCGCTCCCGCCGTGCCGTCGATCACGTCGAGCACTGTCCGGCCGCGGTCGTAGCGGTCCGCGCGCGTCGTGGGTTCACCCATGGGTCTTTGCTCCTTCAGTCCCGTCGTCGTGCACGTCCAGGTCGGCGAGGTCGTGGCGGTAGGTCGCGATCTTGGCGTCGAGCGCCTCCTCGTGCGTGCGGAGCAGCGCGACGTGCTCCCGCAGCTCGGCCCGGTGCGCTTCCAGCAGCGCCAGGCGCGCCCGGATCGTCGGTGTGCCTGCTGCACGCAGCTCGGCGTAGTCGCGCATCCGGGCGATCGGCATCCCGGTCTCGCGCAGCCGCAGCAGGAACCGCAGCCACTCGACGTCGGCCCCCGAGTAGCGGCGCTGGTTCCCCGAGGTCCGCGCGACCGGCCGGATCAGCCCGGCCCGCTCGTAGTAGCGAAGCGTGTGCGCGGGCACCCCGGTCGCAGCCACCATCTGCGCGACCGTCAGCCCCGGTCTCTCGGCTTCTTCCGTCACGCCAGGCAGGCTAGAAGCTCGAGCGCGCTCCAGGTCAAGCCCCCGGCGGCCAGGCCCTCGTTGCCCGTCGGCTGGACCTTCGCCCTGGTACGCCGAGCGCCGGGAGCGCGGCCCCGGCAGGCCTCAGGCGAACCGCTCCAAGATCGAGGACTCGGCCAGCCGGGACAGGCCCTCACGGATGGACCGGGCGCGGTGCGGGCCCACGCCGTCGATCCGCTGGAGCTCCTCGGTGGAGGCGGCCAGCATGGTCTGCAGGCTGCCGAAGTGCGCGGCGATCGCCTCGGCGATCGGCGCGGGCAGCCGGGGCACCTTGGCCAGCACGCGGTAGCCGCGGGGGGTGAGGGCGTCGTCGAGCGCGTCCCCGTCCGGGCCGCCGATGCCGAGCACCCGGGCGATGGTGGGCATGTCGATGAGCTCGGCCGAGGTGAGCGCGCCGAGCTCGTCGAGCACCTCCCGCGGCCGGGCGCCGCGGCGCTCGCCGAGGTAGTCCCGCACCACCAGGGTCCGGTCGGGGTCCAGGCCGAGCACGAGCTCCTCGAGCTGGAGGGAGAGCAGCCGCCCGTCGGTGCCGAGCTCGGTGACGTACCCGCCGACCTCGTCGGAGATCCGGGCCACCATCTCCAGCCGCTGGACCACGGTGACCACGTCCCGGACGGTGACCAGGTCCTCGATCTCCAGCGCGGACAGCGTGCCGGAGACCTCGTCCAGCCGGGCCTTGTACCGCTCGAGGGTGGCCAGCGCCTGGTTCGCCCGGGACAGGATGACGTCGGAGTCCTCCACCACGTGCCGCTGGCCGTCGGCGTACAGGGCCACCGTCCGCATCGACTGGCTCACCGAGATCACCGGGTAGCCGCTCTGCTTGGCGACGCGCTCGGCGGTGCGGTGCCGCATCCCGGACTCGGAGGTCTCGATCCGGGCGTCCGGCAGGAGCTGGACGTTCGCCCGGCGGATGCGGCGGCCCGGGTAGTCGACGACGACGGCGCCGTCCATCTTGGCCAGCTCGCGCAGCCGGGTCGCGGAGAACTCCACGTCGAGCTCGAAGCCGCCGGAGGACATCTCCTCGACCCGCTCGTCGTAGCCGAGGACGACGATCGCGCCGGTGCGTCCGCGCAGGATGCGCTCCAGGCCGTCCCGGAGCTCGGTGCCGGGCGCGATGGCCCGCAGGATGGTGCGGAGCGAGTCGTGCACGGGACCCCTCGGTCGGCGGAGCGGAGCGACCCTCCCGCTCCGCGCCCCCATGGTAGGTGCGGCGCCGCCCGCGGCGGGATGCTCCCCTCGTGTGGGTGCGGTCACGATCCGGTCACGACGGCGGCCGGGGCCAGGGCCGGCCCGGCCGCCAGCGCCTGGCTCAGGTGGGCGACCGGGTGCACCGTGAGCCCGGGCACGGGGCGCAGGTCGCCGGCGCCCTGGGCGGGCACGAGGGCGTGGCGGAAGCCGAGCCGGGCGGCCTCGGCCAGCCGGCGCTGGACGCCGACGGCGGCCCGGACCTCCCCGGTCAGCCCCACCTCGCCGACGGCGACCACCTCCGCGGCGAGCTCGCGGCCGGCGGCGGCGGAGGAGACGGCCAGGGCGACGGCGAGGTCGACCGCCGGCTCGACGGCCCGCGCGCCGCCCACCGTCGAGGCGTAGACGTCCATGCCGGCCAGCCGTGTGCCGAGGCGGGCCTGCAGGACGGCCAGGGTCATCGCGACCCGGGCGCCGTCCAGGCCGGCGGTCGCCCGGCGCGGGGCGGGCAGGGTGGTGGCCGCGACCAGCGCCTGGATCTCCACCGGCATCGGGCGGCGGCCCTCCAGCGTGATGGTCACGCAGGTCCCCGGCGCGGCGGAGCGGGCGCCGGAGAGGAACAGGCCCGAGGGGTCGGCCAGGCCGACGATGCCGGTCTCGCCCAGGTCGAAGCAGCCCACCTCGTCGGTGGGGCCGTAGCGGTTCTTCACCGCGCGCACCATCCGCAGCCGGGAGTGCCGGTCCCCCTCGAAGTGGCACACGACGTCGACGAGGTGCTCGAGCACCCGGGGTCCGGCGATGCCGCCGTCCTTGGTCACGTGCCCGACGAGGAGCACCGGGATGCCCCGGGTCTTGGCGACCTGGATGAGGGCCTGGGCGACCGCCCGGACCTGGCTGACCCCGCCGACGCCGCCGTCGACCGCGGCGTCGGCGATGGTCTGCACGGAGTCCACCACGAGCAGGGCCGGCGCGGTGGCCTCGACGTGCCCGAGCACGGTGGCCAGGTCCGTCTCGGCGGCCAGCAGCAGCCGGGGGTGCAGGGCGCCGATCCGCTCGGCCCGCAGCCGCACCTGCCCGGCGGACTCCTCGCCGGTGACGTAGAGGACCGGGCGGTCGGCGCTCGCCGCCGCGGTGGCCGCCACGTCCAGCAGCAGGGTGGACTTCCCCACCCCGGGCTCCCCGGCCAGCAGGACGACGGCGCCCGGCACGATGCCGCCGCCGAGGACCCGGTCCAGCTCTCCCACGCCGGTGCTGCGGGCCCGGGCCGCCGCCAGGTCCACCTCGGCGACCGGCCGGGCCGGGCTGGCGGGGGCGAGGGCGACGGCGGCGCGCGCCGGCGCCGCCGCGGTCCCGGTCTCCTCGACCGAGCCCCACGCCTGGCACTCCGCGCACCGGCCCACCCACTTGGTGGCGGTCCACCCGCACTCGGTGCAGCGGAAGGCGGGGCGGGCGGTCTTCGTCGCGGCTGGGCTCACCCGGCCAACGTAGCGACGGGGGCCGACACGCCCCCGGCACGCACGTGGATACGCTGGCTCCGCTCGGTGGCCGGAGGAGGGTCGGTGATGGGACCTGACCCCGTCCGGCGCGCCCGCCCGCCGTCGATGGCCGACGTCGCCGCCGTCGCCGGCGTCTCCCACCAGACCGTCTCCCGCGTGCTCAACAACCCCGAGCTCGTCCGGCCGGACACCCGGGAGCGGGTGACGGAGGCGATGCGGCGCCTGGGGTACCGCCGCAACCTGGCCGCCCGGGCCCTGGTCACCCGCCGCACCGGGCTCATCGGCGTCGTCAACCCCGGGGACAGCCGCTTCGGCCCGAGCAGCATGACGATCGCGGCCGAGGAGGCGGCCCGCGCGGCCGGCTACGCCACCACGCTGGCCATCATGCGGGACGGTCAGGCGGCAGACGCGACGCTGGAGCACTTCCGCCAGCTCCGGGTCGACGGCGTGGTCGTCGTCGCCCCGGTCACGGAGGTCGCGGCCGGGGCCAAAGAGCTGTCCCAGGAGCTACCGGTCGTCCTCGTCGCCGCCGGACTCACCGGGACCTCCGCCTTCCGCGTGGTGACCGTGGACCAGGCGGCGGGCGCCCGGATGGCCACCCGCCACCTCCTCGAGCACGGGCACACCGAGATCGTCCACGTCGCCGGTCCGTCCAGCTGGTACGACGCCCGCGCCCGGATGGTCGGCTACCGCGCGGAGATGCACGCGGCCGGCCTCGAGGTGCCGCCGCTGGTCAGCGGCGGCTGGGACCCCGCGGACGGCCACCGGGTGGCACGCCAGCTGCTCGCCGACGGCCGGCCCCCGCGCGCCATCTTCGCCGCCAACGACCTGATGGCGCTCGGGATCCTCCGGGCGCTGCACGAGGCAGGCGTCCGGGTGCCCGAGGATGTCTCCGTCGTCGGCTTCGACGACATCAGCGGCGCCGCCTACTACGAGCCACCGCTGACCACTGTGCGGCAACCGTTCGCCGACGTCGGCCGCGAAGCCATCGCCGTCCTGCTCGGGATGATCGCCGGGACGGAGACGTCCGACGCGATGCTCCTGCCCCGGCTGGTGCCGCGAGCGTCGGTGGCCCCCCCAGGCTGACTGGCGGCCGTGCCCTCGGACGTTCCGGCCGGCTGATCGATGGGTCACACTCCACCGCCTGCTTCACCTGGCATTCCTTCGGCTGCTTGACGCCACCAGTGTGAGCGCTAACATTCCGTCTAACGCCCTCGCACCGGGCGCGAAGGTGCCAACGAAGCCTGCCGAGTGGCAAGGGAGCCGGATCCAATGGTCGATGTCGATGCCAGCAAGGCCCTCGTGGTGGGGGTGGACTTCGGGACGTTGTCGGGCCGGGCCGTGGTGGTCCGGGTGGCCGACGGCGCGGAGCTGGGCAGCGCGGTGCACGAGTACCCGCACGCCGTGATGGACCGGGAGCTGACCGCGGACGCCGGCCAGCCGCTGCCGCCGGACTGGGCGCTGCAGGCGCCCGGGGACTACGTCGAGGTGCTCCAGCACGCGGTCCCGGCGGCCCTGGCCGCGGCCGGCGCCAACCCGGCGGACGTGATCGGCATCGGCACCGACTTCACCGCCTGCACCATGGTGCCCACGACCGCCGACGGCACCCCGCTGTGCGAGCTGGACCGGTTCCGCGCCCGGCCGCACGCCTACGTCAAGCTCTGGAAGCACCACGCCGCGCAGGGCCAGGCGGACCGGATCAACGCCCTGGCCCGCGAGCGCGGGGAGAGGTGGCTCGGCCGGTACGGCGGGTTCATCTCCTCGGAGTGGGAGTTCGCCAAGGGCCTGCAGATCCTCGAGGAGGACCCCGAGGTCTACGCCGCCATGGACCACTGGGTCGAGGCCGCGGACTGGATCGTCTGGCAGCTGACCGGCCGGTACGTGCGCAACGCCTGCACGGCCGGGTACAAGGGCATCTACCAGGACGGGCAGTACCCGGACGAGGAGTTCCTGGCCGCGCTCAACCCCGCCTTCGCCGGCTTCGTCACCGACAAGGTCGCCCACGAGATCGGCCAGCTCGGCCACCAGGCCGGCACGCTCACCGCCGAGGCGGCCGGCTGGACCGGGCTGCCCGAGGGCATCGCGGTCGCCGTCGGCAACGTCGACGCCCACGTCACCGCCCCGGCCGCGAACGCCGTCGACCCCGGCCAGATGGTGGCGATCATGGGCACCTCGACCTGCCACGTGATGAACGGCAGCGACGTCGTGGAGGTCCCCGGCATGTGCGGGGTGGTCCGCGGTGGGATCGTCGAGGGGTACTGGGGGTACGAGGCCGGCCAGTCCGGCGTCGGGGACATCTTCGCCTGGTACGTGGCCAACCAGGTGCCCGGGGAGTACACCGCGGAGGCGGAGCGGCGCGGCATCGGCCCGCACGAGCTGCTGACCGAGAAGGCGGCCGCGCAGGAGGTCGGCGAGCACGGCCTGGTGGCGCTGGACTGGCACTCGGGCAACCGGTCGGTGCTGGTGGACCACGAGCTCTCCGGCCTGGTGGTCGGGCTGACCCTGGCCACCCGCCCGGAGGACGTCTACCGGGCGCTGCTGGAGGCCACCGCGTTCGGCACCCGCACCATCGTGGAGGCGTTCAACGCCGCCGGGGTGCCGGTGACCGAGCTCGTGGTGGCCGGCGGGCTGCTGAAGAACACGTTCCTCATGCAGCTCTACGCCGACGTCACCCGACTGCCGCTGTCCACCATCGTCTCCAGCCAGGGCCCGGCACTGGGCTCGGCCATCCACGCCGCCGTCGCCGCCGGCGCCTACCGGGACGTGCGCGCCGCCGCCCGGGCGATGGGCCGGCGCACGGTCGCCGCGTACACCCCGGACGAGGACGCCGCGCTGCGCTACGACGCCCTGTACGCCGAGTACACCCGGCTGCACGACCACTTCGGCCGCGGCGGCAACGACGTGATGCGCCGCCTGCGGCGGATCCGCCGGGAGGCGCTGGCGGCCCGGGCCGGGGCCGACCGGGGCGCGGCCGGTAGCGGCGCGGCCACCGGCCGGGCCGCCGACGAGGTCGAGCGCGCCACCGAGGCCGTCCGATGACCGCGGCGCTGGCCGAGCTGGCCCCGGGCACCCAGGCCGCGGTCCAGGCCTGCCGCGAGCGGGTGGCCGCCCTGCATGCCGAGCTCCCCCGCAACGAGCTGGTGGTCTGGACCGCCGGCAACGTCTCGGAGCGGGTCCCGGGCACCGACCTGTTCGTCATCAAGCCCTCCGGGGTCTCCTACGACGAGTTGACCGCGGCGGCCATGGTGGTCTGCGACCTGGACGGCACCAAGATCGACGACGGCACCCCGACGTCCCTCCAGCCCTCCTCCGACACCGCCGCCCACGCCTACGTCTACCGGCACATGAGCGAGGTGGGTGGGGTGGTGCACACCCACTCCACCTATGCCACCGCGTGGGCCGCCCGCGCCGAGCCCATCCCGTGCGTGCTGACGATGATGGCCGACGAGTTCGGCGGCGACATCCCGGTCGGGCCGTTCGCGCTCATCGGGGACGACTCCATCGGCCGCGGCATCGTCGAGACGCTCCGGGAGTCCCGCTCCCCGGCCGTGCTGATGGCCAGCCACGGCCCGTTCACCGTCGGCCCGGACGCCCGGGCGGCGGTCAAGGCGGCGGTGCTGTGCGAGGAGGTCGCCCGCACCGTGCACATCGCCCGCCAGCTCGGCACGCCGACCCGCCTGGCGCAGGCGGACATCGACCGCCTCTACGACCGCTACCAGAACGTCTACGGCCAGCCCCAGGAGGAGCAGCAGTGATGGAGAACCCGTACCTGGGCAAGGAGGTCTGGTTCCTGACCGGGTCCCAGGACCTCTACGGCGAGGAGACCCTGCGCCAGGTCGCCGAGCAGTCCCAGCAGGTCGCCGCCACCCTCGACGCCGCCGAGGACGTCCCGGTGCCCGTGGTGTGGAAGCCGGTGCTGAAGGACCGCGCCGCCATCCGCCGGGCCGCGCTGGCCGCCAACGCCGACGACAGGTGCCTGGGGGTGGTCGTGTGGATGCACACCTTCTCCCCGGCGAAGATGTGGATCCAGGGCCTGGACGCCCTGACCAAGCCGATGCTCCACCTGCACACCCAGGCCAACGTGGTGCTGCCCTGGGCAGACCTGGACATGGACTTCATGAACCTGAACCAGGCCGCGCACGGGGACCGGGAGTTCGGCTACCTCGCCGCCCGGCTCGGCGCCCGCCGCAAGACCGTCGTCGGGCACGCCGCCGCCCCGCCGGTCCAGGCCAAGGTCGGCACCTGGGTGCGGGCCGCCGCCGGCTGGGACGCCATGCGGCACCTGCGCCTGGCCCGGTTCGGGGACAACATGCGCGGCGTCGCGGTCACCGAGGGCGACAAGACCGAGGCCGAGCTGGCCCTGGGCGTGGCCGTGGACACCTGGGGCGTCAACGATTTCGTCGCGGCGGTCGAGGCCGCGGACGACGCCGACGTCGACGCCCTGGTCGCGGAGTACGACGAGGCCTACGACGTCGCGCCCGAGCTCGGCCCGGGCGGGGAGCGCCGGGAGTCGCTGCGCTACGGCGCCCGCCTCGAGCTCGGCCTGCGGTCCTTCCTGCAGGACGGCGGCTTCGGCGCGTTCACCACGAACTTCGAGGACCTCGGCGCCCTGCGCCAGCTGCCCGGCCTGGCCGTGCAGCGGCTGATGGCCGACGGGTACGGCTTCGGCGCCGAGGGCGACTGGAAGACCGCGGTCCTGGTCCGGGCGGCGAAGGTGATGGGCTACGGCCTGCCCGGCGGGGCGTCCCTCATGGAGGACTACACCTACGAGCTCACCCCGGGCAAGGAGAAGATCCTCGGCGCCCACATGCTCGAGGTCTGCCCCACCCTCACCGCCGAGAGGCCGCGGCTGGAGATCCACCCGCTGGGCATCGGCAACCGGGAGGACCCGGTCCGGCTGGTGTTCACCGCCGACCCCGGGCCCGGTATCGTCGTCTCCCTGGCCGACATGCGCGAGCGGTTCCGGCTGACCGCCAACGTCGTCGACCTGGTCCCCCCGGACGCCCCGCTGCCGAACCTGCCCGTCGCGCGCGCCGTGTGGCAGCCCCGGCCGGACCTGCCCACCTCCGCGGAGTGCTGGCTCACCGCCGGCGGCGCGCACCACACCGTGCTGTCCACCGCCGTCGGCCTGGAGGCCTTCGCGGACCTTGCCGAGATCGCCGGCATCGAGCTGGCCGTCATCGACGCGACCACCACCACCCGCGGCTTCGCCCAGGAGCTTCGCTGGAACCAGGCCTACTACCGCCTGGCGCAGGGCATGTAGGGCACGCCTCCCGCCGCAGGGCGAGTCCGGCCGCAACTCCCCCGGCCGCACCTCCCCGCCACCGCGCCCCGGCCGCCCGACGGGCGGCCGGGGCGCCGACGTAGGGTCGGCGTGCAACTGGAAGGAGCCCCCATGCCTCGTCAGGTCCTCACCGACGACCTCTTGAACCGCATCCGGTCCCGGGCCGCCGGCTACGACGCCGCCAACGAGTTCTTCACCGAGGACCTGGCCGACCTCGTCGACGCCGGGTACCTCACCGCCTTCGTCCCGGAGTCCTTCGGCGGCGCGGGCCTGAGCCTGGCCGAGATGGCGCGGGAGCAGATGCGCCTGGCCGGCGCCGCCCCCGCCACCGCCCTCGCCGTCAACATGCACCACGTGTGGGTCGGCGTCGCCCGGACCGTGCTCGCCGCCGGGGACCACTCCACCGACTTCGTCCTGACCGAGGCGGCCGCCGGCGAGCTCTTCGCCTTCGGGGTCTCCGAGGCCGGCAACGACCTGGTCCTCTTCGGCTCGGGCAGCGAGGCGCGGCCCGACGGCGCCGGCGGGTACTCCTTCTCCGGCACCAAGATCTTCACCTCGCTGTCCCCGGCCTGGACCCGGATGGGCACCTTCGGCACCGACAGCACCGGTACGGACGGGCCGCACAACGTCTGGGGCTTCATCCGCCGCGACGGCGGCGGGGTGCAGGTCAAGGACGACTGGGACGCGCTCGGCATGCGGGCCTCCCAGTCGTGCACCACCGTGCTCGACGGCGCCCATGCGCCGGCCGACCGGATCGTGCGCCGCATCCCGCCCGGCCCGACCACGGACCCCTTCATCTTCGGCATCTTCGCCAACTTCGAGATCCTGCTGGCCGCGGTCTACACCGGCGTGGCCCAGCGCGCCCTCGACGTCGCCGTCGCGACCGTGCAGTCCCGGAGGTCGATGAAGAACGCCGGCGCGCCCTACGCCCACGACCCGGACATCCGCTGGCGGCTGGCCGACGCCGCCATCGAGCTGGACGGCATCTACCCGCAGGTCGACGCGATCGCCCGGGACGTGGACGCCGGCGCGGACCGGGGGGCGCTGTGGCTGCCGCAGCTCTCGGCCGTGAAGTCTCGTGCCACCGAGACGGCCCTGCGGGTGGTGGAGAAGGCGATCCGGGTCTCCGGCGGCTCCGCCTACTTCAACCGCGCCGAGCTCTCCCGTCTGTACCGCGACGTCCTCGCCGGGCTCTTCCACCCCAGCGACGACGAGTCCGTGCACGGAGCCTGGGCCAACGCCCTGCTCGGCCCGGTGCCAGCGGGCTGAGTCGGTCATCATGGGCTGCCGTGTATCCCTAAGGCTCGGTGGTCGATCGACGTGGCGCGCGAAGGCGAGCACTCGTGCCCCTCGGCAAGGCAAACGTGGTCAGAGAGGGTACCGAGACCGTCGTCATGGTGCCGAACGAGCACGTCGGGGCCGACTACTACAAGAAGCTCCTGTATTGGAACGCGTGGGCCCACTACATCGACGGTGACAACCGCCTGCCGGACCAGAACGAGTTTTGGAATACCGCGACCGCGAACACCGAGTGGGGCGACGAGCAGGGCATCGGCTACCGCTCGTGGATCCACCACACGATCCTCGTGACGACGAACTTCACGATGATCGAGGACGCGATGGGCCTGCGCCCCCGCTCCGACGCGAAGATCGAGCTCGACCCGATCGACATCGACTGGCCGTACTTCACGGCCGACAACATCCGGTACCGCGACCGCGACCTCACGGTCGTGTGGGACGAGCCCGGCGACGGGGAGCGGCCCTACGGGGAGGGCGTCCCCGAGGGGTACTCGGTCTTCCTCGACGGGGACCTGGCCCTCACGGTCGACTCGCTCGGCCGCGTCGTCTTCGACCCCGCGACCGGAGAGGTCGAGGAAACCGGCGACGGCGTCACCGAGGTGTACTCCACGGCGCTCGACGTCCAGGCACCCGAGGAGGTCCGTTTCGACGACGAGGACCGAGTCGTCGACATCTTCGCCAAGGCAGGCCAGGGCATCACCACGGGCACCACGAACGTCCCGAACCTCGCCGAGGGGGCCGACGTCACGGCGACCTACACCCAGAACGCCTCCTACAGCAGCCCCGAGGCCGCGGTCAACGGCACCACCATCAACGAGCCCTTCTGGGGCACGCTGGGCTCGCCCAACGCCGAGGATTCCCTGACCATCGACCTCGGTGACGCCCAGGCCGTGGACGAGGTACGGCTGTACTTCTATCGGACGTCCTCGTCGGACAACCCGCAGGGTGGGCGGCTTGCCGGGACGCGCCCGGGCTACGCCGCGCCGTCGATGTACTCCGTGGAGTATCACGACGGCTCGGAGTGGCGAGCCGGGCCCGGCCAGGCCAAGACGCCGGTCTACCCGCGCGGCAACTACAACCTCGTGCAGTTCCCGGAGGGTCTCGACGAGTCAGCTGCGAGTCACCGTGACCCACGCGCCAGGCTTCCGTACGGGGATCAAGGAGGTCCAGGTCCGCCACACCGGTGCCGAGGCACCGGAGGTCAGCAACTAGGCGCCGAGCGTGCGGGCGGTCGTCGACCCCGACTATCGTCGTCCCAGTTCCGCACGCCTCATCGGCACCGTGCTCGACGACGGACTGCCCGATGGTGAACTCACCTCCGAGTGGACGGTCGTCTCGGCACCCGAGGGCGCTCCCCGCTCTTGGACGACCCGTCCTCGGCGACCACCGTGGTCCGGTTCGGCGCCGACGGTGAGTACCGGCTGCGGCTCACGGCCTCCGACGGCGAGCTGGAGAGCTCGGCCGAGGTCGTCGTCGATGGACGCGCACCCGCGACGGGCACGGCGAACGTCGCGCCCATAGCAACCCCGAGCGCGTCCTTCACGGCCAGCTGGAACGACGTCAACGCCGTGAACAACGGTGAGGGGCGCAACAGCGGCGGTGCGCAGACCGAGGTGTGGGGCACCTGGAGCGGGAACGCGCCGGCCACCCGCTGGCTGCAGTACAGCTGGGACACCCCGCAGCGCGTCTCGAGCGCGACGATGATGTTCTGGTTCGACAGCCCCCAAGGCTCGGGCAACGGGGTGGTGGTGCCCGACTCGTGGGTACTGGAGTACCGCGACCTCGCTACCGGCGAGTGGGCCGAGCTGCCTGGTGTCGGCGAGTACGGCACGAGTGCCGAGGGAAAGAACGAGGTGTCCTTCGGCGCGGTCTCCACCGACCAGCTCCGGGCGACGTTCCACGCGTCGGAGGGCAGCGGTCGGTACTCCGCCGTGGGTGTCGCCGAGTGGGAGGTCTTCGCCGACGCGCCGGAGTCGCTCGAGGAGTTGCACGTGCGCACCGACGTCAGTGTCGTCCCGGAGCTGCCCACGGAGGTCGCCGCGGTGTACGCCGACGGGAGCCGAGGCACGGTCGGCGTCACGTGGCCGGCGATCACGGAGGACCAGGTGGCGGCCGACGGATCCTTCACGGTCACCGGTATCGCGGACGGCACGCCACTGGTCCCGCAGGTCACGGTGTGGGTCCGGGCGACCCCGCCCGGTCAGATCAACACCATCGACCCGGTCGAGGTGACGACCCGGGCCGGGGTGGCGCCCCAGCTGCCGGCGACCGTCGTCGTCCAGTACAACGACGGCTCGCGGGAGATGCTGCCGGTCACCTGGTCACCGGTGGAGCCGCCGAGCTACGCCGAGTCGGGCACCTCCACGGTGGACGGCACCGTCGAGGAGGCAGGGACGACCGCCGCGGTGCCACCGTGACGGTCGTCGCGGGGGAGGACCTGACGGACCCGACTGACCCGCCGACCGACCCGAGTGAACCGACGGACCCGACGGACCTGACGGACCCGCCGACCGACCCGACGGACCCGACCACGGAGCCGGAGAGCGGCTCCGACGAGGACGCGGCGGTCGTGGACCCGGAAGTCGTGGACGAGTCAGCCCCCGGGGCGGAGGGTGACCTGGCGGGCACCGGTGCGAGCACGGCACCGCTGCTGGTGGCACTCGTCCTGGGCGTCGCCGGCGTCATGCTCGTGCTGCTCGCCCGGTGTCGGCAGCACCAGGCCTGAGACGCGTCACGTCTGACCCGGTTGCCCCATAGCCCCTCGTGGCTCACGGGGCAACCGGGTTACAGACTGTGGAGAGCGGACCGCCAGGACCCTGAGCTCATTGGGGAGAGTCGCGCCGAGCTGCTGACAGGCGTGGGAGTCCGTCGACGGTCTGACGGGACGAACGCCCTCGACGACACGGGGGCTGCTGCGGGACCACCGGAGCAGCCGGACTCACCTCTGGGCAGGGCCGAAATCCACTTCGGTACCGGCCAGCATCGGGCACCGTCGGCGACCCGTCCGCAACGTACGACACGCGAGACTTGACGCAGGTCCCTACGGCTGGCTATGGTTCCGGATAACGATTTCGGTACGTTTCGGCCTCGTGAGGAGGTCGCGCTTGCCGGTCCTGTCGTTCTGACAACTTCCGGCGGCCGGGCACGTTGTCAGCGCACTTCGATTTCAACGACGACTCGAGAAGGAATGAACATGGCTAGACACCACAGTTTCCGCACCGGCGCAGCAGTTCTGGCCGGGGGTCTACTTCTCGCGGGCCTCACCGCGTGCGGCAGCGACGACGAGGGCGAGGCGGGCGGCGATGCCGTTTCCATCCCCGCCGAGGGCACCGACGACGGCACCACGCTGACGATGTGGACACGCGCCCCCCTGGAGCGCCAGGCCATCAACGCGGTCGAGGCGTACAACGCCACGCACGAGAACCAGGTCGAGCTCGAGATCCTCCCGAACGACGACGTCGAGGGCAAGGTCGGAGCCGCTGCGCAGACCGACACCCTGCCCGACATCCTCGCCGGCGACGTCGTCCGCATCCCCTACTGGACCAACGAGGGCATCTTCCTCGACATCACCGAGCAGATCGACTCGCTCGCCAACCTCGACGACCTCCAGCAGGGCCACATCGACGCCGGCACCATCGAGGGCGGAAAGCACACCCTGCCGTTCGTCACCGACATCTCCGTCATGGTCTGGAACAAAGACTTGTACGAGCAGGCCGGCCTCGACCCGGAGCAGGGACCGCAGACCCTCGACGAGTTCGTCGAGCACGCGACCGCCGTGGCCGCGCTCGACCAGGAGGGTGTCGCGGGCAGCTACCTCGCGGGACAGTCCGGCGGCGCCCTGGTCTTCAAGCTGCTCCCGAGCATCTGGGCCAGCGGCGGCGAGCCGCTGAGCGCCGACGGCACGGAGGCGATGATGGCGAGCGACGAGGCGACGGCGGTCTACAGCGCCTACCGCCAGCTCGCCGAGATCGACAACGGCCTCGGTGCGGGCTCGCGCGACGAGACCGGTGCGACGTGGACCGCCCCCTTCCAGGAGGGCAACATCGGCGTCATGCCTTACCCCTTCACCGCGGTGACGGGGATGTTCGAGGACGGTCCCTTCGAGGTCGGCGTCGCGCCGATCCCGGGTGTGGACGGCGGCGGCTCGACGTTCCTCGGCGGTGACGCGATCGGCATCTCCCGCAGCTCCGAGAACGCCGCGCAGGCTTGGAACTTCATGGCCTGGCTCATGTCCGACGAGGCCCAGCAGACGGTCTTCGCCGACAACAACGACACGGCGGCCAACCTCACGGTCCTCGCCGAGGGCTACGCGGACGCCGACCCGCGCACCGCGATCGCCAACGCCACGGTCGCCGACGGCCGCACCCCGGTGGCCGTCAACTTCAACGAGGCGTTCAACGCCGCGGGCAGCCCCTGGCAGCTCCTCATCCAGGATGCGGTGTGGGGTGACGCGAGCACGATCGAGGCCCACAACGACGCCATCAACGCGATCCTCGCCCAGTAGTCGCCGCTGCCGGCCGGGGGCGCAGCAGCACCAGCCCCGGCCGGCAGCGCCGTCCCTCCCCGCCACCCAGGAAGGCATCATGGCTGCTGAAGTCGCTGCGACCGCGGTGCGTCGCGCCGTCCGCACGCCGTCACCACGAGGCCGCAAGGACGCCCTGCGCGGGTGGGCCTTCGTCGCGCCGACGGCGATCCTCGTCGTCGGACTCTTCATCGTCCCGATCGGACTCGTCGCGTTCATGTCCGGCTCCGACTGGAGCCTCATGGGCGGCAACCGCGGGAGCAACTTCCCCGACAACTTCACCAACGTCCTCGCCGACCCCCTGCTCGGGCAGTCGGTGAGCTTCACCCTCCGCTACACCCTGCTGACGACGCTGATCCTCATGCCGATCGCGTTCCTCCTCGCTCTCCTCGTGCAGGAGGCGCGCCGGTGGAACAACGTGCTGCGGACCGCGATCCTCGTGCCGTCCGCGCTCGGCATCGCCTCGTCGTCGCTGCTCTTCTATGCGCTCTACTCGCCCCAGGTCGGACCGCTCAACCCGATCCTCGACCAGCTCGGTCTCATGGACGTCAGGGAATCGATCCTCGGCACCGCGAACGGGGCGCTGTGGGCCACCGTCGTCCTCGTCGTGTGGCGGTTCGCCGGGTACTACATGATCCTCACGATGGTCGGCCTGCAGGCGATCCCGGGCGACATATACGAGGCCGCGAGCCTCGACGGCGCGAGCAAGGTCACCCAGCTGCGCAAGATCACCCTGCCGCTCCTGCGGCCCACCATTGCGATGACGATGATCCTGTCGATCACGGGCTCGCTGCTGGCCTTCGACCAGTTCTACATCCTGACCAAGGGTGGGCCGAACAACGAGACGATGACCATCGTCCTGCTCATCTACAAGTACGCCTTCGAGACGAAGAAGGACCTCGGCATGGCAGCGGCGCTGTCGGTGCTCGTCCTCGTCGCGCTCGTCGTCGTCAACCTGTTCCAGCTGCGCGCGCTGCGCGGGCGCGACAAGGACTGAGGAAGGCGATCATGACCACTACCTCCAGGCGCGTCGTATACTACGTACTCACCGGGCTTCTCGCCCTGACCTTCCTCCTGCCCATCGCCTGGGCAGTGGTGAACTCTGTGTCACCCAACCCGGCCACGTCGCAGGCCGACGGCTACGGCCTGGGCAACTACGCGGCGCTCGTCGGCTACGGCGAAGGACTGTGGACGTACCTGCGCAACTCCCTGATCATCTCGGTCGTGGCGGTGGGCACGGCCCTCGTGGTCGCGACCACCGGCGGGTACGGCTTCGCGCGGTTCTCCTTCCGCGGGAAGAACATCGTGTTCATGTCGGTGCTGGCGATCCTCATGGTCCCGTACGCCGCGCTCCTCATCCCGCTGTCCGTCTGGCTGGGGGAGATCGGGCTGCAGAACAGCCTCGTCGGTGTCGGGCTCGTGCTCGCCCTGTTCCAGCTGCCCTTCTCCACCTTTATGATGCGTAACGCCTTCGAGGCGGTTCCGCGCGAGCTCGAGGAGGCCGCGCTGCTCGACGGCTGCGGCACCTTCCGTGCGTTCTGGCGGATCATGATCCCCGCCGTGCGGGCGCCACTCGTGACGGTCGGCCTGTTCGTGTTCCTCATCGCGTGGAACGACTTCATGGTTCCGCTCTACCTGCTCGGAGCGGACAACGCTCCGCTCCCGCTGGCCATGGTCAACATGCGCCAGCAGGTGATGGGCGTAATCGACTACGGCCTGACGACGGCCGGGGTCGTGGTTCTTGCTATTCCGGCGGTGGTGCTCTTCCTCTCGCTGCAGAAGTACTACATCAAGGGATTCACATCAGGTGCAGTTAAGGGTTGATGGACTCATGACACAGACGACGGCGGCCCCGGTGCTGCCCACCGTGCCGACCGCGCTCACGCCGCTGGGGATCGACAGCGTGACGATCACCGACGGGTTCTGGGGGCAGCGGCAGGCCCTCAACGGCGACACGATGATCCCGCACTGCCTCCACTGGGAGACGCAGGCGGGCTGGCTCAACAACTTCGACGCCCTGCTCGCCGGGCGGGTCGCCAAGGAGCGGCAGGGACGGGAGTTTGCGGACTCGGACGTGTACAAGCTGCTCGAGGCCATGGCGTGGGAGATCGGGCGGACCGGCGATGAGTCGCTGCAGGCGACCCTCGACGACGTCGTCGCCCGCATCGCCGCGTGCCAGCAGCCCGACGGGTACCTCAACACCCGCTTCGACAACCCGGGTCAGGACGAGCGCTACACGGACTTCGAGTGGGGCCACGAGCTGTACAACGTCGGCCACCTCGTCCAGGCCGCGGTCGCTCGGCTGCGCACCGGGTTCGGGATGGAGGACCCGCTCGTCCGGGTCGCCCTGCGGGCCGCCGACCACGTGTGCCGGACCTTCGGCGCGGACGGGTTGCAGCGGGTGTGCGGGCACCCGGAGATCGAGGTTGCCCTCGTGGAGCTGTACCGGGCCACCGGGGAGGAGCGCTACCTCGAGCAGGCGCGGCTCTTCATCGAGCGGCGCGGTCACGGCACCCTCGCCGACATCGAGTTCGGGCGCTCGTACTTCCAGGACGACGTGCCTGTCCGCGACGCCGAGGTGCTGCGCGGGCACGCCGTCCGGGCCCTCTACCTCGCCGCGGCCGCCGTGGACGTCGGCGTCGAGGAGGGCGACACGGACCTCGTAGACGCGGTCGAGCAGCAGTACGCGCGGACCCTGGCGCGCCGGACCTACATCACCGGTGGGATGGGTTCCCACCACCAGGACGAGGCCTTCGGCGAGGACTATGAGCTGCCGCCGGACCGGGCGTACTGCGAGACCTGCGCCGGCATCGCGTCGGTGATGGTGGCGTGGCGCCTGCTCCTGGCCAAGGGCGACCTGGGGTATGCCGACGTCATCGAGCGCAGCCTCTACAACGTGGTGGCGACGAGCCCCGCGGAGGACGGCAAGGGGTTCTTCTACACGAACACGCTCCACCGGCGGGAGGCTGGGACGCCGCTGCCGCAGGACCGCATCCACCCGCGAGCCTCCGGTTCCGGCCGCGCCGCGTGGTTCGAGGTCTCCTGCTGCCCGACGAACGTCTCGCGCACCTTCGCCCAGCTGGCCTCGTACGTGGCGACCCGCACCGAGGACGGCCTGCAGCTCCTCCAGTTCGTCCCCGGCACCGTGAGCACGGAGCTGCCGGGCGGTCGCAGCGTGACGATCCGGGTCTCGACCGAGTACCCGCATGACGGCCGGGTGCGGATCGAGGTCCTGGACGCGCCCGCGGACGCGTGGGAGCTCACGGTCCGGGTCCCGGGCTGGGCCTCGGAAGCGACGGTGGACCTCGGAGACGGCGAGGGTCCGCGACCGGCGCAGGCCCCGGCGTTCGTGCACCGGGGCGTGATGGCCGCCGGGACGGTGATCGAGGTCGTCATCGCGATGGAGAGCCGATGGACCTACCCCGACCCGCGCGTCGATGCCGTTCGCGGCTGTGTCGCGGTCGAGCGCGGGCCGCTCGTCATGTGCGCGGAGTCGGTCGACCAGCCCGGAGGTGCCGACGTCGCCACGCTGCAGGTCGACACGACCGCGCCGCTGCGCGTGGAGGACGGGACCGTTGTCGTGACCGGGTGGACGGTCGAGATGCCCGAGAATGCGGGTTCTGCCTACAGTGCTGCGCCGGCAAAGCTGGAGCGCCACGGGCAGGACGTCCGCCTCACCCCCTACCATCGGTGGGGGAACCGTGGACCCAGCACGATGCGGATCTGGCTACCGATCGCCCAGGGCGACTGATCGATACCCACCACCTCCGCCTCGACCGCCCTGCGGTCGTGGCGGAGGTCGCCGGGCAGTGACTCAGAGAGGATCGTGCTGTGGCGGTAGACAACATCCCCGTGCGCAGACCGACGCTCGCGGACGTGGCACGGATCGCCGGTGTCTCGGTCGCGACGGCGTCCAAGGCGCTCAACGGCCGCCGGCAGGTGCGTGAGGAGACGCGTCAACGGGTGGTGGCCGCGGCGGAGGAGCTCGCGTTCCGTCCGAACGCGCTCGCCCAGCAGTTGAAGAAGGGCCGGTCCGGCGCGATCGGCCTCATCACGCACGACCTCGAGGGGCGTTTCTCCATCCCGACCCTGCTCGGCGCGGAGGACGAGGCGGGCAGCGGCGAGGTGTCGGTGCTGCTGTGCGACGCCCGGGGGGACAAGATCCGCGAGCGCTACCACGTCCAGGCGCTGCTCGGGCGCAACGTCGACGGCCTCATCATCGTCGGTGCCCGGCCGGACGTGCGTCCATCGCTCGGGAGGCTCCCCGTGCCGGTCGTCTACGCGTACGCCCCCTCCGAGGACCCGCAGGACATGTCTCAGGTGAGTGACAACGTCCAGGCCGGTGTGCTCGTCGCCGAGCACCTGCTCTCCCGGGGCCGCCGCCGCATCGCGGTCATCACGGGGGACGAGACATACTCGGCGGCGCGGGAACGAGCCAGGGGCGCCATGGGCGCGCTGGTGGCAGCCGGCGTCGAACCGCTCGACGGCCAGGCCTTCTTCGGGTCCTGGGACGAGGCCTGGGGGCGGGACGGCATGGAGACGATCCTCGGCAAGCACCCCGACCTCGACGCCGTGATTTGCGGCAGCGACCAGATCGCCCGGGGCGTCCTCGACACCCTACGGGAGCACGACCTGCGCGTGCCCGAGGACGTCGCCGTCACGGGCCATGACAACTGGGGGGTCATGGTCGAGCACTCGAGGCCCCAGCTCACCAGCGTCGACATGAACCTCGAGGAGGTGGGGCGACGCGCGGCAGCGCGCCTCTTCGCGGCCATCCAGGGCCGGCCCTCGCCGGGTGTCGAGAAGGCGCTGTGCAAGCTTGTGCCGCGTGAGTCGACCCGGGGCTTCCACACCTTGACCGGCTGAGCGGGGCAGGCAGGCGCAGGCCGCCGCCCTGCCGGCGCCCGGGATCGAATCCGGTACCCCGCTGCCTCCTTCCCGGAGTTCGGCGCTCCGTGACCTTAGCTCAGGCGTCGGGTCTCCCTGGCGACCAGACTCCGCTGCACGGAACGACGAACACTGTGTTGCGGGACTCGAACCGCTCCATCTCTGCCGACGGGCCGGTGGAAGCTCCCACACCGGGAGGCGCACGGGCGGTCTGGGAGGAGCTCGACGCGGGAGGCGAGGAGGGTCATGGCCGGTCGGCTGCGCGATCCTCCAGCACTCGGGTCGCGCTGAGCGAGCTGTGCGTGGCGGCCTTGCGGGCTCGCACCGCGGCCAGCCAGGCCTGCGGGTCTGGGGTGTCCGCGAGCTCCACCAGGTGCGCGCAGATACTCCTGAGACGACCGGTCAGTGCCGCTCGGGCAGCGAGCGCGTCGCCGGTCTCGTCCGGCACGTCGTGAACGGTGATCGAGCGCGCCACGTAGTCAGGGCCGGTGCACGGGCTGCCGGAACGCGAGCACGCGTGCGCACCACGCTGGCGCCGGACCCATACCGGCCACAGGCGTGCCCGGCGAACGCAGCACTCGGGCGAGAACGTGCCGTCGAGGTCGCTAGCGCGGCCCGACCCACCGCGCCGGCTCGGCCACCACCCGGGCCAGCGCCCGCAGGGCCCCACCGGTGGCCGCCGGGGCGCTCGCGCCGTCGGCCCGGACGATGAACGTCGACCACGGCGCGGCCAGCACCCGCCGGCCGAGCTCGGCCTCGATGCCCGGGCGGAGGTGGTCCAGGAACGGGGCCAGCTCCCCGCCGAGCACGATCTCCTCGACGTCGAGGATGTTGACCACCCCGGCCAGGACGACGCCGAGGGCCCAGCCCGCCCGGTCCAGCGCCGCGCGGGCCGGGGACCCCGGCTCCGCGGCGAGCCGGAGCACCTCCGCCGGCGGGGCCGTGGCGGGCAGGCCGGCAGCCGCGCGGAGCGCCTGCTTGCCCGCGTACTGCTCCAGGCACCCGCGCGCCCCGCACCGGCACCGCGGCCCGTCCGGCTCCACCGCCACGTGCCCGACCTCCCCGGCCCAGCCGCGCGGGCCGTCGGCCAGCCGCCCGTCGAGAACCGTCGCGGCGCCGATGCCGACGTGCGCGGAGAGGTAGAAGAAGGTCGGGGCCCCGGCCAGGCGGCCGGGCGCGGCGTGCGCCGCCGCCAGGGCGGCCAGCTTCGCCTCGTTGACCACCTCGACGTCGGCCGGCAGGGCGAGGAACCGGGCCGGCTCGAGGTCGGCCCAGCCGAGGTTGGGTGCCAGCAGCAGCCGGCGCCCGTCCGGGCCGACCAGGCCGGGGACGGCCAGGACGGACCCGACGAGCCGGTCGGCGCCCGCCTCCGCCAGGGCCGCCGTCGCGAGGCCGGCGAGGTCGGTCAGGACCGCCGCGGCGGGCGAGCCCGCCAGGTCGCGGCCGACGGTCCGGGCGGCGAGCACCTCGCCGCGCAGGTCGAGCACGCGGACGGCCAGGTAGTCGACGTTGACCTCCAGGCCCAGCCCGGCGAAGGTGCGGCCGGCCGGGGCGAGCGGGACGGCCGGCCGGCCGCGGAGCCCGGCGCTGGCCGGCAGCTCGGCCACGATCCCGGCCCCGAGCAGGTCCTCGACGAGCCGGGAGACCGTCGAGCGGGTCAGGCCGGTCCGTCCAGCCAGGTCCGCGCGGGAGAGGGGCCGGCCGGAGCCGAAGAGTTCGGTGGTCAGCACGGCGAGGTTGTGCGCCCGCAGGCTGTCCTGGCGGCCCGGCCCGACGGGGCTGGATCCGGCCGGGCGGACCCGGGCGGGGCGTGCCGGGGCCGGGCGGGCGCCGACGGCACCGGCTGTCGGTGGGCGGCCGGCACCCGGGGCGGCCGGCACGGCACCGGCCGCCGTCGCCGGAGCGTTCGCGCGCCGCTGCGGGACGGGGGAGGACGCGGGCACCTGTTGACCCTAGCGCCCCAGCGGGGTTAAGTTCATCGGAACAACAAAACTCGACGAGGAGGCGCCATGACGCGCAAGCCCACCCCCGAAGACCGGTTCTCCTTCGGCCTCTGGACGGTCGGCTGGACCGGCCGGGACCAGTTCGGGGAGGCATCCCGGCCCGCCCTGGACCCCTGGGAGTACGCCGCCCGGCTGGCCGAGCTCGGCGCCTGGGGCGTGACCTTCCACGACGACGACGTCGTCCCCTTCGGCTCCCCGGACGCGACCCGGGAGCAGATCCTCAGCACCTTCAAGCAGGCGACCGAAGACGCCGGCCTCACCATCGAGATGGTCACCACGAACACCTTCTCCCACCCGGTGTTCAAGGACGGCGCGCTGACCTCCAACGACCGGAGCGTCCGCCGCTTCGCGCTGCGCAAGGTCTTGCGCAACGTCGACCTCGCCGCCGAGCTCGGCGCCCAGACGTTCGTCATGTGGGGCGGGCGCGACGGCGCGGAGTACGACGGCGCCAAGGACGTCAACGCCGCCCTGGACCGCTACCGCGAGGGGATCGACGCCGTCGCCGGGTACGTCAAGGACCAGGGCTACGGGCTGCGGATCGCCCTGGAGCCCAAGCCCAACGAGCCCCGCGGGGACATCCTGCTGCCCACGGTCGGCCACGCCCTGGCCTTCATCGCCCAGCTCGACAACGGCGACATCGTCGGCCTGAACCCCGAGACCGGCCACGAGCAGATGGCCGGCCTGAACTACACCCACGCCCTGGCGCAGGCGCTGTGGTCGGGCAAGCTCTTCCACATCGACCTCAACGGGCAGCGGTCCATCAAGTTCGACCAGGACCTGGTCTTCGGGCACGGGGACCTGCTGTCCGCCTTCTTCACCGTGGACCTGCTGGAGAACGGGTTCCCCGGCGGCGGGCCGCGCTACACCGGGCCGCGCCACTTCGACTACAAGCCCTCCCGCACCGAGGGCCTGTCCGGGGTGTGGGAGTCCGCCGCGGCCAACATGGAGACCTACCTCCTGCTCGCCGAGAAGGCCCGGGCCTACCGCGCCGACCCCGAGGTCCAGGCCGCCCTCGAGGCGGCCGGGGTGCTCGAGCTGGCCGAGCCCACCCTCGCGGCGGGGGAGTCGGTGGCCGACCTGCTCGCCGACCGCACCGCGTTCGAGGACTTCGACGCCGATGCCGCCGCCGCCCGCGAGTACGGCTTCGTCCGGCTCAACCAGCTGGCGCTGGCGCACCTGGTCGGATGAGCCGGGCAGGCACGTCGGGGACGGCGGGCGGGGGAGCATGGACCGCATGAGCCAGACGCTGGTCGCCGGGATCGACTCCTCCACCCAGTCCTGCAAGGTCGTCGTCCGCGACGCCGAGACCGGGCGGCTGCGCCGGTTCGGCCAGGCCCCGCACCCGCCGGGCACCGAGGTGGACCCGGCCGCGTGGTGGGACGCCCTCCAGGTGGCGGTCGCGGCGGCCGGCGGCCTCGACGACGTCGCCGCGGTCGCCGTCGGCGGCCAGCAGCACGGCCTGGTCGCCCTCGACGCCCACGGTGCGGTGATCCGCCCAGCCCTGCTGTGGAACGACACCCGCAGCGCCGACGCCGCTGCGGACTTGACCGCCGAGCTCGGCCGCGCCCTGGGCACCGGGACCGCCGACGGGCCGGCCGCCTGGGCGGCGGCCACCGGGACGGTGCCGGTGGCGTCCCTGACCGCCACCAAGCTGAGGTGGCTCGCCGACCACGAGCCCGACAACGCCGCCCGGGTGGCCGCCGTCGCCCTCCCGCACGACTGGCTCACCTGGCGGCTGGCCGGCGGCGCCGGCCTGGAGGACCTGGTCACCGACCGGTCGGAGGCCTCCGGCACCGGTTACTACGACCCGGCGGCCGGGCAGTACCGCCGCGACCTGCTCGCCCGGGCGCTGCGCCGCGGCGCCGACGACGTCGTCCTCCCGCGGGTGCTCGGCCCGGCCCAGCCGGCCGGCCGGGGGGACGGCGCGGCGGGCCTCGGGCACCTCGTGCTCGGCCCCGGCGCCGGGGACAACGCCGCGGCCGCGCTGGGCCTGGGCATGCGCGGCGGGGACGTCGCGATCTCGGTCGGGACCTCCGGGGTGGTCTCGGCCGTCGCGCCGGAGCCGGTGCAGGACCCGAGCGGCCTGGTCGCCGGGTTCGCCGACGCCACCGGCGCCTTCCTGCCGCTGGCCGTCACGCTCAACGCCTCGCGGGTGCTCGACGCCGCGGCCGCCCTGCTCGGCGTGGACCACCGGGCGCTGAGCGACCTCGCGCTCGCCGCCCCGCCCGGTGCCGACGGCCTGACCCTGGTGCCCTACCTCGAGGGCGAGCGCACCCCGAACCTGCCGCGGGCCACCGGCTCGCTGCTCGGGCTGTCCGTGGCGTCGATGACCCCGGCGCACGTGGCCCGGGCCGCCGTCGAGGGCATGCTGTCCGGGCTGGCCGACGGGCTCGACGCGCTGCGCGCCCAGCGGGTGCCGGTCGAGCGGGTGCACCTGATCGGCGGAGGGGCGCGCTCCCGGGCGGTCCGGGCGATCGCCCCGGCGGTGCTCGGCCGCCCGGTGCTGGTGCCTGAGCCGGGGGAGTACGTCGCCGACGGCGCCGCCCGGCAGGCCGCCTGGGTCCTCGCCGGGACCGCCGAGCCGCCGGCGTGGCGCATCTCGACCGTGCGCACTTGGGAGGCGGCGCCGACGCCGGAGGTCCGGGAGCGGTACGCGGCGCGGCGCCACCTGGTGGCCGAGCGCGGCTGAGCAGGTGCGGCGCAGGCCGGGGAGCGCCGCACGGGCGGCCGGCCGCGGGGCCGGGGGAGCGCGGCCGGCCGCGGCAGCGCCGTCGCCGGGGCCGCCGCCCCCGGCCTCAGGGCCGGTGCGCGAACCGCTCGAGCAGGCCGGAGTCGCCGGAGACGATGAGCAGGTCGTCGGCGCCGATCCTGGTCGACTCCGTCGCGTACTCGAACGGCTCGCCCGGCGGCTTGACCCCCAGCACCGTCACCCCGTACTTCTCCCGGATCCGGGACTCGCCGATGGTGAACCCCTGGGCCTCCCGCGGTGGGCGCATCTTGATGATGGCGAAGCCGTCCTCCATCTCGATGTAGTCGAGCATGCGCCCGGAGACCATGTGCGCCACCCGCTGGCCGGCGTCGTTCTCGGGGTAGACGACGTGGTGGGCGCCGATGCGGCGCAGGATCCGGCCGTGCTCGGCGCTGACCGCCTTGGCCCAGATCTGCGGCATGCCCAGGTCCACCAGGTTGCCGGTGATGAGCACCGAGGCCTCCAGCGAGGTGCCGACGCCGACGACGGCAACCGGGAACTCCGCCGCCCCGAGCTGCTCGAGCGCCTCGGGGTTGGTGGCGTCGGCCTCGACCAGCGGCAGCCGGCTGGACCACTGCTGGACCAGGTGCGGGTCCTGCTCCACGGCGAGGACGTCCCGGCCGAGCCGGTCCAGGGTCGCGGCGAGCGCGGCGCCGAAGCGGCCCAGCCCGATCACGAGCACCCCGGACTCCTCGGAGCCGTCCTTGTCTGCCATCTGATCTCCTTCGCCGGTCGGTGCGGGTCGGTTCTGCTCGCGGGGGCGGTGGGGGCTGCCTGGCCGCCGGGGTTGCCGGCCACCGGGGCCGCCTGGCCGCCGGGGGGTCAGCCGATGATCGGCCGCTCGTTGGGCATGCGGATCACCCGCCGCCGGTGCCGCAGCGCGAGCGCCGCGGCCACCGTCATGGTGCCGGTCCGGCCGGCGTACATCAGCCCGACGAGGACGTACTTGGCGGCGTCGGGCAGGTCCGGGGTGATCCCGGTGCTCAGCCCGCAGGTGGCGAAGGCGGAGATGACCTCGAAGAGGATGACGTCGAGGTGCAGGTCGGTGATCATCAGCAGGACGAGGGTGGATACCCCGACCAGCGTGGCGCCGATGAACGCCACCGACACCGCCAGCCGCACCGTGGAGGACCCGACGCGCCGGCCGAAGGCCTCGATGTCCCGGTCCCCGCGGGCCTCCGCCACGATCGCGAGCACCAGCACGGCGAGGGAGGTGACCTTGATGCCGCCCGCCGTCGACGCGCTGCCGCCGCCGACGAACATCAGCGCGTCCCCGAGGAACCACGTCGCCTCGCGCATCTCCCCGACGTCGACGGTGGCCAGCCCCGAGGAGCGCGGCGTGGTGCCGTGCACCAGGGCGGCGAGGATCTTCTCGTCCAGCCGCAGCGGGCCGAACGTGCCCGGGTTGGTCCACTCCGCCGCGCCGATGGCCAGGGTGGCGCCCACGGTGAGCAGCGCCGAGGTGGCGAGGGTGAGCTTGGCGTGCAGGCTCCACCGGCGCGGCGTCCGCCAGCGGGCGGCGACGTTGAGGATGACGGGGAACCCGATGGCCCCCACGAACGTCCCGACGACGATCGGCAGGCCCAGCCACCAGTCGCCGACGTAGGGGGTCAGGCCGCCCTCGAGGATGACGAAGCCGGCGTTGTTGAAGATGCTCAGCGCCATGAACAGGGCGTGCCAGGCCGCCGCCGGCGCGCCGTCGACGATGGACAGGAACCGGGGGAAGAGCACCAGGGTGAGCGCGGCCTCCACGGTCAGGGAGGTGATGACCACGGCCCGGATGAGGGAGCCGACCTCGCCCAGGCGGGCGGTCTTGGTCTCCGAGGCGGTCAGCATCCGCTGGGTCAGGCCGATCCGGCGGGAGACGGCCAGGCCGAGGATGGAGGCGAGGGTCATCACGCCCAGCCCGCCCACCTGGATACCGACGGCGATGACCGCCTGGCCGAAGCCGGACCAGTACGTCGCCGTGTCCACGGTGACCAGCCCGGTCACGCAGACGGCGGAGGTGGCGGTGAAGAGGGCGTCGACGAACGGGGCCCGCTCGCCGGAGACGGTGGCCGCGGGCAGCGACAGCAGCGCGGTGACGACGACGATGATCGCGGCGAAGACGAGCAGGGCGAGCCGGGCGGGGGAGGTGCGGGCGATGTGGTCCACCCAGTTGCGGACGGCGGTGAGCACGCCAGGCATCCCAGCCATCCTCCTCCCCGCGACGCGGCCCGGCGGTCTGCCGGGCCGGACCAACCTTGGCACAGCGGGACCGCTACGGTGAGGCATGCCCGCGGACGCCCTGCTGGTCTGGTCCGACGACCTGGTCAGCTACGACTTCGGCGTCGGCCACCCGATGGCGCCGGTCCGGCTCCTGCTCACCCACGACCTGCTCGCCGACCTCGGCGTCCTGGCCTGGCCCGGTCTCGTCGTCGCCCCGGCCCCGGTGGCGCCGGACAGCGAGCTGCTCCGGGTGCACGAGGCGGAGTACGTCGCCGCCGTCCGGGCCGCCGAGGCCGACGGCGCCGCGCCGGTGGGCTTCGGCCTGGGCGACGCCGACACCCCGGTCTTCGGCCAGGTGCACACCGCCTCGGCCCGGATCGTCGGGTCCACCGTGGCGGCCGCCGAGGCGGTGTGGACCGGGACCGCGCGGCGGGCGGTGAGCCTGGCCGGCGGCATGCACCACGCCATGGCCCGGCGGGCCTCGGGCTTCTGCGTCTACAACGACGTCGCCGTCGCGATCGCCTGGCTGCTCGACCACGGCGCCGGCCGGGTCGCCTACGTGGACCTCGACGCCCACCACGGCGACGGCGTCGAGCGCGCGTTCTGGGACGACCCGCGGGTGCTGACCCTCTCGGTGCACCAGCACCCCGGCTCGCTGTTCCCGGGCACCGGGTACGCCCAGGACGTCGGCCCGGCCACGGCCCGCGGCTTCGCCGCCAACGTGGCGCTGCCGCCCGGCACCCAGGACGCCGGGTGGCTGCGCGCGGTGGAGGCGGTAGCCGAGCCGCTCGTGCGCGAGCACGCCCCGGACGTGCTGGTCACCCAGCACGGCTGCGACTGCCACGGCGCCGACCCGCTCGCCGAGCTCGACGTCTCCGTCGACGCCCAGCGGGCTGCCGCGCTGCTGATGGCCGACCTCGCCGAGCAGCACGCCCACGGCCGCTGGCTCGCCACCGGGGGCGGGGGGTACGAGGTGGTGGGGGTGGTGCCGCGGGCGTGGAGCCACCTCGCCGCCGTCGTCGCGGGGCACCCCCTGGACCCGGGCACCGCCCTGCCGGAGGAGTGGCGCCGGCGGGTGCACGACCTGGCCGACGTCACCGCCCCGGCCACGATGACGGACGGCCGGGACGGTCGCCTGGTGCCGTTCGCGGCTGGCTACAACCCCGACGACGCCGTCGACCGCGCCATCATGGCCACCCGGCAGGCCGTCTTCCCCTGGCACGGGCTGGATCCGGTCACCAGCTGACCCGGGGCGGCCGGCAGCCGCGCGGCGCGACGGGGATGGGCGGCCGGTGCGGCCGGCGCGACCGGGAGCCCGGCGGCGGCCCCTGTTTCCGCCGCACCGTCCTTGGCCCTATATTGCCTGGGAACAGCGCCGCCGCCGCGGCCGACGACGAGAACGGGTGGACATGGCCGACCAGATGGGAGCGCCGAAGTTCCTTACCGTCGCCGAGGTCGCCGAGCTCATGCGGCTGTCCAAGATGACCGTGTACCGGATGGTGCACGCCGGGGACCTGCCGGCGGTGCGGATGGGCCGGTCGTTCCGGGTACCGCAGGCCGCCGTCGAGGACATCATCGCCAAGGGCCTGGGGGACTGGGACCAGGACCGCGCCGACGGCGCCCGGTAGCCGGGCGACGGCTCTCGGGGATCCTGGCCGACGGCGCCCAGTCGCCCGCGCCGACGGCGCCCAGTCGCCCGCGCCGGCGGCGCTCGGGAGCCCGGGCCGTCGACGCCGGGCAGCCCGACGCGACGGCCCCCGGCAGCCCGGGCGCGGGGGCAGGCACCGCCACGGCCGGTGGGGGGAGGACCGCGGAACCGGTAGACTCGGCCCCGTTCCGGGACGCCTGGCCGCGACCGGCGTCCGTGATCCTCACCTGGAAGGTCCCCGATGGGTTCCGTCATCAAGAAGCGCCGCAAGCGCATGTCCAAGAAGAAGCACCGCAAGCTGCTGCGCCGCACGCGCCACCAGCGTCGCAACAAGAAGTGACGCGCAGCGAGACGTGACACCGCCCGCTCGACGGGCACGTGACCACCAGGCCCGGCCGACCGGCCGGGCCTGCGTCGTTCCGCGGCACGCAACGAGCCGAGCGGGTGAGTGGACGCGCTGCGCTGCCAGCCATCGGCCCGGAAAGCGCCGGCGTGGTTTCGGCGCCGCCCAGATCTCGGTGCGTGCCACTCGGCGGCTCCAGCCGCATCGCACCCCGCACCGATGAGCGACGGCCCGGCCCAGGACCACCCCCGGGCCGCGACCGACGACTCCGTCACCCACGCCTCCACCCATCGGTGATGTTCGGTGCCTTGTCGACCGTTCCGCTCCTTGATGTGACTGTCACATCGAGGGCTCGTGCCGGCCGGCCGCCCGACGCGTGCATAATCGATGTGACCGTGCACATCGACGTCAGGTAGTTCAGTGAGCCCGGAGCCGCACCGGGGGCGAGCGCCCAGCATCCGCGATGTCGCACGCCTTGCGCAGGTCTCTCACCAGACGGTATCTCGGGTCCTCAACGACCATCCCAGCATTCGCGACGAGACCAAGAGCCGAGTTCTCGATGCGATCGAGGCGCTGCAGTACCGGCCGAACCGGGCCGCGCGGGCCCTGGTCACCAGCCGGTCGAACACGATCGGCGTCCTGGCCGCAACGCCGGCCGAGTCTGGGCCAGCTCGGGTGATCGCCGCCATCGAGGCTGCCGCCCGGGAAGCCGGATACTCGGTGAACACCGCGGAACTCCGCGGGCAGACATCAGAGGCGATCGCCGACGCCCTCGAACATCTGGTGCAGCAATCGGTGGACGGCCTCATCGTGATCGCGCGGCAGGTGCGCGTCTTCGATGTGCTCGCCGGGATGGCGCTAGGTGTGCCGTACGTCAGCCTGGAGTCCGGCGGGGGCCCCGAGCACCGGGGCCTCGCCCCCGACCAGGTCGCCGGGGCGCGCCTCGCCACCGAGTACCTGATCAAGCTCGGTCACCGCGACATCGTCCATCTGGCCGGGCCGCAGGACTGGATCGAGGCCGAGGCGCGGATGCGCGGCTTCCTTGACGCGGTGTCGGACGCAGACCTGCGCACGCATGCGCCGATCCTCGGCGACTGGTCGGCTGACTTCGGGTACTTCGCGGGACGGGAGCTGGTGCGGACCCGAGACTTCACGGCTGTCTTCGCCGCGAGCGACGATATGGCGATCGGACTGATGCACGCTCTGCGCGACGAAGCAGTGGACGTGCCCGGCGAGGTCAGCGTCGTGGGCTTCGACGACATTCCGCTCGCGGCGCATGTCGCGCCGCCGCTCACCACGATGCACCAGGACTTCCGTGAGGTCGGGCGGCGCGCTGTGGCCCTGCTCCTGGCGGCGACCCGCGGCGACCCGCAGCTGGACCCCGAACCGATCGTGCCGGAGCTCGTGGTACGCGACTCGACCGGTCCCGCGTCGGGCCGGAGCGCCGCTGCAACGGGTTGACGAGGGCAGGTTGACAGATCACAGACCCGGTTGGACGATGGTCCAGATGTGAACGGTCACACGCCTGCTCATGGGTCTCGCGACGAAGGGAGAGTGACGCGGTGGCAGCACCCATTCTGGAGATGAGGTCGATCACCAAGGAGTTCCCCGGGGTGGTCGCCCTGTCGGACGTCTCGCTCACCGTCGAGCCCGACGAGATCCACGCCATCTGCGGCGAGAACGGAGCCGGCAAGTCCACCCTGATGAAGATCCTCTCCGGGGTGTACCCGTACGGCAGCTACCGCGGCGAGATCATCTTCCGCGGGGAGCCGGTGCGGTTCAAGGACATCCGGTCCAGCGAGGCGGCGGGCATAGCGATCATCCACCAGGAGCTCGCGCTCATCCCCGAGCTCTCGATCACCGAGAACATCTTCCTCGGCAATGAGGTCGAACGCGGCGGGCGGATCGACTGGCGCGCCGCCCGTGCCCGGGCGGTCGACCTGCTCGCGCGGGTCGGGCTCGACGAAGACCCGGACCGCCTCATCAAGCACATCGGGGTGGGCAAGCAGCAGCTGGTCGAGATCGCCAAGGCGCTCAACAAGGACGTCAAGCTCCTGATCCTCGACGAGCCCACCGCCGCCCTCAACGAGGACGACTCGCAGCACCTGCTCGACCTCATCCGGGGCCTCAAGGCGCGTGGCATCGCCTCGATCATGATCTCGCACAAGCTGAACGAGCTCCAGCAGATCGCCGACGCCATCACCATCATGCGAGACGGCCGCGTGATCGAGACCCTCGACGTCCGTCGCGGTGACGTCGACGAAGACCGGATAATCCGGGGCATGGTGGGGCGCTCGCTCGAGAGCCGATACCCCGACCGGACGCCCCGTATCGGCGAGGTCTTCTTCGAGGTCAAGGACTGGACCATCCAGCATCCTCAGGTGACTGAGCGCCTCGTGGTCAAGGGGGCGAACCTCAACGTCAGACGCGGTGAGATCGTCGGCATCGCCGGACTCATGGGCGCCGGCCGCACGGAGCTCGCGATGAGCATCTTCGGCCGCTCCTACGGCACGTACCTCTCGGGCACCATCGTCAAGGACGGCGAGGAGGTCGTGCTGAAAGACGTCCAGTCGGCGATCGACCACGGCCTCGCCTACGTGAGCGAGGACCGCAAGCAGCTCGGCCTGAACCTGCTTGACAGCATCAAGCGGTCCATCGTCTCGGCGAAGCTGTCGAAGATCGTGACGTTCGGTCGCGTCGACGACTCGCGCGAGCACGGCATCGCCGAGGACTATCGCAAGAAGCTGCGGATCAAGACGCCGAGCGTCGAGGCGGGAGTCTCCAAGCTCTCGGGCGGCAACCAGCAGAAGGTCGTGCTCGCCAAGTGGATGTTCACGGACCCCGACCTGCTCATCCTTGACGAGCCCACCCGAGGCATCGACGTCGGGGCGAAGTACGAGATCTACACGATTATCCAGAGCCTCGCCGCCCAGGGAAAGGGCGTCATCGTCATCTCGAGCGAGCTGCCCGAGCTCCTCGGCATCGCAGACCGGATCTACACAATGTTCGAGGGGCAGATCACTGACTGCATCCCCGCATCCCAGGCCACCCCGGAGACTCTCATGCGCAGCATGACCTCCGCGAAGAAGAAGGTGCAGGTATGAGTACCGCACAAGACGCGCCCGCGCGGGGGAGCGGCCGCCTCTCCGACATCAAGAAGATGTTCGGCGGCGGCCAGTCCACGCTGAGGCAGTTCGGCATCGTCGGCAGCCTGATCGTCATCATCCTGCTGTTCCAGGTCCTGACCAACGGGCTGACCCTCTCCCCCGGGAACCTGATCAACGTCGTCAACCAGTACTCCTACATCCTCATCCTCGCGATCGGGATGGTGATGGTGATCATCGCTGGGCACATCGACCTCTCGGTGGGCTCGGTGGCTGCGTTCACCGGCATCGTCGTGGCGAAAGCCATGGACGAGTGGGGCCTGCCCTGGCAGCTCGCCATCGTGCTCGGTCTCGTCGTCGGCGCGCTGATCGGCGCGTGGCAAGGTTTCTGGGTCGCCTACGTCGGCGTGCCGGCGTTCATCGTCACGCTAGCGGGCATGCTGATCTTCCGAGGCGCGAACCAGTTCGTCGGGCAGTCGACCACCGTCCCGGTCCCCGAAGGGTTCCGATCGATCGGTGCCGGATACCTGCCAGAGCTTCCTGTCCCGGTGCCGTTCAACGTGCCCACCATGGTGCTCGGGCTGCTCGGGGCCGCCTGGATCGTGTACAACGAGCTCCACCTCCGACGGGTGCAGAAGCGCATGGGAGCGGACCTCGCGCCCGCATGGGTCAGCCTCGTCAAGGTCGTGCTGCTGTGTGCCGCGATCCTCGCAGCCGCGTGGCTGTTCGCGACCGGACGTCCAGGCACAAGCTTTCCGATCTCGGGGATCATCCTTGTCGCGCTGGTCGTCATCTACGCCTTCGTCACGCGGAGCACGGTGCTCGGACGCCACATCTATGCCGTTGGCGGCAACCGTCTCGCGGCTACGCTCTCCGGCGTGAAGGACCGCCGCGTCGACTTCTTCGTGATGATGAACATGTCGGTGCTCGCGGCCCTCGCCGGAATGATCTACGTCGCCCGTGCGACGGCGTCCGGGCCGCAGGACGGAAACGGGTGGGAGCTCGACGCGATCGCCGCGGTCTTCATCGGCGGTGCCGCCGTGTCCGGCGGAATCGGCACCGTGATCGGCTCCATCATCGGTGGCCTCGTGATGGCGTTCCTGAACAACGGTCTCCAGCTCATCGGGGCCGGCGCCGACCAGGTCCAGATCATTAAGGGTCTCGTGCTGCTCGGGGCCGTGGGAGTGGATGTCTGGAGCAAGTCCCAGGGTCGGCCGTCGATCCTTGGCCTATGGTCGCGCAAGCGGCGAGGCGGCCCGCCCACCGGCCCGCAAGAACCTCCGGCCGTCGCTCCGACGTCCGGCACCAACGAGTCGTCGCAGCCCCGCGACATGGTCAGAAAGTGACCGGGGACGGCGCCTCAGCACCTAGGAGAAAGTGATCGATCAATGAAGAGAATCGCTTTGGCGGTGACCGCCGCCGCCACGGCCGCGGCCCTGGCGCTGGGCGGCTGCTCGGGCGACAGGGCGGGCGGTCGGGAGGCGGCCGCAGGCGGTGGCGAGGAGCCCGCCGCGGGCTTCGACGCCGGCGCGCCCATCGGCGTCGCGCTGCCCGACAAGACCAGTGAGAACTGGGTCCTGGCGGGGGACCTGTTCACCGAGGGGCTGGAGGAGGCGGGGTTCAAGCCAGACGTGCAGTACGCGCCGGCGAGCAACACCGTCGCCGAGCAGCAGAACCAGATCTCGTCCATGATCACGAACGGTGCAAAGGTCGTCGTGATCGGAGCGAAGGATGGCAAGCAGCTCGGAACCCAGCTTCAGCAGGCGGCCGACCAGGGCGTCACGGTCATCGCCTACGACCGCCTCATCGAGAACACCGAGAACGTCGACTACTACGTCGCGTTCGACAACTTCCAGGTCGGCCAGCTGCAGGGCCAGGCCCTGCTCGACGGGCTCGCAGAGCGAGCTGGCCACGAGCCGCCGTACAACATCGAGCTGTTCTCCGGCTCACCCGACGACGCCAACTCCGCGGTGTTCTTCAACGGGGCGATGGACGTGCTGCAGCCGAAGATCGACGACGGCACCCTCGTCGTCGCCTCTGGCCAGACCCAGATCCAGCAGACGGCGACGCAGGGCTGGGAGGCCGAGAACGCGCAGAGCCGCATGGACTCGCTGCTCACCAGCAGCTACAGCGACAAGGTGCTCGACGGCATCCTCTCACCGAACGACACCCTCGCTCGTGCGGTCATCGCCTCCGTGGAGGCGTCGGGCAAGCCCATCCCGGTCGTCACCGGTCAGGACTCGGAGGTCGAGTCGGTCAAGTCGATCATGGAAGGCAAGCAGTACTCCACGATCAACAAGGACACCACCCTCCTCGTGGAGCAGACCATCAAGATGATCGAGCAGCTCCAGCAGGGTGAAGAGGTCGAGGTGAACGACACCGAGCAGTACGACAACGGTGTGAAGGTCGTTCCGGCGTACCTGCTCGACCCGGTCATCGTGACCAAGGAGAACGCAGCGGAGGCGTACGCCAACGTGCCGAACCTCCTCGAGATCGTCGAGGCCGCGAGCTAAGCGAGTCTCGGCTGCGACAACCCGCTCTGCCCCCCGCGTTCGCGGGGGGCAGAGCCGTCCGTGCAGGGGAAGGCTGACTGACTGGACGGACGAGCGCTACCAGCGCTCACCGACGACGCCCGACGTGCCGCCGTCGTGTCCGCGGTTCAGGGAGGGCGGGTCGGCCCCGGTCCGAACGATGCTTCGTCGGGTGCCGTGGCCGGCCAGCGTGACCGTATTGTGACGGCCATGCAGACCGTCTCACCCGAGCCCGCGCCGGCACCCGCGCGCATCGTCCTCTACGGCCGTGCCGGGTGCCACCTGTGCGAGGTCGCCCGCGAGGACCTCGAGCGCCTCGCGGCCGAGACCGGGGTCGGCTTCGCCGAGGTCGACGTCGACTCCGACCCCGACATCCGCCAGCGCTACGGCGACCTCGTCCCGGTCGTGACCGTCGACGGCGTGCAGCAGGGGTACTGGCAGATCGACCCGGACCAGGTCCGCGCCGCGCTGGGCTGAGGCCCGGGCCAGTCCTGACGTTCGGCACGTTTGGCGCGCCGACCGAGTCCCGGCCCGCGGTGACCGACGCCCGGCCCGCGGTGAGACGACCGGGTCAGTGCAGGATCAGGCCTGCGCCTCTGCCTCGGCGGTCTCCGCGGCCTCTGCCTCGGTCGGCGTGGCCTCGACCTCGAGCTCGATCTTGACCTTGTCGCCCACCAGGAAGCCGCCGGTCTCCATGGCAGCGTTCCAGGTGAGGCCGAAGTCCTTGCGGGAGATCTCGGTCGTCGCCGAGAAGCCGACCCGCCGGGCGCCGAAGGCGTCCACGACCCCGCCGTTGAACTCGGCCTGCAGCGCCACCGGTCGGGTCACCTCGTTGATGGTCAGGTCGCCCGTGACGGTGAACTCCTCCTCGGTGCCCTCGACGCCGGTGCTGAGGAAGGTCCAGGTGGGCTTGTTCTCGGCGTCCCAGAAGTCTGCCGAGCGCAGGTGCGCGTCGCGGCCCGCGTCGCCGGTGTTGATCGAGGCGGCGTCGATGGTGACCGTGACCGTGGAGCTGGCGAGATCCTCGGCAACGACGATCTGGCCCTCGAACCGCTCGAACTTGCCGCGGACCTTGGAGATGCCCGCGTGGCGGACGGTGAAGGCGACGTCGCTGTGCGCGGGGTCGACGGTGTAGGTGCCGGCGGGGATGGTCATGTAGTCCTCCAGGGATCGTGGCAGGTTCGCCAGATAGTTGACTCTTGAACTATATATGCTGGGCGCTGGGACCGGGCAAGAGGAGGTGCGTAGGTTGAGCACCACACTGGACCGAGCACCTGGGGTCGACCGCACCGCCCCGGCCCCCCGCCGTCGTCGGTGACCGCCGCGTCCCACCCGGACCGCACGGGAACCCGATGACGCGACGCAGGCAGCAGACGCAGGAGCAGGAGGACATGACCGCCCCGACGAGCGCCCCCCGCTGGCTCGACGCCGACCAGCAGCACAGCTGGCGGCAGTTCCTGCGCGGCTCGGCCCGGCTGATGGCCGACCTCAACCACGACCTGGTGGAGTCCGCCGGGCTGTCGATGAGCGAGTACGAGGTCCTCGTCCGGCTCTCCGAGGCCGAGGGCCGGACCATGCGCATGTCCGAGCTCGCCGAGGACCTGGTGCACTCCCGGTCCCGGCTCACCCACACCGTCCGGCGGATGGAGGCCGAGGGGCTGGTGGCCCGGAGCGCCTGCGCGAGCGACCGGCGCGGCATCAACGCCACCCTCACCCCGGCCGGGTTCGAGCGCCTGGCCGCCGCCGCGCCCGGCCACGTCGCGTCCGTCCGCGCCCGGCTCGTCGACCGGCTGACCGGCGCCCAGCTGCGGCAGCTGGGCGAGATCATGGCGACCTTCGTCGACGACCCGCCGGAAGCCGGCGGGGCGGTCTGAGCCCGACTCCTCGGCCCGGCTGGCCCGGTGCCCTCGGCCCGGCTGGCCCGGCGCCCCCGGCCCGGCGCCCGCCCCGCCGGCCCGCCGCGGCCCACCCGCCCAGGAACCTTTGCGACACTGAGGGCATGCAGAGCACCACCGTCCACCTCATGCGCCACGGCGAGGTGCACAACCCCGAGGGCGTCCTGTACGGCCGGATGTCGGGATTCCGGCTCTCCGACCGGGGCCAGCAGATGGTCGCCCGGGTCGCGCAGGTGCTCCGCGACGGCGGCCACGACGTCGCCGCGGTGACCGCCTCGCCGCTGCAGCGGGCCCAGGAGAGCGCCCGCCCGGCGGCGCAGGCCTTCGGCGTCGAGCTCGGCACCGACGAGCGGCTGATCGAGGCCGGCAACTACTTCGAGGGCATGGCGGTGAACCGCCACCGCAGCGTGCTGGCCCACCCCAGGTACTGGGTGCGGTACCGCAACCCCGCCCGGCCCAGCTGGGGCGAGCCCTACACCGAGATCGCCACCCGCATGCGCGCCGCCGTCGCCGCCGCCCTGACCCGGGCCGCCGGCCGCGAGGCGCTCCTGGTCAGCCACCAGCTGCCGATCTGGACCCTGCGCCGGCTCCTCGAGGGCCGGCCCTTCATGCACGACCCGCGCCGCCGCGAGTGCTCGCTCGCCTCGCTGACCACGCTCACCTTCGACGGGCGCCGCCTGGTCGGGCTGCGCTACTGGGAGCCGGCCGCGGGCCTCCTCCCGGGCGCCTCCGACATGGTCCCGGGCACCTCCGTGGCCGCCGAGAACGAGGGCGCCCGGTGACGGCGCGCCGGACGCGGGCGGCCGGCGCCGCGGCGCTGGTCGCCGTCGCCCTGCTCGCCGGCTGCGCCCCCGGCGGGACCACCAGCGCGGCGGGCGCCGCGGGCGCGGCCGACGCCGGCTACGTCGCCGGCGACGGGTCCTTCGCCACCTGGTCCGCCGCCGAGCGCGGGGACCCGGTCGCCCACACCGGCACCACCTACGACGGCGCCACCGTCGACCTCGCCGACTGGCGCGGCGACGTCGTCGTGCTGAACTTCTGGTACGCCGCCTGCCCGCCGTGCCGGGCCGAGGCGCCGGACCTGCGCGCGCTCGCCGAGGACTACGCGGACGCCGGCGTGCACGTCCTGGGCGTCAACCCGCGCGACGACGTCGGCGCCGCCCAGGCCTTCGAGCGGACCTTCGAGGTGCCCTACCCGTCCCTGCACGACGCCGACGCCGGCGCGGTGGCCGCCCTGGAGGGCGTCGTGCCGATGCAGGCGATGCCCTCCACCGTGGTCCTGGACCGGCAGGGCCGGGTGGCCGCCCGGATCCTCGGGCAGCTCGACCCGCAGGTGCTGCGCGGGCTGGTCGACGACGTCCTCGCCGAGGAGGCCTGAGCGCCGTGTGGGACCAGGTCGCCGACCTCTTCCAGCGCACCGTCGTCGACGGCGCCCTGATCGCCGCGGTGCCGGTGGCGGCGGTGGCCGGGCTGGTCTCCTTCGCCTCCCCGTGCGTCCTGCCCCTCCTGCCCGGCTACGTCGGCTACCTCGGCGGGATGGCCGGCGCCGGCGCGGGCGCCGGGACGGGGACGGCCGGCCCGCGCGGCGGGCGGCGGGGCGAGCAGGGGCGGCTGCTGGCCGGGGTGCTGCTCTTCGTCGCCGGGTTCACCGCGGTGTTCGTGCTGCTCTCGCTGGTGTTCGCGTGGGCGGGGGTGGCGCTGGCCGCGCACCTGGACCTCGTCCTGCGCGTCCTGGGGGTCCTCGTCATCCTCATGGGGCTGGCGTTCGTCGGCTACGTCCCCTTCCTCCAGCGCGACCGGCGCCTGCACCTGGCCCCGCGGGCCGGGCTGTGGGGCGCCCCGCTGCTCGGGGTCGCCTTCGGCCTCGGCTGGGCGCCGTGCATCGGCCCCACCCTCGCCGCGGTCCTCACCCTCGCCCTGGGCGGGGCCGACCCCGCCCGCGGGGTGATCCTGGCCGTGGCGTACTGCCTGGGCCTGGGCGTGCCGTTCGTGCTCGTCGCCCTGTTCTTCGCCCGCTCGGCCCGCATGCTGGGCTTCCTGCGCCGGCACCGGCGCACCGTCCAGCGGCTCGGCGGCGGCCTGCTCGTCCTGCTCGGGGTCGCGCTCGTCACCGGCTGGTGGTCGACGTTCTCGGCGTACCTCCAGGGCCTGGTGGCCGGCTTCGAGACGGTGGTGTGATGGCCCGGCGCGCGAACCCGTCCGACCCCACCCTCCTCAGCTCCAAGGACGAGGTCCGGGAGCGGGTCGGCCCCGACGACGGCGACCCCGACGACGGCGGCCCCGACGACGGCGCCGCGGCCGCGTCCACCGGGGCGCCCGGCCCGGCGGCTGGTGGCGGTGAGCCGACGGCTGCCCGGCCCGGCGCCGCGGGATCGACACCGGGCGCCCAGCCCGGTGACCCGGCCGACCCGGACGGTGCCAGGCCGGGCGACCCGGCCGACCGGGACGGCGCCCGGCCCGGCGACGGGGTCAGCCAGGCCGGCGCCCGGCCCGCCCCCGACGGCGCCCCCGCCGGCCCCACCCCCACCGCCCTCGGCGTGCGCGGCTGGCTGCGCTGGGCGTGGCGGCAGCTGACCAGCATGCGGGTGGCGCTGATGCTCCTGCTGCTGCTCGCCGTCGCCGCCCTGCCCGGCTCGGTGGTCCCGCAGGAGCCGCAGGACCCGGCAGCCGTCGCGACCTACCGCACCGACCACCCCGCCCTGGCGCCGTGGCTGGACCGGCTCGGGCTGTTCGACGTCTACGCCGCGCCGTGGTTCGCCGCCATCTACCTGCTGCTGTTCACCTCCCTGATCGGGTGCATCCTGCCGCGGATCGCGGTGCACGTGCGGGCGCTGCGGGCCCAGCCGCCTCGCGTGCCGCGCAGCTTCGGGCGCTTCGACGTCCGGGCCGAGCGCACGCTGGCCGAGCCGCCGGCCGCCGTCGAGCAGCGCGTACTGGTGGCGCTGCGGCACCGGTACCGCGCCGCCGTCACCCCCGACGGCATCACCGCCGAGCGGGGCTACCTGCGCGAGAGCGGGAACATCGTCTTCCACCTCTCCCTCGTCGGCGTGCTCGTGGCGCTCGCCGCCGGCCAGCTGCTCAGCTACCGCGGGCAGGCCGTGGTGGTGGAGGGGCAGTCCTTCGCCAACTCCGTCCTCGCCTACGACTCCTTCGACCCGGGCACCCTCTTCGCGCCCGACTCCCTCGAGCCGTTCACCTTCACCCTGGAGGAGTTCACCTCCGAGTTCACCGTCGACGCCCAGGCCCGGGACTTCGGCGCGCACGTGACCGTCACCGAGCCCGGCGGGACCACCCGGGAGGAGACCATCAGGGTCAACCACCCGATGAGCGCCGGCGGCGCGAACGTCTACCTCTCCGGCAACGGGTTCGCCCCCGAGCTCACCGTGCGCGACGGCGCCGGCCAGGTCGCGTTCGCCGGCGCGGTGCCGTTCATCCCGCAGGACGCCGTCTACACCTCCCGCGGCGTGGTGAAGGTCCCCGACGTCAGCCCCGGCCAGGACCAGCTCGGCCTCACCGGCGTGCTGCTGCCCACCGCCGTCGAGCTCCCGGACGGCTCGGCGCTGGCCTCGGCGCACCCGCAGCCGAACAACCCGGTGCTCGTGCTGACCCTGTGGGCCGGGGACCTCGGGCTCGACGACGGCGCCCCGCAGAACGTCTACGAGCTCGACACCGCCGGGCTGCGGCAGGTCTACGAGCCGGCCGAGGACGGCGCCCCCGGGTCCGCCGAGGGCGGGCAGACCCCGCTGACCCTGACCCTCGCCCCGGGCGAGACGGTCGAGCTGCCCGAGGGGCTCGGTTCGGTGACGTTCGAGGACCTGCCCCGGTTCGCCGCGCTGGACCTGCGGCACGACCCCTCCCTGCCCTACCTCCTCGGCTTCGCGATCGCCGCGATGCTGGGGCTGTTCGCCTCGCTGTTCGTGCCGCGCCGCCGGCTCTGGGTCCGGCTCGCGCCGGCCCCGGGCGGCGGCACGGCGTTGAGCGCCGCCGCGCTGGCCCGCGGCGATGACCCCGGGCTCGCCGCGGACCTGGACCGGGTGGTCTCGGCCGCCGGGACGCTGCGGCAGAATGACGACGGCGCCGCGGCCGGTGCCGGCGACCCCGCGGCGCCGGACCGGCGGGCGGCCGACCAGCGGTCGGCGGGACCGCCGCCGGCCGACCGGCCGCCGGCCGCAACACCGTCCGTCGACCCGACGGCGGCCCGCACGCCGTCGGCCGACCCACCGCCGGCCGACCCACCGCCGGCAGCCAGCACACCGCCGGCGGCCGGACCGTCGACCGCGCAGCAGGCCGGGGCAGACCCGGCGAAGGAAGGACCGTGATGCCCGAGAGCGAGCTCGGCCAGCTCAGCACCCTGCTGGTCTACGGCGCGATGGCGGCCTACGCCGTCGCGCTGCTGGCCTTCGCCACCGACCTGTCCGGGCTGCGCGACCGCGGCCCGGACGGCCGGCCACGGCGGGCCGCGGGCATCGGGATGGCCACCACCTGGGCCGGCCTGGCGCTGCACGTCGCCGGGGTGGTGCTGCGCGGCCTGGCCGCCGGCCGGGTGCCCTGGGCGAACATGTACGAGTTCACCATCGTCTTCACCGCGGTCGCCGTGCTGCTCTTCCTCCTCCTCCAGCGGGGGCGGGACCTGCGCTTCCTCGGCACGTTCGTGGTGGGGCCGGTGCTGCTCACCCTCGGCATCGCCGTGGCGGTGCTGTACGTGCGCGCCGACGGCGTGCAGCCGGCGCTGGACAGCTACTGGCTGGTCATCCACGTCTCCATCGCCACGCTCGCGGTGGGGGTGTTCGCGGTGTCCGCCGTGCTCTCGGCCGTCCAGCTCGTGCAGGAGCGGGCCGAGCTGCGCGGCAGCGCGGCGGCGGCAGAGCCGGCGCTGGTGGGGGCGGGCAGCGGCCCGGGCGCCCGGCCCGCCCCGGCCGGCCCGGGCGCCGCCCGGCAGGGCTGGCTGGGCCGTGTGCTTGCCGCGGTGCCGCCGTCCGCCGAGCTCGAGCGCCTCGCCTTCCGGCTCAACGCGGTCGGCTTCATGATGTGGACCTTCACCCTCATCGCGGGTGCGATCTGGGCCGAGCACGCCTGGGGCCGGCCGTGGGGCTGGGACCCCAAGGAGGTCTGGACGTTCGTCATCTGGGTGGTCTACGCGGCGTACCTGCACGCCCGCGCGACCCGTGGCTGGGAGGGCCGGCGCGCCGCGTACCTCTCGCTGTTCGGGTTCGCCTGCATCCTGGCGAACTACTTCCTCGTCAACCTGGTGTTCAACAGCCTGCACGCCTACAGCGGCATCGGCTGAGCCTGGCGCGGGGCGGTGCGCGCTGGTGCCGGGGTGTCGAGCGTGCTGGTTTCGGCCGCCGAACCGGGAGGGGTGAACGCGGACGACCACAAGCTTCGTCGTCGGCACCATCTCGGCCGGAGGGGTTCCGCGGAATCCTGCGGATCTGGGTCGGCGCTCAGGTGCCTCGAGGAGGACTTTGTGGTCGCTCACGAACACTCCCTGCGCAAGCAGGGTTGAGGCAGCGGAATCAGCAGGGCTGCGCAGCGCCGGCTCGGCCGACCGGCGCGAAGCCCGCTGCCCCCGCGCGAGCACAGGCGACCGGCGCCAGCACAGACGTCCGGCGCCAGTACAGGGGTCCGGCGCTGATGCAGGGGCCCGGCGCCGGACGAGCCGCCGGACGCGACCGTCTCAGCGTCGCGAGTCGGTGCGCTCCCACCCCCGCGCGGTGGCCCGGGAGCCGAGCTGGCCGGGCTTCCGGCTGCGGTAGACGATGTAGGGCCGCCAGAGGTAGCCGATCGGTGCGCTGAAGACGTGCACCAGCCGGGTGAAGGGCCACATCGCGAACAGCACCATCGCGGCCATCGCGTGCGCCTGGAACCCGATCGGCGCGTCGGCCATGAGCTCGTACTTGGGCTGGAAGTAGAAGATGCTGCGGTACCACTCCGAGACCCCGGTGCGGTAGTCGTAGTGCCCGCTGAGGTTGAGCACCGAGCCGGCCACGGTGTTCCACAGGCCCAGCAGGATCACCAGGCCGAGCATGAACCACATGGCCTTGTCCATCCGGGTGGTGGCGCTGAACACCGGCCCGACCGTGCGCCGTCGGTAGATCAGCAGCGCCGCGCCGACCAGGGTGCACACCCCCGCGACGCTGCCGATCCCGACGGCGAGCACGTGGTAGGCGTCCTCGGACAGGCCCACCGCGTCGGTCCAGCTCTTCGGGATGCCCAGGCCCATGACGTGGCCGAGGAAGACGGCGAGGATGCCGAAGTGGAACAGCGGGCTCGCCCAGCGCAGCAGCCGGCTCTCGTAGAGCTGGGAGGAGCGGGTGGTCCAGCCGAACTTGTCGTAGCGGTAGCGCCAGACGTGGCCCAGGACGAAGAAGGCCAGGGACACGTAGGGGATCACCACCCAGAGCATGATGTCCAGGACGTTCACGGCCGGCCTCCGTGGTGCGCGGGCGGGGTGGGCGGTGCGGTGACGGGCGGGCCGGGCGGTGCGGCCGGGGGCGGGCCCGACGGCGCCACGAGGGGCGAACCGTACGGCGCGGCCACCGGCGGGCCGGCCGGTGCGGTCATGGCCGGGCCGTACGGCTCCAGCCCGACCTCTTCCCCGGGCGGGCCCTCCGCCGCCAGCCTGAAGACCGCCTCCCGGTCCTCCCCGGCGAGCGGGGGCAGCGTGGCGCAGACGGCGGCGAGGGCGTCGGCGTAGGGGGAGCCGACGTCGAGCAGCGCCAGGCGCAGCAGCTCCACCCCGGCGCGGTGCTCGAGCAGCAGCCGGATGCCGGTCACCCGGTCCCCGGTCGCGGCGAACTCCAGCAGGACGCACAGGTGGTCGGGCAGCTCCTCGGCGGCGAGCTCCAGGCCCGCCGCCCGGTAGGCCTGCTTGAGCTCGACGAGCGCGACGCCCCGCTTCCGGGTGTCGCCGTAGGCGTAGTAGGTGAGGTACAGGCAGCAGCGGCGGCGGTGGTCGAAGGTCGCGACGTAGTCCGCCCGGAGCTGGCCCGGGTCCCCGCCGGCGAGGTGGCCGGCCAGCCGGGCCAGCGGCTCCCCCAGGTTCGGGGGCAGGCCGGCGACGGCGGCGCGCAGGTCGGGCAGGGCGGCCAGGACGTCGTCGTCGGGGTACTCCAGGAGCAGGGCCGCGACGCGGTGGACGAGGGCCGCCTCGTCGCCGGCGAGCCGCTGTGCCGTCCGGCGGCGCAGCACCCGGTTGGTCGAGATGAGCGCGGTCACGGCCGGGCCTCCGTACGGGTCCCGGCGCCCGCCGGGGTCACGGCGCGGGCCTCCGGCAGCGCGGTCACGGCTTGGGGTCCGTCTCGGCGTCCGGGTCGGTGCCCTCCATCAGCTCCGGGGCGCCGCGGGCACCACCGGGCTTGGGTGGGAACAGCCCCTGCGGGGCGCCCTTGCCGTCCCAGTTCAGCAGGTTCACCCGGCGGGCCTTGTCGGCCGGGTCGGTGGCGAACTCGGTGGTCTGCCGCTGCTTGAGCATCTGGAAGTTCTCCACCGCGACCGGGGTGGTCCCGCCCGAGCCCTCCCCGAACGGCCCCCAGCCGCCCATCCCCGGCCCGCCGTCGTAGTCCAGGCTGCACTCGGTGGCCAGCTCCTCCAGGCTGTGCGCCTGCTCGGCGTGCGCCGGCGGGATGACGTAGCGCTCGTCGTACTTGGCGATCGCCAGCAGCCGGTACATCTCCTGCATCGACCCGGCGTCCATCCCGACCGCCTCGGCGATGGTCGGGTCGGCCGGGCGGCCCATGTTGATGTCCCGCATGAACGAGCGCATCGCGGCCAGCCGCTTCAGGACCGCGGTGACCGGGGCGACGTCCCCGGCGGTGAACAGCTCGGCGAGGTACTCCACCGGGATGCGCAGGGAGTCGATGGCGGCGAAGAGGTTGTGCTTGTCCTCGGCGTCCTCCCCGGTCTCCTTGACGACGTCGACCACCGGGCTCAGCGGCGGGATGTACCAGACCATCGGCAGCGTCCGGTACTCCGGGTGCAGCGGCAGCGCCACCTCGTAGTCGTTGATCAGCCGCCAGATCGGCGAGCGCTGCGCGGCCTGGACCCAGTCGTGCGGGATGCCGGCCCGCTCGGCCTCGGCGACGACGGCCGGGTCGTTGGGGTCGAGGAAGACCTGCCGCTGGGCGGCCAGGAGCTCGCGGGGGTCCTCCACGCTCGCGGCCTCCAGCACCCGGTCGGCGTCGTAGAGGACCAGGCCGATGTACCGCAGCCGCCCCACGCAGGTCTCCGAGCAGACGGTGGGCAGGCCGACCTCGATGCGGGGGAAGCAGAAGGTGCACTTCTCCGCCTTGCCGGTGCGGTGGTTGAAGTACACCTTCTTGTACGGGCAGCCGGTGATGCACTTGCGCCACCCGCGGCAGGCGTCCTGGTCCACCAGGACGATGCCGTCCTCGGCCCGCTTGTAGATCGCCCCCGAGGGGCACGACGCCATGCATGAGGGGTTGAGGCAGTGCTCGCAGATCCGCGGCAGGTAGAACATGAAGGTCTCTTCGAACTCGAGCTTGACCTTGTCCGAGACCTGCTGCAGCACCGGGTCCGCCGGGGCGAGCTCGGGGGCGCCGGCGAGGTCGTCGTCCCAGTTCCCGCTCCACCGGATCTTGGTGTCCTCCCCGCTGATCAGGGACTTGGGCCGGGCGACCGGGGTGTGCTCCTGCAGCGGGGCGCTTGTGAGGTTCTCGTAGTCGTAGGTCCACGGCTCGTAGTAGTCGTCCAGGGCCGGCATCTTCGGGCTGGCGAAGATGGTCGCCAGGTTCTTCAGCCGCCCGCCCTGCTTCAGCCGCAGCCGCCCGTTGCGGGTCCGGGTCCAGCCGCCCTGCCAGCGCTCCTGGTCCTCGTAGGTGCGCGGGTAGCCCTGCCCGGGGCGGGTCTCGACGTTGTTGAACCAGACGTACTCCGTGCCGGTCCGGTTGGTCCACGCCTGCTTGCAGGTCACCGAGCAGGTGTGGCAGCCGATGCACTTGTCGAGGTTCATCACCATCGACATCTGGGCCATCACACGCATCAGTACTGCACCTCCTGGGAACGGCGGCGGATCCGGGTGACCTCGTCGCGCTGGTTGCCGGTGGGACCGGTGTAGTTGAACGCGTAGGACAGCTGGGCGTACCCGCCGATGAGATGGCTCGGCTTGATCAGCAGCCGGGTCAGGGAGTTGTGGATGCCGCCGCGCCGGCCCGAGGTCTCCGAGCGGGGCACGTCGATGAGCCGGTCCTGGGCGTGGTACATGTACGCCGTCCCCCGCGGCATCCGGTGGGAGACGATCGCCCGGGCGACGACGACGCCGTTGCGGTTGACCGCCTCGATCCAGTCGTTGTCCGCCACCTCGATCCGGGCGGCGTCCTCCTTGCTCAGCCAGATCGTCGGCCCGCCCCGGGACAGGCTCAGCATGAGCAGGTTGTCCTGGTACTCGGAGTGGATGGACCACTTGTTGTGCGGGGTCAGGTAGCGCACCGTGATGCCGAGCTCGTCGGTGGCGCCGATCTCCGGCTCGTCGAACAGGGCGGTCATGTTCAGCGGCGGCCGGAAGACCGGCAGCTGCTCGCCGAGCTCGGCCATCCAGTCGTGGTCGAGGTAGAAGTGCTGCCGCCCGGTCAGGGTGTGCCAGGGCTTGAGCCGCTCGACGTTGATGGTGAACGCCGAGTACCGCCGGCCGCCGTGCTCCGAGCCGGACCACTCCGGGGAGGTGATCACCGGCGTCGGCGCGGCCTGGGTGTCGGCGAAGGTGATCTGCCGGCCCTCCTGCTCGGCGGCCAGGTCCGCGAGCCGGGTCCCGGTGCGCTCCTCCAGGGTGCGGAAGCCCTGCGCGGCGAGGCGGCCGTTGGTGGTGCCGGACAGGGCCAGGATGGCCTCGCACATGTGCACGTCGCGGGCCAGCGTCGGGCGCCCGTCGGCCACCCCGCCGCGGACCGTGCCGTTCTTCGCCCGCAGGTACTCCACCTCCCGGCCGACCTGGAAGGTCACGCCCTTGGTGGTCTCGCCGAGGGTGTCCACCAGCGGGCCCAGCGCGGCCATCTTCTGGGCGACGGCGGGGTAGTCGCGCTCGACGACGACGAGCTTGGGCATGGTCTTGCCGGGCACCGGGTCGCACTCGCCGGCCTTCCAGTCCCGCACCCGCCCGCCGGGGTTGGCCAGCTCGTCGGCGGTGTCGTGGGCGAGGGGGACGGCCACGACGTCGCGGCGCACCCCGAGGTGCCGCTCGGCCAGCCGGCTGAACGCGGCCGCGATGCCGGCGAAGGCGTCGAAGTCGGTCCGGGACTGCCACGGCGGCGCGATCGCCGGGGAGAAGGAGTTGACGTAGGGGTGCATGTCGGTGCTGCTCAGGTCGTGCTTCTCGTACCAGGTGGCCGCCGGCAGCACGACGTCGGAGAAGATCGTGGTCGAGGTCATCCGGAAGTCCAGCGAGAGCAGCAGGTCGAGCTTGCCGGTGGGGGCCTCCTCGTGCCAGACCACGTCCTTGGGGCGGGCCTCCGGCGGCGCCTCGGTGGCCCGCACGTCGGAGTCGGTGCCGAGCAGGTGCTTGAGGAAGTACTCGTTGCCCTTCCCCGAACTGCCCAGCAGGTTGGCCCGCCACACGGTGAGCACCCGGGGGAAGTTCTCCGGGGCGTCGGGGTCCTCCGCGGCGAACCGCAGCCGGCCGGCGGCGAGCTCGCGGGGCACGTGTTCGCCGACCTCGAGCCCGGCCGCCGCGGCGTCGTCGGCGACGTCCAGGGGGTTGCGGTCGAAGGTGGGGTAGGACGGCATCCAGCCCATCCGGGCGGTCTGGGCCAGCACGTCGGCGGTGCTCTTGCCGGCCAGCTGGCCGCCCGCCGTCGCCGCGGCCAGGGTGTCGGCGCCGAAGGCGTCGTAGCGGTACTGGTCGGTGTGCAGGTACCAGTAGGCCGTCTGGATCATGTGCCGCGGCGGGCGGGACCAGTCCAGCGCGTTGGCCAGCTGGGTGTAGCCGGTGATCGGGCGGACCTTCTCCTGCCCGACGTAGTGCGCCCAGCCGCCGCCGTTGACGCCCTGGGACCCGGTGAGCGTGGTCAGGGTCAGGAAGGTCCGGTAGATCTGGTCGGAGTGGAACCAGTGGTTGGTGCCGGCGCCCATGATGATCATCGACCGGCCGCCGGACTCCTCGGCGTTGGCGGCGAACTCCCGCCCGATGCGCTCGGCCTTGGCGGCCGGCACGCCGGTGATGGCCTCCTGCCAGGCCGGGGTGCCCGGCTGGGTGGGGTCGTCGTAGCCGGTGGGCCACTGCCCGGGCAGGTCCGGGCGGGCCACGCCGTACTGGGCGAGCAGCAGGTCGAAGACGGTGGTGACCAGGTGCCCGGCCACCCGGCGGGCCGGGACGCCGCGGGCGACGGTGTCGGCGTGGCCGTCCGGGGCGTCGAACCGGGGCAGGGTGAGCGGGACCGGCTCGGCGCCGGCGCCGTGCAGGGTGAGCCGCGGGTCGACCTCGCCCAGGTCGAGGTTCCACCGGCCGGCGCCCTCCGGCCCGAACCGGAACCCCAGCGACCCGCCGGGCACCACCGGGGCGTCGGTGCCGGCGTCGATCAGGACGGTCTTGAAGTCGGCGTGCTCGGCGGTGAAGTCGGCGTGCTCCCCGGGCGCGCCGAGGTCGGCGGCGGTGAGGAACTTGCCCGGCACGTAGCCGCCGTCGCGCTCCTCCAGCCGGACCAGGAACGGCAGGTCGGTGTACCGCTTGACGTAGTCGGCGAAGTACGGGGCCTGTCGGTCGACGTAAGACTCCTTGAGGATCACGTGCCCCATCGCCATCGCCAGCGCCCCGTCGGTGCCGGGCTGGGCGGCCAGCCACTCGTCGGCGAACTTGACGTTGTCGGCGTAGTCGGGGGAGACGGCGACCACCTTCTGGCCGCGGTAGCGGGCCTCGGTCATCCAGTGCGCGTCCGGGGTGCGGGTCACCGGCAGGTTCGACCCCCACATGATCAGGTAGCCCGCGTCCCACCAGTCCCCGGACTCCGGCACATCGGTCTGGTCCCCGAAGACCTGCGGGGAGGCCACCGGCAGGTCGGCGTACCAGTCGTAGAAGGACAGCATGGCCCCGCCGATGAGGGAGTAGAACCGGGACCCGGCGGCGTGGGAGACCATCGACATCGCCGGGATCGGGGAGAAGCCGGCGATCCGGTCCGGGCCGTGCTCCTTGACGGTGTGCACGTGTGCGGCGGCGACCATCTCCGTCGCCTCCTCCCAGGTGGCGCGGACCAGGCCGCCCTTGCCGCGCTGGGACTTGTAGCGGCGGGCCCGCTCGGGGTCGTTCACGACGTCGGCCCAGGCCAGGACCGGGTCGTGCAGGCGGGCCTTGGCCTCCCGGTACATCTGCAGCAGCGAGCCGCGCACGTAGGGGTAGCGCACCCGGGTGGGGGAGTAGGTGTACCAGGAGAAGGCCGCGCCGCGGGGGCAGCCGCGGGGCTCGTACTCCGGGCGGTCCGGCCCGACCGAGGGGTAGTCGGTCTGCTGGGACTCCCAGGTGATGATGCCGTCCTTGACGTAGACCTTCCACGAGCAGGACCCGGTGCAGTTCACCCCGTGGGTGGAGCGGACGACCTTGTCGTGGCTCCACCGGTCCCGGTAGAAGGTGTCCGCGTCCCGCCCGCCGACCTCGTACAGGCTGCGCAGGTCCGGCGAGACGGCCGTCGGCCGCAGCAGCCGCCGGGTGCGCAGCAGGGCCTCGGTGACCGGCCCGTCCAGGCCCGGCCCGTCCAGGCCCGGCCCGTCCTCGCCCTGCCCCGCCGGTGCTGGTCCGGCCGTTCGCGGTTCGGTGGTCATCGGGTCCTCTTCTCTTCGCGGGGGCCGGGCGGGGGCTCCGGGCGGTCGGGCGGCGGCTGGGGGTGGGTCGGCGGGTTCGGGGTTCGGTGGGCGGCGGCTGGCCGGTCAGCCGCGGGTGGCGCGGCGCACCGGCCACCAGGTGAAGGCGGCGACGGCCAGCGCGCTGGCGGCGAGCAGGAGGAAGCCGATCGTGTAGCGCCCGGTCGCGCCGTAGACCGCCCCCATCACCAGGGGCGGGAAGAAGCCGCCGAGGCCGCCGGCGGCGCCGACGACGCCCGTCACCGCGCCAACCATGCCGGCCGGGGCGAGCCGGGAGACCAGCGCGAACGTCGCGCCGGAGCCGGCGCCCAGGACGGCGGCCAGCCCGAGGAAGGCGACCGTGCCGGCGGGCAGGAGCTCGAGCCGGGCCGCGGCGAGCAGCGCCAGCGCGCCGCCGACCACGAAGCAGATGGTCAGGACCGGGACCGGGTGCCAACGGTCGGACAGCCAGCCGCCGATGGGTCGCATGACGACGGCGAGCACGACGAACCCGGCGGTGCGGAGGGCGGCGTCGGAGCGGGTCAGGTCGTAGTCGTTGACCAGGTAGGTGGGCAGGTAGACGGAGAAGGCCACGAACCCGCCGAAGGCGAGGGCGTAGAGCAGGGACAGCTGCCAGGTGGCGCCCACCCGCACCGCCTGCGCCGTCCCGGCGAACGGGGAGCCGGTCGGCGTCGGCCGGCCCGGGGCGTCGCGGAGCAGCACCCAGGCGACGACGGCGTAGACGGCCAGGACGACGGCGACGAGCAGGAACGGGGCGGGCCGGCCGTAGGCGTCGGCGATGTCGACGGTGGTGAAGGCGGCGACGGCGGTGCCGGCGGTGCCCATGCCGAACAGCCCCAGCGCGGTGCCGCGGCGCTCCGGGCGGAACCAGGCGTTGACGAACGGGACCCCGATGGCGAAGGTCGTGCCGCCCAGGCCGAGGAAGAAGCCCCCGAGGATGAGCATCGCGAAGCTGTTGGCCACCAGGCCGACGAACAGGACCGGGAGGATGGTCGCCGCGGTGACGAGGGGGAACATGACCCGGGCACCGAAGCGGTCGGTCAGGGCGCCCACCGGGATGCGGCCCAACGACCCGACGATCACGGGGACGGCGACAGCGACGGAGACCTGGACGGGCGTCAGGTCCAGCTCCGCGCCGTAGGTCGAGCCGAGCGGTCCGATCAGGGACCAGGCCCAGAAGTTCAGCAGGAACCCGACGGTGGCCAGGACCAGCATCAGCGTCTGGCGGCCGGTGTCCTCGGTGGCGGGGGGCGAAGCCGTCCGCCCGGCAGATGGTCGCGGCAACGGGACCTCCCAAGTTTTGAGGTGCATCCGGCCGGTATTAGCCCGGTCAAGCGCGACAGTAGCAGCGACCCGCGCGTCGGCGCAGGTCGTCGGCCGTGGATATTCCGTGCATATTCGGGGGCGTTGGGCGGCGGATGATGCGCTCGTCGTTGCTGCGCTCCGCCGCGACGCTTGTCGTATACCCGGAGCGTGGAGGGCTGACGAGCTCGTTGCCGCGGGAGTCGTGCTGCGCTAGCGTCGGGTCAGGCGCTGTCCCGCGCCCAACCTCGGTTCCGGTGCTCACGCCACCGGCCCAGCGGAGGCAAAGGGGCTCTCGAACCCTCGGTATGCTGGTCGGTGTTGTCCTTTTCCGGTGGACGTCGCGAGCGTGAGTCGAGGCGGTTCTGCCGTGGGAAAGGAACAACCTGATGACCGCAAACCGGTCCTTCGAGCGCCTGGTCCGCGCGCGCATGGGCAAGACCGGCGAGAGCTATACCGCCGCCCGCGCCGTCCTGCTGGCCGCCACAGAATTGCCCGGTGGTGATGGGGCTCCTGCGCTGGCCACGTCGGAGCGAACCGGCCGCGGCTGGGAAGAGTGGTTCGACCTGCTCGATGACGAAGTGGCCGACAAGCCGCACCGCGAGATCGCCCGATGGCTGGCCGACCTGCTCGAGCTCCACCCCCTGGCCTGGAACGTCCAGGCCATCGCCGGCAGCTACGAGCGCGCACGCCCCGGCCGCGCCGTGGGTGAGCACGCCGACGGGTTCTCGGTCTCGGCATCGAGGACGATCGCGGTTCCTGTGGAGGAGCTGTTCGAGGCGTTCGTCGACCCCAGCGCCCGTGAGCGCTGGATACCTGGGGTGACGCTCGCCGAGCGGAAGGCCACACCACCCACGGCCGCCCACTTCGACTGGGCGGACGGCTGATCGCGCCTCCACCTGAGCCTTGCGGCGAAGGCGAGGGCGAAGACCACCGTCACCGTTGAGCGCGCCCGGCTGCAGGATGCCGAGCAGGCGGGCGAGATGAAGCAGTGGTGGCGGGACCGCCTCGCGGCTCTCAAGGCCACGCCGGAAGGTGAGGTCCGCTGATGCCCGCGATCAACGTGGCCGCGGTGCTCGTCTCGGCAGCCGCCTCCGTCGTCGGGAGCACAGCGTGGTACGGCCTGCTCGGCGCCCGGATGGTCAGCCTTCAGCAGCGCTGGCGCGGTCGCTCGGGCGCGCAGCAGCCGGCCCCGGCCGGGCAGCTGGCCGTCGCGGCAGCGACGTCGATCGTGCTGGCCCTGTGCGTGGCGATCCTCGTCGGGCTGACCGAGACCACCGGTGTTCTCCCTCTCCTCGGGTTGGCGGCGCTGCTCTGGGTGGGCTTCGTGCTGACCCAGTGGGCCAGCTCCCTCATGGGCGAGCAGGTGCCGGTCGCTCTGGCGGCCATCCATGCCGGCGACTGGCTGGTGCACCTCGTGGTCATCACTCTCATCGTCGGGACGTGGCGCTAGCGGTGAGCTCGGTGCGCGACTCCGGGCGACGCCTCGCCATCTCGCGCTGCGCCCTTGCCGCTTCTCAGCAGCCACGACCGCGGCGCACGGGTACCCGTCGACGCGATTCAGGCCGAGTGCGTCGGACCGGGACTGTTGCCGGCCGTCCCGTCCTCGTCCGTCCCGTCGGCGGGTGTGCCTTCGTCGTCGGCGCCGGTGCCGGGCTTGCCCTTGTCGGGCGAGCTGTCGGCGTGCGGACCCCGTGAGCCCGGGGCGGTCGAGCCGCGGCCGGTCGAGCCGCGGCCGGTCGAGCCACGCCGCGGGGCGGGAGGGTCGCCCGCGCCGGGCGCCTGGTCCGGCGACTGTGCCGGCCCCACCTCCCGGGCGCGCTCCCGCTGGGCGCGGCGCGCGTCCTCGGCGAGGCGGCGGAGGAACTCCGGGTCGTCGTCGGGGGCCGCCGGGCCGGTCGGCCGCGGGGCGCGGGGGATCTCGCTGCTCCACAGCCCCGGCCGACTCCGGGGCGCCTGCTCGGTGGCGAGCGTGCCGGCCACCCGGCTGACCACGATCCACGCCAGCGCCCCGACGGCGGGGAAGACGACGATGAGGATGATCCAGACGATCTTGGGGATGCCGGCCGGCATCGACCTGTCCGGGGTGCGCGCGCAGTCGATCAGCGCGTACACCACCAGCGCCACGAGGAGGACCACGGGCAGGATGCGGGCCATGCCTTCAGGGTACGTCGTCCCCTGCGGGCCCGGGGAAAGGGCTGTGGGCGCCTGGGGTCGGGCCGTCGTGCGGGCGGAGGGGACCCGGGGAGGCGCGCCCGGCGCGCCGTACCCTGATCCCGTGCGCCTCCTCGTCTACACGCTGCTCCGGCTGGTCATGATCCTGGCCGCCGCGGGGGTGCTGTACCTCCTCGGGCTGCGCTCCTGGGCGCTCTGGCTCCTCGCCGTCGTCGTCGGCGCCATGCTCTCCTTCCTCGTGCTGCGCCCGCAGCGGGACGCCGCCGCCGAGGTCCTCGCCCGGCACGACCCCTTCCGGGAGGAGCACCGGCCGCGGTTCTCCGACGCCGTCCAGGGCGACGCCGCGCACGAGGACGCGCTGGTGGACGCGGCCGAGCGGCCCGGCGCCGAGGGCGGGCCCGCTGGCAGGGCCGGTCAGCCCGCCGCCGAGCATCCCGCCGCCGGGCAGGCCGCCGACGGGCAGACCGCCGCCGGGCATGTCGTCGCCGCGCCCGACTCGGCGGAGGCGCCGACCCGGGCCGGCTCGTCCGCCAGGGACGCGGACCGGCAGGCCGATGCGGGGGGCACCCCCGGGCAGCGGGGCTCCGACCGTCGAGCCCCGTGAGGGCCGCGGCCGCTGACGGCCGGCCGCTGACGGCCGGCCGCCGACCGCTGGCCTGGGCCGCCGTCGGCCACGCCCGCCGTCAGAGCGCCAGGCCCACCCCGAGCAGGACGCCGAAGGCCAGCTCCAGCAGCCCGGTGTCCCGCAGCACCACGATGAGGTCCCGGCCGCCGGCCCCGCCGAGCACGGTCCGGGCCAGCCGCACGACCCAGGGCACGAGCGCCAGCACCAGCAACGACCACGGGGACGCCAGCGCGCACAGCGCGCCGAGCGCCACCGGCAGGCCGACCATGGCGACGTACGCCCGGCGGGCCCGGCGGTCCCCGAGGCGCACCGCCAGCGTCATCTTGCCGACCGCCGCGTCGGTGGGCAGGTCGCGGACGTTGTTGACCATGAGCAGCGCGCAGGCGACGAGCCCCACCCCGGCGGCGCCGGCCCACGCCGTCCACGGCAGCGACTCGGCCTGGGTCCAGACCGTGCCCAGCGTCGCCAGCAGGCCGAAGAAGAGGAACACGCCGACCTCGCCCAGCCCGAGGTAGCCGTAGGGGTGCCGCCCGCCGGTGTAGCCCCAGGCGGCCAGGATCGCCAGCACCCCCGCGGCCAGCAGCCACCACGAGCCGGACAGCGCGACGAGCACCAGGCCGAGGCCGGCGCCGACGGCGAAGCTGAGGAACGCGGCCCGGCGCACGGTGGCCGGGGTCGCCTTGCCCCCGCCGGTCAGCCGGGGCGGGCCGGTCCGGACGTCGTCGGTGCCCCGCACACCGTCGGAGTAGTCGTTCGCGAAGTTCACCCCGACCTGGAGGGCGAGCGCGACGCCGGCGGCGAGCAGCGCCCGCGGCAGTGACGCCGCGCCGAGCCCGGCGGCCGCGCCGGTCCCCAGCACCACCGGTGACACCGCGGCGGGCAGGGTGCGGACGCGGGCGCCCTCGAGCCAGTCCGCCAGGGTCGCCATGGTCCTCCGTCCGCTCCGGCAGGGCAGGCCGGGCGCGGCACCTCCGCGCCGCGCCGGCGCACCTCTGGGGCACGCCGCGCAGGAGCGCCGATCAGGATAGCCGCGCGGCGCCGTCGCCGGTGTCCACCTGCTCGGCCCCGGTCACCCGCTCGATCCCGGTCACCCGCTCGCTCCCGGTCGCCGTCGTCGGCCCCGTCCCGGGCGCCGTCGGCCCGGTCCCGGCCGCCGTCGGCACGGTGCCGGCCAGCGCCGCGGCGGCGAGCCGGGCGGCGGCGAGCCGGTCCACCTTGCCCGGGCCGCGCAGCGGCAGCTCCGGCACGACGACGAGGGCGCGCGGGGCGTGCGCCGGGCCCAGCGCGCGGCGCACCCGGGCCCGCAGCTCGGCCAGCGGCGGCGCCGGTCGGGGCCCGGCGGCGAGGACCGCGGTGACGACCTGGCCCCACTCCGGGTCCGGCACGCCCACCACGACCGCCTCGCCGACCTCACCCAGCACCCGTTCCACGGCGGCGGGGGAGACCTTCACCCCGCCGGTGTTGATGACGTCGTCCACCCGGCCCAGTACCCGCAGCCGGCCGTCGACGACCTCACCCCGGTCCGCGGTCAGCAGCCAGCGCTCGCCGCCGCGGGTGATGAAGGCGGCGGCGTCGGCCGCGCCGTCGTCCAGGTACCCGGCGGCCAGCATCGGCCCGCCGAGCAGGACCCGCCCGTCCGCGGCCACGTCCACCCGGGCGCCGGGCAGCGGCGTGCCGTCGTAGACGCACCCGCCGCCGGTCTCGGTCATGCCGTAGGTGGTGACCACCGGCAGCCCCGCGGCCCGGGCCCGCTCGACCAGGGCCGGCGTCGCGGCCGCCCCGCCGAGGAGCACCGCGGCGAGGCGCCGCAGCGGGCGCACCGCCGCCGGCCCGGCGTCGAGCACCCGGACCAGCTGGGTGGGCACCAGCGAGAGGTACCCGGGCCGGTCCGTGCGCAGCCCGCCGGCCGCCTCGGCGAGCCGCAGCGGGTCGAACCCGTCGGTGGTGTCCAGCACCACCGGGTCGGTGCCGGCCAGGACCGACCGCACCAGCACCTGCAGCCCGGCGACGTGGTGGGCCGGCAGGGCGAGCAGCCACTGCCCGGGCCCGGCGAGCCGGGCCTCGGTGGCCCGGGCGGAAGCGGTCAGGGCCTCGGCGGTCAGCGCCACCAGGTGCCCGGTGCCGGTGGTGGAGCCGGAGGTGGCCAGCACGACGGCGGTGCCCGGCGGGACGGGCCGGCGCACCCGGGCGCGGACGTCCGGGGCGGCGGCGCCCGGGGCGTGCGGCAGCAGCACCTCGCGGCCGGGGCCGGCGAGCCGGCGGCGCAGGGCGGCCAGCAGGTCGGCGACGGCGCCCGGCGCGGTGCCGCCGGGCAGCGGCCGCCAGTCGGTGGTCTCGGCGGGCTCGCCCGCGGGTGCGCCGGGCTGGGCGGCGGGCACGGCGGGCTGGGCTCCGGGTGCCGGCGGCCCGTCCTCGGGCGATGCCAGGCCGGCCCCGGGCACAGCGGACTCTCCGTCAGGTGCGTCGGGGGTGGCGGTCACGGCCCCAGGGTAGGTCGGCGCCGTCGCCCGGCCGTCAGCGCCGCCGCCGATCCGTATCACCGGCCGCGAGCCGGCGGTCCCGCGCACCTCAGCGGCAGCTCTAGGAGGCAGGAGCGGGACCGCCCGCCGTCGGGACGTCAGTAGTAGTACGGGAAGCGCGACCAGTCCGGGTCGCGCCGCTCGAGGAAGGCGTCCCGGCCCTCCACCGCCTCGTCGGTCATGTAGGCCAGCCGGGTGGCCTCGCCGGCGAAGACCTGCTGGCCGGCCAGGCCGTCGTCGGCCAGGTTGAAGCCGAACTTGAGCATCCGGATCGCCTGCGGGGACTTGGCCGCGACGGTGCGGGCGTACTCCAGCGCCAGGTCCTCCAGCCGCTCGTGGTCGGTGACCTCGTTGACCACGCCCCACCGCTCGGCGTCGGCGGCGGAGTACTCCCGGGCCAGGAAGAAGATCTCCCGTGCCCGCTTGTCCCCGACCTGCCGGGCGAGGAGCGCCGAGCCGTAGCCGGCGTCGAAGGACCCGACGTCGGCGTCGGTCTGCTTGAACCGGGCGTGCTGGCGGGAGGCGACGGACAGGTCGCACACCACGTTCAGGCTGTGCCCGCCGCCGGCCGCCCACCCGCCGACCGCGGCGATGACCACCTTGGGCATGGTGCGGATGAGGCGCTGGACCTCCAGGATGTGCAGCCGCCCGGCCCGGGCCGGGTCGACCTGCTCGCGGCGCCGCTCCGACGGCGCCGCGGCGTCCGCCCCGGCCGTCTCGTACCGGTACCCGTCCCGGCCGCGGATGCGCTGGTCCCCGCCGGAGCAGAACGCCCAGCCGCCGTCCTTCGGGCTCGGGCCGTTGCCGGTGAGGATCACGGCGGCGACGTCGGGGGTCATCCGGGCGTGGTCCAGGGCCCGGTAGAGCTCGTCGACGGTGTGCGGCCGGAAGGCGTTGCGCACCTCCGGCCGGTCGAACGCGACCCGCACGACCGGCAGGTCGCGCTCGCCGTCGGCCGACCGGGACACGCCCCGGTGGTAGGTGATGTCGGTGAAGGCGAAGCCCTCGACGTCCCGCCAGCGGGACGGGTCGAACGTCGCCGAGACGCGGGCGGGCAGGTCGGTCACGGCCCTCACCCTACGGCGGTGGCCCGACCACCCCGGTCCCTATCCTTGGCTGGTGCCCTCGCTCGTCCCGGCCCCAGCCGCGGTCTACTCCGTCCCGCTCCGCACTCGGTTCCGGGGGCTGACCGTCCGTGACGGTGCCCTGCTGCGGGGCGACGCCGGCTGGGGGGAGGTCTCCCCGTTCTGGGACTACGACGCCGCCGAGTCCGCGGCCTGGCTGCGCGCCGGGCTGGAGGCCGCCGAGGAGGGCTGGCCGGACCCGGTGCGCAGCACCGTCCCGGTCAACGTCACGGTGCCCGCCGTCGGCCCGGAGCAGGCGGCCCAGATCGTCGCCGGCTCCGGCGGCTGCACGACGGCGAAGGTCAAGGTGGCCGAGACCGGCCAGTCCCTGGCCGCCGAGCAGGCCCGGCTGGAGGCCGTCCGCGACGCCCTGGGTCCCGGCGGCCGGGTGCGCATCGACGCCAACGGCGGCTGGGACCTAGACACCGCCGTCGCCCGGCTGCCGCTCCTCGACCGGGCCGCCGGCGGGCTGGAGTACGCCGAGCAGCCGTGCGCCGCCGTCGCCGACCTCGCCGCGGTCCGCCGGCGCACCAACGTGCCGGTCGCCGCGGACGAGTCCATCCGCCGCGCTGCCGACCCGCTGGCCGTGCGCCGGGCGGAGGCCGCCGACGTCGTCGTGCTCAAGGTCCAGCCGCTCGGCGGGGTGCGCGCCTGCCTGCGGCTGGCCGAGGAGCTCGGGCTGCCGGTCGTCGTCAGCTCCGCGCTGGAGACGTCGGTGGGGATCGCCGCCGGGGTGGCGCTGGCCGCCGCGCTGCCCGAGCTGCCGTACGCGTGCGGCCTGGCCACGGTCCACCTCCTGGCCCGCGACGCCGTGGCCGACCCGCTGCTGCCTACCGGTGGCGTCATCGAGGTGCGGCGCCCGGCCCCAGACCCGGCGACGCTGGCCGCCGTCGCGGCCCCGGCCGACGTCGCGGCCCGCTGGCGCGACCGGCTCGACGCCATGGCCGGTCACCTGGCGGCCGCCCGGTGACCGGGCCGTCCAGCGCGACCGAGCAAGGGGCCGAGCCGTCGGTGCCGGAGCCGCCCGAGCCGTCCACCGCCACCGCGCGCGGGCTCGTGACGGCCCTCGTCCGCCGGGGCGTCACCGACGTCGTCCTGGCCCCGGGCTCGCGCAGCGCCCCGCTCGCGTACGCCCTGCACGCCGCCGAGCGGGCCGGGTGGCTGCGCCTGCACGTGCGCATCGACGAGCGGGTGGCCGGATTCGTCGCCCTGGGGCTGGCGCGCGCCGGCACGGTCGGCCCCGGGCCCGGCGGCCAGGCCCGCGACGACGCCGAGCCGCGGCCGGTCGTCGTCGTCACCACCTCGGGTACCGCCGTCGCCAACCTCCACCCCGCCGTGCTGGAGGCCGCGCACGCCCACCTGCCCCTCGTGGTGATCAGCGCCGACCGGCCGCACGAGATGCGCGGCACCGGCGCCAACCAGACCACCGAGCAGCCCGGCATCTTCGCCGGCGCGACGCGCTACACCGCCGAGATCCCCGCCGGCGCGCCCGGCGGGCCGGTGCTGGACCAGGTGGTCACCCGGGCGCTCGCGGCCGCCACCGGCCGGCGCACGGCCGACCCCGGCCCGGTGCACCTCAACGTCGGGCTGCGCGACCCGCTCGCCCCGGCGGCGCCGTGGCAGCCCGGGCCGCCGCCGCCCGTCGTGCAGGTAGTGCCGGCCGCGCCGCCGCCCCCGCCGGCGCTGCTGCCCCGCGGGCCCCGGACCCTCGTCGTCGCCGGCGACGGCGCCGGGCGGGCCGCGCGCGACCTGGCCGAGGCGGCGGGCTGGCCCCTGCTCGCCGAGCCGTCCTCCGGGGCCCGCGGCGGGCGGTGTGCGCTGGGCCCGTACCGCCTGCTGCTCGAGGAGCCGGCGCTGGCCGGGGTGGAGCGGGTGGTGGTGCTCGGTCACCCCACCCTCTCCCGCCCGGTGAGCGCGCTGCTCGCCCGGCCGGACGTGACGGTCGTCGTCGTCGCCCCGCACGGGATCTGGACCGACGTCGCCGGGACCGCCACCCAGGTGCTGCCGGCCGCCGCCGTGGCGCCGGGGCCGGCGGACGAGGCGTGGCTGGCGCTCTGGCTCCGCGCCGACCGGGCGGCGCGCGCCGCGGTCGAGGAGGTGCTGGCCGAGCCGGGCCGGCCGGTGGACGGGCTCAGCGTCGCCCGCGCGGTGACCGCCGGCGACGGCGCCGCGGGCCCGGGCCGGGCGGACCTGCTGGTCGCCGGCTCCTCCAGCACCGTGCGCGACCTGGACCTGGCCGGCGCCCCGGGGGAGGGGCCGGTGGTCGTGGCCAACCGCGGCCTGGCGGGCATCGACGGCACCGTCTCCACCGCCACCGGTCTGGCGCTGGGCGCCGGCCGACCGGTGCGGGCGGTGATGGGTGACCTCACCTTCCTCCACGACGCTGGCGGCCTGCTCCGCGGCCGCCTCGAGCGAGAGGTGGACCTGCAGGTCGTGGTGGTCAACGACGCCGGCGGCAGCATCTTCGCCACCCTCGAGCACGGCGCCCCCGGTCGCGCCGATGACTTCGAGCGTGTCTTCGCCACCCCGCAGGCGGTGCGGCTCGCCGACCTGGCCGCCGGCTACGGCGCCGGCTACCGGCTCGTCACGACGGCGGCCGAGCTCGGGAAGGCGCTGGCCGCGCCGGTGCACGGGCGCAGTGTCGTCGAGGTGGCGGTGGACCGCTCTCAGGTCCGGGCGGACCGGGAACGGCTCGCGGCGCAGGTACGGGCGGCGGTGCGGACCGCGGTCGGCTGAGCGGCCGGAATTTGCGCGGCCCGCCGCCCCGCCCGTACCGACCGCCGGGCGGAGCTGTCCGCCCGCGCCGTGCCGTGCTCGACCTCCTCGTCGAGCGGCAGTCCCTCACCGTCGCGCAGGCTGCAGCGGTCAGATGAGGAACGAGATCCCCGCCGTGCCGACGCTGAGCACCAGCATCCCGGTCGCGTTGACGAAGAGGGTGCGGCCGAAGTCCCGTGCCCGCACGTGGAATGAGATGGCGACGACGAAGTAGGCGACCAGGCACAGGCTCGTGAGGAACCCGAGCCCGGGGAGCCAGATCCCCGCGATCAGGCCCACAGCGGCCGCGAACTTGATCGGCGCCATCATCCACCACCGGCTTCGCGGCCAGCCGACGTCTTCGAAGCATCGCGCGATGAACGCGGCGGGCTTGATGCACAGCGCGCCGTCGACGGCCGACACGACGGCGAGCACGACCACGGGCCAGACCGGGTCGGGCAGGAGCGACATAAAGTGACCATACCGTACCGTACGGTATGGTGCCCAGATGGTGACGCGCGATCGGTGGCTGGATGAAGGACTGGCGATCCTGCGGGAGGAGGGCGCCGCTGGTCTGCGAGCGGATGCCGCGGCCCGACGGCTGCGGCTGACGAAGGGCTCCTTCCACCACCACTTCGCCGGCATGCCCGACTACCGGCGCGCCGTGCTGGATCGCTACGAGCTCCGCATGCTCGAGGCGATCGACCGTGTGCGGGCCGCGATCGCCGAACTCCCGCCCGCGGACGCGATCGCCGCCCTTCCCTCGCTCGTGTCGGAACTCGACCTCCGCCTCGACACGGCAGTCCGCGGCTGGGCGTTCGAAGCATCCGACGCGCGAAGTGCGGTCGAACGGGTCGACGCCGAACGGCTGCGGCTCCTCGAGGACTGCTGGCGGCCGCTCCTCACGGACCCGGCGGACGCCCGCGCCGCCGCGCTCGTACCGCACCTCGTCGCGGTGGGCGCGGCGGTTGCGCAGCCACCGCCGGACGCCGCGCAGCTGGCCGAGGTGTTCGCGCTCCTCGCGCGCATCGCGCCGGCCGTTCGGGGCGCTGAGGCGCCGTCCGGGAGGAGCGGGCGCGCGCTTCCCGCGCATTCCTAGAACCTGGCGATCTATTGGCCCGACCCCAATAGAGCGCTAGACAAGGCAATCGCCTGCTTGGTCGGGGCGCGGCTCTGTGGACCGCCCAGGTCGCGATGCTGCATGCGCGGCTCTTCACGATGAGGGCGTAGTCCGGTGAGGACCGGCGCGGCCGGACCGACGTGTCGCTCCTGGGTAGAGGTCGAGGGCGTGGCGGAAGTGAGCCAGTCCTTGCGCACCTGGTTGGAGCGGCCCCAGGTCAGCCGCGGTGAAGCCGACGAACCTGCGCAGCAGCAGGGTGCGCGCCCAGGGAGCCGGGCAGCACGCGGGCGGTGGGGCTTGGTGCCCGGTCGGCGCGCAACCCGGCCCCGGCAGGCAGGCGCGGCGACCGCGGCGGGCCGCAGCGGCGCGCCGGCCCGGCCCCACCCCCAGCAACCTCCCAGGTTCTGCCAAGCAGTCTGCAAGGTGAAAGGGTTGCACTTGGTCTGACGACCACGACGGAGGACACCATGAGCACCGACGACGAGCAGCGCGGCGGCGACCGCTGGAGCGCCCCCGGCCCCGGCCGCGGCTGGACCCAGCCCACCAGTCCGGCCGCGGACCAGCGGGGTGAGCGGGCGGCGAACGACCCGTACGCCACCCGGCCCCAGTCCTATGGCGCCGGCCAGGACCCTTACGGCGCCGGCCAGCAGCACCACGCCAACCCGCAGGACCCCTACCGCACCGGCCAGCAGCACCACGCCAGTGGCCAGGACGCGCAGGACCCGTACGGCACCCGGTCGCCGGGCAGCTCCACCCCCGCCAGCTTCGGCAGCCAGCCTTACGCCCGCCCCGACGGCGACACCTGGACCTTCGCCGCCCCCAGTACCTCCGCCCCCGGCTCGGGCGGGGCCGGCGGCGGACCGCAGGGCCACCAGCCGCGCAGCGGCCGCGGCCGCCGCCGGCCGGGGTGGGCGGGCGTCGTCGCCGCGGCCGTGGGCGCGGCGATGCTGGGCTCTCTGGGCACGGCCGGGCTCACCGGCGCCTTCGAGGAGGACCCGCCCTCGACCCAGCCCACCGCCCAGCAGAACCAGCAGAACGACCCGGCGCCGGCCGACCCGGTCGTTACCTCGACCACCGAGGACCCGGACTGGGCGAACGTCGCGGCAGCGGTGCGGCCCAGCGTGGTCGCCATCGACGTGCAGGTGCAGGGCGGCTCCGGCGCCGGCTCCGGCGTCATCATCGACGAGGAGGGCCACATCCTCACCAACAACCACGTGGTGGGCGGCGCCGCGGACGGCGGCATCGTGGTCACCCTCTCCGACGGGCGCATGTTCGAGGCCACGATCGCCGGCACCGACGCGGCCACCGACCTGGCGGTCATCACGCTCACCGACCCGCCCGACGACCTCCAGCCGGCCACCCTGGGCGACTCCGAGGAGGTCATCGTCGGGGACCCGGTGGCCGCCGTCGGCAACCCGCTCGGGCTGAGCTCGACCGTCACCACGGGCATCGTCTCCGCCCTGGACCGCCCGGTGACCACCACCGAGGACACCCAGGTGCCCGGCCAGCCGGGCACGTCCGTGGTCACGAACGCCATCCAGGTGGACGCGGCGATCAACCCGGGCAACTCCGGCGGCCCGCTGTTCGACGCCACCGGCCGGGTCATCGGCATCACCAGCTCCATCGCGTCCCTGCCGTCGGCGGCCGGCGGCAGCTCGGGCAGCATCGGCCTCGGGTTCGCCATCCCGGTCAACCTCGCCAAGCAGGTGGCCGACCAGCTCGTCGAGAACGGGGTCGCCGAGCACGCCTTCCTCGGCGTGCGGATGACCGACGGGACCGCGACCGTGGACGGCGCCACCCGCACCGGTGCCCGGGTGGAGAGCGTCGACAGCGGCACTCCGGCCGAGCAGGCCGGCCTGCAGCCCGGCGACGTCATCACTGCCATCGACGGCGACACCGTCTCCGGGGCGGAGGCGCTGACCGGCTTCGTGCGCCAGTACGCGAGCGGGGACCAGGTGACCCTGACCGTCGCGCGCGACGGCGAGACCGTGGAGATCACCGCCACCCTCGCCACCCGGGAGGACACCGAGCTGTAGGGCGGCCAGCCGCTGCAGCGGCCGGTGCTGCGGCCGCGGCCGACGCCGGGAGGCGGCCAACGCTGCAGCGTCAGCCCCGCAACGCGGCCGTTGCTGCACAAGCCCGCGGTGCGGCAGCGGTCAGCCGCCCAGCGCCTGCCGCATCGGGCTCAGCTTGGCCTCGGACTCGGCCAGCTCGGCGGCCGGGTCCGAGGCCCCGACGATGCCGCAGCCGGCGAACAGGCGGACGTGGCGGCGGTCCGCCGCGACCTCGCCGGACCGCAGCGCGATGCCCCACTCGCCGTCGCCGTCGGCGCCGATCCAGCCCACCGGGCCGGCGTACCGGGCGCGGTCCATCCGCTCGGCCTCGGCGAGGATCGCGGTGGCCGCCGCGGTCGGTGTCCCGCCGACCGCCGCGGTCGGGTGCAGGGCGGCGGCCAGCGCCAGGCTGGACGGCCCGGACCCGCCGGGCAGGTGCGCCCGGTAGGTGCTCGGGTGGGCCCGGGCGCCGTCGACGACGCCGGTGACGTCGCTGGCCAGGTGCATGACGTTGGGCAGGTGCAGGACGAACGGGGCCTCAGGCACGTTGATGCTCGCGCAGTACGGCCGCAGCGCCCGCACCAGGGAGGCGACGGCGAGCTCGTGCTCCTCCAGGTCCTTGGAGGAGCGGGCCAGCTCGGCGGCCCGGAGCAGGTCCTCGGCGTCCCGGCCGGTCCGCCGGATCGTCCCGGCCAGCACCCGGCACGCCGCCAGCCCCTTCTCCCGGCGCACCAGCAGCTCCGGCGTCGCCCCGACCAGGCCGTCCACGCTGAACGTCCAGCACCCGGGGTAGTCGGCGGCGAGGTTGCCGAGCAGGTGGCGCACGTCCACCGGCGCCGCGGTCGTCGCCACGACGTCCCGCGCCATCACCACCTTGGTCACCTCCCCGGCCCGGATGCGGCGGACGACGGCGGCCACCGCGCTGGTCCATGCGGCGGCGCTGAGCGCACCGTCGCCATAGCCGACCGGGCCTGGGGCGGTGACGGGCGCGGGCGGGGGGAGCACCCCGAGGCGCAGCGTCGCCGCGCGGGCGGCCGCCGCGCCGTCGCCGGCGGGCACGACGGTGGTGACCCAGCAGCGCCCGTCCCGGCGGCCGACCACCACCTCGGGGACCACCAGGACGCCGCCGGCGGCGGAGGTGTCGGCGAAGGCGAAGGAGCCGAACGCCACCGGCCCGGTGCCCGGCAGCCGGACCTCGTCCTCGATGGTCATGGTGCGCAGGGCCCGGGCCCAGGCCTCGTCGGCGGCGCGGATGCGGTCCGGGCCGGCGGTCTCCAGCCGAAGGGCGCTGCCCCAGCCGACCACCCCCTCGCCGCGCCGCACCCAGGAGAAGGTCCGGGCGACGTCGGGCCCGGGCAGCAGGGCGAGGAGGTCGCCGACGTCGTCGATCTCGGCGGTGCGGACGTCCAGGGCGACGCCGGTCGCGGCGTCGGTAGTCCCCGCAGCGGTAGCCGGCACGGGGCGCGCGCCGGTGATCGCTACGGGTGCGCCGGGCCCGGCGGCGGGGCGGGGGCCGCCCGGCCGCCGGGGCGGGCGCGGCGCGGTGCCGGCGGGCAGGTCGGTCGCGGTCATCGCCGTCACTCTAGGCCGCGGCGCGGGGGCGGGCCCGGTGCTGGCCGACGGGTCAGCGGGGCGAGCCGGCTCCGGCTCGCAAGGACTGTGGATCGAGGATGCTGCTGAGGGTCGCCAGGGTCTCGTGGGCGATGGTGTAGTAGGCCCACTTGCCGCGCTGCTCGCGGGTCACAAGCCCGGCATCGACGAGCTGCTTCAGGTGATGGGACACCGTGGGCTGCGACAGGCCCACCGGTTCGGTCAGGTCGCACACGCACGCCTCGGCACCAGGCTGCGCGGCGATGATCGACAGCAGCCGCACCCTCGTCGGATCACCGAGCGCCTTGAACGTCCGGGCCAACCCTCGCGCGTCCTCGGCGTCCATCACGCCCGCGGTCACCGGCGCGCAGCACCCGGACCCGTCCGTGGTCAGCAGGGGCATCGAGGTCGTCATGCCTCCACGATGGCATACGCATTGACAGCCGTCGATGTATTGATCATCATCAATATGTCCTGATCGGCAACCGACGCGAACGGAGCACGCCATGAGCGAGGACACCGAGCTGCGCGAGCAGGTCCGCGCCCGCTACGCCGCCGCCGCGACCGCGGTCACGACCGGCACCCGCAACGCCGACCCACTGGTTGAGGGCTCCTGCTGCGGCCCCGCCGCGACGTCCTGCTGCAGCAGCTCCACGCAGCGGAGCGTCGGGGCCGGGCTCTACGACGTGGCGACCGCAGCCGGCCTGCCCGTCGGGGCGGTCGAGGCGAGCCTGGGCTGCGGGAACCCGAGCGCAGTGGCCGACCTCCACGAGGGCGAGCGAGTGCTGGACCTGGGCTCCGGCGGCGGGATCGACGTTCTGCTCTCGGCCCGCCGGGTCGGGCCCACCGGGTTCGCCTACGGCGTCGACATGACCGACGAGATGCTGGACCTCGCCCGCGCGAACGCCGCCAGTGCGGGGGCGACCAACGTGGAGTTCGTGAAGGGCACCATCGAGGACGTGCCGCTGCCCGATGGTTCGGTGGACGTGGTGATCTCCAATTGCGTCATCAACCTGTCCACCGACAAGCCAGCCGTCCTGGCCGAGATGTTCCGCGTCCTCGCCCCCGGCGGGCGCATCGGCGTCTCCGACGTCGTCGCCGAGGGCCGGCTGACACCGGGCGAGCGGGCCGACCGCGGCTCCTACGTCGGCTGCATCGCCGGCGCGCTCTCCACGACCGAGTATCTCGACGGCCTCGCCACGGCCGGGTTCACCGACACCAGCGTGACGTTCACCCACGAAGTGGCCGACGGGATGCACGCGGCCATCGTCCGCGCCACCAAGCGCACCGCCTGACCTCATGCACGCGCCGCATGCTCCGGTGGCGGGGGAGCCGACCTGCAGCTCACGAGCGAGGTTGGCATCGGCATCACCGCTGAACCGAGATGGCTGGGCCGGGCTGAGATGATGACGGGATGAGCCGAGCGAGCCTGGAGAAGAAGCCGCGCGAGGTGGCCGGGATGTTCGACGGCGTCGCCCAGCGCTACGACCTCACCAACGACGTCCTCTCCCTCGGGCAGGACCGGATCTGGCGGGTGGCTACCCGCAAGGCCGTCGGGGCCCGGCCCGGGGAGCGGGTGCTCGACCTGGCCGCCGGCACCGGCACTTCCTCGGCGGAGTACGCGGACCAGGGGATCGACGTCATCCCCTGTGACTTCTCCACCGGCATGGTGGAGGTGGGCAAGCGGCGCCGGCCGGACCTGCCCTTCGTCGCGGGCGACGCGACGAACCTGCCGTTCGCCGACGCGAGCTTCGACGTCGTGACCATCTCGTTCGGGCTGCGCAACGTGGCGGACACCGACCGGGCGCTGCGCGAGATGCTCCGGGTGACCCGCCCGGGCGGGCGGCTGGTGGTGTGCGAGTTCTCCCGGCCAACCTTCGCGCCGTTCCGTGCGCTCTACGAGGTCTACCTCGGGCAGGTGCTGCCCCGGGTGGCCGCGCTGGTCTCCTCCAACACCGACGCCTACACCTACCTCGCCGAGTCGATCGGCACCTGGCCGGACCAGCAGCGCCTCGCGGTGGTGCTCCAGCGCGCCGGCTGGCGCGAGGTGGCCTACCGCAACCTCTCCGGCGGGATCGTGGCGCTGCACCGGGCGGTCCGGCCGAGCTGACCGCGGCGTCAACGACCGCGCCGACGCACCGCGCTGGCGTCCCGCGCGGCAGCGCGAGCCCGAGCCCGAGCAGCGCTGCCGTGCCGACGCGCGGATTCCTCGTCCCGCGGCCGCGGGTGCGGCATCGGCCCGGGCCGCCGGCCCGGCGCCCCGCGCCACGCCCACCGAGTAAGGCGGCCCTTACAAGACGGTCCCGGGCCACATCCGTAGACTTCGGGCGTAAGGGCCGTGCGCCCCCGCCTCACCCTGGAGCGAAGACTTGCGACCGACACAGCGGGCCGACACGGCCGCCGTCGGGCGTACCGGGGCGGTCGGTGCGGCCATGGACCCCGGGACAGGTCCCGCCCTCGGGGCGGCGCTAGCTCCCGGTGCCGGTCCGACGGTCGCTGCGGCGGCGGCCCCCGGGACCGCCCCGGCCCGCGGGACGGCCCCGGCCCCCGCGGCCGGTCCCCGCCGCGAGGACGAGGCCGACGTGATCGTCGTCGGCGCCGGGCCCGGCGGCGCGGCGGCCGCCTACTACCTCGCCCGGGCCGGCCTCGAGGTGCTCCTGCTGGAGAAGGCCACCTTCCCGCGGGACAAGGTCTGCGGGGACGGCCTGACCCCCCGCGCCGTCGCCGAGCTCATCCGGATGGGCGTGCCCACCCCAGAGGCCGACGGGTGGATCCGCAACTGGGGCCTGCGCACCTACGGCGCCGGGCACCGCATCGAGATCCCCTGGCCCGAGCTCGCCGAGATGCCCAGCTACGGCCTGGCCCGCTCCCGGATGAACCTCGACGAGACCCTGGCCCGGCACGCCGTCGCCGCCGGCGCCACCCTGCGCGAGGGCATGTCGGTCACCGGCCCGGTCCGGCACGAGCGCTCCGGCCGGATCCTCGGCGTGACCGCCCGCCCGGTCGACGGCGGCGGGCGCCGCGCCGGCGCGGACGTCACCTTCCGCGCCCCGCTCGTCGTCGACGCCGGCGGGGTGGCCGCCCGGCTGGCCACCAGCATGGGCATCGAGAAGGACATGAGCCGCCCGATGGGCGTGGCCGTGCGCACCTACTTCCGTTCCCCCCGGCACACCGACCCGATGATGGAGTCCCACCTGGAGCTGTGGGACGGCGTGCCCGGGAAGTCCAACCTGATGCCCGGCTACGGGTGGATCTTCGCCCTCGGCGACGGCACGGTGAACGTCGGCCTCGGCTCGCTGTCCGCCACCGCCCGGCCCACAGGGCTGGACTACAAGGGCCTGTTCCGGACCTGGATGCACAACGCCCCGGCCGAGTGGGAGCTGACGCCGGAGAACCAGATCGGGGAGCTGCGCAGCGCCGCGCTGCCGATGGCGTTCAACCGCAAGCCGCACTACCGCTCCGGGCTGCTGCTCGTCGGCGACTCCGGCGGCATGGTCTCCCCGTTCAACGGCGAGGGCATCGCCTACGCCCTGCAGTCCGGGCGGGTCGCGGGCGACGTCGTCGCGCAGGCGCTGGCCCAGCCCACTGCCTACGCCCGGGAGAAGACGCTGCGGACCTACCCGCAGATCCTCGGCCGCGAGCTCGGCGGGTACTACACCCTCGGGCAGGTCTTCGCCCGGCTCATCGAGCGGCCCGAGGTCATGCGGCTGTGCGTCAAGCACGGCCTGCCCCGCCCGACGCTGATGCGGTTCGTGATGAAGCTGCTCTCCGACGGCTTCGACCGGCACGGCGGGGACTGGATGGACCGGCTGATCACCGCCCTGACGAGGGTGGTGCCGGCGTCGTGACGTCTCGGAGGCAGGACGGGACCAAGGTCCCGGCCGCAAGTGCGTACGCTGGCCCGGACGCCGGCGCAGTGCAGACCGGTGCAGAGGTGGAGGCATCATGACCAACCCCTACGTCCCGCTGCTCGTCATGATGGCGGTGGCGGCGGCCATGGCGGCCGGCGGCCTCGCGGCGAGCAAGGTCATCGGGCCGAGCCGGTACAACCGGGTGAAGGTCGCGAACTACGAGTGCGGCGTCGAGCCCACTCCGCGGGCCCCCGCGGCCGGCCGGTTCCCGGTGAAGTACTACCTGATCGCCATGACGTTCATCATCTTCGACATCGAGGTGGTCTTCCTCTACCCCTGGGCGGTGGCGTTCTCCGAGCTCGCCGTCTTCGGGCTGGTGGCCATGCTCGGCTTCATCTTCCTCATCACGGTGCCCTACCTGTACGAGTGGCGCCGCGGCGGGCTGGACTGGGACTGAGGTAGCTGTGGGTATCGAGGAAAAGGCACCGGCCGGGTTCATGCTCGGCACGGTGGAGAAGATCGTGGGCCTGGCCCGGAAGTCCTCCGTCTGGCCGGTCACCATGGGCCTGGCGTGCTGCGCCATCGAGATGATGGCGGCCGGCACCCCCCGGTTCGACATCTCCCGCTTCGGGATGGAGGTCTTCCGGGCCTCCCCGCGGCACGCCGACCTGATGATCGTCTCCGGCCGGGTGAGCCAGAAGATGGCGCCGGTGGTGCGCAACGTCTACGACCAGATGCCCGAGCCGAAGTGGGTCATCTCGATGGGCGTGTGCGCCTCCAGCGGCGGGATGTTCAACAACTACGCGGTCGTCCAGGGCGTGGACCACATCGTCCCGGTCGACATCTACCTGCCCGGCTGCCCGCCGCGCCCGGAGATGCTCCTCAACGCCATCCTCGAGCTGCACGAGCAGATCAAGAACGCCCCGCTCGGGGTGAACCGGGAGGCGGCCGCCCGCCGGGCGGAGGAGGCCGCGCTGGCCGCCACGCCCACCCACCAGATGAAGGGGCTGCTGGCGTGACGGAGCGCAACGACGACGGCGCCGCCAAGGCCGGCACCACCGACGGCGCAGCTCGGGCCGGCACGGACGGCACCGCCACCCCCGCCCCCGGCACGCCCACCACGGACGGCACCCCCGCCGCCCCCGGGGCCACCGGCACCGGACCCGCCGGGACCGAGCGCACCGCCGAGAAGGACGCCGCCGCGGACGCCGTCAAGCCCGGCGCCACCAGCGCCGACGTAGGCCAGTCCACCGCCGCCGCGGCCGCCGAGGCCGGCGGGCAGAACATCCCGGCCGGCGCCGTCGGCGGGCGCACCCAGCTCGAGGTGGTCGCCACCCGGCGCGGCCTGTTCGGGGTGCAGGGATCGGGGGACACCTCCGGCTACGGGGGGCTGACCGTCCCGGTCGCCCTGCCCCCGGCCAGCGAGCGGCCCTACGGCGGCTGGTTCGACGAGGTCGTGGACATCCTGGTCGAGATCCTCCGCGAGCAGGGCCTGGACCCCGACGCCGGCCTGGAGAAGGTCGTCGTCGACCGCGACGAGCTGACGATCTTCGTCGTCCGCGAGCACCTGCCCCTCGTGTGCCGGGCGCTGCGGGACGACCAGGACCTGCGGTTCGAGCTGTGCCTGGGCGTCTCCGGGGTGCACTACCCCGGCGACCAGGGCCGCGAGCTGCACGCCGTCTACCACCTGCTCTCGGTCACCCACGCCCGGGCGCTGCGCCTGGAGGTCACCTGCCCCGACGCCGACCCGCACATCCCCACCGTCGTCGACACCTACCCGGGCAACGACTGGCACGAGCGGGAGACCTGGGACCTGTTCGGCATCGTCTTCGACGGCCACCCCGCCCTGGCCCGCACCGCCCTGCCGGACGACTGGGTCGGGCACCCCCAGCGCAAGGACTACCCGCTCGGCGGCATCCCGGTGGAGTACAAGGGCGCCGTCGTCCCCCCGCCCGACACCCGGAGGTCGTACCGCTGATGTCCGCCACCAACGTCCGTCCCGCCGCGGCCGGTCCGGCGGGGGAGGCCCCTGGCGCCCCGGAGTTCGTCGCCGAGGGCGGGGACTGGGCCGAGATCGCCGCGGAGGCCGAGCGCCTGGGCGAGGAGCGCATCGTCGTCAACATGGGCCCCGTGCACCCCTCCACCCACGGCGTGCTCCGGCTCATCCTGGAGATCGACGGCGAGTACGTCCGCGAGCTGCGGGTGGGCACCGGGTACCTGCACACCGGCATCGAGAAGAACATGGAGTACCGCACCTGGACCCAGGGCGTGACGTTCTGCACCCGGATGGACTACGTCGCCCCGTTCTTCCAGGAGGTCGGGTACTGCCTGGCGGTGGAGAAGCTCCTCGGGATCACCGACGACGTCCCGCCCCGGGCCACCCTGATCCGGGTGCTGATGATGGAGCTCAACCGGATCGCCTCCCACCTGATCGCCATCGGCACCGGCGGCAATGAGCTCGGCGCGACGACGATGATGACGGTCGGGTTCCGCGGCCGGGAGGACATCCTGCGCATCTTCGAGCGCGCCTCCGGCCTGCGGATGAACCACGCCTACATCCGCCCCGGCGGCGTCGCGGCCGACCTGCCGCCGGGCACCACCGACTACGTCCGCGAGCTGCTGCCCAACATCCGCCTGTCGGTCAAGGAGCTGCAGGACCTGACGATGGAGAACCCCATCTTCAAGTCCCGCCAGCAGGACGTCGGCTACGTCTCCCTGCCGGCCGCCATGGCGCTGGGCCTGACCGGCCCGGCGGTGCGCGCCGCCGGGCTGCCGCTGGACCTGCGCAAGCTCATGCCCTACTGCGGGTACGAGACCTACGACTTCGCCGTCCCCACCCGGGACCACTCCGACGCCTACAACCGCGCCATGGTCCGGTTCGACGAGTGCTACGAGTCGATCAAGATCGTGCTCCAGGCCCTGGACCGGCTGGACGCCACCCCCGGCCCGGTCATGGTGGCGGACAAGAAGATCGCCTGGCCCGCCCAGCTTTCCATCGGCAGCGACGGGCAGGGCAACTCCGCCGAGCACATCCGGGAGATCATGGCCACCTCCATGGAGTCCCTCATCCACCACTTCAAGCTGGTGACCGAGGGGTTCCGGGTGCCGGCCGGGCAGGTCTTCGTGCTGACCGAGCACGCCAAGGGGATCCAGGGCGTGCACCTGGTCTCCGACGGCGCCACCCGCCCCTACCGGGCCCACTTCCGGGACCCGTCCTTCAGCAACCTGCAGTCCACGGCGATGATGACCGAGGGCGGCCAGCTGGCCGACGTCGTCGTCACCCTCGCCTCGCTGGACCCCGTCCTGGGAGGGGTGGACCGCTGATGAGCGAGCCGTACGCGCCCGACGTCGACGCCCGGCTGCGCGCCGAGGCGGCGCAGGTCATCGCCCGCTACCCCGACCCGCGCTCGGCCCTGCTGCCGCTGCTGCACCTGGTGCAGTCCGCGGACGGCTACGTCGCCCCCCGCGGGATCGCGCTGTGCGCCGAGCTGCTCGACCTCTCCCGCGCCGAGGTCTCCGCGGTGGCCACCTTCTACACCCAGTACAAGCGCCACCCGAACGGGGAGTACACCGTCGGGGTGTGCACCAACGCGCTGTGCGCCGTCCTCGGCGGGGACCTGATCTACGAGCGGCTGTCCGACCACCTCGGTGTCGGCCACGACGAGACCACCCCGGACGGGCGGATCACCCTGGAGCGGGTGGAGTGCAACGCGGCCTGCGACTACGCCCCGGTCGTCATGGTGAACTGGGAGTTCTTCGACAACCAGACCCCGGCGTCGGCCACCGCGCTGGTCGACGCCCTGGCCGCCGGGGAGGCCGTGGCACCCACCCGCGGGGCGGCCACCGTCGGCACCTTCCGGGAGATCTCCCACCTGCTGGCCGGGTTCGAGGACGGCCGCGTGGACGAGGGGGTCGGGGCCGGGGAGGCGAGTCTGCGCGGGCTGCGGCTGGCCCGGGAGGCGGCCGGCGACGGCGCCCGGCCGGCCGGGGACGGCCAGACCGGCCGGCCCGGCACCGCCGACCAGCAGAGCCAGCCCGGCGCCGCGCCGCTCACCGCCGCCGACGCCGAGCCCCCGGTGGGCACGGCCGGCTCCAGCGCCGAGCGCACCCCGACCACCGACGCCGACGTCTCGGCGCGGCCCCGGCAGGACGAGGCGAAGGGGAACGTCCAATGAGCACCACCGCCGCGAAGCTCACCCCCGTGCTGACCGACATCTGGGACGCCGAGCGCTCCTGGCAGCTGGGCACCTACCGCGCCCACGGCGGCTACCGGGGCCTGGCCGCCGCGCTGGCCATGGCGCCGGACGACGTCGTCGCCGCGGTGAAGACCTCCGGCCTGCGCGGGCGCGGCGGGGCCGGCTTCCCCACCGGGCTGAAGTGGTCCTTCCTGCCCAAGCCCGACGGCGGCCCGCGCTACCTGGTGGTCAACGCCGACGAGTCCGAGCCCGGGACCTGCAAGGACGTCCCGCTCATGCTGGCCAACCCGCACGCCCTGATCGAGGGCGTGGCGATCACCTCCTACGCCATCGGCGGCCACCACGCCTTCATCTACCTGCGCGGGGAGACGGCGCACGTCTACCGCCGGCTGCTGGCCGCCGTGCGGGAGGCCCGCGAGGCCGGGCTGATCGGCACCGGGACCGGCCCGCGCGGCGACTTCGACCTGGAGATCACCGTGCACGCCGGCGCCGGGGCGTACATCTGCGGGGAGGAGACCGCGCTGCTGGACTCCCTGGAGGGCCGCCGCGGCCAGCCCCGGCTCAAGCCCCCCTTCCCCGCCGTCGCCGGCCTGTACGCCCGGCCCACGGTGGTCAACAACGTCGAGTCCATCGCCTCGGTCCCGGGGATCCTGGCCCGCGGCGCGGACTGGTTCGCCGGCCTGGGCACCGAGAAGAGCGCCGGGCACGGCCTGTTCTCCGTCTCCGGGCACGTGCGCAACCCCGGCCAGTTCGAGGCCCCGTTCGGCATCACCATGCGCGAGCTCGTCGAGCTCGCCGGCGGGGTCCGGCCCGGCCACCGGCTGAAGTTCTGGACCCCGGGCGGGTCCTCCACCCCGATCTTCACCGAGGCCGAGCTCGACGTGCCGCTGGACTACGAGTCCGTCGGCGCCGCCGGGTCCATGCTGGGCACCCGCGCCCTGCAGGTCTTCGACGAGACCACCTCGGTGGTGCGGGTGGTGTCCCGGTGGACCGACTTCTACCAGCACGAGTCCTGCGGCAAGTGCACCCCGTGCCGGGAGGGCACCTACTGGATGAAGCAGGTCATGCACCGGCTGGAGGCCGGCCGCGGCCTGCCCACCGACGTCGACCTGCTCCTCGACGTCGCCGGCAACATCGCCGGCCGGTCCTTCTGCGCGCTCGGGGACGCCTCCGCCGTGCCCATCCAGAGCGGGATCAAGCACTTCCGGGAGGAGTTCGAGGCCGGGACGCACACCCCCGCCTGGGAGCTCTTCCCCTACGAGGCCTCCGCCGTGTTCAGCGAAGCAGGTGTCCGATGACCGCCACGACCGACCGCCTGGCCAAGGCCGAGACCCCGGTGGAGACGATCAGCCTGACCATCGACGGCATCGAGGTGGAGGTGCCCAAGGGGGCGCTGGTCATCCGGGCCGCCGAGCAGGCCGGGATCCAGATCCCCCGGTTCTGCGACCACCCGCTGCTGGCCCCCGCCGGGGCCTGCCGGCAGTGCCTGGTCGAGGTCTCCACCCCGGACCGGGAGGGGAACCTGCGGGCCATGCCCAAGCCGCAGACCTCCTGCACCCTGGAGGCCACCCCGGGGATGGTCGTCGCCACCCAGCACACCTCCGACGTCGCGGACAAGGCCCAGCACGGGATCATGGAGTTCCTGCTGGTCAACCACCCGCTGGACTGCCCGGTGTGCGACAAGGGCGGGGAGTGCCCGCTGCAGAACCAGGCGATGAGCAACGGGCGGGCCACCTCCCGGTTCGTCGACGTCAAGCGCACCTTCCCCAAGCCGCTGAAGATCTCCACCCAGATCCTGCTCGACCGGGACCGGTGCATCCTGTGCCAGCGGTGCACCCGGTTCTCCGAGGAGATCGCCGGGGACCCCTTCATCGCCCTGCAGGGCCGCGGCGGCGGCGCCCCCGGCCGGGAGGTGGCCGAGCTGCACGGCTCCCAGATCGGCACCTTCGACGCCCGGGTGCTGGACTTCGCCGCCGCCGAGGCGGACGTGGACCTGCGCAGCCCGGACCTGACCGGACCGGACGGGGACGCCGGCGTCGTCGGCTCCCTGGCCGCCGGGCCGGTGGGCGTGGCCGAGGCGGACAGCTCCGGGCGGCCGTTCTCCTCCTACTTCTCCGGCAACACCATCCAGATCTGCCCGGTCGGCGCGCTCACCTCCGCCGCCTACCGGTTCCGGGCCCGGCCCTTCGACCTGGTCTCCACCGCCTCCGTCGCCGAGCACGACGCCGGCGGCTCCGCCATCCGGGTGGACCACCGCCGCGGCGTCGTCGTGCGCCGGCTGGCCGGGGAGGACGCGGAGGTCAACGAGGAGTGGATCACCGACAAGGACCGGTTCGCGTTCCGCTGGCAGAGCGCCCCGGACCGGCTCACCCTGCCGATGGTCCGCGAGCCCGGCACCGGCGAGCTGGTCACCACCAGCTGGGCCGACGCCCTCGACGTCGCCGCCCGGGGGCTGGCCGGCGCCCGCGCCGCCGGCGGGGTCGGGCTGCTGCCCGGCGGGCGGCTGACCCTGGAGGACGCCTACGCCTGGGCCAAGTTCGCCCGCCTCGCCCTCGGCACCAACGACGTCGACCACCGCGCCCGGGTGCACAGCGCCGAGGAGGCCGCGTTCCTCGCCCACCACGTCGCCGGCCGGGGTCTGGGCGTGACCTACCCGGACCTGGAGCGCGCCGGGCAGGTGCTGCTCGTCGCCCTGGAGCCCGAGGACGAGTGCGGCACGATCTTCCTGCGGCTGCGCAAGGGCGTCCTGGCCGGCACCGTCCGGGTGGCCACCGTCGCCCCGTTCGCCACCCGCGGCACCACCAAGATGCGCGCCGAGCTCGTCCCGGCGGCCCCGGGCACCGAGCCGGAGGTCCTCGACGCGGTCGCCGCCGGGTCCACCGAGCCGGACCTGGCCGCCCTGGCCGAGCGGCTCGCCGAGCCCGGCGCGGTGATCCTGGTCGGGGAGCGGGCCGCCGCCGTGCCCGGCACGCTGGCCGCCGTCTCCGCCCTCGCCGAGCGCACCGGCGCGCGGCTGGCCTGGGTGCCGCGCCGCGCCGGGGAGGTCGGCGCCGTCGACGCCGGCCTGCTGCCGGGCCTGCTGCCCGGCGGGCGGCCGGTTACCGACCCCGCCGCCCGGGTGGACACCGCCGCCGTCTGGGGCGCCGCGACCCTGCCCGGCCAGGTGGGCCGGGACGCCACCGGCATCCTCGCCGCCGCCCGCGACGGCGCCCTCGGCGGCCTCGTCGTCGGCGGGCTGGAGCCGGTGGACCTGCCCGACCCGGCGCTGGCCGAGGCCGCGCTGACCGCCGCCGGGTTCGTCCTGCAGCTGGAGGTGCGCCGCTCGGCCGTCACCGCCCACGCCGACGTCGTGCTGCCGGTCGCCCCGCCGGTGGAGAAGGCCGGCACGTTCGTCACCTGGGAGGGCCGACGGCGCCCGTTCGGCCAGGTCCTCGTCTCCCGGTCGCTGTCCGACCGGCAGGTCCTGCAGGCCCTCGCCGCGGAGATGGGCGTCGAGCTCGGGCTGGCGGAGCTGACCGACGTGCACGCCGAGCTGGCCGAGCTCGCCGGCTGGGAGGGGACCCGCCCGCCGGCTCCCCGCGGCGGCGCGGCGGCCCTGCCCGCGCCGGGCCCGGGCGAGGCGGTGCTCGCCACCTGGAAGCCCCAGCTGGACGCCGGCCGGCTGCAGGACGGCGAGCCGCACCTGGCCGGCACCGCGCACCGGCCGGTGGCGCGCACCTCCCCGGCCACCGCCGCCGCCCTCGGCGTCGCCGACGGCGAGCCGCTCGCCGTCACCGGCCCGGCCGGGACCATCACCCTGCCGCTGGCCGTGACCACGATGCCGGAGCGGGTGGTGTGGCTGCCGCAGAACTCGGCCGGCTCGAGCGTGCACACCATCGGCGTGGGCGCCGGCGCCGTCGTCCGCCTCGCCGCGGCTAAGGCTAAGGAGGACCGATGATGCTGCCCACGGCCGCCCTGGCCGCCACCGGGGCCCTGCCCGGCGGGATCCTGCCCGGCGGGATCCTGCCCGGCGGGATCCTGCCCGGCGGGATCCTGCCCGCCGCGGCGGCGCCCGGCCCGGCCGCGCAGCCGTCCGCCGACTTCAGCGAGGACACCTGGTGGCTCTGGGTGATCAAGGCCGTCGGGATCCTGGTCTTCCTGCTGCTCTCGGTGCTGCTGGCGATCTGGGCCGAGCGGCGCATCCTCGGCCGGATGCAGACCCGGCCCGGCCCGAACGTGCACGGCCCCTTCGGGATCCTGCAGTCCCTCGGCGACGCCCTCAAGCTCATCCTCAAGGAGGACTTCTCGGTCAAGGGCGCCGACAAGATCCTCTACGTCCTGGCCCCGTTCATCGCCGCGTTCTGCGCGTTCCTCATCTACGCGGTCATCCCGTTCGGGCCCGAGGTGTCGATGTTCGGCCGCACCACCCCGCTGCAGCTGACCGACACCCCGGTCTCGGTGCTCTACATCCTCGCCGTCACCGGCCTGGGCGTGTACGGCATCGTGCTCGGCGGGTGGGCCTCCAACTCCACCTACCCGCTGCTCGGCGCGGTGCGCTCCTCGGCGCAGGTGATCTCCTACGAGCTGAGCATGGGCCTGTCCCTGGTCAGCGTGTTCCTGGTCTCCGGGTCCATGTCGACCTCCCAGATCGTCGACGCGCAGACCCAGCTGTGGTGGGGCATCGCGCTGCTGCCCGCGTTCGTCGTCTACCTGATCTCCATGGTCGGGGAGGTCAACCGCCTCCCGTTCGACCTGCCCGAGGCCGAGGGCGAGCTCGTCGCCGGGCACATGGTCGAGTACAGCTCGATGAAGTTCGCCTGGTTCTTCCTCGCCGAGTACATCAACATGTTCAACGTCTCCGCGGTGGCCACCACGCTGTTCTTCGGCGGCTGGCGGGCCCCGTGGCCGCTGTCCACCATCGGCGACGGGGTGCTGAACACCGGCTGGTGGCCGCTGCTGTGGTTCGTGGCCAAGGTCTGGTTCTTCATGTTCCTGATGATCTGGGCCCGCGGCACCCTGGTGCGGATCCGCTACGACCAGTTCATGAACCTCGGCTGGAAGCGGCTCATCCCCTTCGCGCTGGGCTGGCTGGTGCTGGTCGCCCTGGTCCAGGGCGTGCGCCAGTTCACCGACGTCGACCTGACCACCCTGCTGCTGTGGATCGGCGGCGTGTTCGCCTTCTTGCTCGTCGTGCTGCTCGTCTGGCCCGCGGAGAAGGAGACCGACGACGACGGCGACCGCACCGGGGAGCCGGCCCGCGCCGGGGCCGGCCGGGCCGGGGACGGCACCCGGGCCGGGGCCGGCGACGGGGCAGCCGACGGCGCCCGGGCCGGCGCGCGCGGCGACGTCATGCCGCCCGCCGTCGAGCTCGACGCCTTCGCCGGCGGCTACCCTGTACCGCCGCTGCCCGGGCAGACCCTGCCGCCCTCGCCCCGGCGGCAGCGCCGTGCGGCGGCGGCCGGCGACGGCCGCGCCCCGGCCGGGACAATCCCGGACCGCGCGGCCGGCAGCACCAGCATGGACAAGGAGCACCACGATGGCTGAGGACAGGTCCGGGCAGGAGCTCGGCGGACGCCGCCGCCGCGGCGGCGAGGTCGGGAAGGCCGGCCGGGTCGACCCGGCGGCGCTGGGCCCGGCCCGCAAGGGCCCGGTCGGGCGGTTCCTCGCCCCGGTCGCCGGGTTCGGGGTGACGCTCTCCTCGATCTTCCGGCCGATGGTCACCGAGCAGTACCCGTTCGAGAAGGTGCCCACCCAGCCGCGCTACCACGGCCGGCACCAGCTCAACTACTACGACGACGGCCTGGAGAAGTGCATCGGCTGCGAGCTGTGCGCCTGGGCGTGCCCGGCCGACGCCATCTACGTCGAGGCCGGCAACAACACCCCCGACGCCCAGTTCTCGCCGGGGGAGCGGTACGGGCGCGTCTACCAGATCAACTACCTGCGCTGCATCTTCTGCGGCCTGTGCATCGAGGCCTGCCCGACCCGGGCGCTGACCATGACGAACGACTACGAGCTCGCCGGCCCCACCCGGGAGGGCCTGATCTACGAGAAGCAGGACCTCCTCGGCCCGCTGCCGGCCGGCGCGCTCGCCGCCCCGCACCCGATGGCCGAGGGCACCGAGGACGACGACTACTACCGCGGCGACGTCACCGGCCCGACCCCCGGCCAGGTGGCCTGGGTGCGGGAGCACCGCCCGGCGGACCCGACCCTCGCCACGGCCCGGCCGGCCGGCGGCGAGCAGGCGACCGCCGGGGCACCGGCCGGTGCCAGCAGCGCCGGGGCCACGACCGCCGGCGCCACCGCCGCCGGGACCGGCGCGGCGCACGCGGGGGCCGCCGGTGAGCGCCGCGCTGGCCGTGCCCGCCGCGCTGGCCGAGGCCGCACCCGCGCTGGCGCACGGCGCCCTGCCCGCGCTGGCGCACGGCGCCGTGCCCGCCGCGCTGGCCGAGACCGGGCGGGTCTCCTCCGGGGAGACCGTCCTGTTCTGGGTGCTCGCGCCGATCATGGTCATCGCCGCGCTCGGCCTGGTCTTCGCCCGCCGCGCGGTGCACGCCGCGATGAGCGTCGTGCTGGTGATGATCGCCCTGGCGTTCCTCTACGTCGCCCAGGAGGCCCCGTTCCTCGGCGTGGCCCAGGTCGTGGTCTACACCGGCGCGATCATGATGCTCTTCCTCTTCGTCATCATGCTGGTCGGCGTGGACGCCTCCGACGCCCTGCACGAGACCATCCGCGGGCAGCGGTGGGTCGCCGCGCTCGCCGGGGCCGGGCTCATCATCGTCCTGCTCGGCGTCGTCGCCGCCACCACCGCCCCCGAGCCCGCCGGGCTGGCCGAGGCCAACGCCGACTCCAACCCGGTCGGGGTGGCCCGGATCATCTTCGGCCAGTACGCCTTCGCGATGGAGATCGTCGGCGCCCTGCTGGTCACCGCCGCCCTCGGCGCGGTGACGCTGACCCACCGGGAGCGGCTGCGGCCCACGGTCACCCAGCGCGAGGTGGTGGAGCAGAAGATGGCCGACTACGCCGCCGGCCGCGGCCGGCTGGGCCAGCTGCCCGCGCCCGGGGTCTACGCCCGCTCCAACGCCGCGGACCTGCCGGCCCTGTCCGCCACGGGCCAGCCGGTGCCGGACTCCGTGCCCCGCGTGCTCCGCATCCGCGGTCAGGCCCGCACCATCGCCGACGTCAGCCCGGAGACCGTCGAGGCCGTCGCCCGGGCCCGCGCCGGGCAGGACGTCGCCGGCTTCCACGGCGGGCCGGCCAGCCGCGCGGTGGGCCAGTCCGGCCTGCCCGGCATGCGCGGGGAGGCCCCGCCGCTGCCCGGGCTGCCCGGCGCCGGCACGCCCGGCACCGACCTGGCCCTGCCCGACCACACCACCGACCCGGCCAGCGCCGCCGCGGGCACCGCGGGCGACCCCGGGCGCACCGAGCGCACCGGCACCGAGGACGAGCAGGAGGTCCGGCAGTGAGCCTGATGAACTACGTGGCGCTGTCCGGGATCCTCTTCGCGATCGGCGCCACCACCGTGCTGGTGCGCCGCAACGCCATCATCGCGCTGCTCGGCGTGGAGCTGATGCTCAACTCCGCCAACCTGGCCCTGGTCACCTTCGCCCGGCTGCACGGCAACCTCACCGGCCAGGTGGTCGCCTTCTTCGTCATGGTGGTCGCCGCCGCCGAGGTCGTGGTCGGGCTGGCGATCATCGTGTCCATCTTCCGAACCCGCAGGTCCGCGTCCGTCGACGACGTCAACCTGCTGAAGCACTGAGGTAGGCAGGTCATGCTGGGTTCTCTCCCCACATCCATGCCCGCGGCCCTGCCGGCCGCCGCCGGGCCGGCCGCCGCCGCGGCGCCGGCGGACGGGGCCGCCGCCCTGGCCTGGCTGCTCGTCGCGATCCCGCTGGTCAGCGCCGGGGCGCTGCTGGTGGCCGGGCGCCGCGCGGACCGGTGGGGCCACTGGCTCGCCGTCGCCGCCGCGGCGTCCGGGGTCGTCGTCGCCGCCGCGATCGTCGTCCAGCTCCTCGGGCTGCCCGGCCCGGAGCGGGTGCTGGACCTGCACCTGTTCAGCTGGATCCCGGCCGGGGACCTGACGGTCGACGCCGGGCTGCGGGTCGACCCGCTGTCGATGACCTTCGTCCTGCTCGTGACGTTCGTCGGCTCCCTCATCCACGTCTACTCCGTGGCGTACATGGCCCACGACGCCGACCGGCGCCGGTTCTTCGCCTACCTCAACCTCTTCGTCGCGGCGATGCTGCTGCTCGTCCTCGCCGACAGCTACGCGCTGCTCTTCGTCGGCTGGGAGGGCGTGGGCCTGGCCTCCTACCTGCTCATCGGGTTCTGGAACCACCGCACCGACTACGCCGTCGCCGCGAAGAAGGCCTTCGTGATGAACCGGGTCGGCGACGTCGGGCTGCTGGTCGCGATGATGACGATGTTCACCGTCTTCGGCACGGTCAGCTTCTCCGGGGTGCTGCCCGCCGCGGCCGGGGCGAGCGAGGGCGTGCTCACCCTCATCGGGCTGACCCTGCTGCTCGCCGCGTGCGGGAAGTCCGCCCAGTTCCCGCTGCAGGCCTGGCTCGGGGACGCGATGGCCGGCCCCACCCCGGTCTCGGCGCTGATCCACGCCGCGACCATGGTCACCGCCGGGGTCTACCTGGTGGTGCGCTCCGGGCCGATCTTCACCGGTGCGCCCACCGCGCTGCTCGTCGTCGCGATCGTCGGCGCCATCACGCTGGTGTTCGGGGCGGTCGTCGGGTCCGCCAAGGACGACATCAAGAAGGTCCTCGCCGCCTCCACCATGTCCCAGATCGGGTACATGATGCTCGGCGCGGGCCTGGGCCCGGTGGGGTACGCCTTCGCGATCTTCCACCTGATCACCCACGGCTTCTTCAAGGCCGGGATGTTCCTCGGTGCCGGGTCGGTCATGCACGGCATGGGCGACCAGGTGGACATGCGCCGCTTCGGCCACCTCTCCGCCGTCATGAAGGTCACCTGGCTCACCTTCCTGGCGGGCTGGCTGGCGATCATCGGCGTCCCCCCGTTCTCCGGGTTCTGGTCCAAGGACCGGATCATCGAGGCCGCGTTCTCCGGCACCGGCTGGCAGCCGTGGGTGTTCGGCACCGTCGCGCTCCTCGGCGCCGGGCTCACCGCGTTCTACATGTCCCGGCTGTTCTTCATGACCTTCCACGGCAAGGCCCGGTGGACCACCGCCGCCGAGGGCGCCGAGGTCCACCCGCACGAGGCGCCGGCGCTGATGACCGTGCCGATGGTGGTCCTGGCGATCGGGTCCCTGGCCCTGGGCGGGCTGCTGATGGTCGGCGGGTCCTTCGCCACCTGGCTCGAGCCGGTCACCGGCGCCGCCGAGCACGTCGAGCCGGTCTTGCCGCCGGCGGTGATCATGGTCGCCACCTTCGTCCTGGTCGTGGCCGGCGCCCTGGTCGCCTGGCGCCGCTACGCCGTCGCCGACGTCCCCGTCGTCGCCCCGGCCGCCTCGCCGCTGACCGTCGCCGCCCGCCACGACCTGTACCAGGACGCGGTGAACGAGGGCCTGTTCATGCGGCCCAGCCAGTACCTGACCCGCTCGCTGGTCTATGCCGACACCGCCGTCGTCGACGGCGCGGTGATGGGCGTGGCGAAGGCGACGTCCGGCACCGGCCGGGTGCTCAGCCGGCTGCAGAACGGGTACGTGCGCTCCTACGCCGGGACGATGGCCGCCGGCGCCGTCCTGGCCCTCGTCGTCGTCCTCGCCGCGCGGGTCTAGGGCCGGAGGTAAAGGAAGTCATGCAGACACTCACCACGGCGGCCGTCCCCTGGCTGACCGTCCTCATCGCCCTGCCCGCCGTCGCGGCGCTGGTGCTGTGGCTGGTGCCGCCGCTGCACAGGGTGGCCCGGCCGGTCGCCCTCGGCGTCTCGCTCGTCGAGCTCGCCCTCGCCGTCGCCGCCACCACCGCCTTCGACATGGGCGCGGCCGGCACCGTCCAGCTCGGCGAGCTGCACTCCTGGATCCCCCAGCTCGGCGTCTCCTACGCCGTCGGCGTCAACGGGCTCGGCCTGGCGCTGGTGCTGCTGGCGGTGTTCCTCGTCCCGCTGGTCCTGCTGGCCGGCTGGCGCGACCAGGAGACGGTGGCGCCGGGCGCCGTCGTCGAGCGCCGGCAGATGGGCTTCGTGGCCCTGGTCCTGGCGCTGGAGGCGATGATGGTCGCGGTCTTCGCGGCCCGGGACGTCTTCCTCTTCTACATCGTCTTCGAGGCCATGCTCGTCCCGGTGTACTTCCTGGTCGGCAGCTACGGCGGGCCCCGCCGGCGCACCGCGGCGCTGAAGTTCCTGCTGTACTCCCTCGCCGGCGGGCTGATCATGCTCGTCGGGGTGGTCGCGGTGTACCTGCTCGGCCCGGGCGGGCCGCAGGGCTTCCTCGTCGACAACCTGGCCGGGAACCTCGACGTCGGCCCGGCGGTGGAGCTGGCGCTGTTCCTGTCCTTCTTCATCGCCTTCGCGATCAAGGCCCCGATGGTCCCGGTGCACACCTGGCTGCCGGACACCGCCCAGCAGGCCCCGCCGGGCGCGTCGGTGCTGCTCGTCGGCGTGCTGGACAAGGTCGGCACCTTCGGGATGATCGCGCTGTGCCTGCCGCTGTTCCCCGGCGCCGCGGAGGCCGCCGCCCCGGTCATCGTGGCGCTGGCGCTGGTGTCGATCATCTACGGCGGGCTGCTCGCCGTCGGCCAGCGGGACATCATGCGGCTGATCGCCTACACCTCGGTGAGCCACTTCGGGTTCATCGTGCTGGGCATCTTCGTCCGGGACCAGGTGGCCCTGTCCGGGGCGATGATCTACATGGTCGCCCACGGGGTCAGCATCGCCGCGCTGTTCCTCATCACCGGCTTCCTCACCACCCGGGCCGGCACCCAGCACATCCCCGCCTTCGGCGGCATGCAGCGGGTCACCCCGGTGCTGGCCGGCACCTTCCTGGTCGCCGGCCTGGCCACCATCGCCCTGCCCGGGCTGAGCGGGTTCGTGCCCGAGTACCTCGTGCTGCTCGGCAGCTTCCGGGTCTCCGTGGTGGCCGGCGTCGTCGCGGTCCTCGGCGTGATCATCGCCGCGGTGTACGTGCTGCTGCCCTACCAGCGGATGTTCACCGGCCCCAAGGCGGACCGGCTCGTGACGGTGCCGGACCTCGGCGCCCGGGAGAAGTGGGTGGTGGCCCCGCTCGTGGCGGCCATGCTGGCCCTCGGCTTCTACCCCGCCCCGGTCCTGGACGCCGTCACCCCGGTGGCCGAGGGGCTCGCGATCGACCAGCCCCGCTCGCTGACGGCGGAGGCCGACGGCGGGACGGAGGCCGACGGCGCCCGGGCTGACGGCGCCGCCGCGGTCGCCGACCCGGCCGGGACCGCTGCCGCAGACCTCCCGGCCACCGCCGGGACGCAGGAGGAGAAGTGAACACGTTCGTCGCGCCCGAGGTCGACTGGGCGGCGCTGACCCCCGTCCTCATCCTGCTGCTCGCCGCGGTCGCCGGGGTGCTGGTCGAGGCGTTCGTCCCGGCCCGGTCCCGCCGCGTCACCCAGCTCGTCCTCGGGCTGGTGGCCACCGCCGGCGCCCTCGTCGCCGTGGTGTGGCGGTGGACCGTCGTCGCCGACACCGGGCCCCGGGCGGTCATGGGCGGCTCGGTCGTGGAGGACGGGCCCGCGCTCGCCGCGCAGGGCGTGCTGATGCTCCTCGGCTTCCTCGCCCTGCTCGTCATCGCCGACCGCACCGAGTCCGGCGAGGGCGCCTTCGCCGCGCAGGCCGCCGCCCGCCCCGGCTCGGCCGACGAGGCGGACTACACCCGGGCCGGCGTCGTGCAGACCGAGGTCTTCCCGCTCACCCTCTTCTCCCTGACCGGGATGGCCGTCTTCCCCGCCGCGGGGGACCTGCTCACCCTGTTCGTGGCGCTGGAGGTGCTCTCGCTGCCGCTGTACGTGCTGACCGGCCTGGCCCGGCGCCGGCGCCTGCTCTCCCAGGAGGCGTCCCTGAAGTACCTGTTGCTCGGCGCGTTCGCCTCGGCCAGCATGATCTTCGGCGTCGCGCTGCTCTACGGCTTCTCCGGCTCGGTGCGCCTGGCCGACCTCGCCCAGGCCGTCCCGGCGACCGTCGGGATGGACTGGATGCTGCTGGCCGGCACGGTCCTGGTCCTGGTGGGCCTGCTGTTCAAGATCGCCGCGGTGCCCTTCCACGCCTGGACCCCGGACGTCTACACCGGCGCCCCGACCCCGATCACCGGGTTCATGGCCGCCGCCACCAAGCTCGCCGCCTTCGCCGCCCTGCTGCGGTTCCTCTACGTCGCGGTCCCCGGCATGAGCTGGGACCTCAGCCCGTTCCTGTGGACGGTCATCATCCTGACCATGCTGGTCGGCACGGTGCTCGGGATCATCCAGACCGACGTCAAGCGGATGCTGGCCTACTCCGCCATCGCCCACGCCGGGTTCGTGCTCATCGGCGTGATCGCGCTGCGCCAGGCCGGCATCGCCGCCGTGCTGTTCTACCTGCTCGCCTACGGCCTGGCCACCATCGGCGCCTTCGCCCTGGTCACCCTGGTCCGCGAGCGGGACCCGGCCGGCAACGTCACCGGCGAGGCCACCCACCTGTCCCAGTGGGCCGGGCTGGGCCGGCGCAAGCCCGCGGCCGCCGTCGCCATGACCCTGTTCCTGCTGTCCATGGCCGGCATCCCGCTGACCGCCGGATTCATGGGCAAGTTCGCCGTGTTCACCGCCGGGGTCGACGGCGGGGAGTGGATCCTCGTCGTGCTGGCGGTGCTCGCCTCGGCCGCCACGGCGTTCTTCTACGTCCGGCTCATCGTGCTGATGTTCTTCACCGAGCCGGACGGGGAGACCACCGCGGTGGTCTCCTCCGAGGGGCTGACCACCGTCGCCGTCGCCGTGTGCGCCGTGGGCACCCTGGCGCTGGGCGTGCTGCCCGGCCCGGTGCTCGACCTCGCCGGGCAGGCGGCGGTGTTCCTCCCGTGAGTACCGTTCCTGCCGTGGACCTCCCGCTCGGCGCCCCCGACCTGCAGTCCCGGCTCGCCCCCGCCATGGCGGCCGTGGAGAACCGGCTGCGCGCCGCGGTCGCCGTCACCGACGCGCTCGTCGACGCACCGGCCGCGCACCTGGCCGCGGCCGGCGGGAAGCGGCTGCGGCCGCTGCTCACGCTGCTGGCCGCCGAGCTGGGGGAGGGGCCGGGCGAGGACGTGCTGACCGCCGCGGTCGCCGTCGAGGTCACCCACCTGGCCACCCTCTACCACGACGACGTGATGGACTCCGCCCCGCTGCGGCGCGGGGCGCCGGCCGCGCACGAGGTGTGGGGCAACTCGGTGGCCATCCTGACCGGGGACCTGCTCTTCGCACGGGCCTCCCAGCTGGTCGCGGCCCTCGGCCCGGACGCGGTGCGGGTGCACGCCGAGACCTTCGAGCGGCTCTGCCTGGGCCAGCTCCACGAGGCCCTCGGCCCGGCCGACGGGCAGGACCCGGTGGCGCACTACCTGGACGTCCTGGCCGACAAGACCGGCTCCCTCATCGCCACCTCCGCCCGGTACGGCGCCGCGTTCGGCGGCGCGGGGGAGAGGGTGGCCGGGCTCCTGGCCCGGTACGGGGAGAAGGTGGGGGTGGCGTTCCAGCTCGCCGACGACGTCATCGACCTCTCCGCCGACGCCGCCACCACCGGCAAGACGCCGGGCACCGACCTGCGCGAGGGCGTGGACACCATGCCCGTGCTGCTGCTCCGCGAGCGGGCCGCCGCCGGCACCCTGGACCCCGCCGGCGCCCGGCTGCTGCAGCGGCTCGGCACCGACCTGTCCGACGACGCGCTCGGCGCGGTGGTCGCGGACCTGCGGGGCCACGAGGTCGTCGCCGAGGCCCGCGCGCTGGCCACCCGGTGGGCCGAGGACGCCGTCGCCGAGCTCGCGCCGCTGCCCGACGGGCAGGTCAAGGACGCCCTCGGCGCCTTCGCCTCGGTGCTGGTGGACCGGCTCGCCTGAGCCCGGGCCGACGACGGCGGGCTAGGCCGCGCCGCCGGCCACACCCGGCGGGCTAGGCGGCGCCGTCGGCCACGCCCGGCCGCCCCGGGCCCCGCCGGTACGCCTGGCGCCAGCCGTCCGCGGTGAGCACCGCGATCGCCAGCCAGACCAGCGCGAACCCGGCCCACCGCTCCGGCGGCATCGGCTCGTGGAAGAGCGCCACGCCCACCACGAGCTGGAGCACCGGGGTCAGGTACTGCAGCATCCCCACCACGCTGAGCGGCAGGCGCCGCGCCGCGGCCCCGAAGAGCAGCAGCGGGACGGCGGTCAGCGGCCCGGCGGCGACCAGCAGCAGCATGTGCGCCGCGCGGTCGGCGCCGCCGGCGCCGAAGGTGCCCCCGCCGGCCGCGGCCAGCACGAGCAGGTACCCCACCGCCACCGGGAACAGCACCGCCGTCTCCACCGTCAGCCCGGCCAGCGCCCCGACGGTGCGGCCGGCCCGGTTCTTCGCCAGCCCGTACAGCCCGAAGCTCACCGCCAGGGCGAGGGAGATCCACGGCAGCCGGCCGTAGCCGACGGCGATGACGACGACGGCCGCCGCGCCGATGCCGGTCGCCGCCCACTGCGCCGGGCGGAGCCGCTCGCCGAGCACCACCACCGCCAGCACGGTGGTGACCAGGGGGTTGACGAAGTAGCCCAGGGCCGCGTCGATCGTGCGGCCGGTGTTGACCCCGTAGACGTAGACCAGCCAGTTCACCGCCACCAGCGCCGCGGCCAGCGCGAGGGTGCCGAGCGTCCCGGGCGTCCGGACGACGTCGGCCACCTGCCGCCAGCCGCGGGTCACGGCGAGCAGGAGCAGGCAGAACCCCAGCGACCACGCCGCCCGGTGCGCGACGATCTCCACCGCCCCGGCCCGGTCCAGCAGCCGGAAGTACAGCGGGAAGGCGCCCCACAGCAGGTAGCAGGACAGCCCCAGGACCAGCCCGACCCGGTCGACCTCCGTGCGCACCCCGGCAGCCTGCCACCGGCCGCCCGCGAGGGGGCGGCGCGTCCGCGGGGCGGCTGCCTGGTAGCGGGTGCCGCCGGTCGTGACCGCGCCGGCCGCGACCGGCGTCACACCGGCGGCCGGACCGGCCGCCCTAGACTGGTCGGCGGATTCCCGCCCGCCGCGGCGCCCTGATAGCGCCGGCGGCACCCCGACCGAGAGGCACCCGTTGACCAGCTCCCGCCCGCTCAGCGTGGCACTCGTGGGCGCCGGCCCCGCCGGCATCTACGCCGCCGACATCCTGGCCAAGTCCGGGCTGGACGTCAGCATCGACCTCTTCGAGCGGCTGCCCGCCCCCTATGGCCTGGTGCGCTACGGCGTGGCGCCGGACCACCCGCGGATCAAGCAGATCATCATCGCCCTGTACAAGATCCTCCAGCGCGGGGACATCAACCTCATCGGCAACGTCGACGTCGGCCGGGACATCTCGGTGGAGGAGCTGCAGCGGCACTACGACGCCGTCATCTTCTCCACCGGCTCGGACCGGGACGCCCCGCTGAACATCCCGGGCACCGACCTGCCCGGCAGCTACGGCGCCGCCAACTTCGTCTCCTGGTACGACGGCCACCCCGACGTGCCGCGGACCTGGCCGCTGGACGCCCGCGAGGTCGCCGTCCTCGGCGTCGGCAACGTCGCCCTCGACGTCGCCCGCATGCTCGCCAAGCACGTCGAGGACCTGATGGTCACCGAGATCCCGCCGAACGTCGCCGCCGGCCTGGCGGCCAGCCCGGTCACCGACGTGCACATCTTCGGCCGCCGCGGGCCCGCCCAGGCGAAGTTCACCCCGCTGGAGCTGCGCGAGCTCGGCAAGGTGCCCGACGTCGACATCGTGGTCTACGACGAGGACTTCGTCTTCGACGAGGGGTCGGAGGAGGCCATCCGCGCCTCCAACCAGACCAAGCAGGTCGTCAAGACGCTGATGGACTTCACCCTCAAGGACCCCGCCGAGCGGACCGCCTCGCGCCGGATCCACCTGCACTTCCTCCACCGCCCGGTGGAGATCCTCGGCTCGGACCGGGTGGAGGGCATCCGCACCGAGCGCACCGAGCTCGTCGGCGACGGCACCGTGCGCGGCACCGGGCAGTTCGTCGACACCCCGGTCCAGGCCGTTTACCGCGCCGTCGGCTACTTCGGCTCCCCGGTCCCCGGCCTGCCGTTCGACGAGACCTCCGGGACCATCCCCAACACCGAGGGCCGGGTCCTCGGGGACGACGGCGAGTACCTGCCCGGCGTCTACGCCACCGGCTGGATCAAGCGCGGCCCGGTGGGCCTGATCGGCTCGACGAAGTCCGACGCCCAGCAGACCATAGCCCACCTCGTCGAGGACGCCCGCGCCGGGCTGCTGCACGCCCGGGACGAGGCCGCCGTCGGGCACGACGCCATGCTCGCCGCTTTGGAGGCGGCCGGGGTGCGGTTCACCACCTGGCACGGCTGGGAGCTCCTCGACGCCTACGAGCGCCAGCTGGGTGCCGCGTCCGACGGCGTCCCGCGCGACCGCATCAAGGTCGTGCACCGCGACACGATGACCGCCATCTCCCGCGGCGAGGAGCACGACGGCCAGCTGGTCTGAGCCGGCCGCGGCGCAGGCGCCGAGCGGCACGCCCGGGCGCGGCCGCACCCAGCGGGTCAGGCGCGGCCGCCCGCGTCCGCACGGCCACGAGGCTCCCGTGGCCGGCCCGGGAACGGGCACGACGGCGCCGGCGTTGCACCAGGGAGAAGCCCGTCCGCATCGCCGCCACCGAGCGGCGACCGCCGGCGGGGACGACCTGAGGGAGCACGATGACCAACCGTCACTTCAACGGGCTGAAGACCACCCTGCTGTTCAGCGCCCTGTGGGTGCTGCTGCTGGCGATCGGCGCGATCATCGCCCAGGGCACCGGGCGCTCGGCGTTCATCTGGGTCTTCGCCCTCATCGGCGTGGCGACGACCTTCTACAGCTACTGGAACTCCGACAAGCTCGCGCTGCGCGCGATGGCCGCCCGGCCGGTAAGCGAGGCCGAGGCGCCGGGCTACTACGCCGTCGTCCGCGAGCTGGCCACGGCCGCCCGCCAGCCCATGCCCCGGCTGTACATCTCGCCCACGGCGCAGCCGAACGCCTTCGCCACCGGCCGCAACCCGCGCAACGCGGCGGTGTGCTGCACCGAGGGGATCCTGCGCCTGCTGGAGCCGCGCGAGCTGCGGGGCGTCCTCGGGCACGAGCTGATGCACGTGTACAACCGGGACATCCTGACGTCCTCGGTGGCCGCCGCCGTCGCCGGCGTGATCACCTCGGTGGCGCAGTTCCTGATGTTCTTCGGCGGCGGCGGCCGGGAGCGCGGCGGCAACCCGCTGGCCATGATCGCCACCGCGCTGCTCGCGCCGATCGCCGCGAGCCTCATCCAGCTCGCGATCTCCCGCACCCGGGAGTACGACGCCGACGAGGACGGCGCCCGGCTCACCGGCGACCCGCTCGCCCTGGCCTCCGCGCTGCGCAAGATCGAGTCCGGCGCCGCCGCCCGGCCGCTGGCCCCGAGCCAGCGGCTGGAGAACGTCAGCCACATGATGATCGCCAACCCCTTCCGCGGCAGCAGCGGCCTCACCCGGATGTTTGCCACCCACCCGCCGATGCGGGAGCGCATCGCGCGCCTGGAGCGGATGGCCGGGTACTGACCCTGCCCCGGCGCCGGCGCCTACGGGCCCGGGTCGCGGGGGGCCGGGTGCCGGTGCTACCGGCCCGCGTCTCGGGCGGCAGCCGGGCGGCGCGAGCCCCGCTGGTGCCGACGTAGGCGGCGACTACTCGAAGAAGTCCTCGTCGACCTCGACGACGTCGTAGGTCTTCCGCACCTGCACGCCGACCCGGTACTTGATCATCAGCCGCGCGAGCCGGGCGCCGTCGACGAGCACGACGCGGGTCGCGACGGCATCGGCGAACTCGAGGGCGCTCCGGCTGAAGCGGCCGGTCGTGATGAAGACGCCCTGGCTCGCCTGGTTGCCGTGCAGCGCGCCGACGAAGGCCTGGATCTCCGGGCGCCCGACGACGGCGTCCACCGCGTACCGCTTCGCCTGCACGTACACCCGGGAGAGGCCCAGCGCGTCCTGGTCGATGATCCCGTCGATGCCACCGTCGTTGGTCAGCTGGGTCCGGGTCGCCCGGCCCTCCGCCCCGCCGTACCCCATCGCCATCAGCAGGTCGAGCACGGCCTGCTCGAAGAACGCCGGCTCCTGCTCGTGCAGCCGCCGGAGCAGGTCGCTCACCACGCCGGCGTGGATCCGCTCGATGCCCTCCTCGACCTGCTCGGTCGGGGAGAGGGCGGCTTCTTCGCCCACGACGACGGCGAGAGCGGACGGCCCGGCAGAGGCCTGAGCGGCGTCGTCTGGCGCCTCCGGAGCAGCACCGGCAGTGGAGCGGGCGTAGGGGGAGACGTAATCAGGCGGCTCGCGCAGGTCTCGCTCGGCGATCCCGTCCGGGTGGGTCGCCAGGAGGCGGCGGCCGACGTCGGTGATCCGGTACCGGCCACGGGCCGGCCGGTCGACGGCGCCCGCCCGCGCCAGGTAGGACAGCGCCCACATCCCCCGGTTGAGGTAGCGAGGCTGGCCGGACGGGATGAGCTGGGCCCGCTCCTCCGGCGAGACGCCGAGGTGGTCCGCCGCAGCGGTGCAGACGTCTCGGGCGCGGTGGACCTCGCCGTCGATGAGCACGTGCAGCGCGGGTGCCATGTAGTCCTGCCAGGTGGGGAGCGGGTCGGTCATCGGCGGACCTCCTGGAACCTGGGCCGGGCGGCGTTCCCAGCATGCTCCCGCACCCACCGGTGGAGCGACCGGTACTTCAGCCGCGTGGGCTCAGCGCCCCGGCCGCCGGTCGGGACCGGGTCGGTGCGACCAGACCGGCCGATGGCAACGTCGCAGCGATCGACGCGGCCCCGCCTCCTTCCAGCCGTTCCTCGTTCTACGCCGACGCTTGACGCCGGCTGGCGACGACGGCTCCGGGCAGTGGGACGGGAGGTCGTGTGATTGCGGCAGCCACCCCGCTAAGATGCGTACACAGTGATACACGGGAGGAGGCGACAGTGACTGCCCAGAGGGTCGGCATACGCAAGTTCCGTGCCGACCTCGCCGCGTTCATCGACGCTGACGTGCCGGTCGCCGTCACTCGGCACGGTCGGACGGTCGGCTACTTCATCCCCACCCCCACCGATCGGGAAGCGGATGCCGCCGCTCTTCGGGCCGCCGCCGCGAAGCTGGACGCCTTGCTCCACCTCGACGAGCAGGAGATCGGAGAGATCGTCACGAAGTTTGGTGAGGCCCGGTCCACGGCGACGACCGAAGCATGACCGCCGAGGCGCGTATCGTTCTCGACGCCAACATCCTGATTCGCGCAGTCCTCGGTCGGCGAGTTCGCGCCATCATCGAGCAGTACGCCGTACGAGCGTCCTTCTATGCGCCGGGCAGCGCGTTCGAGGAAGCCGTCACCTACCTCCCAACCCTGCTGGCCAGACACGGTCTCGACGCCTCCACGGTCGTGGCCGCGATGGAGGTTCTCGACGCTCTTCGCGTCGGATCGTGCAGGTGTTACCCATGCAGGCGTACGTGCGGTATCGCACCAATGCGCTTGCCCGCATCGGCTCGCGGGACCCAGACGACTGGGAAGTCCTTGCCGCCGCGCTCGTCCTCGGCTGCCCCATCTGGACGGAGGACCAGGATTTTTCGGGACGGGTGTCCCCACCTGGACCACCGACCGGATCGAGCTATACCTCGGCAACGCAGCAGACTTCATGGGCGAGTAGTCGGATCCCGGCGCGGCGCGCTCAGCGGTAGTTGATGGGTGGAGGGCGGCGCCGATGTTCTCCGCGCCCTTGAGCAGGGTGATGACCGCCTGCAGGTCCTCCCGGCTCTTGGAGGTGACGTGGACCTCGTCCCCGTGATCCGCGCCTTCACGCCCTTCGGGCGCTGGTCGCGGATCAACTGCACAACCCACCTCGCCGTCGCCCTGGCATCGCCAGGCCACCGAGGCCGCCTACCGCACCTGCTTCGCTCGGTGTTGGGCCTTCAGGCCTGGTCGGTGCCCAGCATCTCGGGCCGGCCCTGAAGCAGGACCGAGACGTCGATGCCGGCCTCGGCCAGTGTCGGCAGGAGCACCGTCTCTTCCTTCTCCATCCGCAGCACGAACAGCATCACCAGCGCCCGTGCCAGCAGGGCAGCGTCTAGGCCGGTGCTGGCCTGGGCGATGTGCTCGGTCAGGCTCAGCAGCGACTTGTGGTCCAGCTCCAGGGTGGCCACCAGGGCGTGCGCACCGACTCCGCGCGCAGCGTTGTACAGCACCAGCTCCTCGGTCTGCAGGTGGGCGAAGACCTCCCCGTGCAGGAAGTCCACCATCTCGGCCCGGGGCGGTTCATGGTCTTCGCCCGCGGTCACGGCATCAACCAGGGCCGCCTCGCGACGCGCAAGTCCGGACCACAGCTCCGCATGGTGCTCGTGGGCCGCCCGCGGCACCGTGCCGCCGATCCATTCGGCGCCGGGCGGGCGGGTGCTTTCCGGTTCGCTCATAGCGGTGTTCGCCACCAATCATTGGGAGAATCAACACAGACTGACGCCACTCGATGAGGTCGAGGCACATGGTCAGGCAGACCGGCGCACCTGGGCGGACGGGCGCCGCAGCGTCCGGCGGACCCGGACGGACGGGCGCCGCAGCGTCCGGCGGTCCGCCTCGGACATCCCACCCCAGACGCCGGTGTCCTGGCCGGTCTGCAACGACCACGTCAAGCACGTGTCGATCACTGCGCACCGGGCGCACACCGCCTTGGCCGCCGCCTCCATCTGCTCCTGAGCCGACCGGGTGTCGCCCGCGGGGAAGAACAGCTCCGGATCCTCGCCCCGGCACGCGGCGCGCTGACGCCAGTCCATCACCACTCCCTCCCCTCCTCATGCCGACGGGCAGGCCGGCGGCGCTGCTGCCAGGCTAGTATCTCCAAGAACAACTGTGAACAACCTGGTGGCGAGAAGCCGCCAGCGTCACATCCCTGGTCCGGCCCCGCGGGTGTGGCTGACGAGCCGGATGGGAGGACCGACCATGACCTACGTGATCGGCGCGCCGTGCATCGACATCATGGACAGGGCGTGCGTAGACGAATGCCCGGTGGACTGCATCTACGAGGGCGAACGGTCGTTGTACATCCACCCCGACGAGTGCGTGGACTGCGGGGCGTGCGAGCCGGTATGCCCCGTCGAGGCGATCTACTACGAGGACGACCTGCCCGAGCACCTCCAGCCCTTCCTCGCCGACAACGCCCGCTTCTTCGACCAACCACTACCAGGACGCGCCGACCCCATCGGTTCTCCCGGCGGCGCCGCCAAGCTGGGCCCCATCGGCACGGACACCGAGCTGGTCGCCGCTCACCCGAGGGCGACCACATGAGTGACGGCCACGGTGGGCGACGAGGCCTGACCCGATGCCCGCGGAGCGTGGCGACCGGGGACCGGCGCTCTCAGTCAGATGCGGCCGAGCCCGGGGCGGTCCCGGAGCTCAGGTACGCCTCGCATCCATCCGGGCTGGCGAAGGGCACCAGACGCTCGGCGACAACCGTGGTGTTCAGGCGCTCGAGGACTCCGCGCATCAGCCCCAGGTGGACCGAGCAGATCACGTCCTGGTGGGCCTGGGCGACCTCGAGGAACGGGCAGTGCCGCTGCAGGACCGTGGTGTGCTCACCGGTGACGGACACCTCGGGCACGAACCCGACCGCGCCCAGGGTCCCGACCAGCGTGGCTGTCGCATCGGCCGGTGGGGTCGGCCCGGTGGCGGGCTCGACCATCGTCAGGCCCCAGGACCGGCCGGCCTCGACGGCCGCCCCTGCCGGATCGGAGGTGGTGCGCGCGACGAGCTGGGCGAGGACCTCGGCCAGCGGACCGAACTGACGGTGCTCGTGCCCGGCGTCGGGAACCGGGATGGCCGTGTACGTCAGCGGAGGTCTCCCCGGCTCGCCGCTGCGTCGTACCTGCCGGGAGATCAGCCCGTCCATCTCGAGGCGCTCGAGGTGGAAGCGCACCGTGTTGGGGTGCAGGCCGGTGCGGTCGGCGACCTGGCCGACCCCGCAACCCTTCGGTGCGGCGCGCAGGACCTGGAGCACGCGCCGGCGCGAGTCGGCACGGGAACGCTCCGCACCCGCATCGACCGGTCGTCTGCTCACGTGAGGCATCATCGCACCGGCCACGGCCCGCAAGCCGGTCCGTGACGGGCACCAGCGCCGTCACGAGGACGACTGCCTGCGTCGAGCGGCCCGCGGTACGCGCACGCTGAGCGGGTCTCCTGGGTGGGCCTTCTGATCCGGAGTCTCGGGAGCACCCACGACGTGATCGGCAGTTGATTGACGTACGTCATGGTCCGCTCCGGGCGCCGCTCCTAGCGTCGTAGTCAGCACCCCAGAGCGGGTGAGAGCGAGTCTGAGAGAGGACCACGAGCCATGAGCACCACCGCTTCCACCACCACCCACACCGTCCTGCGCGCCGAGGGCTTCTCCTGCCCCTCCTGCGTGGCCAAGATCGAGAAGCAGGTCGGGCGCCTGGACGGCGTCACCGCCGTCCAGGTCCACTTCGCCTCGGCCCGCATCGAGGTCGACCACGACCCGTCCGTCGTCTCCGTGGACGACCTCGTCGCCGCCGTCGCCAAGGCCGGCTACGTCGCCCGTCCCGCCGCCTTCTGAGCACCAGACGCGGACAAGGGGCACCACCCGGGGTGCCCTGCACCGCCATCCCGGACGAATCTGCGCCGCCGTGGGCCGGTCCGAGGACCGGCCCACGGCGGCGCACCTGTTCTTCCGCGGCGCCGGTCGCCGCGTTGTCTATCCCCGGTCGGCGAGTGGCGGAGGATGGGAACCGTGTCGGACACCTGGGACGAGCGGATCGCCGCGTACTGGGCCTCGGCCGATGATGCCAGACCCGCTGCGGCGCTCAGCGAGATGCGCGCACTGGTCGAGGAGCGTCCGGCGGACGATCCGGAGGCGCTGTACGAGTGGGCGTCGGTGCACGACTTCCTCGGCAGGGAGCACGAGGCGATCCCGCTGTACCGGGCGGCGCTCGACCGTGGGCTGGCCGGGGCCCGGAAGCCGCAAGCGGTCATCCAGCTGGCGAGCTCGCTGCGGAACACCGGCGAGCCGGAAGCAGCCGTCGAGCTGCTGCGGGCGCAGCCGAGCGACGAGGTCACCGGTGACGCGGCGCAGGCGTTCCTGGCCCTGGCGCTCCACGACTGTGGACGGCACGACGAAGCGCTCGCCACAGCCACGAGAGCCCTCGCGCGCACGCTGCCCATGTACCGGCACGCCGTCGAGAGCTATGCCGAGGCGCTGACCGAACGGTCCGGGGACGCCTGACCGTCAACCCTCGACCAGATCATCGGCGCTCAGCGCCGCGCGCACCGGCACGACCCTGCTCACCGCGCCAAGCAGACCCGTCTGGCAGGCCTCGTCGCGAGCCCGAGCACGTCCAGGTCGAGACGACCTGGGACATCCACCGGTGGATGGTCGCCGACAGATCCTTGCTCCGGTCGGCGGCTTCCGGCCCCACCTGCACCTGGCCGTTGACATGGCCGTTGACACCTGGCGGTTGGCAGCCCGCGGCCGCCAGGACCCCCTTCTCGGCCAGTGTGCGGTTCATTGACGCCCGTCATGGTCCGGCGCGGGCGACGTTCGTAGCGTCGCAATCAGCACCCGGGAACCGGGGGCGAACCCGCATCGAGAGAAGGACAAGAACCATGAACACGCTGCAGCGCTGGTGGCACGGGCCGTGGGCCGTACCGACGGTCTCCGGGGCGGCGATCCTGGCGTCGTTCTTCGTCGCCCGCGTCCTCGGGTCGGACCCGGTCAGCAACATCTTCATGGTGGCCGCGGCCCTGGTCGCCGGCATCCCGATCGCCGTCAAGGCCGTCCGGGCCCTGGCGGTGAAGAACATCAGCATCGACCTGCTGGTCTCCGTCGCCGCGGCCGGCGCGATCATCGTCGGCGAGTACTGGGAGGCCGCCGCGGTGACCTTCCTCTTCGCCGTCGGGCACGCCCTGGAGGCCCGCACGATGAACAAGACCCGCTCCGCGCTGGCCGAGCTGGTCGCCGTCGCCCCCGACGTCGCCGTCGTCATGCGCGACGGTCAGCAGGTCGAGGTCCCGGCCGGCGCCGTCGGCACGGGGGAGACGGTCCTGGTCAAGAACGGGGCGAAGGTGCCGGTCGACGGCGAGGTCATCGCCGGCACCGGCGCCGTGGACGAGGCCTCCATCACCGGTGAGTCCATCCCGGTCGAGAAGGCCGCGGGCGACCGGGTCTTCGCCGGCACCGTCTCGCGCGGCGGGTTCCTGCAGGTCCGGGCCACCGGGGTCGGGGCCGACACCACCCTGGCGCGGATCATCCACCGGGTGGAGGAGGCGCAGGACGTCAAGGCCAAGACCCAGGCGTTCATCGACCGGTTCGCCACCTGGTACACCCCCGGGATCATGGCCCTGGCGCTGGTGGTCGGCCTGGTCACCGGGGACGTGGTCCTCGCCCTGACCCTGCTCGTGATCGGCTGCCCCGGGGCGCTGGTCATCTCCATCCCGGTCGCGATCGTCGCCGGCATCGGCCGGGCCGCCAGGGACGGCATCCTGATCAAGGGCGGGGAGTTCCTGGAGAGCTCGGCGCGGATCGACGCCGTCGCGGTGGACAAGACCGGCACCCTGACCGAGGGGCGCCCGCAGCTGAGCGACGTCGTCGTCCTCGACCCGGCCGTGGACCGCGGGCAGGTGCTCGCCTGGGCCGCGGCCGCCGAGGCCGGCTCCGAGCACCCGCTGGCCCGGCCGATCCTTGAGGCCGCCGCGGCGGAGGGCCTGGCCACCCCCGGCCTGCCGGACGCCGTGCAGCCGGTGCCGGGCAAGGGCATCACGGCCACGACCGGCGGGCGCCGGGTCCTGGTCGGAAACGCCGCCCTGCTCGACCAGCTCGGGGTGGCCGACGCCGTGGGCGCCGCAGCAGCGGCGGAGGAGCTCGCCGCCGCCGGCCGTACGCCGATGATCGTCGCCGTCGACGAGACGGTGGTCGGTGTGGTCGCCGTCGCCGACCAGGTCCGCGCGGACGCCGCCGAGATGGTGCGCCGGCTGCACGCGGCCGGGGTGACGAGGGTCGTCATGCTCACCGGCGACGCCCCGCTCGTCGCCGAGGCCATCGGCGCGGCCACCGGGGTGGACGAGGTCCGGGCCGGGCTGCTGCCGGAGGACAAGCTCGACGCCGTCCGCGAGCTCCAGCGCCAGGGCCGCACCGTCGCGATGGTCGGCGACGGCGTCAACGACGCCCCCGCCCTGGCCACCGCCGACATCGGCGTGGCGATGGGGGCGGCCGGCTCCGCCGTCGCCGTGGAGACCGCCGACATCGCCCTCATGGGGGACAACCTCCGCAAGCTCCCCGAGGCTATCGGCCTGGCCAAGCGCACCGTGTCCGTCATGCGGCAGAACATCACCGTCGCGCTCGTGACGGTCACGCTCCTGCTCGCCGGCGTGTTCGCCGGCGGCGTGACGATGGCGATCGGGATGCTCGTCCACGAGGCCTCGGTCCTCGTCGTCATCGCCAACGCGATGCGGCTGCTGCGCCGCCGCGAGGACACCACGCGCGACGCGACCGCACGAGAGGAGTACCCGGCCGCACCGGCCGAGCTCGTCACCCGATGACCCCGCGGGTCGGGGACGGCACCGCCGTCCCCGGCCCCGTCGGAGCCGCCAGAGGAACCAGGCCCTCACCCTTCGTGGCCTCCGCCGCCGACAGCGGCACCTTCACCGCAGCTGCGCGCAGAAAGAAAGAAGCGAACCGATGTCCAAGGTGTACGTGTTCACCGCGTTTGGTGGTCCCGAGACGCAGCGACTGATCGACCGGCCCGTCCCCGAGCCGGGACCGGGCGAGCTGGCCGTGCAGGTCCGCGCCGCCGGCGTCAACCCCGTCGACTGGAAGATCCGCTCGGGCCGCTACGGCAAGCAGACGCCGTTGCCTGCCCCGATGGGGCAGGAGGTCGCCGGCGTCGTCACCGTCGTCGGCGACGGGGTGGACGGCTTCGCCGTGGGCGAGCCCATCCTCGGCCCGGTCGTCCCCGGGTACGGCGCATTCGCCGAGGACACCCTCGTGCGCGCTGCCGAGGCGATGGCCAAGCCCGCGGAGATCTCCTTCACCGACGCAGCCACCATTCCCGTCGCGGCCGCCACCGCCTACGACGGCACCCACCAGATCGAGCTCGAACCCGGCCAGCGGCTGCTCATCCTCGGCGCCGGCGGTGGCGTCGGTCTCATGGCCGCCCAGATCGGCAAGGTCCACCAGCTCACCGCCATCGGTGTCGCCAGCCCGGCCAAGCGAGAGGTCGTCGAGTCCACCGGCGCCACCTTCGTGCCCTCCGGCGACGGCGTGAGCGACCGCGTCCGCCAGGTCGCCCCGGGCGGGGTGGACCTGATCCTCGACCTGGTCGGCGGAGACGCCCTGCGCGAGGTCGCCGGCCTGGTCGACGACCCCACCAGGATTATCTCCGCCGCCGACCCGGGTACCGCCACCGAGCTCGGCGGCACCGCCCTGCACCGCACGGCCGAGGCGATGGAGAAGATCACCGCGGTCATCGAGTACCACCTCGTCGACCCGCACGTCAGCGCCGTGTACTCGCTGCAGGACGCTGGCGAGGCCATCGGCGCCGTCGAGAACGGCCACGCAACCGGCAAGATCGTCATCGAGGTGCCCGGCGCCTGATCCCGATGCCCACCGCAGCGGCCGATTCTCAGGCAGGAGCTGCGCGGCGGTTCTGCGGTCCCGGCGGACCGAGACGCGCCCAGGCCCCTGCTGGCCTGGGCGCTTCCAGGTCAGCGGTAGTTGGTGAACTGGAGGGCGGCGTCGATGTTGTCCGCGCCCTTGAGCAGGGTGATGACCGCCTGGAGGTCGTCCCGGCTCTTGGAGGTGACCCGGACCTCGTCCCCGGTGATCTGCGCCTTAACGCCCTTGGGGCCCTGGTCGCGGATGAGCTTGGTGATCTTCTTGGCGTTCTCCTGGTCCAGCCCCTCCTTCAGGGTTCCGACCAGCCGGTACTCCTTGCCGGACTGCTTCGGTTCGCCGTCGCCGAGGTCGAGGGCCTTGAGCGAGACGCCGCGGCGGATGAGCTTGGTCTGGAGCACGTCGAGCACGGCCTTGACGCGCTCCGCGGAGTTCGCCGTCATGGTGACGGTGTCGCCGGCGAGCTGCACCGAGGCGCCCACGTTCTTGAAGTCGTACCGCTGGGCGATCTCCTTGGCGGCCTGGTTGACGGCGTTGTCCACCTCCTGGCGGTCCACCTTGCTCACGATGTCGAAGGACGAGTCGGCCATGGTCGCTCCCTGCGTCTGCGTTCGGTCCTGCCCCATCATGGCCGAGCGGCGGGCGGTCGGGCACCTCGCGGCGCCGGCCCTGCGGCGCCACGTTGGGGAGCGGGCCCCGCGGCGCCACGTTGCGGAGCCGGCCCAGCGGCGCCGCCTCCGGGGGTAGGCCGCGCGGCGCGGCCGGTACCGAGCGGCTCGGCGGGCCCGGCGGCGACTGTGACCAGCATCGCCGCGCCGCCAGTGGCGGCAGCGTGCCCCGTGGTCCGGCCGCCCACCGCGGGGTTGCTATCCTTGCCTGCGCACGGCGGGTTGCCCGAGCGGCCAAAGGGAGCTGACTGTAAATCAGCCGCGGAATGCTTCGGGGGTTCGAATCCCTCACCCGCCACCGACCGGCCCCTCACCTCCAGGTGATGGGCCGCCGTCGTCCCCGGCGCCGGGCGGGGGAGACGAGGTCCCCGGTGCCCGACGGCGGGACGAGGCCTGGGAGGGGGCGGGCCGACCGGCATCGGTCGGGCCGGCGGAAGCTCGACGCGACCGCCGGGCGAGGGCCTCGCCGGCGGGCCCACCGCCGCCACGCGCGCCACGCCCCCTGTGAGTGGGCTCACCGCGGCTACGCTCTGGGAGATTTCGTGAACCCACCCGGCCCCGTGTACGCTCGTTCGCGCTGCCCCGATAGCTCAGTCGGCAGAGCGTCTCCATGGTAAGGAGAAGGTCAAGGGTTCGATTCCCTTTCGGGGCTCTGGCTTGCGTGCCGCCCGTGCGGCTGCGCGCGGGCGACGCGGCGGGGTAGCTCAGCTGGTGAGAGCGCACGACTCATAATCGTGAGGTCGCGGGTTCGAGCCCCGCCCCCGCTACCGGCCCGACCCCCGCGGCCGCACGGCCGCGCCGAACGTGCCGAACCGACCCGAACGTGAGGAACCGACGTGGCCAAGTCCACCGATGTCCGCCCCAAGATCACCCTCGCCTGCGAGGTGTGCAAGGAGCGCAACTACATCACCAAGAAGAACCGCCGGAACAACCCCGACCGGCTCGAGCTGCAGAAGTACTGCCCGCGCTGCAACGCCAAGACCGCGCACCGCGAGACCCGCTGAGGCCCCCGGGCCGCCTCCTCTACCCTGAGAGACGTGCCCGAACCCAGCCCCCGCCCCACCGGCGTCGACCCGACGCTCGTGGGGCGTTCTTATGCCCCCACCGAGACCTACGAGGTCTCCCGGGCCAAGATCGCCGAGCTCGCCGCCGCGACCGGCGCCGACCACCCCGCGCACACCGACCCCGACGCCGCCTGGGCGCTGGGCCACGGCGACGTCGTCGCCCCGCCCACCTTCGCCGTCGTGCTGGCCCAGCGGGCGGAGCAGGCCTACGTGGCCTCCCCGGAGTCCGGCATCGACTTCGCCCGCGTCGTGCACGCCGAGGAGCGGCTGACCCACCACCGGCCGATCGTGGCCGGGGACCGGCTGCGCACCACCGTGCACGTGGACAAGATCCTCCGCCGCGGCGCGCTGACCCTGGTCACCACCCGCGCCGAGATCGCCGACGAGGCGGACGCGCCGGTGTCCACCGTGGTCTCCACCCTCGCCGTCCGGGAGGGCGACATGCCGGAGGCCGACGGATGAGCGCGCCCGTCCGCCCCGTGCTCGCCGACCTGGAGGTCGGCCAGGAGCTGTTCCGCCGCGGCTACGACGTCGACCGCGACCGGCTGGTCCGCTACGCCGGCGCCAGCGGGGACTTCAACCCCATCCACTACAACGACCGCGCCGCCCACGACGCCGGCCTGCCCGGCGTCATCGCCCACGGCATGGCCACCCTGGGCCTGGCCGGGGCCGCGGTGGAGGCCTGGGCCGGCGACCCGGGCGCCGTGCTGGACCTCGGCGCCCGGTTCGCCCGGCCGGTGGTGGTCCCCGACCCCGGCGCGGCCGCAGTCGAGGTGGTCGGCACCGTCGGCAGCGTGGACGTCGGCGCCGGGTCGGTGCGGGTGGACCTGACGGTCACCTGCGCCGGCGTCGCCGTGCTGACCAAGGCACGCGCCCTGGTGCGGCTGGCATGACCGGGGACGCACCGCGCCGGCCGACGGCGCCCGGCCCGGCCGTGCCCGACCGGCGCGCCGCCGACCGGGCGGCCTGGGCGACGTTCGCCATCTTCGTCCTCAACGGCCTCGTCTTCGCCAGCTGGGTCTCCCGCCTGCCGGCCGTGCGCGACGCCCTCGGCCTGAGCCCGGCCCGGCTCGGGGTGCTGCTGCTCGTCGGCTCCCTGGGCTCGGTCATCGCCCTGCCGCTGACCGGCGCCGTCGTCCAGCGCCTGGGCACCGCCCGCACCGTGGTGGCCGCGGCTGTGCTGAACGTCACCGCCTTCGCCGTGGTCGCCGTCGCCGTCGGCACCGGGCAGGTGGCCCTGCTGGCCCCCGCCCTGTTCCTGGCGCAGATCGGCATCGCCGCCTGGGACGTGGCGATGAACCTGCAGGGCACGGTCGTGGAGCAGGCCCTCGGCCGGGCGATCATGCCCCGCTTCCACGCCGGGTTCTCCCTCGGCACGGTCCTCGGCGCGGGCGTGGGCGCCGTCGCCGCGTACGGCGGAGTCTCGGTCACCGCGCACCTGCTCGCCATGCTGGCGCTGATCCTGGTCGGGGTGCTGCTCGGCGTCCGCGGGTTCCTGCCCGGTGGGCAGGCGCCGGCCGGCGAGGGCCGCCGGCACGGGCTGCGCACCGCCCTGTCCGCCTGGGGCGAGGGCCGCACCCTGCTCATCGGGCTGGTCGTCCTCGCCGCCGCGCTGACCGAGGGCGCCGCCAACGACTGGCTCGCCCTCGCCGTCGTGGACGGCTTCGAGCAGACGGACGCCGTCGGGGCCGCCGCGTTCGGGCTCTTCGTCACCACCATGACCGTGATGCGGCTGCTCGGCACCGGGCTGCTCGAGCGCTACGGGCGGGTCGTGGTGCTGCGGCTGTGCAGCGCGCTGGCCCTCGGCGGGCTCCTCCTCTTCGGGCTCGCCCCGAACCTGTGGCTCGCCCTCGTCGGGGCCGGGCTGTGGGGGCTGGGCGCCGCGCTCGGCTTCCCGGTCGGGATGTCGGCCGCCTCGGACGACCCGCTCCGGGCCGCCGCCCGGGTGTCAGTGGTGTCCTCCATCGGCTACACGGCGTTCCTCGCCGGGCCGCCGCTGCTCGGCCTGCTCGCCGAGCACGTCGGCTACCGCCACGCCCTGCTGGCCATCGTCGTCCCGCTCGTCCTCAGCCTGCTGCTCGTCCCGGCCGCCCGGCCGCTGGGGGCGGGCGGGCAGGCGCCGGGACGGGCCGGTGCCCGGCGCCGGTCGTAGCCTGGTCCGGTGTCCACCCCACCCACCGCCGCCGCCGCGCCCGCGCACGAGCGTGGCGACGGCGCCCCCGCACCCGACGGCGCCGCGCTCGCCCTCGCCGCGCTGACCACCCTGCGGGTGGGCGGGCCGGCCGGCACCTACGTCGAGGCCGGCACCGAGGCCGAGCTGATCGAGGCGGTGCGCGCCGCGGACGACGCCGGCACCCCGCTGCTCGTGCTCGGCGGCGGGTCGAACCTCCTGGTCGCCGACGCCGGCTTCCCCGGGGTCGTCGTCCGGGACGCCCGCCGCGGCCTGGACGCCGTCGCCGACTCCTCCTGCGCGGGCGCCAGCCTCACCGTCCCCGCCGGCCAGCCGTGGGAGGACGTGGTGACCACCGCCGTCGCCGAGGGCTGGATGGGCGTGGAGGCGCTCGCCGGGATCCCCGGCTCCACCGGCGCCACCCCGGTGCAGAACGTCGGCGCCTACGGCCAGGAGGTCGCCGAGACCCTCTCCGCGGTGCGGGTGTGGGACCGGCTCGAGCGGCGCAGCCGGATGCTCGCCGTCGGCGAGCTCCGCCTGGGCTACCGCACCAGCATCCTCAAGCGCTCGCTCACCGACCCGGCCGACGGCGGCGGCCGCACCTGGGGCCCGACCGGCCGGTACGTGGTCCTGGCGGTGAGCTTCCAGCTCCGGCTGGCCACGCTGTCCGCGCCGGTGCGCTACGCCGAGCTGGCCCGGACCCTGGGCGTCGAGGTCGGCGCCCGGGTGCCCGCCGCCGAGGTCCGCGCCGCCGTCCTCGCGCTGCGCCGGGGCAAGGGCATGGTCCTCGACCCGGCCGACCACGACACCTGGTCCGCCGGCTCCTTCTTCACCAACCCGGTGCTCACCACCGCCCAGGCCGACGCAGCCCTGCCCGCCGACGCTCCCCGGTTCCCGGTCACCGACCACACCCGCGTTGCCCAGATCGGGGCGGCGGCGCCCACCGTGCCCGGCCTGGTCAAGACCTCCGCCGCTTGGCTGATCTCCCGGGCCGGGTTCGCCAAGGGCTTCGGCGCCCCGGGGCCGGCCGCCCTGTCCACCAAGCACGTCCTGGCAGTGACCAACCGCGGGGGTGCCGCCGCCGCCGACCTCCTCGCCCTCGCCCGCACCGTTCGCGACGGCGTCCGGGACCGGTTCGGCATCACCCTCGTCCCCGAGCCGGTGCTGGTCGGCGTCGACCTCTGACGCCGCGGCACGCCGCGGCAGCCGCGCGGGTGGGCGCCGCCGCCGTTCAATGGGGACTCCCGGAGCGGTGGTCGGTGACTGGCTGACACCGCCACGTCACCGCTCAGGGCCCCAAGCTCACATGACGACACGAGCAGAGGGTGGGGACTTCTACCTGGCCACCATCGGAGACCTCACCTGGCCACCAGCGGGGACCTTGCCATGGCCATGGACAGCCGCGAGATCGCTAGTTCGTGCCGAGGTCAAGGTTGTGCGCCGAGTTCGCTAGCTCTGACTAGCGAACTCGGCTCGGACTGGCGAACTGGGCACTGCTCGGCGGCGCAGTTCGCTAGTTCGAGCTGAGGTCGCCGGTTGGAGCAGGTGCCCGGGCGCCGGGCGCGCCTCCGGACCTCGCGCACTGCCACCTTGCGCCCGCCGGGACCGTGCGCCGGCATCCCACTATCACTTGCCGGGGTGATGGGACCACCTCGTTGCCATAAGCATGGGACCACCTGGAGGTGCTACTGAGCATGGCGGGCTCCGGCTGGGCGTCAATGCCGGAACACAGGTCCTCAGGTCAAGCACCTGACCAGGAAACCCTCCTCTTGACCTCACCCTCATAGACCGCTCAGCGGCCAGAGAGCTCGGCGACCGCCGTCGTGATCTCTGCGAGGACCACTGGGTCGGCCAGCGGCAGGAAGTGCCCGGCGGCGGCGAGGTCGACGTTCCGGGCGCCGGGCAGGTGCGACCCGCCCGGGACGTGCGGGTCCCAGGCGGGGGAGAGAGAGACGATCCGGGCGTCCACCTCACGGCGGCGGCCGGCCGCCCGGATGTCGCGGGCGGTCGGGGCCAGGTGCCCCAGGGCGGTGAACGGCGGGAAGAGCCACGCCCACGGCGAACCGCGCCACGGGGTGGCCACCGCCACCAGGCCCCGCACCCGGGCTCCGTCGGGGGAGAGCATCAGGGCCCTGCCGACCAGGCCGCCCTTGGAGTGCGCCACGAGCACCACGCCGCGCAGGTCCCGCGCGGCCAGGTACGCCCCCGCGCGGCGGGCCCCCTCCGCCGCGTCGCGCCGGTTCAGCCCGAGAGCGTCGACGACGTGCACTTCGTGCCCGGCGGCCTGCAGATGCTCGGCCAGCGGGGACAGGAACCGCCAGCTCTCGTAGATCCCGGGCAGGAGCAGGACCGGCGCCCGCGGGCCGGCGGCGAGCCGTCCCGCCTCCTCGCCGGGCGCGAGGTCGGCGCCGGCCGCGCCGGGCAGCCCCCGCCGGCCGGCCGCCCGGGCGCGCAGGTCCTCCGCGGTGGCCCCGGCCAGCCGGCGCGCCGCCCACGCGTAGTCCGCCGCCCATGTCCGGGGCCGGGCCCCCGCCAGCCACCGGCGGGCCGGCTGCCACCGTGCGGCCCGGCGGCGGCCAGCACCGCCCCGGCCCGTCATGGCAGCCGACCGGCCGCGGACCTGCCGCGGGGTGGCGCGGCCGCGTCGCCGTCGTCGTTGCCGGCCGCGGCAGGTACCCCGTGGGCGAGGTCCGCCGCTGCGGCATCGTCGTTGCCCACCACGGCGGGCACCCCGCGGGCGTCGCCGACCGCGGCCGGCAGCCCGCGGGCCAGGCCCGCCGCGGCGGCCACGACCGCGCCGGGGTGGTCCAGCAGCAGGGTGTGCGCGCCGTCCGGCACGGTCCGTGCCTCGGCCCGCGCGGCCGACCGGGACACCAGCTCGTCCACCCAGGGCGCCGGGACCAGCCGGTCCGCCGCCCCACGCAGCAGCACCAGGTCCGCACCGGCGGCCATCCCGGCGACGCGCGCCTCGATGGGGTAGGCGAGCATCGCGGTGACCATGCCCAGCAGCCACCGCGGCGTGGTGCGGGCGTAGTCGGTGACGGCCACCTGCCACATCCGGGCGGGCTCGTGGAGCGCCGTCTGGAGGTAGCGCAGCACCTGCCGGGGCAGCGTGCGCTCGGCCGCGTTGACAGGCGGCCCCACCAGCACCCCCGCCCGGTAGGAGCCCGGCCAGCGCGCCATCATCTCCACGACCACCTGGGCACCCATGGACTGCCCCACGAGGACCACCTCCCCGCCGCCGGACGCCCGCACCGCCCGGTGGACGACGGCGGCCTGCCCGGCCACCGACAGCGGGCGCCGCGGAGCGGGCAGCCCCGGCGCTCCGGGCAGGTCGAGGAGGAGGACGTCCCCGGCGGAGCGCAGGCGTGCGGCGACGCGCCGGAAGTACCGCGCCGACAGTCCCGCCCCGTGGACCAGGACGAACACCCGGCGGGCGTCGGCCCCGGCCAGCTGCTCGACCCGCACGTGCACGTCGCCCCACCGCAGCTCCCGCGGCCCCGGGACCGGGGCGGGACCAGGTCGGGCCGGCCGCCGCACGCCGTCCCCGGCGGCAGCCTCCGGTACGCCCGCAGCCACGGCCCAGCCGGCAGGGGCGGCCGGCCGTGTCACGCCGACGCGCCCTGCCGGCAGCCCCACCCCTGCCCGGGCCGCGCGCCTCACGCCGAGACGTCCTGCCGGTCCCCGCCGGCGGCGTCCGCGGCCAGCCAGGCGTCGATGTCGGCGAGCATGGCCCGCTTGGAGTCCGCGCTGGCGAAGGAGGCCCGGACCGACATCCGCGCAAGGTCCGCCAGCGCGGCGTCGTCGAGGCCGTGCACGTCCCGGGCGATGCGGTACTGGTCCACCAGGCGGGCGAGGAACAGCAGGGGGTCGTCCGCGCCGAGCGCGAGCTGGGCCCCGGCCGCCATCAGGGCCTCCAGCGGGACCGCCGCCGCGTCGGGGTAGACGCCCAGGGAGACGTTGGACGCCGGGCACACCTCCAGCGCGATGCCGGCGTCGACGATCCGGGCGAGCAGGTCCGGGTCCTCGGCGGCCCGCACCCCGTGCCCGAGCCGGGCCGGCTTGAGGTGGGCGATCACGTCCCGGATGTGGCGGGGGCCGAGGAGCTCCCCGCCGTGCGGCACCCCGGGCAGGCCGGCCCGGCGGGCGATCCGGAACGCCGGCGCGAACTCGGCGGTGTCCCCGCGCCGCTCGTCGTTGCTCAGCCCGAACCCGACGACGTCCCCCGGCCCGTCCCCGGCGAACCGGGCCGCCAGCCGCGCCAGGACCCGGGCGTCGAGCGGGTGGCGGGTGCGGGAGGCGGCGACGATGACGCCCACCTCGATGCCCGTCGCGGCGGCCGCCGCCCGCGCCTCCTCGGTGATGATCTCCAGCGCCGGAGTCAGCCCGCCGACGAAGGGGGCGTAGGAGGTGGGGTCCACCTGGATCTCCAGCCGGTGCGAACCCTCCGCCGCGTCGTCGGCCACCGCCTCGCGCACCACCCGGCGCAGCGCCGCCTCCGAGCGCACCACGGCCCGGGCGGTGTCGTAGGAGCGCTGGAACCGGAACCAGCCCCGCTCCGAGGACGGAACCCGCAGCGGGTCGGCGTCGACGAGGTGGCCCGGCAGCCGGATGCCCTGCTCCGCGGCGAGCTCGGCGAGGGTGCTGATGCGCAACGACCCGGTGAAGTGCAGGTGCAGGTGGGCCTTGGGCAGGGCAGTCAGGTCGCGCACCCGGTCGAGTCTGCCAGCGGCGCCGCGGTGGGTGCGCGGCGCGGGCGGGGTCAACCCTGGCCGTTGCGGGCCGGGAGCGCACCCCGCGAGGCCGGCGCCGGGGCGCAGCGAGGGCGCCGGGACCTGTGGTGCACTGGGGCCCATGAGCGTGCCGCCCGCAGCGTCGAGGGAGCCCGCCGACGTCGCCCTCCTCACCGGGGACCGGGCCGGCGACCTCCTCGCCGGGGCCCTCCGCGCCGAGGGCTCCCGGCTGGTGTCCTGGCGGGTGCACACCGTCCACCACCGGCCCGGGGCCGGGGTGACGGTGGGCTACACCGCCACCGTCGAGCGGCCAGACTCGGGCGGGCCGCCGCGGCGCAGCGAGGAGTACCTGTGCGCGACGACGGCGCGGCTCACCCGCCGGCCCGGGCCCGACCTGGTCCGGCTCGGCAACGGCGTGGAGGGGCCGGTCGTCCACCTGTGGCGCCACCCCGCCGACCCCGAGCTGCCCGCGCTCGCCGTCGCCTGCGACCCGGCCGCGTTGGCCCGCCGGCTCGGTGCGCCGGTGGCCGTGGAGCTGCTCGCCTACCGGCCCACCCGTCGGGCGGTGCTGCGGGTCCGCCCGGCGGCGGGCGGCGTCCCGACCGACGGCGCCCCGACCGGCGGCGGCCCGGCCTGCGGCGCCCCGGCCGGCGGCGCCCCGGCCGACGGCGCACGCGGCACCGGCGCCGCGCTCCCCGCCCGGTCGGGCGGCGACGCCGACGGGGTCGCCTACCTCAAGGTCGTCCGGCCGGCCACCCTGGCCACCCTCGCCGACCGGCACCGCATCCTCACCGCCGCCGGCGTGCCCGCCCCGCCGCTGCTGCGCGCCGACGAGGACGGCCTCGTCCTGCTCGGGGCCGGGCACGGCACCCCGCTGGCAAACCTCCTCGCCGTCGGTCCGGGCGAGCGCACCGACGCCGTCCTGGCCGCCCTGGTGGCCACCCTCGACGCCCTGCCCCCGGCCGTGCTGGAGCTCCCCCGGCGGGCGGCGTGGGCCGAGCGCGCCCAGCACTACGCCCACGCCGCGGCCACCGTCCTGCCCGCGCACGCCGACCGCATCCGCGCCGTCGCCCGGGGCGTCGAGGAGCTCATCGACCGCGCCGACCCCGGCCCGGTGGTGCCTACGCACGGGGACTTCTACGAGGCGAACATCCTCATGGACTCCACCCCGGGTGCCGTCGCCGTCACCGCGCTGCTGGACGTCGACGCCGTCGGCCCGGGCCACCGGGTGGACGACCTCGCGTGCCTGCTCGGCCACGTCAGCGTGCTGCCCCACCTCGCACCGGCCACCTACCCCCGCGTGCCGGTGGTGCTGGACCGGTGGACCCGGACCTGCGAGACCCTGGTGGACCCGGTCGCCCTGCACGGGCGGGCCGCCGGGGTGGTGCTCTCCCTCGTCGCCGGCGCCCGCCGCACCGACGGCGGCCGGTGGCTCGGCGACGCCGAGGGCCGGCTGGCCCGCGCCGAGCGGTGGCTCGCCCGCGGCCGGGAGCTGCTCGCCCAGCGTCAGCCCTACTGAGACCCGCCCGGCCCCGGCCCCGGCCGCCGTCGGCCCGGCCCGGGCCCCGGCTCTCGCCGCCCGGCCCCGTGCGCCCGGCTACCGCCCCGGCGCCTGCCGCACCAGGGTCTCCCGGGCCGGCACCCAGCCCAGCAGCGCCACCAGCAGCAGGGCGCCGCCGACCCCGAACGCCGCGCCGTAGCCCACCTGGTCGGCCAGCAGCCCGGCGAGCACCGGGCCGACGATGCCGCCGGCGTCCTGGGTCATCTGGAACGCGGCCAGCACCTGCCCGCCGCTGCGCTCGGCCCCCACGACGTCGGCCACGGCGGCCTGCAGCGCCGGCCCCAGCAGCCCGGAGCCGGCGCCCGCCACCGCCGACCACAGCAGCAGCGCCGTGACGTCCCCGGCCAGCGCGACGGCGGCCGTGCCCACCCCGTTGACCGCCAGCCCGGCGAGGACCAGCGGGCGGCGGCCGACGGCGTCGACCAGCCGGCCGGCGAAGAGCAGGACGACGGCGTTCCCGCCGGCGAAGACCGCCAGCGCTGCCCCCGCCGCCCACGGGCCGGCGCCGAGCGCCGCGGCGAAGAGCGGCACCAGCGCCACCCGCACCCCGAAGTTCGACCACCCGTTGGCGAACCCGGCCAGCAGCGCCGCCCGGTAGGCGCTGTCCCCGAGGGCGAGGCGCACCCGGGCCGGCGGCTGCGGCACGGCGCCCGGCGCCAGCCGCCCGGCCCCGGCCGGCAGCAGCACCGCCACGCCCACGGTGGCCACCACCAGCGCGAGGGCATAGACGACGAACGGCACCCGCAGCCCGAACCCGGCCAGCGCGCCGCCGACCACCGGGCCGCCGATGCCCCCGAGCAGGAACGCCCCGCCGTACAGCGACGAGGCCCGGCCCCGCGCCGTCGGCGGCGCGAGCCGGATGATCAGCCCCATCGCCGAGACGGTGAACATGGTCGAGCCGAGGCCGCCCAGGCCCCGGAACAGCAGGAGCTGGGCGTAGTCCTGGGCGAGGGCGGTGGCGGCCGAGGACGCGGCCACGACGAGCAGCCCGACCAGGTACACCGGCCGCTCCCCGAGCCGGCCGACCAGCGCCCCGCCGGCCGGGGCGAAGACCAGCCGGCAGAACGCGAAGGCGCTGACCACCACCGAGGCGGCGGTGACCGAGACGTCGAAGCTCGCGGCGAACTGGGGGAGCGCCGGGGCGACGAGGCCATAGCCGAGGGCGATGACGAAGGCGGCCGCGACGAGCACCCAGATCTCGCGGGGGAGGGTGACGCGTGCGGAGGAGGTGGTGGCCATGTCTGGTCGGAGTATCCCACCGCGGTAGCGTCGGTCGGGCCGGCCGGGGGTGGGCCGGCCCGACCAGCCGAGAGACGGCCGGCCCGACCGGCCGAGAGACGGCCGGCCCCACCAGCCGAGAGGACCAGGAGCACCGGATGATCGCCGTCGTCGGACCGGGGGCCGTGGGCGGCCTCCTCGCCGCCCTGCTGCACCGCGCCGGGACCCCCGTGGTCGCCGTCGCCCGCCCGGCCAGCGCCGCCCGCATCGCCCGCGAGGGGCTGGCCGTGCGGTCGGCCCGGTACGGCGACCTCACCGCCGCCGTCCCGGCCACCACCGAGGTCCCGCCCGGCGCCGACGTGATCCTCGCGGTCAAGGCCTACGGCCTGGCCGACGTGCTCCCCGGGGTGGCGGCCGCCCGGCCGCGCGAGGTCCTCGCGCTGCTGAACGGGGTCGGCCACGCCGCCGCGGTCGCCGCGCTGCCCGGCCGGGCGGTGTCCGGGTCGGTCCAGGTGGAGGCCGCCCGGTCCGGCGGCGCGGTGGTGCACCGGGGCGAGGCCCTGCTGGTCACCGTGCCCGACGACGCCGCGGACCTGGCCCTGCTCGGCGCCCTGACGACGGCGGGGGTGGACGTGCGCACCGGCGGCACCCAGGACGAGGTGCTGTGGCGCAAGCTGGTCTTCCTCGCCCCGGTCGCGCTGCTGACCGCGCGCACCGGGGCCGGCCTGGGCGAGGCGCTGGCCGCCGACCCGGCCACCACCGACGCCCTGGTCGCCGAGGTGGCCGCGCTGGCCACCGCCGCCGGGGTGCCGACCGAGCCGGCGGCGCTGCGCGCGCTGCTCGAGAAGATCCCGCCGACCATGCGCTCCTCGCTCTCCCACGACGTCGCGGCCGGCGGGCCGACCGAGCTCGAGGCGCTCGGCGGGGACCTGCTGCGCCGCGGTCGGGCGGCGGGAGTGCCGACCCCGGCGCTGGCCCGGGTGGTGGCGGAGCTGCGGGCCACCGTCGGCGCCGGCTGACCGGCCGCCGTCGGCGCCGGCCGCCGTCGGCCCCCCGCTTGACCGCCGCCGTCGGCTCCGGCCCCACCGGCCGCCGTCGACCCCGCCCCGAGCCGGACCCGACGCGCCGCGGACATGTCCTGCCCGAACTGCCGGGAGCGCTACCCTCACGCCCAACCACAGCGCCCCCGGCGGGAGGAACAGCATGGACAGCGAACGGCTGGCGACGATCCTCGGCGACATCGGCTCGGTGGTGTGGGGCCCGTGGGTCCTCATCCCGCTGCTCCTGGGCACCGGCCTGTACCTCACCATCCGGCTGGGCGGGCTGCAGTTCCGCCAGCTCGGCAACGCCCTGCGCCTGGCGCTGCGGCAGCGGAGGGACGAGGGCGCCGACGGCGACATCTCCCACTACCAGGCGCTCACCACCGCGCTCGCGGCCACGGTCGGCGTCGGGAACATCGCCGGTGTCGCCACCGCGATCCACCTCGGCGGGCCCGGTGCCCTGTTCTGGATGTGGGTGACCGGTCTGCTCGGGATGGCCTCGAAGTACTCCGAGGCGTTCCTCGGCGTCCGGTTCCGCACCAAGGACGCCCGCGGGGAGGTCTCCGGCGGCCCGCAGTACTACCTGGCCCGGGCCATCCCCAACCGGTTCGGGCTGGTGCTGTCGGTGGTCTTCGCCGTGTTCGCGGTCCTGGCCAGCTTCGGCATCGGCAACATGACCCAGGCCAACACGGTGGCCACCTCGGTGCGGGACTCCTTCGGCGTGCCGGTGTGGGTCGCCGGGCTCGTCATGGCCGTCGGCGCCGGCGCGGTGCTGCTGGGCGGGATCAAGACCATCGGGCGGGTCACCGCCGGGTTCGTGCCGATGATGATCGTGGTCTACGTCGTCGCCGCGCTGGTGGTCCTGGTCCTCAACGTCGGGGCGATCCCGCAGGCCCTGGTGCTCATCGTCTCCGACGCCTTCACCGGCACCGCCGCCGCCGGCGGCTTCCTCGGCTCGACGATGATCCTGGCCCTGCAGTTCGGGGTGGCCCGCGGCATCTTCTCCAACGAGTCCGGCATGGGCTCGGCCGCCATCGCCGCCGCGGCCGCGCAGACCCGCCACCCGGTCCGCCAGGGCCTGGTCTCGATGACCCAGACCTTCATCGACACCATCATCGTGGTCTCCATGACCGGCCTGGTCATCGTCACCACCGGGGCCTGGCGCAGCGGCACCGAGGGGGCCGGGATGACGGCCGAGGGCTTCACGGCCGGCCTGCCGGGGGAGTGGGGCCACTACGTAGTGACGGTGTCGGTGATCTTCTTCGCCTTCTCCACCATCCTGGGCTGGGCCTACTACGGCGAGCGGTGCACCGAGCGGCTGGTCGGGATCAAGGGCGTGGTGGTCTACCGGGTGATCTTCACCCTCGTGGTCTTCGTCGGGGCGACGACGGAGCTGACCGTGGTGTGGAACTTCTCCGACGTCATGAACGGCCTGATGGCCCTGCCCAACCTCATCGGCCTGCTGATCTGCTCGGGCCTGATCGCCCGGGAGACGAAGGCCTACCTGGCGGCGGACCCGGACCTGCGCCACGAGCCGGCCGGGTCCAGCCTGCACGGCATCGCCGACCTCGCGCCCCGGCCGCTGCGGCCCTGAGGGCCCCCCGGGCCTCCCGACGGCGGCCGCGCGGGCGGCTCAGCCGGGCAGGGCGACCAGCCGGTAGCCCAGCCCGCGGACGGTCGCCACGTGCCCGGCGCCGATCTTCCGGCGCAGGTACCGCACGTAGACGTCCACGACGTTGGAGCCCGGGTCGAAGTCGTAGCCCCACACCCGGGAGAGCAGCTGCTCGCGGGAGAGCACCTGGCCGGGGTGCTGCATGAACGCCTCGAGCAGGGCGAGCTCGCGGGCGGAGAGCTCGATCGTCGTGCCGCCCACCGTGACCTGGCGGCCGAGCAGGTCCAGCACGAGGTCGCCGCAGGTGAGGACGGTCGGCCCGGGCGGGGCGGTCTCGGTCCGCAGCCGCAGCCGGATCCGGGCGAGGAGCTCGTCGAACCGGAACGGCTTGGGCATGTAGTCGTCCGCCCCGCCCTCCAGGCCGGCGACGGTGTCGTCCACCGAGGACCGGGCGGTGAGGATGATCACCGGCATCGTCGAGCCCTGCCCGCGGACCCGGCGCAGCACCTCGAACCCGTCGAGGTCCGGCAGCCCGATGTCCAGCACCATCAGGTCGTAGCCGCCGGTGTGGGCGTGCGCGAGGGCCTCCCGGCCGGTGGCGACGGCGGTGGGCTGGTGCCCGGCGGCCCGCAGCCCCTTGGCGACGAACGAGGAGATGCCCGGCTCGTCCTCCACCACCAGGATCTGCGCCACCGGTCCTCCTGCTCCTCGTCGGTGCCGTGCTCGCGCGCCCGCGCCGCAGCCCGGCCGTCCTGCTGCACCCCGGGCGTCGTGCTGACGCGTCCCTCAGCCTGCCAGGCCGCGGGCGGGTCCCGCCGCGTCCCCGTCGCGGCCGCCCCCGCCGGCCAGGCGCCACGGGCCGGGCCCGCCGTCGTCGTCGTTCGAGCCGGCCGGGCGCACGACGCCCCGGGCCGGCAGGTCCAGGACGAACGTCGACCCGGCGCCGGGGACCGAGCTGACCCGCGCGGTGCCGCCGTGACCGGCGGCGATGGCGGCCACGATCGCCAGCCCCAGGCCGGCGCCCTCGCCCGGCCGGGCCCGCCCCGAGGTCCGCACGAAGCGCCCGAAGATGCGGTCCTGCTCCTCGGGCGGAATGCCGACGCCCTCGTCCCGCACCCACAGGTGCAGCCGGTCCCCGCGCAGCGCCGACCCGACCGCGACGGTGGACCCCGGCGCGGAGAACGTCACCGCGTTCGCGGCCAGCTGCAGCAGCGCCTGGGTGAGGCGCTGGGCGTCGACGACGGCGTCCGCCTCCACCCGCTCGTCCACCCGCCAGCGCCGCTCGCCGAGCGGGCGGGCCTGGTCCAGGACGTTGTCGAGGAGCTCGCCGAGGGAGGTCGGTGCCGGCTGGACGAAGTGCGGCTGCTCGGCCTTGGCCAGGATGAGCAGGTCGTCGGCGAGCCGGTGCATCCGGTCCAGCTCGCGCAGCGCGAGCTCCCGGGTGGCCGCGGCGTCCCCGGCGTCGGCCGGGTCCATCACCTCCAGGTGCCCCCGGACGATGGTGATCGGGGTGCGCAGCTCGTGCCCGGCGTCGTCGAGCAGGCGCCGCTGGGAGGCGAAGGAGTCCTCCAGCCGGGCGAGCATGGCGTTGACCGTGCGGGTCAGCTGGGACAGGTCGTCGTTGCCGCGCACCGGGATCCGGCGCGACAGGTCGGTGTCGGAGATCTGCTCCGCGGCCTCGCGCAGGTGCCGCACCGGGCTGAGCAGCCGGCCGGCCATCACCCACCCCACCACCGCGAGCAGGGCGAACGCGGCGACGCTGACCGCGGCGTAGGTGGCGAACGCTTCGTCCACCGGGGCCTGCTCGGCGGACCGGTCGACGGCGATGACCAGGCCGCCGGCGACGGCGTCCCCGACGGTGACCGGGACGAGCGCGTAGCGGTACTGCCCGGTCGGGGTGGCCGCCGAGCTGATCCGGGCGCTGCCGCCGCCGTCGCCGGCGGCGAGGCCGGCGAGGTCGGCGGTGAGCCGGTCCACCAGGGCCGCGTCCCCGGCCAGGTCCGGCCCGGAGGGCAGGGTCAGCTCGAGCCGCTCGCCGACGAACCCGAGCATGCCCTGGTTCGTCGCCGGCACCGCCCGCAGCATGCCGTCGTAGAGGAGCGTGCGGACGTCGGTCTCGGGCCGGACACCGCCGGCGAAGGAGGCGAAGTCGGTGGCGGCGTGCCGCAGCGTGGCGTCGATCGTGTCGTCGACCCGCTCGCGCTGGAGCACCCAGGCGGACCCGCCGGCGACCAGGAGCGTCACGCCGGTCAGCGCCAGCACGACGATGAGGATGCGGGCGCGGACCGTCAGCCCCGGCCGGCTGGTCTGCCGGCCGCGGGGACCGCCGTGCTTCTCGGCGCCCGGGTCGGCCGGGCCGACGGCGGCCGGGTGCGCTGGGCCGACGGCGGCCGGGTCCGCCGGGTCGACGGCGGCCGGGTGCGCTGGGTCGACGGCGGCCGGGTGCGCTGGGCCGACGGCGGCCGGCCCCGCCGGGTCGTCCCCGGCCGGCTCCGCCGGGTCGACGGCGGCCGGTTCCCCGGCGCCTTTGCCCGCCGGGTCCTGGGCGGCTGGGCCGGCCGGGTCGGTGCGCCGGCCGCCGGCCGGGTCGGTGCGCCGGCTGCCGGCGGGGTCGGTCCGCCCATCGGCGGACCGGATGCCGTCAGCAGCCATCGTCCGCGTCGTCGTCGGGATCGTCGTCCGGGTCATCGTCGGGATCGTCGTCCGGGTCAGCCACGTCGTCGGCGTCGTCATCAGGATCGGCCACGTCGTCGCAGGCGTCGTCGTCGTCGACGTCCCGCGGCGCGGGCGGGGGCACCGCGACCAGGTCGTCCCCGCCGGCCGGCGGCGCCGCGGACGCTGCCGGCTCCGGCGGGGTGACCGGCGGGGTCGTCGGGGCCGGGTCGGCCGCCGGCGCGGACGCCGTCGGCGCGGCGGCCGGGGTGGGCCGGACCACCGCCGCCGGCAGGGCGACGTCTCCCCGCGGCGCGCCGAGCGCGGCGACGCCGACCACCGCCAGCGCGCCGACGACCACGGTCACGAGGGCCCCCGCGAGCACTGCCGTCCACCTGCTCATGGCCCCATCGTGACGGATCCGGATGAGAGGGGGATGAGAACCCCGGTCGGCTCCGCAGTACCACCGCGACGGCGGGACCGGCGGCGGCGGTCAGCCGAGCAGCTCGGCGATGCGCCCGACGCCCTCGACGAGGTCCTCGTCGCCCAGGGCGTAACTCAGCCGCAGGTACCCGCTGGGCCCGAACGCCTCCCCGGGGACCACCGCCACCTCCACCTCGTCCAGGATGAGCGCGGCCAGCTCGGCGGAGGTGGTGGGCGTGCGGCCGCGGATCGTGCGCCCGAGCACCCCCTGCACGTCGGGGTAGGTGTAGAAGGCGCCCTGCGGCGTCGGCAGCACGACGCCGTCGATGGCCGAGAGCATCTCCACCATGGTCCGCCGGCGCCGGTCGAACGCGGCGCGCATCTGCGCCACCGCCGACAGGTCCCCGGTCAGCGCGGCGATCGCCGCCCGCTGGGAGACGTTGGCGACGTTGGAGGTCAGGTGGGACTGGAGGTTGGTGGCCGCCTTGACGACGTCGGCCGGGCCGGTCAGCCAGCCGACCCGCCAGCCGGTCATCGCGTACGTCTTGGCCACCCCGTTGAGCACGATGGTGGTCTCGGCCAGCTCGGGCACCGCGCGGAGCATCGGCGTGGCGACGGCGCCGTCGTAGACGAGGTGCTCGTAGATCTCGTCGGTGATCACCCAGACGCCGTGCTCCAGCGCCCACCGCCCGATCTCGGCCGTCTCCTCCGGGGTGTACACCGCGCCGGTGGGGTTGGCCGGGGAGCAGAACACCAGCGCCTTGGTGGCGTCGGTGCGGGCGGCCGCCAGCTGCTCGACGGTGACCTTGTACTCCTGCTCGGCGCCGGCGAGCACCGGCACCGGCCGCCCGCCGGCCAGGGTGATCGTCTCGGGGTAGGTGGTCCAGTACGGCGCCGGGAGCAGGACCTCGTCGCCGGGGTCGACGACGGCGGCGAACGCCTCGTACACCGCCTGCTTGCCGCCGTTGGTCACCAGGACGTCGTCGGCGGAGACCTCGTAGCCGCCGTCCCGCAGCGTCTTGGCCGCGATCGCCTCGCGCAGCGCCGGCAGGCCCTTGGCCGGGGTGTACCGGTGGTTGGCCGGGTCCTGCGCCGCGGCGACGGCGGCCTGGACGATGTAGTCCGGGGTGGGGAAGTCCGGCTCCCCGGCGCCAAAGCCGATGACGGGGCGGCCGGCCGCCTTCAGGGCCTTCGCCCGGGCGTCGACGGCGAGCGTGGCCGACTCGGCGATCGCCGCCAGCCGGGCCGAGACGCGGGGCTTTACGGTGGTGGATGCGCTCACGGGGACCATCGTGGCACCCTGGCGCCGGCGCGCCCAGGGACGACCGGTCCGTGGGCAGCACCGGGGTGGTGCGCGCGGCGCCGGGTGGCCTGGGCCGGATGTGTGAGCCGCGCCGCGCCCTGGGCTGGGCCGGGTGTGTGAGCCGCGCCGCTCCCCCGGCTCGGCCGGGTGTGTGAGCAGCGCCGCGGGCCCGCGTTCGACCCAGCTGCCGCCCGCGTCGTAGACTGCTCGGCGGTGGTTGACGTCCACCACGCTGGCGCGTGCCCGTCGAGGGCTGCACGGCGGGCCGGACGGACGCCGCTGATAGGGCAGTGGCGCAATTGGTAGCGCACCGGTCTCCAAAACCGGCGGTTGTGGGTTCGAGTCCCTCCTGCCCTGCCGGGTCGCCCGCCAGGTGGTGGGTGCCCGCAACGGCCCCGCCTGGGGGCGGGCCGCCGCCCGCGGACGGCGGGGAACGGACCTGGCCGACGAACCGTGAAGGATGAAGCTGTGAGCGAGTCTGCGAGCGCCACCTCGGGCCGCCCCGAGCGGGCTCGCAGCGACGCCCCCAAGGCGGCACCCGCCAAGCGGAAGCGCGGCCTCTTCGGACGTATCGCGCTCTTCGTCCGGCAGGTGATCGCCGAGCTCCGGAAGGTCGTCCGCCCGACCCGCAACGAGCTGCTGACCTACTTCGTGGTCGTCCTGGTGTTCGTGATCGCGATCATGGCCTTCGTCGGCCTGCTCGACCTGGGCTTCGGCGAGCTCGTCCTGCTGGTGTTCGGCTGACCGCCATGACCGCGCTCGCGCCGCGCCGGCGGACGACCCGGCCCCGACCCTCCCTGACCAGAAAGCAGATCACCCGTGCCTGACAACCTCGAGCCCACCCCCCTCGACGAGGCGCCGGTCGTGCCCCCCTCGCCGGAGGACGCGCTCGAGGCGGACGTCCCGGCCGACGGCGCCCCCGCCGCCGCGGCGCCCGCCGACGGCGTGGACCCGGCCGACGACGCGCCGGTCGACCCGGTGCAGGCCGACGACGACTCGGTCGCCCCGGCCGTGGACGAGGACGCCGCCGTCGCCCCCGACGTCGCCGACGAGGTGGCGGCGGATGCCGCCGTGGCCGACGCCGACGCCGAGGACCAGCCGGCCGAGGTCGGCGACCAGCTCCTGGGGGCCGACGCCGACCAGCTCGCCGGGGCCGCCGTCGACGAGACCGCCGGCGACGAGACCGCCGCAGCCGCCGTCGGCGAGACCCCGGAGGCCGCCACCGCCGGGGCCGCCACCGCCGGGGCCGCCACCGACGCGGCCGCCGTCGACCAGCCCGCCGGGACCACCGGCCAGCCCGCGGACGCCGCCGGCGAGGACGAGCCGGCCGACCCGGTCGCGGAGTTCCGCCGCGAGCTGCGGTCGCTGCCGGGGGAGTGGTACGTCGTGCACACCTACGCCGGCTACGAGAAGCGCGTGAAGGCGAACCTGGAGAACCGCATCCAGAGCCTGAACATGGAGGACTACATCTACCAGGTGGAGGTCCCCACCGAGGACGTCGTCGAGATCAAGAACGCCCAGCGCAAGCTGGTCAACCGGGTGCGGGTGCCGGGCTACACCCTGGTCCGGATGGACCTGACCGACGAGTCGTGGGGCGCCGTGCGGCACACCCCGGGCGTCACCGGCTTCGTCGGCAACACCCACCAGCCGGTGCCGCTGACCGAGGACGAGGTCTTCTCCATGCTGGCCCCGACCCTGCAGGCGCCCGCCGCCCCGGCCAAGGCCGCCACCGGCGGCGCGGCGCAGGCGGCGGCCCCGATCGAGGTGGAGTTCGAGGTCGGGGAGTCCGTCACCGTCACCGACGGACCGTTCGAGACCCTGCCGGCGACCATCTCGGAGATCAGCCCCGAGAGCGCCAAGCTGAAGGTGCTCGTCACGATCTTCGGCCGGGAGACCCCGGTCGAGCTGTCGTTCTCCCAGGTCGCCAAGATCTGAGCAGACGCCCGGCCCGCCGGCTCCCGGCGGGTGTCCCAGGAAGAACCGTAAGGACCCCAACATGCCCCCCAAGAAGAAGGTCGCAGGCCTGATCAAGCTCCAGATCCAGGCCGGCGCCGCGACCCCGGCGCCGCCGATCGGCCCCGCGCTGGGCCAGCACGGCGTCAACATCATGGAGTTCTGCAAGGCCTACAACGCCGCCACCGAGGCCCAGCGCGGCAACGTGATCCCGGTGGAGATCACCGTCTACGAGGACCGGTCCTTCACCTTCGTCACCAAGACCCCGCCGGCCGCGGAGATGATCAAGAAGGCCGCCGGCGTGGCCAAGGGCTCCGCCACCCCGCACACGGCGAAGGTCGCCACGATCAGCCGTGAGCAGCTCCAGGAGATCGCCCGCACCAAGCAGGAAGACCTCAACGCCAACGACCTCGACGCCGCCGAGAAGATCATCGCCGGCACCGCCCGCTCCATGGGCATCACCGTCGAGAGCTGACCCCCTTATCCGCCGCGCCCCCAGGGGCGCCCGTGGCAGGGTCCGCGCGGACCCGCAGACCACGACTGCTCGAGGAGAAGCAGATGACAACGCGCAGCAAGGCCTACCGCCAGGCCACCGAGAAGATCACCCCCGGGGAGGTCTACGCCCCCCTGCAGGCCGTCCGGCTCGCCAAGGAGACCGCCACCACCAAGTTCGACCCCACCGTCGAGGTGTCCTTCCGCCTCGGCGTCGACCCCCGCAAGGCGGACCAGATGGTCCGCGGCACCGTCAACCTGCCGCACGGCACCGGCAAGACCGCCCGGGTCCTGGTCTTCGCCGTCGGCGAGCGTGCCCAGCAGGCCATCGACGCCGGCGCGGACGAGGTCGGCGGGGACGAGCTCATCGAGCGGGTGGCCGGCGGCTACACCGACTTCGACGCCGCCGTCGCCACCCCGGACATGATGGGCAAGGTCGGCCGGCTGGGCCGGGTCCTCGGCCCCCGCGGGCTCATGCCGAACCCCCGCACCGGCACCGTGACGATGGACGTGGCCAAGGCGGTCAGCGACATCAAGGGCGGCCGCGTCGAGTTCCGGGTGGACAAGCACGGCAACCTGCACTTCATCGTCGGCAAGGCGAGCTTCGACGAGAAGCGGCTGGTGGAGAACTACGCCGCGGCCCAGGAGGAGATCCTGCGGCTGAAGCCGGCCAGCTCCAAGGGCCGCTACATCACCAAGGCGACCATGAGCACCACCATGGGCCCGGGCATCCCGCTGGACGCCACCAAGACCCGCAACCTCACCACCGAGGACGCCTCCTGACGTCCCGGCGAGCGTGACCGTCGGCCCGGCATCCCTCGGGGGTGCCGGGCCGACGGCGTCCGGTGGCGGTGGCGGCCGAGAGCGGCGCCCGGTGCCGGCGTGGGCTCACGCCCGGTGTGCCGTCGGACCCCTTGACCAATATCCACTCCGGGAGCCTGTTGTCCTTTGGCGGCGGTCGCGCGGGGGCCTGGTGGCGGGATTTTCGGACCAGCGGCTCGGTGAGCCGGGCCGAGCGTGTGCTGGACGCCCTGGGGGGACTTCGGGGGCTGTGCGGGCGGGTGGGGGCCCTGGCGGGGGTGTGGGGGTGCCCCTGGTGGGGGTCAGGCGACCTGGAGCTGGGCGGTGGTCACTCCCTTGGCGAGCAGGCGGAGCAGGTTGGTCACCCCGGCGGCCAGGGAGAGCTCGGACTGCACCGCTGCCAGGCCGCGGCGGGAGAACCGGCGCAGCCCGCGGCCGTCCTTCAGCCAGGCGTTGGGGGCTTCGATCAGGTGGGACCGGCGCCGGTAGGTGGCGAGCCCGTCGGGGGTGCGCAGCCGGTGGTTGACCTTCTCCCGGGCCGACGCACCCTCCGGTGGTGGACCCTCGGCCGGGTTCGTGGTGGCGCGGGCGGACAGGCGGCGGCGCTTGCTGTCGGCGATCAACCGGTCCGGGCCGGGTGCGGTGAGGTTCTCGTTGGAGTCATACCCCGCGTCGGCGAGCATCGTCCCGATGGTCAGGTCCGTCCGGCCGGTGCGCTCGGCGATGGTGGCCAGGGTGGTCTCGACCGCGTCCTTGGTGGGCAGGAACTGGCGCACGTCGGTGGTGTCCTGGGTGGCCCGGGCGGTCAGGATGAACACGTCCTCGCTGGTGGAGGTCTGGCAGTTCATGCCCTGGACCCAACCGTCGCGGGTCTTCATCAGCCGGGAGTCCGGGTCGGTGAGGTTGGCATACACCTTCTCCCCGGCGTTCTCCCCGGCCGGGCCGCCGGCCTGCGCCGCCGCCCCGGCGCCAACCTTCTCAGCGTCTGCGGCCTGCTCCGTGCCGGCGCCCGGCGCCTGGCCGGCGTCGGCGGTCTGCTCCGTGCCGGCCCCGGTGGCGTTGCCGGCGCCGGCGCCTGGGGCCCGGTCCTGATCGGTGCCGCCGGCCGTGTCCTGACCAGCGGTCACGAGGCCGCGGGCGGCCAGGGCCGCCTGGTAGGCCACCCAGGCCCGACGGACCCGGCAGTGCTCGTCCGGCGGCAGCGGCGGGCGTCCCCTCCTGACCACCCCGGCGGCCAGGTCGCCCTGGTAGGCCTCGTACCGGGCCGCGGCCTGCGCCCGCGCCCGCTCCCACCGGGCCCTGGCCACGCCGACCGGGTCCACCCCCTTCGGCGGGTGCCCGCACAGCGGGGCCCCCTCCGCCTGCGCGCTCTGGTACTCCTCGGCCCGCTCGACCGTCTTCTCTGCCCGCTCGGCCGTCTTCGCCGCCTCGGCCTCGGCCTTGCGGCGGGCGGCGAGATACTTCTCGGCCCGCTCGGCGGCCCTCGCCGCCTCCGCCTCCGCCTCCACCTTGCGGGCGGCGGCGCGCTTCTGGGCCCGCTCGGCCTTCTTCTTCTCCTCCGCCTCGGTCTTGGTGCGGCGGGCGGTGATGACGTCCAGCGCCCGCTGGATCCGCCCACCCCGGTCGGTCCGGTCGGTCACCGCCTCGGGCAGCTCGTCCCCGCGCTTGTCCGGACCGAACAGGGCGTCCTCCTCCGCGTCCGTGGCGCCGACCCGGCCGACGTAGTCCTCCGCCATCTTCCGCAGGGTGGCCTCGCTGCGGTTGGCGCCCCTGCTGGCGCTGGCCTGGATCTTCGTCCCGTCCAGAGCCACCACCCCCATCGAGAGCATCCCCAGCTCGGCGGCCAGCACCAACGACTCGGTCAGCAGACCGGTCAGCGCCTCCTCGTGGCGCTGGCGGAACCGGGCCAGCACCGTGTGGTCCGGGACGTCCTGGGCGCAGATCACCCGGAACGCCACATCCGTGTGGCACAGCCGCTCGATCCGCCGCGAGGAGGACTCCCCCTGCGCCATCGCGTACACGAACAGCGTCAGCAGCATCTCCGGGTCATACCCCCGCCGACCCACCCCACCCAACCGGGCCTTGGCGTGGAAGGCGGTGGTGTCCATCCGCTCCACCGCCGCGATCAAGAACCACACCAGATGCTCCGGCGGCAACCACTCACGCATGTCCGGCGGGAGCAAGAACTCCTGGTCCCGATCCACCACCCGGTACGTCCTGGCCATACCCCCGATCCTCCCGGCAGCGCCCAGGCCGGCCGGCAGACACGCCCAGGCCCGCGCCAGCCCAAAAAGCAACAGGCTCCCGGAGTGGAAATTGTGCGCTATGTGGCTGGGATCCACTCCGGAGTGGATTTTGGTCACCGGTATCGACTCCCGGAGTGACTGCTCGGCCGTGACCACCGCCCCGACGCGCACGGCGGCGGCACAGTCAGCGTGAGCCGGGCCGATCCGCCGGGGCGGCGGCGAGCGTGGGCTGAAGCCGGGCCGGGCGCGGGAGCGGCGACGCGGTGCCGCGGCAGCGAACCGCGCGCGAGCACCCCGGGCGGTCGGCGTCGCCCGCACCCAGGGCCGGTGCCTCCGCCCGCAACCGGCGGTGGCTGACCTCACAGCCTGCGGCGCTCCGCCGAGGACCCGGAGGTTTGTCGGCGCCGGGTCGCGCGCGGTAGGGTTGTCGCTGCCAAAGACCGCCGGTCCCCCGTCTCTGCGACGGGGCCAAGCCCGTGAACGCGGGGCCTGCGCAGGCGTGTAACGAGCCTTGCACCATGTGCCCGAGCCCCGTGCCGTCTGCACGGGGCTCTTTCTGCGTCCCGGGCCGGGCCGTGCGGCGTCGACCGGAAGGAGGGCCATGGCGAGGCCTGACAAGGCGGCAGCGGTTGCCGAGCTCACGGAGCAGTTCCGCGGGTCCAGCGCCGTCCTGCTGACCGAGTACCGAGGGCTCAGCGTCGCCCAGCTCAAGGGGCTGCGGCGCTCGCTCGCCGGCAACGCTAGCTACGCCGTGGTGAAGAACACGCTCACCGCGATCGCGGCGAAGGAGGCCGGCTTCGACTCCATCGAGGACGAGCTCTCCGGCCCCACCGCGATCGCCTTCGTGACCGGGGAGCCCGTCGAGGCTGCCCGCTCGCTGCGTGACTTCGCCAGGGCCAACCCCGAGCTCGTGCTCAAGGGCGGCGTCCTGGAGGGCAACAAGCTCTCCGGCGAGGACGTCACCCGGCTCGCCGACCTGGAGTCCCGCGAGGTGCTCCTGGGCCGGACGGCCGGAGCGCTCAAGGCGGCGCTGTTCCAGGCCGCGTACGTGTTCACCGCGCCGGCCACCAAGGCCGCGCGCACCGCCGAGGCCCTGCGCGAGAAGCAGGCCGCCGACGCCTGAGCCCGCCCGGGCCCAGCCACCACGGCACCGCACCACCCCCACCCACTGCTCGCGTAGCAGGCTGATCAGGAAGGAACGCCACCATGGCGAAGCTCAGCACCGAAGAGCTCATCGACGCTTTCAAGGAGCTCACGCTCATCGAGCTCTCCGAGTTCGTCAAGCAGTTCGAGGAGACCTTCGACGTCACCGCCGCCGCTCCCGTCGCCGTTGCCGCCGCCGCCCCGGCCGGTGGTGGCGCCGGTGAGGAGGCCGCCGAGGAGAAGGACGAGTTCGACGTCATCCTCGACGCCGTCGGCGACAAGAAGATCCAGGTCATCAAGGAGGTCCGCGCGCTGACCTCCCTCGGCCTCAAGGAGGCCAAGGACCTCGTCGACGGCGCCCCCAAGCCCGTCCTCGAGGGCGTCAACCGGGAGGCCGCGGACAAGGCCAAGGAGGCCCTGGAGGGCGCCGGCGCCACCGTCACCCTCAAGTGACCACCGCCCGGCCCTGACCGGCCGGGACGAGTCCGGGCCGCGCCCCAATCGGGGCCGGCCGGGACGCGCGGAGGCCCGCACCGCCGAGCGGTGCGGGCCTCCGTGTGCGCCTGGGTCGGGACCGCCGGCCTGGGGACTGGGGGCCAAGGGCGGACCGGGGGAGTGCGGACCGGGGTGAGTGCGGACCGGGGCGACACCGTGCCGGCCGGCCAGGAGGCGCGGGACGCTCGGGGCCGTGCCGAGCCGAGCCGGGACCGTCGACGATGGTGCCGGGCCTCTGGGTGTGGCTGGGGAGGCCGGCCGCCAGCAGGTGGGACGCTCGGGGCCGGGCCGGGCCGGGCCGGACCGGCGAGGCCGGCCGCAGGAGGCGCGCCTACTCCGCCGCCTGCGCGCCACGCCCACCCCGGTGCTGGACACGGCCCCCCGGCACCGGTATGCTGTCGCTTTGCGCTGACCTCTGCCTGACGTCCGGCTCCCCACCCGCCCGCGGTGGGGTCAGTGTGTGCATCCATTCGCAGGGAAGGACACCCTTTGGCTGCCTCGCGCACCGCTTCTGCACCTACTGCTCACGCTACCGCCTCGCTCCCGCGACGCGTCTCCTTCGCCAAGATCCACGAGCCGCTCCAGGCTCCCGACCTCCTCGGCCTGCAGACCGAGAGCTTCGACTGGCTCATCGGGGACGACGCCTGGCGCGCCCGCGTGGAGGCCGCCGCCGCGGCCGGCGACAACCACGTGCCCACCACCTCCGGCCTGGAGGAGATCTTCAGCGAGATCTCCCCGATCGAGGACTTCGGCCAGTCCATGTCGCTGTCCTTCCGGGACCACCGCTTCGAGCCGCCAAAGTACACGGCCGAGGAGTGCAAGGAGAAGGACTTCACCTACGCGGCGCCGCTGTTCGTGACCGCGGAGTTCGTCAACTACACCACCGGGGAGATCAAGTCCCAGACGGTGTTCATGGGCGACTTCCCGCTGATGACCGAGCGCGGCACCTTCATCATCAACGGCACCGAGCGCGTCGTCGTCTCCCAGCTCGTCCGGTCCCCGGGCGTGTACTTCGAGAAGGTCGCCGACAAGACCTCCGACAAGGACATCTTCACCACCAAGGTGATCCCCAGCCGCGGCGCGTGGCTGGAGTTCGAGATCGACAAGCGCGACGCCGTCGGCGTGCGCATCGACCGCAAGCGCAAGCAGTCCGTGACGGTCTTCCTGCGCGCCCTGGGCATGACCGAGTCGGAGATCCGCGAGGAGTTCGCGGACTTCCCGGTGCTGCTGGAGACCCTGGAGAAGGACAACGTCCACACCGAGGACGAGGCCCTCCTGGACATCTACCGCAAGATCCGCCCGGGCGAGCCGCCCACGGTCGAGGCCGGCCGGACCCTGCTGGAGAACTACTACTTCAACCCCAAGCGCTACGACCTGGCCAAGGTCGGCCGCTACAAGATCAACAAGAAGCTCGGCCTGGACGCCGAGCTGAGCGAGTCGGTGCTCCGGCTGGCGGACGTCACCGCCGCCATCAAGTACCTGCTCGCCCTGCACCAGGGCCTGGCCGAGCTGCCCGCCGTCGGCGGGGCCGAGCCGGTGCGGGTGGAGACCGACGACATCGACCACTTCGGCAACCGCCGCATCCGCGCCGTCGGCGAGCTCATCCAGAACCAGGTCCGCACCGGCCTGTCCCGGATGGAGCGCGTCGTCCGGGAGCGGATGACCACCCAGGACGTGGAGGCGATCACCCCGCAGACCCTGATCAACATCCGCCCCGTGGTGGCCTCGATCAAGGAGTTCTTCGGCACCTCCCAGTCCTCCCAGTTCATGGACCAGAACAACCCGCTCGCCGGGCTGACGCACAAGCGCCGGCTCTCCGCGCTCGGGCCGGGCGGGCTGTCCCGGGACCGGGCCAGCATGGAGGTCCGCGACGTCCACCCCTCGCACTACGGCCGGATGTGCCCGATCGAGACCCCGGAGGGCCCGAACATCGGCCTGATCGGCTCGCTCGCCACCTTCGCCCGGATCAACCCGTTCGGGTTCGTCGAGACCCCCTACCGCCGGGTGGTCAGCGGCCGGGTCACCGACGAGGTCGTCTACATCACCGCCGACGACGAGGACCGGCACGTCATCGCGCAGGCCTCCGCCCCGCTGACCGCGGACGGCACCTTCGTCGAGGACCAGGCCCTGTGCCGCCTCTCCGGCGGCGAGCCGGCCCTGGTCGCCGTGGACGAGATCGACTTCATGGACGTCTCGGCCCGGCAGATGGTCTCCGTCGGCACCGCGATGATCCCCTTCCTCGAGCACGACGACGCCAACCGCGCGCTCATGGGCGCCAACATGCAGCGCCAGGCCGTGCCGCTGCTGCGCAGCGAGGCCCCGCTGGTCGGCACCGGGATGGAGCGCCGCGCCGCGGTGGACGCCGGGGACGTGATCGTGGCCGCCAAGCCCGGCGTCGTCACCGAGGTCTCCGCCGACGCCGTGCACGTCGCGGCCGACGACGGCACCAACCAGGTCTACCGGGTCGCCAAGTTCCGCCGGTCCAACCAGGGCAACTCCTACAACCAGCGGGTCGTGGTGGACGACGGCGCCCGGGTCGAGGCCGGCACCGTGCTGGCCGACGGCCCGGCCACCGAGGACGGCGAGCTCGCCCTGGGCAAGAACCTCCTCGTGGCGTTCATGTCCTGGGAGGGCTACAACTACGAGGACGCGATCATCCTCTCCCAGCGCCTGGTCGCCGACGACGTGCTCACCTCCATCCACATCGAGGAGCACGAGGTCGACGCCCGGGAGACCAAGCTGGGCGCGGAGGAGATCACCCGGGACATCCCCAACGTCGCCGAGGAGGTCCTGGCCGACCTCGACGAGCGCGGCATCATCCGGATCGGCGCCGAGGTCTCCTCCGGCGACATCCTCGTCGGCAAGGTCACCCCCAAGGGCGAGACCGAGCTGACCAGCGAGGAGCGGCTGCTCCGGGCGATCTTCGGGGAGAAGGCCCGGGAGGTCCGCGACACCTCCCTGAAGGTCCCGCACGGGGAGTCCGGCATCGTCATCGGCATCCGGGAGTTCTCCGCAGAGGACGACGACGAGCTGCCGCCCGGGGTGAACCAGATGGTCCGGGTCTACATCGCCCAGCGCCGCAAGATCACCGACGGGGACAAGCTCGCCGGCCGGCACGGCAACAAGGGCGTGATCTCCAAGATCCTGCCCGTGGAGGACATGCCGTTCCTGCCCGACGGCACCCCGGTGGACGTCATCCTCAACCCGCTCGGCGTGCCCGGCCGGATGAACGTCGGCCAGGTCCTCGAGCTGCACCTGGGCTGGCTCGCCGCCCAGGGCTGGGACGTCAGCGAGGCGGTCGCCGCCGCGGAGGAGTGGACCCGCCAGCTGCCCGAGAACGCCGTGCACGTGGACCCCGGCACCCCGGTCGCCACCCCGGTGTTCGACGGCGCCGAGCACCACGAGCTCCAGGGCCTCCTCGCGCACGCCCTGCCCAACCGGGACGGCGAGCGCCTGGTCGGCACCGACGGCAAGGCCCAGCTCTTCGACGGCCGGTCCGGGGAGCCGTTCCCCGAGCCGATCTCGGTGGGCTACATGTACATCCTCAAGCTCCACCACCTCGTGGACGACAAGATCCACGCCCGGTCCACCGGCCCGTACTCGATGATCACCCAGCAGCCGCTGGGCGGTAAGGCGCAGTTCGGCGGCCAGCGGTTCGGCGAGATGGAGGTCTGGGCGCTGGAGGCCTACGGCGCCGCCTACGCCCTGCAGGAGCTGCTGACCATCAAGTCCGACGACGTCACCGGCCGCGTGAAGGTCTACGAGGCCATCGTCAAGGGGGAGAACATCCCCGAGCCCGGCATCCCCGAGTCCTTCAAGGTGCTCATCAAGGAGATGCGCTCGCTGTGCCTGAACGTCGAGGCGCTCGACGCGGAGGGCAACGCCATCGAGCTGCGGGACACCGACGACGAGGTGTACCGCGCCGCGGAGGAGCTCGGCATCGACCTCTCCCGCCGCCCCGACGCCAGCAGCGTCGACGAGCTCTGAGCCCCCGCCGGGGCGCGGCCGGCCGACCGGCCGCCGTCGCCCCGGCCCCGGCTCCACCCATAGCTGTTCACGGTGCTATACCGGAGGAAGTAGGAACCCTTGCTCGACGTCAATGTCTTCGACCAGCTGCACATCTCCCTCGCCACGGCGGCGGACGTGCGCGAGTGGTCGCACGGCGAGGTCAAGAAGCCCGAGACGATCAACTACCGCACCCTGAAGCCGGAGAAGGACGGCCTGTTCGGGGAGCAGATCTTCGGCCCGACGCGCGACTGGGAGTGCGCGTGCGGGAAGTACAAGCGCGTGCGCTACAAGGGCATCGTCTGCGAGCGGTGCGGCGTGGAGGTCACGCGCTCCAAGGTGCGCCGCGAGCGGATGGGCCACATCGAGCTCGCCGCCCCGGTCACCCACATCTGGTACTTCAAGGGCGTCCCGTCCCGCCTGGGGTACCTGCTCAACCTCGCCCCGAAGGACCTGGAGAAGGTCATCTACTTCGCGGCGTACATGATCACCGAGGTCGACGAGGAGGGCCGGCGCGAGGACCTGCCGTCCCTGCAGAACGAGATGGACCTCGAGCGCCAGCAGGTGGCCAACCGCCGCGACGCCGACATCGAGGCCCGGGCCCAGCGCCTGGAGACCGACCTGGCCGAGCTCGAGGCGTCCGGCGCGAAGGCCGACGCCCGGGAGAAGGTCCGCAAGTCCGCCGAGCGGGAGATGGCCCAGATCCGCCGCCGCGGCGACGCCGACCTGGAGCGGCTGGAGAAGGTCTGGGACCGGTTCAAGAACCTCGCCGTCGGTGACCTGGAGGGCGACGAGCTGCTCTACCGCGAGCTCACCGTCCGCTACGGCATCTACTTCAAGGGCGCCATGGGCGCCGAGGCGATCCAGCGCCGGCTGGAGACCTTCGACCTGCAGGCCGAGGCGGAGTCCCTCCGCGAGGTCATCGCCACCGGCACCGGGCAGCGCAAGACCCGGGCCCTGAAGCGGCTGAAGGTCGTCAACGCCTTCCTCACCACCGGCAACTCCCCGCTGGGCATGGTGCTGGACTGCGTCCCGGTGATCCCGCCGGACCTGCGCCCGATGGTCCAGCTCGACGGCGGCCGGTTCGCCACCTCGGACCTGAACGACCTCTACCGCCGCGTCATCAACCGCAACAACCGCCTCAAGCGGCTGCTGGACCTGGGCGCGCCGGAGATCATCGTCAACAACGAGAAGCGCATGCTCCAGGAGTCCGTGGACGCGCTGTTCGACAACGGCCGCCGCGGCCGGCCGGTCACCGGGCCGGGCAACCGGGCGCTGAAGTCCATCTCGGACATGCTCAAGGGCAAGCAGGGCCGGTTCCGGCAGAACCTGCTCGGCAAGCGGGTGGACTACTCCGGCCGCTCGGTCATCGTCGTCGGCCCCACCCTGAAGCTGCACCAGTGCGGCCTGCCCAAGCAGATGGCGCTGGAGCTCTTCAAGCCCTTCGTCATGAAGCGGCTGGTGGACCTCAACCACGCCCAGAACATCAAGGCCGCCAAGCGGATGGTCGAGCGGTCCCGGCCGCAGGTGTGGGACGTCCTCGACGAGGTCATCCGCGAGCACCCGGTGCTGCTCAACCGCGCCCCGACCCTGCACCGCCTGGGCATCCAGGCCTTCGAGCCGCAGCTGGTCGAGGGCAAGGCCATCCAGCTCCACCCGCTCGTCTGCGGCGCGTTCAACGCCGACTTCGACGGCGACCAGATGGCCGTGCACCTGCCGCTGAGCGCCGAGGCGCAGGCCGAGGCCCGCATCCTCATGCTGTCCTCGAACAACATCCTCAAGCCCTCCGACGGCCGCCCGGTCACGATGCCGTCCCAGGACATGATCATCGGCCTGTTCCACCTCACCTCCGAGCGGGCCGGAGCGGCCGGCGAGGGACGGTTCTTCAGCTCCATCGCCGAGGCCCTGATGGCCTACGACCGCGGCGACCTGGACCTCAACGCCCGGATCACCGTCCGGCTCCCCGAGGCCGTCCCGCCGGCCGGCTGGACCGCGCCGGAGGGCTGGACCGAGGGTGACCCGCTGCTGCTGGAGACCACCCTCGGGCGGACCCTGTTCAACGACCTGCTCCCGGTCGACTACCCCTACCTCAACGGGGTGGTCGACAAGAAGGTCCTCGGCCGGATCGTCAACGACCTCGCCGAGCGCTACCCCAAGGTCGAGGTCGGGGCGAGCCTGGACGCGCTGAAGGAGGCCGGCTTCCGGTGGGCGTCCCGCTCCGGGGTGACCATCGCGATCTCCGACGTCGTCGCGCCCGCGGCCAAGGCCGAGATCCTCGAGAAGTACGAGGAGGAGGCCCGCAAGATCCAGGAGCAGTACGACATCGGCCTGATCACCGACGACGAGCGCCGCCAGGAGCTCATCGACGTGTGGACCCAGGCGACCAACGAGGTCGACGACGCGATGCGGGCGAACTTCCCCGAGCGCAACACCGTCTTCCAGATGGTCTCCTCCGGCGCCCGCGGCAACTGGATGCAGGTCCGCCAGATCGCCGGCATGCGCGGCCTGGTGGCCGACCCGAAGGGCGAGATCATCCCCCGCCCGATCAAGTCCAACTACCGCGAGGGCCTGTCCGTCCTGGAGTACTTCATCGCCACCCACGGCGCCCGCAAGGGCCTGGCGGACACCGCGCTGCGGACCGCCGACTCCGGGTACCTCACCCGGCGCCTGGTGGACGTCTCCCAGGACGTCATCATCCGCGAGGACGACTGCGGCACCCGGATGGGCCTGACCATGCCCATCGCGGACAAGGTCGGGGAGGACACCGTCGTGCGGGCGGACACGGTGGAGACCAGCGTCTACGCCCGCACCCTGGCCCAGGACGTCACCGACGCCGAGGGCAACGTGCTCGGCGAGGCCGGCCAGGACATCGGCGACGTGCTCATCGCCCGCCTGGTGGCCGCCGGGCTGACCGAGGTCAAGGTCCGCTCGGTCCTGACCTGCGAATCCCGGGTGGGCACCTGCGCCAAGTGCTACGGCCGCTCCCTGGCCACCGGCAAGCTGGTGGACATCGGCGAGGCCGTCGGCATCATCGCCGCGCAGTCCATCGGCGAGCCCGGCACCCAGCTGACGATGCGGACCTTCCACACCGGCGGGGCCGCCTCGGCGGAGGACATCACCCAGGGCCTGCCGCGCGTCCAGGAGCTGTTCGAGGCCCGCACCCCCAAGGGCGAGGCCCCGATCACCGAGGCCGCCGGCCGGGTCAAGATCGACGACTCCGAGCGGATCCGCAAGATCGTCGTCGTCCGCGACGACGGCCAGGAGGACGTGGTCTACCCGGTCACCAAGCGGGCCCGGCTGCTGGTGGAGGACGGCGAGCACATCGCCGTCGGCCGCCAGCTCGTCGCGGGCGCCGTCGACCCGAAGAAGGTGCTGCGCATCCTCGGCCCGCGGGCCGCGCAGAAGCACCTCGTCGAGCAGGTCCAGGAGGTCTACCGCTCCCAGGGCGTGGACATCCACGACAAGCACATCGAGGTCATCGTCCGGCAGATGCTGCGCCGGGTGACGGTGCTGGACTCCGGGGACTCCCGCCTCCTGCCGGGCGAGCTCATGGAGCGCACCCGGTTCGAGGACGAGAACCGCCGGGTGGTCTCCGAGGGCGGCACCCCCGCCTCCGGCCGGCCCGAGCTGATGGGCATCACCAAGGCGTCCCTGGCCACCGACTCCTGGCTCTCCGCCGCCTCCTTCCAGGAGACGACGAAGGTGCTCACCGAGGCGGCCATGAGCGCCCGGAAGGACCCGCTGCTCGGCCTGAAGGAGAACGTCATCCTGGGCAAGCTCATCCCGGCCGGGACCGGCCTGCCGCGCTACCACGAGGTGGTCGTCGAGCCCACCGAGGAGGCCAAGCAGACCGCGTTCTCCCGGCTCGGCTACAGCGACATCGACTTCGCCCCGGTCGGCGGGTCGAACGAGCCGCTGGCGCTGGAGGACCTGGAGTTCCCGGACAGCTACGGGCTCGAGTTCCGCTGACGGCGCCGGCCGGGCGGCAGCAGCCGGCGGCGCCGCCGCCCGGCGGCGCGGCCGCCCGGCCACCGACGGGCCGGGCCGTGGGGGAGACCCCGCGGCCCGGCCCGTCGGCCGCCCACCCCGCCGGCCGCCGTCGTCCCCACCGGCGTGACCGACCCCACGTGGCGCACGCCACCCGGCGGCGCGGGGCGGATCCTTTGCGCCGGAATCCGGCGCAGAGTACGCTGGTCTGCGGTGCCCGCGACACCGGGCTCTCGTGTGCGTGCGCAGCTCACCGGTGATGACCGCCGTCGGGCCGAGCCCGCAGGCGTCCGCACCAGCGTGACGCCCCGGCCCCACCGCCCCGGGCGGGCCTCGCCGGGCAGCAGCTGGTCGACACGCCCGACAGCGGGGGCAGGGGAGCGAGCCAGGACGGGCCGGACGGCCCGGGCCGGTCGACCCCACGGTCGGGCGTGCAGCAACGACACAGCAAGTACCTGAGACGGAGAAGTAGTGCCCACGATTCAGCAGCTGGTCCGCAAGGGCCGCAGCGTCAAGGTAGGGACCTCCAAGACGCCGGCCCTCAAGGGCAGCCCGCAGCGGCGGGGGGTGTGCACCCGCGTGTACACCACCACCCCGAAGAAGCCGAACTCGGCCCTGCGCAAGGTCGCCCGCGTGCGCCTGTCCAGCGGCATCGAGGTCACCGCCTACATCCCGGGCGTGGGGCACAACCTCCAGGAGCACTCCATCGTGCTCGTGCGCGGCGGCCGGGTGAAGGACCTGCCCGGCGTGCGCTACAAGATCGTCCGCGGCGCGCTGGACACCCAGGGTGTGCGGGGCCGCCAGCAGGCTCGCAGCCGCTACGGCGCGAAGAAGGAGAAGAAGTAATGCCTCGTAAGGGCCCGGCCCCCAAGCGCCCGCTCGTCTCCGACCCGGTGTACGGCTCCCCGGTCGTCACCCAGCTCGTCAACCGGGTGCTGGTCGACGGCAAGAAGTCCACCGCCGAGCGCATCGTCTACGGCGCCCTGCAGGGCGTGGCGGAGAAGACCCAGTCCGACCCGTCCACCGTGCTCAAGCGCGCGCTGGACAACGTCCGGCCCACCCTCGAGGTCCGCTCCCGCCGGGTCGGCGGCGCCACCTACCAGGTCCCGGTCGAGGTCCGCGCCTCCCGGCAGACCACCCTGGCGCTGCGCTGGCTGGTGGACTACTCCCGGTCCCGCCGGGAGAAGACCATGACCGAGCGGCTGATGAACGAGATCCTCGACGCCTCCAACGGCCTGGGCGCCGCGGTCAAGCGCCGCGAGGACACCCACAAGATGGCCGAGTCCAACAAGGCCTTCGCGCACTACCGCTGGTGACCCCGGCGGGGGCGCGCCCCCGACTTCACGAACCACCCCTACCGAAGAGAGCCTCACGTGGCACTTGACGTGCTGACCGACCTCACCAAGGTCCGCAACATCGGGATCATGGCTCACATCGACGCCGGCAAGACGACGACGACCGAGCGGATCCTGTTCTACACCGGCATCAACTACAAGATCGGTGAGACGCACGACGGCGCGTCGACGATGGACTGGATGGAGCAGGAGCAGGAGCGCGGCATCACCATCACCTCCGCCGCGACCACCTGCTTCTGGAAGAACAACCAGATCAACATCATCGACACCCCCGGCCACGTGGACTTCACCGTCGAGGTGGAGCGCTCGCTGCGCGTGCTCGACGGCGCGGTCGCCGTCTTCGACGGCAAGGAGGGCGTGGAGCCGCAGTCCGAGACCGTGTGGCGCCAGGCGGACAAGTACAACGTCCCGCGGATCTGCTTCGTCAACAAGATGGACAAGATCGGCGCGGACTTCTTCTTCACCGTCAAGACCATCGTCGACCGGCTCAAGGCCACCCCGCTGGTCATGCAGATCCCGATCGGGTCCGAGCAGGACTTCACCGGCGTCGTCGACCTGGTGACCATGCGCGCGCTCACCTGGCGCGGCGAGGTCAAGATGGGCGAGGACTACGAGGTCGAGGAGATCCCCGAGGGCCTGCGGGCCCAGGCCGAGGAGTACCGCACCACGCTCATCGAGCAGGTCGCCGAGGCGGACGAGGAGCTCCTCGAGAAGTACCTCGGCGGGGAGGAGCTGAGCGTCGCCGACATCAAGCGCGGCGTGCGCGCCCTGACCGTGGCCGGCGAGGCCTACCCGGTCTTCTGCGGCTCCGCGTTCAAGAACAAGGGCATCCAGCCCATGCTCGACGCCGTCATCGACTACCTGCCCTCCCCCCTCGACGTCCCGCCCGTGCAGGGCCACGACGTCAAGGACGAGGACGTCGTCGTCGAGCGGGCGGCGAGCGAGGACGAGCCGTTCGCCGCGCTGGCCTTCAAGGTCGCCACGCACCCGTTCTTCGGCCGGCTCACCTACGTCCGGGTCTACTCCGGCAAGGTCGCCCAGGGCGCCCAGGTGCTCAACTCCACCAAGGGTCGGAAGGAGCGCATCGGGAAGATGTTCCAGATGCACTCCAACAAGGAGAACCCGGTCGAGGAGGCCCACGCCGGGCACATCTACGCCTTCATCGGGCTCAAGGAGGTCACCACCGGGGACACCCTGTGCGCCATCGACGCACCGGTGATCCTGGAGTCCATGACCTTCCCCGAGCCGGTCATCCACGTGGCCATCGAGCCCAAGACCAAGGCCGACCAGGAGAAGCTCTCCACCGCGATCCAGAAGCTCGCCGAGGAGGACCCGACCTTCACCGTCCGGCTGGACGACGAGACCGGCCAGACCGTCATCGGCGGGATGGGCGAGCTCCACCTCGACGTCTTCGTCGACCGGATGCGCCGGGAGTTCAAGGTCGAGGCGAACGTCGGCGCCCCGCAGGTCGCCTACCGCGAGACCATCCGCCGCAAGGTGGAGAAGATCGACTACACGCACAAGAAGCAGACCGGTGGGTCCGGCCAGTTCGCCAAGGTCCAGGTGACCTTCGAGCCGATGGACACCAGCGAGGGCGAGCTCTTCGAGTTCGAGAACAAGGTCACCGGCGGCCGCATCCCGCGGGAGTACATCCCGTCGGTGGAGGCCGGCATCGAGGACGCCATGCAGAACGGCGTGCTGGCCGGCTACCCGCTGGTCGGGATCCGGGCGATCCTGCTCGACGGCGCCTACCACGAGGTCGACTCCTCCGAGATGGCCTTCAAGGTCGCCGGGTCGATGGTCCTCAAGGAGGGCGTCCGCCGCGCGGACCCCGCGCTCCTCGAGCCGATCTTCGACGTCGAGGTGCGCACCCCCGAGGAGTACATGGGGGACGTCATTGGCGACCTCAACTCCCGCCGTGGCATGATCCAGTCGATGGAGGACGCCACCGGCGTCAAGGTCATCCGCGCCCTCGTGCCGTTGTCGGAGATGTTCGGCTACGTCGGCGACCTGCGGTCCCGGACCCAGGGTCGCGCGGTGTACTCGATGCAGTTCCACAGCTACGCGGAGGTCCCTCGGAACGTCGCCGAGGAGATCATCAAGAAGACCCGGGGCGAGTGAGTCCCACAGGTCGACCCAGCAAGCAACCCACACCCGACCCGTAGGATCTCGCCCCGGCAGGCGCCCGCGAAGCACCTGCCAGAGCGTCAAGACAACTACCCGAGTCCCCAGGAGGACCCCAAGTGGCGAAGGCCAAGTTCGAGCGGACCAAGCCGCACGTCAACATCGGCACGATCGGTCACGTCGACCACGGCAAGACGACGCTGACCGCTGCCATCTCCAAGGTGCTGGCGGACAAGTACCCGGACCTCAACACGTTCACGCCGTTCGACCAGGTCGACAACGCTCCCGAGGAGCGCCAGCGCGGCATCACCATCAACGTCTCCCACGTGGAGTACCAGACGGAGAAGCGCCACTACGCGCACGTGGACGCCCCGGGGCACGCCGACTACATCAAGAACATGATCACCGGTGCCGCCCAGATGGACGGCGCGATCCTCGTCGTCGCCGCCACCGACGGCCCGATGGCGCAGACCCGCGAGCACGTGCTGCTCGCCCGCCAGGTGGGCGTGCCCTACCTGCTCGTCGCGCTGAACAAGGCCGACATGGTTGACGACGAGGAGATCCTCGAGCTCGTCGAGATGGAGGTCCGCGAGCTGCTGTCGTCCCAGGGCTTCCCCGGCGACGACGCGCCCGTCGTCCGCGTCTCCGCGCTCAAGGCCCTCGAGGGCGACCCGAAGTGGGTCAAGTCCGTCGAGGACCTGATGGAGGCCGTCGACGAGAACGTGCCGGACCCGGTGCGCGACATCGACAAGCCGTTCCTCATGCCGATCGAGGACGTCTTCACCATCACCGGCCGCGGCACCGTGGTCACCGGCCGCGTCGAGCGCGGCCAGCTCAAGGTGAACGAGGAGGTGGAGATCATCGGTATCCGGCCGCAGGCCCAGAAGACCACCGTCACCGGCATCGAGATGTTCCGCAAGCTCCTCGACACCGCCGACGCGGGGGAGAACGTCGGGCTGCTGCTGCGCGGCACCAAGCGCGAGGACGTCGAGCGCGGGCAGGTCGTCTGCAAGCCGGGCTCGATCACCCCGCACACCCAGTTCGAGGGCCAGGTCTACATCCTGGCCAAGGACGAGGGCGGCCGGCACAACCCCTTCTACTCCAACTACCGTCCGCAGTTCTACTTCCGGACGACCGACGTCACCGGCGTCATCACGCTGCCCGAGGGCACCGAGATGGTCATGCCCGGCGACAACACCGAGATGACGGTGGAGCTCATCCAGCCCATCGCCATGGAGGAGGGCCTCGGCTTCGCCATCCGCGAGGGTGGCCGCACCGTGGGCTCCGGCCGGGTCACCAAGATCCTCAAGTGACCCCCCGCCGGGGCTGACCCCGGCCGCGCCGCTCGGCGCACAGCAGGACCCGCAGGGCCCGGCAGCCTCGGCTGCCGGGCCCTTGGTCGTCCGCCGACGGCGGCCGGGCCTTGGTCCGCGCCGCCGGCGGCCGGGCGGTCGGTCCTCGGCGACGGCGGCCGGGCGGTCGGTCCTCGGCGACGGCGGTCGGGCGGTCGGTCCTCGGCGACGGCGGCCGCCGCCTCCCGTGCGCGCGCTCACAGCCCCCGGCCCTCGCGCCACCGCCGCCGGCGCTGGTAAAGTGGCCGGGCCAGCGTGCGCCGCCCTGCCGACGTGACGAGGCCCGCACCACCGGGGCCCGGTCCGGATTAGGCGGGGCGGGCCCGCGCGTGGCAAGATTGCCAGGTTGCCTGGGGGCCTGCCCCGGGCGCCGGCTGCCGGATCGGGCGTCCCCGCTCGGGTCCGAACAGGCATCACAGCGACCACGCCCCGTGCCGGGGCTGTGCGTCCGGGTGCGTCGCCCGCGCGACACGCCCGAGCGCGGGGGTCGGTACGGGTAGCGGTACGAGAGAGGTTAGACGACGCCATGGCGGGACAGAAGATCCGCATCCGGCTCAAGTCCTACGACCACGAGGTCATCGACAGCTCGGCGCGCAAGATCGTCGACACGGTGACCCGCGCTGGTGCGACGGTCGTGGGCCCGGTGCCGCTGCCGACGGAGAAGAACGTCTTCGTCGTCATCCGGTCGCCCCACAAGTACAAGGACAGCCGCGACCACTTCGAGATGCGCACGCACAAGCGGCTCATCGACATCGTGGACCCGACGCCCAAGGCGGTCGACTCGCTCATGCGCCTCGACCTGCCGGCCGACGTCAACATCGAGATCAAGCTCTGAGGACACCTGCCATGACAACGCTCGATCAGGCCGCCGCCGCGCCCGTCACGGCGCTGCTCGGCACGAAGCTCGGCATGACCCAGGTCTGGGACGACGGCGGCCGCCTCGTCCCGGTGACGGTCGTGCGGGTGGGCACCAACGTCGTCACGCAGGTGCGCACCCCGGAGACCGACGGGTACAGTGCCGTGCAGCTGGCCTTCGGCGAGATCGACCCGCGCCGGGTCACCCAGCCGCTCCGCGGCCACTTCGCCAAGGCCGGGGTGACCCCGCGCCGCCACCTCGCCGAGATCCGCACCCCCGGCGCCACCGGCTACGCCCCCGGCCAGGAGCTGACCGCCGAGGCGTTCCAGCCCGGCGCCACCGTCGACGTCGTCGGCACCACCAAGGGCAAGGGCACCGCCGGCGTGATGAAGCGGCACGGCTTCGCCGGCGTCTCCGCCTCCCACGGCGCCCACCGCAACCACCGCAAGCCCGGCTCCATCGGCGGGGCCTCCACGCCCTCCCGGGTGTTCAAGGGCCTGCGGATGGCCGGCCGGATGGGCAACGCCCGGCAGACCACCAAGAACCTCACGATCCACGCCGTCGACGCCGAGAACGGCGTCCTGCTGGTCACCGGGGCCGTCCCCGGGCCCAAGGGCGGCGTCGTCGTGGTCCGTACCGCGAAGGGAGCGTGAGATGACCACGCTGACCGTCGACGTGCTGGACGCCGCGGGTGAGAAGGCCGGCTCCGCCGAGCTGCCCGCCGAGGTGTTCGACGCACCGACCAACGTCCCGCTCATCCACCAGGTGGTCGTCGCCCAGCTCGCGGCCGCGCGGCAGGGCACGCACGCCACCAAGACCCGCGGCGACGTCCGCGGCGGCGGCCGCAAGCCCTACCGGCAGAAGGGCACCGGCCGCGCCCGGCAGGGCTCGACCCGCGCCCCGCAGTTCGCCGGCGGCGGCACCGTGCACGGCCCGCAGCCGCGCAGCTACGCCCAGCGCACGCCCAAGAAGATGAAGGCCGCCGCCCTGCGCGGGGCCCTGTCCGACCGGGCCCGCGCCGGCCGGGTGCACGTCGTGGACGCCCTGGTCGACGACGCCGCCGAGCGGCTGACCAGGACCGCCCTCGCGGCCCTGCGCCGGGTGGTCGGCGAGCGCAGCGCGCTGGTCGTGCTCGACCGCCAGGACGAGCGGACCCTGCTCGCCCTGCGCAACGTCCCGAGCGTCCACCTGCTCTGGGTCGACCAGCTCAACACCTACGACGTCCTGGTCAACGACGACGTCGTGTTCACCACCGGGGCGCTCCGGGCGCTCCTCGGCCAGGGCGAGGAGGAGCAGTGAGCATCGAGCCGGCGAAGAACCCCCGCGACGTGATCATCAAGCCGATCGTCTCGGAGAAGAGCTACAACCTGATCGACGAGGGCAAGTACACCTTCGAGGTGGACCCCCGCTCGAACAAGACCGAGATCAAGAACGCCATCGAGAAGATCTTCGACGTCAAGGTCGCCTCGGTGAACACCGCGAACCGGCAGGGCAAGACCCGCCGCACCCGGTTCGGGCTCGGCAAGCGCAAGGACACCAAGCGCGCGATCGTCACCCTGCGCGAGGGGTCCATCGACATCTTCGGCGAGGTGGCCGGCTGACCCCCGGCCGAAGAGAGGATCTGATCCATGGGAATCCGTAAGTACAAGCCGACGACGCCCGGCCGGCGCGGCTCCACCGTCGCCGACTTCGCCGAGATCACCCGGTCCGAGCCGGAGAAGTCCCTGGTCCGCCCGCTGCCCAAGACCGGCGGCCGCAACGCGACCGGCCGGATCACCACCCGGCACAAGGGCGGGGGCCACAAGCGCGCCTACCGCGTCATCGACTTCCGGCGACACGACAAGGACGGCGTCCCGGCCAAGGTCGCGCACATCGAGTACGACCCCAACCGCACCGCCCGGATCGCGCTGCTGCACTACGCCGACGGCGAGAAGCGCTACATCCTCGCGCCGAACCGGCTCAAGCAGGGCGACCGGATCGAGAGCGGCCCGGGCGCGGACATCAAGCCCGGGAACAGCCTCCAGCTGCGCAACATCCCGGTCGGCACCGTCGTGCACGCCATCGAGCTGCGGCCCGGCGGCGGGGCGAAGATCGCCCGGTCCGCCGGCGCCTCCGTCCAGCTCGTCGCCAAGGAGGGCCCCTACGCCCAGCTGCGGATGCCCTCGGGGGAGATCCGCAACGTCGACGCCCGCTGCCGCGCCTCCATCGGCGAGGTCGGCAACGCCGAGCAGTCCAACATCAACTGGGGCAAGGCCGGCCGGATGCGGTGGAAGGGCAAGCGCCCGACCGTCCGCGGCGTCGTGATGAACCCCGTCGACCACCCGCACGGCGGCGGCGAGGGCCGGACCTCCGGCGGCCGGCACCCGGTCAGCCCGTGGGGCCAGCCCGAGGGCCGGACCCGCCGGCCGAACAAGCCGAGCGACCAGCTGATCGTCCGCCGTCGCCGCACCGGCAAGAAGCGCTGAGAGGGAGAGGCGAGGCATGCCGCGCAGTCTGAAGAAGGGCCCCTTCGTCGACGACCACCTGCAGAAGAAGGTGGACGCCCAGAACGCGAAGGGGGGCAAGAACGTCATCAAGACCTGGTCGCGCCGGTCGGTCATCACCCCCGACTTCCTCGGGCACACCTTCGCGGTGCACGACGGCCGCAAGCACGTCCCGGTCTTCGTCACCGAGTCGATGGTCGGCCACAAGCTCGGGGAGTTCGCCCCGACCCGCACCTACCGCGGGCACGACAAGGACGACCGCAAGGCCCGCCGCCGCTGAGGCGCGGAGCACCCGAACCGACAAGTAAGGCAGGAACATGGAAGCCAAGGCGCAGGCGCGCTTCGTCCGCGTCACGCCGCAGAAGGCGCGCCGCGTCGTGGACGTCGTCCGCGGCAAGCGCACCGAGGAGGCCGTGACCGCGCTGCGGTTCGCGCCCCAGGCGGCCGCGGAGACCGTGCGCAAGGTCGTGGAGTCGGCGGTCGCGAACGCCCGGGTCAAGGCCGACCAGGCCAGCGAGGCCTTCGACGAGGGCAACCTCGTCATCCTCGAGGCCTACGTCGACGAGGGCCCGACCCTCAAGCGGTTCCGGCAGCGGGCCAAGGGCCAGGCCGCCCAGATCCTCAAGCGCACCAGCCACATCACGGTCGTCGTGGGTGAGGCTGCCACCACCGGCGCGGCGAAGGCCGCCACCACGAAGGGGAGGACCCGCTAGTGGGCCAGAAGGTCAACCCGACCGGGTTCCGGCTCGGCATCACCACCGACCACCGCTCGCGGTGGTTCGCCGACTCCACCAACGTCGGCCAGCGCTACCGCGACTACGTCCGCGAGGACGTCGCGATCCGCCGGCTGATGTCCGCCGGCCTCGAGCGCGCCGGCATCGCCAAGGTCGACATCGAGCGCACCCGGGACCGGGTGCGGGTGGACCTGCACACCGCCCGCCCGGGCATCGTCATCGGGCGCCGCGGCGCCGAGGCGGACCGGCTGCGCGGGGAGCTGGAGAAGCTCACCGGCAAGCAGGTCCAGCTCAACATCCTCGAGGTGAAGAACCCCGAGCTGGAGGCCCAGCTCGTCGCCCAGGGCATCGCCGAGCAGCTCGCCTCCCGGGTCTCCTTCCGCCGCGCGATGCGCAAGGGCATGCAGTCCGCCCAGCGCGCCGGCGCCAAGGGCATCCGGGTGCAGTGCGCCGGCCGGCTCGGCGGGGCGGAGATGTCCCGCTCGGAGTTCTACCGCGAGGGCCGCGTGCCGCTGCACACCCTGCGCGCGAACATCGACTACGGGTTCTTCGAGGCCCGCACCACCTTCGGCCGTATCGGCGTGAAGGTCTGGATCTACAAGGGTGACCAGACCGAGCGGGAGTACGCCCGCGAGCAGGCCGAGGCCGCCCCGCGCGGCCGCGGCCGCGGCGAGCGGCGCGGCGCCGGCCCGCGCCGCGAGGGCGGCCGGGGCGACGGGCGCTCCGGCGCCCCGACCGGCGGCGCCCCGCCGGCGCGCAGCCGGCCCCGGCGGGCGCCGCCGAGGCACCCGCGACAGGAACGGAGGCCTGACCGTGCTCATCCCCCGGCGCACCAAGCACCGCAAGCAGCACCACCCGACCCGCCGCGGCGTGGCCAAGGGCGGCACCACGATCGCCTTCGGCGACTACGGCATCCAGGCCATCGAGCCCGCCTACGTCACCAACCGGCAGATCGAGGCCGCCCGGATCGCCATGACCCGGCACATCAAGCGCGGCGGCAAGGTGTGGATCAACATCTTCCCCGACCGGCCGATCACCAAGAAGCCCGCCGAGACCCGCATGGGCTCGGGCAAGGGCTCCCCGGAGTGGTGGGTCGCCAACGTCAAGCCCGGCCGCGTCATGTTCGAGCTGGCCGGGGTCCCGGAGGAGCTGGCCCGCGAGGCGATGAGCCGCGCGCAGCACAAGCTCCCGATGAAGACCCGTTTCGTGAGCCGTGAGGGTGGTGAAGGCTGATGGCCATCGGCACCAAGGGGCTGAGCCCGGCCGACCTGGACCAGATGGACGACGAGAGGCTCGCCCAGGAGCTGGAGAAGGCGAAGGCCGAGCTGTTCAACCTGCGGTTCTCCGCCGCCACCGGCCAGCTCGAGAACCACGGCCGGCTCAAGGCCGTGCGCCGGGACATCGCCCGCATCTACACGATCGTGCGCGAGCGCGAGCTCGGCATCCGCACGGCGCCGAGCACCGAGGAGTGAGCCCAGTGAGCGAGAACACCGCAGCGCAGGACGCCGGCGCCGCCGGCACCGCGCCGGCCGCCGTCGTCCCGGCCCGGAACAACCGCAAGGTCCGGCAGGGTTACGTGGTCAGCGACAAGATGGACAAGACCGTCGTCGTCGAGCTGGAGGACCGCGTCAAGCACGGCCTGTACGGCAAGGTCATCCGGCGCACCGCCCGGGTGAAGGTGCACGACGAGGCCAACACGGCCGGCGTCGGCGACCTGGTCCGCGTCATGGAGACCCGGCCGCTGTCCGCCACCAAGCGGCACCGCCTGGTGGAGATCCTCCAGAAGGCCAAGTAAAGCCCGGCCGGCCGCCTCCGGCCGCCCGGCCCGCCGGCCGGCCGTGACCGCGGCCGCCCGGCCCCACGCCCCCCATCCGTTCGGCCAGGCTCGGCCCGCCGAGAACCGGCACGACGACAGGAGTACATCGAATGATCCAGCAGGAGTCGCGGCTGAAGGTCGCCGACAACACCGGTGCCAAGGAGATCTTGTGCATCCGGGTGCTCGGCGGCTCCGGCCGGCGCTATGCGGGCATCGGCGACGTCATCGTCGCCACCGTCAAGGACGCCATCCCCGGCGGCAACGTCAAGAAGGGCGACGTCGTCAAGGCGGTCATCGTCCGCACCGCCAAGGAGCGGCGCCGCCCGGACGGGTCCTACATCAAGTTCGACGAGAACGCCGCCGTCATCCTGCGGGGCGACGGCGACCCCCGTGGGACGCGCATCTTCGGCCCGGTCGGCCGCGAGCTGCGGGACAAGAGGTTCATGCGCATCATTTCTCTGGCGCCGGAGGTGCTCTGATGGCGAAGATCAAGAAGGGCGACCTGGTGGTCGTCATCGCCGGCCGCGACAAGGGCAAGCAGGGCCGGGTGCTGGAGGTCCGCACCGGCACCGACCGCGTCGTCGTCGAGGGCGTGCAGCGGGTGAAGAAGCACACCAAGGTGGGCCAGTCCAGCCGGGGCGCGCGCACCGGCGGCATCGAGACCGTCGAGGCCCCCATCCACGTCAGCAACGTGATGGTGGTGGACCCGGAGACCAAGAAGGGCACCCGGGTGGGCCACCGCACCGAGCAGGTCGAGCGCGACGGGCGCACCCGGACCGTCCGGGTCCGGGTGGCCAAGCGCTCCGGTAAGGACATCTCATGACCCAGACCACCGCAGAGCAGACCGCCGCCCCGACGCCGCGGCTGAAGCAGCGCTACCGCGAGGAGATCGTCGCGGCGCTGCGCGAGGAGTTCGGCCACCGCAACGTCAACGAGGTGGCCGGGCTGGTCAAGATCGTCGTCAACATGGGCGTCGGCGAGGCGGCCCGGGACTCCAAGCTCATCGACGGCGCCGTGCGCGACCTGAGCCTGATCACCGGGCAGAAGCCGCAGGTGACCAAGGCCCGCAAGTCCGTCGCGCAGTTCAAGCTCCGCGAGGGCCAGCCGATCGGCGCGCACGTGACGCTGCGCGGGGACCGGATGTGGGAGTTCCTGGACCGGCTGCTGTCCCTGGCGCTGCCCCGCATCCGGGACTTCCGCGGGCTCAGCCCCCGGCAGTTCGACGGGCACGGGAACTACACCTTCGGGCTGACCGAGCAGTCGATGTTCCACGAGATCGACCAGGACAGGATCGACCGCGTCCGGGGCATGGACATCACGGTCGTCACCTCGGCCACCACCGACGAAGAGGGGCGTGCGCTGCTGCGTCGCCTGGGCTTCCCGTTCAAGGAGAACTGATGGCGAAGACCGCCCTGATCCAGAAGGCCAACCGCAAGCCGAAGTACGAGGTGCGCGCCTACAGCCGCTGCCAGCGCTGCGGGCGCCCCCGCTCGGTGTACCGCAAGTTCGGCCTGTGCCGGATCTGCCTGCGCGAGATGGCGCTGCGCGGCGAGCTCCCCGGCATCACCAAGTCCAGCTGGTAAAGAACTACGTCGCAGGTCCCGCGAGGAAACCACGACGAGGAAGGGCCGAGGCCCGATGACCATGACAGACCCCATCGCAGACATGCTCACCCGTCTGCGCAACGCCAACTCGGCGTACCACGAGTCGGTGACCATGCCGTACTCCAAGCTCAAGGCGAACATCGCCGAGATCCTCACGGCCGAGGGCTACATCGCCGGCTGGAGCGTCGCCGACGCCGAGGTGGGCAAGAAGCTCACCCTGGACCTGAAGTTCGGCCCGGCCCGCGAGCGGTCCCTGGCCGGCGTGCGCCGCGTGTCCAAGCCGGGCCTGCGGGTGTACGCGAAGTCGACCAACCTGCCCCGCGTCCTCGGCGGCCTGGGGGTGGCCATCCTGTCCACCTCCTCCGGCCTGCTGACCGACCGCGAGGCCAAGAACAAGGGCGTGGGCGGGGAAGTCCTCGCCTACGTCTGGTGACCCGGAAGGAGATTGACCATGTCCCGTATCGGTAAGGTCCCCGTCCCGGTCCCCGCAGGCGTCGACGTCGCCATCGACGGCCAGGCCGTGACCGTCACCGGGCCCCGCGGCGTGCTCAGCCACACCGTGGCCGAGCCCATCCGGGTCGACCGCGGGGAGGACGGCGCCCTGGTCGTCACCCGCCCCGACGACGAGCGCGAGTCCCGCTCGCTGCACGGCCTGACCCGCACCCTGCTGGCCAACCTGGTCACCGGCGTCACCCAGGGCTACACCAAGCAGCTGGAGATCGTCGGCACCGGCTACCGGGTGCAGGCCCGCGGCGCGGACCTCGAGCTCGCGCTCGGCTTCTCCCACCCGGTGCACGTCAGCGCGCCGGAGGGCATCACCTTCACGGTGGAGGGCCCGACCAGGTTCACCGTCGCCGGCATCGACAAGCAGCTCGTCGGCGAGACCGCGGCGAACATCCGCAAGATCCGCAAGCCCGAGCCGTACAAGGGCAAGGGCGTGCGCTACGCGGGCGAGCAGGTCCGCCGCAAGGTCGGAAAGGCTGGTAAGTAACCGATGGCTATCACGATCAAGGGCACCGGCCAGGGCAAGGCCGGCGCCCGTCAGCGCCGCCACCTGCGGGTGCGCAAGCGCATCTCCGGCACCGCCGACCGGCCCCGGCTGGTGGTGACCCGGTCCAGCCGGCACATGGTCGCCCAGCTCGTGGACGACACCACCGGCCGGACCCTGGCCGCCGCCTCCACCCTGGAGGCCGACCTGCGCGCGGCCGACGGCGAGAAGGTCGCCAAGGCCCGCCGGGTCGGGGAGCTCCTGGCCGAGCGCGGCAAGGCCGCCGGGGTCGACGTCGTGGTCTTCGACCGCGGCGGGAACAAGTACCACGGCCGGGTCGCGGCGGTCGCCGACGGCGCCCGCGCGGGTGGGCTGACCCTGTGAGCCAGACCGTACGAGAGCAGAGGAACATCTGATGGCTGCACCGCAGCGAGGCAGGACCGGCGCCCCGACCGGCGCCGGGGAGCACCGCGAGGGCGAGAGCACCAACCGCCGCGAGGGCCGCCGCGGCGGCGACCGGCGCGACAGCCGCCGGGGCGCCGAGGAGAAGAGCAACTACGTCGAGCGGGTGGTCTCGATCAACCGCGTCGCCAAGGTCGTCAAGGGCGGGCGGCGGTTCAGCTTCACCGCGCTCGTCGTCGTCGGCGACGGCGACGGCACCGTCGGCGTGGGCTACGGCAAGGCCAAGGAGGTGCCCGCGGCGATCGCCAAGGGCGTGGAGGAGGCCAAGAAGAACTTCTTCCGCGTCCCCCGGATCGCTCGCACCGTCCCGCACGCCGTCCAGGGCGAGGCCGCGGCCGGCGTCGTCTTCATCCGGCCCGCGTCCCCGGGGACCGGCGTCATCGCCGGCGGCCCGGTCCGCGCGGTGCTGGAGTGCGCCGGCATCCACGACGTGCTGAGCAAGTCGCTCGGCTCGTCCAACGCCATCAACATCGTGCACGCCACGGTGGCCGCCCTGAAGATGCTCGAGCAGCCCGAGGCCGTCGCCGCCCGCCGGGGCCTGCCCCTGGAGGACGTCGCGCCCGCCGCGCTGCTGCGGGCCCGCGCCGAGGGCGAGGCCAAGGAGCGGGCGGACCAGCCCGCCGAGACCGTGGGGGCAGGTGCGTGATGGCCCAGCTGAAGGTCACCCAGACCAAGTCCGCCATCGGCGGCAAGCAGAACCAGCGAGACACGCTGCGCACCCTGGGCCTGCGGCGCATCGGCCAGTCGGTCGTGCGCGAGGACCGGCCCGAGGTCCGCGGCATGATCCAGACGGTGGCGCACCTCGTCGCCGTCGAGGAGGTCGACTGACCATGGCCGAGCCCACCACCGACCAGCCCACCGGCGCCGCGGCAACCGGCGCCGGGACCACCGCCGGCGAGACCACCGCCGCCGCGGCCCCGGCCACCGGCGAGACCACCGCCGCCGGCCAGGCCCGCGTCCTGCGGGTCCACCACCTGCGCCCGGCGCCCGGGGCCCGCTCCGCCAAGATCCGCGTCGGCCGCGGCGAGGGCGGCAAGCGCGGCAAGACCGCCGGCCGCGGCACCAAGGGCAGCAAGGCCCGCGGCCAGGTGCCCGAGCGGTTCGAGGGCGGGCAGATGCCGCTGCACATGCGGCTGCCCAAGCTCCGCGGGTTCAAGAACCCGTTCCGCACCGAGTACCAGGTGGTGAACCTGGACAAGCTCGGCGCCCTCTACCCCGAGGGCGGGCCCGTCACCCGCGAGGACCTGGCGGCCAAGGGCGCCGTGCGCGCCGGCCAGCCGGTCAAGGTCCTCGGCACCGGTGACGTCAGCGTCCGCCTCGAGGTCGCCGTCGACGCCTGCTCGGCGTCGGCCAAGGAGAAGATCGAGGCCGCCGGCGGGACCGTCACCACCGCCGCCACCGCCTGAGCCGTCCCGGCCTCGGCGCCGCCGGACCTCGTGACCACGATCGCCTCCGGGAGCCTGTTGTCCTTTGGCGGCGGTCGCGCGGGGGCCTGGTGGCGGGATTTTCGGACCAGCGGCTCGGTGAGCCGGGCCGAGCGTGTGCTGGACGCCCTGGGGGGACTTCGGGGGCTGTGCGGGCGGGTGGGGGCCCTGGCGGGGGTGTGGGGGTGCCCCTGGTGGGGGTCAGGCGACCTGGAGCTGGGCGGTGGTCACTCCCTTGGCGAGCAGGCGGAGCAGGTTGGTCACCCCGGCGGCCAGGGAGAGCTCGGACTGCACCGCTGCCAGGCCGCGGCGGGAGAACCGGCGCAGCCCGCGGCCGTCCTTCAGCCAGGCGTTGGGGGCTTCGATCAGGTGGGACCGGCGCCGGTAGGTGGCGAGCCCGTCGGGGGTGCGCAGCCGGTGGTTGACCTTCTCCCGGGCCGACGCACCCTCCGGTGGTGGACCCTCGGCCGGGTTCGTGGTGGCGCGGGCGGACAGGCGGCGGCGCTTGCTGTCGGCGATCAACCGGTCCGGGCCGGGTGCGGTGAGGTTCTCGTTGGAGTCATACCCCGCGTCGGCGAGCATCGTCCCGATGGTCAGGTCCGTCCGGCCGGTGCGCTCGGCGATGGTGGCCAGGGTGGTCTCGACCGCGTCCTTGGTGGGCAGGAACTGGCGCACGTCGGTGGTGTCCTGGGTGGCCCGGGCGGTCAGGATGAACACGTCCTCGCTGGTGGAGGTCTGGCAGTTCATGCCCTGGACCCAACCGTCGCGGGTCTTCATCAGCCGGGAGTCCGGGTCGGTGAGGTTGGCATACACCTTCTCCCCGGCGTTCTCCCCGGCCGGGCCGCCGGCCTGCGCCGCCGCCCCGGCGCCAACCTTCTCAGCGTCTGCGGCCTGCTCCGTGCCGGCGCCCGGCGCCTGGCCGGCGTCGGCGGTCTGCTCCGTGCCGGCCCCGGTGGCGTTGCCGGCGCCGGCGCCTGGGGCCCGGTCCTGATCGGTGCCGCCGGCCGTGTCCTGACCAGCGGTCACGAGGCCGCGGGCGGCCAGGGCCGCCTGGTAGGCCACCCAGGCCCGACGGACCCGGCAGTGCTCGTCCGGCGGCAGCGGCGGGCGTCCCCTCCTGACCACCCCGGCGGCCAGGTCGCCCTGGTAGGCCTCGTACCGGGCCGCGGCCTGCGCCCGCGCCCGCTCCCACCGGGCCCTGGCCACGCCGACCGGGTCCACCCCCTTCGGCGGGTGCCCGCACAGCGGGGCCCCCTCCGCCTGCGCGCTCTGGTACTCCTCGGCCCGCTCGACCGTCTTCTCTGCCCGCTCGGCCGTCTTCGCCGCCTCGGCCTCGGCCTTGCGGCGGGCGGCGAGATACTTCTCGGCCCGCTCGGCGGCCCTCGCCGCCTCCGCCTCCGCCTCCACCTTGCGGGCGGCGGCGCGCTTCTGGGCCCGCTCGGCCTTCTTCTTCTCCTCCGCCTCGGTCTTGGTGCGGCGGGCGGTGATGACGTCCAGCGCCCGCTGGATCCGCCCACCCCGGTCGGTCCGGTCGGTCACCGCCTCGGGCAGCTCGTCCCCGCGCTTGTCCGGACCGAACAGGGCGTCCTCCTCCGCGTCCGTGGCGCCGACCCGGCCGACGTAGTCCTCCGCCATCTTCCGCAGGGTGGCCTCGCTGCGGTTGGCGCCCCTGCTGGCGCTGGCCTGGATCTTCGTCCCGTCCAGAGCCACCACCCCCATCGAGAGCATCCCCAGCTCGGCGGCCAGCACCAACGACTCGGTCAGCAGACCGGTCAGCGCCTCCTCGTGGCGCTGGCGGAACCGGGCCAGCACCGTGTGGTCCGGGACGTCCTGGGCGCAGATCACCCGGAACGCCACATCCGTGTGGCACAGCCGCTCGATCCGCCGCGAGGAGGACTCCCCCTGCGCCATCGCGTACACGAACAGCGTCAGCAGCATCTCCGGGTCATACCCCCGCCGACCCACCCCACCCAACCGGGCCTTGGCGTGGAAGGCGGTGGTGTCCATCCGCTCCACCGCCGCGATCAAGAACCACACCAGATGCTCCGGCGGCAACCACTCACGCATGTCCGGCGGGAGCAAGAACTCCTGGTCCCGATCCACCACCCGGTACGTCCTGGCCATACCCCCGATCCTCCCGGCAGCGCCCAGGCCGGCCGGCAGACACGCCCAGGCCCGCGCCAGCCCAAAAAGCAACAGGCTCCCGGAGTGGAAAATGTGCCCCAGGTGCACGGAATCCACTCCGGAGGCGATCGTGGTCACCGGGACCTGCTCCGGAGGCGGTCCCGGTCGCTGCGATCCGCTCCGGAGCACGGCGGCCGGTCGTCAGCCGGACAGCCCGTCCATCTGGCCGGCCGACGGCCGCCCCACGTCCCGGCCGACGGCGCCCGTGCGCCGGCCAGCCGACGGCGGGCATCCGTGGGCCGGTAGACGGGGCACATCCCGGGGCCAGCCGAGACGGCGACCCCCGTCCCCCGGCACCGGCCGACGGCGCCCGCCGCGCCCCCGCGTGGCGGTAGTCTGACCGGCGGCCCGTGCCGTGCCCACGGCACCGCGCCCCGCCCCCACAGCCAGCAGGAGGAAGTTTGCTCAGCGCATTCGCCCAGGCGTTCCGGACGCCGGACCTGCGGCGCAAGCTGCTCTTCACGTTGGGGATCATCGCGATCTACCGGCTGGGCACCTTCATCCCCGCCCCGGGCGTGGACTACGGCAACGTCCAGCAGTGCCTGGCCGCCACCGGCACCGGGGACCTGCTCGGCATGGTCAACCTCTTCAGCGGCGGCGCGCTGCTCCAGCTGAGCATCTTCGCGCTGGGGATCATGCCGTACATCACCGCCAGCATCATCGTCCAGCTCATGCGGGTGGTCATCCCGCGGTTCGAGGCCCTGCACAAGGAGGGCCAGGCCGGCCAGACCAAGCTCACCCAGTACACCCGCTACCTGACGATCTTCCTCGCGGTGCTGCAGTCCGCGGTGATCGTCACAATCGCCAACACCCAGCTGTTCGCCGGCTGCCCGGTGCTGCCCATCCCCGACGACTCCCCGCTGAACCTGCTGCTCACCATCATCGCGATGACCGCCGGCACCGGGCTGATCATGTGGCTGGGCGAGCTCATCACCGAGCGCGGCGTCGGCAACGGCATGTCCCTGCTGATCTTCACCTCCATCGCGGCCGGCTTCCCCTCCGCCCTGATCTCCATCGCCGGCGGCGCCGACGGCGTCACCAAGATCCTCGTCGTCGTCGGGCTGATCCTGCTCATCACCCTGCTCGTCGTCTTCGTCGAGCAGAGCCAGCGGCGGGTGCCGGTGCAGTACGCCAAGCGGATGGTCGGCCGGCGGATGTACGGCGGCTCCTCCACCTACATCCCGATCAAGATCAACATGCCCGGCGTCATCCCGGTCATCTTCGCCTCCTCCCTGCTGGCCCTGCCCGGCCTCGCCGCGCAGTTCGGGGACCAGAGCGCGGGGTGGGTGCAGTGGATCGTCACCAACATCGCCAACCCCGCCTCCCCGCTGTACATCACGCTGTACGCGGTGCTCATCCTCTTCTTCGCCTTCTTCTACACCTCGATCACCTTCAACCCCGACGAGGTGGCCGACAACATGAAGCGCTACGGCGGCTTCATCCCCGGCATCCGCGCCGGGCGGCCGACGGCGGAGTACCTGCAGTACGTCATGTCCCGGATCACCACCACCGGTGCCATCTACCTCACCCTGGTGGCCCTGATCCCCACCATCGTCTTCGCCCAGCTGGGCATCACCAACCAGCAGCTCGCCTTCGGCGGCACGTCGATCCTCATCGTCGTCGGCGTCGGCCTGCAGACGGTCAAGGAGATCGACTCCCAGCTGCAGCAGCGGCACTACGAAGGGTTCCTGCGATGAGCGCGCGACTGGTCCTCCTCGGCCCGCCCGGGGCCGGCAAGGGCACCCAGGCGGCCCGGATCTCCGAGCGGCTGGGCGTCCCGGCCATCTCCACCGGGGACATCTTCCGGGCCAACGTCGCCGAGCAGACCGAGCTCGGCCGCCGCGCGCAGCGCTACATGGACGCGGGGGAGTACGTGCCCGACGAGGTCACCAACGCCATGGTGGCCGGCCGGCTCGCCGCCGACGACGCCGCTGACGGGTTCCTGCTCGACGGTTACCCGCGCACCCCGGACCAGGTCCGCCAGCTCGACGGCATGCTCGAGTCGGCCGGCACCGGCCTCACCGCCGTCGTGGAGATCACCGCCGACGTCGAGGAGGCGGTGGCCCGCATGCTCAAGCGGGCCGCCGAGCAGGGCCGGGCCGACGACAACGAGGCGGTGATCCGCCGCCGGCTGGAGGTCTACGCCGAGCAGACCGCCCCCCTGGCCGCCACCTACGCCGACCGGGGCCTGCTGGTCCGGGTCGACGGCATGGGCGCGATCGACGCCGTCACCGACCGGATCATGGCGGCCCTGGCCCCGCGCCTGCACTGATGCTCGGCCGGGAGCGCATCGAGTACAAGACCCCCGACCAGGTCCGCGCGATGCGGCGGGCCGGGCTCGTCGTCGCCGACATCCATGCCGCCCTCCGCGCGGCCGCCGCACCCGGGATGACGACGGCGGACCTCGACGCCGTCGCCGCCGACGTCCTGGACCGGGCCGGCGCCCGGTCGAACTTCCTCGGCTACCAGGGCTACCCCGCACACGTGTGCATCTCGGTCAACGAGGAGATCGTGCACGGCATCCCGGGGGGCCGGGTGCTCCGCGCCGGCGACGTGGTCTCTTTCGACTGCGGCGCCGTCGTGGCCGGCTGGCACGGGGACGCCGCCTTCACCCTCGTCCTGGACCCGGCCGACCCGGCCGACGAGCTGCTCGTGCGCACCACCGAGCGGGCCATGTGGGCCGGGGTTGCCGCGCTGGCCACCGGGACCCGGCTGGGCGAGGTGGGGGCGGCGGTGGAGGACGTCGTCGACGACGTCGCCGCCACCACCGGCACCCGGCTCGGGATCGTCGAGGAGTACGTCGGGCACGGGATCGGCACCGCGATGCACCAGCCGCCCGACGTGCTCAACTACCGCGCCCGGGACCGCGGCCCACGGCTGCGGCCCGGCATGGTGCTGTGCGTGGAGCCGATGATCACCGCCGGCAGCCCGGTCAACGATGTCCTCGCCGACGACTGGACGGTGGTCACCCGGGACGGCTCCCGCGCCGCGCACTACGAGCACACCGTGGCCCTCGGGCCGGCCGGGGTCTGGGTCCTCACCGCGCCCGACGGCGGTGCCGCGGCGCTCGGCGAGCTCGGCGTGCGGGTCGCACCGCTGGACTGACCGGCGCCCGCCCCCGGGGTGAGCTTCGCCCGACAGGCTCACACCGGGATCACCCGCCCGTCTCATCCACCGATCATCATCCCCGGGCGTTCACGCCCCCGTCGCTTGTTGATTCCCTTGCTCTCACCGCCGGCACGTGCGCTGCCGGGGACAGGGAGTGGGTGGTCTGCAGTGCGGGTGAGGTCGTTGAGGCTGCTGGTGCCGCAGCCGGACGGGGGCGGCGAGGACCGCGGGACGACGACCGACACCCTGCCCGCGCCGGCCACCTTCCCGGTGAGCGTCGATCGGGCGGCCACCTTCCCGGCGGGCGTCGAGCCGGCGGACGCCTTCCCCGCCAGAGTCGAGCCGCCGGCCACCTTCCCGGCGGGCGTGGAGCCGGCGGACGCCTTCCCCGCCAGAGTCGAGCCGCCGGCCACCCTGCCGGCCGATGCGTTCCCGGTGCCCGCCGAGCCGGTCGACGTCGCCTCGCCCGCCCGGCCCGCCGACGGCGGCACCCTCCCGGTCATCACCTCGCCCGACGTCGTAGTGGGCGGCGACGACGCCGTCGCCGGGCCGGAGGAGCGGCTCCGCCGGGCCGTGGTGCACCTGCCCGACCTCGCCCGCCGGGTGCGCCCGGTGCGGCCGGCCCGCAGCTGGCGCTCGGCCGCCCGGGCTTACCGGACCGCGCTGGTGGTCCTCGACGCCGTCACCGCCGCCGCGGCGGCCGCCGTCGTGCTGCGCGGCGCGACGGACCCGTGGGTCGGGCTGCTCGCCGCGCTCCTCGCGGCCGCCGCCGTCCCCGCCGCGGTGTGGGCGCACGGCGGGTACGCCCCGGACCGCACCGCCACCGGCCCCGCCGAGGACAAGGCAGTGCTGCGGGCCGGCACCGTCGTCGCGCTGGCCGCCGTGGCCCTGAGCCACCTCACCGCACTGGACGCCCCACCGGCGCTGCCGCTCCTCGCTCCGGTCGCCGCTGTCGCCGTGATGGTGCTCGGCCGGCTCGTCCTGCGGGCCCAGGTCCGGCGCGCGCGGCGCCACGGCCGGCTGCTGCGGCCCACGCTGGTGGCCGGCGACGCGGCCGCCGTCGGCGGGGTGCTCGCCGCCCTGCGCGAGGACCGCGGGCTCGGCCTGGACCCGGTCGGGCTGTGCACCACCGGGCCGGTGGACACCCACGCCGCCGCCGGGGTGCCGGTGCTCGGGTCGCTGCCGGACCTGCCCCAGCTCGTCGCCGAAGCGGGCGCGGAGGTCCTGCTCGTCCACGACGCCGCGCTCCCGGCCGCCGAGCTCCGCCGCCTCACCTGGCTCATGGAGGGCAGCGGCGTGGAGCTGATGCTCGCGCCGAACCTGCTCGAGGTGGCCGCCGGCCGGGTCACCGTGCAGGCCGCCGGCGGGGCGACGCTGCTGCGGGTGCGCACCGGTGCCACCCGGCGGCAGGTGCGCACCAAGGCCGCCGTCGACCGGCTGGCGGGTGCGGCGGCGCTGCTGCTGGCCGGGCCGGTGCTGCTCGTCTGCGCGGCCGCGGTGCGGCTGACCTCACCGGGCCCGGCGCTGTACCGGCAGACCCGGGTCGGGGTCGACGGCGCGCCCTTCACCATGCTCAAGCTGCGCACGATGAGCGTGGACGCGGACCGCCGGCTCGCCGAGCTGGCGGCCGCGGACGAGGGCAACGGGGTGCTGTTCAAGATCCGCCGGGACCCGCGGGTCACCCCGCTCGGCCGGGTGCTGCGCCGGTACTCCCTCGACGAGCTCCCCCAGCTGATCAACGTCGTCCGCGGGGAGATGTCCCTCGTCGGCCCGCGCCCGCCGCTGCCGCACGAGAGTGAGAAGTACGACACAACTGAGCGGCGCCGCCTCAAGGTCCGGCCCGGCCTGACCGGGCTGTGGCAGGTCAGCGGGCGCTCGGACCTCAGCTGGCCGGACACCGTCCGCCTGGACCTGCGGTACGTGGACAACTGGTCCCCGGCCGGGGACCTGGGCATCCTCGGCCGGACGGTCGGCGCCGTGCTCGGCGGCCGGGGCGCCTACTGATCCTGCGGCGGCCGGCCCGGGCGGGTGACCGGCCGCCGTCGGGCCCGCTGCCGGGCCCGTGGCCGGCCGCCAGCGGCCCGCTGGCCACCAGCCGCCGGGCCTGCTGACCGGCACCCAGCCCACCCGATGTGGCCCGCTGGCCGCCCGCCGTCGGCCCGCTGGCCGGCCCGCCGCCGGCCCTGCTGGCGGGTCCTCGGCACGGCCGGCCGCTCCTTCCCCTCCCGAACCGCCCTCCCTTCCGGTAGGTTGCCCCTACGAGGTCCCCGATCAGGGTGGCGTCGGGGGGACTACCTGAAGATCGGCGGGGGTGCCGATGGACGTCTCACTCATCAAGGCAGGTGCGGCCCGGCCGCGCCGTGCGCCCGAGGTGGTGGTCGACGAGCGGCTCACCGAGCTGCTCGACCTCGCCGCGCCGCTCACCGTCATCCGGGGCCCGCGCGGCTTCGGCAAGACCACCCTGCTGCAGACCTGGTTGGCGGCCGGCGGCCCGGCCCACCCGGTGGTGCAGCTCGCGCTGACCCGGGCGGCGAACGCGCCCGAGGTGTTCTGGTCGACGCTGCTGGCCGTGCTGGTCGACGCCGGCGCGGTGCCCGCCCCGGATCGCCCGGCGGCCGAGGCGGACGGCCGGCCCGGCCCGGACGCCCGGCACGAGGTGCTCACCGGGCTGGGCCGGCGGGCCGAGCCGTTGACCGTCGTCGTCGACGACTACCACCAGGCCGGGCGGGGGGAGGACGCGGCAGACATCGACGAGGACCTCGTCGAGCTGGTCCGGCAGAACGACCAGCTGTTCCTCGTCGTCGCCACCCGCGGCGCCCGCGTCATCGAGACGACCGGCGCGCTGTCCGTGGACATCACCATCATCTCCCCGCGCGAGCTCCGGCTGCGCCCCCAGCACGTGCGCACCCTCGCCGGCCGGCTCGGCGTCCCGCTCGCCGAGCGGGAGGCGGAACGGCTCGCCGACGGGCTGGACGGCTGGCCCGCCGCCGTCCGCGACGTGCTGGTCCGCTCGCGCGGCGGGCCGGTCAACCTCTCCCTGGCCGACGACTACATCGCCGCCGTGGTGCGGGACCTGCGCGACGAGCACCTCCGTGACTTCGTCCTCCGCACGGCGGTGCCGGAGGAGTTCGACGCCGAGCTCGTCCGGCGGGTCGTCCCCGGGGAGGAGGCCCTGGTCGCCCTGCGCGCCGTCCGCTCCGGCGGGATGGTGCGGGAGGAGGTCCGCGGCGAGCGGCGGGTCTACGCCTACCCCCCGCTGGTCCGCCAGGCCCTCCTGCGGCTGCTCGACGAGACCCGCCCGGAGGTGCGGCGGGAGGTCCACCGGGCCCTCGTCGACATCCACGAGCGGAGCGGGGACCACCTCGGCGTCCTCCGGCACGCCGTGCAGGGCGGGGCGTGGCCGGTCGCCGAGCGGGTCATCGAGACCGAGTGGCACCACCTGATCACCACCGACCCGGCCACCCTCGTCGGCGCCGCCCAGCGCATGCCGCGCGAGCTCGTCGACCGCCACCCCCGGCTGCGGGTGGCCCGGGACGAGCTCACTGGCGCCCTGCGCCCGCGCCCGGACCGGCCGCCCGCGCCGGCCTGGACCACCGGCGACATCCCGGGCATCACCCTCGAGCTCGGCCTGGACCGCATGGGCAGCCCGATCGACCCCACGGTCGTGGTGCTCCTGCAGTGGGGCGGCGCCGCCGTGCTGGCCGGGGACGAGTCCGCGGCGCTGTACGCCTTCGGCCGTGCCCGCGCCCGCGCGCAGGCCTCCGGCACCGACCCGCTCGGGGTGCGGCTCGCCACCGCCGGGCTGGCCCTCGCGCACGCGATCTACGCCGACGCCGACCTGGCCGCCACCTGGCTGGCGGACCCCGCCCTGGCCGACGCGGCGGACGCGGCCGACTACCCCCTGCTGGAGAGCTGGGTGGCGCTGGCTGCCGCCACGGTCGCCGTCGACCGGCTCCAGCCCGACGCCGCCGCGCTGGTGGCCGCCATCCCCGAGCGGGAGCGGCGCGACGAGGTCTGGGCCTTCGGGGTCTTCGTCGGGTCCGCCCATGCCGCGCTCTCCCGCGACCCGGCCGAGGCGGTCCGGTGGGCGGAGAAGCTCCGCGCCGCCCGGCACTACCTGCCCGGGGACCGGCTGGTGGAGGACCTGCTCCTCGCCGCCGAGGTCGAGGTGCTGCTCGCGGCCGGCCTGGACGCCGCCGCCCGGCGCAGCGCCCGGCGGCTGGCGCCGTCGGCGATCTCCCTGCCCACCCACGCCCGGCTGAGCCTGGCCGCCGGGGACTACGCGCAGGCGGCCGGGCGGGCGCAGGGCGCGCTGGACCACCCCGGGCTCACCGTCCGGTCCGTCATGGAGTGCCACCTGGTCCTCGCCGCGGCCCGCCACGCGCTGGGGGAGCGGGCCGGCGCGCACGCCGCGTTCGCCGACGCCGTCCGGGTCGCCGACGCCTCCGGGCAGCGGCGCCCCTTCCTCATCCTCCCCTACAGCACCTTCCGTGCCCTGGCCGGCGGGGAGGACCGGGTGGTGCAGATGTGGCCGCCGGCGCTGCGGCCCGGGAACGACGACGCGGTGGGCCCGCGCGGCGGCCTGGCCGCGGTCCTGACCCGCCGGGAGGCGGAGACCCTGCGCGCCCTGGCCCGGCACAGCGGCGCCGTCGCGGTGGCCGGCGAGCTCGGCCTGTCCGTCAACACCGTCAAGTCGCACCTGCGCAGCGTCTACCACAAGCTCGGCGTCACCACCCGCAGCGAGGCGCTGGCCCGGGCGGCCGAGATCGACGCTGCCGGCGACGGCGTCCCGTCCGGCGTCGGCCCGGGCACCGGGGACGCGCCGGGTGCCGGCGACGGCGCCCGGCCCGGCAACGGCGGTCGGTCCGGGAACGGCGTCGCGTCCGGCGACGGTGGCGCGTCCGGGGACGGCGTCGCGCCCGCCCGGGACGTGCCGGCAGCGGTCGCCCAGTCCTCCACCGGCCAGGGAGCGCCCCGCTCCGCCGCCCGATGACCCGGGCGGCGACCCGCTCGGCCGGCCGCGGCCTGCCCCGCGTGCCCACCGCGTTCGCGGCACCGCCGGCCGCCTCGGCCGCGCTGACCGGGCTGCCGCCGCTGGTGGTCCTGCAGGCCCCGCGGGGCTACGGCAAGACGACCACCGTCTCGGCCTGGCTGCGGCGCCCCGAGCTGCCCGACCACGACCTGGTCTGGCTGACGGTGCCGGCCTCGGCCGCCGGTCGGGAGCAGCTCTGGTCGCTCGTGCTCGGTGGGCTCGACGGCGACGACCCGCCGCCGGGTCCAGGCCCGGTTCACGGTCCGGGTGCCGTGCCCGGGCCCGGCCCGGAGACGGTGGCCGCGGCCCTGGCCGGGCGCCGCCGGCACCTCGTCCTCGTCCTCGACAGCTACGAGCGGCAGCCCGACCACGCCGTCGACTCCGAGCTCGTCCAGCTCGCCCAGACCGTCGAGCGCCTGCACCTGGTCGTCCTGACCCGTACCCCCCGCCCGCTGCTGCCGCTCGCCCTGGCGGCCCCGGACGCCGTCGTCCTCGGGCCCCGCGACCTCGCCCTCGGCCCGGCCGAGGTGCTCGCCCTCACCGCCGGGCTGGGCCGCCCGCTGACCGCCGCCGCCGCCGAGCGGCTGTCCGCGGGGCTGGCCGGCTGGCCCGGGGCGATCCGGGTGGCGCTGCTCAGCGGCGACGTCACCGAGACGGGCACCATCGTCACCGACCCCGCCGGCCTGGCCGCCTACCTGCGGGTGGTCCTGGGCGACCTGGAGATCGGCCCGGCCGCCGTCGACGTCCTCACCGCCCTCGCGGTGAGCGAGTCCTTCACGCCGGCCACCGTCGAGGAGCTTCTCGACGGCAGCGAGCGCGCGCAGGTGGAGTCGGTGCTGGGCCGGATGCTGGTCGCCGGCCTGCTCCGGCAGGTGCCCGGCGAGCGGTCCCGGTTCGCCTACTCCCCGCTGCTGCGCGCCGCCACCCTGCACATCCTGCGCGAGGATGCCCCCGCGCGGCACCGCGCCCTCCACGCCCGCGCCGCCGAGCGGGCCCGGGACGCCGACGACGCCACCGGCGCGCTGCGGCACGCCATCGAGTCCGAGGACCCGGGCCTGCTGGCGTGCGTGCTGACGCAGTTCTGGCGCCGGTACGTCCGGGACGACCTGCCCCGGCTGCGGGCCGCGCTGGCGCTCCTGCCCGAGCCGGACGCCGTCGGCGAGCCCCCCGTGCTGGCCGCCCTGCGCAGCCAGGTCCGCCCGACCGAGCAGCCCCGCTGGTTCCTGGACGCGCTGCGCAGCGGCCTGCCCGTCATCGCCCCGGGCAGCAGCGCCGTCGCGGTGGCCAGCCCGGCCCCGGCGACGCCGGGGCTGCCGGCCGCCCTGGTGGGCGTGGGGACCGGGCTGCTCGCGGCGGGGGAGCTGCTCGCCGCGGCGCACTCGTTCTACGAGGCGGTCCGGCAGGCCACGAGCGCGGCCCGGGCGCTGCTCGCCGAGGCGGGGTCGGGGCTCGCCGTCGCGCTCGTCCTCCTCGGCCACCTCGAGGCCGCGCAGCGGTGGCAGGAGTGGGCGACGCGCCGGCCGACCGGGGCGTCCGCGGGCGGGCTGCCCGGGGACGTCGCGGGGAGCCCGTCCGCGGGCGGGCTGGGCGGGGACGTCGCGGGGAGCGCGCCGGGCCCGGCGCCGGTGACCGCCGAGCTCGCCGCCCCCGGCCCGCTGACCGAGGTGGGCCGCCTCGCGGTCCCCGCCCTCACCGCCCTGGACCGGCTCGAGGAGATCGCCCTGCCCCAGGTCCCGCCCCGGCTGGCGGACGCCGACCGCTGGCTCGAGATCGTCCTGGTCTACGTCTGGGCGCTGCAGGGGTTGCACGGCGGCCGGGTCAGCGAGTCGCTCCTCGGCCTGGAGCGCTACCGCGTGCAGACCCCGACGGCGCCGGCCCTGGCCGACGTGCTCCTCACCGCCGTCCAGGTGGACCTGTGCATCGCCGCCGAGGAGTACCCCCGCGCCGGCGAGCTGCTGGCGGCCACCGCCGCCGTCGGCCAGCCCTGGTGGCGCGCGGCCCGGGCCCGGCTGGACCTCTTCCTCGGCGAGGACGAGCGTGCCCTGTCCCGCACCGAGGGCCTGGAGCGGATGGCGCCGGTGCTGTGCCGCACGGCGCTGCGGCTGGCTCTCGTCCGCGTGGTCGCGGCGCACCGCACCGGCCGCCGCGCGGTGGCCGCCGACGCGCTGCACCTGGCGACGGCGGTGGCCGAGCAGACCGGGATGCTCCGCCCGTTCGTCCTCGTCCCGCGCGGCGACCTCGAGGCGGTGGCGGCGACGATGCAGCCCGGCGCGCCCGGCCAGACCATCTCCGCGCTGGCCGCCGACGACGGGCCGCTGCCGCGCGTCGCCCAGGCCGCGCCGCTGAGCGCCCGGGAGATCCGGGTCCTCCGCGAGCTGGCGACCGGGCGGCCGGTCGCCGTCATCGCCCGGCGCCTGTACGTCTCGGAGAGCACCGTCAAGACCCAGATGCGCAGCATCTACCGCAAGCTCGGGGTGCACAGCCGGGAGGACGCCGTCCGCGCCGGCCGCCGGCTCCGGCTGGTCCCGGCCGCGGCAGGGGAGGGGAGATGAGGGTGGTGAGGGCCGGCGCCGTCGGCCCAGAACGGCGTCGGCGCGGTGAGGGGCGGTGACGGGTCGGGCCCCCGGCCTCCCGGACGCCGTCGGCCCAGGACGCCGTCGGCGGCGCGGTGAGGGCCGTCACGACCGGCTCCGTCCCGGCGGGCCGGGCCATGGCATAGGATAGAGCGCTGGGCAGGCATGACCGGGCACGCACGAGCCGGCGGAAGGAGCCGGCCCGACGTCAACCACCAACGTTAGCGGGAGTTCATGGCGAAGAAGGACGGTGTCATCGAGATCGAGGGCAGTGTCGTCGAGGCGCTGCCCAACGCGATGTTCCGCGTGGAGCTGAGCAACGGGCACAAGGTCCTCGCGCACATCTCGGGCAAGATGCGCCAGCACTACATCCGGATCCTCCCCGAGGACCGGGTCGTCGTCGAGCTCAGCCCCTACGACCTCACCCGGGGTCGGATCGTCTACCGCTACAAGTAACCACCACCAGCGCGAGCGCCGCCGCGACCGGACCTGTCCGGCCGAGCGGCGGCGGAGGAAACATGAAGGTCCAGCCCAGCGTCAAGAAGATCTGTGACAAGTGCAAGGTCATCCGCCGGCACGGCCGGGTGATGGTCATCTGCGAGAACCTGCGGCACAAGCAGCGCCAGGGCTGACACCCTGGTCCCGCCGGGCTCGCCCGGCACCGCGCACCACCAGCTCCCCCCGGGGAGCCACCCCCGGCTCGGAGGCCGGGGCCCGCGCCCGCGGGACCGGCGGTGCGGAGGACCTCCGACCCACAACAGGAGTCAAAGTTGGCACGTCTCTCCGGCGTCGACCTCCCCCGCGACAAGCGGCTCGAGGTGGCGCTCACCTACATCTACGGCGTCGGGCGGACCCGCGCCCAGGAGACCCTCAAGGCCACCGGCATCAGCCCGGACCTGCGCGTGCGGGACCTGTCGGACACCGACCTGGTCTCCCTGCGCGACCACATCGAGGGCAGCTACAAGGTCGAGGGTGACCTCCGCCGCGAGGTGGCCGCGGACATCCGCCGCAAGGTGGAGATCGGCTGCTACCAGGGCCTGCGGCACCGCCGCGGCCTGCCGGTGCACGGCCAGCGCACCAAGACCAACGCGCGCACCCGCAAGGGCCCCAAGCGCACCGTCGCCGGCAAGAAGAAGGCCGGCAAGAAGTAGCAGCCGACCCGGCGCCCCGACGGCGGTGCCGGAGCGGTCCGACGACCTCCAGGAGTAGGAAGCCCGCATGCCCCCCAAGTCCCGCACGGCCACCGCGACGCGCAAGCCGCGCCGCAAGGAGCGGAAGAACGTCTCCCACGGCCACGCCTACATCAAGTCCACCTTCAACAACACGATCGTGTCCATCACGGACCCGAGCGGGGCCGTCCTCGCCTGGGCCTCCTCGGGCCAGGTCGGCTTCAAGGGTTCGCGCAAGTCGACCCCCTTCGCCGCCCAGCTCGCGGCGGAGTCCGCGGCGCGCCGCGCCCAGGAGCACGGCATGAAGAAGGTCGACGTCTTCGTCAAGGGCCCCGGCTCCGGCAGGGAGACCGCGATCCGCTCCCTGCAGGCCACCGGCCTGGAGGTCGGCTCGATCCAGGACGTCACCCCGCAGGCGCACAACGGGTGCCGCCCGCCCAAGCGCCGCCGGGTCTGACGTCCTTGGGCTGACGCCCTCGAAGGCTGACGCCCTCGGGGCCGGCGCCACCGGGCTGAGGTCCCACGGACGGGAGCGGTGCGCCCAGGCCCCGCACCCGCCGTCGGGAAGCGATCCCGGCCGGGGCGGACCGGCCCCCAAGCACCACCGCGGCGGCGCGCGGACACCACGCCCCGCCACCATGCACGACCCTGCCGGTCGGACCGATGACCGGCAGGCCCTGCCACGGCGTCATATGGCGGATGCCGGGCTGAAAGGAACCCCAAGTGCTCATCGCACAGCGCCCCACGCTGACCGAAGAGGCCGTCACCGACTACCGCTCCCGGTTCGTCCTCGAGCCGCTGGAGCCGGGCTTCGGCTACACCCTCGGCAACTCCCTGCGCCGGACCCTGCTCTCCTCCATCCCCGGCGCCGCCGTGACGTCCATCCGGATCGACGGCGTCCTGCACGAGTTCTCCACCGTGCCCGGGGTCAAGGAGGACGTCACCGAGATCATCCTGAACATCAAGAACGTCGTCGTCTCCTCCGAGAACGACGAGCCGGTCGTGATGTACCTGCGCAAGCAGGGCCCGGGGACCGTCACCGCCGGGGACATCACCCCGCCGGCCGGCGTCGAGGTCCACAACCCGGACCTGCACATCGCCACCATCAACGACAAGGGCAAGCTCGAGATCGAGCTGACCGTCGAGCGGGGCCGCGGGTACGTCTCCGCGGTGCAGAACAAGAGCGCCGACGCCGAGATCGGCCGCATCCCGGTGGACTCCATCTACTCCCCGGTGCTGCGCGTGACCTACAAGGTCGAGGCCACCCGCGTGGAGCAGCGCACGGACTTCGACCGGCTGATCATCGACGTCGAGACCAAGAACGCGATCAGCCCCCGGGACGCCCTCGCCTCCGCGGGCAAGACCCTCGTGGAGCTCTTCGGCCTGGCCCGCGAGCTCAACGTCGAGGCCGAGGGCATCGAGGTCGGTCCCTCGCCCACCGACGCGGCGCTCGCCCAGGACCTGGCCATGCCGATCGAGGACCTCGGGCTGCTCTCCCGGTCCTACAACTGCCTCAAGCGGGAGGGTATCCACACCGTGGGTGAGCTGACCGCCCGGTCCGAGGCGGACCTGCTCGACATTCGCAACTTCGGGGCGAAGTCGATCGAGGAGATCAAGGAGAAGCTGACCGGCCTGGGCCTGACCCTCAAGGACAGCCCCGCGGACTTCGACCTCGCCACCGCCGCCGGCGCCCAGGATGACGAGGACGAGGACGACGTCTACGGCGACATCCAGTTCAGCGACGAGCAGCGCGGCTGACCGGCCGACCCGACACACCTAGGAGAGACCATGCCCACCCCCGCCAAGGGTCCCCGTCTGGGCGGCAGCGCCGCGCACGAGCGGCTCATGCTGGCCAACCTGGCCACCGCGCTGCTCGAGCACAAGAGGATCACCACCACCGAGACCCGCGCCAAGCGGCTGCAGCCGCTCGCGGAGCGGCTGATCACGCTGGCCAAGCGCGGTGACCTCCACGCCCGCCGCCGGGTGATGACCACGGTGCGCAGCAAGGACGTCGTCGCCGAGCTCTTCGAGCAGACGGCGCCGCAGTTCGCCGAGCGCAACGGCGGGTACACCCGCATCACCAAGGTGGGCCCGCGCAAGGGCGACAACGCCCCGATGGCCGTCATCGAGCTCGTCCTGGAGCCGGTGAGCCCGCGGCAGGCCACGGTCCGGGAGGCCGAGCGGGCCGTCCGACGCGCCGCGCCCGCCGCCACCCAGCCGGCCCCGGCCGAGGGGCAGGCCGCCGAGGGCGAGGCGGCGGAGGCCCCGGCCCCGGCCGCCGACGACGTCCAGACGGCCGTCGCCGACGCCGTCGAGGCGGAGGCCCCCGGCGAGCAGGGCTCGCTCACCGAGGACGTGCAGGCGTCCGCGACCGTCGAGGCCGAGCAGCAGGAGGCCGCCCAGGCCGCCGCCGCGGCGGACGCGGCCGCCACCGACGCCCAGGCCGGGCAGTCCCGGGGCGAGGTCGACCCGCGGCAGTAGCCGCACCAGCGGCAGTGCCGCACGCGCGGCAGTAGCCGCATGCACCACCGAGGGGCCCGGACCGGAGACGGTCCGGGCCCCTCGTGCTGTCCCGGTGGGCGCCCGGACCCTCGTGCTGCTACATGCGCGCCGGGCCCCTGTGGTCGACGGACTGTGCCCGGGGCCGCTCGGTCAAGAGACCGCGCGGGAGCGGCGCAGCGGCGCGAGGGGCGTCGGCGGAGCGCCCTTGCAAGGAGGTCGCGGACGACGGCGGTGACCGGCTGGCCGAATAGCATCCCTGACGTGCCCGCACCCACCGTCCTGCTCGTCCACGGCGTCCGCGCCTCGCGCACCATGTGGCTGCGCCAGCTCGCCGCGCTCGAGGTCGCCGGGGTCCCGGCACTGGCGCCCGACCTGCCCGGCCACGGCGCCCGACGGGACGAGGACTTCACCGTCGCCGCCAGCCTGGACGTGCTCGACGACGCCGCCAGCGACGCGGACGGGCCGGTCGTCGTCGCCGGCCTGTCGATGGGCGGCTACCTCGCGCTGCACTGGGCGGCCTGCACCACCCGCCGCCCAGCCGCCGTCCTCGCGGCCGCCTGCTCGACCCAGCCGGCCGGCGTCGGGCTGGCCGCCTACCGGCTCCTGGCCCGCGCGATCGGCCGCCTGCCGGACGGCGGCGCGCGGCTCAACGAGCTCATGGCGCGTCGCTTCGTCCCCGCGCCCGGCCGGGCCGACCTCGCCGTGGGCGGCATGGCGCTGGGCGTCATGGACGCCGTCCTCGCCGGCATGGCCGACATCGACACCCTCGCCGACATCGCCCAGATCGACGCCCCCATCTGGTTCGTCAACGGCCGCTGGGACCACTTCCGGGCGCATGAGCGGCGCTTCCTCGCCGCGGCTGCCCGGGGCCGCCTGGTCATCGTCCCGGGGGCCACGCACCTGGTGTCCCTGGTCCAGCCGGTCGCCTTCAACCGGGTCCTGCTGGAGCTGGTCGCGGAGGTCGCCCACGACGACGGCGCCTAGCTCGCCGGGTGGTTCTCGACCCCACGTGGTGCTGTGCGTGAGGCGGGGAGTGCGCCGACGGTGGGTGCGCTCGGCCCCCTATCCTGCTTGCCGGGAGGCGACGGTGCGAACAGGCAGATCGGTGCTGGCGGCTGCGCGGCGCCACTCGGTCGCCGTGCGACGGAACGGCACGGTGGTGGCAGTGGGCGACGGTCGTGCCGGTGAGTGCAGTGTTGACGACTGGGAGGATGTGGTCGCTGTCGCAGCAGGCAATGTTCACACCGCCACGAACACCGGAAGATCGCACACCATCGGTCTTCGTACGGACGGCACTGTCCTGGCTACGGGATGGAACGGCGACCACCAGTGCGAAGTCGGCGAATGGCGAGACGTCACAGAAGTAGCGGCGGGTTGGCGACGCACGCTCGGCCTCCTCTCAACTGGCACCGTGCTGGCAGCCGGCCGCGCTGTCGAAGGCGCCTGTGCTGTTCAGTGTAGCGGTGGGCGCCGGGAGCTACCACACCGTCGGCGTCACCGCCTCCGGTCAGGTTCTCGCAGCGGGCGACAACAGTCACGGACAGTGCGATGTCGGAGATTGGGAGAACATTGTGGCGGTCGCAGCAGGCTCCACCACGCTTGGTCTTCGCGATGATGGCACGGTCGAGCGCGGGAAACAGCGACGACGGCAGACGAGATGTCGCATCCTGGACAGAGCTGCGCCGCCCCGAAGGAGGGTAGAACGGGTAGCGTCGCGCGTCAGCCGAATAGTCGAAGTTCGACCTCGCGGCGATCAGCTAGAGGCGAGCTGTGCGAAACCAGTGCTGACGGCCGAGCGCAAGAAGTCGTCTGGCCACGTGTCGCGTACTGCCGGCGAGAATCTGACATCATCGGCTGGTCTACCATGACGGTGTGACCGGACGATCTCATCAGCAACCGCCTGCAGCTTGGCTGCTTGATGTGCCACAAAGCCCCGGTCCACGACAGACCCGTGCCCGGGAACGATCGCGTCACCAGACAGAACGTGCGGCAGCAGCGCCCGAAGGGCGCTCGCCCAACGGAGAGGGTATGAGCCTGATCCGAACATCGGTGGTCCCGACTCCTCGATCACGTCACCGAGGAACCAGACCCGGGCGTCCGGCACGAGCACGGCGAGATCTGTGTCGGTGTGGCCCGGCTGCAGCGGGAGCAGCATCACTGTTCGCCCGCCGAGCTCCAGCTGAAGCGGGGAGTCTACCAGAACAGATGGCGGCGTGAGACTCACGTCGGCCCAGTTCTTGTCGGACTCGCGTCGGGGATCTCGCTGCACCGCTAAGAGCCGGGGAGCTTCGTACTCGGCATAGTGACGAGGGATCAGATGGTGGCCGTAGATCGCGATGTCATGCCCGGCGAAGGTCTGATTGCCGAACGTGTGATCATAGTGAGCGTGCGTGTTTATTGCGGCGACCACCGGCATATTGAAGGCCTCCTGGACGTGCCGCAGAATCTCTTGCGCTTCCTCCGGGGTTCCGCGGGTGTCGACCACCGTGACCCCGTCGACGCCGAGGATCGCGCCGACAGACACGTCCGTCGGTTGGTAACGGCGCTGGAACACGCCGGCTCCCACCCGTATCCAGTCACCTTCAGTCGACTCACCGCTCACGTGCCGCACCCCTCGTCTCGATCCCATTTTCGATAACTGGCGCAAGAAAACTGCACTAGCAGAACTCAATCCTCACGTCCAATTCCCAAGTGCTCCGGACAACGAGGGTACCGCAGAAACAAACCGAACAAGACGCCCTATTTTTGAAGGGGGGTGCCGGTGGGGGTGCCGGTGGACGCCGTCGGCGGGGTGGTGCGGATGCCGTCGGCGGGGTGGTGCGGACGTCGTCGGCAGCGCGGCGCGGACGCCGCCGCGTCCGCTGCCCGCCCCGGTCCGGCTGCTCACGGCACCCGCAGCTCCCAGGCCCGCACGCCCCCCAGGATCCCCGCCGAGTTCGGGACGATGACGACGTCGTCGCCGAGCCGGGCCAGCACCTGCGGGGTGATCCGCCGGGAGTTGCCGCCGCCGAGGTAGAGCCGGTCCCACAGGTACATCGGGCGCAGCGCCTCGACTACCCCGCGCACCCGGCGCGACCACATCGCGTCGCCCAGCCGGAGCCGCTCGTGCTCGCCGACGTAGTCGTCGTAGGTCAGGCCCCACTTCACCGGCCCCTGGCTGAGCTCGACGTGCGGGGCGAGGGCACCGCCGTCGAAGACCGCGTTGCCCAGCCCGGTGCCCAGCGTCACGATCATCTCCAGGCCGGCGCCGGTGATCGCCCCGGCGCCGTGCACCTCGGCGTCGTTGAGGACCAGCGCCGGGATGCCGAGGGCGTCCTCGACGGCGCCGCGCATGTCGAACCCCGACCAGTGCAGCTCCAGCTCGGGCAGCACCCGGGTCCGGGGGCCGGCCTTGGTGATGTAGTGCGGGGTGCGGATGACGACGCCGCGGCGGAGCATCCCCGGCATCCCGACGGTCGCCCGCTGGGCCGGGGGGAGCCGTGCGGCCAGCGCGGCGATGGTGCTCACCAGTCGGGTCGGCGGCAGCGGGTAGGGCGTGGCGGCGCGCACCGGCTGGGCGTGCATGGTCCCCGCGGCGTCCAGCACCGAGGCCTTGATGCCGCCCCCGCCGCAGTCCACGGCGAGCGTCGCGACGGAGGGCTCCACGCCGGTGACGCTACCGCGGCCGGGGCGAGGTTCCTGGTGGTGGGGCGGGCGCGGATCCGGGGCGGTGCCCGGGCCTGGGCTCGGCTGCCCTCCGTCGCGCCGGCTGCGCCGGGCGCGGGTCCCGGAGCGGAGGGCGGTGCCGGATTGCGGAGCGAGGCCGCAGCGATCGGCCGTCTTGACGCCGACGCCGACGCCGACCGTGGCCGTGCCGTGGTCGACGGCGTCCGGGGCCTGGGGTTCGTCGCGGGACCACCCTGCTGGGGATGGGCCGCAGGTCGATGTCGGTGGGTGCCGGTACCGTGATACACATGTTCGAGGACGAGCGCGAGACCGCCGCCGGCGGGAGTGCCGACGGCGCTGGGCCGGGCCCGGGCACCGGGCCGGACCGGCGCGCGCTCGAGCGGCCGAGCCGGGTGGAGTCGGTGCTGCTGATGCTGCTGCACCAGGCCGCCCGGGAGCGACGGGCACCGGCCGGGGTGGACCTGGTGGCCCTCTCGGACCAGGAGGTGCCGGGGCAGGCACCGGCGGGCGCCGATCGTGCCGCGCTGCCGGCGGACAAGGCGGACCTGGAGGAGGAGGACGCCGGGACCGACGTGGCCGGCGCTGCGGCCAGCACGGACGCCGACGTCTCCGGTACGACGGCCGGAACCGGCGTCGCCGCCACCACCGGAGACGCCGGCGCGGAGACCGACACCGGCACCCTGACCGGCACTGACACCGACGCCGCCCGACTGGGCCGGGCGCAGGCGCTGGCGGGGTTGGACCTGGCCGGTGTGCTGGCGGCGGTGGACCCGGCCGGGCAGGGGGCGGCGGACCTGGTGGAGATGGCCTGGAACTGGTCGCGGGTGCTGTCCTGGGCCTACGCCCGGCGGGGGGAGGCCCTGGCCGAGCTGGCCGCGCTGGCCTGCCGGGAGTCCCCCGGGATGGCGCCGGGTGGGCACTGGGCCGGCGGGTACGTGCCGGTGGCGACCGAGGTCGGGATGCGGCTGGGGATCACCCGGCAGGCGGCGACGAGGCTGGTGCGCACCGGGGTGCTGCTGAACGGGATGCTGACCGGGACCGGGCTGGCCCTGGAGGGCGGGGCGCTGGACCCGGCCAAGGCCGAGCTGATCGCCACCACCCTGGCCGAGGTGCCCGGGCCGATAGCGCACGACGTGGAGGACACCGTGCTGCCGGGGGCGCTGGGCCGGACCCCGACCCAGCTCAAGGGGGACCTGGCCCGGGCGCTGATCACCGTGGACCCGGTCGAGGCGGAGCGGCGGGCGAAGGTGGCGAGGGCGGGGCGGCGGGTGTGCCACCCCAAGGCGCTGGCCGACGGGATGGCCTCGATCTACGCGGTCCTCCCCGCCGGGGACGCGATCGCGGTGGACCTGGCCCTGGACGGCGCGGCCCGGGCGGCCAAGGCCGCCGGGGACAGCCGGACGATGGACCAGCTCCGCGCCGACACCCTCACCGCCGTCGGCGTCAACGCCCTGATCACCGGCCAGATCGCCACCACCACCCCCACCCCCGCCACCACGACCACGGGGACCGGCGGCAGCGGTAGCGGCGCGACCGGCACCGACACCAGCGGCACCACCGGCGGCACCGAGGCCGTCGTGGGCGCCGGCGGGCCTGCCCCCAACCCCGGCACGCCCGACCGGACCACGAGCGACCCGCCCACCACGAGCGGTGAACGCGGCGGGGCGGGCACCAGCGCGGGCGAGACCGGCCCTCACATCTCCGGACCGACCGGGGCCGGCCCCGACCCCGGCGGCGGTGACGCCGGCCCGCCCGGCAGCGGACCGCCCGGCACCCCGCCGCCCCCGCCGGCGGAGCCGGTTCCGCCGCCGGGGACAGCCCCGCCGGCTGGGGCAGCCCCGCCGCCTGTAGCCCAGCCGCCGGACCCGGAGCAGCGGCCGGTGGCGCCGTTGCCGGCGATGCCGGTGACGCCGGTGCGGGTCGACGTCACCGTCCCGCTGACCACCCTGCTCGGCGGGCACGAGCCCGGCCTGCTGCACGGCTACGGCCCCATCGACGCCGCCACCGCCCGCGCCCTGGCCCTGGGCGGGACCTGGCGCCGCCTGGTCACCGACCCCCTCACCGGCACCGTCGTGGACCTCGGCCGCACCCGCTACCGGCCCCCCGCCGACCTCGCCGACCTCGTCCGCGCCCGCGACGGCACCTGCGTCCGCCCCGGCTGCGCCACCCCCGCCACCCGCTGCGAGCTCGACCACGACCTGCCCTGGGCCGCCGGCGGCACCACCTCCTTCCGGACCCTGTCCGCCAAGTGCAAGGTCGACCACCAGCTCAAGACTTGCGGGGACTTCCTCGTCCAGCCCCACGGCCCGGGCACCTACGACTGGACCTCCCGCCTGACCGGCCTGACCTACCGCCGCCACCCCGACGGCGCCACCACCTACCAGCCCCTCAACCCCCACGACGACCCCCGCGGCAACCCCGACGACGCCCCGCCCCCGTTCTAGCGGCGAGAGGCCCGTGCTGGCCGCGAGAGGGTCGGCGTCGGCAGGGCCTGGCACGTTCCTCCCGCAGAGAGCCACCGCGGGGACGTTAGCCTCGGAGCGTGACCAGCCCGCCGCACGACGACGCGGCCGCGGCAACGCCTACCAGGGCACTGGCCTCGGGGCCGCCGCCCGCCAGCGACGTGACGGCGGCCACGGTGCGGGTCCGGCTCGACCTCGCGTACGACGGCACCGGCTTCGCCGGCTGGGCCCGGCAGCCCGGCCGGCGGACCGTCCAGGGCGTGCTCGAGGACGCACTCGGCACCGTGCTGCGGCTGCCGGGCCCGGCCCGGCTCACCGTGGCCGGCCGGACCGACGCCGGGGTGCACGCCCGCGGCCAGGTCGCCCACCTCGACATCCCGCAAGCGGCGTGGCAGGCCCTGCCCGGACGCAGCGACCGCGCACCGGACGAGGCCCTCGTCCGCCGCCTCGCCGGCGTCCTGGGCCGCGGCACTGTCCCCCGGGGGAGCAGCGAAGTGGTCGTCCGGGCGGCCACCGAGGCGCCCCCAGGGTTCGATGCCCGGTTCGCCGCCACCTGGCGCCGGTACGCGTACCGCATCGCCGACCAGGACGGGGCGCGGGACCCGGTGCGCCGGCACGACGTGCTCTGGCACGGTCGCCCCCTGGACGTCGATGCCATGGCCGCGGCCGCGGACCTGGTGCTCGGCGAGCACGACTTCGCCGCGTTCTGCAAGCCGCGCCCCGGTGCCACGACGATCCGTACCCTGCTGGACCTGACCTGGCAGCGGGTGCCGTCGGACCGGCCCGACGGCGGCCTGGTGGTCGCCACCGTGCGCGCCGACGCGTTCTGCCACTCGATGGTCCGGGCGCTGGTCGGCGCCGCACTGGCAGTGGGGGAGGGCCGACGTCCACCGCACTGGCCGGCCGAGGTCCTCGCCGGCCGGGCCCGGGTCCCGGGCGTCGCCGTCGCCCCCGCGCACGGCCTGACCCTGGAGGCGGTGGGGTACCCGCCCGCCGACCAGCTGTCCGCCAGGGCGGCACAGGCCCGGTCCGTCCGCGTCCTCGGCGCCGAGCGGCCGACGTCCTAGAACGAGCCCAGGTCGGCAGCCAGCCAGCGCTCGGGCTGCATCGAGATGACGACTTCCGGACCAAGATGGTCCTGCGCGAACGCGAGGTACCGGGCCGCTGCCGGCTCGTCGAGGTACCGGTGCGCGATCTCGTGTCGGTGCTCCGCGGTGCCGGGCTCGATCGTCGTGACCGGCCCTTCGACCGAGACGTAGCGCACGGTGGGCGTCAGGCGTTCGGCCATCATGCTGAAGCGCCCCGCCGCCCGAATCAGCTGGGTCTTGCGCGAGCTCGCCCCGGTGAGCACCCACAGGTCCTCGCCGGGGGCGTACTGGTACCAGATGGGCACGGTGAGCGGTCCCCGGCCCGGGCCGGCGGATACGGCAAGCGCACCGACGTGCGGCTCGGCCAGGAACTGCTCACGCTCTTCCCTCGTCAGTGCCATGGCCCGACGATAATCACCGCCGCTGACACCGTCGCGGCGGTCGGTCGCCAGCGCCGCCCTCGATCAGACGGAGGACCCCTCGTCGGTCAGGCCGCCGACCTCGTCCTCGTCGCGCACCCGCATCGCGGCCTCCTCGGCGGTGGCGGCACCACCGGCGACGCCGACGTCCGAGGCGAGCACCGACTGGCTCTCGCCGAGCTCGTCGGTGGGGTCGTCGTCGTCGGGCAGGGCCTCGATCCGCCCGGCCCGGTCGGGCTCCGCCTGCGGGGCCGGGGTCGGCTCCTCCTCCCAGACCTCTGGTTCCTCCCGGTCCAGGCGCTCAATCAGGCCCTCGCCCTCGACCTGCTCCTGCTGGGTCAGCGCCACCCCCTTGAGGGGGTCGTACTCCGGCGGCGAGTAGCCCTCGTCGAGCAGGTCGTCCACCGCCCGCTCCTCTAGCGTCTCCTCCTTGGTCGGCTGGTTGTACTCGCCCTCGCCGGGGAGGGACGGGTCCTGGCTGGTGCCCGAGGTGTCCGGTTCGCTCATGCCCTCCAGGCTGCCATCCGCGCAGCGCGCTCGCACGGGAAGTGGTGCACCGCACGGGCGGCTTGCAGCGGCTCCAGGCGCGGGCAGTGCGTGGCGGCACCAGCAGGGGCGGTGCCCGCGACACCAAGCGCGGGCGGTGTGCCGCAGTGCCGAGCACGCGCGGCGCACAGCGGCATCACCCGCCGTGCGCCATGGTGCTCAGGAAGAGCCAGGCACCCGTAAGCGCCCGACCCACCGCAAATGCCGTGGACCCGGCAGGCCCGGCCGATGCACCCTGACGCCGTGGCGCACCTCGACCTGTCCGGCATCGGCTACGACCTCCCCGACGGGCGGGGCCTGCTCGCCGACGTCTCCCTCCACGTCGGGCAGGGGGACCGGGTGGCCCTCGTCGGGCCGAACGGCGCCGGGAAGACCACGCTGCTGCGCATCGCCACCGGCCAGCTCGCCCCGCACCGCGGGGCGGTGACCCGCAGCGGCACGGTCGCGGTCATGGACCAGCTCCTCGGCCGCCGCGACGACGACACCACGGTCCGGGACCTGCTCGTCAGGCACGCGCCGGTCCGGCTGCGGGAGGTGGCCGAGCGGCTCACCGCCGCCGAGCTGGCGATGATGACCGACGACGACGAGCCCGCCCAGCTCGCCTACGCCCAGGCGCTGGCCGACTGGGCCGACGTCGGCGGGTACGCCGCCGAGGCTGCGTGGGACGAGGTCACCCAGCAGGTCCTCGCCCAGCCCTTCGAGCGGGCGCAGTGGCGCGCCGCGGGGACGCTGTCCGGCGGGGAGGTCAAGCGGCTGGTGCTGACCGCCCTGCTCGTCGGCCCCGCCGAGCTCCTGGTCCTCGACGAGCCGGACAACGCCCTGGACGTGCCCGCCAAGCGCTGGCTCGAGGACCAGCTGCTGGCCACCGACAAGGGCGTGCTCTTCGTCAGCCACGACCGCGAGCTCCTCGCCCGCACGGCCACGCACGTCGCCGCCCTCGAGCCCGGGCCGGCCGGGGCGACGGCGTGGGTGCACACCGGGTCCTTCACCACCTTCCCCGCCGCCCGGGCCGAGCGGCTGGCACGGCTGGCCGAGCTGCGCCGTCGGTGGGACGAGGAGCACGCCAAGCTGCGCGAGCTGGTCGCGATGTACCGGCAGAAGGCGGCGTACAACGCGGACATGGCCTCCCGGCTGCAGGCCGCCCGGACCCGGCTCGCCCGGTTCGAGGAGGTCGGGCCGCCGGAGGTGGTGGCCGCCGAGCAGCACGTGCAGGTCCGCCTGCGCGGCGGGCGGACCGGCAAGCGGGCCGTGGTGTGCGAGGGGCTCGCGCTGACCGGCCTGACCCAGCCGTTCGACCTGGAGGTCTGGTTCGGCGAGCGGCTCGCCGTGCTCGGCGCCAACGGCACCGGGAAGTCCCACCTGCTGCGCCTGCTCGCCGCCGGCGGCACCGACCCCGGCCCGGAGCACCGCCCGGCCGACGGTCAGCCGGTCGAGCCCGTCCCGCACACCGGCGTCGCGCGCCTCGGCGCCCGGGTCCGCCCCGGCTGGTTCGCCCAGGGCCACCTGCGGCAGGACCTGACCGGGCGCACCCTGCTCGAGGTGCTCCACCGCGGCGAGGGCGACCGCGCCGGGATGGGCCGGGAGGAGGCCAGCCGGGCGCTGGACCGCTACGAGCTCGCCCGCGCCGCCGAGCAGCGGGTGGAGACGCTCTCCGGCGGGCAGGCCGCCCGCTTCCAGATCCTCCTGCTCGAGCTCTCCGGCGCCACCCTGCTGCTCCTGGACGAGCCCACCGACAACCTCGACCTGCACTCCGCCGAGGCGCTGGAGGCGGGCCTCGCCGCCTTCGAGGGCACCGTGCTCGCGGTGACCCACGACCGGTGGTTCGCCCGCGGCTTCGACCGTTTCCTGCTGGTCCGGGCCGACGGCACGGTGGTGGAGACGCCCGAGCCGGTCTGGGCGGACGACGGCGCCCGGGTGCGGTGACGCCCCTGGCGGCGTTCCCGCTTCGGCGTAGTGCTGGATTCGCTGCGCTTCCAGGCACCCGACCACGCCCTCGCGGCCGCTGGGTCACACCGACCACGCTCTCCGATGTCGCCCACGTTCCCGAGCACTTCGACGGCCTCTGTCCTCGAGCAGGCCCAGCAGCTCAGGCGTCGATGATCATCGTCACGGTGTCCCGGAGCTGTCGAAGCACGGCCGGGCCCACGTTGCCGATCCGCACGCTCACCCGCGTCGTGGCGACGGATCGGATGTGCTGGCACTGGGCGGCGGAGACGGCACCGAGCCCGTTGTGCTCATCGGGTTCGATGACGATCTCGGAGCCGCTGTCGCGGATCGTGCGGGCGAGGGGGACCACCTGGACCACGTTCGGCCCACCACGGAGGATCTGCTCGGCGGTGAGGACGACGGCGGGCCTGCGCAGACCCGCTTCCGCGCCCGTGGGTGCGAGGTCGAGCTCGACGACGTCACCCGGCGTCAGCATCGAGCCAGGCGAGCTCGTCGTCGCGCAGCGGGGCGGAGAGGTCACGCCCGACGACCTCCTGCTCGAGCAGCCGCGTGGCGCGGGAGACGGTCACGGTCACGGTCTCGCCACGCCGGGCCGCCAGATCGTTGAGTGCGTCGCGCGTGGCGCGGCTGACCCGGATCGTCGTCGTGTCGCTCACGTGCCCAGATTAGGGAGTGTAGACGTATTGGTCTACACGCCGGTGGTCTGAGCGCCGCGGCTCGGCATGCTGGAACCGCCAGAAACAAGCCGCGATCTGGACAGCTACCTTTGCTCGGGGGTCCCGCCGTCGGCGGGGTCTCGTCCCGCCGACGGCGTCCGGTCGGTTCCCACGCCGGCAGCCGCCGCGTCGTCGGCCGGATGGGCCGCCGCCGTCGGGCCGGATGGAGCCACCGCCGTCGGGCCAACGGCGGGCGGGGGTGGGGTGGCCGGTCTCACCGCCGACGGCGCAACGACCTTTTGACCCTCGCCGCGCCCGGGCAGTACCCTGGGACGTCGTTGTGCATCCGCATGCCCTCCCGGTGCCTCCCACTCGCCGGGCTGGGGGACGTCGATGCGCGCAGCGAGCACCACTGACCATGGGTCGCGGCCCTGCCATGACTGCGGCCCGACCGAGAGAACGCTAAGAGAAGGCAACGCCCGTGCGTACGTACACACCGAAGCCCGGCGACGTCACGAAGAACTGGTACGTCATCGACGCGACCGACGTCGTCCTCGGCCGACTGGCGACGCAGGTCGCCGCACTGCTCCGTGGGAAGCACAAGCCGACCTTCGCGCCGCACGTGGACAACGGCGACTTCGTCGTCGTCGTCAACGCCGACAAGGTTGCCCTCACCGGGAACAAGCGCGACAAGAAGCTCGCCTACCGCCACTCCGGGTACCCGGGCGGGCTGAAGGCCACCCGCTACGCCGACCTCCTGGCCAAGCGGCCGGAGCGGGCCGTGGAGAAGGCCGTGCGCGGCATGCTCCCGAAGAACACCCTGGGCCGCGCCCAGATCAAGAAGCTCAAGGTCTACGCCGGTGCCGAGCACCCGCACAGCGCGCAGAAGCCGCAGGCCTTCGAGATCACCCAGGTCGCCCAGTAAGGCGTCCGCGCCGAGGCACCGTCGGAACATGACTGAGGAGAACTGTGGCTGAGACCACCACCGACTTCGAGCTGGACGGCGAGAACGCGCCCAGCAGCTACACCACCGAGACCGCCGCCCCCGCCGCCGGCCAGGGCCAGTCCCTGACCGCCCCCGGCCAGGCCCTCGGGCGCCGCAAGGAGGCCGTCGCCCGCGTGCGGCTCGTTCCCGGCAGCGGGCAGTGGAAGATCAACGGCCGGACGCTGGAGGACTACTTCCCCAACAAGCTGCACCAGCAGCTCGTCCGCTCGCCGTTCACCGTGCTCGACCTCGAGGGCCGCTTCGACGTCGTCGCCCGCATCAACGGCGGCGGCGCCTCCGGCCAGGCCGGCGCGCTGCGCCTCGGCATCGCCCGGGCCCTGAACGCGATCGACGCCGAGTCCAACCGGCCCACGCTGAAGAAGGCCGGCTTCCTCACCCGCGACGCCCGCGCCACCGAGCGCAAGAAGGCCGGCCTGAAGAAGGCCCGCAAGGCCCCGCAGTACTCCAAGCGCTGACCGTCGCGGCGGCTTCGCTGCCGCCGGCCGTTGCCGGGCGCTCCCCGGCGGCGCGCCTTTCGTCGGTCACCCAGCCCCCGGTGTCGCTCTCGGCGACGCCGGGGGCTGCGCCCGTCCTGGCCGTGGCGCCGGCCGGGCAGGTGCCGTCCTGGCCGCGGCGCCGCCCGGGCAGTCGCCGTCCTCGGCGTGGACCCGGCCGGCAGCGGCCGTCCTCCGCCGGGCGGCCGGCGGAGCGGCTCCGTCCCGCGCCGTCCCGGTCGGGCCTGCCGAGACTGTGCTACCTCTCGCATGCTCCTGTCCGGTCAGACCGGCCAGCGGTGGCACCATAGGCCGCGGCATCCGGGCCGCCCGGCCCGGGCGCCACGGGCACCGGCCCGCCCGCGGCTGGCGTCGGCGCGCGGGCGCCGCCAGGCCTGCGGCCAGCGCGCGTACCGCCGACGGCGCGCGGGCCCGTAACGACGACGTCGGCAGCGACGACAGCGACGACAGTGGAGGCAGCATGGGACGGCTCTTCGGGACCGACGGGGTCAGGGGGCTCGCCAACCGCGAGATCACGGCAGAGCTGGCCCTCGGCCTCGGCTCGGCGGCCGCCCGGGTGCTCATCGCCTCCACCGAGCCGCAGGGCCGCCGGCCCCGGGCGGTGATCGGGCGGGACACCCGCATCTCCGGCGAGCTCCTCTCCGCCGCCCTGGCCGCCGGCCTGGCCAGCGCCGGCGTCGACGTCACCCAGGTCGGCGTGCTGCCCACCCCCGGCGTCGCGCACCTGACGGCCAGCACCGACGTCGACCTCGGCGTCGTCGTGTCCGCCTCGCACAACGGCATGCCGGACAACGGCATCAAGTTCTTCGCCCGCGGCGGCTTCAAGCTCGAGGACGCCCTCGAGGACCAGATCGAGGCCCAGCTCGGCGCCGACTGGGAGCGCCCGGTCGGCGCCGACGTCGGCTCGATCGAGACCGAGACCGCGCTCGCCGACCGCAGCTACGTCGACCACCTCGTGGCCGCCTGCGGCACCCGGCTGAACGGGCTGCGGATCGCCGTGGACTGCGCCAACGGCGCCGCCTCGGACATCGCCCCGCTCGCCCTACGCGAGGCCGGCGCCGACGTCGTCGTCGTCAACGCCTCCCCGGACGGGCGCAACATCAACGACAACTGCGGCTCGACCCACCCCGAGCAGCTCCAGGCCGTCACGGTGGCCGCCGAGGCGGCCTTCGGGGTGGCCTACGACGGCGACGCCGACCGATGCCTGGCGGTTGACCACACCGGCGCCCTGGTCGACGGCGACCAGATCATGGGGCTGCTCGCGCTCGCCCTGAAGGAGGACGGCGCGCTCGCCAACGACACCCTGGTCATCACGGTGATGTCCAACCTCGGGCTGCTGCTGGCCATGCGGGCGGCCGGCATCACCACCGTGCAGACCGCCGTCGGCGACCGCTACGTGCTGGAGGCGATGCGGGCCGGCGGGCACACCCTGGGCGGGGAGCAGTCCGGCCACATCATCAACGCCCGGCACGCCACCACCGGCGACGGGATCCTCACCTCGCTGCTGCTCGCCGCGCGGGTCGCGTCCACCGGGCGGTCTCTGGCCGACCTCGCCGCGGTCGTGACCCGGCTGCCGCAGCGGCTGATCAACGTCCCCGGCGTGGACAAGACGCGCACCGGCACCGACGCCGGCGTCGTCGAGGCGGTGCGCCGCGCCGAGGAGGCGCTGGGGGAGAACGGGCGGGTGCTGCTGCGCCCCTCGGGCACCGAGCCGCTGGTCCGGGTGATGGTCGAGGCCGCCACCGAGGACGAGGCCGACGTCGTTGCGCACGGCCTGGCCGACGTCGTCCAGGAGCGGCTCGCGCTGTAGGCCACCGGCCGTCCCGCCCGGCCCGGCGACGGCGCCCCGGACCGCTGTCGGGGGCACGAACCAGGGTCCCGGTCAGGGAAATTCAGGGTTCGGTGCCGCCCGACCGTGCCGTACCGTTCTCGGTGGCGCTGCACCCGGCGCCGCACCTGGGGGCGACGCGGGAGGCGCGGTGGTCGAGGCCATGACGGCGGTGGAGGACTTCGTCCTCGGTCTGGGCGCGTCCCCCTGGGCGCTCCTCGCCGTCGTCGTCCTGGCCACCATCGACGGGTTCTTCCCGCCCGTGCCGAGCGAGTCGATCGTCATCAGCGTCGCCGTCCTGACGGTCTCCGGCGAGGAGGGTCCGCGGCTGTGGCTGCTGCTGGCCGCCGCCGCGGTCGGCGCGTTCTGCGGCGACGTGATCGCCTACGCCATCGGCACCCGGCTCCCGCTGGACCGGATCCCGCTGTTCCGCTCCCCGCGGGGGCGGCGGACCCTGGCCTGGGCCCGGCGGATCCTCGCCCAGCGCGGCACGGTGTTCATCCTCTCCGCCCGGTTCGTCCCGATCGGCCGGGTGGCCGTGAACATGACCGCCGGCGCGGTGGGCTTCCCCCGGCGCCGCTTCGTCGTCATCGCCGGCTTCGCCGCCGTCGTCTGGGGCGGCTACTCGGTCCTGCTGGGCATGGGCGCCGGGGTCTTCCTGCACGAGCACCCCCTGATCGCGGTGGCGGTGGGGGTGGTCGGCGGGGTGCTGATCGGGCTGGTCGTCGACAGGGTCCTCAGCTTCGCGCACGAACGCTGGTTCCCCGCCGCGCCGACGCCGGCCGAGGTGCTGCTCACGCCGGAGGAGGAGGCGGACCGGGCGGCTGGGACGGACCGGCCGACGGCGGCGAGGGGGACTACGGCGGGCGCGACGACCGCGGCCAGCGGGACGGCGGCCGGGGCGGCCTCGGAGACGGGCGCCGGCACCGACCCGCCGGGCGACGGCGAGCCCGGCTGACCGAGTCGGTGGGCGCCGGTGCTGAGCCGCCAGGCGACGGCGAGCGCGGCTGACGCCTGCCGTCAGAGCTTGCGCAGCCGCATCCGGTGCATCCGATGGTCCGCCGCCTTCGTCAGCACCAGGGTCGCCCGGCCGCGGGTCGGCTGGATGTTCTGCACCAGGTTCGGGGCGTTGATCGTGTCCCAGATCTGCTCGGCCCGGGCCACCGCGGCGTCGTCGTCGAGGCCGGCGTACCGGCGGAAGTAGGACTCCGGCTGGGCGAACGCGGTGCGCCGCAGCTTCAGGAAGCGGGAGACGTACCAGCGCTTGATGTCCGCGGCGCGGGCGTCGACGTAGATGGAGAAGTCGAAGAAGTCGCTCACCGCCAGGGACGAGGTGCCGCCGGCGGTGACCCGCGCGGGCTGGAGCACGTTGAGCCCCTCGACGATGAGCACGTCCGGGCGGTGCACCACCTGGGTGCCGCCGGGCACGATGTCGTAGGTCACGTGGTCGTACAGCGGGGCGCTGACCTCCGGCGCGCCGGCCTTGACGTCGGCGACGAAGCGCAGCAGCGCCCGCCGGTCGTAGGACTCCGGGAACCCCTTGCGCTCCAGCAGGCCGCGGCGCTCGAGCTCGGCGTTGGGGTAGAGGAACCCGTCGGTGGTGATCAGCTCCACCCGGGGCGTCTGCGGCCAGCGGCGCAGCAGCTCGCGCAGCAGCCGGGCGGTGGAGGACTTGCCGACCGCCACCGAGCCGGCCACCGCGATGACGTACGGGGTGCGGCCGGCCCGCTCGCCCAGGAACGTCGACGTCGCCTGGTGCAGCGCGCGGGTGGCCGCGGCATAGAGCTGCAGCAGCCCGGACAGCGGCCGGTACACCGCGTCCACCTCCGCCAGGTCGAGCGGGTCGCCCAGGCCGCGGAGGTTGACGACGTCGGCGTCGGTCAGCGGCAGGGGGGTGGAGGCGGCCAGCTGGCGCCACGAGGACCGGTCGAACTCCACGAAGGGCGTGGTCGGCGCGGTGGTCTGGTGCACGGCAGCCAGTCTGGCAGTTGCGGACGACGGCGGGTGGCGGGGGCCGCGCCGGGAACCCGGCCTGCCGGCCGCCGTCGGACCGGTCGTTATCCTGGCGCCCATGTGTGGAATCGTCGGCTACGTGGGCCCGGCCGTGCCCTCGACCCGCCCCCTGGACGTCGCCCTGGAGGGCCTGGCCCGCCTGGAGTACCGCGGCTACGACTCCGCCGGCGTCGCGCTGGTCACGCCCACCGGCCTGGCCACCGCCAAGCGGGCCGGCAAGCTCGCGAACCTGCGGGAAGCGCTCGAGGCGGACCCCCTCCCCCCGGCGACCGCCGGCATCGGGCACACCCGGTGGGCCACCCACGGCGCACCCACCGACGCCAACGCCCACCCCCAGCTCAGCGCGGACGGCCGGCTCGCCGTCATCCATAACGGCATCATCGAGAACTTCGCCCCGCTCAAGGCCGAGCTCCTCGAGGCCGGGGTCCCCTTCACCTCCGAGACCGACACCGAGGTCGCCGCCCACCTCCTCGGCCGCGCCTACGACGAGACCGGGGGCCTCACCGCCGCCATGCTGGCGGTGACCCGCCGCCTGGAGGGCGCCTTCACCCTGCTCGCCATGCACGCCGAGGAGCCCGGCACCGTGGTGGGCGCCCGGCTGAACTCCCCGCTCGTCGTCGGCCTGGGCGACGGCGAGAACTACCTCGGCTCCGACGTCGCCGCCTTCATCGGCCACACCCGCGAGGCGCTCGAGCTCGGCCAGGACCAGGTGGTCACCATCACCGCCGAGGAGGTGCGCGTCGTCGACGGCGACGGCACCCCCGCCACCGGCCGGCGCTACACCGTGGACTGGGACGCCAACGCCGCGGTCAAGGGCGGCTTCGCCACCTTCATGGACAAGGAGATCCACGACCAGCCCAAGGCCGTCGCGGACACCCTGCTCGGCCGGCACGACGGCGCCGGCAACCTCGTGCTGGACGAGCTGCGGATCGAGCCGGCCGTGCTGCGCAGCGTGGACAAGATCATCGTGGTTGCCTGCGGCACCGCGGCCTACGCCGGGCACGTGGCCAAGTACGCCATCGAGCACTGGTGCCGGATCCCGGTGGAGGTCGAGCTCGCGCACGAGTTCCGCTACCGGGACCCTGTGGTGAGCGAGAAGACCCTCGTCGTCGCCATCTCCCAGTCCGGGGAGACGATGGACACCATCATGGCCATCCGGCACGCCCGCGAGCAGGGCGCCAAGGTGCTGGCCGTGGTCAACACCCACGGCTCGACGATCGCCCGGGAGTCCGACGCGGTCCTGTACACCCACGCCGGCCCCGAGGTCGCGGTGGCCTCCACCAAGGCGTTCCTCGCCCAGATCACCGCCTGCTACCTGCTCGGGCTCTACCTGGCCGAGCTGCGCGGCAACAAGTATGCGGACGAGGTCGCGGACTACCTGGCCGAGCTGGGCAAGCTGCCGGCCAAGATCCAGGAGCTTCTCGACCGCGAGGGGGAGGTGCGGGCGGTCGCCGAGGCGATGAAGGACGTCACCTCGGTGCTCTTCCTGGGCCGGCACGTCGGGTACCCGGTGGCGCTCGAGGGGGCGCTGAAGCTCAAGGAGCTCGCCTACATCCACGCCGAGGGCTTCGCCGCCGGGGAGCTCAAGCACGGCCCGATCGCCCTGATCGAGGAGGGCCAGCCGGTGTTCGTCGTGGTGCCCACCCCGCGCCGGCCCACCCTGCACGCCAAGGTGGTGTCCAACATCCAGGAGGTCCGCGCCCGCGGGGCCCGCACCCTGGTCATCGCCGAGGAGGGGGACGAGGCCGTCACCGCGTTCGCCGACGTCGTCTTCCGGGTCCCGCGCACCCCGACCCTGATGATGCCGCTGGTGACGGTCGTGCCGCTGCAGATCTTCGCCTCCGCCCTGGCCACCGCCAAGGGGCTGGACGTGGACCAGCCGCGCAACCTGGCCAAGTCCGTCACGGTGGAATGACGACGGCGGCCGGCGGGGTGGCGGCCACGGCCGGTCCCGAGGAGGCGCGGCCGTGATCGTCGCCGTCGGGATCGACGTGTGCGACGTCGCCCGCTTCCTCGCCGAGCTCGAGCGGGTGCCCCGGCTGCGGACCCGGCTCTTCACGCCCGCCGAGCGAGACCTGCCCGGCGCCTCGCTGGCCGCCCGGTTCGCCGCCAAGGAGGCCATCGCCAAGGCGCTCGGCGCGCCGGCCGGGATGCGCTGGCACGACTGCACCGTGCACCGCGTGCTCGGCGGGGCGCCGGTGGTGGAGCTGCGCGGCACGGTCGCCGCCCGCGCCGCCGAGCTGGGCATCACCCGGTGGCACGTGTCCGTCTCGCACGACGCCGGGATCGCCTCGGCGATGGTGGTCGCCGAGTCCTGAGCGCCGCCCGGGGCCCCGGTGCCCGGTCGCCGGGCAGTTCAATCCACGCCGGGCCGCCGGGTAGTTCCACGCCCGGACCGCTGGCCCGTCGTCACCGTCGCGCCCGGCGTCGAGAACGTCAAAACGGTTGTTGCCAGCACCACTTTGTCGGTCTCGGCGCGCCAGTGGTCCCGGCACGTCGACAGTCTCGGCCCCTCGACCGTCTCGGCGCTCGACCGTCACGGCGCGCCGACGGCACCCGTCCGGCCCCTCCCGCCCCCGGCGGGCACGATGGGGGGATGATCCACGCACACACCGCCGCCCAGGTCCGCGCCGCCGAGGAGCCGCCGCTCGCCGCCGGCGAGCCGCTGATGGCGCGCGCCGCGTACGCCCTGGCCGGGCAGGTAGCAGCCGCCCTGGGCGAGCGCGGGCACCGGGTGAGCGGCTCGGTGGTCCTGCTCCTGGTCGGCGCGGGCAACAACGGCGGGGACGCCCTCTTCGCCGGGGCGCACCTGGCCCGGCGCGGCTGCCGGGTGCACGCCGCCCTGCTCGCCGCCGACGCCCACCCCGACGGCCTCGCCGCCGCCCGCGCCGCCGGGGTCAGCGTGCACCGCCTGGACGGCGCCGAGCCCGGCCCGCTCCTGGCCCTGGCCCGGCGCGCCGGGGTGTGGGTGGACGCCCTGGTCGGCGTCGGCACCCGCGGCCCGCTGCGGGACCCGCTCGCCCAGGCGGTCACCGCCCTGGCCGGCGAGCGGGCCGCCTCCCCGGACGAGCCGATCGTGGTCGCCGTCGACGTCCCCAGCGGGATCGGCGTCGACGACGGCACCGTGCCCGGCCCCGTCCTGCCGGCCGACCGCACCGTCACCATGGGCACCGCCAAGCCGGGCCTCCTGCTGCCCCCGGCCGCCGGCCTCGCCGGCCGCCTGGTGGTGGTCGACGTCGGGCTCGGCGCGGCGCTGGCCGCCGAGCAGCCCGCGGCATGCCGGCTCACCGACGCCGACGTCGCCGACCTGTGGCCGCTGCCCGGGCCCGCCGACCACAAGTACACCCGCGGCGTGCTCGGCCTGGTGACCGGCTCCCAGGCGTACCCCGGCGCCGCCGTGCTGTCCGCCGCCGGCGCGCTGCGCACCGGGCTGGGTATGGTCCGCTACCTCGGGCCGGAGACCCCGACCGGCCTGATCCGGTCCCGGTACCCCGAGGTGGTCACGGCCGCCGGCCGGGTCCAGGCCTGGGCGCTGGGCTCCGGGGTGGACCCCGACCAGGCGGTCCGCGCCGAGCAGGTGGCCGAGTCGCTCAGCGCCGCGCTCGCCGACGGCGTCCCGGCTGTGCTGGACGCCGGCGCGCTGTCCCTGCTCACCGACGACGCGTTCACCGACCTGCCCGCCACGGTCGTCCTGACCCCGCACGCCGGGGAGCTCGCGACCCTGCTCACCGGGCGCGGGGAGCAGACCAGCCGGGACGACGTCGACGCCGCCCCGGCCCGGCACGCCCGGCTGGCCGCCGAGATCACCGGGGCGACGGTGCTGCTCAAGGGCGCCGTCACCGTCGTCGCCGCCCCGGACGGGCCGCTGTACGCCCAGGCCGACGCCACCCCCTGGCTGGCCACCGCCGGGGCCGGCGACGTGCTGACCGGGGTGCTCGGCGCCCTGCTGGCCGGGTACGGCGACCAGCTCGCCGCCGAGGCGGCCGACGGCGGCGACGGCGACGGCCTGCCGGCCCGGCTCGCCGCCGCCGCGGCCCTGGTGCACGGCCGCGCCGCCCGGATCGCCGCCGGGCAGTGGCCGGCGGACCGCCCGGGGCCCGGGACCCCGATCCTCGCCGGCGACGTCGCCGCCGCGATCCCGGCCGCGCTGCGCACCGTGCTGCGGCCGCCAGCGGGGGCGGTGGGAGACTGATGGCCGTGACCTCCCGCCCGACGCCCGCCCCCGCGGGCAGCGCCGTGCAGCCCCCGCCCGGTGCTTCTGGTGCCCCCGGGGCACCGGTCCCCGTGCCGGGGGCGAACGGTCTGGCTGCCGCCGACGCCGGCCCCGACGCCGACGACGGCCGCGCCGCCCACCCGGCCCGCGCCTTCGTGGACCTGGGCGCCATCGCGCACAACGTGCAGGTGCTCCGGGCGGCCGCGCCGACCGCCGCGGTCATGGCCGTGGTGAAGGCCGACGGCTACGGCCACGGCCTGCTCCCGACCGCCCGCGCCGCGCTCGCCGGCGGGGCGACCTGGCTCGGCGTCGCCCAGCTCGCCGAGGCCCTGACCCTGCGTGCCGGCCTGGCCGCCCAGCCAGGCGCCCCCCGGCCGCGCATCCTGACCTGGCTCTACGCCCCGGGCGCCCCGCTGCACCTGGCCCTGGAGGCCGACCTGGACCTCTCCGCGTCGGCGCCGTGGGCGGTGGCCGAGATCGACCGGGCCGCCCGCGCCACCGGCCGCACGGCCCGGGTGCACCTGAAGGTCGACACCGGGATGGGCCGGGGCGGCGCCCGCCCGGAGGCGCTGGCCGACCTGCTCGCCGCCGCCGGCGCGGCCGCAGCGGCCGGCACGGTGGAGGTCGTCGGGGTCTGGTCCCACCTCGCCTGCGCCGACGAGGTGGACAACCCGGCCACCGCGGCCCAGGTCGCGGCGTTCGGCGAGGCCCTCGCCCGGGTCGAGGCGGCCGGCCTGCACCCCCAGGTGCGCCACCTCGCCGCCTCCGCCGGCACCCTCTTCCACCCGGGCACCCACTTCGACCTGGTCCGCCCGGGGATCGCCGTCTACGGCCTGACCCCCGCCCCGGACGTCGCCGACGCCGCCGCCCTCGGCCTGCGCCCGGCCATGCGGCTGGAGGCCCGGCTGGCGCTGACCAAGCCCGCCCCGGCCGGCACGCCGCTGTCCTACGGCCACACCGCGCGCACCACCACCGACACCCACCTCGGCGTCGTCCCGCTCGGCTACGCCGACGGCGTCCCGCGGGCCGCCTCCGGCGCCGGGCCGCTGCAGGTGGCCGGCCGCCGCTACCACGTCGCCGGCCGGGTCTGCATGGACCAGGTGGTCGTCGACCTCGGCCCGGAGAGCGCCGCGGTCCGGGCCGGGGACACCGCGGTCCTGTTCGGCGACGGCGCCGCCGGGGAGCCGACGGCGGAGGACTGGGCCCGGGTCTGCGGCACGATCAGCTACGAGATCGTCACCCGGCTCGGGGCCCGGGTGCCCCGGGAGTACCGCGGGGCCGGGCCGGACGACGGGCGGGCGGAGCAGCCATGACGGTGACGCTGACGGTCCCCGACGCCGCCGCGACCCGGGCGCTCGGCCAGCGGCTGGCCGGGCTGCTGCGCGCCGGCGACCTGGTCCTGCTCACCGGCGACCTCGGGGCCGGGAAGACGACCCTGACCCAGGGCATCGGCGCCGGCCTCGGGGTGCGCGGGCAGGTGGCCTCTCCTACCTTCATCATCGCCCGGGTCCACCCCGCCCTGGGCGCCGGCCCGGACCTGGTGCACGTCGACGCCTACCGCCTCGCCTCCCTGGAGGAGGTCGACGCCCTCGACCTGGACACCTCCCTGGCGGAGTCGGTCACCGTCGTGGAGTGGGGCGAGGGCAAGGTCGAGCCGCTCGCCGTCGACCGGCTGGAGGTCGAGATCTACCGGCCCCGCGGCGGCACCGCCGCCTCCCCCGACGAGCTCGCCGCCCCCGCCCCCCGCGAGGTCCGCCTGCGCGGGGTAGGGGAGCGGTGGGCCGGGGTGGACCTGGCGGCGCTCGCCGGGCAGCCGGCGTGAGGCAGGCCCGGACGACGGCGATGGCGATGGCGACGGCGCCGGGCCGCGGCCGGCGGCCGACCAGCCGCGGCCCGGTCCGCTGGCCGGCCTGGGTGCTATCCGGGCTGCTGATGCTGCTGACCGCGGCCTGGCCGGCGCCGGCGCTCGCCGACACCGACGACGCGGCGCCCGCCCCGCCGGTCGTCCCGGGCGTGCCCGAGCAGGTCGCCGCCTGGTTCCGGGACGGGGCCCTGGCCGCCGCCAGCGCCGCGACGACCGACCTGGGCCAGGAGCGCGACAGCCTCCGGCTCGGGCTGGTCCGCCCGGTGCACACCTGGTCCGCGGCCTTCCTCGGCGGGGGCAACCCGGAGCCGGCAACGGTGGCTGTGGACCGGTGGGCCGCGCCGCTCCTGACCGACGGCGGTGCGCGCGCCGTCGTCCTCGCCCAGCTCGACGGCGGCCAGGCCGGGCTCGAGGAGGTCCTCACCGACGCCGACCTCGCCGGCGCCCTGGCGGACCTGCCCGCGGACGTCCCCTTCGTCCACGACGACCCGCTCGACGGCTGGTTCAGCGTGGCCGAGGGCGAGGTGCGCCCGCTGGACGAGGCCGCCCGGGAGGTCCTCGCCGGTCCCGCACCGGTGGACGTCTACCAGCCCTTCGTCGTCGCGCGGTACGCCGGGGCCGACGGCGCCGAGCCCGGCCAGGCCGCCCCTGCCGCCGAGCCGGAGCGCAGCTGGTCCCCGGTGGTCGTGGTCGGGGTCGTGCTCCTGGTCCTCCTCGTCTGGGCCGGGCTCATCGTGTGGCTGCGCCGACCGGCGGGCGGGGACGGGCCGGCCCGGGGCACGCCGCGCCGCCGGGAGGCCGCGGACCGGTCCGCCCGGGACAGGCCGCGCCGCCGGGAGGCCGCGGACCGGTCCGCCCGGGACACACCCAGCCGGCCCCACGACGACGTGCCGGCCCGCGGGGCGCCGCGCCGGGACGGACGCCGCGGACCGGCCGGCGCGGCGTCCCCGCGCCAGCCCCGCGAGCGCGGCTGACCCCGCCCGCACCGACCCAGGTCGAGGGCGGCCCGGCGGCGGCCCGGCCCGGCGCACTACCCTGGCCGGGTGCTCCTGCTCTGCATCGACACCTCCGCCGGCAGCGCCGTCGCGCTGGTGGACACCGCGGACGGCTCCGTCGTCGGCGCCGCGGAGAGCCCCGACCCCCGTCGCCACGCCGAGGCCCTGGCCCCGATCGTCGCCGAGGTGCTCGCCGGGCGCCCGGTGACGGCCTGCGACGCGATCGCCGTCGGCACCGGTCCCGCCCCGTTCACCGGGCTGCGGGTCGGGCTGGTCACCGCGCAGGCGCTGGCCCACGGTGCCGGCCTGCCGGTGCACGGCGTGAGCTCGCTCGACCTCCTCGCCCGGCAGGCCCTGGACGCCCTCGACGGCGATCCGGAGGTCCTCGTCGCCACCGACGCCCGCCGCCGCGAGGTCTACTGGGCCCGGTACCGCGCCCGTGGCGCCGACGACGTCACCCGCCTCGCCGGCCCGGCGGTGGCCGCCGCGGGCGACGTGCCCGTCCCGGCCGGGGCCGCCGTCGTCGGTGCCGGCGCCACCCTGTACCCCGACCCGCTGCCGCCGACCCCGGGCCTGCCGGTGCGTCCGGACCCGGCGGTGCTCGCCCGGATCGTGCCGGCCCGGCTGGCCGAGGCGTCCCGCGGCGTCGAGGTCGAGCTCGGCACCGAGCCGCGGTACCTGCGCCGCCCCGACGTCCACGTCCCCGGGGCCCGCAAGCGCGCGTCCTGATGGACGTCGTGCTGCGCCCGCTGACCCGGGCCGACCTCGACCAGGTCCTCGCGCTCGAGCCGGTGCTGTTCGGCCCCGGCGCCTGGTCCCGCGGCACCTACCTCGACGAGCTCGCCGCGCCCGGGCGCGTGTACGTCGCGGCGGCCGACGGCGACCGGCTGGTCGGCTACGCCGGCATCGCCCTCGGCGAGGAGGCGCAGGTGATGACCGTCGGCGTCGCCCCCGGGCACCGGCGCCGCGGCATCGGCACCCACCTGCTCGCGGCGCTCCTCGACGCCGCCCGCGAGGCCGGCGCCCGGTCCGTCCTGCTCGAGGTCCGGGCCTCCGACGACGGCGCCCAGGCCCTGTACGCCCGCGCCGGGTTCGTCCCGGTCGGGCGCCGCCGGAACTACTACGTCGCCGAGCGGGAGGACGCCGTCGTCATGCGCAAGCAGCTGCGGACCGGCCCCGGCCCGGTGGGGAGCGAGGCCACGTGAACGACCGGGACAGTCGGCACGGCCGGCGCGACGTGAACGACCGGGACGGCTGGGACGACCGCCGCACCGAGGTGCTCGTCACCTCGGCGGCGCTCGCCGCCGCGCTGGCCCGCCCGGCGCCACCGGCGCTGCTGGACGTGCGGTGGACGCTCGCCGAGCCGGACGGGCGGCCGGCCTACCTGGCCGGCCACCTACCCGGGGCGGTGTTCGTGGACCTGGAGCGCGAGCTCGCCGGGCCGCCCTCGCCCCGGCACGGGCGCCACCCGCTGCCCGCGCCCGCCGACCTGCAGGCCGCCGCCCGCCGGTGGGGCGTGCGGGCCGGGCAGGACGTGGTCGTCTACGACGACGCCGGGGGCACCTCCGCCGCCCGGGCCTGGTGGCTGCTGCGCTGGGCCGGCCTGCCCGGGGTGCGGATCCTCGACGGCGGCCTGGCCGCCTGGCGGGCAGCCGGCGAGCGGGTGGACACCGGGCCGGTGGACCCCCCGCCCGGCGACGTGGTCCTCCCGCTCGCCGCCGGCACCGCGGGGCCGGGCCTGCCCACCGCCGACGCCGACGCCGTCGCCCACTGGGCAGGGGTGCTGCTGGACGCCCGGGCGGGGGAGCGGTACCGCGGCGAGGTCGAGCCGGTCGACCCGCGCGCCGGGCACATCCCCGGCGCGGTGAGCGCCCCCACGACGGAGAACCTGGCGGCATCCGGGGCCTTCCGGCCCCCGGCCGAGCTGCGGGAGCGGTTCGCCGCGCTGGGGGCGGCCGGCGGCGCGCCGGTCGCCGTCTACTGCGGCTCCGGCGTCACCGCCGCCCACGAGGTGGCGGCGCTGGCGTCGGTGGGCATCCCCGCGGCGCTCTACCCCGGGTCGTGGTCGCAGTGGTCGGCCGACCCGGACCGGCCGGCCGCCACCGGCGGCTGACCGGCGCCGGACCGCGGCCCCGGTCGTCAAGGCGGGCACCGGCCCCGCGCCCCGAGCTTGACACCCGTCAACAGACCTGGGCCGCCTGGTCGAACTCCAGCCGGCCGCCGGGCCGGACGGCCGCGGGCGCTTCAGGGTCGGCGGCGTGCCGACGCTTGAACGCCGCCAGCGTCGGCCAGCCGTTCTCGGCGTGGAGCCCGGCGTCGACACTGCGCGGATCAGCGTACGGACTGGAAGCTCTCGCCATCCATCGGGCGGGGGCTCCGCTGTCGGCGCTGTCGATGCTCTCGGACTCGAGCAGCCCGCCGGTTTCGGGGTTTGCGACGACCAACGCGCCCTGGATCTCGACGGGCGCGTGCACGAGACCCGCCCCAGGCCCAAGCGCAGTTAGAACCCGGTGTAGATACTGGGTGTACAGTCCCGGCATGAGCGTTCCGATGGCCTTGCTGGCCTTCCTCGACCGCGGTCCGACGCACGGCTTCGCGTTGAAGCAGTCGTACGACTCGCTGCTTGGCGGGGATCGCGAGCTGAAGGGCGGGCAGGTCTACTCCACCCTGGCGAGACTTGAGCGTGACGACCTGGTCCGCGGCGTAGACGTGGTGCGCGGCTCCGGTCCGGACCGCAAGGTGTACGCCATCACTGAGCGGGGCGTCAGTGAGCTGGAGGCGTGGCTGGCCGCCCCTGTCGAGTCGACGACCGGTCGACCCGGCGTCATCTTCACCCGCGTCGTCCTCGCTCTCGTCGCGCACCTCGATCCAGCGGAGCTCCTGGACCAGCAGCGCCGGGCGTTCGTGCAACGGTCGCGCCAGCTCATGAAGACGCCAGCAGCCGATGTCGTCGATGCCCTCGCCGTCGACTACGAGATCGCCCACCTGGAAGCCGACCTGCGGTGGATGGAAGCCGCTGTCGGTCGCCTTCCTGAGCTCCGCTCGATGGTTGACGGCGCCGTCCCCGCCTCGACAAGGACTCCTCGCACTGCCGGCGGTTCGGCACCATGACCCGAGCAGACGTGACCCCGGCAATTCGTGCCACCGGCATCCGGCACGCCTACGGACCCACCCCAGTCCTGCAAGGCGTGGACGTAGAGGTGGCGGCAGGCGAGGTCGTCGCGATCATGGGACCGTCCGGATCGGGCAAGTCCACCCTGTTGCACATCCTTGCGGGGCTGCAGCGCCCGGATGCTGGCGAAGTACACCTTGCAGGGCTTCGCCTCCATGACCTGAGCGAGGGTCGACGCTCCCAGCTGCGGCTCCGCGATCTTGGCCTCGTGTTCCAGTTCGGGGACCTGGTGCCCGAGCTCACCGCGGTCGAGAACGTCGAGCTCCCGCTGCAGCTGCTCGGCGTGACGAACAGTGAGGCTCGCAGCCGCGGCATCGCCGCGCTTGAGCGGTTCGGGCTGGCCGACCTTGCGTCAGCGCGGCTCAGCGAGATCTCCGGGGGCGAGGCGCAGCGCGTGGCCGTCGCCCGGGCACTGATCCACGAACCGCGTGTGCTGCTCGCCGACGAGCCAACCGGGTCCCTCGACAGCCGCAACGGTGAGGTCGTGATCGACTCCTTGCTCGCCGCCGCGCGGGACGTTGGGGCCGCCGTCGTCGTCGTGACGCACGAGCTGCGGATCGCCGCCCGAGCCGACCGCGAGATCCTGCTGCGCGACGGCCGGGTCGTCGCAGACGTCGATGATGCGGTCCTGCGATGACCGGGCTTCTGCGGCTGTCCTGGCGCCTCGCGCTGGCTGGCGGTCCTGGCCGCTGGATCGCCACGGCGAGTGGATGCGCTCTCGTGGTGGTGCTCGGGCTGGCCGCCCAGGCGGTGCCCGCCGCCATGTATCCCGAGGGTGAGACGTTCGCGCCCTTCTACCGTGTCCAGTTCGCGGTGATCATCATTGCCTGCCTGTTCCCCGCGATCGGTCTGCTGGTGACGACTTCGCGGCTGACCTCCGACCTGCGGGACCGACGACTGGCCATGCTGCGGCTGATCGGGCTGTCCCCATCGAGGGCGGCCGGGGTCTCCGCCCTGGAGATGCTCTGGCCCGCGATCGGTGGAGCGCTGGCAGGCTGGCTGGCGTTCTACCCGCTCGCGTGGCTGGGCGATCGACTCGTGGCGCTTGGCCCGGCATGGTTCCGCTCCGGTCTTCGCGTCTCGCCCTGCGTGGCGGTGGCTACCGCCGCCGGAGTTGTCCTGCTGTGCGTCCTCTGCGCAGCGCTGCCCACGCTGCGTGGCCTGCGCGAGCCGCTGCCAGCGACGAAAACAGCAGTTGCCCGCCGGCTCTCACCCTGGCGTTGCCTGATCCTCGTCCCGGCCTGGCTGCCGCTGCTGTGGCTGGCCTGGATGTACGCCGATCCGGTACGTCTTGTCCAGGTCGAGCAAACGACGGCCTGGACCGTGATCGTCGGAGGCGGAGCGTGCGCCGTCGTCGCGATCCTGATCGTGCCGCCCGTGCTCAGCGCCGCGCTCGCCCGGGTCCTGGTGAAGCACCCGATCACACCACGACTGGTCGGCCGGGCGCTGCAAGTCACTCCTGCATCCGTATCGAGGCAGGCCTCCGGCTTCGGCGTGATGTCGCTGCTCCTGACCGCCGCCGTCGGGCTCTCCCAGCTGTTCCTCGCTACCCCAGAGGTGCGAGCCGGTGCGCGCGCCGTCGGCTCCGGCCCTCAGCGCGTCGCGCTCATGGGCACCGACGACCTCGACAGCGCGACCCTCAGCGAGCTCGCCAACCTCGACTACGTGCAGCAGGTCATCACCGTCCCCGATGTCGCAGTAGCCAACTGGGCTGGCGACCTTGTCGTCGGACCTCCCCAGATCTTCGTCGGCACCTGCGACCAGCTCGCCGCTCTCGTCGTGCTCACCGAGACCTGCAACGAGAGCGGCATCTCGTTGCTCGGGGTCCGCTTCGACGGCGGACCCGAGGTCGAATACGGCGCCAGCGCCGAGATCCCCACGACCGACGATGGTGTGATTGCCGTCGTCGACGGCCACGACACCCTGATGCCGCCCGCCCCCGGTGAGGTCTATCCCGGTTTCCTCGGATACGACTACGACGCCACACGCGAAGCGTGGGGCGCGAACGCCATCCCGACAATCTTCATCCCCGCCGGCCTCGCGCAGTCCCGAACAGTCCTCGGCGCCGTCGTCATCGCCGACGGCGGAACCAGCACCGCAGACGCGCTCCAGGCCTGGGGAGCCGCTCACGGACTGACGACCACCCGGACGGATCTCAGCGACCTCACTGCTACCCAGCAAGCGCTGGTGACGATCTGGACGCTGCTGGCGATCGCCGCGTTCGTCACGCTTGCTTCGTTCAGCGTCGCCACGGTCGATCGGATCCGCGAACAACGCCCCCGCCTGGCCCGACTCGCCGCGCTCGGTGTCCCACAGCGGCTCACCCGACGTTCCCAGCTGCTGCAGAACGCCATCGGCCTGCTCGCAGCCCTGGTCGTCGCGGTGCCGGCCGGATTCCTGCTCCTACCCGCCATGGCGGCACTCGACCCGCAGCAAATCCCCGAGATCCCTTCCTACGCTCCGTCCATGGTGGCGCTCCTTCTCGCCATCGGCAGCGCGATGCTGCTCTCGGCCGCCGCCGCATCACTCGCGGCGCGAGTACGCGTGACAGCGGACCTGCTACGAACTGAGTAGGCGGACGAACTCCACACGACTCGCCCGCCTTGCCCGCACACTCACCAAGTCGAGCAACTCCGCAGACGACAAGCACCCTGACACTCGACCGAGGACTACAGAACAGCGGTTTCGCCGCGCTCGGGGCCGCCGGCGGCGCGCCGGTCGCCGTCTACTGCGGCTCCGGCGTCACCGCCGCCCACGAGGTGGCGGCGCTGGCCTCGGTGGGCATCCCCGCGGCGCTCTACCCGGGATCGTGGTCGCAGTGGTCGGCCGACCCGGACCGGCCGGCGGCCACCGGCGGCTGACGGCGGCGCACCCGCTGCGCCGCCCGGCGAGGTGTCGGCTCAGTCAGCAGACCTGGGCCGCCTGGTCGAACTCCAGCCGGCCGCCGCGGGGCCGGACGGCCGCGGGCGCCTCGGGGTCGGCGGCGTGCCCGACGTTGAGCACCGCCAACGTCCGCCAGCCGTTCTCGGCGTGGAACTCGGCGTCGACGCCGGCCGGGTCCAGGCCCGTCATCGGCCCGACCGCCAGGCCCAGGCCACGCAGCGCGAGGATGAGGTACCCGAGCTGGATCAGGCCGTTCGTCCGGGCCATCTGCTCGCGCTGCTCCGGCTGCCCGGCGAGCCCGTCGCGGGCCCCGGCCCGGAACGGCGCCAGGTGCGGCAGGTGCTCGTGGAACGCCGGGTCGACGGCGGCGACGACGGCCAGCGGGGCCGCCGCGGTCTTGGCGCGGTTGCCCTCGCTCATGTGCGGCAGCAGCCGCGGCCGGGCCGCGGGGGTGACCACGGTGAGCCGCAGCGGCTGGATGTTCATCGCCGTCGGCGCCCACCGCAGGTGCTCGTAGGCCTCGCGCACGAGCGCGGGGTCCACCGGGTCGGGCACGAACGCGTGGGTGGTGTGCGCGCCGGCGAAGAGCAGGTCCAGCGCGGTGGGGTCCAGTGCGCCGGGCCGGCCGGCCGGCGGCTGCGCGTGCGTCGCCGGCGTCCCGGCCGTCCCGTCCGGCGTCACCGTCGCCCCGTCCGGCGTCCCCGCCGGACCGTCCGGCGTCGTTTCCTCCAGCGTCTCGGTCGTCTGCGTCTCGGTCATGCTGCGCCTAACGCCGACGGCTGCCGTCCGCATCCGTGAGGATCACCACGCCGGACGGCCCGCGCCACCGGTGCGCCGCGCCGTCGGGCACCGCCCGCCGTGGACCGGCCGTGCCCAACAGCTGACCGGCCGGTGACCTACCACTGGGTAGCATCAGGACCATGGTCACGACAACGCCGACGAGGCCGCGCCGCGCCAACGGCACGACCGTCGCCCTCAAGGGTGCCATGGCGATCTCCGGCATCCTCTTCGTCCTCTTCGTGCTCCTGCACATGTACGGCAACCTCAAGCTCTTCAACGGCCAGGCGGCGTTCGACGGCTACGCCGAGGCGTTGCGGGACTTCGGCTACCCCTACCTGCCGCACGGGGGCTTCCTGTGGATCCAGCGGATCGTGCTGCTGCTGGCCCTTCTCGTGCACGTCTACGCCGCCGTCGCGCTGTGGTACCGGGCCCGCCGCGCCCGGGCGACCCGCTACGTCATACACAAGCGGCTGGTGCAGACCTACTCGGCGCGGACCGTGCGGTGGGGCGGGCTGATCCTGCTGGCCTTCATCGTCTTCCACCTGCTGCAGTTCACCACCCACACCATCGAGGTCGGCGGCAGCTTCGACAGCCCCTACCAGCGCATGGTCGTGGCCTTTGCCCCCGAGCACTGGTACGTCTACCTCGCCTACCTCGTCGCGATCGTCACGCTGACCATGCACGTGCGGCACGGGGCGTGGAGCGCGATGCAGACCCTCGGCGCCAACTCCCAGCGCCGGCAGCGGGCGATCAACCTGGGCGCCTACGCCGTCGCCGCCGTCCTGCTGATCGGGTTCATGCTGCCGCCGACCGCCGTCCTGCTCGGCTTCGTGAAGTGAGGAACAAGTGACCACCACCATCGATCCCGAGACCCTGATCGCCGGCCTGTACCGGGAGGGCGCGCCCATCGCCGACACCAAGGCCCCCGGCGGCCCGATCGCCGACCGGTGGGCCGAGCGGCGGTTCTCCGCCCGCCTGGTCAACCCCGCCAACCGGCGCAAGATGCACGTGATCATGGTCGGCACCGGGCTCGCCGGCGCCTCCGCCGCCGCCACCCTGGGCGAGGCCGGCTACCAGGTCAGCGCCTTCTACTACCAGGACTCCGCCCGCCGGGCCCACTCCATCGCCGCCCAGGGCGGCATCAACGCCGCGAAGAACTACAAGAACGACAACGACTCCGTCTACCGGCTCTTCTACGACACCGTCAAGGGCGGGGACTTCCGCTCCCGGGAGTCCAACGTCTACCGGCTGGCCGAGGTCAGCAGCAACATCATCGACCAGGCGGTCGCCCAGGGCGTGCCCTTCGCCCGGGAGTACGGCGGGCTGCTGGACAACCGCTCGTTCGGCGGGGTGCAGGTCTCCCGCACCTTCTACGCCCGCGGGCAGACCGGCCAGCAGCTCCTGCTCGGCGCCTACCAGGCGCTGCAGCGCCAGGTCGCGGCCGGCGCGGTGCGCACCTTCGGCCGCCACGAGATGCTCGAGCTGATCGTCGTCGACGGCCGGGCCCGCGGCATCGTCGCCCGGGACATGGTCACCGGCGCGATCGAGACCCACCTGGCCGACGTCGTCGTCCTCGCCACCGGCGGGTACGGCAACGTCTTCTTCCTCTCCACCAACGCCATGGGCTCCAACGTCACCGCCACCTGGCGGGCGCACCGGCAGGGCGCCCTCTTCGCCAACCCCTGCTACACCCAGATCCACCCCACCTGCATCCCGGTCTCCGGGGACTACCAGTCCAAGCTCACGCTGATGAGCGAGTCGCTGCGCAACGACGGGCGGATCTGGGTGCCGAAGGACCCCGCGGACTGCCCGAAGGACCCGCGGCAGATCCCCGAGGAGGCCCGGGACTACTACCTGGAGCGGATCTACCCCGCCTTCGGCAACCTCGTCCCCCGGGACATCGCCTCCCGGCAGGCGAAGAACGTCTGCGACGACGGCCGCGGGGTGGGCCCGGAGGTCGACGGCGTCCGGCGCGGGGTCTACCTCGACTTCGCCGAGGCCATCGCCCGGCTGGGCCGCGGGGCGGTCGCCGCCAAGTACGGCAACCTCTTCGACATGTACCAGCGCATCACCGGGGAGGACCCCTACGAGGTCCCGATGCGGATCTACCCGGCGGTGCACTACACGATGGGCGGGCTGTGGGTGGACTACGACCTGCAGTCCACCATCCCGGGCCTGTTCGTCACCGGCGAGGCCAACTTCTCCGACCACGGCGCCAACCGGCTCGGCGCCTCGGCGCTGATGCAGGGCCTGTCCGACGGGTACTTCGTGCTGCCCAACACCATCAACGACTACCTCGCCGACGCCCCCTTCCCCAAGGTGCCCGAGGACCACCCGGCGGTGGTGGCGGCCGTGCGCGGGGTGCGCGAGCGGGTCGCGTTCTTCGTCGGCAACCGCGGCACCCGGAGCGTGGACTCCTTCCACAAGGAGCTCGGCCACATCATGTGGGAGTACTGCGGGATGGAGCGCAGCGAGGAGGGCCTGAAGCACGCCATCGGCCGGATCCGAGAGCTCCGGGCGGAGTTCTGGCGCGACGTGAAGGTGGTCGGCGGCGCCGAGGAGCTCAACCAGGCCCTCGAGCGGGCCGGCCGGGTCGCGGACTTCCTCGAGCTGGGCGAGCTCATGTGCGTGGACGCCCTGCACCGGCGGGAATCCTGCGGCGGCCACTTCCGGGTGGAGTCCCAGACCGAAGACGGCGAGGCGCTGCGCCACGACGACGAGTTCGCCTACGTCGCCGCCTGGGAGTGGGGCGGCGGGCCGGACGCCCCGCCGGTCCTGCACAAGGAGGACCTGCACTACGAGTACGTCGAGATGAAGCAGCGGAGCTACAAGTGAAGATCACCCTCAACGTCATGCGCCAGGCGGGCCCGAACGCCGAGCCCCGCCTGGTCGGCTACGACCTGGTCGGCATCTCCGAGGACATGTCCTTCCTGGAGATGCTCGACGTCCTCAACGAACAGCTCACCGAGCGCGCCGAGGAACCGGTGGCCTTCGACTCCGACTGCCGGGAGGGCATCTGCGGCACCTGCGGCATCGTCATCAACGGCGTCGCGCACGGCCCGGAGCGCACCACCACCTGCCAGCTGCACATGCGCTCGTTCAAGGACGGGGACACCATCACGCTGGAGCCGTGGCGCTCCAGCGCCTTCCCGGTCATCAAGGACCTGGTCGTGGACCGCTCGGCCTTCGACCGGATCATCGCCGCCGGCGGGTACATCTCGGTCAACACCGGCGCCGCCCCGGACGCCCATGCCGCCCCGGTGCCCAAGGCCGACGCGGACCGGGCCTTCGAGGCCGCGACCTGCATCGGCTGCGGCGCGTGCGTGGCGGCCTGCCCGAACGCCTCGGCGATGCTGTTCACCGCGGCCAAGGTCACCCACCTCGGGCTGCTGCCCCAGGGCCAGCCGGAGCGGGACGCCCGGGTGGTGAACATGCTCCACCAGCACGACGCCGAGGGCTTCGGCGGGTGCACCAACATCGGCGAGTGCGCGGCAGTGTGCCCCAAGGAGATCCCGCTGGACGTGATCTCCACCCTCAACCACGACCTCGGCGCGGCCCTGCGCCACGGGGCGTAGCGGCGGCGACCACTCCGGGCCCGCCCCGGGTCCGGGGCGGTCCCCTGGGCCGCGCCCGCGGCGGAGCTGCCGTCGGGCCGCGACTACCCTGGGACGGTGCCCGCCCCCCTCGTCCTCGGCATCGAGACCTCCTGCGACGAGACCGGCGTCGCGCTGGTCCGCGGCCGCGACCTGCTCGCCGACGTCACCGCCTCCTCGATGGATGAGCACGCCCGGTTCGGCGGCATCGTCCCCGAGGTCGCCTCCCGCGCCCACCTGGAGGCCTTCGTCCCCACCCTGGACGCCGCCCTCGCCGCGGCCGCCGTCGACCTCGCCGACGTCGACGCCGTCGCGGTGACCGCCGGCCCGGGCCTGGTCGGCTCCCTCACCGTCGGCACCGCCGCCGCCAAGGCGCTGGCCCTGGCCACCGGGGTGCCGCTGTACGGCGTCAACCACGTCATCGGCCACGCCGCCGTCGACGAGCTCGTGCACGGCCCGTTCCCGGAGAAGTTCGTCGCCCTCGTCGTCTCCGGCGGGCACACCTCCCTGCTGCTGGTCCGGGACGTCGCCACCGACGTCGTCGAGCTCGGCCAGACCCTGGACGACGCCGCGGGGGAGGCGTTCGACAAGGTCGGCCGGCTGCTCGGGCTGCCCTACCCGGGCGGCCCGCACGTGGACCGGCTGGCCCGCACCGGCGACCCGGAGGCGATCCGGTTCCCCCGGGGCCTGTCCAGCGCGAAGGACCGGGAGCGTCACCCCTACGACTTCTCCTTCTCCGGCCTGAAGACGGCGGTGGCCCGCTACGTCGAGGGCTGCGAGGACCGCGGCGAGGAGGTGCCGGCCGCCGACGTCGCCGCCGGCTTCTCCGAGGCCGTCGCCGACGTCCTGGTGAGCCGGGCCCTGGGCGCGTGCGAGCTCAACGCGTGCGACACGCTCGTGATCGGCGGCGGGTTCTCGGCGAACTCCCGGCTGCGCGAGCTCGCCGCCGAGCGGGCCGAGCAGCAGGGCGTGACCGTGCGGATCCCGCCGATCCGCTACTGCACGGACAACGGCGCGATGATCGCCGCGCTCGGCTCCGCGCTCGTGCGCGCCGGCGCGGCGCCGTCGGCGCTGGACCTGCCCACCGACTCCGGGATGCCGCTCACCCGCGTGCAGATGTAGGCGCCCAGCCCTCCGGCCCGGCAGAGGAAGGGCCCCAGGTCCCGTGCGGAGCGGGGCCGTCCGCGGCAGGGTGGGGGAGGAGGCCGGCCCGGACGCCGGCCCTCGGCTACCGATGGAGGTCACCATGAAGGCGCTCGTCTACCACGGTCCCGGCGAGAAGTCGTGGGAGGAGGTGCCGGAGCCGCAGATCGTCGAGCCCACCGACGTCATCGTCAAGGTCGACACGACGACCATCTGCGGCACCGACCTGCACATCCTCAAGGGCGACGTGCCCGCCGTCGAGCCCGGCCGCGTCCTCGGCCACGAGGGCGTCGGCACGGTCACCGAGATCGGCCCCGCCGTCTCCACGCTCGCCGTCGGCGACCGGGTGATCATCTCCTGCGTGAGCGCCTGCGGGCGGTGCTCGTACTGCCGCCAGGGGCTGTACTCCCACTGCCTGGCCGACGAGGGTGCGCCGGGCATCGGGTGGATCTTCGGCCACCTCATCGACGGCACCCAGGCGGAGTACGTCCGCGTCCCGTTCGCCGACACCTCGCTGCACAAGCTGCCCGCGGGGGTCCCGGACGAGGCGGCCGTGATGCTGTCCGACATCCTGCCGACCGGGTTCGAGATCGGGGTCCGGTACGGGCGGGTGAAGCCGGGCGACGTCGTCGCCGTGATCGGCGCCGGGCCGGTCGGCCTCGCCGCGATCATGACCGCCGGCCTGCACGGCGCCGCCCGGGTGGTCGCCGTCGACCTCGACGACAACCGCCTCGAGCAGGCCAAGCGCTTCGGCGCCACGGACGGGGTCAACAGCGGCGCCGACGGCTGGGCCGAGCAGGTCATGGGCATGACCGACGGGCTGGGCGTGGACGTCGCGATCGAGGCCGTCGGCATCCCCGCCACCTTCGCCGCCTCCCTGGAGGTGCTCCGCCCGGGCGGCACCCTGGCCAACGTCGGGGTGCACGGCGCGCCGGTGGAGCTGCCGCTGCAGGACCTGTGGATCCGGGACATCGCCATCACCACCGGGCTGGTGAGCACCTCGACGACCCCGATGCTGCTCAAGCTGGTGGCCCAGCAGCGGCTGGCGGCCGAGCAGTTCGCCACCCACCGGTTCACCTTCGGGCAGATGCTCGAGGCGTACGACACGTTCTCCCGGGCCGCGGAGACGAAGGCGCTGAAGGTGGTGATCTCCGGCTGACGCCGGCGCTGGCACTCGCCTTGACCGAGTGCTAACTCGGGCCTAGATTTAGCGCCAGGCGCGGCTCTTCGGGGCCGCGACGGCGCTGTCGAGACCGGCACGTCCGACCCCCGCGACGGCGGGCGGACCGGGATGGACGGCGCGTTCCCATGTTCCATCACTCATGCGAAGGGGAGGTCCGTAGTGTCGGTCTCCATCAAGCCGCTCGAGGACCGCATCGTCGTGCAGACCCTCGAGGCCGAGCAGACGACCGCGTCCGGTCTGGTCATCCCGGACACCGCCCAGGAGAAGCCGCAGGAGGGCAAGGTCCTCGCGGTCGGCCCCGGTCGGGTGGACGAGCAGGGCAACCGGGTCCCGGTCGACGTCGCGGTCGGTGACGTCGTCATCTACAGCAAGTACGGCGGCACCGAGGTGAAGTACGGGGGCGAGGACTACCTGATCCTCTCGTCCCGCGACGTGCTCGCCGTCGTCGAGAAGTGAGCGCCTGAGCCCAGGCAGCGCGAAGCCCCGGTCCGGATGGACCGGGGCTTCGTCGTGGTCGGCGACGGCGGCCGGTGCAGCCCGCGGGTGCGGCTGGTGCGTTCCGGTCCCGGCCGTGCGGCCGGTCCCGGGCTGGTGCGGGCCGGTCCCGGCCGGGCCGGCGGCGCCGGCCCGGGCTCGGGTCGTCAGGACGCCCGGCGGACCGGCCGGCTGAGGATCGCCATCCGCTCGTCCTCGCTCAGCCCGCCCCAGACGCCGTACGGCTCGCGGACCTTCAGGGAGTGCTCGCGGCACTGCTCCAGCACCGGGCAGGTGGCGCAGATCGCCTTGGCGGCCTCGTCCCGGCGGCGCCGGGTGCCCCCGCGCTCGCCCTCGGGGTGGAAGAACAGATCGGGGTCGGCGTCGCGGCACGCCCCCTGGTACTGCCACTCCCAGAGGTCCATCACCGGTCCGGGGAGCCTCGACAACTCGGCCATGTCCGTCGTCCTTCCGTGGTGCCGTGCTTGACTCGGTGAACGTACCAAGCGGTGCGCAACTTGTTCAAGCCCCTCCCCAAACTGATTCACGACCGATCCGTTCCGCCTCCGGCCGGCCGGTCCGGTGGCGCCCCTCGTCCAACCGCGTCAAGATCGCGTCATGACCGAGGGGCTGCCGCAGGACCGCGCCAGGAGCGAGGGGTGTCGAGGGTGACCTCACCGGCCGTCCCGGGCCGAGGGGGAGCGCCCGAGCCCGGCCCGTACCGCGGGGGCGACGGGGCCCCGCTCACCGTCGCCGCCGTCGCCGCCCGGCTGGGCGTTGCCGCCTCGACCCTGCGCACCTGGGATCGGCGCTACGGCCTGGGCCCCACCGCCCACGAGGCCGGCAGCCACCGCCGGTACTCCCCGGCCGACGTCGCCCGGCTGGAGCGGATGCGCTCGCTAACCCTGCAGGGCGTGGCCCCTGCGGACGCTGCCCGGGCAGCGCTGGACGAGGACGGGAACGACCACGTGCCGGCGCCGATGGCCGTCCCGGTCGAGGAGGACCACGAGCCGCTCCTGGTGGACCCGCTCTCCCTGGCGGCCGCCGCCATGGAGCCGGACCACCCGCGGGTCCAGCGCATGCTCCACCAGGGCGTGCGGGAGAAGGGGCTGGTCCGGACCTGGACCGGGCTGGTCAAGCCGGCGCTGACGATGCTGCGCCAGCGCGAGCGTTCGGACCGGCCCGGGGTCGACCCCGAGGAGCTGGTCAGCTTCGCGGTGCTCGCCGCCGTCCGGGAGGTCGCCGCGGCCGCCGAGCGGGCCCGGGCGTCCGACGCCGACGCACGGGCGGGGGCCGCGACGGGCCCGCGGCGCACGGTGCTGCTCTGCGCGCGCGCGGCGGACCGCCTGCGCGCGCACGTCGTGGGCGGCGGCCTCGCAGAGCGGGGCGTCAGCTCCCGGGTGCTCCGGGTGGAGCAGGGGGACGACCCGGAGCAGGTGGTGCAGAGCGTCCAGTCTCGCGGCGCACGGGTGCTCGCCGTCGTCGGCGACCCGCCCGGCGCGGACCGGCTCGTCGAGGCCGTCTCCGCCCAGGGCGGTGTAGAGATCTTCCTGCTCGGCCCGGACGCCCCCGAGATCTGGTTGCCCCGGGTGCGGCGGGTGCGCACCACCCCCGCCGCGGTGGAGGAGATCGTCGGGGCGCTGGAGGAGTAGCCGGGGATGCGTGCCAGGAGTAACACAAGCTCCTGCGTGCCGTCCCAGGACCTGGCGGAATTCCGCCGTTCTCACGGCCGCTCCCGGCGACTTTGTGTTACTTCTCGCACACCCCGCCGCCGCGACGGTGCACGTCTGCCCACCGGTGGCCGAAGCCACCCGCCGGCCCCGGCGGCCGCCGCCGTCGGCCACGTACGATCGCGGGGTGAGCGAGACGAGCGCACCCGATCCGTTCGCCCTGGTGGGCCTGACCTACGACGACGTCCTGCTGATGCCCGGCGCCACCGACGTCGTCCCCTCCGAGGTGGACACGACCAGCCGCCTCACCCGGGAGATCTGGCTGCAGACCCCGCTGGTCTCGGCGGCGATGGACACCGTCACCGAGGCGCGGATGGCGATCGCGATGGCCCGCCAGGGCGGCATCGGGATCCTGCACCGCAACCTCTCCATCGCCGAGCAGGCCCAGCAGGTGCAGACCGTCAAGCGGTCCGAGTCCGGCATGGTCTCCGACCCGGTCACGGTCGGCCCGGACGCCACCCTCGCCGAGCTCGACGCGCTGTGCGCGCGGTACCGCGTCTCCGGCCTGCCGGTGGTCGACGGCGACGGCGTGCTGCTCGGCATCATCACCAACCGCGACCTGCGGTTCATCCCGCCCGAGGACTTCGCCACCCGCCGGGTCCGCGACTCGATGACGGCGATGCCGCTGGTCACCGCGCCGGTCGGGATCGCCGCCGCGGACGCCGCCGCCCTGCTGGCCAAGCACAAGGTGGAGAAGCTGCCGCTCGTCGACGACGCCGGCCGGCTGCAGGGCCTGATCACCGTCAAGGACTTCGTCAAGTCCGAGCAGTACCCGCGGGCCACCAAGGACGCCGAGGGGCGCCTGCGGGTCGGCGCCGCGATCGGCTACTGGGGCGACGCGTGGGAGCGGGCCACCGCCCTGGTGGACGCCGGCGTGGACGTGCTGGTGGCCGACACCGCCAACGGCGAGGCCCGCCTCCTGCTGGAGATGGTCGCCCGGATGAAGCAGGACCCGGCCTTCGCCGGCGTGCAGGTCATCGGCGGGAACGTGGCGACCCGGGAGGGCGCCCAGGCGCTGGTGGACGCCGGCGCGGACGCGGTCAAGGTGGGCGTTGGCCCGGGCTCGATCTGCACCACCCGGGTCGTCGCCGGGGTGGGCGTGCCGCAGGTCACGGCCGTGCACCTGGCCGCCCAGGCCTGCCGCCCGGCCGGCGTCCCCCTCATCGCCGACGGCGGCCTGCAGTACTCCGGGGACATCGCCAAGGCCCTGGTCGCCGGGGCCGACAGCGTCATGCTCGGCTCGCTGCTCGCCGGCTGCGAGGAGTCCCCGGGCGAGCTCATCTTCGTCAACGGCAAGCAGTACAAGCACTACCGCGGGATGGGGTCGCTGGGGGCGATGGCCTCCCGCGGGCGGGTGTCCTACTCCAAGGACCGCTACTTCCAGGCCGACGTCGACCGGGACGAGAAGATCGTCCCCGAGGGCATCGAGGGCCGGGTGCCCTACCGCGGGCCGCTCAGCGCGGTGGCCCACCAGCTGGTCGGCGGGCTGCACCAGTCGATGTTCTACGTCGGCGCACGCACCGTCCCCGAGCTGCAGCAGCGCGGCCGGTTCGTGCGGATCACCTCCGCCGGGCTCAAGGAGTCCCACCCGCACGACGTCCAGATGACCGTCGAGGCGCCGAACTACACCGGGCGCTGACGCCGCCGGGCGGTCCGGCGGCCGGGGTCGCCGGCCGGGCGGGGGAGGGGGCGCGCTGCCCGGCCGCCCGCGGCCGCGGATCGGCGACGCTCACGCCCCCGCAGCGACGGGTAGCGGCGCCCGGGCCGGGCGGGCGGCCGGCATCGGCCGTCCCGGGTCCGCAGCGGACGGACCGACGGCGGGCAGCGGCCGGTCCGGGTCGGCGGCGGGGCCGGTGCCGGGCGTTGGCCAGCGCGGGTCGACGGCGGGCCGGTCGGCGCGCCGCCCGGCGTTGTAGCCCTCCGCCCACGCCCGGTGCTGGGCCGCCTGCCACCGGTGCAGCGCCGGGAGCTCCTGCTCGGCGAGCGTCGGGAAGCGGGCGGTGATGCGGGCGAGCACGTCCAGGGTGGCGACGACGTCGGCGTCGGCGGTGTGCAGGTGCCGGGCTGGCACCTGGTAGTGCTGGCACAGGTCGGTGAGCCTGCGCGTCCCCTCCCGGTCGGGGTCCAAGGCCCGGTCCAGCACGAGCGGGTCGATGACGTGCGGGCACGGCCCGCCGAGCCGATCGGTCAGCGTCGGCAGGCCGTGCCGGTCCAGCTCGCGGTCCAGCAGGGCGAGGTCGAAGGCGGCGTTGTAGGCAACCAGCGGCGTCCCGGCCCGCTGGGCGGCGGTGATCTCGGCCGCGACCTGCGCGAGGGCGGCGGCGGGCGGTGCCCCGTTGGTGCGGGACCAGGACGTGCTGATGCCGTGGACGGCGCTCGCGGCCGCCGGGATCTCCACCCCGGGGTCGATGAGCCAGGTGCGGACGGTGGTGCGGGGACCGTGGCGGTGCACCAGGGCGGCCGTGACGATGCGGTCGGTCACGACGTCGATGCCCGTGGTCTCGGTATCGAAGCCGAGGAACGGACCCTGGCACCAGCTGCTCATGATGACCTCCTGCCTGAACCCTGGCACCGCCCACCGACATCACCCGAGACGCCCCGGCTCACCGGGTATTCGTCAGGTTTGTGGTGTGGGGCTGGCGGCAGTAGGCCAGAGGACGTGGTTGTGGTCCCCCCGAACCGGGGAGGACTGTGCCGCCCGCTCGATCGCCTCCAGCACCCCGGCCGTGCCGGACCGGCCAGGTCGGCCGCGGAACGCACCAGGTTCCGGGCCTCGTGCGCGGCGGCCTCGGCGACCCGGTCGGCCAGCACGCTCAGGGCCTCTTCTTCGGCCTCCCCCCGCTCGTCGTCCGCCCGCTCGCCCGGCTGGCGGCAGAGCCTCCTTTTCCCCGTCGGGACCGGCGGGGGCGGCGCGCTTCCTGCTGCCCGCCGGTGGCCCCACCCGGGCCCTGCACAGCGCCTCGTTGATCTCCACGTAGTCCTCCACCAGGCCGGCGAACTGGGTGTAGCTGTCCAGCTCGGCGCGGACCTGGTCGACCTGCTCGATGGGGATGTACTGCCCGCGCGAGCCGCCCGACCCCTTCGCGGTCCGGGTCCACAGCCGGCGGGGGCCGTGGCCCTGCTCCCCGGGACGGGCGCAGCGGCAGCCCGGCTTGCCGCACCTGCGGTAGCCCACCTGCAGCGACCCGCGCCGGAACTGGGGAACCTGCGCGATCCGGTCCAGCGTGAGGGACTTCCGCTCCTCAAGCTGGCGGACGGTCATCGTCGAGTAGTCCTTGCCCATGCCACCCTCCCAGTCTGATTAGTCAACCCGCAATCAGACTAGGGAGCAACCTGCACAAACCCGTGGACGACACGTCCATGACTCACAAGTCCTCTACGTCGAACTCGGCCAGGACGTCGGCGGTGTCCTTCATCACCGGCCAGTCGCGGACTCGGGCGCCTTGGCGGACGATCTCAAGCGCTTATCACTTTTTGGCGTTGTGCGCCCAGACCATCGATGCCAATCTCCATCTCGTCCCCTGGTTGTAGGTAGGGAAACCTCCCGGACAGGGCGACACCTTGCGGAGTGCCGGTGTTGATGATGTCGCCGGGTGAGAGCACGAGATACTGGGAGAGGTGCCACACCAGGTACGCGACGTCGAAAATCATGTCGGCCGTGGTGGAGTTCTGGCGCGGTTCTCCGTTGACCGTGGACCACAGACGCAGGTCGTGGATGTCGGTGACGTCCTCTAGGGGTACCAGCGCCGGCCCGAGTGGGTTGAAGGTGGCGCAGCATTTCCCCTTGGACCACTGGCCGCCAGAGTGGTCCAGCTGGTAAGCGCGCTCGGAGACGTCATTACTCACCGCCAGGCCGGCGATGTGTGCGAAGGACTCTTCCGGCGAGGACAAGTAGCTGGCCTCCTTACCGATGACCACGGCAAGCTCGACCTCCCAGTCGACTTTCTCGGCGCCAGGCGGAATCCGGACATCATCGAACGCGCCGATGACGGTGTTGGGGTGCTTGAAGAAGAGGATCGGCACCTCCGGCGGTGCGCTCCCCGACTCCGCCGCGTGGGCGGCATAGTTCTGGCCGATGCACAACACCGCCTGGGATCGAGCGATCGGCGGGCCGACGCGCAGGGTGTCGGCGCCGGCAAGCTCAGGGAGGTCGCCTCCCTTGAGCGCCGCGCGGACCCGGGCGGAGGCGTCAGCGGCGAGGAAGGTGCCGTCGATGTCCGCCGTCAGCGAGGACAGGTCGTAGATCGTCCCGCCACTGCGCACAGCGGGCTTCTCCTGGCCCACGGGGCCGAGTCTGAGCAACTCCACGTTGATCTCCTTGCTAGTGGACGTACGGGTAGAACTTCACCGGGGCGAGGGCGATCAGGGCTGCTTCAGCTCGACGAGGACTTTGCCGGGGACGTCAGCGGCACCGGCGAGGTGCGCGAAGGTGGCGTCCGCCTCACCGAGCGAGACGACGTCGCTGATCAGCTCGTCGAAGACACCGTGTCCTTCGCCGACCCAGGCGCCGGCATCCCGGAACGTCTGCGCGTCGTAGCAGAAGCTGCCCACGATCGTTCGCTCCTGTGTGCTGATGGCATACGCCGGGAGAGTGACCTCTGGCGATCCCATGCCGACCAGTCCGACCGTCCCACCCAGGCGGGTGGAGCTGAGGGCATCGGCCAGGGTCGCGGAGACACCGACGGCGTCCAGAGTTACGTCCACCGGGCCACCCAGGAGCGCCCGCACCTGGTCGGCGGTGGGGGCTGCTGCGGGGTCGATGACCTCGGCGTGGAGCTTCTGGCAAAGCTCCCGGCGCGCTCGGGAGATGTCGGTGGCCACGACTCGAGCGGCCCCCATCCGCTGTGCCGCCAGGATCGCGGACTGGCCGATCGGTCCTCCACCGGTGACGAGCACGGTGTCGCCCTTCTTGACACCGGCACGGCGGGCGGCATGCAGCGCGACCGCCAACGGTTCCACTAGCGCGCCGTGCCGCTCATCGGACACCCGGTCCAGCCCGACGACGTTGGCGGCGGGTACGACGACCTTCTCCGCGAATGCGGCGATCGTGTGCGCCTGTACCCCGATGACCACGCTGTCCGCGCAGTGCTGCTCGACGCCTGAGCGGCAGGCCTCGCATTGGCCGCAGGAGATGAGCGGGTTGAAGGTGACGATCTGCCCTATGGCGACGTCGGAAACACCTTCGCCCACGGCGTAGACGCGGCCCACCGTCTCGTGGCCCATCACCTGTCCAGCGGCGCGGCGCCCGTTGTCGCCGGTGTATCCGTGGATGTCCGACCCGCAGATGCCGGTGTAGGAGATGCGCACGCCGACCTCACCGCGCTCGGGCCGATGCGGGTCGTCCCGCTCCTGCACGGCGATCCGTCCGAAGTCCTCCAGGACCAGTGCACGCATGATTTGACTCCCGTCTGGGTGCTGAGTTGCCCCCGGTACTTCGCCAGCGGGGGTGACGACCTTCGTCGACACGTCCGGCGAAGGTGAACATGAAGATCGGCGGAGGGGCCGCCTCCGCCTCGGTCGCGCGTACCGATCCACCGGCGCCGCGACGTACGAACACGGGTCAGAGGTCGTTCAGCACCTCCTGCAGCTCAGTGACCGTCCGGGCGAGCTCCTCATGGATTGCGCGCTCGATCCTCGGCGTGAGTCGTGGGGTGGGCGCAGAGACGGACATGGCAGCCAGGGTGCTGCCGTCCTTAGCGCGCACCGGGATGGCGATGCACCGGCAGCCGATCACATACTCCTCGCGATCCTCGCCGTAGCCGTTCTGTCGGATCCGCTGCACCTCGCGGAGCAGCTCCTCGGTGTCGGTGATCGTGTTGTCGGTCATCGCTTCGAGCGCAACTCCCTCGAGCCGCCGGCGGAGCTCGTCATCGGAGAGGCCGGCCAGCAGTGTCTTGCCCAGTCCCGTCGTGTGGGCGGGGAGCCGGCTGCCCACCGAGGACACGAGCTTCATCGGGTGCGGGGATTCACTGATCGCCAGGTAGATGTTGTCCAGACCGTCCAGCTGGGCCAGCTGTACCGTCTCCTCGGTCCGTGCTGTGAGCTGCTCCATCAGAGGTTGTGCTAGCTCGGCCAACGGGACTTCCCCCGTGCTCGCCTGGGCGAGCTCCCACAGCCGAATGCCAAGGCGGTACTCGCGCGTGGTTTCGTTGAACGCGACGAACCGCCGACGTAGGGCGGTGGACAGCAGCTCGTACGCCGAGGAACTGGGTAGTTCAAGGTCGCGCACGACGTCCGCGAACGTGGCGGACCTCACCTTGGCCAGGTACTCGAAGAGCGACATGAGACGGTCTGCCGACTTGACGGTGCCGCCCCCGCGGGGAGCCGGGATCATTGTTGTAGACCTCTGATTCGATAGGTTCGGGCTGCATTCCGGGCGAAGTAGGCGTCCAGCTCATCCTCCGAGAGATCGTCCAGCGCCCAGGCGCACATGGCAACGAGATCGGCGTATCCGATCGTTCGCCGGTCGATGGGGAAGTTGCTGGCGAACATGACGCGCGACGGCCCGAACTCCTCGACGAGTGCGCGGAGATAGTCACGGAATGCGGCGGGTTCCCAGGTGGGGTCCACCGCGTCGTATCCGGAGGACTTCACCGTGACGTTCGGCAGCAGGGCGAGGCGGGCGATGCCCGCCCGCCAGGCCCGCTCTGTCTCGTCATCGCGTTGCGCGTGGTAGCCACCGTGATTGAGCACAAACGCGGTCTCGGGGAAGCGAGCCGCCACGTCCGCTGCCTGAGCAAGCTGCTGTGGGAGGACCTGCAGGTCGAAGGAGAGACCACGCGGTGCCAGGAGCGAGAGCCCGTGCAGCCATGCAGGATCCTCCATCAGACGCGGGGGCTGCACCGTCGCGCCGGGCCGAGGATCCCAGTCGAGCATCTGGCGCACCCCTCGAACCGGTGCCGCGGCCAGGTGTTGCTCCAGGAGGTCCGCCGCGTCGGGTCGTTCAAGCTGTATGCCGGCGACGATTGCCTGGGGGAAGCCGTGCTGGTGAGCTACGGCTGCCAGCCACCTGGTCTCCTCGGTCGCGCTGTCTGCGTCCCACGCTGCTTCCACGTGGACCGAGGACACCAGCGGGACTGGCCCGACGTCGGCCAGCAGGTCCGCCGGGAGGTAGTTGTGTTGGAACGGCCCGATGCCGGTTGTGTCCTCCTTGTCCTGGCGGGGACCCTGCAGCCACGGGTAGCGCCCGGTCTCGAGGTTCCACAGGTGGTGGTGGGCATCGACCACCCGTCGAGGCAACAGGTCCGGGCTCACCTGGGCGGGCCGTCTCATGCCACACCTCCACCGAAGACGTCGAGGAGGCGGTCCACCTCGCGACGCAGCTCCGCATCCACGGGTCCGTGGTGGCGCACATCGGTGCGCTGGAGCACGCCTTGCCGCACCAGGACGTGCTTGTTCAACCAGAGGAAGGTCGTGAAGTCACGGTTGCCCACCGCGGCGAAAGGCAGCAGGCGAGCCCAGCTCTGCAGCGCGGCCTCGACGTCACCAGACGCGACCCCAGCCAGTACCTGCCCGAACAGTTCCGGGAAGGCTGCTCCGGGCATCGTCCCGGTGCCGCCACGCAGGAGCTCGTGCACCAGGTCACTGCCGCCGCGGCCGCCGATGATCGAGCCCGGAGCGCCCGCGAGCGCAGCGCGTACCTGCCCGATCTTGACCGCAGCCGCCGCCGGCTCCACCTTGACGGCCGCCACCCCGGCTACCTCGGTGAGCAGGCGCGCGAGGGTCGCTGGTGTCAGATCGACGCCGTTGTGCTGCGGGGCATCCTGCACGACGACGTCAATGGTGCAGTCCCGGGCTGCGGCGGAGATCATCTCGAACTGTCGGCCCTCAGAAGCGTCGTCCAACCGGATGGGGCGCAGGAGTACGGCATCGGCCCCGGCCTGCACCATGGCCTGAATCCGTCGGCAGGTTTCGGCGTGGTGCTCGGCCATCTCGACGTTCCCGATCAGGGAACCGCGATCGCCGAGAGCCTCCCGGACGCTCGCAGTCAACTCCCCGACCTCCTGCTCGGACATGGTGTCCACCTCGCTGCCAAAGCCGAGCCCGACCCACGTAATGCCCGTACCGAGCAGGTGGTCGACCTCGGCGAGCACACCGTCGTGGTCGATCGCGCCGTCCGGGCGGAAGGGTGTGACGAGGATCGGAATGACACCCTCGATCGGGTGAGTACGGGGGGACACCGGATCATCGGTCCTTTCGGGGTTGGTCGCCGCAGGTGGGACGCACGAGCGTGACGGCCGGGTTGAGCTCGACACCGAATCCGGGCCGATCGAGCTCGTCGACCTGCAGGGTGCCGTCGTGCGGCAGCGGCTCGCTGAGGAAGAGGTCGCCGAAGAATGGCGTAACGGTGTCACCCCGGCCTGAGCCGATGATGCACTCGGCCATCGGGATGCCCTCCAGAGCCGCGCTGGCGTGCAACCCGTAGGGTCCCGATCCGTGGCAGACGATGGGAAGGTCCGCCGACCGTGCGACCTCGGCAATCTGGAGCAGTTCAGAAAGGCCGCCGCACCAGGTCGGGTCAGGCTGCAGCATCCCCAGACCGGCTGCGTCCACCAGGGCGCGGAACCCCCACCGCGTCGCCTCGTGCTCTCCCCCGGCCAGCATGATCTCCGGCCGGACTTGGCTGCGCAGCGCGCGGAGCCCGTCCAGATCGTCGGGAAGCAGACACTCCTCCAGCCATGAGGGGCGGTAGGGAGCCAGGGCGTCGGCGAGCCGCACGGCCGTATCGACGTCAAGGGCCATCCAGCAGTCGTAGGCCAGGAACAGGTCGTCCCCTACTGCGTCGCGCGCCTCTGCGAAGAGCCCGACGTTCGCATCGAAACCGGCTCGTCCCGCCGCCGGACCATACGGCAGTGGCAGTTTGCAGCCTATGAACCCTAGTCGGCGCGCTGCGCCTGCGTCGGGAGTGGTGGCATAGAAGGTCACCTCGTCGCGGACCGGGCCACCGACGAGACGCATCACTGACTCCCCGCGGGACCGTCCAAGCAGGTCCCACAGGGCGAGGTCCACCGCCGAGATGGCGTGGAGCACCAGCCCCTTGCGGCCGTAGAACTGCGTAGCCCGCCACATGAGGTCCCACAGGCGAGTGATGTCGTCCACCGGCTCGCCCACGAGAAGGGGAGCGAGGTGGTCCTCGACCACCCAGCAGCCGGCGCGGCCACCCACACTCACCCCGATACCGAACGAGCCCTCATCCGATTCGACCTCGACGACGACGTCGCCCGCCCAGGCGGGACCTCCGATGGTCCGCACCTCGTGCCCGGGATGGACGGAAAGTGGCGAGGCGATCGGCCGCTGCTGCCACGGCGTGGCGGCACTCGCTGCGCCGAGCGGCGGGGCGGGCTGAGGTGGGGTGCGTGTGTCCTCGTGGTCGGCTCGCACGTAAGCACGTACCGCGGTAATCCTCATCGCGGCCACTCCTGTGTTGATTCGACCCAGTCTTCGGGTCCGACCGCACCACCGGTGGCCGCGGACTCACGGGCCGCCCACTGGGTCTCCACCACCCGGGCGCCCAGCTCACCACCGACGACGGGAGCGACTCCGCCGGACCGCCCGGCCAGGAGGGCATCCAGTGGCGCGTGCACCGCGTTGGCGGGTCCATGCGAGGCGTCGGCCAGGACCTGGCCGCCTCGACCTGGACGGTGCAACACAACGGTATTGGCAGCCGTGTCGAGAAAGGCGTGACCCACGGTGCCAAACAGGCTGTACCGCTCGACCCGCTCGTCGTTGTGATGCACGGTACCCGTGCTGGAGACCGTCAACAGAGTGCCAGAGGCTGTGCGCGCGGTCAGGGCGTCGACGACGTCGACCTCGGTGGCCGGGCCGACGGCGGTCAGTCCGGTGACGGTGCGCACATCATCCTCCAAGCACCACAGCGCGAGCGCCACGGCATGCGTGGCCTGGGTCAGTAGCTGCCCACCGCCGCGAGAGGCTGAGGCGTAGGTCTCCGCGCGCGAGGAGAACGGTGCACCGGACTGCCGCTGTACCGAGAGATCCCCGCGGTAGAAGCCCTGGACTGCGGTCGCGAACAGCGCGTTCAGCAGTACGGGTGTTCCGATGTCGCCGTCGCGGACAACCCGGCGCAGCTCGGCCGCCTGGTGCGAGTGGAGGAAGGGGTAGCCGACGTGCAGTCTGGCACCGCTGCGCTCGGCGGCAGCCACCATGCCCCATGCTTCCGCAGGGTGGATGGCCATCGGCTTCTCCACCAGCACGTCGACGCCTGCGTCCAGCAACTGCACTGTCGGTTGATGGTGTGCGTCATGAGGTGTAGCGACGATGGCGCAGTCCACACCCAGGCCAGGAAGAGCGGCCACGTCCGTCACCCACCGGGCGGCGCCGAACATCTCGGCGGCCGTGCGGGCGCGCTCGCCGTCGGCGTCGCACACGGCGACAAGCTCCGCGTCGGGGTGATCCACAATCGCCGGCAGGTGCACCGTGCCGCTCCACCACCCGGCGCCGACCACGGCCACCTTGACGCTCATCGCGCCGCCTCCGGTCCGAGCGAGGCACTCGAGGCGTCCCGCGCGTTGTGCAGCCGGGGGCCCGCGTCCGGATCGAAGGCCCACGTGGCCAGCTCGTCGTCGAGCTGGATGCCGAGACCCGGGAGGTCCGGTAACTGCATCCGGCCATCTGTCAACCGGAGGGCTTGCGCAAGAGTGCGCTCGCGCAGTGCGTTCGGCACGCGTGGCAGCTCGACGTAGAGACCGGCCGGTGCGCATGCAACGACGGTGGCGTTAGCCATCACGCCCGGCCCGCTGCACCAGGTGTGCGGGGCGAGCCGGGCACCGGCGGATTCCACCAGGGCGGCCAGCTCCATCTGACGCAAGATGCCGCCGACGTACACGGCATCGGTCTGGATCACATCCACGGCCTCGGCGTCGAGCAACCGCTGCACGTGGTCAGGGGTTCGCTCGTTCTCCCCCGTGGCAACCCGCATGTCGATATCGCCGCGGAGCCGGGCATGTCCTGTGACGTCGGTCCGTGGCAGCGGGTCCTCGAGCCAGTACGGGGAGTAGGGCTCGAGCGCTCGGGCCAAAGTCACGACTGTGCGCAGGTCGGGAGGTTCGGGAAGGTAGCTCGCACCCAGGTCGAGCATCAGGTCCGCGTCCGGGCCTAGCTCCTCGCGCGCCGCCGCAACACGACGCACGTCGGTCTGGGTGCCGTAACCGATGCGGATCTTGACCGCGCGGAAACCGTCACTCACGTGACGGCGCACCTCGGCACGCACCGCATCCGGGCACGGGTCGAGGCCGCCACTGGCGTACACCGGCAGTTCGGTCCGCACAGGGCCACCCAGCAGGACGCTCGCCGGAGTGCCGAGAGAACGGCCGAGCAGGTCGAAGGTGGCCATCTCGATACCGGCGACTACGCTGGAGAAGAGCCCCCCGTGCCCCCATCCGGGCGCCCCCCGCGTGAGCGCCTGCAGCACCGCCCGCGGCTCGGCCGGCAGACCGACGACCATCTGTGCTGCCCGATGGAGCAGCGGCGGCACCAGGTCGGGCGTGTTCAGGCCGTCGCCGATCTCGCCGTGCCCGATCGTGCCGTCGGCTCCGGTCAGGCGAACGAAGGCGGAGGTCCAGCCGCGGTAGACGCCGCCCGGCCATCCCCAGACTTCCTCCGGGCGGTACCGGGCGCTGAGCAGCAGTAGCTCACAGGACTCGATCGTGGTCACCATGAGGCAATCCCCTCCTGCGCCTCGGCGGGCGCGAGGCACGCGGCCTCCAGCGCAGCCCAGCACGCGGGCCCGATAGGGGTGTCGAAGAGCTCGACGTCGTCCGCCACCTCGTGGCCACTACGGCACCCGACCAGGACGGAACTGATCGCGGGATGCCGGGCGGGGAACTGCAGGGCGGCGGCGGTGAGGGGCACGCCGAATTGCGCGCAGACGTCCTGCAGGCGCTGGGCGCGTGCGATGCGGTCTGCTGCTGCGGGCAGGTAGTTGAACCGAGCCCCGGGCCGGGGATCGGCGAGGATGCCGGAGTTTAGGACGCCCGCCGCGACGACAGACACGCCGCGCTCCACGGCAGCGGGCAGCAGCTCGACAGCGGCGTCGCGCTCCAGCAGGCTGTACCGCCCCGCGACCAGCACGACGTCGACGTCCGTCTCCTGGATAAACCGGGCCGGGACACCGGGCTCGTTCATCCCCACGCCGATGGCGCCGATCACGCCGGCCGTGCGGAGCTCGGCGAGTGCCGGGTAGGTCTCGTGGATGGCCTGGTCGACGGCGTCGTCGGGATCATGGATGTAGACCACATCGACGCTGTCCAACCCGAGCCGGGACAGGCTTTCCTCCAGCCCCTGGCGCACGGCGGAGGCAGAGAAGTCGAACACGTCAGCCCGGCGCCGGTCACCGTTCGCGAACATCGACGCACCGGCATCCTCCACCGGCCGGAGCAGTCGCCCGACCTTGGTCGACACCACGTAGCGGTCACGGGGCACCCCACGCAGCGCGCGCCCGAGACGCCGTTCGGCGTTCCCGGCCCCGTAGAGCGGAGCGGTGTCGAGGTACGTGACGCCCAGTTCGAGTGCGCGCTCCACTGTCCCAATCGCCTCGGCCTCACTCACGCTCTGGTACAGGCCGGCGAGCGGTGCGGTGCCCAGCGAGAGGCGTGAGACGGCGACAGGACTGCGCCCCAGCCGGGCCGCGGCCGCGTGTGGCCGCTCTGTTGCGGTCATTCCTTGACCGCCCCGCTGGTCAGCCCATCGACGATGAACCGCAGGCCGAAGAGCACGAACGCAACCGCCGGCAACCCGAGCAGGACCAAGCTCGCGTTGTACTTGGCGATGTCCGCTGGCCCCTGCCCGAGAGCGCTGGAGAACGTCTGCACTGCCTGAGCGGCGGAGGCCATGCTCGGGTCGGTAAAGACGAAGGACGGCCACAGGAAGTCCTGCAAGGACCACACGAAGCACAGCACTGTGAGGTTGACGAGCGCCGGCCGAGCCATCGGCAGGAAGATGCTGCGGAACACTCGCCAGTGACTAGCTCCGTCGATAGCAGCGGCCTCGAACAGCGAACCGGGCATGTTGCGGCCGTGGTTGCGCAGCAGCAGAACGCCGAATGGGATGGTCAACGCCGCTTCCGGCAACGCGACCCCGAGGTAGTTGTTGAAGAGGCCGAGCTCCTGGGTGATTCGGTAGACCGGCACGATGATCGCCGCACCCGGGACCGCTAGGAAAAGCAGCACAAGAGAGAACCCGACCTCACGGCCCCGGAATCGCAGTCGGGAGAATGCGTAACCCGCCGTCGTCGCCACCACCAGGACGAGGACGGCATGCAGGACCCCGATCGCGAGGGAATTGAGGTACGTCTGCCAGATCGGCACCGACCCGATCGGGTCGGTGAGCAGGCTGACGTAGTTCCGCCACCCGCCGACCTCGAGCGACTTGTCGACCGCCGCGTAAAGCGGGAACGCGAAGAGGATGGCCATGAAGCCCAGCAGCACATAGATCGCGACGCGGTCCCCACGGCTGGTGACGACGAGCCGTAGCGGGTCGCCAAGAGCGCGCTGGCGGGGCCGGCGACGCCGGGGACCAGGCAGGACTGTGGTGGCGGACGTGGTCATCGGATCTTCCTTCCCGGGCGCGTGAGGACGATCTGCACGACCGAGATCGCGAAGGCGACGAGCAGCACCAGCACCGAGGCGGCGGACACGAAGCCGATGCTCGGGCCGGACGACGTTGCGAAGCCATAGATGTACGAGCCCACGATCTCGGTCCGCTGGCCGGGACCACCCTGGGTGGAGAAGAGCACGACCTCGAGTGCACGGAAGGCACCCAGGAGCAGTGACAGCACGATCGTGGTCTGGGTTGCCCGCATCATCGGGAAGACGATCGACCGCATGATCCGGAACGTGCCGGCTCCGTCGAGGAGTGCCGCCTCGAGTGAGTCGGTCGGCAACGTGGAGAAATCCGCGGTGAAGTACATGATCGGTAACCCGATTAGGTAGCAGAAGATGATCGAGACAACGCCGAACGCCAGCCCCGGGTCGGTGAGCCACGGCTGGGCCAGGGAGTCCAGGCCGACGCCACGGAGGATGGTGTTCACCAGGCCGTAGCGCTCTTGCAGCATGGTGCCGAAGAGCGTCGCCACCAGCGAGGTGGGCATCAGCGTCGGCACGAGGAAGATCAGGAAGAAGAACCGCTTCGCGCGCACGCCACTGGCCAGCGCCGCCGCGATGAAGTAGCCGACCGTGAGGGCGGCGACCACGCTCAGAGACGCGAAGAACAGGGTGTTGCCGATCGAGCGCAGGAACACCGCGTCCGTCACGAGCGTCTGGAAGTTCTGCCAGCCCACCCACTCGGAGTTGAAGAACGAGATGGAGGTCCTGGTCAAGCTGGTCTTCGACAGAAAGAACAGGCTGTAGCCGTAGTAGACGGCGTAGACGATCGCCAGCGGACTGAGGAACAACAGAGCGGCCTTGATGTCTGAGTAGCCTCGCCGTCGGTTCGCCGGCGGACTCGCGTTGGCGGCGCTGGTCTCACGCCTCGTCATCTGGATGGTCATCCGTGTCCTCATCGCCGAGTGCCGGTGACCGGGGGCCGTCCGTTCGGCGCGGCCCCCGGTTGCCGTCAGTTGTACTTCCCGCTCTCCAGGTCCGCCTGCCCCATCTCGGCAGCCTCTTCCGGGCTGAGGTCGCCACTGGCCACCTGCAGGGCGTACGAGCCCTGCTGGTTCTCGAAATTGCTCATCACGTACCGGTCACTGTGCGGGTTCGCGACCAGCTCCTGGATCGTTGCGTAGCCCTGCTCAGCGACTTCGGAGGACAGCACGCCCTGCGGCAAGGACCAACCCTCGAGGACCGGGATGCCGACCAGAGTCTGTGCCCAGACGTCGACGCCGTCACCGGTGGTGGCAAACTCGATGAACTTGGCTGCGGCTTCCTTGTTTTGCGAGTAGCTTGGGATACCGAAGGTGGCATCCAGGAACGCGCGGATACCGGAGGCATCGCCGTCCTGCGCGGGCAGGGGGACAACGCCGACGTCGGAGGCCGTGATGCCGTTGGCCTCGCGGTACGACTCAAGGAGCAGACCCGCGTCCCACGTCCCGCTCAGGAGCATGGCGGCCTCGCCCTGTCCGAAGAGCGACTTGGCATCGGCGTTCTGCACGTCGAGCGTGGCCGGGTCGAGGGCCCCCTCGGCGAACGCGTCGCGGTAGTCACTGAGGCCATCACGGGTCGCCTGTGTGTCCCAGGGCCCGTCCTCGTAGACGAGCGTGTTCCAGAAGGTCGGGTCGTACTGCCCGATCAAGTTCTGGATGACGTCACTCTGGAACCAGTGATCACTCGGGATGAGCGCCGTGATGGCGTCCGAGCCCGACTCCTCCAGACCCTCGGCCAGCTGCTTCATGTCGTCCCAGGTGGCCGGCGGTTCCGTAAGTCCCGCCTGCGCCAAGAGGTCCGTGTTGTAGTACGCGACGGCCGAACCGCCGGCGTAGAGAGGGACGGACCGCGGTACTCCGTCGCTGAAGAGGCGTTCGGTCTGCGTCAGCGCCTGGTCCTGGAGCTTGTCCAGGATGCCGTCGACACCGGGCCACTCCTCCACTGGCACTAGGTATCCCTCGTTGTCCAAGGCCCATTCGTTGGGGAACACCCCGATCACGTCGATGTCCTGCTCGGAGCTCAGGCCGAGCGTGGCCTGGTTCGCGTAGTCGGTATTCGCGACCTCGTTGTAGTCAACCGTGATGTTGGGATGCTGGTCCTCGAACGCTGCGATGACGTCCGCCATCGTCTCGGCGCCGGGAGCGCCCGACCATCCCCATACGTTGATCGTCTGCTCATCGTCGAGCGCGATGCCTTCGGCTGACGATCCCGATGACCCGCAGGCCGTTAGGGCAAGTGATGCGCCAGCCCCGAACGCGACTAGTGCAGTGCTGCGCCGCAGGTACCTCATCGTCCCTCTCACATCCCGTTCAGTGTTGGAAGCCGCTCCGATCACGGCCGCTGCGGAGCGTGTGGCTCCCGGCACGGTCGCTTGGCAGTCGGGACTGTAACGCCAACGAAGGGAGGAGTTCAACCTGTCGGAGTGCTGTCCGGATATGTGAAGTCGACCCTGGGTTGCTGTACGCGGAGAATGGTGCACTGCAGGGACGGCGGATCGGCTCTGGGCTTGCCGGGCCCGGTGGTGGTCGCCTGGTCGTCGGGAATCCGGTCTCGGAGGCCCAGCTTCGGCTCCTGAGGTCGCGAAGGGCGCGGCAGCTGGGCGGCCCGGTGACAGGGTGGCCCGGAGCCCGGAGCCCGGAGCCGGGAGCCGGGAGCCCGGAGCCCGGAGCTCGGCGCCCGGTGGCCCTGGCTAGGCTGACCGGGTGGTGGGGCAGCGAGGTGCCGACGGGCAGGGCCCGGGGCGCCCCGCCGTCGGCGCCCCCGACGTCGTCGCCCGTGACGCTCCTGCCGCCCCGGCGACCGCGGCCCCCGACCCGGCTGCCCGGACCAACCCCGCCACCCACCCCGCCCGCGCCGACCTGCAGGCGCTGGCGGACCGGTCCCGGACCGGCTCGGTCGCCGCCCTCGGCGGCCTGCACCGCGACGACGCGGCCACCACCGCCACCTACCGCCGCGCCGCCGTGCTCATCCTGCTCACCCCGGGCACCGGCCCCGACCCCGGCGTCGACCTCTTCCTCGTCCAGCGCGGCGTCCACCTGCGCCAGCACCCGGGGGAGATCGCCCTGCCCGGCGGCGGCCTCGAGCCCGGCGACACCGGCCCCGCGGCGGCCGCCCTGCGCGAGGCCCAGGAGGAGACCGGGCTGGACCCGGGCCGGGTGGAGGTCCTCGGCGCCCTCCCGCCCGCCGCCGTGCCGGTCAGCCGCAACCTGGTCACCCCCGTGCTCGGCTGGGCCGACGACGTCGGCCCGCTCACCGCCGTCCAGCCGGGGGAGGTGGTGCAGACCATCCGGGTCGCCGTCGCCGCCCTGCTCGACCCCGCGGCGCGGGCCAGCGTTCGGATCCTCTCCCGCACGAGCGCCGGCTTCCGCATCCCGACCGGGTGGGTGTGGGGCTTCACCGGCAACCTCCTCGACCACGTCTTCACCGAGCTCGGCTGGACCCGCCCCTGGGACCCCAGCCAGGAGGTGGTGTTCAGGTTCGACCCGGTGCACCAGCGGGTCCTGGCCCCGTGAGCGCAGCCTGGTCCCGGCCCCGTGGGCACAGACCGGTCCTGGCCCCGTGAGTACCGGCCGGTCCCGGCCCCGTGAGTACCGGCCGGTCCCGGCCCCGTGAGTACCGGCCGGTCCTGGCCGGCTGAGGCACGGACCCGTCCTGCCCCCGTGACCCGGACGGGTCCGAGCCCCGTCAGGGGCGGGCGGTAGCCTCGGGCCGTGACCAACGAGATCGACATCGGCCGGGGCAAGCGCGGCCGCCGGGCCTACAGCTTCGACGACGTCGCCGTCGTCCCCTCCCGCCGCACCCGTGACCCCGAGGATGTCTCCGTCGGCTGGCAGATCGACGCCTACCACGTCGACCTGCCGGTGCTGGCCGCCCCGATGGACTCCGTCATGTCCCCGGCGACCGCCATCGCGCTGGGCAACCTCGGCGGCATCGGCGTTCTCGACCTCGAGGGGCTGTGGACCCGGTACGCGGACCCCGAGCCGCTGCTCGCGGAGATCGTCGACCTGCCCGCCGAGCGGGCCACCGCCCGCATGCAGCAGATCTACGCCGAGCCGATCAAGCCCGACCTCATCGCCGACCGGCTGCACGAGGTCCGCGCGGCCGGGGTCACGGTGGCCGGCAAGCTCTCCCCGCAGCGCACCCAGGAGCACTGGCGCACGGTCATCGACGCCGGGGTGGACCTGTTCGTCATCCGCGGGACCACGGTCTCCGCCGAGCACGTCTCCTCCCAGGCCGAGCCGCTCAACCTCAAGCGGTTCATCTACGAGCTCGACGTGCCGGTGATCGTCGGCGGCGCCGCCACCTACACCGCGGCGCTGCACCTGATGCGCACCGGCGCGGCCGGGGTGCTGGTGGGCTTCGGCGGCGGCGCCGCGCACACCACCCGCCGGTCCCTGGGCATCCACGCCCCGATGGCCTCCGCGGTCGCCGACGTCGCCGCCGCCCGCCGGGACTACCTGGACGAGTCCGGCGGGCGGTACGTGCACGTCATCGCCGACGGCGGCGTGGGCCGCTCCGGGGACCTCGTCAAAGCGGTCGCCTGCGGCGCGGACGCGGTCATGCTCGGTGCTGCCCTGGCCCGGGCCAGCGAGGCCCCCGGCCGCGGCTGGCACTGGGGCTCGGAGGCGCACCACCCGGTGCTGCCGCGCGGGGAGCGGGTCCGGGTCGGCACCGTCGGCACCCTGGCGCAGATCCTGCACGGCCCGGCCGAGCAGGCCGACGGCACCCTCAACCTCGTCGGGGCCCTCCGGCGGGCGATGTCCACCACCGGCTACTCCGACCTCAAGGAGTTCCAGCGTGTGGAGGTCGTCGTCTCGCCCTACGACCCGCTGGGGTGAGGCCGACGGCGGCCGGTGCTGCCCGGTACGACGGCGGCCGGTGCCGGTCTGGACGACGGCGGCCCTGGCTGCCGGTGATTTGGCCCGGCCGGGGCCTGGTGACGAGGATGGTGGCGAATGTCGACGGCGAGGAGTGGAGCAGCAGTGACGCAGCAGGCCGAGGACTACCGCATCGAGCACGACACCATGGGGGAGGTCCGGGTCCCCCGGGACGCCCTCTGGTCCGCCCAGACCCAGCGCGCCGTCGAGAACTTCCCGATCTCCGGCCGGGGCCTCTCCCCGCACCACATCGCCGCCCTCGGGCAGGTCAAGCGGGCCGCCGCCATCGCCAACGCCGAGCTCGGGGTCCTCGAGCAGGACGTCGCGGACGCGATCGCGGCCGCGGCGCAGGAGGTCATCGACGGCCGGCACGACGCCCACTTCCCGATCGACGTGTTCCAGACCGGGTCCGGCACCTCCTCGAACATGAACGCCAACGAGGTGATCGCCAACCTCGCCAGCACCCGGCTGGGCCGCCCCGTGCACCCCAACGACGACGTCAACGCCTCCCAGTCCTCCAACGACGTCTTCCCCTCCTCCATCCACATCGCCGCCACCCAGGCGGTGGTCGAGGAGCTGCTGCCGGGCCTGGAGGTGCTGGCCGCCGCGCTGGAGCGCAAGGCCGAGGAGTGGCGGGACGTGGTCAAGGCGGGCCGCACCCACCTGATGGACGCCACCCCGATCACGCTCGGGCAGGAGTTCTCCGGGTACGCCACGCAGGTGCGGTACGGCATCGACCGCGTCCAGGCCGCGCTGCCCCGGCTGGCCGAGCTGCCGCTGGGCGGCACCGCCGTCGGCACCGGCATCAACACCCCGCCCGGGTTCGCCGCCCGGGTGATCGCGCTCGTCGCCGAGCACACCGGCCTGCCGCTGGTGGAGGCCCGCAACCACTTCGAGGCCCAGGCCGCCCAGGACTCGGTGGTGGAGACCTCCGGGGCGCTGCGCACCATCGCCGTGTCGCTGACCAAGATCGCCAACGACCTGCGGTGGATGGGCTCCGGCCCGCGGACCGGGCTGGGCGAGCTGCGGCTGCCGGACCTGCAGCCGGGGTCCTCGATCATGCCCGGCAAGGTCAACCCGGTGGTGCCCGAGGCCACCGTCATGGTGGCCGCCCAGGTGGTCGGCAACGACGCGGCGATCGCCTTCGCCGGCGCGCAGGGTAACTTCGACCTGCTCGTCACCCTGCCGGTGCTGGCCCGCAACCTGCTGGAGTCCATCACGCTGGTCGGCAACGTCGCCCGGGTGCTGGCCACCAAGACCGTGGAGGGGTTGGTGGCCAACGAGGAGCGGTGCCGCGAGCTCGCCGAGTCCTCCCCGTCCATCGTCACCCCGCTCAACCGGATCATCGGTTACGAGGCCGCGGCGAAGATCGCCAAGCACTCGGTGGAGCGGGGCATCACGGTCCGCGCCGCCGTCGTCGAGCTCGGCTACATGGAGCGCGGGGAGATCACCGAGGAGCAGCTCGATGCCGCCCTGGACGTGCGGTCGATGACCGCCCCCCGGCGGGGCTGAGGCCGGCCGCGGGGCGCCGAGACCGGAGGCCGAGCCCGGCGGCCGAGCCCGACAGCGGCGCGGCGGCAGTCGGGCCCGGCCGCCGCGCGGGTCAGCCCGCCGCGGGCCGGCCGGCCCCGGCCTCCGCGGGCACCAGCGACGCGGCCTGCTGGGCGATCGCCAGCTCCTCGTTGGTGGGCACCACGAGCACGGCCACCGGGGCGCCGTCGGGGGAGATGACGGTGGGCTCCTTGATCCTGTCCGTGTTGCGGTCCGGGTCGATCCGGATGCCGAGGAACTCCAGGCCCTCCACCGCCCCGGCCCGGACCGTGGCGTCGTTCTCCCCGACCCCGGCGGTGAAGGTCAGCGCGTCCAGGCCGCCGAGGACCGCGGCGTAGCCGCCGATGTACTTGCGCAGCCGCCGGGTGTAGATCTCCAGCGCCAGCCGCGCGGCGTCGTCGCCGTCGGCGACCATCTTGTGCACCAGGCGCAGGTCGTTCTCCCCGGTCAGGCCCTTCAGGCCGGAGCGCTTGTTGAACAGGGTGTCGATGTCGTCCACGCTCATCCCGGCGTTGCGCTCCAGGTGGAACGCCACCGCGGGGTCGATGTCCCCGGTGCGGGTGCCCATCACCAGGCCCTCCAGCGGCGTGAACCCCATCGAGGTGTCCACCGCCGCCCCGCCGGCCACCGCCGACGCCGAGGCGCCGTTGCCCAGGTGCAGCACGATCTGCCGCAGGTCGGCCAGGTCCCGGCCAAGCACCTCGGCGGCCTTGGCCGAGACGTACTGGTGGGAGGTGCCGTGCGCGCCGTAGCGGCGCACCGCGTACTTCTCGGCGACCTCCCGGTCCAGGGCGTAGGTGGCCGCGGCGGCCGGCAGGTTCCGGAAGAAGGCGGTGTCGAACACGGCCACGTGCGGCACGTCCGGCAGCAGGGCCAGGCCGACCTGGATCCCCTTGAGGTTGGCCGGGTTGTGCAGCGGCGCCAGCGGGCACAGCTCGGTGATCCGGTCCAGCACCTCCTGGTCCACCACCACCGGCCCGTCGTAGTGCCGCCCGCCCATCACCACGCGGTGCCCGACGGCGCAGATCCCGGCCGCGGTCAGGTCCGGCCCGACGGCGTCGAACATCGCCAGCAGCCGCCGCAGGCCCTCGCCGTGGTCGGCGATGGGCAGGCGCCGCTCCTCGGTGTGGCCGTCGGTGCGGTGGACGATGTGCGACTGGCTCTCCCCGATCCGCTCGATCAGGCCGACGGCGACGGCGGTGCCGGCGCCGGGGTCGACGAGCTGGTACTTGATCGAGGAGGAGCCGGAGTTGATGACGAGGACGGTGCTCATGCAGTGATCTCCTGGGGGGCGGCCGCCCGGGCGGCCCGCTCGTGCTCGGCCTGCGCCTGGACGGCGGTGATGGCCACGGTGTTGACGATGTCCTGGACCAGCGCCCCCCGGGAGAGGTCGTTGACCGGCTTGTTCAGGCCCTGCAGCACCGGCCCGATGGCGACCGCGCCGGCGGAGCGCTGGACCGCCTTGTAGGTGTTGTTGCCGGTGTTGAGGTCGGGGAAGACGAAGACCGTCGCCCGCCCGGCCACCGCCGAGCCGGGCATCTTGGCCCGGGCGACCGAGGCGTCCACCGCGGCGTCGTACTGGATCGGGCCCTCCACCGACAGGTCCGGGCGGCGCTCCTTCACCAGGGCGGTGGCCCGGCGGACCTTCTCCACGTCCGCGCCCGAGCCGGACTCGCCGGTGGAGTAGGACAGCATCGCCACCCGCGGCTCCACCCCGAACTGCGCGGCGGTCTCCGCCGAGGAGATGGCGATGTCGGCGAGCTGCTCGGCGGTGGGGTCGGGGTTGACCGCGCAGTCCCCGTAGACCAGGACCCGGTCGGCCAGGCACATCAAGAACACCGAGGACACGATGGACGTGCCCGGGCGGGTCTTGATGATCTCGAAGGACGGCTTGATGGTGTGCGCGGTGGTGTGCGCGGCGCCGGAGACCATCCCGTCCGCGTGGCCGAGGTGGACCATCAGGGTGCCGAAGTAGGACGGGTCCCGGACGATCTCCCGGGCCCGGTCCAGGGTCATCCCCTTGTGCGCCCGGAGCCGGGCGTACTCCTCGGCGAAGGGCGCCAGGAGCTCGGAGGCCTCCGGGTCGATCACGCTCGCCGCGTCCAGGTCCAGGCCGAGCTCGGCGGCCTGGGCGCGGACCTGGGCGGGGCTGCCCAGGATGGTCAGGTCGGCGACCTGCCGGGAGAGCAGGCTGGAGGCGGCCCGCAGGATCCGGTCGTCGTCGCCCTCGGGCAGCACGATGCGGCGCCGCCCGGCCCGGGCCCGCTCGAGCAGGGTGGACTCGAACATCAGCGGGGTGACCACCGGCGAGCGCGGGACGTCCAGGACGCGCAGGATCGACCGGCTGTCGATGTGCTGCTCGAAGGTGCCGAGCGCGAGGTCGATCTTGCGCCGGGTGCCGCGGGCGAGCATGCCCCGGGTGCCGGCCACGATGCTGGCCGCCTCGTAGGTGTTGTGCGCGGTGAGGATGACCGGCAGCCGCTGCCCCAGCCCCTGGACCAGCCGCAGCACCGACGCCGAGGGCCGGTACCCGCCGTTCAGGACGATGCCGGCCAGGGACGGGAACCCCTCGGCGGCGTGCGCGGTGGCCAGGGTGATGAGCACCTCCGGGCGGTCCCCGGCGGCGATGCACAGTTGGCCGTCGCGCAGCCGCTCCAGGACGTGCTCGGTGCTCATCCCGGAGACGAGCATGTGCTCGGCCTCCCGGTCGAGCAGCGCGGGGTCGCCCAGGACGAGCTCGCCGTCCAGGGCGGCCATGATGTCGGCGACGACGGGCGCGGAGAGCAGCGGGACGTCCGGCAGCGCCCACACCGGCACCGCCAGCGGCTCCAGGGCCTGCCGGACCTGCGCCAGTGCGCCCGGGTCGCACCGGTTGGCCAGCACCCCGGCGGTGGTGGCGTGGCCCTGGGCGATCTCGGCGGCGGCCACCTCGGCCACCTGGCGGACCTCGGCCGGGGTCCGCCCGTTCCCGCTGACGACCAGCAGGACGGGGGCGCCGAGGTTGGCGGCGACGGCGACGTTGAACGCCAGCTCGGTGGGCCCGGCGACGTCCGTGTAGTCCGAGCCGACGACGACGACGACCTCGCAGGCCCGCTCGACCTCCCGGTAGCGCTCCACGATCGTGGCCAGGGCGGCCTCCGGGTCGGCGTGCACCGCCTCGTAGGTCACCCCCACGCACGCGTCGTAGGGCAGGTCCACCCCGGTGTGCCGGAGCAGGAGGTTGACCACCTCGTCCTTGCCGGTGACCGACCGGGTGACCGGCCGGAACACCCCGACCCGGCCGACCCGGCGGTTGAGCAGGTCCAGCAGCCCCAGGGCGACGATCGACTTGCCGGAGTACCCCTCGGGGGAGGTGATGAAGATGCTGCGCGCGGTCACTCGTTGTCCCCGCCGGTGGCCTGGGTGGCGTTCGGCCCGCCCTGCGCGGTCGCCGTCTCCCCGACGTCGGGCCAGACCCAGTCCCGCACCGCCGGGATGTCCTCGCCGTAGGTGCGGGTGTAGGCCCGCGCCTCCAGCCGGGCGTCGGCCATCCGCTGGCGCAGCCCGGCGTACCGGGCGGCGAGCCCGGGCACCCGGTCGATGACGTCCATCACCAGGTGGTAGCGGTCGAGGTCGTTGAGCATGACCATGTCGAACGGGGTCGTCGTCGTGCCCTCCTCCTTGTACCCGCGCACGTGCAGGTTGGCGTGCCCGGTGCGGCGGTAGGTGAGGCGGTGGATCAGCCACGGGTAGCCGTGGTAGGCGAAGATGACCGGCCGGTCGGTGGTGAAGATGGTGTCGAACTCCCGGCCGGAGAGCCCGTGCGGGTGCTCCTTCTCGTCCTGCAGCCGCATCAGGTCCACCACGTTGACCACCCGGACCTTCAGGTCCGGGACGTGCTGGCGGATCAGGTCCGCCGCGGCCAGGGTCTCCAGCGTCGGCACGTCCCCGGCGCAGGCGAGCACGACGTCCGGCTCGGTGCCGGGCACCTCGGTGCCGGCCCACTCCCAGATCCCCAGCCCGCGGGCGCAGTGCTTCGCGGCCTCGTCCACGTTGAGGAAGTTCGGCGCGGGCTGCTTGCCGGCGACGACGACGTTGACGTACTGCCGCGAGCGCAGCACGTGGTCGTAGGTGGACAGCAGGGTGTTGGTGTCCGCCGGCAGGTACACCCGGATGACGTCGGCCTTCTTGTTCACCACGTGGTCGATGAACCCGGGGTCCTGGTGGGAGAAGCCGTTGTGGTCCTGGCGCCACACGTGCGAGGACAGCAGGTAGTTCAGCGACGCGATCGGCCGGCGCCAGGGGATGTCGTCGGTGACCTTCAGCCACTTGGCGTGCTGGTTGAACATCGAGTCGACGATGTGGATGAACGCCTCGTAGGAGTTCAGCAGCCCGTGCCGGCCGGTGAGCAGGTACCCCTCCAGCCAGCCCTCGCACTGGTGCTCGCTGAGGGTCTCCATCACCCGGCCGGCCCGGGCCAGGTGGTCGTCGACGTCGGTGGGCAGGTACTCGCCGTTCCACTGCTTGTCGGTGGCGTCGTAAACCCCCTGCAGCCGGTTCGAGGCCGTCTCGTCCGGGCCGAAGATGCGGAAGTTGTCCGGGTTGAGCCGGATCACCTCGCGCAGGAACTCCCCGAGCACCCGGGTGGCCTCGGTGATCGGGGCGCCCGGCTTCTGCACGTCGACGGCGAAGTCGCGCCAGTCCGGCATCCGCAGGTCCTTCAGCAGCAGCCCGCCGTTGGTGTGCGGGTTGGCGCCCATCCGCAGGTGCCCGGCCGGGGCCAGGGCGGCGACCTCCGGGCGCAGCCGGCCGCCGTCGTCGAAGAGCTCCTCGGCCCGGTAGCTCTTCAGCCACCGCTCCAGGTCTGCCAGGTGCTCGTCGGTGTCCCGGGCGGAGGCCAGCGGCACCTGGTGGGCGCGCCAGGAGCCCTCCATGCGCTTGCCGTCGATCTCCTTCGGGCCGGTCCAGCCCTTGGGGGAGCGGAAGACGATCATCGGCCACAGCGACCGCTCCATCTGCGGGTCCTCGGCGGCCCGGGCCTTGATGTCGGCGATCGCGTCCAGCACCTCGTCCAGCAGCGCGGCGAACCGGCGGTGGTACGCGGCCGGCTCCTCGTCCTCGAACCCGCCGGTGAAGAAGTACGGGGTGTGCCCGTACCCGCGCATGAGGTCGGTCAGCTCCTCGTCGGAGATGCGGGCCAGCACGGTGGGGTTGGCGATCTTGTACCCGTTCAGGTGCAGCACCGGCAGCACGACGCCGTCCCGGGCCGGGTTGACGAACTTGTTGGAGTGCCAGGAGGTGGCCAGCGGCCCGGTCTCCGCCTCGCCGTCGCCGACGACGGCGAAGACCAGCAGGTCCGGGTTGTCGAACGCGGCGCCGTAGGCGTGGGACAGGGCGTACCCGAGCTCGCCGCCCTCGTGGATCGAGCCGGGGGTCTCCGGCGCCACGTGGGAGGGGATGCCGCCGGGGAAGGAGAACTGCCGGAACAGCCGCCGCAGGCCGTCCTCGTCCTGGCTGATGTTCGGGTAGGTCTCGGTGTAGGTGCCCTCGAGGTAGGTGTTGGCCACCAGCCCGGGCCCGCCGTGGCCGGGGCCGGTGATGTACATCGCGGAGAGCTCGCGCTCCTGGATCACCCGGTTCATGTGGGCGTAGAGGAAGTTCAGGCCGGGGGTGGTGCCCCAGTGGCCGAGCAGGCGCGGCTTGACGTCGTCCCGGCTGAGCGGGCGGCGCAGCAGCGGGTTGTCCAGCAGGTAGATCTGCCCGACCGAGAGGTAGTTCGCCGCGCGCCACCAGGCGTGGACGCGCCGCAGGGTCTCCTCGTCGAGGTCGGCCCCCGCGGGGCGGTGCTGCCACGCGGCGGTCGGCGCGGACGCGGTCGTCGTCATCCGGATCTCCTCCGTTCTCCGGGCGGCGCCGGGCGGGCCGCCGCCGGTCAGGGCCTGGTTCCGTCGCCGCTCAGTCTCCCCCACCCGGGGGGTGCCCGCGCCCGGGGGCGGCGCCGCCGGGCGGCGGAAGGCCGGCACGTGGGCGAGGGCACACCGCCCGCAGCACACCGGGGGGCACGTAGCCTGGGCCCGTGGACCTATCTCGGGCCGGTTCGGGCGTGGACGACCGCGCAGCTGCCGCCGGGGCGCCGGGCGGTCCCGGCGAGCCGCCCGCGGAGCACGGCCCGGACGGCCCGGGCGGGCGGCCGGCCGCGGACCCGGCGACGGCGGCGGACCTGGCGACGACGGAGCGTGCCCAGGCGGACCGGACCGGCCCGGCGACGGCGGAGCGTGCCCCGGCGGACCGGGCCGGCCGGACGCCACGGGTCACCGGCACCCGCCGGGACTACTGGACGGTGGCCCGCACCCCCCGGATGCTCGTCCTGCTCGTCGTGCTCCTCGGCGCCGCGCTGGTGTGCGTGCGCCTGGGTGCCTGGCAGCTGGACCGGGCGGCGCTGCGCGGCGCCGAGGCGGAGGAGGCCGCGTTCGCGGCCACCCTGGCCGCGGAGCCGGTGCCGCTGGATGAGGTGCTGCGCGCCCAGACCTCCTTCACCGCCGAGGAGCTCGGCGTGCCGGTGACCGTGCGCGGGGAGCTCCAGCCCGACCAGCAGGTGCTCGTCCCGGGCCGGGAGGTCGACGGGACGGACGCCGTCCTCGTCGTCACCGCGCTGCGGCTGACCGACGGGCCGGACGCCGGCGCCATGCTCCCGGTGCTGCGCGGCTGGCTGCCGGCGGCGGCGGTCAGCACCAGCGGCGGCGCCGCCGCCCCGGCGGACGCGGCCACCGCGGCCCGCCTGCAGGTCCCGGCCGGGGAGCAGGAGCTCATTGGCTGGCTGGGGGTGTCCGAGGCCGCTGCGCCGGGCACCGACCTGCCGGCCGGCATGGTCGGCGCGGTCAGCGTCGGGGAGCTGGCGAACCGGTGGGGCGGGCCGACCTTCGGCGGGTACCTGGTGCAGTTCGCCGCCGACGGCGAGCGGCCCGGCACCAGCCCCACCGGGCTGCCGCACGCCCCCGCCCCCGGCATGGCGCAGGAGTCCGGGATGAACCTGCAGAACCTTGCCTACGCCGTGGAGTGGGTGGTCTTCGCCGGGTTCGCGCTGTTCGTCTGGTGGCGGATGCTGCGCGACGACGTCGCCGAGCACCGGGCGGCGGCCGGGCTCGACTGAGCCCCGCCGCCCGCCGTCACCAGAGCAGACCTGGCGCCGCCCGCCGTCGCCGGAGCGGGCCGGTCGACGGCAGTCGCCGGACCGGGCCGCCCGCCGCCCGCCGTCGCTAGACCGGGCCGCCTCCGCCGCCCGGCGTCACTCCTGCTGCCAGGACCGCCACAGCGCGGCGTACTCCCCGCCGGCGGCGACCAGCTCCTCGTGGGTGCCGAGCTCGACGATCCGGCCGTCCTCCACCACGGCCACCCGGTCGGCGTCGTGCGCGGTGTGCAGCCGGTGCGCGATCGCGACCACCGTGCGGCCGGCCAGCACCGCGGACAGGGACCGCTCCAGGTGCCGGGCGGCCCGCGGGTCGAGCAGCGAGGTGGCCTCGTCCAGGACCAGGGTGTGCGGGTCCAGCAGCACCAGCCGCGCCAGGGCGAGCTGCTGCGCCTGGGCGGGGGTGAGCTCGGCCCCGCCCGAGCCCACCTCGGTGTCCAGGCCGTGCGGCAGCCGCTCGACCCAGCCGGTGGCGTCGACGGCGGCCAGCGCCTGGGCCATCTCGGCGTCGGTCACCTCGGCGCGGGCCAGGCGCAGGTTGTCCGCCAGGGTGCCGACGAAGACGTGGTGCTCCTGGGTGACCAGGGCCACGTGCGAGCGCAGCTCCTCCTCGGTCAGGTCCACCAGCGGCACCCCGCCCACCGTCACGCTCCCGCCGGTGGGCGGGTGGATGCCGGCGAGCATCCGGCCGAGGGTGGACTTCCCCGCCCCGGACGGGCCGACGACGGCCAGCCGCTCGCCGGGCTGCAGGTCCAGGTCGACGTCGTGCAGGACGTCCTGCCCGGGCCGGTAGGCGTACCGCACCTGCCGGGCGCGGATCTCCGCCCCGGCCGGGTGCGCGCCGGTGGGGGTGCGGTCCGGCTCGACCAGGCGCACCCCGAAGATCCGGGCCAGGGAGGCGAGGGCGACCTGGAGCTCGTCGACCCAGAAGAGCAGCTCGTCGATGGGGTTGCGGACCTGGATGGCGTACAGGGCCACCGCGGTGACCCCGCCGAGGCTGGCCGCGCCGTTGTCCAGCAGCCAGGCGCCCCACAGCAGCACCGCGGCCACCGGCAGCGCGAAGGACAGGTCCAGCCAGAAGAACAGGTACACCCGCAGCCGCAGGGTCTCCTTCTCGCTGTCCCAGGTGGTGCGCACCGCCTCGTCGGTGCGCCGGCGCCGCCGCCGGCCCAGCGCCAGGGCGTCCACCGTCGCGGCGTGCTCGACGGACTCGGTGAGCACGCCGTTGAGCCGGGCGTACGCCGCGGACTGGCGCAGGTAGGCCGGGGTGGCGCGGGCCAGGTACCAGCGCATCGCCACCACCAGCAGCGGCACCCCGACGAGCAGCGCGAGGGCCACCAGCGGCGCGGCGAGCAGCGCCGCGACGAGGGTGAGCAGCACGGTGACCGAGCAGACGAGCAGCCGCGGCACCCCGAACCGCACGGTGAACTGCACCCGGTCGACGTCGTTGGTGGTGCGGCCGAGCAGGTCCCCGGTCCCGGCCCGCTCGACGGTGGACAGCGGCAGGTGGGTGACCGTGCCGAGGAAGTCCTCGCGCAGCGCCGCGAAGATCTCCTCGCCGAGCACCATCGCGCCGCGCTGGGCGAAGCGGGTGACCACCGTCTGGACGAGGACCGCCCCGACGATGGCCAGCGCGGTGGCGTTGACCACGCCGGCGGTGGTGCCGGCGGCGACGGCGTCGACGAGGTCGCCGAGCAGCCACGGCACCGCCAGCGCGGCGACGGCGGCCAGCCCCTGCAGCAGGACGACCCAGGTGAGGGAGCCCCGGTAGCGGCGCAGCAGCGCGAAGGAGGCGGTGCGCACCGTGCGGGTGTCGGCCACGGGCAGCTGCATCAGTGCACCTCCTGCATCTCGGCGCCGGTGGACCGGCTGACGACGGCGGCGTAGGCGGCGGCGGCCGGCTCGCCGGCGGCGGCCCGGCGGAGCAGGTCGCGGTGCCGGCCGCGGGCCACCTCATGGTCGCCGTCGAGCAGGACGACCTCGTCCGCGTGCTCCAGCACCAGCGGGGAGGCGGTCACCACCACCGTGGTCCGCCCGCGCCGCCGCTCGGCGAGCCGGGCGGCGATCCGGGCCTCGGTGTGCGCGTCGACCGCGGAGGTGGGCTCGACCAGGAGGAGGGTCTCGGCGTCGGTGAGCAGCGCCCGGGCCAGCGCTACCCGCTGGCGCTGCCCGCCGGAGAGGGAGCGGCCCTTCTCGGTGATCTCCCCGTCCAGGCCCTCGGGCATGGAGGCCAGCACGTCGTGCCCGTCGGCCGTCTCCAGCGCGTCGTAGAGGTCCCGCTCGGTGGCGCGCTCACGCACGTCGAGCTCCTCGCGCAGGGTGCCGGTGAACAGCTGCGGGGTCGCGCCGGCGAGCACGATGCGCCGGCGCGCCTCGGCCAGCGGCAGGTCCCGCAGCGGCACGCCGCCGTAGGTGGCGACCGGCTGGGCGTCGTCGATCCGGGCCAGCCGGGTGGCCAGGGCGGCGGCGTCGTCGGGGCGGGCGGAGACGACGGCGGTCAGCCGGCCCGGGTGGATCCGGACGCCGGTGGCCGTGTCGAGCAGCTCGGCCCCGGCGGGGGCGGCGGTCCGGTCGTCGCCGGCGGCGGGGGCGGCCAGCCGACCGTCGCCCGCCGCGGCCGCGGGGGTGCGGCTGCCCTGCTCGGGCGCCGGCGCGGCCTGGTGCCCGTCCACCGGCTGGCGCCCGGCCACCGGCCCGGCCGCCGGCTCGTCCGCCTCCCGGCTCTCGTCCAGGGTGCCGGCGGCGGGGACGACGCTGAGCACGTCGATGACCTTCTTCGCGCCGACCCGGGCGCGGGTGAACATCTGGATGAACTGGGTGGTGGCCCGCAGCGGCATGGACAGGAAGGCGGTGTACCCGTAGAAGGTGACGAGCTGGCCGGGGGTGATCTGCCCGGTCATCGCCAGGCGCGCGCCGAACCAGACCACGCCGACGACGAGCAGCCCGGGCAGCAGGACCTGCAGCGCCTCCAGGATCGACTGGGTGGCGGCGACCGCGACCCCGGCCCGGCGCACCCGCTGGGACTGCTCGGCGTACCGGGCGGCGAAGACGTCCTCGCCGCCGATGCCGCGCAGCACGCGCAGCCCGGCGACGGTGTCGTTGCCGAGGGTGGTGAGCCGGCCGGTGGCCTCCCGGTGCGCGGCCTGCCGGCGGTGCAGCGGGCGGACGAGCAGCGCGAGGATCACCGTGGTGACCGGCAGGCCGACCAGCACGGCCAGGCCAAGGGGCACGGACTGGGTGAGCAGGATGCCGGCGACGACGAGGTAGGCGGTGACCGACCCGACGAACCGGGGGAGGCGCTCCATCAGGTTGCCGATGTGGAAGGCGTCCGAGGCGACCGTGGCGACGACCTCCCCGGTGGGCAGGGTGTCGCTGATCGCGTCCCCGGTCCGGGTGACGTGGTGGCCGACGAGCCGGGCGGTGGGCATCGCCCCGTTCAGCCAGGCGCCGACCTCCCCGATGTGCCCCAGGGAGCTGGTGAGGGCCTGCACCAGGCCGACGGCGACGATCCCGGCGCAGGTCAGCACCAGGCCCCGGCTGAGCCCGTCGCTCAGCCCCTGGTCCAGCGCGGTGCCGAGGAGCAGCGGGAGGGCCGCGAAGGTGAGGAAGTTCACCACGGCCACCGCGGTGGCCACGACCAGGAGGGGCGCCTGCCGGCGCGTGAGCCAGCGCAGCAGCGCCAGCGGCGAGGTCAGCGGGGGGTGTCCAGGATCGCCCTGGGGGGAGTCGAGCACTCGGGCGAGCCTACGCGGCGGCGGCCCCCGGGGGCGAGCGATTTTCCGCGGCAGCGCGCCCGAGACTCCGGTCGCGGGTGAGACACTGGGGACCACCCGCCCGCACCCGTCCGGAAGGTCGTCCCGCCGTGTCCGCCAGCTCCCCGACCGCCGTCGAGCAGACCGAGCGCAAGGCGCGCGGCGCCTTCTCCTTCTACCGGGTCATGGCGTTCGTGACCGGGACCATGCTGCTCGTCCTGTGCCTGGAGATGGTGCTCAAGTACGGGTTCAACGACGGCCAGCCGGTGCTCGGCACCTGGGTGGCGATCCTCCACGGCTGGATCTACGTCGTCTACGCCGCCGCCGTGCTCAACCTGTGGTCGACCATGCGCTGGGGGTTCGGCCGGATCGTCGCGCTCATCGCCGGCGGCGTCGTGCCCGTGCTGTCCTTCGTCATGGAGCGCCGGGCGCAGGGCTGGTTCACCGCCGAGCTGCCGGCGCTGCTCGCCCGGGTCGCCGCCCGCGCTCGCTGACCGCTGCCGTCCGGCGCCGGTCCCACACGCCTTCCCTGCGGCGGGCGCGGCAGCGCCATCCCGACGGCGCCCGCTAGAGCACCGCCGCGACGGCGGCCGGCAGGGCCGCCGCCACGAGCAGGACGAGGGGGAACGCACGTCGGCCGCGCGGGGAGCGCCAGGCAGCGATCGCCGCGACCACGACACCCAGCCCGCTGAGCACCATCGCCGTCGCGGGGAAGAAGGGGCGGTCGCTGATCCAGACCCCCGCCGCCAGCAGGAGCACGCAGACGTCGAGGAAGAACGACGCCACCCGCCACCGGTAGCCGGGGACCGGGGCGCCGGTCTCCTCACGGGCGCCCCGCAGCGTCTGCTCGGTGGGCAGCGGGACCGCTGCTCCTGGGTGCATCGTGTCCTCCCGAACCTGGTCGTGCACGAACGTCGTGTTCTCGACGGCGCCCTGCACCTTTGGGGCTGGCGGCGTCCGGCACCTGAATGTCGACAGGACCGGGCACCTCTGGATGCCGACGGCGCCTCGGACCTTGGTGATTTCGGTGGCGCCCCGGACGTTCACGTGAGAATCAGCGCCGGCTGGAAACTCCGCTCCGGCTGCCCGAAACCGCACCAGCATGCCTCAGCGGGCGGACGGCGACTTCATTATGGCAGCTCCATTGGTGATGTGCCTCAGCCCCCTTGGTAATTCGACCGTGAACCTTTGGGTCTTCACCACCGTACCGGTGCAGCCGGCCACCGGCCAGCGGTAGACCGAAATCCTCCGGCCCCACGGTCGGCAGATCCTTCGGCGTGCGCCACAACGCCTTCCGTCGCGGGAGGCCCGTCGCACTGACGTCCCGGGCGGCGCCCGCCACTATCGTGCGACGGGTGAGCATCGAGCCGGAGGCACCCAGGGCAGCGGCCGAGCCGGAGGCACCCAGGGCAGCGGCTGAGCTCGACGGCAAGACGGCCCTGGTGACCGGTGGCGGCGTCGGCATCGGCGCCGCGATCGCTGCCGACCTCGCCGCCCGCGGCGCCCGGGTCGTCCTGACCTACCGCAGCCACCGACCCGATCCCGCAGCGCTCGAGCGTCTCCGCAGCGCCACCGGCGAGGAGGCCCGCGCGGTCGCCGTCGACCTGACCGACACCGACGAGGTGGACCGCGCCGCGGCCCTCGTGGCGCAGGAGGTCGGGTCCGTCGACGTGCTGGTGCACAACGCCGGCGGCCTCGTCGAGCGATCACCCATCGCAGACATGGACTACGACCTGTTCCGGCGCGTCCAGGCACTCAACGTCGACAGCGTCTTCCTGCTGACCCGGGCCGTCCTGCCGCTCATCCCGACCGGCGGCCGGATCGTCGTGATCTCCTCGCTCGCCGCCCGCACCGGCGGCCATCCCGGCGCCACCGCCTACGCGACCGCGAAGGCCGCCCTGCTCGGGTTCACCCGCGGGCTCGCCAAGGAGCTCGCGCCCCGGGGCATCACGGTCAACGCGGTCGCGCCCGGGTTCATCGAGGCGACGCCCTTCCATGACACCTTCACCACGCCCGCCGCCAAGGCCGAGACGGTCGCCGGCATCCCCCTCGGACGGGCCGGGGTGCCCCAGGACGTCGCGTCCGCGGTGGGCTGGCTGGCCTCGCCCGGCGCCGCCTTCGTCACCGGCACCGTCGTGGACGTCAACGGCGGCCAGCACTTCAGCTGACGCCGCACGTCGGCTGACGCCGCCCCCACCACGCCGCCCCCTCGGCCACCGGCCCGCTCCGCCACCGGCCCCCACCACCGGCCCCCTCCGCCACCGGGCCGCTCCGGCACCCGCACCCACCGGCCGCCCGTGCCCCGGCAGCACCCCGGACGCCCCCGCCCCAGCGCCGGGCCGGACAGTACCCTGGACCGGGTGAGCACCTCGGAGCAGCTGGCCGACCAGCCGACGCCGCCCCCGACCGCCGTCGCCCACCCGCGGCCCGTCCTCGTGGTCGACTACGGCGCCCAGTACGCCCAGCTCATCGCCCGCCGGGTGCGCGAGGCGGGCGTGTACTCGGAGATCGTGCCGCACTCGACGCCCGTGCCGGAGATCCTCGCCAAGGACCCGGCCGCCGTCATCCTCTCCGGCGGGCCCGCCTCGGTGTACGAGGAGGGCGCGCCGGCCACCGACCCGGCCCTGTTCGAGGCCGGCGTCCCGGTGCTCGGCATCTGCTACGGCTTCCAGGCCATGGCCCGCGCGCTCGGCGGCGACGTCGCCCGGACCGGCGAGCGGGAGTTCGGCTCCACCCCGGTGCGGGTGGAGGACCCCGGCGAGCTGCTCGCCGGCTCGCCCGATCAGCAGACCGTGTGGATGTCCCACGGGGACGCCGTGCGGGCCGCCCCCGAGGGCTTCGAGGTCCTCGCCACCTCCCCGGGGGCGCCCGTCGCCGCGTTCGAGGACCGCCAGCGGCGCCTGTACGGGATGCAGTGGCACCCGGAGGTCCGGCACTCGGTGCTCGGCCAGGAGGCCCTTGAGCGGTTCCTCTACGACGGCGCCCGGCTGCGGCCCACCTGGACGCCGGGCAACGTCATCGCCGAGCAGGTCAAGGCCATCCGGGCCCAGGTGGGCTCCGGCCGGGTCATCTGCGCCCTGTCCGGCGGGGTGGACTCCTCGGTCGCCGCCGCCCTGGTGCAGCGGGCCGTCGGGGACCAGCTGACCTGTGTCTTCGTGGACCACGGGCTGCTGCGGGCGGGGGAGGCCGAGCAGGTCGAGCAGGACTTCGTCGCCGCCACCGGGGTCAACCTCAAGGTCGTCGACGCCGCCGACCGGTTCCTCACCGCCCTGGCCGGGGTCAGCGACCCGGAGACCAAGCGCAAGATCATCGGCCGGGAGTTCATCCGGGTCTTCGAGGACGCCGCCCGCGAGGTGGTCGAGGAGGCCCACGAGGGCCCCGGCGCCGAGGTCCGCTACCTCGTCCAGGGCACCCTCTACCCCGACGTGGTGGAGTCCGGCGGCGGCGAGGGTGCGGCGAACATCAAGTCCCACCACAACGTCGGCGGCCTGCCCGAGGACCTGCAGTTCGAGCTCGTCGAGCCGCTGCGCACCCTGTTCAAGGACGAGGTGCGCGCCGTCGGCCTCGAGCTCGGGGTGCCCGAGAGCATCGTCTGGCGCCAGCCCTTCCCCGGCCCCGGCCTGGGCATCCGGATCATCGGCGAGGTGACCGCCGAGCGGCTGCGGATCCTCCGCGCCGCCGACGCGATCGCCCGCGAGGAGCTGACCGCCGCCGGCCTCGACCGGGACATCTGGCAGTGCCCGGTCGTCCTCCTCGCCGACGTCCGGTCCGTCGGCGTGCAGGGGGACGGCCGCACCTACGGCCACCCGGTGGTGCTCCGGCCGGTCTCCTCCGAGGACGCGATGACCGCCGACTGGTCCCGCGTCCCCTACGACGTCCTGGCCCGGATCTCCACCCGCATCACCAACACCGTCCCGGAGGTGAACCGGGTGGTCCTCGACGTCACCAGCAAGCCCCCCGGCACCATCGAGTGGGAGTGAGGGTCGCGCACGTCTCGGACTGCTACCCGCCCCGGGTCGGCGGCATCGAGACGCAGGTCCGCGACCTCGCCGCCCACCAGCACCGGGCCGGGCTGGACGTCCACGTCCTCACCGCCACGGCCGACGGCGGCCCGCACCCCGCGAACGGCGGCCGGCACCCCGCACGCGGGAACCACCCCGGCGGCGGCCCGCGTCCGGCCGGCGACCCGCCCCCAGCCGACGGCGACGGCCCGGTCGTGCACCGGCTCGCCACCCCGCTGACCTTCGGCGTCCCCGTCCACCCGCTCGAGCGGCCGCTCCTGCGCCGGCACCTGTCGGCGCTGCGGCCCGACGTCGTCCACGTCCACGCCGGCGTGCTCTCGCCGTTCGCCTACGCCGGCGCCCGCGCGGCCCTGCGGCTCGGCCTGCCGCTGGCGCTCACCTGGCATTGCATGCTCGACGGCGTCACCGGCCTATACCGGGCGCTGGCCGGACCCACCGGGTGGCGCACCGCCCCGGTCGCGCTCTCCGCGGTCTCGGCCGTCGCCGGCCGCCGCGTGGCGGCCGTGTTCGACCGGCCCGAGGAGGACGTGCTCGTGCTCCCCAACGGGGTCGACGTGGCGGCCTGGGCCCCGCCCGCCGTCGGCCGGGCGCCGCTACCGCCGGCCGGGCCGCTGCGGGTGGTGGCCACCCAGCGGCTGGCACCGCGTAAGCGCGCCGTGCCGCTCGTCCGGCTCGTCGCTCGTGCGCACGCCCGCCTCCGGGCCGCCGGCGCGCCGGGCCTGACCCTCACCCTCATCGGCGCGGGGCCGGCCGAGGGTGCCGTCCGCGCCGAGGTCGCCCGGCTGGGCCTGGGCGCCGTCGTCGACCTGCCCGGCCGCGTCGACCACGACCGGCTGCGCGCCCACTACGCCGGCGTCCACGTCTTCGTCGCGCCCGCCCGGCTGGAGGCCTTCGGCATCGCCGCGCTCGAGGCGCGCGCCGCCGGGCTCGCGGTCGTCGCCGGCCGCGGCACCGGGGTCAGCGAGTTCATCACCGACGGGGTCGACGGGCTGCTCACCGCGGACCGGGCCGCGGGCCTCGACGACGCCGCCGCCGACGCCGCGCTGGCCCGCGCGCTCGTCACGCTCGGCACCCCCGGCGGTCCGCTGGGCCCGATCCTCCGGCACAACGCCGCCGTGCCCCCGGCGGCCGACTGGGCCGACGTGCTCACCGCCGCCGACCGGCTCTACGCCGTCGCCCGGGCGGCCAGCGGAGCCGTTCGGTAGCTGCACCATGGCCGTGGCGCTCGGGAGTCATCACCGACGGGCGGTCGCCCACCCGGCCCCTGGGCGTGGGCCAGGCCGCGGCATGTGTTCTGCAGGATGGTGGCGACGCGGAGCTGCGCGAGCACGGCCATGATGCCGACGATGGCCTCCCCATCGGGGTGCTGGTGTCTGCCGCGGTTCGCTGGCGTGTCCGCGTCGTCGACGACGGCGGCCGAGCTCGCCCGGAAGCGGTCGTTTCTGGTGACCCCCACCGGCTGATGAGCCCGGCCCGCAGACACGCCGAAGCCGACTCACCGAAGCTCATCACCGGAACCGACCCCACCGGAACCCGACCAGTACCGTCTCCGGTGAGTCCCAGCCTGAGCACGAGGAGGGAGGTATGTGATTGGCCAGCCAGCCGGGCAGCAGCCCGCCCAGCCCACCTGATGATCGGGTGTTCTTCCGCGACGTGAAGCCGTACGCGGTGGTCGACAGCCTGGACCAGCTGCACGGGCCGATCGGCGGGGTGGTCGAGCTGTCTCATTCGGTGCTGTGGGCACCCGGCGGGGGTCGCGTCGACCCGGACGAGCCCGGCGGTGTCGGGCTGGCTATCGCGCCGTGCTTGCCGAGGGGACCGTCGAGGACCTGGTGAGCGTGCTCAACCGTGACCGCCTGGTTGCCGTCTGGCCCGAGCTGATGCTGCCGCGCCGGGTCCGCGAGATGTGGGAGTCCCGGTTCCCCGAGCTCCGCCCGGCCACGGCAACGTAGCCCACCGGATGAGCGAGGAGATCCCGGAACCAGACCGCGAGGTCGCCGTGCAGCGCGAGGTCGCCCGGGTGGCCCTCCTCGCGGCTCGGAGCCGGAGCGGTGCCCAGACCGTCTTCCCAGCGACCGATCACGACGGCTCGCTGGAGGAGGCGGCAAGAGTGTCGGGAGGCCCCGGATTGATCCGGCTAATTGGGCCGCCGGGGCCACGCCGCTCCGGCCGCCCCCGACCCGGGACCTTCGTCTGCCAGCGGCCCGAAAACCGCTCGTAACGTTCTCACGTACGCAGAACGGGCGATCCGCCCCTTCCCGACATAACGCCGGACCACCGGCAGGACCATCCCGAAAGGACACTCACCATGAACAGCAAGCCCGCGCGGCTCGCCGGCATCATCGCCATCATCGCTGGCATCCTCTTCATCATCGCCGGCGGTGTCACCTGGGGAATGGTGACCTCCCAGCTCAAGGCAGAGAACATCACCGTTCCCGAGGACTCCCCGATGCTCGCCGGCGACCGGGTGGACGGCCCGTTCTCCGCCTACGCCCAGGCCAACATCATCAACGAGCACGCACTGGCCGGCACCGAGGGCCGCACCTACGCCGAGCTCGGCGACGCGATGCACGAGGTGGAAGAGGGCTCTCCCGAGCACGCCGAGCTGCAGGCCCAGCGCGCCACGGTCATGAACGCCTCCTTCCTGCGGGCGTCCCTGTTCACCTCGGTGGTGTCCTACGGCGTCGCCGCGCTCGTGATGGGCCTGGGCGTGCTGTTCGGCCTGGTCGGCTGGGCGCTGACCAGCCTCGCTGCCCGTCCCGCCGCGGTTCCCGCCGCCACCCGCGAGGCGGCCTACGCCGGCGCGAGCCGGTGAGCTGATCCCCGGCCGGACCCTCCCCGGCCGGACGCGACAGCGCCGTGAGCCTCGGGCTCACGGCGCTGTTCCGTGTCCTGGTCAGTCGCGGTTGCGCCGGCCGCGCTGCAGCAGCGGGAGCAGGAGCAGGGCGACGGCGGCCACGACGAGCAGGACGATGACCGCCAGCTGCAGGTCGATGGGGGCGCCGAGCCCGATCGCGACAGCTCCTATGCCGCACAGGGCGAGCAGCAGGCCGAGCACCACCGTCCCGGTCCGGGGGCCGTGCGGCCCGCGCTCGGCCGGGACGCTCGCTGCGGACCACACAGGTGGCGCGGCGGCCGGGGGGTCAGCGGTCCGGGCGGACAGGTCCTCGGGGAGGCCGGTGCTGACCGCGTCGTCCGGGGCAGCAGCCCCACGTGCGGCGGCGGCCGGCTCCGGCCTGGCGGATGCCGATGCAGCATCGGTGGGCAGCTCGGCCGTAGCCCCGCCACCTGAAGGTGGCTCGGTGGTGGCCCCGGGGTCGGTCGGCAGCTCAGCTGTGGCCCCGGGGTCGGTCGGCAGCTCGGTTGTGGCCCCGGGGTCGGTCGGCACCTCGGTAGTGGCCCCGGGCTCCGTCGGCAGCTCGATGGTGGCCCCGGGCTCCGTGGGCAGCTCCGCCGTGGTGTCGGGCTCCGGTCTGTCGCTCCGGAGGGGCTCGGTCGGACGGTCGGGTCGGGTGGGCTCGTTCATTGCTCTTCCTCGATCAGGATGTCGGCCGCGCCGGCGGTGATGTCGACGGTCAGATCGGCACCACCGTCCTGCGCTGCGGGCGAGGTCAGCTCGGTGGTGATGCCCATGCCGCTGGCCCAGATGATCTGATCGCGGGAATCTCCGGTAACGCCGTCGCCCGACCCGATCGAGCTGGCGGACCAGCCGGGGGAACCGTCGGTGTTGATCTGACCCGCGCCGAGCTCGACCCGCACCACGGCGGAGACGTCCGCCGGCAGCAGCACCCGGAGGTCACCGGCGCCGAAGTCGATCGGGATCCGGGTGGTGCCGCCGTCGAGGTCGAGCTCGGTGAGGTCGACGTCCAGCGAGCCGGCCGCCAGGTTCGCGCCGGCCTCGGCCTCGGCCGCGGTGCGCGGGGTGACCCACATGTCACCGAAGCGGACGCCACCGGTGGCGCCGAGGTTCCCCGGCACGGCACTGGCCACGGCCGCCCCAGGCAGGACGACCAGCGCCAGCAGCACGCCCAGGACGCTGAGGGCGCCGCCGCGGCGGCCCGCCAGCCCGGCACCCAGCGCGGCGAGGCCCAGCACGGCGAGCACGGCGCCGCCGGCGACCAGCGGCGCGATCCATCCCGTCGTCGCCCACCGGTCCCACAGGAGTACGCCGGCGACGGCGAGCAGGGCGACGGCGAGGGCGACCGCTACCAGCGTCGAGCCCGGGCCTGGGGGCACCGGCTTGGGCGGGACCGGTGGGGCATACCGTGTGGCGCGGGTTGCCGGGGCCTCGGGGGCCGGCCCGACGTCGACCGGCGCGGGTCGGGACGCGGTCGTGTAGGCCGCGGACGCGTAGGCGGGCATCCCAGCAGCGGTGGCGTAGGCGGACGCTGCGGTGGAACCACCGGGCGATGCCGGCCGGTCGGGGGCTGCGGTGGAACCACCGGGCGACGCCGGCCAGTCGGGAGCCGCGGTGGAACGATCGGTCGACGCCCGCCAGTCGGCAGACGCCGGGTCGGGTCGGTCAGGGCTCCCTCGGTCGAGGTCGGCGGGGCGGTACGGGCTCCCTGGGTCCGGATCGGTCGCAGCGGCGGCCGTGGTCGGGGCGGGCGCCGATGGCCACTGGGCCGCTGACCGCTCCGCCGTCGCGCGCTCCTGGCCGGGTGCGAACGGCACGCCCGCCGCCGGTCCCGCTGGGCCCGCCGACCCGCCTGGTCCGGCCGGTCCGCCCGGACCTGCCGGTCCGCCCCGCCCTGCCGGTCCGGCCGGCCCAGTCGGCTCGCTCGGCCGGGCTGAGCCGCGCCGGGCCAGGGCGTAGATACCGAGGACGATGAGCGCCACCGTGCCGATGGAGACGAGGGACCACCACAGGTCCCAGAAGTCCCAGCCGCCCCACCAGGTGCCCGGGCGGGCCAGGCCGACGATGACGAACGCGACGGCACCGGCGAGCGCGGCGTCGACGTTGCCGTGGAACGCCTCCTGCAGGTGGATGCGCCCGTCGGACTCCTCCGGCAGCAGCGCCCAGCCGATGCCGTAGAGGAGCAGGCCGAGGCCGCCGAAGAGGGTCAGGACGACCAGGACCCCGCGGATGAGCAGCGGGTCGACACCTAGTCGGCGTGCCACCCCGGCCGCGACACCGCCGATCCACCGGTCCTGCCCCCGCCAGATCCCCGAGCGGCGCAGCGAGGCGAAGAAGGCCGACTGACCGCCGGATCTTGGCGTACCGGCAGGGTAGCCGCCGGCGTACGGCGCGCCAGGCGGGGGGTTGCCCGCGTACGGCCCACCGCCCGGGGGGTTGGCGGCGTAGGGCCCACCGCCCGGGGGGTTGGCGGCGTAGGGCCCACCGCCCGGGGGGTTGCCGGGGTAGTCGCCGGCGTAGGGACCTCCGGCCGGAGGGTTGCCCGCGTACGGCCCACCGCCCGGGGGGTTGCCGGCGAACGGTCCGCCGGGCCGGGGGTAGTCGCCGGCGTAGAGACCACCGGCCGGAGGGTTGCCGGCGTACGGCTCGCGGGGGCGGGGGCCGTGGGAGCCGGTACCTGCGGCGGGTTCCCGAGTGGGCGGGGGGCTGGGCGGCTCGTCGCCGCCGGGCGCGTTCGTGCTCACGGCTCCAGCCAACCGGGCGACATCGTCGGGAACCATCGGGTACCACCCTGGTCGGACCCTGAATGTGCGCCCTCCCGCCCCTGGTTCCGGCCCCGGACCCGCGGCAGGCGGCACCGGGCGTGTGACGATGAGCGCGTGACCGCCGTCAGCCCCGTCCGGGCGCCGCTGCGCCGCCCCCGCCGGGGCCGGTGGCTGGCCGGGGTCTGCGCCGGCGTGGCCGCGCACCTGGGCCTGCCCGTCGGCCTCGTGCGGTGGGGCTTCGTCCTGGCCACCGCCGCCCTGGGTGCGGGCGCGGTGATGTACCTGTGGCTGTGGCTCACCGTCCCGCCGGGGGAGCCCGACGAGCCGCTCCCGGCCGGCCGGGCCCGGCTGGCGCCCCGGCTGCGCCCGGCGGCGCTCACCGGGCCGGCCCGCGACGTCGTGGTCGCCCTGGCCCTGCTGGTCGCCGCCGGGCTGCTCCTGCTCGCCCGCGCCGACCGTCAGGTGGCCACCAGCTGGCTGGTGCCGGCCCTCACCGTCGCCGCCGGCGCGGCGCTGGCCTGGGGCCAGCTCGCCGAGGCGCGCCGCGCCGGCACCCCCGCCCGCGGCGCCGGCCTCGCCCGGGTGGGCGCCGGCGTCGCGCTCGCCGTCCTCGGCTCGCTGCTGCTCGTCGGCCGCGGGGAGAGCCCGATGGTGCTGCTGCGCGGCGCGGCCGCCGGCCTCGCGCTCGTGGCGGGGGTCGCCGTCGTCCTGGCCCCGCTCCTGCTCCGCCTGGTGCACGACCTCGGCGCCGAGCGCGAGGCCCGGGCCCGGGAGGCCGAGCGGGCCGACATCGCCGCCCACCTGCACGACTCCGTGCTGCAGACGCTGGCCATGATCCGCTCCCGCGCCGACGGGAACGAGGAGGTGGCGCGGCTCGCCCGGGCCCAGGAGCGCGAGCTGCGGGACTGGCTCTACACCGACCGGCCGGCCCCGGGATCCTCGGTCGCCGACGCCGTGCGGCAGGTCGCCGCCGAGGTGGAGGACCTGCGCGGGCTGCCGATCGACGTCGTCACCGCCGGGGACGCCGTCCCGGAGGAATCCACCGCGGCCCTGGTCGCCGCCGCCCGGGAGGCCCTGACGAACGCCGTCTGCCACGGCCGGCCGCCGGTGAGCGTGTACGTGGAGGTCGGCCCGGAGGCGGTGGAGGTCTTCGTCCGCGACCGCGGGGACGGCTTCGACCTCGCCACGGTCCCGGCCGACCGGCACGGCGTGCGCGAGTCCATCGTCGGGCGGATGCGCCGGCACGGCGGCGACGCCGAGGTCCGGCACAAGCCCACCGGCACCGAGGTTCACCTCTCGCTGCCCCGGAAGGAGCACCGATGACCGATCCCGCCGTGGGCCCGGGCAAGATCCGGGTCCTCATCGTCGACGACCACGCCCTGGTGCGCACCGGGGTGCGGGCCGAGCTCGCCCGGCACGCCCCGGACATCGACGTCGTCGGCGAGGCCGCCGACGTCGAGGGTGCGGTGGCCGCCGTCGCCGCGCTGCGCCCGGACGTGGTCCTGCTCGACGTCCACCTCCCCGGCGGGTCGGGCGGCGGCGGCGCCGAGGTGGTCCGGACCAGCGGCCCGCCCCCCGCCACCCGGTTCCTCGCCCTGTCCGTCTCCGACGCCAGCGACGACGTCGTCGCGGTCATCCGAGCCGGCGCCCGCGGGTACGTGACCAAGGCGATCAGCGCCGAGGAGCTGGCCGAGGCGGTGCGCCGGGTCGCCGCCGGGGACGCGGCGTTCTCCCCGCGGCTGGCGGGCTTCGTCCTGGACGCCTTCGGCACCGGCGCCACCGACCTGGCCGTCCGGGACGACGAGCTCGACCGGCTCTCCGCCCGGGAGCGGGAGGTGATGCGGCTCATCGCCCGCGGCTACACCTACAAGGAGGTCGCCGCAGAGCTGTTCATCTCCATCAAGACCGTCGAGACCCACGTCTCCGCCGTGCTCCGCAAGCTCCAGCTCTCCTCCCGGCACGAGCTGACCCGGTGGGCGGCGGCCCGGCGGCTGGTGTGAGGGTCCGGATCGGCGGGACGACGGCGGCACCTGCGCACCGGATGACCAAAACCCACTCCGGAGGTGATCGCGTGCCGATCTCGCACGCGATCCACTCCGGAGGCCATTTTGGTCACGGGGTCCGAGGGGTCGGCGGCCCGGCAGGCGCGCTCCTCGCCCGACGTCGCCCCGGTTGTGCCGACCGCTCGTCCCGATGGCGGCGACGGCACCCCCAATAGGGTGAGCGCCATGGTGTTCCCCACCGCTGCCCGGAGGTGCCGTGCCGCCCGCAGGTGAGCTGATCGTCGGTCTCGTCATCGCCGTCGGCCTGGTCGGCGCGGTCATTCAGCTCTACCCGGGCAGCCTCGTCGTGCTCGCGGCGGTGGTCACCTGGGGCGTGTGGACCGGCGGGGGCGCCGGCTGGGCGGTCGCCGTGGTCGCGGCGCTGGCCGTCCTCGGCGCCGGGGTCGCCAAGTACGTCTACGCCGGCCGGTACCTCAAGGCCGGGGGTGTGCCGGGCCGGACCATGCTCGTCGGGGCGCTGCTCGGCGTCGTCGGCTTCTTCGTCATCCCGGTCGTGGGCCTGCCCATCGGTTTCGTCCTGGGCGTCTACCTCGCCGAGACGCAGCGGCGCCGCAACCACGCTGAGGCCTGGCGCGCGACCGTCCTGGCGATGAAGGCCACCGGCCTGACGATCCTCATCGAGCTCGCCGGCGCGCTCGTCGCCACCGGCGCGTGGGTGGTCGGGCTGCTGGTGACCTGACGGCGTGGGTGGTCGGCTGCCGGTGTCCCGACGCTGTGGGCGGGCGGCCGTGGTGTCGGTGCGGACGCCTAGCATGGGTAGGTCATGATCTCTTTGTTCGACAACCTGCCGCTGCCCGGCCTCGCGCGGGCCGAGCACCCGCCGCTGCCGGTCGCCGTCGCGCCGGCGGGGGACGCCGCGGCCCCGGCCACGGCCCCGCCCGCCGGTCCCGACGCCCCTGCCGAGGACCCGGTGGCCCGGGCGCGGCGCCGCGCCGCCGGCCACGCCGACGGTCACGACGGCGGGCCCGCCGGAGCCGGGCCGGGCGGCGGCCGACCCGACCCCGAGGCGCTGCTGGCGGGCCTGAACCCGCAGCAGCGGGCCGCCGTCGTCCACACCGGCGGGCCGCTGCTCATCGTGGCCGGCGCCGGCTCGGGCAAGACCCGGGTGCTGACTCACCGGATCGCCTACCTGCTGGCGACCGGCCGCGCCCGGCCCGGGGAGATCCTGGCCATCACCTTCACCAACAAGGCCGCCGCCGAGATGCGCGAGCGCGTCGAGGCCCTGGTCGGCCCGGCCGCCCGCCGGATGTGGGTCTCGACCTTCCACTCCGCCTGCGTGCGGATCCTGCGCCGCGAGCACGCCACCCTGGGCCTGCGGTCCAGCTTCTCCATCTACGACGCCGCCGACTCCCAGCGGCTGATGACGCTGGTGTGCCGCCAGCTCGACCTGGACCCCAAGCAATTTCCGCCCCGGGCGTTCTCCCGGAAGGTCTCGGACCTGAAGAACGAGCTGATCGACCCGGAGGACTACGCCCGCTCCGTCGGCAACAACCGGTTCGACCGAGCCCTGGCCGAGGCCTACGCGCTGTACAACCAGCGGCTGCGGCAGGCCCACGCCCTGGACTTCGACGACCTCATCATGGTCACCGTCAACCTGCTCCAGGCCTTCCCCGCCGTCGCCGAGCACTACCGGCGCCGCTTCCGCCACGTCCTGGTCGACGAGTACCAGGACACCAACCACGCCCAGTACGTCCTGGTCCGCGAGCTGGCCGGGGTGGACCGGGCGGACGACGGCGCGGCCCGAGGAGGTCAGGACGGCCCCGCCCGGCCGGGGACGGGCCAGCACGACGGCGCGGCCGACGGCGCCGCCGTGCCGCCCGCCGAGCTCACCGTCGTCGGGGACGCGGACCAGTCCATCTACGCCTTCCGCGGCGCCACCATCCGCAACATCCTGGAGTTCGAGGAGGACTACCCGAGCGCCTCGACCATCCTGCTCGAGCAGAACTACCGCTCCACCCAGAACATCCTCAACGCCGCCAACGCTGTCATCTCCCAGGACCGGGACCGGCGGGCCAAGAACCTGTGGACCGACGCCGGCGACGGCCCGCTCATCGTCGGGTACGTGGCCGACTCCGAGCACGAGGAGGCCCGGTTCATCGCCGAGGAGATCGACCGGCTGGAGGACGAGCGCGGCACACGGCCGGGCGACGTCGCCGTCTTCTACCGGACCAACGCCCAGTCCCGGGCGCTGGAGGAGGTGCTGGTCCGCGCCGGGATCCCGTACAAGGTGGTCGGCGGCACCCGGTTCTACGAGCGCCGGGAGATCAAGGACGCCCTGGCCTACCTGCGGGCCGTGGTCAACCCCGACGACGCCGTCAACCTCCGCCGCATCCTCAACGTCCCCAAGCGGGGCCTGGGGGAGCGGACCGAGGAGGCGCTTGCCACGTACGCCGAGCGGCACCGGGTCTCCTTCGGGCAGGCGGTCGCGGACGCGGCGGCGGAGCCGGCCGACGGCGCCGTCCCGGCGGTCGGCGGGCTCACCACCCGTGCCCGGCACCAGGTGCGGGCCTTCCACGAGCTGCTCACCGGCCTGCGCGAGATGCTCGCGGCCGGCGCGACCCCCGCCGAGCTGCTCGACGCCGCCCTGGACCGCTCGGGCTACCTGGCCGAGCTGCGGGCCAGCGAGGACCCGCAGGACGCCGGCCGGGTGGAGAACCTGGCCGAGCTGCACGCCGTCGCCGTGGAGTTCGCCGAGCGTGAGCCGGAGGGTGACCTGGCGGACTTCCTCGAGCGCGTCTCGCTGGTGGCCGACGCCGACCAGATCCCCGACAACGACGCCGCCGACCAGGGCCAGGTCACCCTGATGACGGTGCACACCGCCAAGGGGCTGGAGTTCCCGGTCGTCTTCGTCACCGGGCTGGAGGACGGCACCTTCCCGCACCAGCGCTCGCTCACCGAGCAGGACGAGCTCGCCGAGGAGCGCCGGCTCGCCTACGTCGCCTTGACCCGGGCGCGGGAGCGGCTTTACCTGTCCCGGGCGGCGGTCCGCACCGCCTGGGGCATGCCGCACGAGCTGCCGGCCTCCCGGTTCCTCGGGGACATCCCGGCGGGCCTGGTGGACTGGCGCCGGGCGGAGTCCTCGATGGACGCCCTGCGCCGGCCCGACGGCGCCCGGCCTGGGCGCGGCGGGAACGGGTTCGGCGGCGGCTGGCGGGGCGGGGACGGGACGGCCCGGCGCACCGACCGGCCCGGCGGGCCGCGCGGCCGCGCCGACGGGCCGGCCGCGCCCAGCACCGGCGCCCGGTTCGGCTCGGCCACCCCGCGCCCGGCGGGCGAGATCCCCAGCCTGGAGATCGGGGACAAGGTCACCCACGACAGCTACGGCGTCGGGACCGTCATCGGGCTGGAGGGGGCGGAGTCCTCCGCGGTCGCCAAGGTCGACTTCGGCGGCGGGCAGACCAAGCGGCTGCTGCTGCGCTACTCGCCGGTGACCAAGCTGTAGGGGCTGCACGCCAGGTCGTCGCCACCGCCTGTGCCCACTCGCCGCGACCGTGCGCCCGGCCGCCTCAGTCCCGGAGCACCGGCACCCGGGACCCGGCCGGGCGGGCGTGCGGCTGGGAGACGGCGGCGACCACCGGCCGCAGCCCCAGCCACCACTGCTCCCGGGGCCGGCGCGCCTCGAGGTCGACCTGCTCGAGCAGGTGCCCGAGCGGCGCGGGCACGATCTCGCTGCCGACCAGCCCGAGGTAGCGGGCCGCCGTCGTCCCGGCCCGGAGCTGGTCCACCACGTCGCGGACCGCGTGGGCGGCCAGCCGGGCGGCGAGGACCCGGTCGAACGGGGTCGGGTTGCCGCCCTGCTGGACGTGGCCGAGCACCGCCTGGCGCACGTCGAACAGGCCCTTGCCCTCCTCCTGGAAGGTCCGGGCGAGGACGTCGGTGGTGTACATCTCGTTCGCCTCCTCGTTGCGGACCACGAGGAAGAGCTGGCGCCCGCCGCGGAAGGAGTCGATCATCTGCCGGGTGTCCTCGGCCAGCCCGGCCAGGGTGATGCCCTCCTCGTTGAGGTAGACCCGCTCGGCGCCGACCGCCAGGCCGGACATCAGCGCCAGGTACCCGCACCGCCGGCCCATCGTCTCGGCCACGAAGCAGCGCTTGCTGGCGCTGGCCGACTGCTTGATCCGGTCCAGGGCCTGCACCGCGTTGTTGAGCGCGGTGTCGGCCCCGACCGACAGCTCCGACCCGGGCAGGTTGTTGTCGATGCTGGCCGGGACGCAGACGATCGGCAGCGCGAGGGCCGGGTAGCGGTCCCGCTCGCGCTGCAGTCGGTAGGCGGCGAGGTAGGCGTTGAACCCGCCGATGACGATCAGCGCGTCGATCCGGTGCTCCTCGATGCCGCGGCTGAGGGCGTAGAGCTGCTCCACCGGCGGCACGGCCCGCCGGGTGCCCAGCGCGGCCCCGCCCTCGCCCGCCCAACCCTCCACGTCCGCCCAGCCCAGCTCGGTGACGGCGCCGTCCAGCAGGCCCTGGAAGCCGCCGTGGACGCCGAGCATGGTCAGCCCCTGGCGCAGGCCGAGCCGGACCGCGGCGGCCGCGGCGGTGTTCATGCCGGGGGCCAGGCCGCCGGCGTGCACGACGGCGACCCGGCCGGTCGCGCCGCCCGTCCCGCCGTCCGGCCCGGGCGCCGCCGTCCCGCCGTCGGGCCGGTCCGGCCCTGTCCCACCATCCCGCACAGCCGGCGCCGGCGGCCCGGAGAGCGCCGCGAAGATCCGGGCCATCTCGGTGAAGCTGCGCCCGCGGGCGGCCGTCGCGCCGGCGTAGTCGCCGCTGTCGACCATGGCGGCCACCGCCCGGGTCTGGGCGACGGCGCGGGCGAGCGGCAGCAGCGCCACCCGGTTGTGGTGCACCCCGACGACGGTCGGCTCGGTCCCGGGCGTGGCGGCGAGGATCTCGGCGACGGCGGCATGGCCGAGCAGGGTGCTCATCCATCGGTCGTAGGCGCTGGGCGTCCCGCCGCGCTGGACGTGGCCGAGGATGGTCTCCCGGGTGTCCTCCCCGAGCCGTTCGCGCAGGACGCCGCGGACCTGGGCGGCGGTGATCGGGTTGCCGGCCCGGTCCTGGGCGCCCTCGGCGACGACGACGATGCTCGCCCGCCGGCCGGCGGCCCGGGTGGCGGCGAGCTTGGCGCACATCTGCTCCTCCCACCCCGGGCCGGGCGGGTCCTCCGGGATGAGGACGTAGTCGCAGCCCCCGGCGGCCGCCGCCATGAGGGCCAGGTACCCGCAGTGCCGGCCCATGACCTCGACCACGAAGCTGCGCTGGTGGCTGGCGGCGGTGGAGGCGACGGCGTCGATCGCCTCGACGATCCGGTGCAGGGCGGAGTCGGCGCCGATGGTCATGTCCGTCCCGACCAGGTCGTTGTCGATCGACCCGACCAGCCCGACCACCATGAGGGCCGGGTGCGCGGCGGCGGTGGCGGCGTCGATCTCGCCGGCGTCGCGGAGCTCGGCCACCAGGCCGGGCCACTCGGTGCGGAACGTGTCCGCCGCGGTGAGGCTCCCGTCCCCGCCGATCACCACCAGGCGGTCGATGCCGTGGGTGAGGAGGTGGCGGGCGGCGTCGAGGCGGCCGGGCCGGCCGCGGAAGTCGGCCGAGCGGGCGGTGCCGATGGCCGTGCCGCCGCGGCCGATGATGCCGCTGACGTCGTCCCAGCCGATCGGGTGGATGGCCGCGCCGCCGGCCACGGCGCCCCGCCAGCCGTCGTGGATCGCGAAGACCTCCGCGCCCAGGTGCACCCCGGTCCGGACGACGGCGCGGACGGCCGCGTTCATGCCCTGCGCGTCTCCGCCGCTGGTGAGGACCCCGATCCGGGGGCGGCCCGGGGCGTGGGTCGGGCCCGCCGGCTGCTGGCCCTCGGCCTGGCCGGTCATGGCTCTGCTCTCCACGGGCGCACTCGTCCATCATGCCCGGCGGCCCAGGCGGTGCGGGGTCCACAGGTCCCGGCCGGGACCGGCAGGGGAACGACGCCAGGACCGGCAGGGGGCACGGCACCGGGACCGGCACGCCGACGGCGCCGGGACCGGCAGGGGGAACGACGCCGGGACCGGCTCCAGGGCCGGCACCAGGGACGGCGCCGGGGCCGGCACTCCGACGTCGCCACCGCGCGCCTCCGCCGTAATGTCCCCGCCCGCCCCTAGCCTCGCCCCGAGGGTCCCCGTGGGGCAGGAGGCAGGGATGGCGACGCAGGTAGAGGTGCGGCCCAGCGCCGCCCGGCCACGCCCGGCGGACCGGAGCACCGCGGCCCGCGCCACCCCCGCCGCGCGGCCCCGGCTGGGCCGGGGCGGCCGGGTGGAGGGGCTCGACGGCGTCCGGGCGCTCGCGGTCCTCGCCGTCCTCGTCTACCACCTGCGCCCGCAGTCCCTGCCCGGCGGGTTCCTGGGGGTCGACGTCTTCTTCGTCGTCTCCGGCTTCCTCATCACCACCCTGCTGCTGCGTGAGCTGACAGGGCGGGGCCGGCTGGACCTGCCCCGGTTCTGGCTGCGCCGGGCCCGCCGCCTGCTGCCCGCCCTGGTCGGCGTCGTCCTGGTGACGGTCCCGCTCGCCTGGGCGGTCAGCTCGGACCTGCTGGTCAGCATCGGCCGACAGACCCTCGGCGCCCTGACCTTCTCCAGCAACTGGCTGGAGATCGCCGCCGGCAGCAGCTACTTCACCGCCACCGCCCCCCAGCTGTTCGTCAACTTCTGGTCCCTGGCCGTGGAGGAGCAGTTCTACCTCCTCTGGCCGCTGCTGCTCGTGGCGGTGGTCGCGGCGGGCACCACCCCGCACCGCCGCGTCCAGCTGGCGCTGGCCGCCGCCGGCGTCTCGGCGCTGCTCATGGCGGTGCGCTACACCCCCGGCGAGGACGCCACCCGGGTCTACTACGGCACCGACACCCACCTGTTCGGGCTGATGATCGGTGTCGCGCTCGCGTTCGCCTGGGCCGCGCCCGGCGGGAGCGTGCTGGGCGGCGCCGGGTGGCAGCGGTGGCGCCACCTGGCCGGGCCCGCGGCGGTCGCCGGCCTGCTGGGCCTCATGCTCACCCTGGAGGAGTCCTCGGCCGCCACCTTCCGCGGCGGGATCCTGACCGCCAGCCTCCTCAGCGCCGTCGTGGTGGCCGCGCTGCTCGGGCCGACCGGCCCGTTCCAGCGCCTCCTGCGCCTGCCGGCGGTGGAGTGGGTGGGGCAGCGGTCCTACGGCATCTACCTGTGGCACTGGCCGGTCATCGTCATCCTCACCGAGGCGATCCCGACGGCCCACGACTCGCCCGGCCACTGGGCGGTCCGCGCCCTGGCGCTGGCCCTGACCCTGCTCGTCGCGGCCGCGTCGTTCCGGTGGCTGGAGCAGCCGGTCCGCCGGGACGGGTTCGCCGCCTGCCTCGCCCGCGCCCGGGCGGCGCTGGCCGACCGGGTCCCGGCCCGCCGGCTGCTCGCCCGCGGCGCCGCGGCGACGGCGGCCCTGCTCGTGCTCGCGACGGCGGCCGCGATCAGCGTGGCGCCGGAGCGCTCGCAGACCCAGGTGCAGATCGAGGAGGCCCAGGCGGCGCTGGACGCCGCCCAGAGCGCGGCGGCCAAGCCGGCCACCGGCGACTTCTCCATGCCGACCGGGGAGGACATCACCGGGTTCGGCGACTCCATCGTCGTGACCAGCAAGGATGGGCTGGAGCAGCGCTTCCCCGGCATCATGCTCGACGCCCGGTCCATCCGGCAGTGGCCCGACGGCGAGGCCGCCGTCGAGGCCAGGCTCGCCGAGGGCAGCGTCCGGCGCGCCGTGTTCCTGGACTTCGGCACCAACGCCGGGGTGAACGACGAGGCACTGGTCCGCCGGGTCCTGGACGCCCTCGGCGAGGACCGGATGATCGTCGTCGTCAACCTCTACGGCGGCAGCGAGTGGGTGCCGGCGGCCAACGAGACGCTGGAGCGGATCGTCGCCGACTACCCGAACGCGATCATCGCCGACTGGCACGGCGCCATCTCCGCCCAGCCGGGGCTGCTCCAGGCCGACGGCATCCACCCCGGCATCGAGGGTGCGCACCTGTACGCGGACGTGGTGGCCGACGCGTTCGCCGCCCTGTCCGAGCGGGTGACCGGCGAGCCGGTGGCCGACGACGACACCGGCCCGGACGCGTCACCGTCTCCCGGCACGGCGGCCGAGGACGGCTTCACACCGGGGGCGGGCACCGGCGCGGAGGACGCCGCGGCCACCGGTGACGACCCGGCCACCGGCGACGCCCCGGCCACCGGCGGCAGCGCCGCAGCCGACGACGCCGCGGCCGACGGTGGTCCGTCGGCCGACGGCAGTGCGCCGACCGACGGCAGCGACCCGGCCACCGACACTGCCGGCCTCGGCGACCCGGGCGACGCCACGACCAGCGGCGCCGCGGCCACCGGGGGAGCGGGCTGACCCGGCGGACCGGGGGCCCCGCGCGGCCGGCTTCCACGGCCCGCGCTACCCTTGCCGGACGTCTCGATGTCGAGGCATCCGGTGAGCGCAACGGAAGGACCAGTCGGTGGACCTGTTCGAGTACCAGGCTCGAGACCTGTTCGAGAAGCACGGGATACCCGTGCTGCGGGGGATCGTGGCCACCACGCCGGCCGAGGCGCGGGCGGCGGCCGAGGAGCTCGGCGGCGGCACCGTCGTCGTCAAGGCCCAGGTCAAGACCGGCGGGCGGGGCAAGGCCGGCGGCGTCAAGCTGGCCCACGACCCCGCCGAGGCCGAGGCCCACGCCGCGCAGATCCTCGGCATGGACATCAAGGGCCACACGGTGCACCGGGTGATGGTCGCCGAGGGCGCCAAGATCGCCGAGGAGTACTACTTCTCCCTGCTGCTGGACCGCTCCGAGCGCCGCTACCTGGCCATGTGCTCGGTCGAGGGCGGGATGGACATCGAGACCCTCGCCGTCGAGCGGCCCGAGGCCCTGGCCCGCGTGCCGGTGGACCCCCGCACCGGCATCGACGAGGCCAAGGCCGCCGAGATCGTCGCCGCCGCCGGGTTCGCCCCCGACGTCGCCGACAAGGTCGCCGCCGTGCTGACCCAGCTGTGGACCGTCTACCGGGCCGAGGACGCCACCCTGGTCGAGGTCAACCCCCTGGTGCGCACCGAGGACGGCACCGTCCTCGCGCTCGACGCCAAGGTGAGCCTGGACGCCAACGCCGACTTCCGCCACCCCGACCACGCGGCGCTGGAGGACAAGTCCGCCGCCGACCCGCTCGAGGCCAAGGCGAAGGCGCTCGACCTGAACTACGTCAAGCTCGACGGCGAGGTCGGCGTCATCGGCAACGGCGCCGGCCTGGTGATGTCCACCCTCGACGTCGTCGCCTACGCGGGGGAGGAGCACGGGGTCAGGCCGGCGAACTTCCTCGACATCGGGGGCGGGGCCGACGCCGACATCATGGCCAACGGCCTGGACGTCATCCTCGGCGACCAGCAGGTGAGGTCGGTGTTCGTCAACGTCTTCGGTGGCATCACCGCCTGCGACGAGGTGGCCAACGGCATCGTCCAGGCGCTGCGGCTCCTCGGCGACGCGGCGACGAAGCCGCTCGTCGTGCGCCTGGACGGGAACAACGTCGAGGAGGGCCGGAAGATCCTCGCCGCCGCCGCCCACCCCCTCGTGACCGAGGTGGCGACGATGGACGAGGCCGCCGCCAAGGCCGCCGAGCTCGCGGCCGCGAAGTAAGGAACAACGCAGACATGTCGATCTTTCTCAATTCCTCCTCCCGGGTCATCGTCCAGGGCATGACCGGCGCCCAGGGCCGGCTGCACACCACCCGCATGCTCGGCGCCGGCACCCAGGTGGTCGGCGGCGTCAACCCGCGCAAGGCCGGCACCTCCGTCGACTTCGACGTCGCCCCGGTCGGCCCCGGCGCCGAGGACCGCCCGGCCGGCACCGTCGCGGTGCCCGTCTACGGCTCGGTCGCCGAGGCCCGGGACGCCACCGGCGCGGACGTCTCGGTCATCTTCGTCCCGCCCGCCCACGCCAAGGGCGCGGTGATCGAGGCCGTCGACGCCGGCATCCCGCTCGTCGTCATCATCACCGAGGGCATCCCGGTCGCCGACACCGCCGAGTTCTTCGCCCACGCCCAGGACAACGGGGTGCGCCTGATCGGCCCCAACTGCCCCGGCATCATCTCGCCCGGGCAGTCCAACGTCGGCATCACCCCGGCCAACATCACCGGCCCCGGCCGGCTCGGCCTGGTGTCGAAGTCGGGGACGCTGACGTACCAGATGATGTACGAGCTCTCCGACATTGGGTTCACCACCTGCATCGGCATCGGCGGGGACCCGATCATCGGCACCACCCACATCGACGCCCTCCGCGCCTTCCAGGACGACCCGGACACCGACCTCATCGTCATGATCGGCGAGATCGGCGGGGACGCCGAGGAGCGCGCCGCCGCGTTCATCAAGGAGCACGTCACCAAGCCCGTCGTCGGCTACGTGGCCGGCTTCACCGCCCCCGAGGGCAAGACGATGGGCCACGCCGGCGCCATCGTCTCGGGGTCCTCCGGCACCGCCGAGGCTAAGAAGGTCGCCCTGGAGGCGGCCGGCGTCCGGGTGGGCAAGACCCCGTCGGAGACCGCCCGGCTCGCCCGGGAGCTGCTGCTCGGCGCCTGACCCGGCCGACGGCGGCCGGTCGTCTCGTGCGTGCACGACGGCGGCCCGGCGGGGTACCACCGGTTGCCGTCGGCAGGCCCGGCGGCGACACGCCGCCCCCGGCACCGCCGGATCGGTGCCCGCAGGCCGGACGATGGGGGCGATGAGCACCGCGCCCCGCGTCCTCGACGCCCCCGCCCGGCAGCCCGCCCGCGTCCTGCCGGAGGGCTGGCTCCGGGGGCTCGTCGCCGGCGTCGAGGCCGCCGTCCTGGGCTGGCTCACGGTCGTGGTGCCGGCGGTGGCCACCTACATCGCCACCGCCGCCGCCCCTGTGCTCGGCGAGGCCTCCTGGCCGGCCGCCGCCCGGACCGGCACCTCGCTGTGGCTCCTCGGGCTCGGCGGGCCGATGACCGTGCCCGGGGGCGTGGCCGTCTCGCTCGTGCCGCTTGGCCTCTCCGCGCTGACCGTGCTGCTCGTCGCGACGACGACCGGCCGGATGCGGCTCGGGAGCCACGCGGCGGGCGCCTTCGTCGTCGTCGGCTTCCTCCTCGTGACGCTGGCCGCCGGCCTCCTGGCGGCGGTCCCGACCGGCCGGGCCGGCAGCCTCCTCGGCGCCGCCGTGCTCGCCGCTCTCGGCGCCGCCCTCGCGCTGCGCCGCGCCGACCCGCCCGGCTGGTGGCACGCCGCCCCCCGCCGGCTGCCCGGCGCCGTGCCGGCCGGCCTCGCCGCCGCGGCCCGGGCCGGCGCGGGCCTGGCGCTCCTCGCCGCCCTGGCCACCGTCACCGCCGTCGTCCTCGGCTGGGACCGCGTCACGCTCATCCACCAGACGTACGCGACCGACCCGGTGAGCACCGTGGTGATGGTGCTCGCCCAGCTCCTCTTCCTCCCCACGGTGGCGGTGTGGGCGCTGGCGTGGGTTGCCGGGCCGGGCTTCGCCGTCGGGGCCGGCACCCACATCGGCGCCGCGTCGGTGGTGACCGCTCCGCTGCCCGCCGTGCCGCTGCTCGGGGCCCTGCCCAGTCCCGGCGCGCCCGGGCTGGGCTGGGTCGTCGCGCTGCCCATGGTCCTCGGGGCCGTGATAGGGGTGTGGCTGCACCGGCGACGCCGGTCCAGCACTGTGGCTGGCGCGGCTCTGTCGGCTGTCGTGCTGGGCGTCGCCGTTGGTGTCGGTGCGGGGCTGCTCGGGGCGGCGGCGTCGGGCGCGATCGGACCCGGACGGATGGCCGAGATCGGACCGGACCCGCTGGTGCTCGGGGCGGTGCTGGCCGGCGAGGTCGGCGGTGCCGCGCTGCTGGTGGTGCTGGTCGCCCACCCCCGCACCCGCGAGCTGGTGCGGGCCGGGTGGGCCGCCGGCCGCGGCCGGGTCGGCGGGTGGATGCGCGGGCGCCGCACTTCGGACGACGCCGCCGGCACGGCGGTGGACGGGGCGGCCGCGCGCGCCGAGGCAGCGACGGCGCCGGACCGCGACGGGCGGGGGATCGACATGCTGGGCACCGACCGGCGGGGCTCAGACGCGCCCGAGGCCGACCGACGGGAGACCGACCGAGCCGAGACCGGGCATCGGGAGGCCGACCGGCCGCAGACCCGTCGCCCTGCACCGGCCTGGCTGGCGACGACGGTTGCGGCGGCGACGACGAGAGCGCCCTGGAGGTCGACCACGGCCGCCGCCACGACGGCGATGCCCACGGAACCGACACCAGAGACCTCGTCGCCGAGACCGGCGGCACCGGGAGCGTCGACATCGGAGAGCCGGCCATCGGAATCGTCAGCATCAGAGACCAAGGCATCGGGAGCTTCGACACCGGCGGCTCCAACCGCGACGGCTGCAGCCCTCGAGACCAGCGCGGGAGCCAGCCCGACGCCGACGCGCGCAGGGGAACCTGCGCCGTGGCGCGGCATTTCCCTGTCGGCCTGGGCGCCGCAGGCCGACGGCGGCCGGGTCGATAGCCCGGCGCCGGCGGAACACTAGCACCGGTCGAGTTCACCTCACGGCGTCGGATGTCGGGCCGAGCGCGGCAAATCAGTTCGGACGTTCGGGGCTCTTGACATGCAGCATGTGCGTCAACGGAACTACCGTGAGGACGTACAACAACTGACCGGTCCTCAGGAGTTCAACTGCGACCAGGAGGTGCGAGGATGACGACGGCAGCCTTGAGCATCATCTTAGGGTTCCTCGCCGCTGCGGCAATAATCGGAATTATAGTATTCATTCTTGTGAGATGCTTTCGCTCGAGGAACTCATCGTCAAGACGGTAGCCCTGCGGCCTACCCGACGGCGGACCGATGAGACGTGCACTAGCTGCCCCGGCGGAGCGTCTGCTGCGTCTGCCGCAGCCGCTCGTCGAGGTCCCGCTCCAGCTCGGCGGCGCACCGCTGCCGGGCCTGCTCGGTGATCGCCTGGCCCACGCAGCGCTGGTACGCCTCGTACTCGCGCCACAGCACGGCCTGGGACACCGAGGTCAGCGCCGCCAGCGCCGCCATGACCATTCCGACGACGACCACGGGCACCAGCGCCCCGCGGATCTTCGCCGCCCGCAACCGTCGGATCGCCAGCACGCCCAGCACCAGCGCGGCAAGGAAGCCGACCCCGGGCAGCAGCAGCCACGGCCACGGCAGGGCCAGCAGGGAGAGCATCAGCGCGGCCAGCAGCGTCAGCCCGAACGACCGCACCAGCCGGACCGCCGCCGCGGCACGCCGGTCGGTGCCGGCGCTCGACGGGGGAGGGGTCGCGGACGCGGGCATGGGCACCATCATGGCCGACCGGCCAGCTACCCTCCGGCACGTGAGCGCGTCCGCCGACCCGGGTGACCCGGGCGTCCCTGCCGGCCCCGCCAGCGCAGCCGACCTCGCCGGCCCGGTCCGCGGCACCGGCCCGGCCCGGCTCGTCGTGCTGGTCTCCGGCGGGGGGTCCAACCTCGCCGCCCTGCTCGAGGCCGCCGCCGACCCGGCCTACGGGGCCCAGGTCGTCGCCGTCGGCGCCGACCGGCCCGGGGCCGGCGGTCTCGCGCTCGCCGAGCAGGCCGGCATCCCCACGTTCGTCGAGCGGGTGGCCGACCACGCCACCCGCGCCGACTGGGACGCCGCGCTCACCGCCCAGGTCAGCGCCCACGGCCCGGACCTCGTGGTCTCGGCAGGCTTCCTCAAGCTGTGCGGGCCGGCGTTCCTGGCCGCGTTCGAGGGACGGTACGTCAACACGCACAACAGCCTGCTGCCCGCCTTCCCCGGCATCCACGGCCCGCGCGACGCCCTGGCCTACGGGGTGAAGATCACCGGCGCCACCCTCTTCTTCGTCGACGCCGGCACGGACACCGGCGCCATCGTCGCCCAGGTGGCCGTGCCCGTGCACGAGGGGGACGACGTCGACACCCTCACCGAGCGCATCAAGGTCGCCGAGCGGGCCCAGCTCGTCGACCAGGTCGGCCGGCTGGCCCGGGAGGGCTGGCGCATCGAGGGACGGCGCGTGGTGCTGGGTCGCTGACGGCGCCGGCTCCGTGGCCGGGGCACGCGCGCCAGGCCCGGCCGCCGGCCAGCGGGTCGCTGGGCCGCCGTCGTCCCCGAGGCCGGTGGGGCCGCTGTCGTCCCCCGAGCCCGGTGGGATCGCGCCCGTCCCCGCGGCCGGTGGAGCCGCCGTCGCCGTTGTCAGTACACTGCCTGTGGCCGTGACTGGCGAGACCGGGTGGAGTCCACCACCGGGGAGCGGCCGGCAATCCCTCGTCCCCGCACCGCGCGCCTGGGTGCCGGGCCGGTGCCTCGTGCACCCGCCGCCCGCCCGTCGAAGGAGTGCCGCCATGAGCCAGTCGCCCACCCCCGCCCCCGCCGAGGACCGCATCCCGCTGCGCCGGGCCCTCGTCTCGGTCTACGACAAGACGGGGCTGGCCGAGCTCGTGACCGCCCTGCACGACGCCGGCGTGCAGATCGTCTCCACCGGCTCCACCGCCGCCCGGGTCGCCGAGGCGGGCGTGCCGGTCACCCCTGTGGAGGAGGTCACCGGGTTCCCCGAGTGCCTCGACGGCCGGGTCAAGACCCTCCACCCCGCCGTCCACGCCGGGATCCTCGCCGACCGCCGCAAGCCCGCCCACCGGGCCGAGCTCGCCGAGCTCGGCGTGGTCCCCTTCGACCTCGTGGTGGTCAACCTCTACCCGTTCACGCAGACCGTCGCCTCGGGCGCGGACGCCGAGGAGTGCGTGGAGCAGATCGACATCGGCGGGCCGACCATGGTCCGCGCCGCCGCCAAGAACCACCCCTCCGTCGCCGTCGTCGTCGACCCCGCCCGGTACACCGACGTCGCCCGCGCGGCCGCCGGCGGCGGCTTCACCCTCGCCGAGCGCCGGGCGCTGGCCGCCCAGGCGTTCCGGCACACCGCCAGCTACGACGTCGCCGTCGCCTCCTGGATGGGCAACGTCCTGGCGCCCGACGACGAGGTGGCGGGCGGCGCGACCGGGTTCCCCGGCTGGGCCGGGGCGACGTGGGAGCGCCAGGCGGTGCTGCGCTACGGGGAGAACCCGCACCAGCGCGCCGCGCTGTACACCGCCGGGCACGGCGAGCCCGGCCTCGCCCAGGCCGAGCAGCTGCACGGCAAGGCCATGAGCTACAACAACTACGTCGACGCCGACGCCGCCTGGCGCGCCGCCCACGACCACCAGGGGCCGGCGGTCGCCGTCGTCAAGCACAACAACCCCTGCGGGATCGCCACCGGCGCGGACGTCGCCGAGGCCCACCGCAAGGCCCACGCCTGCGACCCGGTCTCCGCCTACGGCGGGGTCGTCGCCGCGAACCGCCCGGTCACCGCGGCCATGGCCGAGCAGCTCGCCCCGGTGTTCACCGAGGTCGTCCTCGCCCCCGACTTCGAGCCGGCCGCCGTCGAGATCCTCGCCCGGAAGAAGAACGTCCGGCTGCTGCGCGTCGCCGGGGCGGCCCGCGGCGCCGTCGAGACCCGACCGATCGCCGGCGGGCTGCTGATGCAAGCCACCGACCGCATCGACGCCCCCGGCGACGACCCCGCCGGCTGGACGCTCGCCGCCGGGCCGGCCGCCGACGAGGCGACCCTGGCCGACCTGGCCTTCGCGTGGCGGGCGGTGCGCGCGGTGAAGTCCAACGCGATCCTGCTGGCCCGGGACGGCGCGAGCGTCGGCGTCGGGATGGGCCAGGTCAACCGGGTCGACTCCTGCCGCCTCGCGGTCGAGCGCGCCAACACGCTCGGGGCGCCAGCCGGCGACGACGGCGCGGGCGGTGCGGGCGCGGGCGGCGCCGGGGACGGCGACGGCGCGGACGCTCAGGACGGCGACGGCGGGACCGCGGTCCCGGAGCGGGCGCGCGGGGCGGTGGCCGCCTCGGACGCGTTCTTCCCGTTCGCCGACGGGCTGCAGGTCCTCATCGACGCCGGCGTGCGCGCGGTGGTCCAGCCCGGGGGCTCGGTCCGGGACGCGGAGGTCGTCGCCGCGGCCGAGGCAGCCGGCATCACGATGTACTTCACCGGCACCCGGCACTTCGCCCACTGACCGCGCCGGGGCCGGTGCCCGTCGTCCAGCCGGAGCGGCTGAACCGGCGGGGCGCATCCCTTCCAACTGGCGCCTACGGCCTCCCCGGCCGGAGCGGGTCGGTCCGGCCGGGTTGGCTCGATTGGGTCGAGGATAGGTGCCAGTTGACCCTTCACGGTCATGAGAGAGTGAAGGGCATGTTCACGTTCTTCCGACTCGGCTAGCGATCCGCTAGCCAGCTCGAGGCTTCGCCCACGGCTAGCGATGCGGGAGCAGACCACACGGTCGCTCCCGACCGCTACCCGGAGGAACACTCATGCCCTCTGCGCGCCCCGGCGCGGCAGAGTCGATCAGCAACACCATCGCGACCGGCGCGCACTCGCGCGTGCTGGTGCGCACCGTCACCGGCTTGGAATTCCTCGCTGCCGCCGAGCTGACCGACGCTGGTCACCGTCTGATCGACATGTCCACACGCCAGCTCGTCATCGATCCCACTTCCGCGAACATCATCACCAGCCCGCCGCGGCTGGCCGACGACCTCTTCCTGATCGGTGCGGACGTGCCCGACCCGGGGAGGACGAAGGCCGACCTGAGCAAGCTCGCCAGAGCACTCCGCCGCGAACTCACTGTCCCCCTGCTCCACTGGCCGGGTGAGGCGATCTCGGTGAGCGCGTCCTTCCTCGGCCGGCGCACGTACAGCCGGTTCGACATCGAAGACCTCAGCGGGCAGATCATCGCCGAGCAGACGGGCGGCCACTACCACTCCCGCCGCGACGGCTCCCGTCCACCACGGGACCGGGCGGACTGGCGGGTCGTCCTCGACGGCACCCGGGCACGGGTGGCAATGCGCCCCTTCGACGCACCCCTGCACCGGCGCGACTGGCGAACCCGCACCGTGACCGGGAGCCTGCACCCACCGGTCGCTGCCGCGCTCGCACGGCTCGCGCGCATCGAGCCCGGGCATCGTGTCCTCGACCCGTTCTGCGGTGCCGGCACCATCCTGCTCGAAGCCCACCGGACCGAACCCGAGGCGAGCTACATCGGAATCGACCGCGACTCGATCGCGATCAACGCCGCCCGCGCCAACACCGACCAGACCGCCGGGATCGTGTGGCGAACGGGCGACGCCAGAACCCTCGAAGGATGGCTGACCGGAGTCGACCGGATCGTCACCAATCCCCCGTGGCAGGTGCGCCTGGACATCGACGACTTCAGCTCGCACATGGGCCTGTGGCACCACCAGCTACAGGCTGACGGTCTCCTCGTCGCCATCGTCAATCAGTCGCAAGCGCAGTTCCTGCGCGACGACGCACGCTGGCAGGTCGATGCGATCCATGAGATAGCGGTCGCCGGCCAGCACCCCCGGATCGTCGTTGCGCGACCGACCGCATGACTGATCCGCGAGCAGCCGAGCCGGTCGGTGCGATCAGTGCGAGCGTCTGTCAGCCGGCCAGGGCGACCGCCTTGCGCAGCGGCACCGCGGTGTCGAGCGCCTGCGCGAGGTCCAGGACCGGCCGGGCGCCGCCCGCGAGCAGCTTGCGGAGCGGGCCGACGTCGCGCGGCCGGTCGACGGTGAACCCGGCCACGAGCCGGGCCGGCCCGGTGGTGGGGCCCGCCGGCCCGGCCCCGGTGCCCGCGGGGACGTCGGCCCCCCGGGCAGGCCCGGTGTCCCGGTCAGGCCCGGTGTCCCGGTCAAGCTCGTTGTCTTGGCCGAGACCGGCCTCCCGGGCGAGGTAGAGCGCCGTCCAGCCGCCCGTGCCAGGATCGCCGCGCAGCACGACCTCCGCTCCCTCCGACGGCTGCCCGACCAGGGTGAGCTCGTGCCCGAGCTGGGTGGAGAAGACGTACGGGGCGGGCGTCGGCGGAGCGTCCCGCCCGAGCAGCCCGGCGGCCACCGCCGCCGGATGCGTGAGCGCGGCGTCCCAGTGCCCGCCGGGGACCGTCCCGACCCCCGGCACCGTCATGTCGGCGCAGTCGCCCACCGCGCGCACCGAGGCGGGCCCGCCCAGCACCCGGCCGGACTCGTCGACGGGCACCGCCCCGCGCGGGGTCAGCGGCACCGCCCCGGCCAGCCACCCGGTTGCCGGACGGACGCCGGTCGCCGCGAGGACGACGTCGGCGGCCAGGACCTCCCCGTCGACGAGCTCGACCTCCCCGGGCCGCACGGCGGCCACCGGCGCGTCGCACCGCAGCTCGACGCCGGCCGCGGCATACCACGGCACGGTCAGCGCCCCGACCCGGGTGCCGACCTGCCGGGCGAGCGGCGTCGGCGCCGCCTCCACCACCCGCACCGCGCACCCCTGCGCGGCGGCCAGCCCGGCGACCTCCGCGCCGATCCACCCCGCGCCCACGACGACGAGGCGCGCGCCGGGCACGAGCAGCCCGCGGAGCCGGTCGGCGTCGGCGGCCTCGTGCAGGAAGGCCGCGCCGGTCCAGGCCCGCGGGGCGACGGCGTGGGCGCCGACGGCCAGGACCACCGCGTCCCCCTCGAGGACGACGCGGCCCTCGCCTGCCGGGCCGGCGTCGACGGGCTGCGCCTCGACCCGGGCGCGGTCCTCCGCCGCCTCCAGGCGCACCGCCCGGTAGCCGTGCAGCACCCGGTCGGCCAGCCCCGCCAGGTCGCCGTACCCCTCCCCGCTCAGCCAGACCGGCTCGGTGCGGGCGAAGAGCTCCTTGGACAGCGGCGGCCGGTCGTAGGGGGCGGTCCACTCCGCGCCGACCACCGTGATCTCGCCGGCGAAGCCCTGGGACCGGAGCTCGGCGACCGTGCGCAGGCCGGCCAACCCGGCGCCGACGACGAGCACGGACCCCGGTGGGCGGGTCGGGGAGCGGGGAGCCGGGGGGACGACGGCGGGCTCGGGCACCCTGCCACGGTAGTCTCCGCACGATGACCAGCAGCCGGCTGCTCCGTGCGACGACCTTCGCGGTCATCGTCGCCGGGATCGCGGTGGTCTGCGGGCTCGCCGTCCTGGTCGACGCGCGCACCGGCGTCACCGTGCTCGCCGCCTTCCTCGCGGTCGGCGCGCTGCTGCGGGCGGTGGCCCCGGAGTCGGTGATCCCTGGCGCCCGGTCGCGGGGCTTCGACGTCGCGTTCCTCCTCGCCCTCGCCGTCGCCCTCGGTTACCTCAGCCCCTGGGGCAACGCGACGGTGGCGCCCGGGGTCTGAGCGGCCGCAGCCCGTCGGGTTCCCGCCTTCGCCCCTCGCATAATCACCCCGGCCGCGCCCAGTGCCGTCCTGGATAATTGACGGGTGAGCCAGACACTCGTCGACATCGCCCTGGTCCTGTTCTTCATCCTCCTGGGTGGTGTCTTCGCGGCGTCGGAGATGGCGCTGGTCTCGCTGCGGGACAGCCAGGTCCGCGCGCTGGCCGGCCGGAGCCGCGCCGGGGCCCGGGTCGCCAAGCTGACCGCGGACTCCAACCGGTTCCTCTCGGCCGTCCAGGTGGGCGTCACCCTCGCTGGCTTCTTCTCCGCCTCGTTCGGCGCCGCGCAGATCGCGCCCGTCGTCTCCCCGGTCCTGGAGGGCTGGGGCGTGCCGGAGTCCCTGGCGTACGGGATCGCGTTCGTCGGCACGACGGTGCTGATCTCCTACCTCTCCCTCGTCTTCGGCGAGCTCGTGCCCAAGCGCCTCGCGATGCAGAGCGCCGAGCGGATCTCGCTGCTGGTGGCCACCCCGCTGGACTGGATCGCCACCGTGCTCCGCCCGGTGATCTGGTTCCTCGGCGCCTCGGTCAACGTCGTGATGCGGCTGCTCGGCCGGGACCCGAACGCCCAGCGCGAACAGATGGGCACCGACGAGCTGCGCACGGTGATCGCCCAGCACGAGTCCCTCGCGCCCGAGGAGCGGGACATGGTCGTCGACCTGCTCTCGGTGGGGGACCGCACCGTGCAGGAGATCATGACCCCGCGCACCGAGGTGGAGTTCCTCGACGCCGCCATGCCGGTGGCGGAGGCGCAGCGGTTGGTGGGCACCCTGGAGCACTCGCGCTACCCGGTGTGCGGGGAGAACAGCGACGACGTCCTCGGCTTCGTCCACGTCCGGGACCTGATCACCCCGGCGCCGCACGTGCGCACGATCGGCGACCTCGTGCGCGAGCTGATGTTCTTCCCGACCGGCACCCTCGTGCTCAACGCGCTGACCGAGATGCGGAAGCGGCACGCCCACCTCGCCGTCGTGGTGGACGAGTACGGCGGCACCGACGGGATCGTCACCCTCGAGGACGTCGTGGAGGAGTTCGTCGGCCAGATCCAGGACGAGTACGACCGCGAGCCGCCCGAGGTGCTCGGCCACGGCCAGGTCGAGAGCGTCGCCGGCCTGCTCGGCCGGGCCGAGGTGGCGAAGGTGCTCGGCCGCGAGCTCCCCGACGGGCCCTACGACACCCTCGCCGGCTTCATCATCACCGAGCTCGGCCGGCTGCCGCACGAGGGCGACGCGGTGGCCTGGGACGGCACGGTGCTGACCGTGACCGCGATGGACGGCCGGCGCATCGACCGGGTCGAGGTCCGCCGCCCGGTCCCCGCCCCCGCGTCCTGATATCTCGACCTCGAGTAACCTGTCCGTGGCGCCGGGCCCCGGCGTAGCAGTCGATGTGCGCCCGTGACGGGCGGTCAGGAGTGAACCCGGACATGGCGAAGATCAAGGTGGCGGGACCCGTCGTCGAGCTCGACGGCGACGAGATGACCCGGATCATCTGGCAGTTCATCAAGGACCGCCTCATCCACCCGTACCTGGACGTGGACCTGCGCTACTACGACCTGTCCATCCAGAACCGCGACGCCACCGACGACCAGGTAACCATTGACGCGGCGAACGCCATCAAGGAGCACAACGTCGGCGTCAAGTGCGCCACCATCACCCCGGACGAGGCCCGCGTGGAGGAGTTCGGGCTGAAGCGGATGTGGGTCTCGCCGAACGGGACCATCCGCAACATCCTCGGCGGCGTCGTCTTCCGCGAGCCGATCATCATCTCCAACGTGCCCCGCCTGGTGCCGGGCTGGACCAAGCCGATCGTCATCGGCCGCCACGCCCACGGCGACCAGTACAAGTCCACCAACTTCCGGGTCCCCGGCCCCGGCCAGCTGACCATCACCTTCACTCCCGAGGACGGCTCGGAGCCGATCCAGCACGTCGTCGCCAACTACGGCGACGACGGCGGGGTGGCCATGGGGATGTACAACTACAACAAGTCCATCGCCGACTTTGCGCGCGCCTCCTTCTCCTACGGGCTGCAGCGCGGCTACCCGGTGTACCTGTCCACCAAGAACACGATCCTCAAGGCCTACGACGGCGCCTTCAAGGACATCTTCGCCGAGGTGTTCGAGAACGAGTACAAGGCGCAGTTCGACGCCGCCGGGCTGACCTACGAGCATCGCCTCATCGACGACATGGTCGCCTCCGCCCTGAAGTGGGAGGGCGGGTACGTGTGGGCCTGCAAGAACTACGACGGCGACGTCCAGTCCGACACCGTCGCCCAGGGCTTCGGCTCCCTGGGCCTGATGACCTCGGTGCTGATGACCCCGGACGGCAAGACGGTCGAGGCCGAGGCCGCCCACGGCACCGTCACCCGGCACTACCGCCAGCACCAGGCCGGCAAGCCCACCTCCACCAACCCGATCGCCTCGATCTTCGCCTGGACCGGCGGACTGAAGCACCGCGGCAAGCTCGACGGGACCCCCGAGGTCACCGGCTTCGCCGAGACCCTGGAGGACGTGGTCATCAAGTCCGTGGAGTCGGGGAAGATGACCAAGGACCTGGCCCTGCTCGTCGGCAAGGACCAGGAGTGGCAGACCACCGAGGAGTTCCTCGCCACCCTCGACGAGAACCTGGCCACCCGGCTCGGCTGAACTGAGCCGAACGGCATCCTCGCGCGGCATGCGGCGCCGGAGCTCGTGGGGCTCACGGGGTTGGGCGGAGGTAGCCGCAGGTGGTGCCTGCGGCAGGAGGTAGGACCCCGGCCTCGAGGTCTCGCACCTGTTGGAGCCTCCGGCACTGACCGCCAGACCGGCTGGTCGCATCACGGCTCCGTCGACCGGCTCAAATTGGGGTCCGGCACTACCTCGGTCCGGCGAAGCGCCATCCAGAGGTCCCTTTGGGCTGTCACCAGGTGCCGCACCAGCGACAACGCCTGCGGCACCAACGGCACGCTTGACCCACGCCGTACGGTCGACCCATGGGAGATGGAGGAGAGAAGGCGGTTCGATTTGTTCTGGACGTCGACCTCCCGAAGCTGTCGGGAGAGACGGTTGACGAGCTGGCCCGCATCCTGCGGTACTGGGCCGGCAACCTGAAGCACTACGACCTCGACGCTGGCGTCGTCGAGACGGTGCGAGACTCGGAGTACCGCGAAGTAGGGCAGTGGTCGCTGTCCTGACCTCCTCCAGCATGCTGACCTGCGCTCGTAGGCGTTCGCGAACGACCACAAAGTCCTCCCGACCAGCGGTACCGGCCTGACGCCGGCCGCGGCATTCCGCGGATCCGGGCTGGCGCCAGCGCCGCCCGGCCGGACTTTGTGGTCGTTCCGGAGCGGGGCCGCAGACGGCCGGTGACAGTCGCGGGCTCGGTCTGCGGCGGTCGCGAGCGCCGGCGGCGCTGCCACCGCGCGCCGCAGGGCGCTGCCACACTGGGGCCCATGGTCACCCGCTACTACACGGCGAGCAGCATCGACGGCTTCATCGCCGACCCCGACAACTCCCTGTCCTGGCTGCTGACCCGGGACGTCGACCCGGCCGGGCCGATGTCCGTGGACGCCCTCCTCGCCGAGACCGGGGCGCTCGCGATGGGCAGGACCACCTACGAGTGGATCCTCGACAATCCGCAGGACGACGGCGCCGCCTGGCTCTACCAGCAACCCGCCTGGGTGTTCACCCACCACGACCTGCCCCGGGTCGACGGGGACGTCCGGTTCACCCAGGAGCCGGTCGAGGTGGTGCACGCCCAGATGATCGCCGCGGCCGGCGGGCGGGACCTGTGGGTGGTCGGCGGGGGAGACCTGGCCGGCCAGTTCGCCGACGCGGGCCTGCTGGACGAGGTCTGGGTGCAGTACGCCCCGGTCGCGCTCGGTGGCGGCGCGCCGCTGCTGCCGCGCCGGCTCGAGCTCGAACTGCTCGACGTCGCCCGCAACCGGGATTTCGTGTGCAGCCGCCACCGGGTGGTCCGCGCGCAGCGCTGATGCGCCGCAGCCGTCGAGGGTCACGCTGCTCAACGCCCGGCACCTGCACAACTCCGGCAGACCGGGGCCCGCACGCCCGGCAAGGTCACGATCTCGTCACGACGCACGAGGACCCTTGTCAGGAGTATGAAAGTAAGGTCTACTAACAAACGTGGAGACCAACGGACAGGTCCGGAGCGCGACGCGGCGCCCGCTGCGCCCGACCGCCAAGATGCTCCCCGGCCAGGCCCGCAGCCACAACCGGGCCCTGGTGCTGCAGACCCTGCACACCGTCGTCGACCCGCTCAGCCGCGCGGACCTCGCCCGGAGCACCGGGCTGACCCGGGTCACCGTCTCCGACCTCGTCGCCGAGCTCCTCGCTGAGGACCTCCTCCTCGAGATCGGCGTCCGCACCGACGTCCGCCCCGGCAAGCCCGCCACCCTGCTGCAGATCAACCCGGACGCCTACCACGTCCTGGGCGTGGACCTGTCCCCGTTCGGCGCCTTCCGCGCCGCCGTCGTCGACCTCCACGGGCGGATTCGCAGCCGTCACGAGGTCCCCACCGAGGGGGCGACCGGGGAGGCCGCCGTCGCCGTCCTCGACCGGCTCCTCACCGAGGCGCTCGACGCCGTCCGGGCCCCGCTGCTCGGCATCGGCGTGGGCACCCCCGGCATCGTCGACGCCGCCGGCACCGTGCGGTCCGCGCCCAACCTGCGCTGGACCGACCTGCCGCTCGGCGAGCGGCTCGCCGCCCGGTTCCCCGGACCCGTCCTGGTGGCCAACGACGCCAACGCCGCGGTCATGGCCGAGCACGCCCTCGGCGGGGCCGCCGGGGACGTCCTGCTCGTCAAGGTCGGGTTCGGCGTCGGCGCCGGCCTGGTCATCGACGGCGTGCCCCGCCTCGGCGCGCACAGCGCGGCCGGGGAGATCGGCCACGTCGTCGTCGGCACCGACGGCGGGCCGCGCTGCGCGTGCGGCAAGGACGGCTGCCTGGAGGCCTGGCTCTCCGTGCCCAGCCTGCTCCGCGCCCTGGCCGCCGCCGAGCCCGACGGAGACGCCGGCCGCACCGCCGTGCTGCGCCAGGCCGGGCGCCGGCTCGGGATCGCGCTGGCCCCCGTCGTCGGCGCGCTCGCCCTGCCCGAGGTCGTCCTGTCCGGCCCGCCGGACCTGCTCGACGGCGAGCTGCGCGCCGCCGCCGACGCCACCCTGCGCGAACGCATCATCGCCGCGTTCGACGACGAGCTCTCCGTCCGGCTCACCCAGCTCGGCGAGGACATCGTCCCCCGCGGCGCCGCCGCGATCGTGCTGGCCGCCGAGCTGGGCGTCGCCTGACCCCGGCCCACCGGCCAGTCCCATCGCAACCGCCGCAACCCGAGGGCCACGACCGACCGCCAAGACCCGACGACCGCCACACCGAAACCACCACACCGACAACCGCCACACCGGCACCCACCTCCAACGAAGGAGACCACCATGAAGAAGCAGATCACCGGGGCCCTCGCCGCCCTGGCCGTCGGCACGGCGGGGCTTGCCGCCTGCTCCGGCGGCTCCGGCGGTGGGAGCGCCGACGCGGACGCCGCCGGCACCGGCGGCGGCGAGGGTGACTCGCTCACCCTGTGGCTCATGGGCAGCGACACGCCCGACGAGCTGCGCACCTACCTGCAGGAGACGTTCGAGGAGAACACCGGCGCCGAGCTCGTGATCGAGGAGCAGGACTGGGCGAACGCCGTCACCAAGCTCACCACCGCGCTGCCCGACGCCGCCACCACCCCGGACGTGACCGAGATCGGCAACACCTGGGCCTCGACCTTCACCAGCGTCGGTGCCTTCACCGACCTGTCGGACATGTACGAGGACCTCGGCGGGGAGGACCTGCTGCCCTCCTTCGTCACCGCCGGGGAGGTGGACGGCAAGCAGTACGCGCTGCCGTACTACTTCGGCTCCCGCCTGGTCTGGTACCGCAAGGACGTCTGGGCCGAGGCCGGCCACGAGGTCCCGACGACGCTGGCCGAGTTCAACGAGACCGTCAAGGCGCTGCGCACCGAGGACCGCTCGGGCTTCTACCTGGGCGGGGAGGACTGGCGCAACGCCGTCTCCTGGATCTTCGCCGCGGGCGGGGACCTGGCCACCAAGGACGGGGACACCTGGGAGTCCAGCCTGTCCGACCCCGCCACCCAGGAGGGCCTGGCCCAGTTCCAGGACCTGTTCACCAACGCCTCCAACGCCCCGGTCACCGAGGCCGACTCCACCCCGTGGGTCAACATCAACGACAACGAGGCCGGCGTGCCGGAGGCGGCCACGATCATCGCCCCCGGCTGGGCCTACTGGTCCATCGGCAAGCCGGACGCCGCGGACCCGGAGACGATGGTCTGGGACGACGCCACCTTCGGCGTCTTCGCCCTGCCCGGCGCCGAGGAGGGCAGCGTGGCGCCGGTCTTCGCCGGCGGGTCGAACATCGCGATCTCCGCGGCCAGCGAGAAGCAGGACCTCGCCCGCGAGCTGCTCGAGATCATCTTCTCCGGCGACTACCAGACCATGCTCGCCGAGAACGGCCTGGGCCCGGCCAACACCCAGTACCTCGAGGCGTTCGAGGAGCTCAACCCGACGGTGAACCCGGCCGCCGCCGAGGCCGCCGTCGACTCCCGGCTCACCCCGCCGGCTCCCGGCTGGGCCGCCGTCGAGGGGTCCGGCCTGCTGGAGGAGTTCTTCGGCAAGGTCGCCGGGGGCGGGGACATCGCCGCCCTGGCCGAGGAGTACGACGAGAAGATCGGCGAGCTGCTCAACGGCTGAGGCCGCCCACGTGGTGCGGGGCCGTCGTCGGCCGCCGGCCCCGCACCCGCCGACGGCGGCCCCGCACCCGCCGTCGGCCGGTGGCCCCGCCGCCCCGCCCCACCGCTTCCGCACCGCACCGGCCGGGCCGGCGTCCGGATGGACCCCCGCCCCGGCTGGACCCCCGCCCCGCCGGCCGGCCCCGCACCACCCCAGACCCAGGAGAGCCCATGGCCACCGCTCCCGCCCCCGCCCCCCGGGCAGCCGCCCCCGGCGCCGCCGCCCCGCCGGCCGGGCCCGTCACCCCGGTGCGGCCGCGCCGCCGCCGCGCCCTCCTGCCGTACCTGCTCCTCGCCCCGGCGATCGGCATCCTCCTGCTCGGCACCGGGTACCCGGTGCTGTGGCAGCTGCTGACGTCCCTGCGGACCTACGGCGTCGCCCAGCAGTTCGGCCAGCCCGCCCCGTTCGTCGGCCTGGCCAACTACGCCGCGATCGTCGCCGACGCCGACCTGTGGGGCGTCATCGTCCGCTCGGTCGTCTTCTGCATCGTCACGGCGCTGGTCACGGTGGCGCTCGGGCTCGGCCTCGCCCTGCTGATGCGGGCGGTGTGGAACTGGGCCCGGGTGACCCTCCAGGTCGCCCTGCTGCTCGCCTGGGCGATGCCGGTCATCGCCGCGATGACCGTGTGGATCTGGCTCTTCGACCGCCGCCGCGGGGTGGTCAACTGGCTGCTCGAGACCGCCGGGCTGGAGCAGTTCCACCGCTTCGACTGGCTCAGCCAGCCGCTCACCTTCTTCGCGGTGGCCTCGGTCATCGTCGTCTGGATGTCCGTGCCGTTCGTGGCCCTGTCGGTGTATGCGGGCCTGACCCAGGTCTCCACCGAGGTGCTGGAGGCCAGCGCGATCGACGGCGCCAGCCCCCGCCAGCGGCTGCGGTACATCATCCTGCCGATGATCCGGCCGGTGATCATGATCGTCCTGCTCCTCCAGCTCGTCTGGGACCTGCGGGTCTTCACCCAGGTCCGGATGCTGCAGGACGCCGGCTCCGCGACCAGCGCCTTCGACCTGCTCGGCACCGCGATCTACAAGCTCGGCACCGGCACGTCGAACTTCGGCACCGCGGCGGCGCTGTCCGTCTTCATCCTCGCGCTCACCCTGGTGATGAGCGCCTACTACGTCCGGGCCCTGCTGAAGGAGGACCAGGAATGAGCGCCCCGACGACGACGCCGCCGGCCACCGGCGGCGCCCCGGCCCGCCCGCCGGCCACCGCCCGCGGCGCCGCGCCCACCCGCCGGCGCCGCGGCCGGGGCCGCACCGCCGCGCTCAGCGTCCTGGCCCTCGTGGTGGCCCTGGCCTGGGTCTTCCCGGTGTACTGGATGTGGAGCTCCTCCCTGCTGCCCAACTCCCGGCTGCAGAGCTTCACGCCCACCTTCTTCCCCACCGGCGGCAGCCTGGAGAACTACCAGGCGGTGCTCGGCCGCGGGAACTTCGTCCAGGCGCTGACCATGAGCCTGACCATCACCCTGCTCTCGGTGGTCGTCTGCCTGCTCTTCGCCTTCCTCGCCGCGCTGGCCATCTCCCGGTACCGCTTCCGCGGCCGTACCAGCTTCGTCCTGGCGGTGCTGATCATCCAGATGCTCCCCGCCGAGGGGCTGTTCATCGCCCAGTACAAGCTGATGCAGGGGATCGGCGGGCTGGAGAGCGTGTGGGGGACCAGCATCCTGTACGTGGCCGCCGTCGTGCCGTTCACCGTGTGGATGCTGCGCGGCTTCGTCTCCGCCATCCCGGCGGACCTGGAGGAGGCCGCCATGGTCGACGGGCTCTCCCGCCCCCGCGCCTTCTTCCGGATCACCTTCCCGCTGCTGGCGCCGGGCCTGGTCGCGTCCGGCGTGTACGCGTTCCTGCAGTGCTGGAACGAGTTCACCATCGCCCTGGTGATCCTCCAGCGCGAGGAGAACCGGACCCTGCCGCTGTGGCTGCGCAGCTTCGTCCAGGCCAGCGTGACCCGGGAGATCGACTGGGGCCAGGTGATGGCCGCCTCCTCCCTGGTCGCCGTCCCGGTCATCGTCTTCTTCCTCCTCGTCCAGAACCGGATGACCTCCGGCCTGGTCAGCGGGGCGGTGAAGGGATGAGCCGCACCGAGGCCGCCCCGGCCCGGCCGACGGCGCCCGGCACTGGCCGGCCGACGGCGCCCGGCACCGACCACCGGGCCGCCCTCGCCGTCCTCATGCCCGGCTTCGTCGGCACCGAGCTGCCCGGCTGGCTCCGCCGGGCGCTGGCCGAGGGCCTGGGCGGGGTCTGCCTGTTCGGCCACAACATCACCGACCCGGACCAGCTGCGCCGGCTGACCGCCGAGGTCCGCGGCGCCGCGCCGCACGCCGTGATCGCCGTCGACGAGGAGGGCGGGGACGTCACCCGGCTGCACGCCGGGGCCGGCTCGCCCTTCCCCGGCAACGCGGTCCTGGGCCGGCTGGACGACGTCGACCTCACGGCCGCCGTCGCCGCCGCGGTGGCCGCCGAGGTCCGGGCCGCCGGCTGCGACCTCACCCTCGCCCCGGTGGTGGACGTCAACTCCCAGCCGGACAACCCCGTGATCGGCACCCGCAGCTTCGGCGCCGACCCCGGGCTGGTCGCCGCCCACGGCGCTGCCTGGGTCCACGGCGCGCAGTGCGCCGGGGTTGCCGCGACGGCCAAGCACTTCCCCGGCCACGGGGACACCACCACCGACTCCCACCTCGCCCGCCCGGTGGCCACCGCCGACCGGGCAACGCTGCACGCCCGCGAGCTGGCGCCGTTCCGGGCGGCGGTCGCCGCCGGCGTGGCCGCGGTCATGACCTCGCACATCGTGCTCCCCGCGCTGGACCCGGACCGCCCGGCGACGACCTCCCCGGCCGTGCTCGACCTGCTGCGCGGCGAGCTCGGCTTCACCGGCGCCGTGGTCTCCGACGCCCTGGACATGGCCGGCGCCACCGACGGCGCGGGCGCCGGGGCCACCGCCGTCGCCGCGCTCGCGGCCGGCTGCGACCTGCTCTGCCTGGGCGCGGCCACCACCGGCGCAGAGCTGGCCGAGGTGGTGGACGCGGTCGCCGCCGCGCTGGCCGACGGCACCCTCGACCGCGATCGGCTCGACGCGTCCGCGGCCCGCGTGCGCGCGCTGCTCGCGCGGCCGGCCGGTGCGTCCCCGCCGGCGGCGACCGGTGGCCCGGGGACGACGGCGGCCGGTCGGCCGGGCACGACGGCGGCTGGTCGACCGGGGACGACGGCGGCCGGTCCGCCGCCCACCACCTCGGGCCCGGCGCCCCGCGTCCCGGGTCCGGCCGAGGTCCTCCCGGCGGTCGAGGTGTCCGCCGCGGCCCGGGCCCGGCTGCGCGCGCCGGGGCCGCGGGTCCTGCTCCGGCTCGACACCGAGGCCAACATCGCTGTCGGCACCGCCCCGTGGGGCCCGTTCGCCGCCCTCGCCGACGCCGTCGCCGACGCCGATGCCGACGCCGGCGGGATCGCGGGCCTCGACGGCGCTGCCCTCACCGACGGTGGCCCCGACCCCCGGCCGGAGGTGCGCACCGCCGGCGCCCCCGGCTGGCTCGACCTGCCGGCCGACGCCGTCGTGGTCGCCGTCGGCCGCGACAACCACCGTCACCCCCGCTCCCGCCACCTCCTCGACGACCTCCGCGCGCGCCGGCCGGACGCCGTCGTGGTGGACATGGGCTGGCCGAGCCCGGCGCGGGACTACGCGGACGTGGCCACCTTCGGCGCCTCCCGGCTCATGGGCGCGGCGTTGCTGGAGCTCATCACCCCGGCCCGGCCGTGAGGGTCGGCCTCGACATCGGCGGCACCAGCACCGCCGGGATCCTGCTGGACGGGACCAGCCGCCCCCTCCACGAGGTCCGGCTGGCCTCCGGCTACGGCGGCCCGGAGGTGCTGGCGACGGCGGAGCGCGCCGTCCGCGAGCTCACCGCCGCCGCCGGCACCGACGTGACCGCCCTGCGCTCGGTCGGGGTGGGCGTGCCCGGCCTCGTCGCCGCCGACCGCCGGCACGTCACCAACGCGGTGAACCTCGGCCTCGCCGAGCTCGACCTCGGCGGCCGCCTGGCCGAGCGCCTGGGCGTCGCCGTGGTCGTGGAGAACGACGTCAACGCCGCCGCCCTGGGCGCCCACCGCCTGCTCGGCGGCGGGACCGGCTCGCTCGGCTACCTCAACCTCGGCACCGGCCTGGCGTGCGGGATCGTGCTGGCCGGCCGGCTCTGGCGCGGGGACCGGGGCGTCGCCGGGGAGATCGGCCACGTGCCGGTGGACCCCGCCGGGCCGCTGTGCCGGTGCGGCCAGCGCGGCTGCCTGGAGGCGGTCTGCGCGGGCTGGGCGATCGCCCGGGACTGGCCCGGGCCGGGGGGCGCGACGGCGGTGTTCGCGGCCGCCGACGGCGGGGACCGGGCCGCCCGCGCGCTCGCCGACCGGGTCTGCGGCGGGATCGCCGCTGCCGTCCGGCTGCTCGCGCTGACCGTCGACGTCGACCGCATCCTCCTCGGCGGCGGCGTCAGCCGGGCCGGCGCGCCGCTGCTGCGCGGCGTCCGCGCCGCGCTCGCCGCGCAGGCGCAGCGTTCGGCCCTGGTCGCCGCGCTGAACCTGCCCGCGCGGGTGACGATCCTGCCCGCCTCCGGCACCGCGGCCATGCTCGGCGCGGCGGCCCTCGCCGAGGTCGACGGCGTGCCGGCCTGAGCCGGTGCCGGCCGCCGTCGGCCGGGCCGCCCTGGACCGCCGGGGTAATCTTGACGCCGAGATATCTCCCCCCACGAAGGAGTGCGTCGATGACCACCACCCCGGTGAACGTGACGGTGACCGGAGCAGCCGGGCAGATCGGCTACGCCCTGCTCTTCCGCGTCGCGTCCGGCCAGCTGCTCGGCCCCGACACCCCGGTCCGGCTCCGTCTGCTCGAGATCCCCCAGGGCGTCAAGGCTGCCGAGGGCACCGCGATGGAGCTGGACGACTGCGCGTTCCCGCTGCTGGCGGGCGTCGACATCACCGACGACGCCACCCGGGCGTTCGACGGCACCAACGTCGCCCTGCTCGTCGGGGCCCGCCCGCGGGGCAAGGGCATGGAGCGCAGCGACCTGCTCGAGGCCAACGGCGGCATCTTCGGCCCGCAGGGCGCGGCCATCAACGCCGGCGCCGCCGAGGACGTCCGGGTCCTCGTGGTGGGCAACCCGGCGAACACCAACGCCCTCATCGCCCAGCGGCACGCCCCCGACGTGCCGGCCGGCCGGTTCACCGCGATGACCCGGCTGGACCACAACCGGGCGCTGAGCCAGCTCGCGAAGAAGACCGGCGCCGCCGTCTCCGCCGTCAAGAACCTCACCATCTGGGGCAACCACTCCGCCACCCAGTACCCCGACGTCCACCACGCCACCGTGGACGGCCGGCCCGCCACCGAGCTCGTGGACCAGGCCTGGCTGACCGAGGAGTTCATCCCCACCGTCGCCAAGCGCGGCGCCGCCATCATCGAGGCCCGGGGCGCCTCCTCGGCCGCCTCGGCAGCGAACGCGGCCATCGACCACACCCGCGACTGGGTCGGCGGGACCCCGGCGGACACCTGGACCTCGGCCGCCGTCGTCTCCGACGGCTCCTACGGCGTGCCCGAGGGGCTGATCTCCTCCTTCCCGGTCCGCTCCCGCGGCGGCCGGTGGGAGATCGTCCCGGACCTGGAGATCGACGATTTCTCGCGGTCCCGGATCGACGCGTCCGTCGCCGAGCTCATCGAGGAGCGTGACGCGGTCAGCAGCCTCGGCCTCATCTGACCAGCCTCGGCCTCGTCTGGCGGGCCACGCCCTAGTCTGATTGGCCTCGGCCCGACTCCGAGGGCCCGCCGCCTGGTGCGGCGGGCCCTCGGCGGTCAGTCCGCCGTGGTGAGCGCCCCGCGGTCAGCGCCGGTCGAGCCGCTTCGCGAGGGCGCGGATGCGCAGCCCGTGCACGACCAGGGCGATCCCGGCCACGAGGGCATAGGCGCCGAGCAGGATCACGAAGGTCGCCGCCCCGATCCCGGGCCAGGCGATGAGCAGGATCCCGAAGACGGCGGTGACCACCCCGGCCGCGACGCCCCAGCCCCAACCCACGCCCCACCGCCGCGCCTGCACCGAGACCACGACGAGGGCGACCCCGCCCAGCACCGCCCAGACGCCGGCGATCGTGACGAGGACGCCGGCCGAGAGCCCCGGCTGCAGGACGAGGACCAGACCGGCCAGGACGCCGAGCACGCCGAGGACGATGCGCAGCCCGGCGCCCGCCTCGCCCCGCCAACGGACGCCGTCGACGATCCCCACCACGCCGTCCACCAGCCAGAAGACGCCGAGGACGAGGATCAGCGTGAGGAGTGTCGCCGCCGGCCAGACGAGCGCGAGGACGCCGAGCAGGATGGCGAGGACGCCGCGGATCACCGGCAGGTACCAGACCCGGCGGCTGGTGGCGGCGAACGACTCCAGCAGCGGGTCGCGCGGGGGGAGGGTCATGGCGGGCACCTGCTTCCGGGCGGGGACGGGACGTGATCATGCATACCGAGGCGGTGACGCCCGGGCAAACATCGGCGGCTCACGACGGCGTCCGGGCGAGCCAGCCCGACCGGTCAGTAGGCGTTGGACTCCTCCAGGCAGCGCTGCAGCCCCTGCGGGTCGTTGCCGTACTGCTCGGCGCACTGCTGGAACTCCGGGCCCAGCACGTCCCCGATGACGTAGGTGGCGAAGACGGTCGCGGCGATCGCCAGGATCAGCGCCAGTGCGCCGATGACGATGCCGGCGATCGATACCCCGCGGTTGGTCGCCTCGCGCCGCTTCACGCGACCGAGCCCGAGCGCGCCGAGGATGATCGCGACGATCCCGCCGACGGCGCCGACCAGCCCGATGAACGGGATCCAGGCGAGCAGGAGGGAGATGATGGCGACCACGAGCGCCGCCGTCCCGAGCCCGTTGCGCGGCCCGTACGGCTGCCCGGGCCCGCCGCCGTAGCTGCCCTGGCCGGGGTAGCCGGACTGGCCGTAGCCGGCGGGCTGGCCGTAGGTGCCGGCGCCGTACTGCGGCGGCTGCTGGCCGTACTGGCCCGGACCCGGCGACGCCTGCGGCTCCTGCTGCCCGTAGGCGGGCGGCTCCTGCTGGCCGTAGCGGTCCGGCTCCTGCTGCCCGGGCTGGCCGTAGCTCGGCGGGCGGCGCTCACCCGACCCTGGCTGGCTGTACGGGTCCGGCGGGAGCTCCTCGCCGTCGCCGGGGCGGCTGGATGTACTCATGGTGGTCCTCCTGGTCGGGGAGATGCCATCCTCCCGAAACCTCCGCCCGCGCGCACGGCGCCGCGCCCGGTTTGACCCGTTCTGGCCGCGCGCGGCGTCCCGTCATGCCCGGCACGGCGCCTCTTTCGGCCCGCGCTGGCCCGGTTCCGAGCCTCGTCAGGCCCGCGCTCAGGGGAAGACGACGGTGCGGCGCCCGTCCAGCAGCACCCGGTGCTCGGCGTGCCAGCGCACCGCGCGAGCGAGCACCCGCCGCTCGACGTCCTGCCCGCGGGCAACCATCTCCGCGACGTCGTCGGCATGGGTGACGCGCTCGACGTCCTGCTCAATGATCGGGCCCTCGTCGAGGTCGGCGGTGACGTAGTGCGCCGTCGCACCGATGAGCTTCACCCCCCGCCCGTGCGCCTGGGCGTACGGCCGGGCGCCCTTGAAGCTGGGCAGGAAGGAGTGGTGGATGTTGATGACCCGGCCCGTCAGCTCCCGGCACACCTCGTCGGAGAGCACCTGCATGTAGCGGGCCAGCACCACCAGCTCGACGTCGCGCTCGCGCACGAGCCGCAGCAGCGCGGCCTCCGCCTCGGCCTTGGTCTCCCGGGCGACCGGCAGGTGGTGGAACGGCACGGCGTAGAAGTCGGCGATGTCCGCCAGGTCCGGGTGGTTGGCGACGACGGCGACCGGGTCGATCGGCAGCCGCTGGGACCGGTGCCGGAAGAGCAGGTCGGACAGGCAGTGCGCGTCCTTGGACGCCATGATCAGCGTCCGCACCGGCCGGCCGACCTCGTCGAGGCGGAAGGTCATCGCGAACCGCTCGGCGACGGCGCCCAGCGCGGCCTCGAGCTCGGCCCGGGGCGCGGCGGTCTGGACCTGCACCCGCATGAAGAACAGCCCGGTGGAGGGGTCCCCGAACTGCTGGGACTCGGTGATGTTGCCGCCGTGCTCGGCCAGCACGCCGGAGACGGTGTGCACGATCCCGGGCCGGTCCGGGCAGGACAGGGCGAGGACGAGGTGCTGCTCGGCCGGTCGGGCAGCGGGGGCGGTGCTCATCCTCGGCAGGGTAGTGCGGCGCCCACCCTGGCGTCGGCCCGGTCCGGGCGCGGTCGCGGCCGCGGCCGGCCGTTGCCCGCGCCCGGACGGCGTCGCCGGGCCGTGGCCGTCGGCGCTGCGCACCCGGGACTCGTCGTTCCGACGGCGAGACCCGGCCGGTGCGAATTGCCGCGGGCCGCCGCCGGCGGGATGCCACACTGACCCCCATGGACGACGTCAGGATCGACCTCATCACCGAGGACGAGGCCGGGGAGCTCCTCACCGTGCGCCGTGCCGCGTTCGTCACCGAGGCCCAGCTCTACGGCGACCCCAACCTGCCCGCCCTGACCCAGTCCCTCACCGAGCTCGAGGCGGACCTCCAGCGGCCCAACGTCGTCACCCTCGGTGCCTGGCTGGGGCACCGGCTGGTCGGCTCGATCCGGGTGGAGCTGGAGGCCGAGCGGGCCAACCTGGGCCGGCTCGCCGTCGTCCCGGATCTGCAGGGCCGCGGGATCGGCACCCAGCTCCTGATGGCGGTCCTGCAGTACCTGCCGGAGCGGACCCGGGAGGTCTGGGTCTTCACCGGCCAGGACTCCAAGCAGAACCTGGCGCTGTACGCCAAGCACGGCTACGAGCACCAGTACGACCAGCACACTGGCGACCTGACGTACGCCTACCTGCGCCGGATCCTGGGCGAGGACGGCGACGGCGAGGACGCGGCCGGGCTGGCCGGCATGCCCGGGTCCGCGGGCTGACTGACGCGCGCCGCCTGCCGACCCGCTGTGGCCGGTTGGATCTGCTCGATGCGCGATGCCCGGCGAGACCGGGCGCGGCGATGCACGTTCCATACACGTATGGTGTACCTTGCGTGTATGACCAGGATCAGGACCAACATCGAGATCGAGGACACCTATCTCGAGATCGTGATGAAGCGATACCTGCTCCGGACGAAGACGGAAGCAGTCGACCTCGCGCTCCGTCATCTCGCCGGTCAGCCGATGACACGCGAGGAGGCGCTCGCGATGGAGGGGGCGAAGGCGATCGGGGAGGTCCCCACGGACGTGCCGCCCCGTGGTGCGGCGTGATCCTTGTTGACACCTCCGCATGGGTCGAGCTCGACCGAGCGACGGGCAGCCCGGTGCACCACCGATTACGCGACCTTGTCGCGGCCGGTGATGAGCTGGCCGTGACCGAACCGGTGATCATGGAGGTGCTGGCCGGGGCCCGGGACGACGCGCGGGAGACCAGCCTCCGCCGCCTCCTCTTGCGGTTCCAGCTGCTCAGCGTCGATCCCACCGGAGACTTCGAGGCCGCGGCGCGCATCTACCGCCGGTGCCGGGCGGTGGGGGTGACACCGAGAGGGATTATTGACTGCCTGATCGTCGTCGTCGCCTGGCGGTGGGGCGCCGCTCTGCTGGCCCAGGACGTCGACCTCGTGCGGGTGGCGGGAGTTCTGGACGTCCCGCTGGACCCGGCCACGCCCGGAGCCCGGTAGCCAGGGCGCTCGTCGTCCCAGTCGCGGTCCTCCTCGTCCCGCCGCCAGCGCCGGTACCAGGGTTCGACATCCCGCACGGTTGGGTGAACCAGGACGACGGGCCCGCCGGCGGTGCGGGTCGGCGTGAACGCCATCCCGGCCGGCATCGTCCAGGCGCGGCTGGCGGCGAGCGCTGCACCGCCCGCGCGTGCGTCACTGGCCCGGCTGTGCGCCGTCGTCGGAGCCGGGGCCGAACGCCGCGGCGAGCGCCTCGGAGCCACGGGCGAGGAGGGTCACGTCGGCGCCGACGAGCACGAAGGACGCGCCGGCGTCGATGTAGGAGTGTGCGGCGGCGTGGTCGAACGCGTTCACGCCCACAGGCTTGCCGGCCGCCCGCACCGCCGCGAAGGCGCGGTGCACGGCGGCGACGACGTCCGGGTGGCTCTGCTGCCCGAGGAGCCCCAGGGAGGCGGCGAGGTCGGACGGCCCGACGAAGACGCCGTCGACGCCGTCGACGGCCGCGATGTCCGCGGCCGCGTCGACGGCCTCGGCGGTCTCTACCTGGACGACGACGGACACGTGCTCGTCGGCGTCGGTGAGGTACTCGTCGACCCGGTTCCACCGGGCCGACCGGGCGAGCGCGGAACCGACGCCGCGGCGCCCGCGCGGGGGGTACCGGACCGCCTCGACGACGGCCCGCGCCTCCGCGGCTGAGGAGACCATCGGCACGAGCAGGTTCTGCGCGCCGAGGTCGAGCACCTGCTTGATCGTCACGACGTCGCCGACCGGCACCCGCACGACCGGGGTGACCGGGTAGGCCGCGACCGCCTGGAGCTGGGCGAGCACCGCCGCCAGGCCGTTGGGGGAGTGCTCCATGTCGATGAGCACCCAGTCGATCCCGGAGCCCGCGACGATCTCGGCGACCAGCGGGCTCCCGCTGCACACCCAGATCCCGGCGAGGGCGCGCCCGTCCTGCCGGCGGCGGTGGTCCGCCAGCGCGTGGCGGAGCGTGGGCGTCAGACGAAGCGGCACGAGATCGTCCCCAGGTCTCGGAAGTCGGCGAGCACCGTGTCGCCCGGGCGGACCCACATGGGCCGGGTGAACGAGCCGGCGAGGACCAGCTCCCCGGCCTCGAGGCGGTCGCCGTGCTGGGCGAGCTTGTTGGCCAGCCACGCCACGCCCGTCGCGGGGTGGTTGAGCACGGCGGCCGCGACGCCGGACTCCTCGATCGTCTCGTTGCGGTACAGCAGGGCCGCGACCCAGCGCAGGTCGACGTCGCCCGGCCGGACCGGGTTGCCGCCGTAGACCATCGCGCCCATCGCGGCGTTGTCGCTGATCGTGTCGACGATGGTGCGGCCCTCGAGCTCGACGCGGGAGGAGAGGATCTCCAGCGCCGGCACGACGTACTCGGTCGCCCGGAGCACGTCGAGCACGCTGGCGTCGGGGCCGTCGACCGGCTCGGCCAGCGCGAAGGCGAGCTCGACCTCGATGCGCACGTTGGAGAACCGGCCGTGCTCGATCACCGAGCCGTTCTCGAGCACCATGTCCGCGAAGATCGCGCCGTAGTCGGGCTCGTCGATGCCGGTGGCGGCCTGCATGACCTTCGAGGTGAGCCCGATCTTGCGGCCGACGGGCCGCCGGCCGGCGGCGATAGCGCGCCGCCGCCACTCGTTCTGAACCGCGTAGGCGTCCTCGACGCTCATCCCGGCGTACCGCCGGGTCAGCAGCGGCACCATCGTGCGGTCCCGCTCGGCGGCGGCCAGCTCGTCGGCGATCGCCGCGATGGTCTCAGCCGGCAGCATCGGGTCCTCCCTTCCATGGGTGGGTCCCGCCATCGGGCCGGGGCGAGGGGGCGTGGGCACGGGGGGAGCCGCCGTCGGGACTGAGTGAGCCGCCGTCGGGACGGGGCGAGCGGGCGGTCACAGCTGGTGACCGAGCTTGTACTCGCCCTGCTTCCAGCTGGGCATCGACTCCTCGCCCTCCTCCCGGCGGGTGTAGGAGAAGCCGTCGGCGCCGATGGTCACCGCCATCTCGCTGCTCTCGGTGCGCTCGACCACCGGCTTCGGGTTGCCGTCCAGGTCGAGCACCACGGAGGCCTCGGTGTACCAGGACGGCACGACCGGGTTGCCCCACCAGTCCCGCCGCTGGTTGTCGTGCACGTCCCAGGTGACGACCGGGTTGTCCGGGTCGCCGGTGTAGTAGTCCTGGGTGTAGATCTCCACCCGGTGCCCGTCCGGGTCCCGCAGGTAGAGGTAGAACGCGTTGGACACCCCGTGCCGGCCCGGGCCGCGCTCGATGCGGTCGGACATCCGCAGCGCACCGAGCTCGTCGCAGATCGCCAGGATGTTGTGCTTCTCGTGGGTGGCGAAGGCGACGTGGTGCATCCGCGGCCCGTCGCCGCCGGTCATCGCGGTGTCGTGGACGGTCGCCTTGCGGCACATCCACGCGGCGTAGACCGTCCCCTCCTCGTCCTGGATGTCCTCGGTGACGCGGAAGCCGAGGTCCTGCATGAACCTCGTCGCGCGCGGCACGTCCGGGGTGACCTGGTTGAAGTGGTCGAGGCGCACGAGCGCGCCCGGGGTGTAAAGGTCGTAGCGCCACGCCAGGCGCTCGACGTGCTCGACGTCGTGGAAGAACTCCTGCGGGAAGCCGAGCGGGTCCTCCACCCGCACCGTGTCCCCGACGCCCCGGGTGAAGCCCTCCGGCCGGCGCTCCACTCGGCAGCCCAGCTCGGTGTAGAACGCCACCGCCTTGTCCAGGTCCTCCGGCGAGCGGACCCGGTAGGAGAACGCGGCGACGGCGGGCACCGTGCCCCGGCGCAGCACCAGGTTGTGGTGGATGAACTCCTCCATGCTGCGCAGGTAGACCGTCTCCTCGTCCTCCTCCGTCACGACCAGGCCGAGCACGTCGGCGTAGAACCTGCGGGAGGCCGCCAGGTCCGTCACGACGAGCTCCATGGACGCGCAACGCAGGATGTCCGGCGGCGGCGCGCTCGGCGTCGGGATGGGGTTGTCGGTGTGGATGGGCGCCCCCGGCGAGACGAAGAAGCCGGAGGAGGTCAGGGTCATCTGGTCACGCGTGGTCACGTCAGCGTCCTTGCTTTCCGTTCGGGTGGGGTGATCAGCGGGGGGCAATCGGGTGGGTGATCGGGTGGGGCGGTCAGCGGGGGTCCGGGTCGTCCAGGTCCGTCGGCTGGTGGGCGTCGACCTCGGCGGGCTCGTCGGCGTCCGCCTTGCCGAAGCTGGGGTTGTGCACCTCGCCGAGCGTGATGTGCACCGCCTGCTGGTCCGTGTAGAAGTCGATCGACCGGTAGCCGCCCTCGTGGCCCAGGCCCGAGGCCTTGACCCCGCCGAACGGGGTGCGCAGGTCGCGGACGTTGTTGCTGTTCAGCCAGACCATGCCGGCCTCGACGGACTGGGCGAAGTTGTGCGCCCGCTTCAGGTCGTTGGTCCACACGTAGGCGGCCAGGCCGTACTTCACCCCGTTCGCGAGCCGCAGCGCCTCCTCCTCGGTGTCGAACGGGGTGATCGCGACGACCGGCCCGAAGATCTCCTCCTGGAAGATGCGCGCGTCCGGCGCGACGTCGGCGAAGGCGGTGGGGGCGACGTAGTTGCCGGTCGGGAAGCCCTCCGGCCGGCCGCCGCCGGCGACGAGCCGGCCCTCGGACCTGCCGATCTCGATGTAGCGCATGACCTTGTCGTAGTGCTCGGGGTGCACGAGCGCCCCCACCTCGGTCCTCGGGTCGTGCGGCGGGCCGACGACGACGCGCCGGGTCTGCGCGGCGTAGCGCTCGACGAACTCGTCGTAGACCTCCCGCTGGACGAGGATCCGGCTGCCCGCGGTGCACCGCTCGCCGTTCAGGGAGAACACCCCGAAGACCGTCGCGTCGATGGCCGCCTCGAGGTCGGCGTCGGCGAAGACGACGGCGGGGGACTTCCCGCCGAGCTCCATCGACAGCCCCTTGAGGTGGGGCGCGGCGTTGGCGAAGATGATCTGCCCGGTCCGGCTCTCGCCGGTGAAGGAGATGAGCTGCACGTCCGGGTGCTTCACCAGCGCGTCGCCGGCCTCCTCGCCGAGACCGTTGACCAGGTTGAAGACGCCGGTGGGCAGGCCCGCCTCCTCGAAGATGCCCGCCCACAGCGACGCCGACAGCGGGGTGAACTCGGCGGGCTTGAGCACCACGGTGTTCCCGGTCGCCAGCGCCGGGCCGAGCTTCCAGGACTCGAGCATGAACGGGGTGTTCCAGGGCGTGATGAGCCCGGCGACGCCGATCGGCTTGCGGTTGACGTAGTTGATCTGCCGGCCGGGAACCTTGTAGGTGTCGTCGGCCTGGGCGACGACCAGGTCGGCGAAGAACCGGAAGTTCTCGGCGGCACGGCGGGCCTGGCCGAGCGCCTGGGTGATCGGCAGGCCGGTGTCGAAGGTCTCCAGCTCGGCGAGCCGGGCGTCGCGGGACTCGACCAGGTCGGCGATGCGGTGCAGCACCCGGGACCGCTCGCGCGGCAGCATCCGCGGCCACGGGCCCTCCTCGAACGCCCGCCGGGCGGCGGCGACGGCGCGGTCGACGTCGGCCTTCTTGCCGGCCGCGGCGCGCAGGTAGGTCTCGTTCGAGACCGGGTCGAGGATCTCGAAGGTGTCGCCGTCGGCGGAATCGACGAGCTCGCCGCCGATGTAGTGCTGGATGCGCTCGGGCAGGTCGGCGGGGACGTGCCGGGGGGCGGTCGCCGTCGTCCGTGCGGTGCTGGTGTCGCTCACTGGAGCCTCCGGTCGGGGTCAGGGTGCGGGCCGGCTAACGGCCTCGTCGGGGCGCTCACGGTTGTGCTCGCGGCTGTGCTCGTGGTCGTGGTCGCGGGTCAGGTAGGCGTCGAGGGTGGCGAGCCGGTGCTCCCGCGCGGCCCGCTCGACGGCGGCCGGGTCGGCGCCGGCCTCGATCAGGCGGACGATGTTCTCGTGCTCGCGCACGGACTCGTGCGCCCGGCCGGGGACGAAGCTGAAGGTCGAGGCGCGCAGGTGGCCCAGGCGGGCCCACTCGGCGTCGACGAGCTCGAGCACCCGCGGGTTCGCGCAGGGCGCGTACAGGATGGTGTGGAACTGCTGGTTGAGCCGGGTGAACGCCGGCGGGTCGAACTGGTCGAGCGCCTCGGTCATCCGCGCGTTGACGTCGCGGGCGCGGCGCACGTCCTCGGCGGTGAGGCGGCGCGCGGCGAGCGCGGTGGCCGCACCCTCCAGGATCGCCAGCGTCTGCATGCTGTGCCGGTACTGGGTGTCGTCGACCATCGAGACGTGGGCACCGACGTTCCGCTTGAACGTCACCAGGCCCTCGGCCTCGAGCTGGCGGATGGCCTCCCGCACCGGGACGACGCTCATGCCCAGGTCCGCGGCGAGGGCGGAGAGCACGAGCCGGTAGCCGGGGGTGAAATCCTGGCGCACGATGCGCTCGCGGATCCAGGCGTACGCCCGCTGGGACTTGCTCACGGACCCGTTGGCCGCCGCCGGCGCGGCCACGTCCGTCATCTCGCCCGCCATGCCTCGTACCTCGCTCGCCACTCGGCGTTCATCGGGAAGAGCCCGTCCAGGGCGTGGCCGGCGGCGACCTGCTCGACGATCCAGGCGTCCTCGTCCTCTTGGGCGAGGGCCGCGTCGACGACCTCCTCGACCAGCGCGGGCGGGATGACGACGACGCCGTCCTGGTCGCCGACGACGACGTCGCCCGGCTGGACGGTGGTGCCGCCGCAGGCGACCGCGACGTCCGTGTCCCACGGCACGTGCCGCCGGCCGAGGACCGCGGGGTGCGCCCCGGCGGAGTACACCGGGATGCCCACGGCGGCCACGGCGTCGTGGTCCCGCACGCCGCCGTCGGTGACGATGCCGGCGGCGCGGCGCTCGTGGGCGCGCAGGGCGAGGATGTCGCCGAGCGTGCCCGAGCCCGGCTCGCCGCGGGCCTCGATGACGATGACCTCGCCCTCGCCGACGGCGTCGAACGCCCGCTTCTGCGCGTTGTAGCCGCCGCCGTGGCTGGTGAAGAGGTCCTCGCGGTTGGGCACGAACCGCAGGGTGCGGGCGGTGCCGACGAGCTTGGCGCCGGGGTGCATCGGCCGGACGCCGTCGACGGTGACGTTGTTCAGGCCCCGCCGCCGCAGCTGGGCGCTCAGCCCGGCCACCGGGGCCGCGCGGAGCTTGCCGCGGAGCTCGGGGGTGAGCCGGAACGGCTCCGCCTCGGGCTCCAGCCCGGCGGCCGCGCGGGAGCCCCACGCCTCCGTGCGCTGGCCGTCGTCGACCGCCGGGAGCGAGCCGAGACCGCCGTCGAACCCGTGCTCGCCCTGGGTCACGGTGGTGACCAGCCGGCCGGAGGTCGGCGCCCCGGGGGCCCCGGGCGCGTCCACCTCGACCTCGACGACGTCGCCCGGGACGACGACGGAGGACCCGGCCGGGGTGCCGGTGAGGATGACGTCGCCCGGCTCGAGGGTGAGGTGCTGGGACAGGTCGGCCACGAGCTGGGCGAGCGGGAAGAGCAGGCCGGCGGTGGTGTCCTCCTGCCGGAGCTCGCCGTCGACCCAGGTCCGCAGCCGGAGCGCGGCGGGGTCGACGGTGCGGGCGTCGATGAGCCGGGGGCCGATCGGGGTGAACCCGTCGCCGCCCTTGGACCGCAGGTTCGAGCCCTTGTCGTTGGCGCGCAGGTCGTACAGGCCGAAGTCGTTGGCCGCGGTGACCCAGCCGACGTGGTCCCAGGCCTCTTCGAGGGTGACCCACCGGGCGGGCGTGGCGATGACGAGCGCGATCTCGCCCTCGAAGGCGAGCAGCTCGGTGCCGGCCGGCCGCTCGACGGTGCCGCCGGAGGCGGCGACCGAGCTCGACGGCTTGAGGAAGTACGACGGCGCGGCCGGCCGCCGCCCGCGCTGGTCGGCCCGCGAGGCGTAGCTCAGGTGCACGGCGACGATCTTGCCCGGGCGGCCGGGCAGGCCGGAGAACCTCGGGTCCGCGCCGGCGGCGGCGGTCGTGTCTGCGGTCATGAGCTCCCTCACCCTTGCATAGTAGGCGAAATCGTATAGCATCCTGTGCTGACACGGTAAGCCGGACGACCGGCGAGCGTGCCAGCCAGCCGGCCCGCCCCCAGGGCGCGGCGCTGGCGAGGACAACGACGTTCCTTCGAAGGAGTCAGAACATGAGCAGCAGCACCGCCCCCGACGGCAGCACGCCGCCCGGGCCCATCGCCAACAGCACCGCCCCCGCCGGCAGCACGCCGACCGGGCCAGTCGCCACGCTCGCCGAGCGTCGCCGGGTCGTCTTCGCGACGGTGATCGGCACGACGGTGGAGTGGTACGACTTCTTCATCTACGCCTCGGCCGCCGGGCTCGTCTTCGGCCAGGCGTTCTTCGCGCCCCTCGGCGCGAACAGCGTGCTGCTCTCCTTCGCCACGGTGGGCGTCAGCTTCCTGTTCCGGCCGCTGGGTGCCTTCCTGGCCGGCCACCTCGGCGACAAGTACGGCCGCAAGCTGGTGCTGATGGCCACGCTGATCATGATGGGCCTGGCCACCACGCTCATCGGCCTGCTGCCGACCTACGCGACCATCGGCGTCGCCGCGCCGATCCTCCTGGTCCTGCTGCGCATCCTGCAGGGCGTCTCCGCCGGCGGGGAGTGGGGCGGCGCCGTTCTCATGGCCGTCGAGCACGCGCCGCGGGACAAACGCGGCCTGTTCGGCGCGGGGCCGCAGACCGGCGTCCCGCTGGGCCTGCTGCTCGCCTCCGGCGTCATGGCGGTCATGGCGATGATCGCGCCCGGCGACGAGTTCCTCCGGTGGGGCTGGCGCGTGCCGTTCCTGCTCAGCGTCGTCCTGATCCTCGTCGGCTACTACGTCCGCCGGAAGGTGGAGGAGAGCCCGGTCTTCGCCGAGCTCGCCGAGCGCCGGCAGGAGGCCCAGATGCCGATCCTGCGGCTCTTCCGCAGGCACACGGTCCTCGTCCTCGTCGCCGCGCTCGTCTTCGCCGGGAACAACGCAGTGGGCTACATGACCACCGGTGGGTACATCCAGAACTACTCCACCGACCCCGAGGGGCCGCTCGCTCTCGACCGCGGCCCGGTGCTGTGGGCCGTCACCGGCTCCGCCGTCACCTGGCTGCTGTCCACGATCCTCGCCGGCTGGGTCTCCGACCGCCTCGGGCGGCGCGCCACCTACCTGCTCGGCTGGGTCCTCCAGCTCGTCGGCGTGGTGGCCCTGTTCCCGCTGGTGAACACCGGCAGCATCGGCCTGCTGTTCGCCGGGCTCGCGCTCCTCACCGTGGGCCTCGGCTTCACCTACGGCCCGCAGGCGGCGTTCTACACCGAGCTCTTCCCGGCGTCGATCCGGTTCTCCGGCGTGTCGATCTCCTACGCCATCGGCGCGATCGCCGGCGGCGCCTTCGCCCCCACGATCGCGACGGCGCTGGTCAGCGCCACCGGGTCCACCACCTCGGTGACCTGGTACCTCGCCGGGATGACCGTCATCGGGCTGCTCGCCACGCTCGTCCTGCGCGACCGCAGCGGCATCCCGCTCGGCCCGGACCACGAGGCGGAGCAGCAGGTCAGCCCGGTCCGCGGCCTGGCGAAGGTCTGACGGACCGCCGCGGCGATGGCACGGGCAGGCTCGGGCGGGGGCCCGGGGGCGGACCGGTTGTGGACGCGCGAGCTCGCGCTCGCGACCGTGGCCAACGCGCTGGTCATGGCGATCTTCTACCTGCTCATGACCACCATGGCCGTCTACGCCGTCCGGCAGGCCGGCGCCTCGGCGACCGGCGCGGGCCTCGCCTCGAGCGTGTTCATCATCGGCGCGGTCGGCGCCCGGCTCGCGGCCGGGCAGCTCATCGACGCCATCGGCCCGCGGCGGGCGCTCCTGGTGAGCCTCGCGATCGCCGTCGTCCTGTCACTGGCCTACCTGTGGGCGGACGGTCTCGCCGTCCTGCTCGCCGTCCGGTTCGTCCACGGGGCCGCGCACGGCATCGCGCACACCGCGGTGAGCACCCTGGCGCAGCAGGTCATCCCGGCGGCGCGGCGCGGCGAGGGCACCGGGTACTTCACGATCGGCCTGCCGGTCGCCTCCGGGGTCGGGCCGCTGCTCGCCCTGTGGCTCATCGACCGCTGGGACTACGACGCCCTCTTCCTCACCTGTGCCGCCGTGTCCGCGGCGGCCTGGGTGGCGGCCGTCCTCGTGCCGCCCGGCGCCGTCGCCGCCCGCGAGCGCCGCCGTCGGCCCCGGTGGCGCGCGGCGGTGCACCCCGGCGTCGTGCCGCTCGCCACGTTCATGCTGCTCGTCGGCGTGGCCAACGCGGCGCTCATCACCTACGTCCACCCCTACGCCGACGGGCTGGGCATCCCCGCTGCTGCCGGGACGTTCTTCCTCGTCCTCTCGCTCGCCGTCGTGGGCGTCCGGCTCGTCGCCGGCCGGGTCCAGGACCGCTACGGGGACAACGCGGTGATGTACCCGGCCCTCGCGGCGTACGGCGCGGGGATGGTCGTGCTGTCCCAGGCCGGCACGACGGCCGCCCTGGTCGTGGCCGGCGTGCTGGCGGGGGTCGGGTCCGGCACGCTGATGCCCGCCGGGCAGGCCGCGGCGGTGCGGATCGCCGGGGGGCACGTCGGGCTCGCCGTGTCGACCTACTACCTGTTCCTCGACGCCGGCACGGGGCTGGGACCGCTCGCGCTGGGGCTGGTCATCGGTGCCGCCGACTACCCCGTCATGTACCTGGCCGTGGCGGCCCTCGTCGTCGCGTCCGCCGGGTGCTACCACCTCGTGCACGGTCGCCGGGCCGGTGCCGCCGGATGGACCTGATGCCGGGGTGCCGAGCCGAGCGCGCGGCCCGGTCCGTCGACCCGGGGATCACCCGGCAGGCGGCGTGCCGGCGAACCCGGTCCGTTGGCGTAACGCAAGCCTGGTCCGTGGCGTACCGCAATCGTATACGTTTGTCCTGGGGAGGAGAGCGGCGGGTTCGCGAGCAGAACCGCCGGCGCTCGCTGGTCCCTCGACAGTGATGTCCGAGGAGGGAATCACATGCAGCAGTTCCACCACCATGGCTACGTCTCCGGCGACCCGCGGGTCGAGCCCGCGGCCGGGACCGGCCTCGACCGTCCCGCCGAGCTGCCCGAGACGGTCGACGTCCTCATCGTGGGCACCGGGCCGGCCGGGATGATCGCGGCGGCCCAGCTCGCGCAGTTCCCCGAGGTGAGCACCCGCATCATCGAGCGCCGGGACAGCCGGCTCCGGATCGGCCAGGCCGACGGCATCCAGGCGCGCAGCGTGGAGACGTTCCAGGCGTTCGGGTTCGCCGGGCGGATCACCGAGGAGGCGTACCGGATCACCGAGATGTGCTTCTGGCGGCCGGACCCGGACGACCCCTCGCGCATCGTCCGGGGGGAGCGGCCGGTGGACGACCCCACCGGCATCAGCGAGTTCCCGCACCTCATCGTCAACCAGGCCCGCGTCCTGGACTACTTCGCCGAGTTCGCGGCCAGCTCACCAGGGCGGGTCAGGCCGGACTACGGCTACGAGTTCCGCAGCCTGCAGATCACCCAGGGCGCCGAGCACCCGGTCACCGCCCACCTGGTGCGCACCGCCGGGGAGCAGGCCGGGCAGGGGAGGGTCGTCCGGGCGAAGTACGTCCTCGGGGCCGACGGCGCGCACAGCCGGGTCCGCGACGCGATCGGCTGCGTCCCGCGGGGCGACAAGGCGTTCCACGCCTGGGGCGTCATGGACGTCCTGGCCGTCACCGACTTCCCCGACATCCGTCTCAAGTGCGCCATCCAGTCCGGGTCCGGCGGCAACATCCTGCTCATCCCGCGGGAGGGCGGCCACCTCTTCCGCATGTACGTCGACCTCGGGGTTGTCTCGCCGGAGGACAAGGGGGCGATCCGGCGGACGACGATCGACCAGATCATCGCCAAGGCCAACGCGATCCTGCACCCGTACACGCTCGACGTGCGCCACGTCGCCTGGCACAGCGTGTACGAGGTCGGGCACCGGGTCACCGACCGGTTCGACGACATCCCCCTGAGCGAGGTCGGCACGCGCACCCCGCGGGTCTTCATCGCCGGCGACGCCTGCCACACCCACAGCGCCAAGGCCGGCCAGGGCATGAACGTCTCGATGCAGGACGGGTTCAACCTCGGCTGGAAGCTCGGGTACGTGCTGTCCGGCCGCAGCCCGGAGAGCCTGCTGGCGACCTACTCCGCGGAGCGCCAGGTCATCGCCCAGAACCTGATCGACTTCGACCGGGAGTGGTCCACGCTCATGGCCAAGCGGCCGGAGGAGTTCGCCGACCCCGCCGAGCTCGCCGACTTCTACGTCCGCACCCAGGAGTTCCCCGCCGGCTTCATGACCCAGTACCCGCCGTCGATGATCGTGGGGGAGGCGACCCACCAGGGCCTCGCCACCGGGTTCCCGATCGGCAAGCGGTTCAAGTCGGTCCCGGTGGTGCGCGTCTGCGACGCCAACCCGCTCCACCTCGGGCACCAGCACCGGGCCGACGGCCGGTGGCGCGTCTACGCCTTCGCCGACGGCGCCGCGCCCGGGCAGCCGTCCGCGCTGGCCGCGTGGGCGGAGTGGCTGGGCGGCTCGCCGGAGTCCCCGGTCCGCGCGCACACCCCGGCGGGGGCGGAGCGCGACAGCGTCCTGGACGTGAAGGTGGTCTACCAGCAGCGGCACGTCGACATCGACATCACCGCGGTGCCGGAGGTCTTCCTGCCGCGCACCGGGCCGTTCGAGCTCATCAGCTACGACAAGGTCTTCGCCGCGCACCCGGAGGAGGACATCTTCGACCTGCGCGGGATCGACCGGGCCGGGTGCGTCGTCGTGGTCCGCCCCGACCAGTACGTCGCGGCGGTCCTCCCGCTGGACGCCACCGAGGAGCTGGCGGCGTTCTTCCGCCAGCACCTGCTCGTGGCCGACCGCCGGCCGGTGGGCGGGCGCCGGCCGGTGAGCGACGGCCAGCCGGTGACCGGCGGACAGCCGGTGGCCTGACGAGCCGTCCCGCGACGGCGGCTCGGCGGCTGCGTCGTCGTCCCCGGACGACTGGGCCCGGACGAGTAAAGGAGATCCATGAGCCAGGACCACGAGTCCGCGCTGCTGGCGCGCGTGCCCGACCGCCTCTACATCGGCGGGCAGTGGCGCGCCGCCGCGGGCGGACGGACCCTCGACGTCCACGACCCCGCCACCGGCGACGTGGTCAGGACGGTCGCCGATGCCGCGCCCGCCGACGGCCTCGCGGCGCTCGACGCCGCCGCCGAGGCCTTCCCCGCCTGGGCGGCCACGCCGCCGCGCCACCGCGCGGAGATCCTGCGCCGGGCGTTCGACCTCCTGCAGGAGCGCACGGAGGAGCTCGCCCTGCTCATGACGATCGAGATGGGCAAGCCCCTCGCCGAGGCGCGCGGCGAGGTCGCGTACGGCGGAGAGTTCCTCCGCTGGTTCAGCGAGGAGGCCACCCGCATCCACGGCCGGTACGGGCCCAACCCGGAGGGCACCGGCCGGATGGTGGTTTCCCAGCACCCGGTCGGGCCGTGTCTCCTGATCACCCCGTGGAATCTCCCGCTCGCGATGGCGACCCGCAAGATCGCACCCGCCCTCGCCGCGGGCTGCACGGTCGTCATCAAGCCGGCCGAGCTCACCCCCCTGACCACCCTGTACCTCGTCCAGCTCCTCGAGGACGCCGGCGTCCCGGCCGGCGTCGTCAACGCCGTCACGACCTCGACCGCCGGGGAGGTCTGCGAGCCGATCATCCGCGACCCGCGGCTGCGCAAGCTCTCCTTCACCGGCTCGACGGCGGTGGGCCAGCGACTCCTGGAGCAGGCTGCCCGGGGGGTGCTGCGCACCTCCATGGAGCTCGGCGGCAACGCCCCGTTCGTCGTCTTCGACGACGCCGACCTCGACCAGGCGGTCGACGGCGCCGTCGCGGCGAAGTTCCGGAACACCGGGCAGGCCTGCACCGCCGCGAACCGGTTCATCGTGCACCGCGCCGTCGCCGAGGAGTTCGCCCGCCGGGTGACCGAGCGGGTCCAGCGCTTCGCCGTCGGCCGCGGCACCGAGGATGGGGCGATGATCGGCCCGCTGATCGACGCCCGCGCCGTCGCGAAGGCCGCCGCCCTGGTCGGCGACGCCGTCCGGCGCGGCGCGACCGTGCGCACCGGCGGCAGCGCGATCGACCGGCCCGGCACCTTCTACGCCCCGACGGTGCTCGACGACGTGGCCCCGGGCAGCGACCTCCTGCGCGAGGAAATCTTCGGACCGGTGCTCGCGATCGTCCGGTTCGACACCGAGGACGAGGCGGTCCGCCTCGCCAACGACACCGAGTACGGCCTGGTCGCCTACGTCTACACCGCGGACCTGGCCCGTGGGCAGCGGATGATCGAGCGGCTCGAGACGGGGATGATGGGCCTGAACGTCGGCGTGGTCTCCAACGCCGCGGCCCCGTTCGGCGGCTGGAAGATGTCCGGCCTCGGCCGAGAGGGCGGCGCCGAGGGCATCCAGGAGTACCTGCAGACCAAGTACACGCTCACCCCGAGCCCGTTCGTGCCCGGTCCGGCCACGCCCGGCCTGTCCGCGCCTAGCCTGTCCGCGCCGAGCCCGTCCTGACCGGGCCCGCCGCGGCGGCGCGCCGTCGCCCGCCCGGTCGAGCCGGCCCAGCCCACCCCGTCCCACGAAAGGTCAGCGCCACGTCATGAGCACCGTCTCCGAGGTCGTCGCCGCCGCCGTCGCCGCCATCAGCGAGGACGTGTTCGCCCTCATGGGCAACGGCAACGCCTACGTGCTGGACGCCCTGGCGCGCACGCCGGTCCGGGTGACCGCCCTGCGCCACGAGGCCGGCACGGTCGCCTCCGCCGACGCCTACCACCGCGTCTCCGGGCGCCTCGCCGTCGCGACGACGACGTACGGGCCGGGGTTCACCAACGCGATCACCTCCCTCGCCGAGGCCGTCAAGGCGCAGACCCCCCTCGTGCTCGTCGCCGGCGACGCCCCGTCCGCCGGGCGCCGGCCGTGGGACGTGGACCAGCCCGGGCTCGCGGCCGCCGTCGGCGCCCCGACGTTCGTCCTCGACGCTGCCGCGCCCGGCCGCACCACGGTGGAGGCGGCCTCTCACGCGCTGACGCACCGGGTGCCCGTCGTCCTCGCCCTGCCCTACGACCTCGCGACCGCGCCCGCCGAGGACGACGGCGTCCCGGCGCTGCCCGCGCCGCCCGCGTCGCCCGCGCCGGAGCGAGCGGCGCTCGAGGAGGCCGCGCGCCGGCTCGCCGCTGCCGAGCGCCCCCTGGTCCTGGCCGGGCGCGGGGCCAAGGGCGCGGCGGCCGAGCTGCGTCGGCTGGCGGACCGGCTCGGGGCGCTGACGGCCACGAGCGCCCCGGCGCGCGGGCTGTTCGCCGGCCGGCCCTACGACCTGGGCGTGTGCGGCGGGTTCGCCTCCGAGCCGTCCGCCGACCTCATCCGGCAGGCGGACGTCGTCCTCGTCGTCGGGGCCGGGCTCAACCAGTTCACCACCTCGTTCGGGTCCGCCTTCGGCCCGGACGTGCACCTCGTCCAGGTCGACCTCGCCGACCGCGCCACGCACCCACGGGTGGACCGGCACATCCGCGGCGACGCGCGGGTCGCGGCGGCGGAGCTGCTGGCGGCGCTCGACGGCCACCCGACCCCGGCCCAGCCGTGGGGCGGCGCGGCTGCCCGGGCGGGCGAGGGCCCGCTCCAGCACGCCCGGCCCGCGGGCGACGACGTCACGGCCGACGGGCGCCTCGACCCGCGTTCCGTCATGCGCCGCCTGGACGCGCTGCTGCCCGCGGACCGGCTCGTGGTCTCCGACGGGGGGCACTTCATCGGATGGGCCAACACCTACCTCGAGCTGCCAGCGGCAGACTCCATCACCCTCGTCGGCACCGCCTTCCAGGCCATCGGCCTCGGCTTCCCCTCGGCCCCCGGCGTCGCGGTCGCCCGGCCGGACGCGCTGACCGTCGTCGTCACCGGCGACGGCGGCGGGCTCATGGGCATCGCCGACCTCGACACGCTGGTGCGGTCCGCCCGCAGCGCCCTCGTCCTCGTGGTCAACGACGCCGCGTACGGCGCCGAGCTCCACCAGTACGGCTCCCAGGGGCTGGACCGCGAGGTGATGGTCATCGACGAGGTGGACTTCGCGACCGTCGCCCGCGGCCTGGGGGCCTCGGCGGCGACGGTCAGCCGGCTCGAGGACCTGCGGGCCGTGGGGGAGTGGCTCGCTGCCGGGGCGCAGGGTACGTTCCTCGCCGACCTGCGGGTGTCGCCGACCGTCGTCGCGCCGTACATCCGGGAGATTGTCGAGCGCACGCTCGTCCGCCGGTAGGGGCGAGCCGGTTGAGCGGGCGCTGGCCGTACCCTGACCCCGACCGTGGGTGGGCGGCCAGGGCCACCCAAGCGCGTGCGCGACGCCCGGAGGCCTGGGGGCCGTGCACGTACCCGCCTCCCCGCCCGATCAGGCCACGACCGATTAGCACGAAGAGGACGCTCGAGACTAGTCTGGCGGAATGTCGTTTCAGGTCGAGGTCGAGCGGATCGTTGCTCAGGTCAGCGACATTTGCCCTTTCGACGAGATCGAACGGAGGCATCGCGACGACGCGCTCAGCTGGTTGACGTCGACAGATGACGTGTTCCGCCGGGTCCCGCCTCGCACGCCGCCCAAGCATGTCGTGTCCTACTTCCTGCTGCATGATCCCGCCGATGGTTCGGTCCTGCTGGTCGATCACCGGAAATCTGGGTTGTGGCTGCCGACCGGTGGCCACGTGGACCCCGGCGAGGACCCCGTCCAGACCGTCAAGCGTGAGGCACGTGAAGAACTAGGGATCGACGCCGTCTTTGCAGCAGAACCGGTCGCACCGAGGTTCGTCACCGTGACCGAGACGACAGGACCCGCCGAGCACCGCCACACTGACGTGAGTCTCTGGTTCCTCCTCGTTGGCTCCCGATCGCAGCCGCTGGTCCCGGATATGAGGGAGTTTTCTGCCGTTCGCTGGTGGACGCCGACCGAGATTCGCTCGGCCGACCCGGCTCGCTTCGAGCCGCACATTCACCGGTTCCTCACCAAGGTCGTTCAAGGGGAGCCGTCATACGCCGCCGAATGACGTCCTGGGCCGCCAGGTACTGACCCACGGGTCATGACTGCCACTGTGGCGGCCGTCTGAGTCGCCCCGCACTTTCGAAACGCTCGATGCGGTGACGGTGATATCGCCGCGGCGGCTGCAGCGCAGGTCCTGGTCGGGCCACCGTTCATGCCCGCGGCCACTCCACTGGTACGCGACCTGATCGCTGCGCAGCCCCAGCACCTCTGATCCGACGCGAGCGGTCACCTCCGGTCGGGTCCGGGCCCGGGGCCCGGTTGCCGGACCACACCAACCCCTGCGCGAAGCCACCCCGTTGGTCCCGCTTGTCGCGGGCGAGGGCCAGAAGTTCTTCCACGGACACGCCCTGCCGAGCGGCCGCTGCGAAGCACACCTCGACGACGTCGGCCAGCTCCTCGACCTCACGCGAGTCGGCGTACTCCTCGACCTCCTCGACGAGCTTGGCGAGGAGCAGGCCGTCGATCTCGGCGTCACCTGCGGTCCTGATGACCGGCACCGCGCCATCGGCTCGGATAATCTCCGGGATTCTGTCGCGGACGAGCTTGCCGCCGTCCGGCTCGGTCATGCCCATGAGGTGCCTCCGTCCTGTCGACGCTGCCGGCCGACAACGTAGCGCGCGACCTCGATGTGGGCGGGCCCACACGAGACGTAGTCGGGCTCGTGCCGGAGGAGCTCGACCAACGCAGTCGGCTCGGCCACCTGCTCTCCACAGAACCCGATGGGGATGCCCGGGACGGCTTGCCTGGCCTCGCGGACACAGATGTCGACTAGCCGGCGGACGGCCGGGTCGTGCCCCGTCGGGGTCAGCGCGGACTCCATGCATCTCGTCATCGTCGTCGCAGGAATCGCATGGTTCCTGTCTGTCTTCATGATCGCCGGACGAGCTGATTGATCGCGGATAGAAGATCGCCTGCAGCATTCCTGGGCTGGGGGCTGCCGGTCCAGATCGCATGCAAGGAACGTGTCATCCGCAAGTCGCTGATGGCTACTGATCGGAGTCGTCCAGCTCGAAGATCGTCCGCGACCGCGAGGGAGCTGAGTGCGCCGGGGGCGTCGCCTGCTGCGATCGTGCTACGCACTCCCAGCGTTGTCGACAGCTCCGCGACCGGAACGGCGGACAAGGGAGCATCGGCCCGTGCGAGTACCGCCTCCAGCGCGGCACGCGTACCGCTGCCCTCTTCCCTCAGCACCAGCGGAGTAGCCGCGAGCTCGGCTTTGGACACATTCCTCCGCCGCGCCCAAGGGTGCGTCGGAGGGACCACCACGACAATCTCATCCTCTCCTACCGGCAGCGACCGCACGTCGTCGGGAACGGTCGGCGTTTCGATGAACCCGAGCTGAGCTTCGCCCGTGCGCACCAACCTGATGACCTCGCTGCTGTTCGCCGCCACGAGCTGCACGAGCGGTGTGTCCTGCTGCTGAGCTCGACGCCACCGTGCGATCCACTCCGGCAAGAGGTGTTCAGCGATCGTGAGGCTCGCCGCAATGCGCATCGTCTTTGCGCGGTCGGTCCGGAGGGATTCGACGGCACTCGAGAACCCATCGGCGGTCCTCAGCAGCGCCGTCGCCCACCCCACGACCAGTTCCCCGGCCGGAGTCAACCGGGAACCGCGCGCCGAACGCACCAGCAACCGCACGCCCAGCTGTCGCTCCAAGCCCCGGATGCGCAACGAGACCGCCTGCTGACTCACCCCCAGCCGTGCGCCCGCCGCCGAGATGCTGCTCTCCTCGGCCACGAGCGTCAGCGCACGCAGCGCATCCAGATCCGGTTCGTCGCCCATACCCCTCCAGCCACCAGGTCACAAGCATAGCTTGTAACGTGCGCGTGATCTGCCTCTACCCGCGGCTGACGCCCCGAGAAACGATGAAGGCATGACTCGCACGCAGCATCACAACAGTCATCGGCTCGCCCGGGCACGTTCCCTGACTCCGGGGCTCGCGCTGTGCCTCGTCGCCGCCGGAGTGTCCTCTGCGCTCAGCATGCTGCTGCCGGGAGCCAGCCCGCTGATCATCGCGATCATCCTCGGCGTTCTTCTGGCCAACCTCGCGCGGATACCCGTGCTCGCCTCGCCCGGCATCGACTTCTCCGCGAAGAAGCTCCTGCGGGCCGGGATCGTCCTCCTCGGCCTCCAGCTCGTGCTCACCGACATCGTGGCGCTCGGCGTTCCGATGCTCATCGTCGTCGTGTGCATCGTCACCGGCGGCATCTTCGGCACGGTCCTCTTGGGTTGGATGCTGCGCGTCCCGCGGGGGCTCACACTCCTCATAGCGTGCGGGTTCTCCATCTGCGGAGCGGCAGCCGTCGCAGGAGCAGCCGGAGTGACCGATCCCGACGACGAAGCCGAAGAGGACACGATCACCGCGGTCGCGCTCGTCGTGATCTTCGGGACGCTGATGATCCCGCTCATCCCGCTCGCCGCGCAGCTGTTCGGAGTCGGATCCGAGGCCGCCGGGACATGGGCCGGTGGATCCATCCACGAGATCGCACAGGTCGTCGCGGCCGGCGGCGTCATCGGTGGCGGGGCGCTCACCATCGCGGTCGTCGTCAAGCTCGCCCGCGTCCTGATGCTGGCTCCTGTCCTCGCCGCGCTCAGCATCCGGCAGCGCCGCACCCGCATATCGTCCGAATCCGACCAGCAGCCGTCACGCGCGAAACTGCCGCCCGTCGTCCCGCCGTTCGTCATCGGCTTCCTCGCCATGGTGCTCCTACGATCATTTCTTCCCCTGCCAGAAGCCGTGCTGACGACAGGCGGAGTGCTGCAAACCGGGCTGCTCGCCGCAGCCATGTTCGGGCTCGGCTGCGGCGTCAAGTTCCGAACCATCATCAAAGTAGGACTAAAGCCCTTCATCCTCGCCGGGCTGTCCACCACCCTGGTCGCCACCATTGCAGGCATCGGCACCATCCTCGCCATCTGAAAACTAGCAAGCGTAGTGAACCACGCGGAGCAAAGGGCTCCCGCCTCAGTGCAGTAGAGTCTGAATAAATGAAGATATTATTCCGGGCCGGTAGGGAAACGCATTTTCTTCGATGGCTGATGGTTCGGTGCTGTTGGTCGACCACCGCAAAGCAGGGTTGTGGCTGCCCACTGGTGGGCACGTGGACCCCGGCGCGGACCCCGTCCAGACGGTCAGGCGGGAGGTGCGTGAAGAACTAGGGATTGATGCCGTTTTTGCGGCAGAACCGGTCGCACCGAGCTTCGTCACCGTGACCGAGACGACCGAACGTGCCGAGTACCGCCACACCGACGTGAGTCTCTGGTTCCTCCTCGTCGGCTCCGGATCGCAGCCGCTGGTCCCGGACATGAGGGAGTTTGCCGCCGTCCGCTGGTGGACGCCGGCCGAGGTCCGCTCGGCCGACCCGGCTCGCTTCGAGCCGCACATCCGCCGATTCCTCGCCAAGGTGGCTCAGCGGGAGCCGGCGCACGCCACCGATTGACGTCTGTGGGTCACCACGTCGGTGAAGCGCAGCCGTCCGTGGCTATGAGCATGTGCGTCAATGCCGATCCCCACCGTGCTGCATAGCGAACGCTCGAAGCTCGGGGAGCCAGGCCGCGTTCTTTGTCGTACCCGCTAACCAGATGTATCCGATCAGCAAGAGGATGCGTTCTCCACTCCTGAGGTCCAGGACGAGAGGCGCGCCGAGCCGCTTGAAGGCACCGAACGACGGGAACCCACCACGGGCACCACCTGCCGCGACTCTGCCGTACTCGGGAAGAAACTCGAGCGAGACGCTGAGGATGTCGCCCGGGTTGAACGACCTCCACGTCCCGAGCTGCAAGGTTCCGTCCGCCAGCTCGATGTCGCCACTCCGCGGGAAGAGCAACCGCTGATCGATGATGGCCGCTAGTCGCCGCAGAGAAGTCGTCCTCCGAAGTTCGTCTACGGTGGTAGCGCTAAAGGTGTCGTGCATCATGTCCGGTTGTCCGGCTGTCCGGCAGCTCTGTCGGGAGCACTGCTCTCACGTCCTTGTAAAGATCGAGTCGTTACCGAGGTGCGAGCCACCCTACGCGGCTCGTGACCATCGAGGGGGGCAGTTGAGCCTCGAACTGCGGCCAGATCACGACCACGGCGCTCTAGGCGTCGTGCCGGTCGACCGACAGCAGAGCGTCCGGCTAGAACGGCACCCCGCAGGTGAGGATGGCGTTCGCGTACGGGCTTGCCTCGCCGGTGCGGACGAACAGCGCCGCGTGCGCGGACTCCTCCTTGAGCTCCTGGTGGGTGAGCCAGCGTGGCTCGCCGAAGTGCCCGAGCAGCAGGTCACGTGCCGCCGGGTTGTTCTCGGCCGTCTCCCGCGCCACGGCCGCGGACTCCACGACGATCTCCGTGGCCAGCGCGTCCACGACCTCGGCGAAGCTGGGCACCCCGAAGGTGAGCGCGAGGTCGACGACGGGCACACCCGCCGGGCGGGGCAGCCCGCAGTCGGCGACGACGACCGTGTCGGTGTGCCCGAGGCGGGCGAGATGTCCGCTGAGGGCGTCGTTGAGGATCCCGCGGCGCTTCATCGCCGTACCTCCACGATCTCGTCCCGGGTCGGGAAGGACGCCTGCGCGCCGCGCCGGGTGACCGCGACGGCGGCAACGGCGGTCGCGAGCTCGACCGCCTCGGCGAGCGAGGCGCCGTCGGCGAGACGCATGGCGAGCGCCCCGACGAAGCCGTCCCCGGCGCCGGTGGTGTCCACCGCGGCCACCCGGAGCGCCGGCACGGTGAGGGTCACCGGTCCGCCGTCGGGTCCGCGCTCCGCGACCACCGACCCGGCCGGCCCCAGGGTGAGCACCACAGAGCGGGGGCCGAGCCCGAGCAGGCGGGCGGCGAGTGCCTCGGGCACGACGGCTAAAGCGGCGTCGTCGGCGGCGCCCAGGAGGAACCGCGCCTCGGACTCGTTGACGACCAGCGGGTCCGCCGTCGCCAGGACCCCCGCGGGCAGCTCGGCCGCCGGCGCCGCGTTGAGCACCACCCGGCCCCGCGCACGGGTGGCGACGAGCGCCACGGACGCGATCGGGATCTCCAGCTGCAGGACGACGACGGGGGCCTCGGACCACAGGGGCCGGACCTCCTCGAGCAGCGCCGGGGTCACCCGGCGGTTGGCCCCGGGGGAGACGATGATCGAGTTCTCCCCGTCGGGGGTCACCATGATCGTCGCCGTGCCGGTGGGGGCGTCGACCACCCTGAGCGCGCCGAGGTCCACACCGGCCGAGGCGAGCGAGTCGCGAAGGAGCCGGCCGTGGTCGTCGTCGCCGACGCAGCCCACGAAGGCGACGTCGGCGCCGAGCCTGCCGGCGGCGACCGCCTGGTTGGCGCCCTTGCCGCCCGGGGTGATGACGACGTCGGAGCCGAGGATCGTCTCGCCCGGCGCGGGCCGGTGGTCGATGTCGAGGACGAGGTCGGCGTTGGCCGAACCGACGACGACCACCTGGTGGGTCTGCATGCGTGCTCCGTGTGACGAGTAGGTGCGCGGGCGACGGGGCTGGAGGATCCCGACGATCCGGCCGTCAGGATCCTCCAGCCGAGCGGTGCGCCGGCGCCTGTGGTGCTGAGCGGACGGTCAGACGTCGCCCTGGCGCACGGCGACGACGGGCACGGAGATCGTCTCCTCCACGTCCTCGCCGTCGAGCAGGTCGAGCGCAGCCTCGACCGCGGCGCGGCCGAGATCCTCGGGCTGCTGCGCGATCGTGGCGAACATCGTGCCGGCTTCGACGGCGGCCTGGCCGTCCTCGGTGGCGTCGAAGCCGACGACGAAGACGTCCTGGCCGGCGCGGTCACCGAGCGCCTGGACGGCGCCCAGGGCCATCTCGTCGTTCTCGGCGAAGATGCCGACGACGTCGGGGTTGGCCTGGAGGAGGTTGGTCGCGACGTCGAGCCCCTGGGCGCGGTCGAAGTCCGCCGGCTGCTTCGCGACGACCTCGATGTTCGGGTAATCGGCGATGCCCTCGTCGAAGCCCTGCCCGCGCTCGCGGGAGGCGGAGGTGCCGGCCACGCCCTGCAGGACGATGACCTGGCCCTCCTCGCCGATCGCCTCGGCGAGCGCCTGGGCGGCGAGGCGGCCGCCCTCGACGTTGTCGGAGGCGACGAGGGTGCTCACCTCGGCACCATTGACGGCGCGGTCGACGGCGATGACCGGCACGTCCGACTGGACCAGCGGCGCAACGATCGGGCCCGCCGCGTCCGAGTCGACCGGGTTGATGAGGACGGCGTCGAGCTGCTGGGTCTGGAAGTTCGCGACCTGGTCCGCCTGCTGGGTAGCGTCGTCACGGCCGTCGGTGACGATGAGCTCTACGCCGGCCTCGTCGGCTGCGTCCTGGGCGCCGTCGCGCAGAGAGACGAAGAATGGGTTGTTCAGCGTGGAGACGGCCAGGCCGAGGCTGTAGTCGTCGCCCCCGCCTCCGCCTCCGGGGGACTCGTTACTGCTGCCTGGGTCGTCGCTGCCGCATGCCGAGAGGGCGAGGGTGCCCGCAGCCAGGAGTGCGGCGAGGCTGATGACGGGCTTCTTCATCGGAACCCCTTCCTTTCTGATGGGGCCGGAGTGTCCGGTCCGCGTCGGTTGGTTCGTGCTGGTCGTTGTCGTTGTCGTGGTCGTGGTCGTGGTCGGTGGTCGAGGTACGTGCGGCCTCACGGTGCAGCCGTCCGGCATGCCTCCTCGGTGCCTGCCCCAGTGGTCGGCCCGCCGGTCAGGAGCGCTTCCGGCGCAGCGTGTCGGTGAGGACCGCCAGCGCGATCACCCCGCCGATGACGACCTGCTGCCAGAAGGAGGAGACGTTGAGCAGGTTCAGCCCGTTGCGGATGACGGCGAGCACGAGCGCACCGACGAAGGTGCCGAACGCGCGGCCGGAACCGCCTGCGAGGCTGGCGCCGCCGATGACGACGGCAGCGATCGCGTCGAGCTCGTAGCCCGCGGCGGCCTGCGGCTGCCCGGAGGCAAGTCGCCCAGCGAGGACGAGGCCGGCGACCGCGGAGTAGAGGCCGGCCAGGGAGTAGATGACGAGCTGCTGGTTGCCCACGTTGATGCCGGACAGCCGTGCAGCCTCCTCGTTGCCCCCGATCGCGTACATCGCCCGGCCGGAGTAGGTGCGGTTGAGGACGAACCAGGCGAGCACGCCGAAGACGATCATCACCAGTACTGGTACCGGCAGCCAGCCGCCGATGGTGCGACCGAGCCAGGCGACAGGCTCCGGCTGGGCGATCGGGACGCCGTCGGACAGGACGAGGGCAAGCCCGCGGGCCACGGACAGCATCGCGAGCGTCGCGATGAAGGCGGGCAGCTTGCCGTAGGCGACGAGCGCGCCGGAGACGAAGCCGCACGCGATGCCGGTGACGACGCCCAGGAGGATCGCGACGGCCGGGCTCAGCCCGCTCGTCGTCGCCGTGTAGGCGGTGACGATCGAGGAGAGCGCCGCGACGGAGCCGACCGAGAGGTCAATGCCCCCGGACACGATGACGAACGTCTGCCCGAAGGCGAGGATCGCGACGACGGCGGCCTGGACACCGATGTTGAGCAGGTTCTGGGTGCTGAGGAACACCGGGCTCAGCACCGCCATGATCACGGCGAGCACGACCAGCGCGACGAAGGCGCCGTTCTGCCCGAGCAGCGTCTTCGCGCGGGCGCCCAGTGGTTCGGCACGGCGCGGGCGGGCGACGGTGTCAGCGGACACGGGAGGACTCCACTTCCTTGACGGCCAGGGCCATGACGGTGTCCTGGGTGGCTTCTTCTCGGGGGAGCTCGCCGACGAGGCGGCCCTGGGCCATGACGAGGACGCGGTCGCACATACCGAGCACCTCGGGCAGCTCCGAGGAGACGAGCAGCACGCCGCGGCCGGCGGCGGTGAGGGCGTTGATGAGCTCGTAGATCTCCACCTTGGCGCCGACGTCGATGCCGCGGGTGGGCTCGTCGAGGAGCAGCACGGCGGGGTCGGCGGCGAGCCACTTGCCCATGACGACCTTCTGCTGGTTGCCGCCGGAGAGGTTCTTGACGGTCGCCTGCGCAGAGGGCGTTCGGATGCCGAGGTCGCTCACGCTTCGTCGCGCGCGGTCACGCAGGTGGCCACGATCGACGACGCCGGCCTTCGTGGCGGCGGGCAGGATCGCCAGGCCGAGGTTGTCCTCGACGCTCGCGCCGAGCACGAGCCCTTGCGCCTTGCGGTCCTCCGGCACCAGCCCGAGGCCCGTGCGGATCGCGGCGTGAACGTCGTGGCGCGGCAGCGTGCGGCCCTGGACGGTGACGGTGCCCGACTGGTACGGGTCCGCGCCGAAGATGGCGCGGAGCAGCTCGGTACGTCCGGCGCCGACGAGCCCGGCGACGCCGACTACCTCGCCGGCGTGGACCGTGAGGGAGACGTCCTCGAACTTCCCGGGGCTGGTCAAGCCCTCGACCCGCAAGAGCTCGGCGCCGACGGGGCTGGGGCGGCGGGGGAACTGCGCGCCGATGGAGCGGCCCACCATGAGCCGCACGAGCTCCTCGGTGTCGGTGCGCGCCGGGACGGTGGTGACCGACCTCCCGTCGCGCAGGACCGTCACCCGGTCACCGATCCGCTGGATCTCTTCGAGGTGGTGGGAGATGAAGATCATCCCCACGCCCTTCTCGCGCAGGTCTTCCATCAGGCCGAGCAGGCGGTCAACCTCGGCGTCGGTGAGGGCTGCGGTCGGCTCGTCGAGGATGAGGACGCGGGCGTCCAGGCTGAGCGCCTTGGCGATCTCGACGAGCTGCTGGCGGGCAACCCCGAGCGTGGAGACGGGGCGGTGCAGGTCCACGTCGAGACCGACCAGCTCCAGGGCCGAACGGGCTCGGCGGTCCATCGCCTTGCGGTCGATGATCCCGAAGCGGCGCGGCTGGCGGCCGAGCGAGACGTTCTCGGCGACCGAGAGCTGCGGGACGAGGTTGAACTCCTGGTAGATGGTGGCGATGCCGTGCACCTCGGCCTGCGCAGCCGTCGTGATGGTCACGGGCCTGCCGTCGACGAAGATCTGCCCCTCGTCCGGGTGGTAGACCCCGGTGAGGCACTTGATCAAGGTGGACTTGCCGGCCCCGTTCTCGCCGAGGAGGACGTGCACCTCGCCGGCGCGCAGGTCGAAGGAGATGCCGTCGAGCGCGACGACGCCGGGGAACCTCTTGACGAGGCCCTCGACCCGGAGCAGCTCGGGTCCGGGGGAGGGGGTGGTCATGGCTTCCTCCTGGGGTTGGTGGACTCGCGCAGGACGAGGCGGCAGCGCAGGCCAGGCGTCGCAGCCGGAGGCTCCTCGCCCCTGATGCGCGCGAGGAGCGTGCGCGTGGCCTGCTCACCGAGGTGCACCGTCGGCTGCGCGATGGCCGTGACGCTCGGCGCGAGCAAGGTGAACCAGGGGGTGTCGTCGAAGACGGCGAGGGCGAGCTCGTCGGGGATGGCCGGTGGGGTGCCGCGCCGACGCCCGAGCACCTCGAGCACGCCGAGCCCCATGGAGCCGTTGGTGACGAAGACAGCGTCCGGGCGGTCAGGATCGGCGAGGAGGTGCTCCATGGCGGCGTAGCCGCTCGTGGAACGGAAGTCGCCGTGGAGCACCCGGCGCTCCGGCAGGTCGAGGCCGTGCTTGGCGAGGGCCTGACGGAAGACCTCGAGGCGCAGCCGGGCGGTGCCGGCGTGCACCGGGCCCGTGATGATGGCCGGGTCGCGTCGCCCGGTGGTGACGAGGTGGTCGACGAGCTCTCCGATGGCCTCGGTGGCGTCGGCGAGGATCGTCGGTGCGTCCACGTCGTCGGCCGGCCGGTCCACGAGCACCAGGTGGTGGTCGTTCGCCGCCGCCTCGCGGAGCAGGGGGGAGGTCTCGACGGTCGGCACGACGATGAGGCCGTCGACCTGCCGCTCGAGGAGGATCCGGATGTAGTGGTCCTGCTGGCCCGGGTCCTCGTCCGCGTTGCCGACGATGACGGAGTAGCCGGCCGCCCGCGCAGTGTCCTCGACGGCGCGGGCGAGCTCGGTGAAGAAGGGGTTGAGCAGGTCCGAGACGACGAGGCCGACTGTCCGGGTGCCGGTGCTGCGCAGGGAGCGGGCGACCGCGTTCGGGCGGAAGCTCAGGGCCTCGGCGGCGGCGAGCACCCGCTCGCGCATGGTCGGGGAGGCGGGGTGCCCGGTGAGGACGCGGGAGACCGAGGCGGTCGAGACGCCGGCCGCCTTCGCAACGTCCTTGATCGTCGCCATCCAGTCCTCGCTGACTTGTCCTGCCCGAGCGTCACGACCCCTTAGCTGGGTAGCTCGAAGCGGCCGCCGATCGTCATGTAATCGTTCTTATGAGATCGATTACATGAGTATGGCCGGGGCCTACGGTGAAGGTCAAGCGGACCACCGAGCGTGGTGGTGCCCCCCGTTCGTCAGGGGTGAGTCTTACCGCCGGCCAGCGGCAGCGAACGCGGCAGGCACCATTCACGAGCACCCATATGCCGCCTCGGCTGCCTCGTTCCGGTGGTGACGCCGCCGGGCGACCGCCGTGGAGCCCGCCCCCCGCTGGTAGTCTCGCCCGCGTCGCAACTGGCGCCACAGGTGGGTCACCACCGGGGAGCGGCATCCGGACCGACTCGAGGTCGCCCGCCTGGGCCGAGGGTCACGACCTGCAGTGCGCACGCACCGGGTGCGTGACCGACCAGTGGAGGAACGATGACCCAGCCCAGCACCACCACCGTCGCCGACCAGCCCCTCGCCGAGCTCGACCCGGAGATCGCCGCCGTCCTCGACGGCGAGCTGACCCGCCAGCGCGAGACGCTGGAGATGATCGCCAGCGAGAACTTCGTCCCGCGCGCCGTCCTGCAGGCCCAGGGCTCGGTGCTGACCAACAAGTACGCCGAGGGCTACCCCGGACGGCGCTACTACGGCGGCTGCGAGCAGGTGGACATCGCCGAGAACCTCGCCATCGAACGGGCCACCGCCCTCTTCGGCGCCGAGTACGCCAACGTCCAGCCGCACTCCGGCGCCCAGGCCAACGCCGCCGTCCTGCACGCCCTGGCCACGCCGGGGGAGACCATCCTTGGCCTGTCCCTGGCGCACGGCGGGCACCTGACCCACGGCATGAAGATCAACTTCTCCGGCAAGCTCTACGACGTCGCCGCCTACGGGGTGGACGAGCGCAGCCACCGGATCGAGATGGAGACGGTGCGGGCCAAGGCGCTGGAGGCGCGGCCCAAGGTCATCATCGCCGGCTGGTCGGCCTACCCCCGCCAGCTCGACTTCGCCGCCTTCCGGCAGATCGCCGACGAGGTCGGCGCCTACCTGTGGACCGACATGGCGCACTTCGCCGGCCTGGTCGCCGCCGGGCTGCACCCGAGCCCGGTGCCGCACTCCGACGTCGTCTCCTCCACCGTCCACAAGACCCTCGGCGGGCCCCGCTCCGGCTTCCTCCTCGCCCGGGACAAGGCCGCCGTCGGCAAGAAGCTCGACTCCGCCGTCTTCCCCGGCCAGCAGGGCGGCCCGCTCATGCACGTCATCGCCGCCAAGGCCGTGGCCTTCAAGATCGCCGCCGGCGAGGAGTTCGCCGACCGTCAGCGCCGCACCGTCGAGGGCGCCCGGATCATCGCCGAGCGGCTCACCGCCCCCGACGTCCGCGGAGCCGGGGTCGCCCTGGTCACCGGCGGCACCGACGTCCACCTCGTCCTGGTGGACCTGCGTGACTCCGCCCTGGACGGCCAGCAGGCCGAGGACCTCCTGCACGACGCCGGCATCACCGTCAACCGCAACGCCGTCCCGTTCGACCCCCGCCCGCCGCGGGTGACCTCCGGCCTGCGGATCGGTACCCCGGCGCTGGCTACCCGCGGGTTCGGCGCCGCGGAGTTCGCCGAGGTCGCCGACATCATCGCCACCACCCTGGTCCAGGGCGCCGGGACCGACGTCGAGGCCCAGCGCGCCCGGGTCCGGCGGCTGACCGACGCCTTCCCGCTGTACCCGGGCCTGCAGCAGTGACCGCCCGGGTCCTGGACGGCCGGGCCACCGCGGCCACCATCAAGGCCGAGCTCACCCAGCGGGTCCAGGCCCTCGCCGACCGCGGGGTGCGGCCGGGCCTGGGCACCGTGCTGGTCGGGGAGGACCCGGGGTCGCGGGCCTACGTCGCCGGCAAGCACCGGGACTGCGCCGAGGTCGGTATCGCCTCCCTGCGGGTGGACCTGCCCGCCTCGGCCTCCCAGGACGACGTCGAGGCGGCGGTCGCCCGGCTCAACGCCGACCAGGCCTGCACCGGGTACATCGTCCAGCTGCCGCTGCCGCCGGGGGTCGACGTCGGCGCGGTGCTCGAGCTGATCGACCCGGCCAAGGACGCCGACGGGCTGCACCCGACCAACCTCGGCCGGCTGGTGCTGCGGCTGAGCGAGCCGATCACCTCCCCGCTGCCGTGCACCCCCCGGGCGGTGCTGGAGCTGGTGGCCCGGCACGGCATCGACCTGGCCGGCGCCGACGTGTGCGTCGTCGGCCGCGGGACCACCGTGGGCCGCAGCATCGGGCTGCTGCTCACCCGCAAGGACGTCAACGCCACCGTCACCCTCACCCACACCGGCACCACCGACCTCGCCGCCCACGTGCGGGCCGCCGACGTCGTCATCGCCGCGGCCGGCCAGCCGGGCATCATCACCGCGGACATGGTCAAGCCCGGCGCCGTCGTCCTGGACGTGGGGATGTCGCGGATCGTGGACCCGGCCACCGGGAAGGCCCAGCTGCGGGGGGACGTGGCCGACGGCGTGGACCAGGTCGCGTCCTGGCTGTCACCCACGCCGGGCGGGGTCGGGCCGATGACCCGGGCGATGCTGCTGGCCAACGTGGTGGAGGCGGCGGAGCGGGCGGCCGGCTGAGCCGAGGACTGGGCCGGGGCCGGGACAGTCCGGCCGGGGTCGACGCCGGGACGGGTCGGGGCCGGGCGGAGAGGTTGGGGCGACGGCGGCCGCGCCGTCGGTCAGCCGCGGCGCCCCGCGCCCCGGAACGGCAGGCGGACCTCCGGCCGGAGCGGCCCCGCCCGGCGCCCGCGGAGCGCGCTGACCAGGACCCCGCTGCCGTACGCGGCGTCCTCGACGAGCCGGAGCAGGGCGTAGCGGGGCGGGTCGACCGCCGGGCGGGCGGTGACCAGCTCCAGGACCAGCGGCGCCAGCATGCTGACGGCCGCGGCGGCGGCCACCCGCGACCGGCCGGCCAGCAGCAGGGCGGCCCAGCCCACCGGCCACCACTCCCGGCGCAGCGCGTGCCCGACCGCGAGGGCGTCCGCGGCGAACCCCTTGGCGACGATCGCCGCCGCCATGCCCGGCCGGCCGCCCGCCCGGCGCAGCCGCGTCCCGAGCAGCGCGGCGGCGGTGCCGGCGACGACGGCGGCGGGCGCCGGCCGGCCGGCCAGCAGGAGCGCGGCGGCGGCGAGGTTCCAGGCGGAGACCCGCACCGGCACCAGCCGGCCCGGGTGGCGCCGGTCGAGGTCGGCGGCCGAGGTGCCGTACTCGTAGCGGCGCCGGGCCCAGGCGAGGGGGCGGAGCCGGGCCTCGTGCTCGACCCGCACGCTCGGGTCGTACCGGACGTGCCACCCGGCGTCGACCAGCCGCCACACCAGGTCCACGTCCTCGCCCACCCGCAGCGCGGCCGCGAAGGCGCCGCCGGCCAGGGCGTCGCGGCGGACCACGAGCGCTGCCGAGGGCAGGAAGCCGAGCATGGCGCCGTGCCGGACGAGCGCGGGGTGACGCCCCATGTCCAGGGAGGACCGGGCGTCCTCGTGCCGGCCGAGGACGGAGCTGCCGGCGTGCCGCGGGCGCACCCGCGGCGCGACGGCGCCGACCCGGGGGTCGTCGAAGTGGGGGAGCAGCCCGTCGAGCCAGCCCGGCTCGGCGGTGCAGTCGGAGTCGAGGAAGGCGACCACCGGGGCGTCGGTGTGCGCCAGGCCGGTGTTCCGGGCGGCGCCCGGCCCCTGGTTGACGGGGTGGCGGACCAGCCGTGCCCCGTACCGCTCGGCGAGCCGGCGGACGCCGTCGGCGTCGTGGGAGGCGTCGTCGACGACGAGGACGTCCAGGCCGCCGAGCCCGCGCAGGCAGGCCTCGAGCAGGTCGAGGCGGTCGTGGGCGGGGATGACGACGGTGACCTCCGGCCCGGCCGGCCGGGGCGCGACGACGGGGTGGACGATGCCCCGGTCGAGCAGGAGGTCGGCCGCCCGGCGCTCGAGGGGGCCCGCGGGCACGAGGCCCGCCGGGCCGGCGTCGCGGACGCGGCGGGCGAAGCGCTGCGCCGGCGGGGTGAGCCGGACGACGCCCCAGGGCGCCCCGCCGAGCACGAACTCCCCGCCCTGCCGGAGCCGGGCGCGCCGGTCCCAGGCGACCCGGGTGCCCGCGGGCAGCGTGCCGCTCGGCGCCCGTAGGCCCCGCCGCGCCGTCGTCCCGGTCTGCTCCGCCACCGGCAAACGATGCCTCCGTTCTGCTGTCACTGCCGCTGCTCGCCCACGGCGCCGGCCGTCCATCGGCCGCCGTCGCCCGCCGCCGCATCACCTCGCGCCCGCCGGCCGCCATCGCCTGCCGGCCGCCGTCGCCCGCCGGCCGCCGTCGCCCACTGGCCGCCTGCCGACGCCACCTGCCGCCACCCACCGGCCGCCCGCTGCCCGGGCACCGCACGCGCGGTGCCCGGGCGCGGACGCCCAGCCGGGACGCTCAGAAGTGCTGCATGCCCTTGTCGACGCTCAGTTGCTCGGCGGTGATGTTGCGGGCCGCGTCCGAGGCCAGGAAGGCGACCGCGTCGGCGATGGCGTCCGCCTCCATCCAGTTGGGCTCGATGAACGTCTGGCCCATCTGGTCCAGCTTCGGGTTCCGCTGGGAAGCCCGGGCCATCGCCGCCATCATCGCGTCGCCCGTCATGCCGGTCGCGACCGCCCCGGGGTGGACGGAGTTGACCCGGATGTTGTGTACTCCCAGCTCGGCCGCGAAGGCGCGGGTGAGCCCGACGACGGCGTGCTTGGACGCCGTGTAGTGGACCATGAACGGCTGCATCTTCTTCCCGGCGTAGGAGCTCGTCAGGATGATCGAGCCGCCGTTGCCGGCGCTCACCAGGTGCGGGGCGGTGGCCATGACGGTGTTCCAGACGCCGAAGGTGTTCACCTCGAGGGTGTTGCGGAAGTCCTCCTCGGTGATCTCGTCCCACGAGGCGGGCTGGCAGATGCCGGCGTTGGCGACCACGATGTCGAGCCGGCCGAGCTCGGCGATGCCCTGCTCGACGACCTCCTTCAGCCGGGCGAGGTCACGCACGTCGCCCTGCGCGGTGACGACCCGGCGGTCCTGCGCCTCCACGAGGCGCGCGGTCTCCGCGAGGTCCTCGGGCGTGGCCGAGTCGTACACGACCGAGGGGAGGGGGCCGGCGAGGTCGAGGGCGATGATGTCCGCCCCCTCGCTGGCCATCTTGACGGCGTGCGCGCGGCCCTGGCCGCGGGCCGCTCCGGTGATGAAGGCGACCTTGCCCTCGAGGCTGTTGCCCATGGTGCTTCCTCTCGCTCTCATTCGGTGGGGCACATCTCTTGCGCCCCGGTCAATGGGTGGGGCGCGTCTCCTGCGCCCCGGTCGGTGGGTGGGTACATCTGCTGCGCCCCGTCAGTGGGACGGGTGCATCTCCTGTGCGCCGAGCGACGGTGCGCCGTACAGGTGGCCCTCGGGGGTGCCGAGGGTGCGGGCGAAGCCGGGCGGGATGAGCAGGTCCGCGGGCGAGAGGTCGTGCACCGACCTCTTGCCGAGCCCGAGCATCGCGGCGCTGAGGCCGTCGCGCATGATGTCCAGGACGTTCTCGACGCCGGCCTGGCCGTTGGCGCCGACACCCCACAGGTAGGCGCGCCCGATGAGGACGGCGCGGGCCCCGAGGGCGAGCGCCTTGGCGACGTCGGACCCGCGGCGGATGCCGCCGTCCATCAGCACCTCGACCTCGTGCCCGACGGCGTCGGCGATCGCGGGGAGCAGCCGGATGGTGCCGGGCGTGCCGTCGAGGTTGTTGCCGCCGTGGTTGGACACCGAGATGGCGGTGGCGCCGGTCTGGACGGCGGCCTTGGCGTCGTCGACCCGGGTGATCCCCTTGACCATGAAGGGCCCGCCCCACTCCCGCCGCAGCCAGGCGACGTCGTCCCAGGTGGGCTGGGGGGTCTGCATCCACTCCCCGTAGGCCTGGAAGAACCCCGGGGCCGGCTGGCCGGGCAGCTGCATGTTCGGCACGGTGAGCTCCGGCGGCCGCAGGGTCTTGGCGTAGTCCATCAGGTAGGCGAACTTGCCGCCGAGGATGATCTCGGGGGCGAACTTGACGATCGTCTTCAGGTCCATCGTCTGGGGGATCTCCGGGCTGCCCCAGTCGCGCCCGTACCCGAAGGTCCAGTCCAGCGTGACGATCAGGCCCTTCGCCCCGGCCGCCCGGGCCCGCTCGATGCGGTGCAGCATCGCGTCCTTGGTGCCGGTCCAGTAGGTCTGGAAGAAGGTCTTGGGGTTGGCGGCGATCACCTCCTCGATGGGCTTGGAGCCGAAGCCGCCGAGCCCCATCGCCGCGCCGCGGTTGTTGGCGGCGCGGGCGACGGCGACCTCCCCGTCGGGGTGGATGGCCTGGACCCCGGTGGGCGAGATCATCACCGGGAAGGCGACCTCCTGGCCCATGATCGTCGTCGAGAGGTCGCGGTCGGCCGGCAGGTTGGTCACGAACGGGGCGAAGCCGAGCTCGGCGAAGGCGCCGATGTTGTCGCGCAGGGTGCTCCCGCGCTCGGAGCCGGCGACGAGGGCCATGTAGACGGAGCTCGGCAGGCGGCGCTTGGCGCGGCGCCGCGCCTCGATGACGCTCTCGAACCACGGGTTGGCCATGGATGGTGTCCTCTTCTGGTCAGGGCGCGGACGTCGCGCCGTGCGTGTGCCCGGCGGCGGAGCGCAGCCGGGGCAGGTCGGCTAGTGGGGTCAGGGGCCAAGTGGCAATTGTCAGGGGGCGGGGGTCACGGACCCAGGATCCGGGAGAGGGCCGCGGGGAGGTCCCGGTGCGTACGGACGGTCTCCAGCCTGCCGCGCCCCAGCCGGGCCAGGTCGCGCCCCAGTTCCGCGTCCTTTTCGCCCGAGGTGTCGAGCAGGACGTCCAGCCTCGGCAGGGTCGCCGCGACGCTCCGGGGATCGGGCCCGGCGTTGTGCACGCAGTCGGAAAGCAGCAGGACCCGCCCCTCGGCACCGAGGGTCTTGGCGAGCTCGTCGCGGGCGAGCCGTAGGGGGAGCTCGACGTTGGTGAGTCCGCGTGCCGGGATGCGTACGAGCAGGTCGAGGATCTGGTTGGCGGGCACCCCCCGGCCCATGGGCGCGAGGATCGCCGCGTCGGACCAGAAGGCGATGACGGCCAGGTCGTCGCGGACAAGCTCACCGACGAGCGCACCGACGGCCGCCGCTGCGGATCGGACGCGGTCCCCGCGCATGGAGCCGGAGACGTCGATGACGAGGACGACCGCCCGGTGCTGCCGGATGCGCTCGCGCACCACGATGTCGCGGGCGTCGGGCACGGGGTTGGAGACCAGGTTGTCGATCGTCGCCTCGAGGTCGATGTCGTCCGCGGCCCCGGCGAAGGGCAACGATTCGAGGTCGCCGAGACCGCGCCGTGCGGTTGCCCGCCTCGGCGGCTGTGGGATCGCGAGTGCCGCGGCGATCTCGCGGGCGCGTCGCAGTGCGTCGGCGTCGGCGGCCTCGTCGAGGTCCGCGAGGTCGACGACCGCACCCTCCTCGCCGGTTTCGCCCGGCGCCGCCGTTCCCCTGGCGCGAGCGGCGGCCTTGTCACGACTCCCCCCGGTGGCGATGAGCACCTGTCCGCCGCCCTCACCGGTCGCGGGCTCGAAGACCGTGGGCTCCTGGTCGAGCACCTTGGACCGGCGCGGGCGCACCTGTGACTTCTCGGACCGACGACGCACCGGCGAGTCGGCCTGGACATCCCTTCATCCCGGCTCGGCTGCTGCAGGCAGGAGGATGAAGTGGTCCTCCCAGATCTGGTGGATGACCCTCTCCGGGGTGGTCGCAGCGGCCTCGTCGACGTGGATGCGGCCGGACAGGGCGACGAGCGCGGCATCCCGCATCGACTCGGCGTAGCGCCGGCGCGGGGTGTCCTCGGCGGTCACCCGACCGTCGCCGGGGCTGGTGATGCCGCGCAGGGCGAGCAGCTGGGCGGCGACGAGGGCGAGGTCGATCGCGCCGCGCACGGAGCTGCCCTGGCGGGTGTTCTCGTGGTCGCGGGTCGCGCGCGTGAGGGCGACCGCGTCCGTGACGAGCACGGCGGCGAGATCCGCCGAAATGCTCGAGCCCGCGTCGACGTCGGCGTCGGGCGAGAAGCCCGTGCGCAGGGCGACGATCTCCCGCTCCGAGGCTGCGTCCTGGTAGTCGACGACGAGCCGGTTGAACCGGTCGTGGACGGAGGAGGACAGACGAGTGGTGCCGACGTTGTCGTAGGGGTTCATAGTGGCGATGACCCGGAACGTCGGCAGCGCGGTGACCGTGCCGACGCGCGGGACGGTCACCTCGCGCTCGGCCATCGCCGTCAGGAGGGTGTTGATGGTGTCGTCGGGGGCCCGGTTGAACTCCTCGATGTAGAGAAAGCCGCCCTCGCGCATGGCCCGCACGAGCGGGCCGTCGACGAAGTTCTCGTCCCGGTAGCCCTCCCGGAGCACACGCGCGGGGTCGTGGCCGCCGATGAGCTTCGACGGCGTGAGGTCGGCGTTGCCCTCGACCAGCACGAACGGGATCCCCCACTCCTCGGCGATCGCGCGCAAGAGCGTGGACTTCGACGTGCCGGGCGGCCCCTCGAGGAGGATGTCCCGTCCGGCCGCCACCGCGGCGAGGACCAGGTCGAGCTCGTGCTCCCGACCGACGACGCGCTCCCGGATGTGCGCCCGCACGCGCGTGACGTACCCGGTGTCGCGTATGCCGGTGGACTGCGTGCTCATCCTGGTCCTCGCCTCTGCTGTTCTCGTGGTTGGTGGAGGTCAGTACTGCGACATGCCGGCGTCGACCGCCATCGACAGGCCGGTCGTGAACGACGACTCGTCGGACAGCAGATAGAGCACCGCGTTCGAGATCTCGCGCGGCTGCATGAACGTGTCCGGCAGCCAGGTGTTGAGCATTGACACGATGCCCGGGTTGTCGTCTGCCAGCTTCTCGAACGCCGTGAGGACCTGCCCCATGTGGGTGTCCACCGGACCGGGGTGGATAAAATTCACCCGGATACGGTCCTTGCCCATCTCCTGGGCGAAGGACTTCGCCATGCCGGTCACCGCGAACTTCGACGCGTTGTAGGCGACGTTGAACGGACCGGCCTTGATGCCGTTCGCCGAGGAGATCAGGACGATCGACCCGCCGTTGCCGGCCTCGAGCATCGTCGGTGCGGCCGCCATGACCGTGTGCCACACCCCGACGAGGTTGATGTCGATCGTCGTGCGGAACTCCTCCTCCGTGAAGTCCTGCCAGTGGTTGAAGATGTCGATGCCCGCGTTGGCGACGATGCCGTCCAGACGGCCGCCGAGCTCGGCGACTCCGGTGCTCGCGACCTCCTTGAGGCGGGCTAGGTCGCGGACGTCGGCCTGCTCGGCGACGATCCGCCGGTCCAGCGCCTCGACCTGGCGGACGGTCTCCGCGAGGTCCTCCTCCGTCGCGCCCTCATAGGCCGTCACCCCCGGGATCGCCTCGCAGATGTCGACCGCGATGATGTCAGCGCCCTCCTCGGCGAGGCGGAGCGCGTGGCTCCGACCCTGCCCGCGCGCGGCGCCCGTGATGAAGACGACCTTGCCGTCCATGCGTCCCGCCATGGTGTTTGACTCCTCTTGTCTCGATCAGTGGTGGCTGGCTACTTGGTCAGCTGTCCGGCGTCGACCTTGAGCTCCATGCCCGTGATGTAGCGGGCCTCGTCGGAGGCGAGGAAGAGCAGCGCGTTGGAGATGTCGATCGCCTCGACCCACGGGACCGGGAGGGCGTTCATGCCGAGCATGACTTCCCGGAGGTCCTCCTTGCCCGGGTTGTCCAGATCGGGCCGGAAGAGCTGGTAGAACGCCTCGTTCTGGATCATGTCCGTGTCGACGCTCGTGGGGTGGATCGTGTTGACCCGGATGCTCTCCCTGGACAGCTCGAGGGTAAGCGACTTCATGAGACCGACGACGCCGTGCTTCGCCGCCACGTAGTGCGAGAGGTTCTCGTACCCCTTGATGCCCGCCGTCGAGCTCGTGAGGATGATCGATCCCCCGTTGCCGCCGGCCTTGAGGTGCGGCACGGCCGCCTTCACGGTGTGCCAGACACCGGTGAGGTTGACGTCGAGCATGGTCTGCCAGCCGACCTCCGACATCACGTCGGCCTGCGCCAGCTCGCCGGTGATGCCGGCGTTGCCGGCGACGATGTCAACGCGGCCCAACTCGGCGAAGCCCTCGTCCGCCACGGCCTTCACGGCATCGAAGTCCCGGACGTCGGCCTCGCGAGCGATGATCCGGCGGTCCAGCGCCTCAACCTGCCGGACCGTCTCGGCGAGGTCCTCGGGGGTGGGTCCCGGGAACTGGTTGGTCTCCACGTCCTTGCAGATGTCGAACGCGATGATGTCCGCGCCCTCCTCCGCGAGTCGAACGGCGTGGCTCCGTCCCTGGCCCCGTGCCGCGCCGGAGATGAACGCGACCTTGCCTGCTACTCGTCCAGCCATGATGTGCGACTCCTTCGTCTTGATCGGTGGTGAACTCGGATGTGATCGACCATCGGCCGCCGGTCCGTGGGCTGATCGGCGGCCGATGACGGTCGCACGGTCCGGGATGCCCCGTGCTAGTAGACGACCGACTTCAGGCCGGCGCCTGCGTCGACGGCGAGCGGTACGCCCGTGATGTACCGCCCCTCCTCAGAGGAGAGGAAGAGCAGCGCGTTGGAGATGTCCACGGGCTCCACCCATGGGATCGGCAGCGAGTTCATCGCCTGCGACGTCGCCGCGAAGTCCTCGTCAGTCGGGCTCTCCAGGTCGGGCCGGAAGAGCTTCTTCGTGGCCTCGTTCATGATCATCGGCGTGTCCACCTGGGTGGGGTGGATCGAGTTGACGCGGATGTTGTGAGGGGCGAGCTCGATGGCGAGGGACCGCATGAGGCCGACCAGACCGTGCTTGGCCGAGACGTAGTGCGAGATGTTGCCCATGCCCTTGAGGCCTGCGAGCGAACTAGTGAGAACGATCGATCCGCCGTTGCCGCCGGCCTTGATGTGCGGGATCGCCGCCTTCACGGTGTGCCACACGCCGGTGAGGTTGATGTCGATCATCGTCTGCCAACCGCCCTCGGACATGACGTCGGCCTCCGCCATCTCGCCGGAAATGCCCGCGTTGGCGGAGACGATGTCGATGCGGCCGAGCTCGGCGAAGCCCTCTTCGGCGATCGCCTTGATGGCGTCGAAGTCCCGCACGTCCGCCTCGCGGGCGATGATGCGGCGATCGAGCGCCTCCACCTGGCGGACGGTCTCCGCGAGGTCCTCAGCGGTCGGCCCGGCGTAGGGGACGTGCTCGACGTCCTTGCAGATGTCGAACGTGATGATGTCGGCGCCCTCCTGGGCCAGGCGCACGGCGTGGCTGCGCCCCTGACCGCGGGCACCGCCGGAGATGAACGCAACCTTGCCCTCGACTCGTCCTGCCATCGTCCTTGTCCTCCTTGACTCGGTCGTCAACCGCCCGGGCTCGTGCCCGGGCGGGGGGTGGGGGCGGTCAGCCGCAGCCGCACCCGCCGGCACCGCAGCCGCAGCCGCCGTCGGACGGGGCCGCCGTCGTCCCGGCCAGCGGGCCGAGGCTCGCGCCGGCCGGCGGACGGTCCGGGGCGAAGCCGGCGAGGGGGTTCTCCCCGCAGGCGCCCACCGGGGGCCGGTCCGGGGTGAAGCCGGCGAGCGGGTTCTCCTCGCACGCGCTGACCGGCGGCCGGCCGGGGTTGGTCCGGCCGATCGTCACCGGCACCGGGCGGCTCTTCGTCCGCGGCCGCGGCGGTGCAGTGCGGTGGCTGTGGTCCCCGGTCGGCCGGGGCAGCTGGGCGGTGTCGGCGCGGGAGCCGAGCAGCTCCTCCCCGAAGCCCCGGACGCACTCGGGGTCGGGCCCGTCGAGCGGGAGGCCGGTGAAGAACTTGGCGGCCATGCACCCGCCGCGGCAGGAGCCGAAGAGCTGGCAGGTCGAGCAGGCCCCGCCCTGCTGGGGCACGCGCAGCTCGGTGAAGAGGTCCGCGTGGCGCCAGACGTGCTGGAAGCCGCCGTCGGTGATGACGTTGCCCGCCTTGAACTCGTCGTGGATCGCGAACGGGCAGGCGTAGACGTCGCCGACCGGGTCGATCAGGCAGACCACCCGTCCGGCGCCGCACAGGTTCAGGCCGGGCAGGGTCTCGCCGTAGGCCGAGAGGTGGAAGAAGGAGTCGCCGGTGAGGACCCCCTCGCCGTGCGCGACCAGCCAGTCGTAGAGCTCGCGCTGCTGCTCCGGGCGCGGGTGGAGGTCGTCCCAGACGTCCGCGCCGCGGCCGGACGGGCGCAGCCGGGTGATCCGGAGGGTGGCGTTGTACCGGTCGGCGAGGGCCTTGAACTGGTCGAGCTGGGGGATGTTGTGCCGGGTCATGACCACCGAGATCTTGAACCCCTCGACCCCGGCGGCGTGCAGGTTTTCCATCGCCCGGACGGCCAGGTCGAAGGACCCCGGTCCGCGGACGGCGTCGTTGACCTCGGCGGTGGCGCCGTCGAGGGAGATCTGGACGTCGATGTAGCCGTTGTCGGCGATCTGGCGCGCGGCCTCGGGGGTGATCCGCACCCCGTTGGTGGAGAACTTCACGCCGACGTCGTGGGCGGTGGCGTACTCCACGATCTCCCAGAAGTCGGGCCGGACGGTGGGCTCACCGCCGCCGATGTTGACGTAGAAGACCTGCATGCGCTGCAGCTCGTTGATGACGGCCTTGCACTGCTCGGTGCTCAGCTCGTTCGGGTCGCGGCGGCCGGAGGCGGAGAGGCAGTGGCTGCACGAGAGGTTGCAGGCGTAGGTCAGCTCCCAGGTCAGGCAGATCGGGGAGTCGAGCCCCTTCTCGAAGTGGTCGATCAGGCTGGGGCGGGGTGTCGGGGCGGCCGGGGGAGCGGGTGGGGCGATGGTCATCGGGGGAGTACCTCGGGCTCTGCGCTGCTGACGGGCTCGGCGGGGGCGAGCATGTGGATGTCGACGAGGCGCTGCAGCGCGGCGTCGAAGCCGGCCTGCTCGGCCGGGCCGACGCCCGCGGCGGTGCACGCCTCGCGGGCGGTGGCGTGGGACGCCAGGGTGGTGACGACCTCGAGCAGGCGGCGGTCCTTGAGGAAGGTCAGGCGGCGGGTGTCGAAGTGGTAGAGGAGCGCGCCGAAGGGCTCGGGCCGGACGGCCACCGCGGGGTGGACGCGCCACCGCGCGGCGGGGTCGAACCTGAGGCCCGGCCCCGCGGCGGGGGTGGCACTGGTGTCAGTAGACACCGCACATGCCGTCGATCGAGACGTCCTCGAGCAGGTCCTGGGCCTGGACGGCGTTCTGGTCCTCGATGGGGTTGCTCATGGTGGTCCTCCTTCGGACTTCCGGTGACGCCCGGCTCCGTGCGCCGGCGCAAGGTGTGATGCACGTTATATGACACTCTGTGCCAAACGCAACGAGGGTGGTGAGATGGGAGGCATGCCCGACATGCGCAGCCCCGCGGCGGGTGGTGCTGCCGCCCCGCCCCGGCCCGGCCGCCCGCCCGCGACGACCCACCGGGACCTCGAGCGCCTGGGCATCGAGATGTTCACCCGGTCCGGGTACGCCCGCACCAGCGTGCAGGACATCGCCGACGCGGCCGGGATCTCCCGGCGCACCTTCTTCCGCTACTTCCCCACCAAGGCCGACGTCGTCTGGGGCGACTTCGACCGCGAGGTCGACCGGCTGCGGGCGACGCTGGACGAGATGCCCGCGGAGGCGCCGATGATGACGGCCCTCCGGCTCGCCGTCGTGGAGTTCAACCGGGTCCCGGCCACGGAGACCGAGCACCACCGCGCCCGGCTCCGGCTCATCCTCGGCGCCCCCGACCTGCTCGCCCACTCGATGCTGAAGTTCGCCGGCTGGCGGCGGGCGGTGGCCGGCTTCGCGGCCCGGCGGCTGCACCAGGCACCGCAGGACCTGCACCCGCAGGTGGTCGGCGAGTGTGCGCTCGGGGCCGCCGTCGCCGCCTACCGCCGCTGGCTCGACGACGACCGGGCGCAGCTCACCGAGCTGATCGACGAGGCGTTCCGGCTGCTGGAGCGGATGGACCTCCCCGCCGCGGCGGCGGCGGGCGCGGCCGGAGGACACCGGTGAGCGGGGGATGGTGAGGCTGACCGAGGCGACGTGGACCGAGGTCGACGGGGCCACCCGCCGGGTGCTCGTGCTGCCGGTGGGGGCGCTGGAGCAGCACGGCCCCCACCTGCCGCTGAGCACCGACGCCCGCATCGCCGAGCGGGTCGCGGCAGCGGTCCACGAGCAGCGCCCGGCCGCCGGGCTGGCCCCGGTGCTCTGCTACGGGGCGAGCGGGGAGCACGCCGACTTCCCGGGCACGGTGTCGATCGGCGGGCCGGCCCTGCAGGCGGTCGTCGTCGAGCTCGTCCGGCACGTCACGCGGGACTGGCCGGTCGTGCTCGTGGTGAACGCGCACGGCGGCAACGCCGCGGCGCTGGCCGGCGCGCAGGAGGTCTGCCGGCAGGAGGGCCGGCGCCTGGCGGTGCACCACATCGGCCTGCCGGGGATGGATGCCCACGCCGGCAGGTCGGAGACCTCGTTGATGCTCCACCTCGACCCGGCGGGCGTGCGCACGCTCCCGCGGGCGGCCGGGGTCACCCAGCCGGTCGCCGAGCTGCTGCCCCGCCTGCGGACCGAGGGTGTGCGGGCCGTGAGCCCGACCGGCGTGCTGGGCGACCCGCGCGGCGCCACGGCCGAGGAGGGGGCCCGGCTGTTCGCCGCGCTCGTCGCGCGCGCGACCGCTGCGTTCGACGACGTGGCGGGTGAGTCGGGCAGGACCGGCCACGGGGCGCCGGACGAGTCGGACGAGCGATCACCAGGTTCCCGAACCGCTGGCCGGTGATCCAGACCGTCTACCCCGGTGGCGCGCACGAAGGAAGGCCGAGGTGTCGAGAAGCAGAGGGCTCCAGGGTAGCCAACGCTCGGTCGAGGCGGATTCGGACGGTGTCGGTGGCGTCGGGGAGAATGGCGGCGTGCTGACCATCGCCACCATCAACGTCAACGGGATACGCGCCGCGATCCGGCGCGGCATGGACCAGTGGCTCGCGCACCGCCGGCCGGACGTCCTGCTCCTGCAGGAGGTCCGCGCCACCGACGACGTGCTGGCCGGCCACCTCGGCCCGGGGTGGCACATCGTGCACCAGGCCAGCGAGATCAAGGGCCGTGCCGGGGTCGCCGTCGCCGCGCGGCTGCCCGCCGCGGCGGTGCGGGTCGGGCTCGGCGACGGCGAGCCCGCGGTGGACACCGGCCGGTGGGTGGAGATGGACCTGGACGTCCCGGGCGCGGACCGGCCGCTGACCGTCGCCTCCGTCTACGTCCACTCCGGCACCGCGAACACCCCGGCGATGGACGCCAAGTACGCCCACCTGGACCGGGTCACCGACCGCCTGGCCGAGCTCGGCGCGCAGGCGGCGGCCGGCGAGCGGGACGTCGTCGTCGGCGGGGACGTCAACATCGTCCGCCGCCCGGACGACATCAAGCGGTGGAAGGAGAACCACAACCGGGTCGCCGGGGTCCTCGACGAGGAGATCGCCTACCTGGACCGGTGGATCGACGAGCTCGGCTACGCCGACCTCGGCCGCCGGCACGCCCCGGGCGCCGCCGGCCCGTATACCTGGTGGTCCTGGCGCGGGAAGGCCTTCGACAACGACGCCGGCTGGCGGATCGACTACCAGCTGGCCTCCCCGGGGGCGGCCGAGCGGTCCACGGCGGCCGTGGTGGACCGGGCCCCGGCCTACGACAAGCGCTTCTCCGACCACGCCCCGGTGGTGGCGACCTACGAGACCTGAGCGGCGCCGTCGGACCAGGAGACCCGGGCGCCGCCGTCGTCCCGCCGCCGTCGCCGTCAGTACCGGATCGCGTCGATCGGCTTGACCCGCACCGCCACCAGCGCCGGGACCAGACCGGCGAGCGCGCCCACGGCGGTCGCGGCCACCAGGCCGGTCACCGCGACGCCGAGCGGGAACGGCGGGACGTCCTCGATGGCGAACCCCAGCCACGTCTCCATCGGCAGCGCCCGGACGACGGCGACGGCGATCGCCACCCCGATCAGCCCGGCCAGGGCGGTGCCGACCACGGACTCCAGCATGATCGAGAAGAACACCCGGGCCGACGTCGCGCCGAAGGAGCGGCGGATGCCGATCTCCCGGATCCGCTGGCGCACGGTGACCAGGGCGATGTTGACCAGGCTGAGCGCGCCGAGCAGCAGCAGGAGGGTGCCGATGCCGAGCACGACGAGCTGGAAGGTGGCGTCGAACGCCTCCTGGTCCTCCAGGCTGGTGCGGTAGACGTCCACCTGGGAGTCCGGGCCGAGCGCCGTCGTGAGGTCGTCCCGGACGGTCTGCTCGGCCTCCTCCGCGGCGCCGGGCGGCACCCACAGCTCGAGCTGGGGGACCGCGCCCATCGCCGGGTCGATCGCCGCGCCGCCGGTCCGGGCGTACGGGTCGTACAGGGCGAACGCGGCGGGCCCCTCCCCCTCCCACCGGTCCGGGACCACCCCGGTGATCACCATCGTCGTCGGCCGCTCGCCGCGCACGGTCAGGGTGGGCGCGCCGGCGAGGTCGCGCGCGCCCAGGGCGCGCAGGAAGGACTCGTTGACGACCAGGGCCGGGGCCCGGCGCTGCTCGTCGCCGGGGACGAACCACGACCCCTCGCTCACCCGGAGGCGGTGGATCGTCCCGTACGGCTGGTCGACCAACTGCAGCTGGCTGTCGACGGCGGCGCCGCCGTCGGCGCGGAACCGCTCCGACGCCCACAGCACCACCGAGGAGTGGCTGACCTGGTACCGCTCGGTCAGCGCGCGCATCGCCGGCAGGACCTGGTCCGGGTCCGTCGCCGCATACGCCGAGGCCATCACCGTGACCCGCCGGCCGGTGTCGCGCTCGAGCATCTCGTTCTGCGCCTGGGAGGTCATCTGCCCGACCGCCATCACCCCGGTCATCGCCGCCACCGAGACCGCCACCCCGACCAGCGAGAGCAGCACCCGCAGCCGGTGCAGCCGGAGCTCCTCCCACGCCTCGACCAGCGCGGCGACCAGCCCGGTCATGCCCCGGCCTCCAGGGCGGTGAGGGACGCCAGGGCGTCGGCCCGGGCCGGCTCCAGGGCCACCGGGGTCAGCACGCCGTCGCCGAGGCGGTAGTGCCGGCTGGCCCGGGCGGCCACGGACAGGTCGTGGGTGATGGTGATCAGCGCGGCGCCGCTCTGGCTGGCGACGTCGTCCAGCAGGGTCATCACCTCCGCGCCGGTGTCGACGTCGAGGGCGCCGGTGGGCTCGTCGGCCAGGATGATCCGGGGGGAGCGGACCAGGGCCCGGGCGATCGCGACCCGCTGCTGCTCCCCGCCGGAGAGCCGGGCGGGCATGGACTCCAGCCGCCCGCCCAGCCCGACCCGCTCGAGCATCTCGGTGGCGACGGCGCGGCGGCGCCAGAAGGTCCGGCCGGTGGCGTAGAGCAGCGGCGCGAGCACGTTCTCCAGCGCGGTGCGCCCGGGCAGCAGGTTGAACTGCTGGAAGACGAAGCCGAAGTCCTCCCCGCGGCGCCGGGCCCGGGCGCGGGCGCCGAGCCGGGCGACGTCGACGCCGTCGAGGTGGTAGGTGCCGGCGGTGGGGGAGTCCAGCAGGCCGAGGAGGTTCAGCAGGGTGGTCTTGCCGGTGCCGGAGCGGCCGACGACGGCGACGTGCTCCCCGCCGTCGACGGCCAGGTCCACCGAGCGCAGGATCTGCAGCTCGGACAGGTCCGGCAGCCGGACGGTGCGGGCGATGCCGGCGAGCTCGAGCAGGGCCACGGTCAGAACACCGCCGGCTCGTCGGTCGGCTCGTCCAGCGGGCTGACGTCGCCGACGGGGACGAACTCCAGGATGGTGTCCCCCTCCGCCAGCCCCTCGACGACCTGGACGACGGTGCCGTCGGTGAGCCCAAGCTTCACCGGGGTCTCCACCGGCTCCCCGCCGTCCTCGCCGACGACCCACACGTTCCCGGTGCTGAACAGCCCCTGCACCGCGGTGACCGGCACGGTCAGCACCCCGGTGGCCTGCCCGGCGGTGATCGTCATCGTCCCGCCGAGGCCGGGGAAGACCGTGACGCCCGCCGGCACCGCGCAGCGGACCTCCACCGTCGCGCTGGTGGTCGGGTCGGCCGGCTCGCCCATCGGGTCCACCGCCGGGCCCGGCTGCCCGGCCTCCCCGGGCGCCGTCGTGACCTCGGTGCCGATGCTCAGGTCGGTGCAGGTGAACGGCGCCGGCCCGCCGACGACGGCGACCTCGGCCTCGGAGGGGGCGTCGAGCAGGCGGTACTGCTGCTCGGCCGACAGGTCCCCGGTGACGGAGTGGGTGCCCGGGGTGACGGTGGCGACGACGTCCCCGACGGCCACCTCCTGGTCGAGCATCACCTTCAGCGCGAAGGTGCCTGCGGAGGGCGCCTGGACGGTGGAGCGGCGGACCTTCGGCGCCTGCTCGACCATGGTGACGGTGCCGTCCTCGCCGACCACCTCCCGGGGTGGGACGGGCTCCTCCTGGCGGATCTCCAGCAGCGGCGCCCCGGCCTCGACGTGGGTGCCGTCGGCGACGGCGAGGTACCCGACGGTGCCGGCCAGCCCGGCCTTGGCCTCGACCGGGGCGTCGGCCACCACGACGGCGTCGACCGTGACGGTGTTGGCGACGTCGCCGGTGCTCACTGGGACGACCGGGTCGGTGAAGTCGGCGGTGGCCTCGACGGGCGGCTCGGCATCGGCGCCGGGGGCGGCCCCGCCGCCGAAGGCGAGCCTGACCAGGGCGACGGCGATGACTGCCCAGACGAGCAGCCGCAGCGCCGGGAAGAGGATGTGCCGAGCGAAGGTCATGTCGTCCCCGAGGTCAGGGGCGTCCGCACCCGGCCGCCCGCGGCGGCACGGCCGCCGTCGGCCGTGCTGTACGGCGCGAACCTACCGGGACGCCGGCCCGGCGGGCGGCCGAACACGCGGGGTTTCGGTCAGGAACCGGCGGTCGGGCGCCGGCGGACCGCCCCGCCTGGTCAGCCGACCCGCCGGGCCGCCCCGCCCGCCGTCGCCAGCAGGAAGGCCGGCGGGGTGAAGCCGGCCCCGGCGAAGGCGCCGGCCACCGCGTCGGCGACGGCGTCGGCGGCGCCGGCGTCCACCAGCGCGATCGCCGAGCCGCCGAACCCGCCGCCGGTCATGCGGGCGCCGTGCGCGCCCGCCGCCCGGGCCGTCTCGACGGCGAGGTCGAGCTCGGGCGCGGAGACCTCGTAGTCGTCCCGCAGCGAGGTGTGCGAGTCGTCCAGCGCCTCGGCCACCCGGTCCAGCGCCCGCCCGCGCAGCTCGCGGCCCGGGTTCTGGTCCAGCCGGGCGACCAGGAACATGACGCGGCCGATCTCGGCCAGCACGTGCCGGACCCGCCGGCGCTGCTCGTCGTCGGCCAGCCGGTCCAGCACCTCCTCCGGGGTGGTCTCCCCCTCCAGCACGGCGTCGGCAGGGGTGCGCAGCGAGGGCACGCCGAGCACCGCGGCGGCCTCTTCGCACACCTGCCGGCGGCGGGCGTACTGGCCGTCGACCAGGCGGTGCTCGGCCCGGGTGTCGATGACGAGCAGGGCGAGCCCGGCGGCGGCGAGGTCGAGCGGGACCTGCCGGGTGCTGCCGTCGCGGCAGTCCAGCAGCAGGGCGTGCCCGGCGCGGGCGCGCAGCGCCGCCGCCTGGTCCATCCCCCCGGTGGGGGCCCCGGCCACCTCGTTCTCCGCCCGCACGCAGGCCGCGGCGAGCCTGGCCCGGCCGTCGTCGTCAGCGCCTAGGCCCAGCCCGGCGGCGTCGTCCAGCGCGATCGCGACGGCGGCCTCGATCGCCGCCGAGGAGCTCAGGCCTGCGCCGTAGGGGACGCAGGAGTCCACCGCCAGGTCGAACCCGGGCAGGCTCCCGGCCGGGGCCAGGCCGTCGCGCTCCAGCGCCCAGGCCACCCCGGCGACGTAGGCCGGCCAGCCGGTGACCGCGCCGCCGGCCGCGCCCGCGCTGGCCGGTGCCACGCTGTCCAGGTCCACCACCTGGACCCCGTCCGGCTCCTGGGCGCTGACCAGGCGGGCGGTGCGGTCCGCGCGGGGGCGCAGCGCCACGAAGGTGCGGTGCTCCAGGGCGATGGGCAGGCACAGGCCGTCGTTGTAGTCGGTGTGCTCGCCGATGAGGTTGACCCGGCCGGGCGCCGTCCACACCCCGGCGGGCTCGCCGTCGAAGGCCGCCGCGAACACCGCCCGGGCCCGGCCGGCCCCCTCGGCGTCGGACCACGCCGGCAGCGGGGCGCTCACTGCTCGGCTCCGGCCGGCGCGGGCTCGGCGGCCACGGCGGGGACGACCTCGCGGAACCGGTCGGCGATCCGCTCGGGGGTGGTGTCGGAGATCCACGCCCCCATGCCGGACTCCGAGCCGGCGAGGTACTTCAGCTTCCCCGGGGCGCGCAGGACGGAGAAGAGCTGCAGGTGCAGGCGCAGGTCCTCCCGCCCCAGCCGCACCGGGGCCTGGTGCCAGGCCGCGATGTACGGCAGGCGGATGGGCTGCCCGGCCCGCGGGTCGCCGTCGGGCCAGACGAAGAAGGCGTCCCCGCCCTGCAGCACCCGCAGGTAGATGCCGGCGAGGTCCGCCCGCTCCGCGTCGGTCAGGGCCGGCAGGTCCGGGACGTCCCGGCGGGGGGCGAGGTGGACCTCGACGGGCCAGCGGGCCGCCGCCGGGACGTAGGCGACCCAGTGGTCGCTCTCGGCGACCACCCGGCGGCCGGCCCGCAGCTCGGCGTCCAGGACGTCGCGCAGCAGGTTGCGGCCGGTGCGCTCGCGGTGCGCCCGGGCCTGGCGGAGCATCGTCGCGGTGCGCGGGGTGACGTAGGGGTAGCCGTAGATCTGCCCGTGCGGGTGGTGCAGCGTCACCCCGATCTCCTCGCCGCGGTTCTCGAAGCAGAAGACCTGCTCGATGCCCGGCAGGGCGCCCAGGGCGGTGGTGCGGTCGGCCCAGGCGGCGATGACCGTGCGCATCCGGTGGGTGCCGACCCCGGCGAGGGAGGCGGTGGCGTCAGGGGAGAAGCAGATGACCTCGGTCCGGCCGGCCGCCGGCCGCACCGGCCACAGCTCCTCGCCGTCGAGGTGGCTCACCTCGTCCGGGACGCCGGGCACCGCCACCAGGGAGGGGAAGCGGTTCTCGAAGACGACCACGTCGTAGTCGGTGTCCGGGATCTCCCCGTCGGAGTACGCCGCGCCGGGGCGGGCCGGGGCGAACGGGTTGGCGTCCGCCGGCGGCAGGAAGGTGCGGTTCATCCGGTGGGTGGCCATCGGGACCCACTCCCCGGTCAGCACGTCGTAGCGCATCTGCGGCGCCGTCACCGGGCGGGCGACGCCGTCCGGCCCGACGACGTCGGCGAAGCGGTCCGGCAGCGGCCGGGGGTCGTCCAGCCGCCGGGTCTTCGCGCCGGAGACGTACGGCTCGCTGTCGTCGAAGTAGATGAGCTCGCGGCCGTCCGCGAGGCGGGTGGTGGTCTTGCGCACGGCGGGCGCGGGTGTGGCTGGGTCGGGCGTGGGCGCGGCCGGGTCGGGCGTGGTGGGGTCGGGCGTGGTGGGGTCGGGCATGGTCACTCCTGGGCGAGGTCGAGGACGACGTCGTGGCTCTCCAGGGCCGCGGCGGCGGTGGGCGGGGGCGGGGCGTCGGTGACGAGGACGGCGAGGTCGTCCAGGCTGCAGAAGGTGCGCAGCCCCGGCACGCCCCACTTGGTGGCGTCGACGACGGCGACCGCCACCCTGGCCGCGGCCACCATCGCGGCGTTGGTCTGCGCCTCGGCGAGGTTGGGCGACATCAGGCCGCGCTCGGCGTCCGCGCCGTGGGCGCCGAGGAACGCCCACTCCACCCGCAGGCTGCGCAGGGCGTCCACGGCCACCGGGCCGACGAGCGCGTCGGACCTCGTCCGCTCCCCGCCGGTAAGGACGACGGTCGCGGCCGGCCGGCCCTCGTCGTGGGCGCGCTCGGCCGCCTCGTGCAGGACCTGCGCGGCGGGCAGGGAGTTGGTCAGGACGGTCAGGGTGCCCAGGTGCTCCAGGTCGACCAGCGCCCGGGCGACGGCGAGGGTGGTGCTGCCCGCGGTGAGCAGGAGGGCGTCCCCGGGCCGCACGCGGGCGGCGGCGCGCCGGCCGATCGCGGCCTTGGCGGCCTCGTGCTGGCCGGCCTTGGTGGTGAACAGCGGCTCGGCGGCGGCGGTGGAGGGGGCGACGGCACCGCCGTGCACCCGCTCCACGAGCCCCTGGCCGACGAGCTCGTTGATGTCGCGGCGCACGGTCATCTCCGAGACCCCGAGCGCCTCGACCACCTCGGCCACGCGGATCCCGCCGTGCCGGGCGACGGCGTCGACGATGAACTGCTGGCGCTGCCGGGCCAGCGGCGGGCCGGAGGCGGGAGCCTCGGTGGTCATGCCGCAAGCATGGCAGTCCGAACAGAAACCAACAAGCTGGGCTGGTGGGAGTTGTTCGGGTTGGCGCTAGAGTGGCGCCGGCCGACGGCCTGGCGCCCGCTGATGCGTCCGAGCTGGCGTCACCCGGCTCCGGCGGCCCCGCTCCGGCCGCCCAGGCTCGGCGGTGCGAACTCCGGGTGCCCCGACCCGGCGGTCCGGCTCCGGTCGACGATGGCCGGGCCGGGGCCGCTCGCGTGCTTGCGCGCCTCCGACGGTCGTCGATAAAGACAAACGGTTGCTGTGAGCAACCACTTTGCCAGTCTCGATGCGCCGAGCCGGCCCCGACCGGTGAGGGTTCACGCCGAGAAAGGCAAAACGGTTGCTGTGAGCAACCACTTTGCCAGTTTCGACGTGATGAGCCGGCGAGCCGAGCCGACACGAGCAGGGGCGGCGCAGGCCCAGGTGCGTACGGGGATGGCCGTCGGCGTCGACGTCGGCCAGCGGCCGCCGCGTGCAGCTCACCACGCCTTCGGCGACATACGTCCTTGTGACACTGGCACGGACAGGGGCGCGCTGGGGGCAGGTGGCCACGACACGCAGGCGGCCATGGACAGCTAACCGGTCGGCCGACGGTGCGCAGGCGCCGTCGGGCAGCACCCTCCGTGGTCGCCGGATCCCGGCAACTCCTGCCAGGATGGCGACGTGCCCGCCCGTTCTCGCCGTCCCCTCCGACGGCGGTGACCATGCACCTGCCCCCGCGCCACGGTGACCAGGTCCGGATCGGCGTCGCCCTGGAGGTCCCCGCCCCCTACGGCCCGGCGCTGCGCGCGGCCCGCGCCCGGCTGGGTGACCCCCTCGCCCACGCCATCCCCCCGCACGTGACCCTCGTGCCGCCCACCGTCGTCGAGGCGGCCGAGCTGCCGGTCGTGGTCGACCACCTCGCCGAGGTCGCCGGCCGCTACGCCCCGTTCGTCGTCCAGCTCGCCGGGACGGGCACCTTCCGGCCGGTCACGCCGGTGGTCTTCGTCAACGTCGTCCAGGGCGGGGACCGGTGCGAGGAGCTGCAGCGCGCCGCGCGCACCGGCCCGCTGGCCCAGGAGCTGCGCTTCCCGTACCACCCGCACGTCACCGTCGCCCACGACCTGCCGGGCGCCGCCCTGGACGAGGCCGAGCGCGACCTGGCCGGCTTCGCGGCCACCTACGCGCAGGGCAGCATGCGCCTGTACGAGCACGGTGACGACGGCGTGTGGCGCACGGTGGCTCGGCTGCCGCTGGTCGGCAGCACCGTGGTGCCCGCCGCCGCGCGCTAACGGCCCGCCGGCACACGCGCCGGCCGGAGCGCGAGCGGCGCGGAGCCGGGCGCCGGCGCGGGTGCCCCGGTCCGCCGGCAAGGCGGAACTAGGGTGCCTCCCGTGCCCACCGCCGACCCGCCCCTGCTGCACGCCATCGTCCCGGCCGGCGGCGCCGGTACCCGGCTGTGGCCGCTCTCCCGGCGCCGCGCGCCGAAGTTCCTCCTGGACCTCACCGGCTCCGGCCGCACGCTGCTGCAGGAGACCGTCGACCGGCTCGTCCCGCTGACCACCACCGCCGGCGTCACGGTCGTCACCGGCGCGGGCCACGCGCCGGCCGTGCACCGCCAGCTGCCCGAGCTCGCCGCCGGGCAGGTGCTCGCCGAGCCAAGCCCCCGGGACTCCATGGCCGCGATCGGGCTGGCCGCAGCCGTCCTCGCCCGCCGGCACGGCGACGTGGTCGTGGGGTCCTTCGCCGCCGACCACGTCATCGCCGACCGGCCCGCCTTCGAGCGCGCGGTGCGGGAGGCGGTCGACGTCGCCCGCGGCGGGCGGGTCGTCACCATCGGCGTCGAGGCCGACCACCCCGCCACCGCCTTCGGCTACATCCGGGCCGGCGACCCGCTCCCCGGCGCCCCGACCGCCCGGCAGGTGCGCGGCTTCACCGAGAAGCCCGACGCCGCCACCGCCGCCGCCTACCTGGCCACCGGGGAGTACCGGTGGAACGCCGGCATGTTCGTCGCCAGGGCGGCGGTCCTGCTGGGCCACCTCGCCGAGCAACGGCCCGCCCTGCACGACGGCCTGCAGCAGGTCGTCGCCGCCTGGGACACCCCGGACCGGGAGCGCGTGCTGGCCGAGGTGTGGCCGGGCCTGGAGAAGGTGGCCATCGACCACGCCATCGCCGAGCCGGTCGCCGCCGCCGGCGGGGTCGCCGTCGTGCCCGCCGCCATGGGCTGGGACGACGTCGGCGACTTCACCGCGCTCGCCGGGCTGCTGCCTGCGGGTCCCGACGGTGTCCGCGTCCTCGGACGGTCGGTGGGGGAGGCCGACGGCGGGGCGATCCCCGGGCAGGGCCGCGCTGGCGGGTCGGTGCTCGCCCAGGACGCCGACGGCGGCCTCGTGGTCCCGGCCGGCGGGCGCCTCGTCGCCGTGCTGGGGCTGCCCGACGTCGTCGTGGTCGACACCCCGGACGCGCTGCTCGTCACCGACCGCTCGCACGCCCAGGCCGTCAAGGGGATCGTCGACGCGCTCGGCGCCGAGGGGCGCGACGAGCTCCTCTGACCGAGGCGCGCGACCGGTTTCGCGGAGAACGTTGGTGAGTCTCGTCGGCCCCTTGTCCGTCGGTGTACCTTGGGGATAGCCAGTGGTCGCTGATTCTGAGAACTGTGTCATCATTTCGCACCACGGAGGGCGATGAATGTGGATCGAAGAAGACGAGGCGCCTGCTGGCGTGATCGAGACGTCGGATGGCCGGTGGGCGTGGTGGGCGCGTTGGCTTGGCGGTGTCGAAGTGTCTTTGGACACCTATTCGACAAGAGATGAAGCCGTTGCGGCTTTGCTGAGCGTGCTGCGCGAGGACTAGCGATACGGGGCCCGTCCGTTCGTTGTATCGCCAAAGTGTGGCAGGATTGTTGTGTGCTCAATCTGGGGCCTGTCGCCTTAGGGTCGATTTCGCAGCGGTAGGAGCTTGGGGAGGCCGCTAGATTTCCCCTGCTGCTGATAGCTCTCGCGATGGGGGGTTTGTCCGATTGCCGTAAAGTGCTCCTCACGTCTTAGCGGGATGAACGGGTGAGTAGGCATGTTGAGATCCAGGAGTAGGCGAGGCGACCTTTTGCGGCTCCTCTCTTATTTCGTCAACACATTTTGCCACCGCCGCGAGGTGTGAACGGATGATTGTCCCAATGCGTCGAGCCATGTTCCCTGGAGGACGTCGTGGACTGCACCAACGTGGGCGCGGCGTCCCGCAGAGCGGTGGCCCTCGGGGTCGGCACCGCGCTGGTCCCCCCGTGCTCCGACCCGCGCGCCTGCTTCGAACGATCGACATTCTCGTCGCAACTGCGCCTCACTTGCGCATTGCTCGATCCGATCAGTGGGGGCGCGACTGTGTCAGTTGGGCCTGTGATGGAAAGAGAGCCATCGGAGGGTCGCCAGCACGCGGCGGTTGCCGTCGGTGGGGGTGATGCTGAGCTTGTCGAAGACGTTGCGGATGTGCTTCTCGACCGACCCGATGGATAGGTGGAGCTCCTCGCCGATCTGCTCGTTGGTGCGGCCCTGGGCCATGAGGCTCATGACGTCCTGCTCCCGGCCGGTGAGCTGGGCGAGCGGGTGGTGGCGGCGGCCGAGGAGATCGTCGATAACCTTGGGGTCGACGACCACTCCGCCTCCCGCGACAGTGTGGATGGCACGGTCGAGCTCGGTGAGGTGGCCGACGCGGTCCTTGAGCAAGTACCCCACGCCACCGGGTTGGCTCTCGGCCGTGGCGAGCAGCCGGGAGGCGTACTCCCCGCCGAGGTACTGGGACAGGACCAGGATCGCTATCGCTGGGTACCGCTCGCGCAGCGCCAGCGCCGCCACCAGGCCCTCGTCGGTGTGGGTGGGTGGCATCCGGACGTCGGTGATGATGACCTCGGGCGGGTCATCGGCATGGGAGTCAACGGCGCGGTTCAGATCCTCGGCATCCTTGGCGGCGTGGAGGACTCGGTGACCGAGGGCGTCCAGGAGGGCGGTGAGACCTGCCCGCATCAGCGCAGCGTCCTCGGCGATCACGATGCGCATCAGGAGCGCTCCATCCCGGACGTGGGGTAGGGGATGGTGGCCCGCACCGTGGTGGGCCCCCCTTCCGGGCTGATGATGGCCACCTCACCGCCGAGGGACCGTGCCCGGGCACGCATTCCCCTCACGCCGGTTCCACGGTCGGGGTCGACACCTCCCGCCCCGTCGTCCCGGACGGTGAGCGCGATCTGGTCGGCGGATCGCCGCGCGGCGATGGTCACCGAGGAGCAGCCGGAGTGGCGCAAGGCGTTGGTCACCGCCTCCTTGGCGATCAGCAGCAGCGCGGATTCGGCCTCCGCGGACAGGGTCGGGAGGTCGATGTCTGCGGTTCCGGACACTGGCAGCCCGTACACCAGTTCCGTCAGCGCACTGCTCAATGAGGCCGGCGGCTCGGGGCGCAGACCCGTGGCCACCGATCTGACGTCGTCGAGGGCGCGTTCGTTCTCCTCGCGTGCCGCGTCCAGGTGCTCCAGCAGCTGGGACTTTGCTGCCGGGTCATCGACCTTTCCTGCGGCGAGCTCGATCATGCCCAGGTGCATGGCCGTGGCGGCGAGGTGCAGCTGTGCACCGTCGTGCAGGGTGCGTTCCAGCCGGACTCGCTCGGCGGCCGCGGCCTCCTCTCTGAGAGCTTGGCGGTGCGCCAGCTCGTCGATGTGTCCTCGGAGCAGGTCTTCCCGGGACCACAGCGTCCGGGTCGCGATGTCACTGGCCACCCGGGCGGCCGCTGCCGCCAGCCACGCGACGACGGCCAAGACCGCGAGGGCCAGCGCGGACGCGACAAGAGCGGCCACCGGACCGGTGGGGCCGGACGCCCCGCCCACGACGGGTTGGTCGGTGACGGCCCGATAGGGGGCCTGCACGACCAGCCCGCCGCAGGCCACCAGGACCACCCAGGCGAGGGTGCCGATGGCGGCGACCGGGATGCTGGTCAGGGCATGCGTCATGGCGCGCCAGGCGGCGATCGTCGGGCGGGACGGTGGAGGCGCAGCCACCATCCCGGCCCGAAGCAGCGCGACTTCCAGCTTGGCGGCTGCGTCGGCCCACAGCGGGAACAGCGGCAGGGCGATCGCGGCCATGGTCGAGATCCACCCGAGGGCGGTCTGGGCGGTCAGGTAGGCCAGGTGCCCCGGCACCTGGCGCGGACAGACACCCAGCATGTGCCATCGCTGGCTGGTGGTAGCCATCGGTACATCAGCGTAATTCACGTCGATCGCCGCCCCAGGCAGGTTGACCGCCTCGCGGGGGTGGGGTTGCCCTTACCGCCCGCGGCGGTCAACGGGCTGGGCGCTGCGGCGGGCAGCGGCTGGGATAGAAGCATGCCTCCTTATTCTGCGGTTATTGCCGAGCATCTATCCAAGACGTTCGCCCCGCCGGGGGGCGGAGAGCCTGTCGAAGTCCTCCACGATCTGACCTTGGAGGTCCCGGCCGCCGGGATGACTGCGGTCGTGGGTGCCAGCGGGTCGGGAAAGTCGACCTTGTTGTTCTGCCTCAGCGGTCTGGAGCGGCCCTCTGCCGGTGAAGTCACCCTCCTCGACACGCCGCTGAGCCGAATGAACCGCACCCAGCTGGCCCGCCTGTTCCAGGACGAGATCGGGTTCGTCTTCCAGTCCTACAACCTCGTGCCCTACCTCAGCGCCGAGGACAACGTGCTGCTGCCCGCCACGCTCGCCGGCCGCCGCAAGGACCGCTCCCTGGCCCGGGCGACCCTGGCCTCCTTCGGACTGGACGGCAAGGCCGACCAGGTGGTGTCCACCATGTCGAACGGGGAACAGCAACGCGTCGCACTGGCTCGAGCGATCACCGCCCGCCCGCGGATCATCTTCGCCGACGAACCCACCGGTGCCCTGGACACCACCACCTCGTCCTTGGTGCTCGACACCCTGCGCGGCCTGGCCGACGAGACCCACGCGGTCATCATGGTCACCCACGATCTCGACGCCGCGTCCCGGGCCGACCGCGTCGCGGTGCTGCGCGACGGGCGGCTGGTCGCCACCGTCGGTGCCGCAACACCGGCCCAGCTGCTCACGCTGATGCACACGGTCGGCAAGGAGGCATGATGCTCACCCTCATCATTCAGACCTTCCGCGCCCGGTGGCGGGCATGGTTGCCCGCCATGGGGGTCGTGATCCTCGTCTCCGCCCTGGTCGGGATCAGCATCCTGCACTACTGGTCCTCCACCACGCGGCAGATGGCCGCGGCCGTTGCGGAAGCCGGCACCACGCTGAGCGAAGTCCGCATCGCCGCCCAGACCATCTACGTCCTGACCGCCCTGTTCGGGGCGATCGCCCTCAACGTGGTCGGTTCAGCCACCGTGGAGGCCGAACGTGCCCTGATGGGGCAGTGGCGACTGGCCGGAGCCTTACCCCGCCAGACATCAGCGATAGCCATCGGGCTCGTCGCCCTCACTGCGCTCGTCGGCTCCATCCCCGGAGTGGCTCTGGCGGCGGTGGTCGGACCGCCGCTGGTCAATCTGGTCAACAGCATGGCCGGACCCGGCCTGGAAGAGGTGCCGGTGAGCATGCACCTGATCCCTGCGGCCATCGCCATCGTCCTGACCGTCATCACCTGTCTGCTCGGTGCACTCGCCCCCGCCCGCCGCGCCGCACGGGTACCCGCCGTCGAGGCGCTCGTGACTACATCCCCACACCGCACGCGCTTGACCACGGCGCGGATGGTGCTCACCGTGCTCGGCATCTTGGCCGCCGCGGCGATCGTCGCGATCGCACCAAATGTTCCGGCGACGTCCAACGGACCGGTGACGATCGCGTTCTACCTCGGCCTGTGCCTGATCCTCACCTTCTACGCCGCCGCCCCGGCGCTGGTCCCGGCGATCATCCGCGGCTGGGGCCGGCTGCTCAACCTGGTGACGGGGCCGGCCTGGCAGATCGCCCGGCGCTCGGCGATGGCCAGGGCTCAGATCAGCAGTGCCACGGTTGCGCCGCTGGCTGCCGGGCTGGGTTGCGTCGGCGTACTAATCGGTACCGTCAGGACTTTTCTGGCCCAAGCGCGCACCGTAGGCATCACCGACGTCAACCTGCTCGACAGCTGGGTCATCGTGGTCGTCGCCACGGTGATGCTCACCGGATGCAGCGTCGCTGTGGTCTCGCTCACCTCTCGCAACCGCGAACGCGAGTTCGCGTTGCTGCGCAGTGCCGGCGCCACCCCGAGCACGCTGGGCCGGATGGTGCTCCTCGAAGCGCTGCTTTACGTCATTACCGCCCTGCTGCTGGCCACGGTGACCACCCTGGCCACCGTCTTCACCCTGGCATGGCTCGGCTCCCGCAACGGCCTGCCCTTCGCCCCGCAGTTCCCTGGGCTCACCCTGGCCGCCTTCGCCGCCGGCGCCTACCTGGCCACCGTCACGGCGATCGCCCTACCCGCCCGAAAGGCCGTCGACGCCAACCTCCGGACCTCGCTCAGCCCCCAGTGATGGCTTCTCACAGACTGGCGTGCGCAGCACGGAACCGAGCTGGCCTCAGGCCCGTGAGGTCCTCGGCCTCATTGCCGTGCACGATCTCTGCGGCGACGAGCCGCGCGACGGCTGGGGCCAGGGTGATGCCGGAGTGCATCACGACGACGTAGGCGCCACTGACGCCGGGGATGGGACCGATGACCGGCAGCCCGTCCACCGGCAAGGGTCGCACCCCGAGCCGCACGCTGACCAGGCGGACACCGGGGACACTGACGGTGGCGGTCAGGCGGCGCAGCATCTTCTGACCTGCGCGTTGCAGGTCCTCGTGGCCGACCTCGCCGTCGTAGTCGGCCGCGACCAGCAGCTCACCATCGGCAGCCTCGCGGACCTCGAGGTGCGGGGTGGCTACCAGCGTGCGGACCAGCCCGGCAGGGGCCGTGAAGCGCATCAGCAGAGCAGGGGACGGCGCGACGGGCAGGCCGAAGCCGAGCGACGCGCACAGCACGGGCGCGTCCACCCCGGCCGTCACGACCACGGTCTCGGCGGGCACGAAGCCCGTGGATGCCTGCACACCCACGACCCGGCCGTCGCGGAGGGTGAGCGCCGTGACGACGGAGCTGGCCACCAGCTCGGCGCCGTGGTCCTGCGCCGCCCCCACCAGCGCCTGCGTCACGGCGACCGGGTCGATCGCTCCGTGGTCCGGTAGGTGCAGGGCGCGGGTCGGCCGGGCTCGAACCCGGAGGTGGGGCTCCAGCCGCGCGACCTCCGCCGCCTCCAGCAGCCGCTCATCGGGTCCGAGCCGGGCGTCAGCCCCGAGAGGCTCCTCGTCCCACACCAGCGCCCCTCGCCAGTGCACCTGCACGCCCGGTACCTCGGCCTCCATGCGCCGGTACTCCGGCAGGGCGCGGCGACGCAGGGGCGTGCTCGCGTCCGGAGGGTCGCCGCCGCGCGGCCTGCCGATCCACCCGAAGGAGTCCGCGGTCACTCCCGAGGCCGGCACCGACTTGTCCAGCAGGACCACCTCGGCGCCTGCCCGGGCGGACTCGTACGCCACCGCCGCCCCGACGATCCCGGCTCCCACCACCACGACCCGCGCCACGTCTGCTCCGTCTCGCTGCCGGTCCCTGCCGCGACCGCTGATCCACGTATACGCCGTCGCCGGCAACCTTCGCCGCTCGATTTCGCACCGGCACCGGCTCCGGCACCTGCACCGGCCCGGGCACCGGCACCGGCACCGGCCCCCGCCGTCGGCCGCCGGCCTGCTGCCTGCCAGGCGCGGGGCTAGGGTCGGCGCTGTGACCCTGCCCGAGGCGCCGTCCCCCGCCGCCCGCCGCATCAGCGGAATGGTCGCGGCGCTGGAGCCGGACCTCATCGCCGTCCGGCGGCACCTCCACGCCCACCCCGAGCCGGCCCGGATGGAGCACGAGACCACCGCGTTCGTCGCCGAGCGGCTGGCCGCCGCGGGCCTGGAGCCCCGGCTGCTGGAGGGTACCGGGCTGGTGGTCAACATCGGCCCGGACCCGCGCGAGCAGGGCCGGCGCCGCATCGGGCTGCGGGCGGACCTGGACGCCCTCCCGCTGCCCGAGACCACCGGCCTCCCCTTCGCCTCCACCCGGGAGGGCGTCTCCCACGCCTGCGGGCACGACCTGCACACCGCCGCCCTGCTCGGCGCCGCCCTGGTGCTCAAGGACCTCGCGGACGCCGGCGACCTGCCGGTCGGGGTGCGGTGCATCTTCCAGGCCGCCGAGGAGGTCCAGCCCGGCGGCGCGGAGTCCGCCATCGACCAGGGCGTCCTGGACGGCGTGGAGCAGATCTACGCCCTGCACTGCGACCCCAAGGTGGACGTCGGCAGCGTCGGCTCGCGGATCGGCGCGATCACCGCCGCCTCGGACACCGTCATCGTCACCGTCACCGGCGACGGCGGGCACACCTCCCGCCCGCACCTGACCGGCGACGTCGTCTTCGCCCTCGGCCAGCTCATCACCGCCCTGCCGGCCGTGCTCGGTCGCCGCCTGGACCCCCGCGCCGGGGCCAACCTCACCTGGGGCGCGGTCCACGCCGGCCAGGCCGCCAACGCCATCCCCACCACCGGCACCGTCTCCGGCACCGTCCGGTGCCTGGACGAGCGGGCCTGGCAGCGGGCCGCCCGGGTGGTCCAGGACGCCGTCGGCCACCTCCTGGCCCCCTACGACGTGGGGGTGGACCTCAACTACGTCCGCGGCATCCCCCCGGTGGTCAACGAGGAGCGCGCGGTGCGCACCATCGACGCCGCCGTCAAGGACGTCATCGGGCCCGACGCGCTCGTGCTCACCGAGCAGTCGCTGGGCGGGGAGGACTTCGCCTGGTACCTGACCAGGGTGCCCGGCGCCCTGGTCCGCCTCGGCACCCGCACCCCCGGCGGGCCGTCCTACGACCTGCACCAGGGCGACATCGTCTTCGACGAGCGCGCTATCGGCATCGGCGCCCGGATCCTCGCCCGCACGGCGCTGCTCGCCGGCACCCCCCGGCCCGCCGGGGCCACCCCGCCGACCGGGATCCCGCGGCCCGCCCCGCCCGCGCCGTCGGCCGGGGTGCCCGGGCCCGCGCCGTCGGCCGGGGTCCCCGGACCCGTCGCGCCGAGGCCGCCGACGGCGACCCCCCGGCCGGTCGCGCCCGTACCTGCCGGCCGAGACCGTCCGGGCGGCGGGACCAGAGCGCCCGGCTCGGGCCGGCCGCGGGGGTAGCCCGGGCGACCGTCCGGGCGGACGGGTGGCCGGCCTCCCGGCCCGGGGCATAGCCATGGGGCCACGGCCGAGGCCGGCCTACCGGGCAGCCCCCGCCCGGGCCGGAGGTCCCGCCCGGCGGGCGCGGGAGGGTACCCGCTGGGAAACGGAAAGGTAACGGTTTGCCGCGGCATCTCAGGATGCGGCGGCCGACGGCGCGCGTGGGTCTAGGGTCGTCTCGATACCAGCCGGACCCGGACCTGGCTGGGCACGCCACCACGATGCGGCGCCCGCCCTGCAGGCCCTCGGCACTCACACCAGGAGAGACGCGTGAAGAAGAGCATCTACGCGACGGCGCTGGCGGCCGCGGCCGCGCTGTCGCTCGCTGCCTGCGGGGCCGCCCCGGAGGGCGACGAGGACGAGGGCGGCCAGGGCACCCCCGCCGACGAGGCCACCACCGGCGCCGCCGGCGGCGGCGAGGACTTCCTCGCCTGCCTCGTCTCCGACCAGGGCGGCTGGGACGACCAGTCCTTCAACCAGTCGGCCTACGAGGGCCTGATGCGCGCCAAGGACGAGCTGGGCATCCAGGAGTCCGACGCCGAGTCCCAGTCCGACTCCGACTACGGCCCCAACGTGGACGCCATGGTCCAGGAGGGCTGCAACCTGACGATCGGCGTCGGCTTCCTCCTCGAGGACCCGATCCAGTCCGCGGCCGAGGCCAACCCCGACCTGAACTTCGCGCTCGTCGACGCCACCTTCAGCGACGCCGAGAACAACCCGGTCGAGATCGACAACGCCAAGCCGCTGGTCTTCAACACCGCCGAGGCCGCCTACCTGGGCGGGTATGCCGCCGCCGGCATGTCCAAGACCGGCAAGGTCGCCACCTTCGGCGGCATCCAGATCCCCTCGGTCTCGATCTTCATGGACGGCTTCGTCGACGGCGTCGCGAAGTACAACGAGGACAACGGCACCGACGTCCAGGCCCTCGGCTGGGACAAGGAGGGTCAGACCGGGTCCTTCAGCGGCGACTTCGAGAACCAGGCGGCGGGGCAGACCCTGACCGAGCAGTTCATCGCCCAGGGCGCGGACGTGATCATGCCGGTGGCCGGGCCGGTGGGCCTGGGCGCGGCGGCCGCCGCCGAGCAGGCCGACGGCGTCATGATCGTCGGGGTGGACTCCGACTGGTACGAGTCCACCGACTACGGCCCGATCGTGCTGACCTCGGTGGTCAAGGAGATCGGCCAGGCCGTCTACGACACCATCGAGGAGGGCACCGCCGGGGACTTCACCGGCGAGCCCTACATCGGCACCCTGGAGAACGAGGGCGTCTCGCTCGCGCCGTTCCACGACTTCGACGCCGAGGTGCCCCAGGAGCTCAAGGACGCCCTGACCGACCTGCAGGAGCAGATCGTCAACGGTGACATCACGGTGGAGTCGCCCAACGCGCCCTGACCCGGGCGCATGACGGCGACGACGGCCCGGCCGGCAGCGGCCGGGCCGTCACCATCCGCCCGCACCAGCCGAGACACCGGCCGCACCAGCGGCACCGAACCGCAGCACCCGCACCACCGCAGCCCCCGCGCCACCGCAGCCGCAGCCCCGCACCACGCCACCGCAGCCCCCGCACCGCCGCAGCCGCACCACGGCACCAGCACCACGGCACCCGCACCACCCGCCCCGGCACCGTCCGCCCCGGGCCAGCCCGACGGCGGTACCCCGCCCACCCGAGGACGCTCGGAGGAACAGACGTGAAGCTCGAACTTCGCGGGATCACCAAGGTCTTCGGCCCGCTGGTCGCCAACGACCACATCGACCTCGTCGTCGAGCCCGGGGAGATCCACGCCCTGCTCGGGGAGAACGGGGCCGGCAAGAGCACGCTGATGAACGTGCTCTACGGCCTCTACGCCCCCGACGACGGCCAGATCCTCCTCGACGACAAGCCGGTCACCTTCGCCGGCCCCGGCGACGCCGTCGCCGCCGGCATCGGGATGGTCCACCAGCACTTCATGCTCGTCCCGGTCTTCACCGTCGCCGAGTCGGTGGTGCTCGGCTACGAGCCCACCGGCGGGGCCGGGCTGATCCAGCTCGGCGAGGCCCGCCGGCGGGTGACGGAGCTCTCCGACCGGTTCGGCTTCGACGTCGACCCGGACGCCCGGATCGAGGACCTCCCGGTCGGCGCCCAGCAGCGGGTGGAGATCATCAAGGCCCTCTCCCGGGACGCCCGCGTCCTCATCCTCGACGAGCCGACGGCGGTGCTCACCCCGCAGGAGACCGACGAGCTGATCGAGATCATGCGCCAGCTCAAGGCCGGCGGGACCTCGATCGTGTTCATCACCCACAAGCTCCGCGAGGTCCGCGCGGTCGCCGACCGGATCACCGTCATCCGCCGCGGCAAGGTCGTCGGCGAGGCCAGCCCCACCTCCACCGAGACCGAGCTCGCCTCCCTGATGGTCGGCCGGTCGGTGAGCCTCGGCGTCGAGAAGGCCCCGGCCCAGCCGGCGGAGGAGGCGCTGACCGTCACCGGGCTGACCGTGCTGGACCAGGCCCGCAAGACGGCGGTGGACGACCTTAGCCTCGGCGTCGCGCGGGGGGAGATCGTCGCCGTCGCCGGGGTGCAGGGCAACGGCCAGACCGAGCTGGCCGAGACCATCCTGGGCCTGGCCGACCCGGTCGCCGGGTCCATCGTCCTGGACGGCAAGGAGCTGGTCGGCACCAGCGTGAAGGACCGGCTGCGGGCCGGCCTGGGCTGCGTGCCGGAGGACAGGTCCACCGACGGGATCGTCGCCAGCTTCTCGGTGGCCGAGAACCTCGTCCTGGACCTGTACGACACCCCGCCCTTCGCCAAGGGCGTGGCGCTGGCCCCCGCCGTCGTGCGCACCAACGCCGAGCAGCGGGCCGCCGAGTTCGACATCCGCCTGACCGCCACCGAGGACCCCATCTCCACCCTCTCCGGCGGCAACCAGCAGAAGGTCGTCCTGGCCCGGGAGATGTCCCGCGAGCTGCGCCTGCTGCTGGCCTCCCAGCCCACCCGCGGGCTGGACGTGGGCTCCATCGAGTTCATCCACCGGCGGATCGTGGAGGAGCGGGACCGGGGCACCCCGGTCCTCATCATCTCCACCGAGCTCGACGAGGTCCTGGCGCTCGCCGACCGGATCGCGGTGATGTACCGCGGCCGGATCGTCGGCATCGTCCCCGGCGGCACCGACCGGGACGTGCTCGGCCTGATGATGGCCGGCGTGCCGCAGGCCGAGGCGGAGGCCCAGGCCGCCGCCCACCGCACCACCCTGGGGGAGGCCGACCTCACCGGCGGCCTCCCGGACGGGGCCGGCCGGACCGGCGAGCCCGGCGGCACCCGGCCCGACGGCGCCCGGTCCGCCGGCACCCGGGCCGACGGCGCCCCGCCAGCCGGCAGAGCGGCCGACGGCACTCCGCCAGCCGGCACCCGGGCCGACGGCACCCGGACGGGCCAGCCCGGCGCCGCCGACGACGGCGGCCGCCACGCCGCCGGCCGCGGCCGCCGCGGCGCCACCCGCGCCGGCGGGACCGGTCGGGCCACCCGATCTGGCGCCCACGAGGACGAGGAGGGAATGTGAGCGAGCCGACCAGCCCGCGCCCCGCCCAGCCGGGGGACCTGACCGCGCAGGCGGCCCTGACCGCGCCGGCGCCGGAGACCCCCGGCGAGCCCGTGGAGACCCGCACCCAGCAGTTCGTCCGGGACCTGCTCTCCGGCGGCTGGCTGGTCTCCGTGCTCGCCGTCGTCATCGCCCTGGTCATCGGCGCGGTGCTCATCGCGCTGGCCGACCCGGCCGTGCAGACGGCCGCCGGGTACCTCTTCGCCCGCCCCAGCGACGTCTTCGGCGCCGCCTGGGACGCCGTCTTCGGCGCCTACAAGGCGATGTTCCGCGGCGCGATCCTCGACTTCGAGGCCGACTCGCTGACCCGGATGCTCCGGCCGCTGACCGAGACGCTGGTCTTCGCCGTCCCGCTCATCCTGGCCGGCCTGGGCCTGGCCGTCGGCTTCCGGGCCGGGCTGTTCAACATCGGCGGCCAGGGGCAGATCATCCTCGGCGCCATCGTCGGCGCCTTCATCGGGTTCACCTTCGACCTGCCGCCGGTCCTGCACGTCACCCTCGCCGCCCTCGGCGCCGCCCTGGGCGGGGCCATCTGGGCCGGGATCGCCGGCGTCCTCAAGGCCCGCACCGGGGCCAACGAGGTCATCGTGACGATCATGCTGAACAACATCGCGGTGTACCTCATCGCCTACCTGCTCACCACGACCGCGTTCAAGCTGCCGAACTCCCCGTTCCCCAAGTCCCCGGACATCCCCGTCGAGTCCGCCACCTACCCGCTGCTGCTCGGGCCGCCGTTCCGGCTGCACTTCGGGTTCGTCGTGGCCATCGCCGCGACCGCGTTCGTCTGGTGGCTGCTCGAGCGCTCGACCATCGGCTTCGAGATCCGCGCCGCCGGCGCCAACCCCTCGGCCGCCCGCACCGCCGGGATCTCGGTGAACCGTGTCGTCGTGATGACGATGGTGATCTCCGGCCTGCTGTGCGGGCTGGCCGGCTCCGCCGTCGTGCTGGGCACCGAACGGGCGCTGACCGCCGGGGTGGCCGCCAGCTTCGGCTTCGACGCGATCACGGTGGCGCTGCTCGGCCGGTCCCGCCCGCTGGGGACGTTCCTGGCCGGCATCCTCTTCGGGGCGCTGCGCGCCGGCGGCTTCCTCATGCAGTCCAACACCGCCACCCCGATCGACATCATCCTCGTCGTGCAGTCGGTCATCGTGCTGCTCATCGCGGCCCCGCCGCTGGTGCGGGCGATCTTCCGGCTGCCGGCCCCGGGCGCCCGGCCCCGCCGGGCCGCCGCCCCCGCCGTGAAGGAGGCCGCCGCATGACCGCCGTGACCACCCGGCCGCCGGCCTCGGCCGCGCCGGCCGCCGCCCAGGCGCTCGCCCCGATCAGCTGGCGCGGGCCGATCATCTACGGCGTCCTCGCCGTCGCCGCCCTGCTCTTCTTCGCGCTCCTGCCCGAGGGCGGCCGGCCGACGACGTTCCAGGTCTCCCGCGGCGGTGACCTGTTCGCCATCCCCAACTTCGCGCTCGGGCTCAAGCCCACCAACATCACCCTGGGCGTGCTCCTGCTGGCCCTGGCCGGCTACGCCACCTGGGCCGCCGCCAGCCGGCGGAAGGTGGGGGTGTGGCTGCCGGCGCTGTTCGGCGTGGCGTTCGTGCTGACCTTCCTCGTCTGGGTCGGCGCCGGCCGGGCCACGGTCATCCCGGTGACCACCCTGCTCTCCGGGGCGCTGGCGCTGTCCGTCCCGCTCGTCTTCGGTGCCCTGTGCGGGGTGGTGTGCGAGCGGTCCGGCATCGTCAACATCGCCATCGAGGGCCAGCTCCTCGGCGGGGCGTTCCTCGCCGCGGTGGTCGGGTCGCTGACCTCCAGCGCCTACCTGGGCATGATCGCCGCCCCGGTCGCCGGGGTGCTGGTCGGCGCCATCCTCGCCTTCTTCGCGGTCCGGTACTGGGTGGACCAGATCATCGTCGGCGTCGTCCTGAACGTCCTGGTCGTCGGGGTCACCAGCTTCCTGTTCTCCACCGTGCTCACCGAGAACAAGGCCACCTGGAACGCCGGGCAGCGGCTGCCCGCGCTGCCCATCCCGGGCCTGTCCGAGATCCCGGTCATCGGGCCGGTGCTCTTCCGCCAGACCCTCCTCGTCTACCTCATGTACGCGGCCGTGATCGTGCTGCAGATCTGGATCTTCCGCAGCCGGTGGGGCCTGCGGATGCGGGCCGTCGGCGAGCACCCCAAGGCCGCCGACACCGTCGGCATCAAAGTCAACCGCACCCGGGTGCTCAACACCCTCCTCGGCGGCGCCATCGCCGGGCTGGGCGGGGCGTTCTTCACCGTCGGCTCGGGCCTGGCGTTCGGCAAGGAGATGTCCGCCGGGCAGGGCTACATCGCCCTCGCCGCGATGATCCTGGGCAGGTGGAACCCGACCGGCGCCGTCGCCGCCGCGCTGCTGTTCGGCTTCTCCCGCAACCTCGGCAACGTGCTGTCCACCATCGGGTCCAACGTGCCCTCGGAGTTCCTCCTCATGCTCCCGTACGTGGTGACGATCTTCGCCGTCGCCGGCCTGGTGGGGAGGGTCCGGGCGCCCGCCGCCGAGAACATCCCCTACATCAAGTGAGCGCGGGGATGGCCGACGGCGGGAGCGCGGCCGCCGAGAACGCGGCCGACGGCGTCCCGCCGGGCACCTGGCACGCGCTGCGGGAGCAGGCCACAGAGGTGATGCGGCGGGCCTACGTGCCCTACTCCGGCTACCCGGTCGGCGCGGCGGCGCTGGTCGACGACGGCCGCACCGTCGCCGGCTGCAACGTGGAGAACGCCGCGTACGGGGTGACGCTGTGCGCCGAGTGCGGCCTGGTCTCGGACCTGGTCCGCACCGGCGGCGGCCGGCTGGTCGCCTTCGCCTGCGTCGACGGCGCCGGTGAGCCGCTCGTGCCGTGCGGGCGGTGCCGCCAGCTGCTCTGGGAGCACGGCGGCCCGGGGCTCCTGCTCGCCATGCCGCGCGGCATCACCCCGATGTCCGCCGTCCTGCCCGACGCGTTCGGGCCCGACCACCTCAAGGAGGCCCGCCCGTGACCGAAGCCTTCGACGCCGTCGACGTGATCCGGACCAAGCGCGACCGCGGCCGGCTCAGCCCGGCCCAGATCGACTGGGTCGTCGACGCCTACACCCGCGGCGTCGTCGCCGAGGAGCAGATGGCCGCCCTGGCCATGGCGATCTTCCTCAACGGGATGGACCGGGCCGAGATCGCCCGGTGGACGACGGCGATGATCGCCTCGGGCGAGCGGATGGACTTCTCCGGCCTGGCCCGCCCGACCGCCGACAAGCACTCCACCGGCGGGGTTGGGGACAAGATCACCCTCCCGCTGGCGCCGCTGGTGGCGGTCTTCGGCGTCGCCGTGCCGCAGCTGTCCGGCCGGGGCCTGGGCCACACCGGCGGCACGCTGGACAAGCTCGAGGCGATCCCGGGGTGGCGGGCGGCGCTGACCAACGCCGAGGTCATGGCCCAGCTCGCCGAGGTGGGCGCCGTCATCTGCGCGGCCGGCTCCGGCCTGGCCCCGGCGGACAAGAAACTCTACGCGCTGCGGGACACCACCGCCACGGTGGAGTCGATCCCGCTGATCGCCTCCTCCATCATGAGCAAGAAGATCGCCGAGGGCACCGGCTCCCTGGTCCTGGACGTCAAGGTCGGCTCCGGGGCCTTCATGAAGGACCTCGCCCGGGCCCGCGAGCTGGCCGAGACCATGGTGGCGCTGGGCACCGACGCCGGGGTGGCGACCGTGGCGCTGCTGACCGAGATGTCCACCCCGCTCGGCCGCACCGTCGGCAACGCGCTGGAGGTGCGCGAGTCGGTGGAGGTCCTCGCCGGCGGCGGCCCGCCCGACGTCGTCGAGCTCACCGTGGCCCTGGCCCGGGAGATGCTCGCCGCCGCCGGGCAGCCCGACGCCGACCCGGCCGCCGCCCTCGCCGACGGCCGGGCGATGGACGTCTGGCGCGCCATGATCGCCGCCCAGGACGGGGACCCGGACGCCCCGCTGCCGGTGGCCGAGCACACCGAGGACGTCCGGGCCGACGCCGACGGCGTGCTGACCGGGCTGGACGCCTACCGGGTGGGCCTGGCGTCCTGGCGGCTCGGCGCCGGCCGGGCCCGCAAGGAGGACCCGGTCCAGGCGGTCGCCGGGATCGAGCTGCACGCCAAGCCGGGCGAGCCGGTCCGCGCCGGGCAGCCCCTGATGACGCTGCACACCGCCACCCCCGAGCGCTTCGCCCGGGCCCGGGAGGCCCTGGCCGGCGCCGTCGCCATCGAGCCCGGCGCCGCCCCGGAGGCAGGTGGCGTCATCCTGGACCGGGTGGCGCCGTGACGGTGGTGGCCCGGTGAGCCGCTGGGCGCACCGCTCGCTCACCACGCTCCTCGCCCCGTTCGCCCCACCGGTGCCCCCGTGGGGCAGCACGCGCCCGACGGCGCCCGGGGACGCGCCGGCGGCGGGGTCGCCGGCCGGCCCGCACGGGCACCGTCCCGACCCGCCCCGGGGGAGGCGTCCCGACCGGCCCCTGGGGCGCCGTCCCGACCGGCCGCGGAGGCTCCGTCCCGGCCCGCCGCGCGGGCGCCGCCCGGCCCGGACCGTCACCTTCGGCGGCGCGCCCCTGCGCCAGGTGGACGCCACCACGTGCGGTCCCACCGTCCTGCTGCTGCTCGCCGCGGTCGGTGACCCGCTGCTCGCCCGGTGGCTCGCGGACGGCACCGTGCCGCCGCAGGTGGCCCCGCACCGCCTGCCGCCCGAGATCCCGCCGGACCTGCTGGCCGCCGCCCGCGCCGCGGGTGGCACCACCGACGACGCCGCCGCCCGGATCGCCGCCGCCCAGCGGTGGGTCGCCGGCCGGGTCCGCGCCCGGGCCCTCGGCCTCCTGCGCTGGCCGGCCGCGCTCGGCACCCCGCCGTGGACGGCGGCCCGGGAGGCCCGCTTCCCCGGCGTCCGCTACCGCTCGGTCCCGCTGGACGACGCCACCCCCGCCGCCGAGCGCGTCCTCCGCGCCGTGCACGCCGCGACGGCGGCCGGCACCCCGGTCGTCCTCTACACCGGCGGTGACCTCGCCGGCGGCCTCGCCGCCGCCGTGCCCCGCCACCTGGTCCTCGCCCTGCCGCCGGGCGCCGCCGTCGGCGACCCCGCCGTCGGCGGTGCTGCCGACCGGCAAGCCGGCCCCAGGACCGGAGTCGACGCCGCCGGCCGGGCGGTCCTCGACATCTTCGAGCCCGCCGCCGGCCGCCGGCACACCGTGCCGGTGGCGGACCTGCTCGCCCGCACCGGCCCGCACCCCGCCCTCGGCGGCTGGAGCCACGTGTGCTGGGCGCTGCTCCCGGTCCCCGCAGCCTCCTTGCGCCTGCCCGGCTCGCGGGGCAGGCTGGCAGGAGCGACGCCCGACCACGAAGGAGGAGCCATGAGCACCGACCCCATCGCCGTCGAGCAGGACCCGACCGACCTGGCGGAGGAGCACCGCCCCGACCCCGACCCCGTCACCGCCGAGGAGGAGTACGCGCCGGACCGGGAGCTGGACGTCCCCACCCGGGAGGCGGACCCCGCCGACGTCTCGGAGCAGATCGCCGAGGTGCCGGTGCCGGACGACGAGGAGGGCGACGAGACTGACGAGGGCGGGCTGGAGGCCTGATCGCGCAGAGTCGACGGGCGCTCGCAGCGCCTCCGCCGCGCCGCCGTCGATAGCTCGGCCGCCGTGGTCGACGTGCCGCCCGCCGGGTACGAGGACCTTGACCTCGCCGGGTCGGCGTCCACGCCGGCAGAGTTCCGCCGACAGCCCCGGCCACGGACCCGGGCTGCCTTGGTCTGACGGCTGCGCCGGGCGAGACCGGCGGAGCTGATCATGAACGACCACAAAGCCCTCTGCACGCCCCGGACCGGCCGGACCGGAGTGGCGGGATTCCGCGGACGGCGATTCGGCACGGCTGGGTCCGGAAGGTGCTTTGTGGTCGTTCAGGTGCACCGTGCTGCTGCGCGGTGCGCCGTTCGGGCCGACGGTCCCGGTAGTGGGCCCCGGCTGCCTCGGTCTGACCCGCTGCGCGACCGCTCCGCCGGGCGGGCCCCACGACAATGAGGTAGCGGAACCTCGTGCGCATTCCGAGCGCCCCCGCCGCTCCGGTTTCGGCGGCCCCGCCGCGGGAGATCGCCCCCCACAGCGGCTTCTCCAGCGTCCGGCCGACTGTCGCAATTGGCCTGGCAGCGTGGCCGGGCAGAATTACCGCAGACAGCTATGGGTTGTGCCATGCTGTCGGCGTGACGGCTGTGAATCGACGCGTGGTGCCGGCCGGGATCATCCGCGACGCGTGGCGCGAGCACCGGTGGCTGCCGGAGTGGTGGGAGAACGTCCCGCAGGTGGCGCTGGAGGCCGCGCTCCGGCTCGCCGACGGTGACCCCCGCCGGCTGCGCCTGGACGACGACGGGTCCGTCCAGGTCGTCAACGGCTGAGCGCGGGTCGTCAACGGCTGAGCCGCGTGCGCGCCGTCGCCGTCGGCCGACCGGACCCGGTGGCGGCTACCCTGGCAGCGGCCCGACCGGCCAGCCACGCGCCGTCGGCGCCGCACCAGGAGGAAGACCGCATGCCCACCCGTTCCGAGGTCGCCCGGATCGTCGACCACACGCTGCTCAAGCCCGAGGCCACGGCCGAGGAGGTGGCGGCGCTGGTCGCGCAGGCCCGCGAGCTCGGTGCCTACGCGGTCTGCGTCTCCCCGAGCCAGCTCCCGCTGACCGTGCCGCGCGAGGTGAAGGTGGCCACCGTCTGCGGGTTCCCCTCCGGCGCCCACCACGCCGACGTCAAGGCCGCCGAGGCGGCCCGGTCGGTCGCCGACGGCGCCGACGAGGTGGACATGGTGATCAACCTCGGCCTGGTCCGGGCCGGCCGGTTCGAGGAGGTCCAGGCCGAGATCGCCGCGGTGCGGGAGGCCACCCCGGGGATCGTGCTCAAGGTGATCATCGAGTCCGCGGCGCTGACCGACGAGCAGATCGTCGCGGCGTGCCGGGCGAGCGCCGCGGCGGGCGCGGACTTCGTCAAGACCTCCACCGGCTTCCACCCCGCCGGCGGCGCCACCGTGCACGCCGTGCGGCTGATGGCCGACGCGGTGGACGGGCGGCTGGGGGTCAAGGCCTCCGGCGGCATCCGCACCACCGAGGCGGCGCTGGCGATGATCGACGCCGGCGCGACCCGGCTGGGCCTGTCCGGCACCGCCGCGGTGCTGGAGGGCCTGGACGACTGACCGGCCGGGCGGGCGCCACCGGCGAGCGCCGGCCGGGGCTGACGAGGGCACCCGGGCCGAGCGCCGGCTGGGGGCCGGCCGGACACCCGGCGGGCAGCCGGTAGAGGTCAGGACATCCCGATGGCGGCCGAGACGTCGGCGCGCAGCCGGGTCATCCGGTCCGCGGCGGCGCGCCGGGCGGCGGCGACATCGCCGCCGTCGGCGACCGGCAGGACCACCTCCAGGTAGCACTTCAGCTTCGGCTCGGTGCCGGACGGGCGCACGATCACCCGGTCCCCGGCGGCGGTGAGGTAGAGCAGCCCGTCCGTGGGCGGCAGGTCCGCCGAGCCCTCCGCCAGGTCGGTCCGGGCGGTCACCGGCGAGCCGGCCAGCGCCGTCGGCGGGCTCTGCCGCAGCCGGGCCATGGCGTCGGCGATGAGGCCGAGGTCGGTCACCCGGACGGCGAGCTGGGACGTGTGGTGCAGGCCGTGCCGGCGGGCGAGGTCGTCGAGGGCGTCGAGGAACGTCCGGCCGGTGTCGGTGAGCTGGGCGCCCAGGTAGGCCAGGCGCACGGCGGCGGAGATGCCGTCCTTGTCCCGCACCGCCGTCGGGTCCACGCAGAACCCGATCGCCTCCTCGTAGCCGAAGACCAGGCCCTCGGTGCGGGCGATCCACTTGAACCCGGTGAGGGTGGTGCGGTGCGCCAGGCCGTGGGACTGGGCGATCCGGGCCAGCAGCTGGGAGGAGACCACCGAGCTCGCCAGCACCCCGCGCCCGGTGAGCGCCGCGGCCGCGGCGGTCTGCTCGCCGAGCAGCGAGCCGATCTCGTCCCCGGTGAGCTGGCGCCAGCCGCCGTCGGCGGCCGGGTCGGGCACCGCCGCGGAGCAGCGGTCGGCGTCCGGGTCGTTCGCGATCACCAGGTCCGCCCGGACCCGGCGGGCCAGGCGCAGGGCGAGGTCGAGGGCGCCGGGCTCCTCGGGGTTGGGGAAGGCGACCGTCGGGAAGTCCGGGTCCGGCTCGGCCTGCTCGGGGACGACGACGACGTCGGTGAACCCGGCGCGGCGCAGCGCCTCCACCGCCGTCGCCCCGCCGACGCCATGCATCGGGGTGAGCACGATCCGCAGGGCCCGGCTGTGCTCGCCGGGCACCAGCGATGCCACCCGCTGCAGGTACGCCTCGCGGACCTGCGGGCCGAGGACCTCCCAGCCATCGGCGGCCCGCTGGACGGCGGCGGCCGGGCCGACGGCGGCGATGTGCGCGGCGATCTGCTCGTCGTACGGCGGCACGATCTGCGCGCCCTGGCCGGAGCCGGTCACCGCCCGGCCGCCGAGGTAGACCTTGTAGCCGTTGTCCTGCGGCGGGTTGTGCGAGGCCGTGACCATCACCCCTGCGTCGGCGCCGAGGTGGCGCACCGCGAAGGCGAGGACCGGGGTGGGCAGGGGGGCAGGCAGCAGCCGGGCCCGGCCGCCCGTGGCGGTCACCACGGCGGCGGTGTCGACGGCGAAGTCGGCGGAGCCGTGCCGGGCGTCGTAGCCGATGACCACCGAGAAGTCCGGCCCGACCTGCTCGGCGAGGAACGCCGCGAGCCCGGCCGCAGCGCGGATGACCACCGCCCGGTTCATCCGGTGCGGGCCGGCGCCAAGCGCGCCGCGCAGGCCGGCGGTGCCGAACTCGAGCGGCCCGGCGAAGCGCGCGGCCAGCTCCGCCCGGGCCCGCGCGCGCTCATCCGCGCCGGCCGGGGCACCGGCCGCGTCGCCCGGGGCACCGGCCGTGTCGCCCGGCGCGCCGGCCGCGTCACCCGGCGCAACGGCCGCGTCGCCCGCGCCGTCGGTGGCGCGGGCGAGGAGCTCGGCGAGCTCGGCGCGGGTGGCCGGGTCGGGGTCGGCGTCGATCCAGGCGCGGACCTCCTCGGTGCTGACGGTCATGACGGATGTCCTCCTTGCCAGGCGGCGGGTGCGCCGGCGGCCGGCGCGGGGTGGCGGGTCAGAAGCGCCGGACGATCTCGGCGAGCAGGCGGGCGATGCGCGGGCCGGCGGCGCGGCCCGCGGCCAGTACCTCGGCGTGGTCGAGCGGGGTGGGGGAGATCCCGGCGGCGGGGTTGGTGACCAGGGAGATGCCGAGCACCTCCAGGCCGGCGTGCCGGGCGGCGATGGCCTCCAGGGTGGTGGACATGCCCACCAGGTGCCCGCCCAGGCGCCGGGCCATCTCCACCTCGGCCGGGGTCTCGTAGTGCGGCCCGGGGAACTGCACGTAGACGCCCTCGGGCAGCCCCGGGTCCACCGTGCGGGCCAGCGCCCGCAGCCGGGGGGAGTACAGGTCGGTCAGGTCCACGAACGTCGCGCCCTCCAGCGGGGAGGCGCCGGTGAGGTTGATGTGGTCGCTGATCAGCACCGGCGTGCCCGGCGCCCACGCCGGGTCCAGCCCGCCGCAGCCGTTGGTCAGCACCACGGCGTGCGCCCCGGCGGCGGCCGCGACCCGCACGCCGTGGGCCACCGCCCGCACGTCCCGCGCCTCGTAGTAGTGGCTGCGGGGCAGGACGAGCGCGTGCCGGTCGGTGCCGGCGATCCGCACCGACCGCACGGTGCCGCCGTGCCCGGCGACGACCGCGGCGGCGAAGCCGGGGACCTCCTGCGCGGGCACCTCGGCGACCGTCTCGCCCAGCAGGTCCGCGGCGCCGGCCCAGCCCGAGCCGAGGACGAGGGCCGTCTCGTGCCGCGCCACCCCGGTGCGCTCGGCCAGGACGACGGCGGCCTGCCGGGCGAGGTCGGCCGGGTCGGCGGCGCCGCCGGTGCCGGCGGGTCCGACGGCGGGCAGGGCGGGGGCGGCGCCGGTGGTGGCGTCCGTGGCCGCGTCGGGGGTGGGGCCGGCGGCCGCACCACCCGGGGCCGCGGCGCCGTCGAGCGGGGTCGTCATGAGCCTGACGCTACCGCGCATCCGGGTCGCCCCGGCGCGCCCGACGGCCGGTCCCGGCACAATGCCCCCGTGAGCACCTCCACCGGCCCCCTCCCCCCGCCGCAGACCGAGGCCCTTGGTCCCGCCGCCACCCCCGGGCCGGCCGCCACGGCCGGCGAGGCCGCCCCGCCGGTGACCCCGGCCGGCGCCGGCGCCGAGGTACGGCCCGAGCAGGTCCCGGCCGGGGCCTCCCCGGTCCGCGAGGGCGCCCGGGTGGTCATCGTGGGCGGTGGCCCCGGCGGGTACGAGGCGGCCCTGGTGGCCCGCCAGCTCGGCGCCCGGGTCCACGTCATCGAGCGCCAGGGGATGGGCGGCTCCGCCGTGCTCACCGACGTCGTGCCGTCCAAGACCCTCATCGCCACCGCCGAGTGGATGACGGTGACCGAGCAGGCCGGCGAGCTAGGCATCGGCGCCGAGGGGGAGGACGGGGCCCTGCGGGCGGACATGGACGTCGTCGACCGGCGGGTCATGCGCCTGGCGCAGAAGCAGTCCAAGGACATCCGCACCCGGCTCGAGCGCGAGGGGGTGCAGATCGTCGAGGGCACCGGCCGGATCGAGCCGACCATCCACCCGGACGGCTCCCGGCTGGTGCGCGCCACCACCCACGACGGCGCCGAGGAGGCCTTCCCGGCCGACGTCGTCCTGCTCGCCACCGGCGCCACGCCGCGGGTGCTGCCCACCGCCCGGCCGGACGGGGAGCGGATCCTGACCTGGGCGCAGATGTACAACCTCACCGCCATCCCCGAGCACCTCGTCGTGGTGGGGTCGGGCGTCACCGGCGCGGAGTTCGCCGGCGCCTACAACGCGCTGGGCGCCCAGGTCACGCTGGTCTCCAGCCGGGACCGGGTGCTGCCCGGGGAGGACGAGCACGCCGCCGAGCTCATCGAGGCCGTCTTCCGCCGGCGCGGGATGACGGTGCTGCCGCGCTCGCGGGCCGCCGGGGTGCGGCGGACCGGCGACGGCGTCGTCGTCGAGCTCACCGACGGCCGGACCGTCGCGGGGTCCCACTGCCTGGTCGCCGTCGGCGGGGTGCCGGCCACCGACGGGCTCGGGCTGGCGGCGGCCGGGGTGGAGACGACGTCGGCCGGGCACATCGTCGTCGACCGGGTCTCCCGCACCGCGGCGCTGGGCGTCTACGCCGCGGGGGACTGCACCGGGGTGCTGCCGCTGGCGTCGGTGGCGGCCATGCAGGGCCGCATCGCCATGTGGCACGCCCTGGGCGACGCCGTCGCCCCGCTGAACCTGGGCATCGTCCCGGCGAACATCTTCACCGCCCCGGAGATCGCCACCATCGGCGTGACCCAGCGGCAGATCGACGCCGGCGAGGTCGACGGGGTGATCACCCGGCTGCCGCTGAGCCGCAACCCGCGGGCGAAGATGCTGGCCATCTCCGAGGGCTTCATCAAGCTCTTCTCCGACCGCGCCTCCGGCACGGTGATCGGCGGCGTGGTGGTCGCGCCGCGCGCCGCCGAGCTCATCCACTCGATCACCATCGCGGTCACCCAGCGGATCACGGTGGACCAGCTGGCCAACGTGTTCACCATCTACCCCTCGCTGACCGGGTCCATCGCCGAGGCCGCCCGCACCCTGCACCGCGCGGGGGAGGTGCGCCGGGCATGAGCGAGGCCGCGTCCCCCGCCCCGGCGGGCCCGGCCCCGGCGGCCCCCGCCCCGGCGGCCTCCGCTCCGGGGTCTCCGGCCCCGGCGGCCCCGGCCCCGGGGTCTCCTGCCCCGGCGGGTCCCCCGGCGGCGCCCGCCCCGGTCCTGCCCGACCTCGCGGCCGCCGACGTCGTTGACCTGACCGCCGCGGTCTGCGACATCCCCTCGGTCTCCGGGGCGGAGGGCCCGCTCGCCGACGCGATCGAGACCGCCCTGCGCCGGCAACCGCACCTGGAGGTCCAGCGCGACGGCGACGACGTCGTCGCCAGCACCCGGCTCGGCCGGGCGCGGCGGGTGGTGATCGCCGGGCACATCGACACCGTCCCGGTCCAGGCCAACCTGCCCACCCGGCGGGTGACCGCGGCCGACGGCACCGAGGAGCTGTGGGGCCGGGGCACGGTGGACATGAAGGGCGGGGTCGCCGTCGCGCTCCACCTCGCCGCCGCGCTGACCGCCCCGCGCTGGGACGTCACCTGGGTCTTCTACGACCACGAGGAGGTGGCCGCCGAGCTGAACGGGCTGGGCCGGCTGGTGCGCCGGCACCCGGACTGGCTCGCCGCGGACCTCGCCGTCCTCGGCGAGCCGACGGCCGGCGGGATCGAGGGCGGCTGCAACGGCACCCTCCGGGCCGAGGTGCGCCTGACCGGCCGGACCGCGCACTCCGCCCGGGCCTGGCGCGGGGTCAACGCCGTGCACGCCGCCGGGGAGGTGCTGCGCCGGCTCGCCGAGTACCGGCCGCGGGAGGTGGAGGTCGACGGGCTGGTGTACCGCGAGGGCCTCTCCGCGGTGGGGATCGCCGGCGGCATCGCGGCGAACATGATCCCCGACTCCTGCGTGGTCACGGTCAACTACCGGTTCGCGCCCTCGCGCACCCCGGCGGAGGCCGAGGCGCACGTCCGGGAGGTCTTCGCCGGCTACGACGTCGCCGTCACCGACCTGGCCGGCGGGGCCCGGCCGGGTCTGGACGACGAGGCCGTCGCCGGCTTCGTCGCGGCGGTCACCGCGGTCACCGGCGGGCGGCCCGGGCCCAAGTACGGCTGGACGGACGTCGCCCGGTTCGCCGAGCTCGGCGTGCCGGCGGTGAACTTCGGCCCCGGGGACCCGATGCTCGCCCACGCCGACGACGAGCGCTGCCCCACCGCGCAGGTCCGGGCCTGCGCCGCGGCCCTGCGGTCCTGGCTGGGCTGATCCCGGCGCCGCCTGGTCGCGGACCGCCGTCGGCGGGCACGACAATGGCCCGCATGACGCGCGAGGTCCGCCGCAACCACGGCCACAACGGGCACCGGGACGCCTACCAGCGCGGCCCGGTCCTCCTGCGCGGGACGCAGATCCCCGAGGAGACCCACGACGCCCGCCTGCTCCAGCCCGGCCAGGACATCAGCTGGCTGCACCAGGACCCCTGGCGGGTGATGCGCATCCAGGCCGAGTTCGTCGAGGGCTTCGGCGCGCTGGCGGACCTCGGCCCGGCGATCTCCGTCTTCGGGTCGGCCCGGGTCCGCGCCGACGACCCCGAGTACGCCCTCGCCGAGGAGATCGGCCGCCGCCTCGTCGAGGCCGGGCTCGCCGTCGTCACCGGCGGCGGGCCGGGCGTGATGGAGGGCGCGAACAAGGGTGCCTGCGAGGCGGGCGGGGTCTCGGTCGGCCTGGGCATCGAGCTGCCCTTCGAGCAGGGTATGAACCAGTGGGTGGACCTGGGGGTGAACTTCCGGTACTTCTTCGCCCGCAAGACGATGTTCGTGAAGTACTCCCAGGGCTTCATCGTCCTGCCCGGCGGGTTCGGCACGATGGACGAGCTCTTCGAGGCGCTCACCCTGGTGCAGACCCGGAAGGTCTCCTCCTTCCCCATCGTGCTCGTCGGCCGGCAGTACTGGGGCGGCCTGGTGGACTGGCTGCGGAGCACCATGGTGGGACGCGGGACGATCAGCCCGGCCGACGTCGACCTGCTGCCGGTCGTCGACACCGCGGAGGAGGCTGTCGAGGCGGTCCTGCGCGGCATGGTGGTGCTCGCCAAGGAGCGGGAGGCGCAGGAAGCCGCGGCAAGCGAGGCCGGCGGTGCCCCCGAGTGACTAGACTGGCCGACGGCGACCACCGGCCGGACCTGCCCGCCGGTGGTGAGAAGACCACGAGGAATGAGGGGTGCACCACATGGCCGCGATGAAGCCGAGGACCGGAGACGGCCCGCTCGAGGTGACCAAGGAGGGCCGCGGCATCGTCATGCGCGTCCCGCTCGAGGGCGGCGGCCGGCTCGTCGTGGAGCTCACCCCCGCCGAGGCGGGCGAGCTGAGCGAGGCCCTCGCCGCCGTCGCCGGCTGACACCCCACTCCCACCCGCACCCCAGCCGCCCGGCCGGTCAGCACCCGCTGACCGGCCGTCGGCGTCCCAGGAGCTGATCCGCCCGTGCCCATCGACTGCCGCCTGCCCCAGGTCCATCTCGGCCGCCGCCCACCGGCCGCCGCCCTCGCCGGCCCCGACGCCGACGTCCTCGGGCTGCTCGCGGTTCCCGACGGCGACGGCGCGGCGCTGCTGCCCGGCGCCGCCGCGGCGGCCGCCGGCTACGGGCTGGACTGGGCCGCGGAGGCCCGCCGGCACCGGTTCACCGGGGCCGTCGGCACCAGCGCGGTCCTGCGGCTGCCGGACCTGCCGGCGGCGCCGTGGGCCGGGCTGCCGGGCACGGTGGTGCTCCTCGGCACGGGCGGCGGGGCGGCCGGCGCCCGGGCAGCCGCGGGCACCGGCGGGGCGGCCGGCACCCATGGCGACGGCGGTCGCGCCGGTGACGGCCGTGACGGCGACGCCGCCGACGGCGACGGCGAGGGTCCAGGTGCCACGGACGCCGCCCGGCAGGCCGGCCTGGCGCTGGGCCGGGCGGCGGCCGGGACGGCTGCCGCCGCCGTCGTGGTGGAGCCCGGGACCGATGCGGCGCAGGTCCGCGCCCTGGTCGAGGGGTTCCTGCTCGCCGGCTACCGGATGCCGCGCACCTCGAGCCGCCCCGACCCCGGCCCGGCCCCCGCGGAGCGGCTGACCCTCCTGGTTGCCGGCCCCGCCGACGGCGCCGGGCCCGCCGCCCCTGCCGGCGATGACGCCGCCCCCGGCTACGCAGCCGCCGTCACGGCCGCCCGGGCCGCCGTCCGGGCCACCCTGCGCACCCGGCTGCTGGCGGCCACGCCGCCGAACACCAAGAGCCCCGCCTGGCTCGCGGACCAGGCCCGGGCCCTGGCCGCCGAGACCCGTCCGCCCGCCGGCCGGCTGAGCGCCGAGGTCCACGACGAGGCCTGGCTCGCCGAGCAGGGGATGGGCGGCATCCTCGCCGTCGGGTCCGGCTCCGCCACCCCGCCCCGGCTGGTGGTCGTCACCTGGGAGCCGCCGCACGCGGCACGCACGGTGGCCCTGGTCGGCAAGGGCATCACCTTCGACACCGGCGGCCTCTCGCTCAAGCCCCGCGAGGCCATGGTCACGATGAAGACCGACATGGCCGGCGCGGCCGCCGTGCTCGCCGCCACCCTCGGCGCCGCCGAGCTGGCCCTGCCGGTCCGGGTCGTCGCCGTCCTGCCGCTCGCCGAGAACGCCATCGGCGGGGCCGCCTACCGCCCGGGGGACGTCGTGCGGACCTTCGACGGGACCACCGTGGAGATCGCCAACACCGACGCCGAGGGCCGGATGGTCCTCGCCGACGCGCTCGCCTGGGCGGGCGCCACGCTCGACCCGGACGTGCTCGTCGACGTCGCCACCCTCACCGGCGCGGCAAAGCAGGGCCTCGGGCTTGGCCGCGCCGCGCTATACGCCACCGACGACGACCTCGCCGGCGCCCTGCTCCGGGCCGGGCGGGAGGCCGGCGAGCCGGCGTGGCGGATGCCGCTGGTGACCGACTACGTCCCGGCGCTCGACTCCACCGTCGCCGACGTCGGGCACGTCACGAGCGACCCGCACGTCGGCGCCGGATCCGTCCTCGCGGCCCTCTTCCTCGCCCGCTTCGCCGCCGGTCGCACCTGGGCCCACCTGGACATCGCCGGCCCCGGCCGGACCGGCAGCAAGCAGGGCGAGCTCCCGGCGGGCGCGCCCACCGGCTACGGCGCGCACCTGCTGCTGCGCTACCTCGAGGCGGTGGGCGGCCAGCCGGCGTGACCGACGGCCGACCCGGCGGCCGGTGCGACCGGCGGCCGGTGCGGTCGGCCGGTGCGACCGGCGCCTCGGCAACCGGGCAACGGTGCATCCGGGGGACCGACCGGCGTGGCCGAGCGGTCAGCGCCGCACGCCGACCAGCAGCCCGTCGCCGGTGGGCAGGAGCGCGGTGACGAGCCGGTCATCCGCCCGCACGGCCTTGCCGAGCTCGCGGGCCTCCACGGTCGCCTCGTCCCGGCGCGCCGGGTCCGCCACCCGGTCGTGCCACAGCGCGGAGGCGACGGCGAGCACCCCGCCCGGCCGCAGCAGCCGGACCGCCTGCGCGACGTCGTCCGCGGCCTCCTCCGGGTCGCCGTCGACCAGGACCAGGTCGTAGGCCCCGTCGGCGAGGCGCGGCAGCACCTCCCGGGCCCGGCCGGTGATCAGCCGGGTCCGCGCGGGCCGCACGCCCGCGGCGGCGAAGCACTCCCGGGCCGCGCGCTGGTGCTCGGCCTCGACGTCGATCGTGGTCAGCACGCCGTCGGGACGCATGCCGCCGAGCAGCCACAGGCCGGATACGCCGGCGCCGGTGCCGACCTCGGCGACGACGCGGGCCTGGCAGGCGGCCGCGAGGACGCGCAACGCGGCGCCGGTGCCCGGCGAGACCGCGGTGACGCCCAGCTCGGCGGCCCGCAGCCGGGCCTGGGCGGTGGCGTCGTCCTCCGGGACGAACTCTTCGGTGTATGCCCAGGACAGGGCCTTGTCGGCGGTGATGGCGACCTCTCTCGCCGGTGCGGGCTCGGGACAGGGGCGATGGTAGCGGGCGCCGGTCCCGCCCGCCCTGCCGGGCCAGCCTCACCCGCCCCGCCGGACCGGGCTCGCCCGCCCCGCCGGACCGGGCTCGCCCGCACTGCCGGACCGGACCCGCTGCCCGACCGGACGCAGCGGGGCGGATGGTGGCCGTCCGCCGAGGTGCCGGCCTACCCTCCCCGTCATGTCCCTCACCTGGCGGCAGGCGCTCGGCTGGCGGCTGCGGCGGCACCTGCTCGACCCGGTGGGCAGCGCGCCGGCGCACGACGTCGTCCGGCGGCTGGTCGCGGTGCCCGCGGCGGGCCGGACCGACCTGGCCGTCGGCGCGAGAAGCACCGACTCCCAGCCGGGGGAGGTGCCCGCGGCGCTCGCCGACGGACGGCTGGTCATGGTCTACGCCTGGCGCGGTGCGACGCACCTCATGGCCCCCGCCGGCGCCGCCGACGCCCTGGCGGTCCGGGCGGCGAGCCGGATGTGGGAGCGGAAGAGCTGGCGGGAGTACTACCACCTCGAGCCGGCGGACTGGCCGGCGCTCCGCGCGGTCGTCCGGGAGGCGCTGGCCGACGGTCCGCTGACCCGCGCCGAGCTCGGGGCCGCGGTCACCGCGGTGCCCCGGTTCGCCCACCTCGGCTTCGCCTTCGCCGACCCCAGCCACACCCTGCTCAAGGCGTTCACCTGGCAGGGGGACATGAGCTTCGGCCCGAGCCGCCAGGGCCGGGTCACCTTCCAGCGGCTGGACACCAACCCGCACTGGCCGGGCCTGCCCGACGCCGGCGACGCCGGGCCGCGAGCCGTCGCGGCGTACGTGCGCGCCTACGGTCCGACGACCCCCGGGCACCTGGACTACTGGCTGGGCCAGGGACTCGGCGCCGGCCGCAGGCGTGTCCGGGCCTGGCTCACGGGCCTGGGGGACCGCCTCGTGGAGGTCGACGTCGATGGCGCGGGCGCGCTCGTGCTGGCCGAGGACGCCGCCGCGCTGGCGGCGGCCGAGGCCAGCAACGCGGTGCGGCTGCTCCCGGCCCACGACCAGTGGGTGCTCGGCCCGGGCACCGCCGACGTCCGCGTCGTCCCGCCGGCGCGCCGGGCGGTGGTGAGCCACGGCGCCGACCTGGTGGTCGCCGGCGGGGTCGTCAGCGGCACCTGGCAGCAGCGGGACGGGCGGATCGAGGTCTCATGGTTCGCCGAGGCAGGCGCGGCGCCGGAGGAGGCGCTGACGGCGGAGGTGCAGCGGCTCGGCACACTGCTGGGCACGACCGAGGTGAGCGTGGAACCCGACCCCGGGTAGTCGCGACCGGCTCGCGGCGTGCGCAAAGCCCGACCCAGCCGCGCGGCAGCCCGACGGCGGCCCCGGCGGTCAGTCCTGCCCGTGTCCCGTCGCCCGCGCCAGTCGCCCGTCCCGCCGCGCATCGGGGAGCGGGTCGCCGTGCTCCGCCGGGTCGGTGGCGTCCTCCGCGACGGCTCGCAGACGGGCCAGGTCCTCCGGGTGCAGGCCCGGCTGGTCCTGGACCGTCTCGAGCAGCAGCCGGATCTGGCGGCGCAGCGCCGGCACGTGCTCGTCGCGGCCGGCCTCCTGGACGTGCTGGACCAGCATCCTGAGGACCCGCAGCAGCGTGGCGACCACCAGCGGTTGGGCCGGTGCTGCCTGCCGCAGCTGGCTGAAGGCGTGCTCGATGTACTCCTCGTGCCGCAGGTTCCAGGGGCGCAGCAGCACCCGCCCGTCGGGGCCGGCGACGCTCTCCGGGGGCAGGTCGGCCACGAGCACCTCGCGCAGCAGCCCGCCGATGCGCAGCGTGGCCTCCACCGCCGTGGTCGGGTCGTTGATGGCTGAGCTCAGGGCGCGCAGCCCGATGTCGACCAGCTGGCGGATCGCAAAGTCCACGTCCTCCTGCATCGTGCGGTTGTCGGCCACGGCGACCGTGGCCGACAGCAGCCGCACCACCCGGCGGGGGTCGGCCGGGGTGGGCCACAGCGTGACCAGCGGCTCACCCTGGTGGATGTACGCGCCCGTGCGGGTCTCGAGCCGAACCGTCGTGCCCGGCGGTACCGCCTGCAGGATCCGTTGGCCCGGCGCCTGCGTGACCCAGCCGGCCCGGGGTGCCGGGACGACGTACGGTTCGAGGTCCTCGCGCGTCGGTGCGGCGGGGCGCTCGTCGACCCCGGTGCGCAGCATGGCCGCCAGCACCTCGCTGCCCTCCTGCGCGATCGCCCGAACTACCTCGCCGACCTGCAGCCGCCGCGCCAGGCGGTCGAGGTGGGCCACGATCAGCACGACGGTCACCAGGGTCAGCGCCACGGCCACGGTCAGGGTGACCGGTGGGGCTGGTGCGGCCGGGTCGGCGCCAATGTGCCGCAGGGTCAGCACGCTGTACACGAACGTGGCGACCAGCAGGCCGATGACGACCTGGCTGAGCCGGTCGCGGACGAACGAGCGCATGACCCGCGGCGAGAACTGGCTGCTGGCCAGCTGCAGGCTGACGACGGTCAGCGAGAACACGACACCCGCCGTCGTGATCGTCGCACCGGCGACGGTGCTGAGCAGCCACGTCGCCGCGTTGCTGGCCATCTGGACAGCGCCGGGGACCGTCTCCCGAGCGTCCAGGGCGCGGTCGACCGCCGCGGCCGCCTCGGCCAGCCCGACGCCGCCCGCGACGATGAGCGCCGGGAGCAGGAAGAGGCTCTCGCGGAACCGGTACACCCCAGCGGCCAGGGCCAGCTCGGGTCGCAGGGCTGGGTACCTCCTCATGACGTCATCGTCCCGGGATGGTCGGGCTAGTGCCCACCGAGAGCGGTGGGCCGTACGCCCCGCGTCGTCCCCTCCGGCGATGCCGGCCCATCGAGCCTCGACCAGCGACCCATGGGGCACGAACCTGACGGCCATCGACCCCCGACCGGGCCTGCCCCTCCCGCTCGAGGTAGGACAGGCGCCCCAGCCGGTCCATGATCCCGGGATGTCGAGGAGGCGGGTCTGGTTCTCGACCTCCACGCCGATGTCCATCAGTCCCACACCCGGCCATCGGGTCGAGGTCGCGGCGGGTCTGCCAGGGCCTCGCCAGCGCAGAGGGCCGGGGTGGAGGTGAGCGACCGGCGAATGCCGCCGGCGTCTCAGCCTGAGGCGTCCGCGCGGTCCCGGCACCGGCGGCGTCGCACATGTGGCATGGATCCGGTTAGGCCGTGAGGCGGTAGGGGTGGATCTCGGTGCCGTCGGGGCGGTGGAAGTGCCACTGCCCGTGCAGACGGGTGATGGTGATGTCGCGGGCGTGAACGAGGTCGTGGTGGTGCCAGCAGAGCAGCACCCCGAGGGCGACGTCGGTGGGTCCGTGCTGGGCCCACCAGGTGATGGAGTGATGGATCTCCCCTTCCCCCGGCGGTGCGGTGCAGTCGGGGGACTGGCAGTGGCGGTCCCGGGCGATGATGGCGCGGGTCTGGGCGGTGGTGAACAGGCGTTCTTCGCGGCCGACGTCCAGGATCTCGCTCGCGGGGCCGAAGACCACGCGGTGGACGGCGGAGCCGCAGGCGAGGCGGGCGAGGAGCCCGTGGGGCAGCGGGGTGCCGTCCTCGAGGGTGGCGGGCTCGACACCGCGGAGCCGGCCGGCGTCCAGGGTGGTGGTCAGCACCGCCTCCGCCCCAGCCGCTCCGACGCTCCCACCCGGCCCTGGCGGCCCGGCTGCCGCGCCGGGTCCGCCGGGCCCGGCGCCCAGGTGCTGCCCGGCGGCCTGCCCGGCGCTGGCGTCGTCCCCGGCGGGCTGCCCCGGCGGGGTGTCGCCCTCGGCGTCGGCGAGGGCCTTCAGTGTGTCGAAGGGGACGGTGACGGCCAGGTGGGGGCGGATCCGGGCGCCGGGTCGCAGGGTACCGGAGTCCAGGGCGAGGTGGGCCAGGCCGTCCAGGGCCGCGGCGCGGCGCTGGGCCGGGGTGCTCTTCTCCCCGGCGGCGGGGGTGGGGGTGCGGGCGGACAGCGCCCGGTAGAGCAGGTCACCGCTGGTCTCGGTGAGCCACCCGCGCAGGTCGTACCCCCCGGTGGTCCGGGACAGGTAGAGCTCCTCCCGGCCGACGTCTTCCTTCCAGGACGCCTCGGCGGCCTCGGGGTCGGTCATGATCGCCCACCGGCGCACCAGGCGGGTGAACAGGGTGGCGTCCATCGCCTGGGCCTGGGTCAGCAGGAACGCCTCGCCCATCTCGGGGTCGGCGAGCTGGTCCCGGCGCGCCTGGGTGTCGGTGGCGTGCCGGGCCAGGGCCGCGGCGTGGTCTGGCCCGATCACCCCGGCGGCCAGGGCCGCGGCGGTGGCGGGCAGGTGCTCGCGCAGGGTGCGGGCCCGCCGGACCTCGGTGCGGGCGGTCACGTCCGTCCGCCCGGTGCGGTGGCGGTACCACACCGGCAGGGACCTGGCCCCGCCGGCGGCCCACAGCCCGTGGGCCTCGACGGCTGCCAGGACCTTGGAAGCCAGGCCCTCGACCTGGCGGCGCAGCCGCTCGAGGGTGTCGACCGCGGCCAGCACCTCCCCGGCCTGGAGGCCGACGACGTCCACGCCCTGGAGCTCGGCCAGGGCCTGGCTGGCCCGCTGGAGCGCCCCGGCCAGGTCCGCGGTGCCGGCCGGTTCCGGTGGCGGGTGCTCGGGTCCCATGGCTGCTCACCTCCTCGTGATGTTCTTCCTGCCACACATTCTATCGAACTGGCGTACGACTCCGCAAGGCTTTCTACCGGGATTTTTTAATCTGTGGATTGTGTGGCAACAAGGGTGTCGTTGTGGATAATTCTCGACGAGTTGACGGTGCGGACTGGGCAGGCGCCCCTCGCTGTGCGGCCAACTCATGAGCAACCACGGGCTCGGGTCATCGCGACAGGCGATCGCCCAGCACCTCGCCGTCCTCGAAGCCGCAGGCCTGGTCGAAGGCTGCAGGCCTGGTCCTAGACGACGCTCGAGGGGCGGTACAAGCTCCACGAGGTCAGCGCCAAGCCGCTCGATCTGATCGCCGAGCGGTGGCCCGCACTGACATAGATGCCCCTGGTCGCCTGGGAAACGAAATCGTCCGCGGCCATCCAGGCAAGGAACGGCTCAGGGTCGACCGGGTGAGTCGGATACCAGCCGGTTGCCCGTCGACCTCATCGATCAGGTGGCGCCGACGGGTTACGGGAGCTGCTGGGATGCAGGAGGTCGTCTGTGCCGGGGTGGTGATCGTCGGGCGGCATTGCGGTGGGCTTCGCGCAGGTGACCCGCGCAGGCCGCCGCGAGTCCTCGCCGGGGATGCCGGGTGGAGGAGGGGCTACGTCCGCGCGCCGTCACCGGCCTCGTGGCCCCCTGGGCTGCGTCCGGCCGGCGTTGCCTTCTCGGGCCGGTTCTCTTCGGCGGCCCCGCGGACCAGCTGAAGCAGGTCGATGCCAGTCTGCGCCTTGAGGAGCGCCCCGAGCTCGTTCACGCCGACGGCGACCTGGTCGGTGAGCCTGGAGGCCCCGTTCTTGTCGATGACGGTGATGTCGTCGATGCTGCTGAGCGCGTCGGCGTAGGGCTGCGCCATCCTCGGCAGCGCGTCGAGCACCATCTGCAGGCGCGCCGACTCGGGGAAGGCCTGGTAGGCGTCGGCCTCGGCCTTGATCGCGGCACCTCGTGCTTCCCCCTTTGCCCGCTCGGCAGCGGCCTCGGCCTCGCCGCGGGCCTGGGTGCCGTCCGCCTCCGCCCGGGCGAGCGCGAGGGCGCCCTCGGCCCGGCGCTGCTGCTCGACAAGGGCGGCCTCGGCCCGCGCGCGCAGGGCCGACGCCTCCGCCTGTGCCTGCGCCGTGGTGCGCTGGGCCTCCGCCTCGGCCTTCCGGATCGCCGCCGTCTTGGCCGCCTCCGCCTCCTGCTCCGCCGCGTACTTGCGGGCGTCGGCCTCCTGCGCCGCCTCGTACTTGGCCGCCTCGGCGGGCTTGCGCACCTCGGTCTGGAGCTCCTGCTCGCGCAGCGCCGCCCGACGCTGGGCCACCTGCTCCTGCTGCACGAGCACGGCCTGCTGAGCCTCCGCCTCCGCGCGCTCGCGTGCTGCCTCGGCCTCGGCCTGCGCCGTGGCCGTCTGCTGGGCGATCTGCGCATTGCGCAGCGCGAGGGCCTTGTTGGACTCCGCGATCTGGACCGCGGCCTCGTTGGAACGCTCGGTGCTCTCCTGCTGGGCCTGCGCCTCCGCGATCTCGGCATCACGGGCCACCGCGGCCGCCCTGGGACGGCCGAGGTTGCGGATGTAGTCGCCGGAGTCCTCGACCGTCTGGATCTCGAAGTTCTCCAGGACCAGACCCCGCTCGGCGAGCATCGGGACGGCTATGTCCTTGACCTCCTTGGAGAAGTCCTGGCGCTCGTAGAGGATCGACTCCACGGTCAGCGTGCCCGCGATGGTGCGCAGAACACCGACCAGGACCTCGCTGGTCTGCTGCTCGATCACCTGCTCCTGGTTCCGTCCCGCGAAGCGTTGCGCCGCGGCCCGCACCATGCGCTCGGTGCCGCCGACCTTGACGACGGCGATGCTCCGCAGCGTGACTCCCACACCACTCTTCGTGGTGGCGTCTTCGGCCGTCACCGGAAAGCTCTGGGATGCCAGGGAGAGCCGTGCGACCTGCTCGAAGACCGGCTTGACGAACGTTCCTCCGCCGATGACGACGCGTTGCCCGGACAGGTCGGTGCTCTCATCACCCGTCTCGGGGTTGATCACCGGTGCGCCGCTCTTGCGGCCGGTGATGATGAGCGCCTCGTCAGGCGTTGCGATCTTGAACCGCACCTTTGCATAGACGAAGACGACGACCGCCAGGACCAGCACGGCGACGACCGCCGCAGCGACGATCAGGACGGGGCGGGCGAGATCCACGGCACTCCTCGAGGCAGGACGTCGGTCACGGAGAGCGGTACGGCCATGAGCGGCCGTCGCCTGCCCAGGCGGACTTGATCGCCAGGCGGGCAAACCGCGCCCGCCGATCGTTCCGGTCGGGCACTGTGACCCTACCGGGGGGCGACGAACCTCAGGCGGGCTTTCAGATCGTGAACGATCATGTGGCCAAGGTCGGACAGGGCCGGTCCCGAGCTCGCCGCCCAGTGTCGGCGATGGTGCCGGACGCAGGTCCTGACCAGGGCCGCAGATCCTGACCAGGGCGTGGCGTAACCGGTTTCGGGCGGTGGGCCCGGCCCGCGAACGTCGAGATGCCTAGCCGGGCGACCCGAGGGTCCGAGTGGTCGGACCGCGTTTACGTACGCGGGTCGGTGGGACTGCTCGCCGCCGCCCCGCGCACGTCGCCCGGCACCCCGCCGGCCGCCGTCGTCAGCCGCGCCGCGACCGCGGCGACCGCCTGGCGCAGCTCCGGCCCCCCGGCCACGCGGAACGGCAGCGGGATCGCCGCGAGCCACTCCGCGGCGTACATCTCGGGGTTGCCCGTCGTCCCGACCAGCGTGCAGCCCTCGCCGTCGTCGGCGGCTTCCAGGCGGCCCATCGGCGGCCGGACGTACCGGGCGACCTCCTCCGCCGGCGCGTCGAAGACCACCCGCGTCTCGTACTCCCAGCCGGTGCCGAGGTGCTCCTCGAGCAGCGCCACGGCGTCCAGGCCGGCCGGGGGCTCGAACCGCTCGTTCCCCTCGACGACCGAGCGGACCCGGTCCACCCGGTAGGCACGGACCGCCCCGGCGCGGTGGGAGTGGCACAGCAGGTACCAGTAGCCGTGCCGCACGACGACGGCCCACGGGTCGACGTCCTCCGCCCACTCCCGGCCCGCGCCGCTGCGGTAGCCGATCGTGACGCGTCGTTGCAGGCCGACGGCGGTCACCAGGGCGCTGGTGGTGTCGGGCGCCGGCTGGGTTCCGCGGTCCGGTGCGGTCGCCGCGTGGCGAGCGACGACCGCGGCCTGCCGGCCGACGTTCTCCGGCAGCGCCCGGACCAGCTTCGCCAGCGCGGTGCCGACGGCGTCCTCGCCGTCGGGGGCCCGGCCGCCCTGGAGGACGGCCATGACGAGGGCCACCGCCTCCGGCGCGGTGAACACCACGGGCGGCAGCCGGACGCCGCGGCCGAGCCGGTACCCGCCGTAGGGGCCGCGCGTCGCGGTGACCGGGATACCCGCCTCCCGCAGGATCGCGACGTAGCGGCGGGCGGCCCGCTCGGTGACGCCGAGATGGCCGGCGAGATCGGCGGCGGTGGCGCCGGGGCTGGTCTGGAGCAGGTCGAGCGCGCGGAGCGCCCGCGCGGTCGGGCTCAGGTCGGCTCCCACATCCCGAGGCTAGCCAGGAAGTAGATCGTCCGGAACCGGCTCTAGCGTCGGGGTGCGAGAGACGCGAACCGCAGGCGCTGGCACCCCGGCCGGCCCTCGAGGAAGGAGCAGCCGTGGACATCCTGCTCATCGCCGGGCTGTGGCTGGACGCCTCGGTCTGGGACGACGTGGCCGAGCACCTTCGGGTGCGCGGGCACCGGCCGGTGCCGGTCGCCCTCCCGGGCCAGGACGACGGCGACCCGACGGCGACGTTCGACGACCAGGTGGAGGCGGTGGTCGCGGCCGTCGACGCCGCGGACGGCCCGCCGCTGGTCGTCGGCCACTCGGCCGCGTGCAGCCTCGCGTGGGTGGCCGCCGACGCGCGTCCGGCGCGAGTCCGCGCGGTGGCGCTGGTGGGCGGGTTCCCCGCGGCGGACGGCGAGCGCTACGCCGACCTCTTCGAGCCCGAGGACGGCGCGATGCCCTTCCCCGGCTGGGAGCCGTTCGAAGGCCCGGACTCCGCGGACCTGGACGACGCCGCCCGGCGCGCGTTCGTGGCGCGGGCGGTCCCGGTCCCGGAGGCCGTCTCGCGGGGCGTGGTCCGGCTCCGCGACGACCGGCGGCACGACGTCCCCGTGCTGCTGGTATGCCCGGAGTTCTCACCTGCCGACGCACGAGCATGGATCGACGGCGGGGACGTGCCCGAGCTGGCGCGCGCCGCGGTCTCCTTCGTCGACCTCGACTCCGGGCACTGGCCGATGATCACCGCCCCGGCCGCCCTGGCCCGGGTGCTGGCCGAGGAGGCCGACCGGTGGTGACCGCGGCGGGCGCCGAGGGCGCAGCGGCGCACACCCCCACCCACCCATCGTCCGTACCACCACCAGGAGGAGACCGTGATGGACATGTGGTTCGAGCTCCATGAGGTCCGTGCAGCGGACCTCATCCGTGAGGCCGAGGGCGCCCACCTTCGCCGCGTCCGGCGGCAGGCGCGGCGGCGCACCACGCCGTTCGTTCCGCGCCGGCCGCTGGGCACCGAGCTCTGACCGGTGGGCCGACCGAGGCGACCTCGGCCACGATCTCCCCGTGCGGGCATACCCGGAGCTTCACGCCCGCCGCGGGCGAGCGTGCGGATTGAAGGCGAGAGCGCGGATCGAAGGCGAGAGTGCGGATAAAGGTGCTGACATGCCGGAACTGACGAGCGCCAGCGGCTCCTCCGTCGCGCTCGACTCGGGGCGCTGGCCGATGATCACTGCTCCGCCCGCCCTGGCCCGGATGCCGGTAGGGGAGGCCGACCGATGGTGACTCTGGCGGGCGCCGGAGGAGCGCCGGTGTACAGGGTGACGGAGCTGGACGCCTCGACGTGGGACGCGTTCGCCGAGCTCGTGGAGCGCAACAACGGCGTCTACGGCGGGTGTTGGTGCATCGGCTACCACCCGGAGTGCGGGCAGCGCGGCGTCAGCTACCGGGCGATCAAGGAGGACCGGGTGCGCACCGGTCGGGCCCACGCCGCGCTCGTCCTGGACGGGGAGGGGCGGGCACAGGGCTGGGCCCAGTACGGCAGCCCGGAGGAGCTGCCCGGTATCAAGCACCGCCGCGTCTACGACAAGGACGCCCCGCCGGTGCCGGACTGGCGGATCACCTGTATCTACGTCGATCCCAAGCACCGCGGCCAGGGCATCGCCCGGGTGGCGCTGGAAGGTGCGCTCGATGCCATCGCCCGGCAGGGCGGCGGGCTGGTGGAGGCGATCTCCGAGGTGACGGACGGCCGCCAGGCCCAGGAGCCTGTTGTCCTTTGGCGGCGGTCGCGCGGGGGCCTGGTGGCGGGATTTTCGGACCAGCGGCTCGGTGAGCCGGGCCGAGCGTGTGCTGGACGCCCTGGGGGGACTTCGGGGGCTGTGCGGGCGGGTGGGGGCCCTGGCGGGGGTGTGGGGGTGCCCCTGGTGGGGGTCAGGCGACCTGGAGCTGGGCGGTGGTCACTCCCTTGGCGAGCAGGCGGAGCAGGTTGGTCACCCCGGCGGCCAGGGAGAGCTCGGACTGCACCGCTGCCAGGCCGCGGCGGGAGAACCGGCGCAGCCCGCGGCCGTCCTTCAGCCAGGCGTTGGGGGCTTCGATCAGGTGGGACCGGCGCCGGTAGGTGGCGAGCCCGTCGGGGGTGCGCAGCCGGTGGTTGACCTTCTCCCGGGCCGACGCACCCTCCGGTGGTGGACCCTCGGCCGGGTTCGTGGTGGCGCGGGCGGACAGGCGGCGGCGCTTGCTGTCGGCGATCAACCGGTCCGGGCCGGGTGCGGTGAGGTTCTCGTTGGAGTCATACCCCGCGTCGGCGAGCATCGTCCCGATGGTCAGGTCCGTCCGGCCGGTGCGCTCGGCGATGGTGGCCAGGGTGGTCTCGACCGCGTCCTTGGTGGGCAGGAACTGGCGCACGTCGGTGGTGTCCTGGGTGGCCCGGGCGGTCAGGATGAACACGTCCTCGCTGGTGGAGGTCTGGCAGTTCATGCCCTGGACCCAACCGTCGCGGGTCTTCATCAGCCGGGAGTCCGGGTCGGTGAGGTTGGCATACACCTTCTCCCCGGCGTTCTCCCCGGCCGGGCCGCCGGCCTGCGCCGCCGCCCCGGCGCCAACCTTCTCAGCGTCTGCGGCCTGCTCCGTGCCGGCGCCCGGCGCCTGGCCGGCGTCGGCGGTCTGCTCCGTGCCGGCCCCGGTGGCGTTGCCGGCGCCGGCGCCTGGGGCCCGGTCCTGATCGGTGCCGCCGGCCGTGTCCTGACCAGCGGTCACGAGGCCGCGGGCGGCCAGGGCCGCCTGGTAGGCCACCCAGGCCCGACGGACCCGGCAGTGCTCGTCCGGCGGCAGCGGCGGGCGTCCCCTCCTGACCACCCCGGCGGCCAGGTCGCCCTGGTAGGCCTCGTACCGGGCCGCGGCCTGCGCCCGCGCCCGCTCCCACCGGGCCCTGGCCACGCCGACCGGGTCCACCCCCTTCGGCGGGTGCCCGCACAGCGGGGCCCCCTCCGCCTGCGCGCTCTGGTACTCCTCGGCCCGCTCGACCGTCTTCTCTGCCCGCTCGGCCGTCTTCGCCGCCTCGGCCTCGGCCTTGCGGCGGGCGGCGAGATACTTCTCGGCCCGCTCGGCGGCCCTCGCCGCCTCCGCCTCCGCCTCCACCTTGCGGGCGGCGGCGCGCTTCTGGGCCCGCTCGGCCTTCTTCTTCTCCTCCGCCTCGGTCTTGGTGCGGCGGGCGGTGATGACGTCCAGCGCCCGCTGGATCCGCCCACCCCGGTCGGTCCGGTCGGTCACCGCCTCGGGCAGCTCGTCCCCGCGCTTGTCCGGACCGAACAGGGCGTCCTCCTCCGCGTCCGTGGCGCCGACCCGGCCGACGTAGTCCTCCGCCATCTTCCGCAGGGTGGCCTCGCTGCGGTTGGCGCCCCTGCTGGCGCTGGCCTGGATCTTCGTCCCGTCCAGAGCCACCACCCCCATCGAGAGCATCCCCAGCTCGGCGGCCAGCACCAACGACTCGGTCAGCAGACCGGTCAGCGCCTCCTCGTGGCGCTGGCGGAACCGGGCCAGCACCGTGTGGTCCGGGACGTCCTGGGCGCAGATCACCCGGAACGCCACATCCGTGTGGCACAGCCGCTCGATCCGCCGCGAGGAGGACTCCCCCTGCGCCATCGCGTACACGAACAGCGTCAGCAGCATCTCCGGGTCATACCCCCGCCGACCCACCCCACCCAACCGGGCCTTGGCGTGGAAGGCGGTGGTGTCCATCCGCTCCACCGCCGCGATCAAGAACCACACCAGATGCTCCGGCGGCAACCACTCACGCATGTCCGGCGGGAGCAAGAACTCCTGGTCCCGATCCACCACCCGGTACGTCCTGGCCATACCCCCGATCCTCCCGGCAGCGCCCAGGCCGGCCGGCAGACACGCCCAGGCCCGCGCCAGCCCAAAAAGCAACAGGCTCCCAGGGGAGGTTCCTGTTCAGCGCCACGGTGGAGCTCTTCGACCAGTACGGCTTCGAGCGGGTGCGGCAGGTCGGCAAGCACGCCTGGATCGTCAGCCGGGTCGCCGAGGCGCGGTGACCGGCGACGGTAGGCCTGGGTTCACCAGTCGGGCGCCCAGCTGCCGCTTGGGCGGTCGGGCACCGAGAGGTCCGCGAGGACGCCGTAGTGGTCGCTGGCCTGCACGCCGTCGACGGGCTGGTCGAGGACGAGCGCGCACGAGGCGACCTGCAGCGAGGGGCCGTGGCTGCCGCAGCGCACCAGGACGTAGTCGATCCGCCGGTCCGGGCCGTGCGGCATCGTGCCCGCCCGGACGAGAGGGTTCTGGCGGGTGAAGGTGTGGCCGGGTTCGGCCGGACGGCACGCCTCCCACGCGTCGGTGTAGCACGTGCTCGTCCCGCCCAGCGACTGCCGGCCCGTCCAGAACCGCATCGAGGCGTGGTCGGGTGCGGCGTCGAAGTCACCGAGCACGACGACGTGCTCGATGCCCTGCTCTGCGGTGAGCCCGTCGGCCAGCTCGGACGTCCGTACCGCCGCGATCTCGCGCTCGTGCTCGAGCCGGTAGGTCCAGGCGGGTTTGGGATGAACCACCAGGACCGGACCCAGCGGGGCCGGCGCGTCGACCCGGGCGAACACCGCGAAGCTCCACGGCAGGTCCCCGGACCGGTCCGTCAGCCGCAGGTCCTCCGTGTGCAGCGGCGCGAGCGGCCACCGGGAGGCCAGGAGCGCGCCGACGCCGTCGGGAGAGTCCGTCGGGTGGGCCACCACGGCGTAGCCCGCGCCGAGGAGCTCCGACACGATCTCGTCCGGCCGGTCGGTGGGCACCTCCTGCAGCGCGACGACGTCGGGCGCGAGCTCGCGCAGCCGGCGCGCGACGACCGCCCTCCGGGTCTCTCCGTCCGCGTCGGCGAAGTCGAGCACGTTGAGCGTCACGACCCGGATGCCCGAACCCTCGGGCGGGCGATCGGGTCGTAGTCCACCGCTTGGTCGAGCGAGTGCACGGCCACCAGTCATCGACGCCAGCGTGTCTCGATTCGGCGCACTCATCTTCTGTCCACACTCCTTTGACCGCGCGTCTTCCCCCGAGCTTGTCGACCAGCGCTGATGGCGTCAGCAGTCGCCGTCCCTCACTGACTGACGAGAAGCGGTGCTCTGATGACGGTTCCGAGACGCATCATGTCGGGGGCGGCTACAAGTATTGTAGCGATCGCAAATCATGTCGGTCGCGAATTGTGCCGTCGCACCGCCCCTCACCGCGGGCCTCCGCAGAGTCGTCCCGTAGGGGAGGTGCACTACGGACCCTGGGGCCCTGCATCCATCCCGTCTTGCCGGTCAGGACGGGTAGAACATGATCTGGCGGCGTGGAGACGCCACTGGCGGGCGCTGCGAGGATGTCACCTGGAGTGGTGCCGGGCGCAGGCGGTAGCCCGGAAGGCGCCGGGGACCGCGGAGGAGGCGGGTGATCGTAGTGACGAAGGCGGCTTCCCAGGCGTGGATCGCTCGGCGGCAGGCCGCGATCGAAGCGGGTCAGCGCACCGCTGGTGAGGAGCCGACGGCCGCGGACCGGGAGGCGGCCCGCAGGGTGCTGACCGGTGAGGCGACGGCCGAGCAAACCATCGCCGAGGGGCTGGCGGAACTGGAAGCCGAGCACGACACGCGCTGACCACAGCGAACGGGCTGGGGTGACCGGTGATGCCGGATCCTTACACGTATCCGGACACCGAGGTGCTGGTCAACATCCCCGGCTACACCCATCGTGTGGAAAGCCGCCGAGCGGCGGCTGATCACGTCCACATGGCACTTACCCGACCCACCCTTCGCGCAGCCGACGAGGCCGAAGCGCACGAGCGAGTGCGAGAGAAGATGTGGCAAGCCGATCGTGAGTTCTTCGCCTCGAGGCCGAGCCATACCCGAGTCCAGCTCGATGACGACCTACAAGAAGCCCTGGACGAGGCCGCCCGCCCGCCACCTCGGTCCCGGCGACCCGCTCGGACCGCGATCCGGCGGTGCCCGGACGCGAAGCACCACGGCCCCGAGCACCTCGGAGGTTGACCCCCCGGCCGGGACGTGACTGTGACTGCCGGCACCAAGACGCCGACAAGGCCCGGGGCTCGCACGTGGTGCCATCTCCCGTGCGCTCCACGACCGCTCCGCGGTACGACCCGCTCCCAGGCGACGCCCAGGTCCGACCAGTACCGTAGGAGGACCCGAACAGAAGGACGTCCCATGTCGCACGACGGCGCGCCCGTCGCCCGCCCGGCCGGCGGCAGCCTCGACACCCGAGCCGCCGACGTCGCCGTCGACGATTCTGCTGCGGCCGCCGTCGCACCTCCCGCCGGGGCCCCCGTCCCGGCTGCCGCCGACGCCCCCGCCTGGCAGCCGCCGTCGTGGGAGGAGATCGTCACCGAGCACTCGGCGCGGGTGTACCGGCTGGCCTACCGGCTCAGCGGCAACCGGGCCGACGCCGAGGACCTCACCCAGGAGACCTTCGTCCGGGTCTTCCGGTCCCTGCACAGCTACCAGCCCGGCAACTTCGACGGCTGGCTGCACCGCATCACCACCAACCTCTTCCTCGACCAGGCCCGCCGCCGCTCCCGGGTGCGGATGGACCCGATCGGTGAGGCGACCGAGCGGCTGCCGGCCGCCCGCGACGTCGACGAGCCCGAGCGCGGGTTCGAGCACGCCCACCTCGACGTCGACGTCCAGGCCGCCCTGGACGCGCTGCCGCCGAAGTACCGCGCCGCGGTGGTGCTGTGCGACATCGAGGGGTTGTCCTACGAGGAGATCGCGGCCACCCTCGACATCAAGATGGGTACCGTCCGCTCCCGCATCCACCGCGCCCGCGCCATGCTGCGCGACCAGCTCGCGCACCGCCGCCCCACCTCCGTCCCCGACCCCGCGGAGGCCAGGTGATGGCGCACCTGGGCGACGACGTCAGCGCGCTCGTCGACGGCCAGCTGCCGCCCGAGCGGGCCGAGGAGGCCCTCGCGCACCTCGTGACCTGCGAGGCCTGCGCCGCGCAGGTCGCCGTCGAGCGGGCCTCCCGACGGCGGCTGAGCGAGGCCCACGACGTCGCACCTAGCGCCGAGCTCACCGACCGCCTGCTCCGCCTCGGCGCCGCACCGGCAGCCCCCTGGCCGGCCCCGGGGGGGCTGCGCGCGCACCTGCGCACCGGGAGCCGGCGCCGGCTGGTGGTCCGCGCCTCCCTGGCCGTCGCCGGGGCCGCCGGGGTGGCCGGCGCGCTCGTCGTCGTCGGGGCGCTCACCGAGCGGACCGGGGACCCGGCCGGGATGCTCGCCCAGGTGTCCGGGCCCGGACAGGGCCCGAGCACCTTCGTCGTCTCCGCCGACTCCGTCCAGCGCGTCGACGCCGGGGCGGACACCACCACCGCCGCGCTGGCCTGGCTGCGGGACCACGACTGGCCCGCCCCCGCCGACCTGCCGGAGGGGATCCGCATCTCGCACGTCGGCACCAGCACCGACGACGCCGGCCGGGAGGTCGTGGAGGTCGCGGTCGTCGCCGACGGCCGGCCGGTCCAGGTGCTGCAGCAGCGCGGCGTGCTCGACGTCGCCGCGCTCGCCACGCTGCCCACCGTGCCCCTCGGGTCGGGTAGCGCGTTCCGGCTGCCGGGCGCCGGCGCCGGCCTGGTCGCGCAGTGCGACGACGTGGTCGTCCTGGTCACCGCGGCCGGTGAGGACGCCGAGCACGTGACCCAGGTGGCCGAGCTCTTCCCGGCCACCAACCCGGGTACCGGCGTGGCCGGTCGCCTGGACCGGGGCCTGGACACGGTCGTCGGGTGGACCCAGGCGCTGGTGGGCTGAGGCGCCGCCGAGCGGCCTGAGCGCTCGGGCTGCCCTGCCCGGGCTGCCCTGCCCGGGCTGCCCTGCCCGGGCTGCCCTAGCCGGATGGCCCGCTCTACGACCCGCGCCCGTCTCGGGCTGGCGCAGCCGTCGCTGGACCGCCCCCGGGCACGGGTCAGGCCGGCCCGACCGCCGCGAAAGCGACCGGCTCCCGGCACCGCGCGCGGTATGGCGCCCCAAGGCTCGGCCTATCCTTGCCGGGTGCCGATCAACTGGGGCGAGCTCACTGTGCTGCTCATCCTGGCGTTCCTCCTGATCGGCCCCGAGCGGCTGCCCGAGCTCGCCGCACAGCTCGCCCGCCTGGTCCGCGAGCTCAAGCGGCTGGCCACCGGTGCCAAGGAGCGGGTCCAGGAGGAGCTCGGCGACGAGATGGCCGAGCTGGCGGCGCTGGACCCCAGGCAGTACGACCCGCGCCGCATCGTCCGGGAGGCGCTCCTCGACGACCCGCCCCCACCGCCGGTGGTGCGCCGTCCGCCCACCGCCCGGCGGGCCACTGCGCCGGCGGGCCGTGGCACCAGCGGGAGTGGTGTCGCCGCCGGCGCGACGGTGACGCCCGGGCCCGGCGGCGCAGCGGGCGACGGGATGACGGCTAGCGGCGCGGCGTCGGCGGCTGGAATGGCGGCTGCCGGGTCGACGGCGGCCGGGGTGGCGTCCGGCAAGGCAACGTCCGATGGTGCGGTGCCCGGAGCGTCGCCGGCCATCGGTGCGGTGGCCATTCCGGGGACGGATGGAAGGGCCGGGGGATCGGTCGCCGCAGCTGACGGCGGCGCGCCGACGGCGGGTGCCCCGGCGGGTGAGGACGTTGCCGGCTACGTCGTCCCCTTCGACGACGAGGCCACCTGAGTCTGGAGCCACCCGCGCCTCCCGCCGGTGCGGGTCGCGCTCTCTGGGGACGAGCGCCCAGCCCGACCAGGTCGGGTCGATGACGGCAGCCGGTCGGGCGGACGGCGGCACCGGTCGGGCGGATCGTGGCAGCCAGGTCGGGCGGATCGCGGCAGCCGATCAGGCAGACGGCGGCCGCCCGGCGCCTGCACCGCCGCGCGCGGAGCCAGGTCCCGCCCTACCGTGTTCCCCATGACCGAGAACCGCGGCGACGACACCATCAAGGACCCCGAGGACTGGACCACCGGGGACGAGCCGGCCACCGGCGCCCAGCTGAGCTACCTGGGCACGCTCGCCCGCGAGGCCGGCCGGGACCTGCCGGAGGACCTGACCAAGGCCCAGGCCTCCAGCCTCATCGACGAGCTGCGCGGCCAGTCCGAGCGGGTCGCCGGCGACGACGAGACGAACGGCGGGTCCACCGACCGGTGACCCGGTCGACCGGCTGACGTCGGCGGAACGAGTGACGCCGACAGACCAGACGTCTGCCGACCACTGACGCCGACGCACCGGTCACGCGCGGCGGCCGGGCGCCGTCGTCAGCGCCCGACCGGGCTGATCCCGAGCGAGCGGCCGGCGAGCCCCCGGGCCCGGTGGCTCAGGGTGCGGGCCACCTCCCGCAGCCCGTCGACGGCCGGGCTGCCGCCGTCGGCGAGGACGAGCGGGCGACCGGCGTCGGCACCCTCCCGCAGCGCCACCTCGATGGGCAGCTGGGCGAGCAGCGGCACCTGGTAGCCGAGCGTGCGGCCCAGCTCGGCGGACACCCGCGCACCGCCGCCGGAGCCGAAGATCTCCACCCGGTCCCCGCCCTGCTCGATCCAGGACATGTTCTCGATGACCCCGACCACGTGCTGCTGGGTCTGCGCGGCGATCACCCCGGCCCGCTGCGCCACCTCCGCGGCGGCCACCTGCGGGGTGGTGACGACGAGGATCTCCGAGGTCGGCAGCATCTGCGCCACCGAGATCGCGATGTCCCCGGTGCCCGGCGGCAGGTCCAGCAGCAGGACGTCCAGGTCGCCCCAGAAGACGTCGGCGAGGAACTGCTGCAGCGCGCGGTGCAGCATCGGCCCGCGCCACACCACCGGCCGGCCGTCCTGGGTGAACATCCCGATGGAGATGACCTTCACGTCGTGCGCCACCGGCGGCAGGATCATGTCCTCGACCTTGGTCGGCGGGTAGGTCACGCCGAGCATCCGGGGGATGGAGAAGCCGTAGATGTCGGCGTCGACGACGCCGACCTTGAGCCCGTCGGCGGCCATCGCCGCGGCGAGGTTGGCCGTGACCGTGGACTTGCCCACCCCGCCCTTGCCGGAGGTCACCGCGTAGACGCGGGTGAGGGAGCCGGGCTGGGCGAAGGGGATGACCGGCTCGGCGACGCCGCCGCGCAGCTGGCTGCGGAGCTCGCGGCGCTGCTCCTCGGACATCACGCCCATGGCCACCTGCACCCCGGCGACGCCGTCCAGCGCGCCCACGACGGCGGAGACGTCCCGGGTGATCGTGTCCTTCAGCGGGCAGCCCGCCGTCGTCAGGTCCACGCCGACGACGACCTGACCGTCCGGGCCGACCTCGACGCTGCGCACCATGTTGAGATCGGTGATGGGACGGCGGATCTCGGGGTCCATGACCTTCCCGAGCTCGGCCCGGACGGCCTCGACGGTGGGAGCACTCATGCCTCCATCGTAGGTTGCCGCCGTCGTGGTCCGGGGGCCGGTCCCCGTCCCGCCCGGGCAGCCGCCTACCCCGCGCCGCCGGCGTGCTCGACGGCGCGGCGGGCCTCGGCCAGGTCCCGCTCGAGCTCGCGGATGCGCGCCTCCCGCTCCTCCACGATGTCCTCCAGCAGCGACCGCATCTCCGAGCGGACGAAGTCCCGGGTGGCGACCTCGTTCATCGCCAGCCGCAGCGCCGCCACCTCCCGGGCGAGGTACTCGGTGTCGGCCAGGTTGCGCTCGGCGCGCTGGCGGTCCTGCTCCGCGGCGACCCGGTCCCGGTCCACCTGCCGGTTCTGCGCCAGCAGGATCAGCGGGGAGGAGTAGGAGGCCTGCAGCGAGAGCATGAGGGTCAGGGCGGTGAAGCCCAGGGCGGCGGAGTCGAACTGCAGCTCCGGCGGCCCGAAGGTGTTCCACAGCAGCCACGCGCCGCAGAAGATGGTGAGGTAGACCAGGAACCGCGGCGTGCCCATGAACCGGGCGATGCCCTCCGAGATCCGGCCGAACGCCTCGGGGTCCCGGCTGCGCGGCAGCCAGCGCCGCCGTGCCTCGAGCGGGGTGTCCAGCCGGTCAGCCATGGGCGCTCCTCGTCATCACCTCGTCGGTGAGGTCCTCGTCGGCGTCGCGCCAGTCCTCCGGCAGCAGGTGGTCCAGCACGTCGTCGACGGAGACGGCGCCGAGCAGCCGGCCGCCGTCGTCCACCACCGGCAGCGCGGTGAGGTTGTAGGTGGCGAGCAGGCGGGTGACCTTGCCGATCTCGTCCTGCGGGGCGAGGGCGTCGACGTCCTTGTCCAGCAGCGAGCCGACCAGGGCGTGCGGCGGCTCGCGCAGGGCGTGCTGGAGGTGGACGACGCCGAGCAGCCGCCCGGTCGGGGTCTCCAGCGGCGGGCGGACCACGAACAGCATCGCGGCCAGCGCGGGGGTGACGTCCTGCCGGCGGGCGTGCGCGAGGGCGGTGGCGACGGTGGCCTCCGGCGGCAGGATGATCGGCTCGGTGGTCATCAGCCCGCCGGCGGTGTGCTCCTCGTAGGCCAGCAGCCGGCGCACGTCCTTCGCCTCGTCCGGCTCCATCGCCTCGAGCAGCTCACTCGCCCGGGCGGTCGGCAGCTCGGCGAGGAGGTCCGCGGCGTCGTCGGGCTCCATCACGTCCAGCACGTCCGCGGCCCGCTCCACCCCCAGCCCGGAGACGATGGAGACCCGGTCCTCCTCGCCGAGCTCCTCCAGGACGTCGGCCAGGCGCTCGTCGTCGAGCTCGGCGGCCACCTCCAGCCGGCGGGTGTCGGTGAGGTCGCGCAGGACGTCGGCGATGTCCGCCGGCTTGAGGTCCTCCAGGGTGGCGAGCAGCGCCGTCGCACCCTGCTGGCCCGGGCTGGCGGCCAGGCCGGTGACGTCCTCGACGTCGACGACGAGGGCCTCCCCGCGGCGCAGCACGCCACGCCCGGCGTGCCGGCGGACGAAGAGCTTGGTGACCAGCCAGTCCCGGTTGCGCTGCTGCTCGAGCGCCACGTCCTTCACGACGGCGGTGCCCGAGCCGTCCCGGAGGGTGACCTGCCGGTCGAGCAGCTCGGCGACCACCAGGGTCTCCGTGGCCCGGCGGACGAACCGGCGGATGTTGACCAGGCCGGTGGTGATGACGGCGCCGGCGTCGATGCTCGTCACCCGGGTCAGCGGCAGGAAGACCCGCCGCCGGCCGGGGACCTCCACCACCAGCCCGACGGCGCGCGGGGCACCCTTGAGCCGGACCAGGACGACGACGTCGTGCACGCGGCCCACCTGGTCCCCGAGGGGGTCGAACACCGGCGTGCCGGCGAGCCGGGCCACGTAGACGCGGCTCGGGGCGCCGGAGCGGGACGGGGCGGTGGTGCTCACGAGCAGAGCCTAGGACAGCGCCGTCGCGCCGCGGGGCGGGGGCACGGGGGCGCCGGGGCCCCGGCTTGGGGGAGATGTCGCAGGGGTCCCGGGAGAGAGGCGGCGCGGGTCTGGGGAGAGGCGGCGGGGGGCTGGGGGCGAGGCGGCGGGGGTCTGGGGGAGCGGCGGGGAGTCTGGGGGAGTTCCTGGCGCGGCCGGACCGGTTTCTCCGCGGGTGGAACGCCTGGCAGCGACCCCCGGGTTCGGGGGAAGATCGAGGCATGCGCGCGCAGCAGCCCGACCCGCGGACCCCCACCCTGCCCAGCGGCGTGGAGGTGGCGTCCTACCCGACCTACCTCGAGGCCCAGCAGGCGGTCGACCACCTCTCCGACGAGGCCTTCGACGTGCGGCAGGTGACGATCGTGGGCAGCGACCTGCGCCTGGTCGAGCGGGTCACCGGGCGGCTGACCTATGCCCGGGTGGCGGGGGCGGGAGCGATGAGCGGCGCCTGGTTCGGCCTGATGATCTCCCTGCTGTTCTGGGTGTTCGCGCCGGACGGCCAGTTCCCGCTGCTCGCCGGGATCCTCATCGGTGCGGCGTTCGGCATCCTCTTCGCGGTCGTCTCCTACGCCCTGACCGGCGGGAAGCGGGACTTCACCTCCACCAGCCAGGTGGTCGCCTCGCGCTACTCGGTGCTCTGCTCGCCCGAGCTCGCCGGCCAGGCGCGCCAGCTGCTCACCGCCGGCGGCCACGGCGGCCGCGGCCCGGCCGCCGCCGTCCCGACCGGTGCGGGCGCCCGCGGGCCGCTCACCGCGACCGGTCCCGGGCCCGCCGGCACCGGGCCGGCCGGGCCGGGGCCGCAGCCGCCGTCGTCGGACAACCCCTACGCCCCGCCCACCTCCTGGTCCGCCCCCGGCGGCAGCCGGCCCGCCGGCAGCCAGCCCACCGGCACCCAGCCCGGCGGAACCCAGCCCGGCGGAACCCAGCCCGGGACCGGCCAGCCCGCGCAGCAGCCCGACGGCGGCCGGGAGCCCGCGCCCGGCACGGCTGAGCGGCCGACCGGCGATGAACCGCCGCAGCGCCGCGAGCGACCCCGCTACGGGGTCCGCCTGGAGGACCTCGAGGAGCCGGGCGAGGGCAGGGGCTGAGCGTGCCCCCAGCGGTCGGGCTCTCGACCTCCTCGATCTACCCCGCTGGCGTGGCGGAGACCTTCTCCGTCGCGGCCGAGCTCGGGTACGACGGCGTGGAGGTCATGGTGCTGCGCGACCCGGACAGCCAGGACATCCGGCGGCTGCGCGAGCTGATGGACCGCTACGGCCTGCCGGTGCTCGCCATCCACGCCCCGACCCTCCTCCTCACCCAGGGGGTGTGGGGCAACGACCCCTGGGACAAGGTCGACCGGTCCACCGAGCTGGCCACCGAGGTCGGCGCCGACGTCGTGGTGCTGCACCCGCCGTTCCGGTGGCAGCGCTCCTACGCGGAGCACTTCGTCGGCGCGATCGCCGAGCGGGAGCGGCTGGACGGTATGCGGCTGGCGGTCGAGAACATGTTCCCCTGGCGGGCCCGGACCCGGCGCCGGGAGCGCGTCATGCAGGCGTACCTACCCGGGTGGGACCCGCTCGAGCACGACTACGCCTCGGTGACGCTGGACCTGTCGCACACCGCCACCGCCGGCCTGGACCGGGCGCAGGCGCTCGCGATGGCCGACGAGCTCGGCCCGCGGCTGGCCCACGTCCACCTCGCCGACGGCACCCACAGCTACAAGGACGAGCACCTCGTGCCGGGCCGGGGGGACCAACCGTGCGCCGAGGTCCTCGCCATGCTCGGCTCGCAGGGGTACACCGGGGCGGTCGTCGTGGAGGTCAACACCCGCAAGCTCACCCCGGACGCCCGCCGCGCGGCGCTGACCGCCTCCCTCGCCTTCGCCCGCGAGCACCTCGCCGCGGGTGAGCGGGAGCGGGCCCGCGTGCCGGTGCCGCGCCCGGCGCCGGAGGAGGGCTGAGCCCCAGCTCAGCCGCGCAGCCGGGCCACCCACGCCTCGACGTCGGCCACCGTCCGGGGGATAGCGGCGGAGAGGTTCTCCACCGACCCGTCCGGGCGGACGAGGATGTCGTCCTCGATGCGCACCGAGATGCCGCGCAGCTCCGCCGGCACCTTCAGGTCGTCGGCCCGGAAGTACAGGCCCGGCTCGATGGTGAAGATCATCCCGGGCGCGAGCTCGGCCTCCAGGTACATCTCCCGGCGGGCCTGGGCGCAGTCGTGGACGTCCAGGCCGAGGTGGTGGCTGGTGCCGTGCACCATCCACCGCCGGTGGAACTGGCCCTCGGGCGCCAGGGACTCCGCGGCGGTGCCGGGGAGCATCCCCCACTCCTCCAGGCGGGCGGCGATGACCTCCATCGCGGCGGCGTGGACGTCCTTGAACCGGGTGCCCGGCCGGCCCGCCCGGGCGAAGGCGGCGTCGGCGGCGGCCAGGACCGCCTCGTACACCTGCCGCTGGGCGGCGCTGAAGACGCCGTCGACCGGGAGGGTGCGGGTGATGTCGGCGGTGTAGAGCGAGTCGACCTCGACGCCGGCGTCGACCAGGACGAGCTGCCCGGGGCGGACCTGCCCGTCGTTGGTGATCCAGTGCAGGGTGCTGGCGTGCTCGCCGGCGGCGGCGATGGTCTCGTAGCCCGTCCCGTTGCCCTCCTCCCGCGCCCGGGCCTCGAACGCGCCCTCGACGACCCGCTCGCCGCGCGGGTGCGCCACCGCCCGGGGGAAGGAGCGGATGACGTCCTCGAAGCCCCGGGCGGTGGCGGCGACGGCCTCCCGGACCTGCCCGACCTCGTGGTCGTCCTTGCGCAGCCGGAGCTCGGAGAGCGCCTCCGCCAGGCGGGCGTCGGCCTCGGTGGTGCCGGTGGTCACGCCGGCCTCGGCCCGGAGCTTCTCGACGAGGGCGGAGACGGCGGCGTCGGCCGCCGGCACCACCCGTAACTGCACCTGCCCGGCGCCGACGTCCTTGGCCAGGGCGTCGGCGAGGCTGTCGATGTGCTCCACCCGCAGGCCGGTCACGGCCGCCATCTCCGCCAGCGAGGGGCGCGCCCCCACCCACAGCTCGCCGTAGCGGGAGTCGCCGTAGAACTCCTCGGTGTCGCGCCCGGCCCGCGGCCGGAAGTACAGCACCGCCTCGTGGGTGGGGCGGGCGTCGGTGGCACGGATGCCGGTGGCCTCGTCGGTGCCCTGGGTGTCGGTGGTCTCGGTGGCCGGCTCGCCGGTGGTGGCCTCGGTGGCCGGCTCGCCGGTGGTGGCCTCGGCCGCACCGCCCCGGCCGCCGTCGGCCTCGTCCAGCGGGTGCAGGACCAGGACGGCGTCCGGCTCCAGGTCCGTGCCGAGCCCGGTGAGGTGGGCGAACGCCGAGTGCGGGCGGAACCGGTAGTCGGTGTCGTTGCTGCGGACGACCAGCTGCCCGGCCGGGACCACGAGCCGCTCGCCGGGGAAGAGCCGGCCGACCGCCGCGCGGCGCAGCGCCGCCGGATCCGCCGCCGGGGAGCGCTCGGGCAGACCCTCCGGCCGCGGCCCCCAGCCGTCGGCGATGAAGGCGCGGAAGGCCGGGCTGCTGGGCTTCTGGGAGCGGTTGTCCCCGCGGTCCTGCAGGGGCTGGTCGGAGGCGGTGTCCTGGCTCATCCCTCCATCGTGCCACCGGCTGGCGCCGCCCCGTCGGGGCGGGCGCCCGCTGCCGGACGCCTCCGGCGCCACGGATACCCTGGGCGGGTGCCAGCAGACGAGATGCGCATCGACCCGCACGCGCACTCGACCGCCTCCGACGGCACCGACAGCCCCGCCAACCTGGTGCGCGCCGCGGCCGCGGCCGGCCTCGACGTCGTCGGGATCACCGACCACGACACCGTCGCCGGCTGGGCCGAGGCCGAGGCCGCCGTCGCCGAGACCGGGGTGGCCCTGCTGCGCGGGGCCGAGCTGTCCTGCCAGGCGGGCGGGATCTCGGTGCACCTGCTCAGCTACCTGCACGACCCGGCGGAGCCCGACCTCGCCGCGGAGGTCGACCGGTCCCGGCGCTCCCGGGAGGAGCGCGCCCGGATCATGGTCGACCGGCTGTCCCAGGACTTCCCGATCACCTGGGCGGACGTCCGCGCCCAGGTCGCCCCCGGGGCGACCGTGGGGCGGCCACACATGGCTGACGCGCTGGTCGCCGCCGGCGTCGCCCCGGACCGGGACACCTGCTTCGCGACCATCCTCTCCTCGCGCGGGCCCTACTACGTGCGCTACCACGCCCCGGACGCGGTGACGCTCGTCGGCCTGGTCCGGGCCGCCGGCGGGGTGCCGGTGATGGCCCACCCCCGCGCCGCCACCCGCGGGCGGGTGGTCAGCGACGCCGTCGTCGCCGCCATGGCCGACGCCGGCCTGGCCGCCCTGGAGGTCGACCACCGGGACCACAGCCCGGTCGCGCGGGCCGAGCTCGCCGCGCTCGCGGACCGGCTCGGCCTGGCCCGCACCGGGGCCAGCGACTACCACGGCACGGGCAAGCTCAACGTGCTCGGCGAGCACACGACGGACCCGGCCGTGCTGGCCCTGATCGAGAGCGAGGGGAGCCTGCCGGTGGTGCGGCCATGACCGAGATCGTCGACGTCGGCCTGCTGTCGACCACCTTCCTGACCCTCTTCGTCATCATGGACCCGCCGGGCACGGTGCCCGTCTTCCTCGCCCTGACCTCGACGATGACCGCCCGGCAGCGGCGGGTGGCGGCCCGGCAGGCAACCGCGGTGGCCTTCGGGGTGATCCTCGCCTTCACCCTGTTCGGCCAGTACATCCTGGACTTCCTGCACATCTCCGTGCCGGCCCTGCAGCTCTCCGGCGGCTTGCTGCTGCTGCTGGTCGCGATGGAGCTGCTCACCGGCAAGCAGGAGGAGCCCGGATCGTCGCCGAACGGGGTGAACGTGGCGCTCGTGCCGCTGGGCACCCCGCTGCTCGCCGGGCCGGGCGCGATCGTGGCGGCCATGCTCGCGGTGCAGGACGTCGAGGGCCCGCCCGGGTGGGTCGCGATCGGGGTCGCGCTGGTGGGCGTGCACCTGGTCCTCTGGGCGGCGATGCGGTTCGCCGGGGTGATCCACCGGGTGCTCGGCGACGGCGGCACCACGCTGGTCACCCGGATCGCCGGCCTGCTGCTCGCCGCGATCGCCGTGCAGCTCATGGCCGACGCCGTGTTCGCGTTCGTCGACATGCACTACTGACCGGGGCTGGGCTGGGCTGGGGGCCGGCCGGCACGGGGCCGTGCTGCGTCGAGACTGGCAAAGTGGTTGCTGGGAGCAACCGTTTTGTCGTTCTCGGTGTTGGTCGGACGGCGGTGGCTACGAGCTCATGCCGGCCTGTCCTTGGTGGGCAGGTGGTCGGCGACGAGCTCGTAGGAGCCGAGCACGAGGTCCTCGACGACGTGCTTGGTGATCCCGCGCCCGGCTCCGACGGACACCCAGTGCCGCTTGTTGAAGTACCGGCCTGCGGTGATCGTCTCGTGGTCACGACGCAGTGTCTCCCCATGGTGAGGGTCTACCTTCACCGTGATGATCTGGGCGTCGGGATCGTCGTCGGTGACGACAAGGAAGACCTTGTCCGCGACCTTCCACACGTCCAGGTGCGGGGTGAACGGGCGCCCATGGCTGACGCCGGCCAGTGAGCCGGCCGTGTCGCGTGCGACCTGCTGCAGCTGCTCTCCCGACAGGCTCACTGTTCTTCCCTTCCAGAGGTGGCGGGTCGACGGGTCGCCTCGGTATACACGGAGATGTACCAATACGCGGCGTGCAGTACCAGGGTCGCAGCGATCTTGCGTGACTTCCAGGAAGAGGCACTCACCGTCCTGCGTGAGCACTTCCCGGACGCCGCCGCCCGTGCCGTTGACGCACTCATGTGGGGCTGGTGGACTACCGCTCCTTCCATGAAGCGGCCCCTGGACGAGGACGCGGTCCGTCGCGCCTATCGATCCATCGTCGATGAGTTCGTCAGTGACGCGCACCGGTGCTCACCAGGCGACCTGCCGGTCCCAAGGCCGGCTGAGCGCCGTACTCACGCAGCCGGGCACGACGCAGGACGCAAGGCGCGAGACCGCACCGGAAGGTGGACCATGAGGACAGCCCTCGACCTCTGGAGCGCCGTCCCTAGCAGGAGTCCCGAAGACCCGAACGCAAGGAGCTGCAATGAGCCGCACGGAATCAGCTGTAGGCACCACACCTGACGCGATGCGAGCCGTCGTCGTCACCCGCCCCGGGGATCTGGACGCGCTGGAGCTCAAAGACGTCCCGGTCCCCGAACGGCAGCCGGGCTGGGTGCGGATCGCGGTGAAGGCCTTCGGCGTCAACGAGTCCGAGGTCACCACCCGCAAGGGCGAGTCAGACCCGGAGGTCACCTACCCCCGCATCCCCGGCATCGAGGCCGTCGGCGTGGTCGACGAGGCCGACGAGGACAGCGACCTACGTCCGGGGCAGCAGGTAGCCACGATGATGGGTGGCATGGGCCGCACCTTTGACGGTTCCTACGCCCAGTACGTCACCGTCCCCGCGGCACAGGTCATCGGGTTCGAGACCGCGCTGGGGTGGGACGTCGTCGGCGCACTGCCCGAGATGTTCCAGACCGCCTACGGATCGCTGACCACCGGCCTTGATCTGCAGGCCGGGCAGACCCTGCTGATCCGTGGGGGCACGTCCACGGTCGGGCTGAGCGCCGCGACGATCGCGAAGGACATGGACGCCACCGTCATCTCCACCACCCGTCACGCCGACCGTACCGACGAGCTACGGGCCATCGGCGTCGACCATCCCATCGTGGACGACGGAGAGATCGCCGCCAAGGTCCACGGCCTCGCACCAGCCGGCGTCGACGCCGCACTCGAGCTCGTGGGCTGCACCGTGCTGCCCGACACCCTCGGGTGCGTGCGCAGGCACGGCACCGCATGCTTCACGGGCGCCCTGGCAGGCGGATGGAGCATTCCCGACTTCAGCCCGTTCATGATCCCCAGCGGGGTGAGGCTGACCAGCTATGCGGGCCAGGCGACAGACCTGCCCCCTCAGGTGTTCCAGCAACAGCTCCAAGCCATCGCCGACGGCCGACTCAAGGCGCCGGTCGCGAAGGTCTACGTGGGCCTGGAGCACGTCCGCGACGCTCACGCCGATGTCGAGTCCGGCTCGACTCTCGGCAAGCACGTGGTGCGGCTCGACGACTGAGCCGAGAACGTCGGCACAGACGCATACGGCACAGAGGTATCCGCGAATCGCCCACGCTGGCCCCGGCGCGGGTGACGGTGTCCGGGCGGTGGTGGCGGCGGCTGTGCCTCGTCGAGACTGGCAAAGTGGTTGCTGGGAGCAACTGTCTTGTCGTTGTCGTTGTCGGTGTTGGGCGGGCGGTGGTGGCGGCCGCTGTGTGCGTCGAGACTGGCAAAGTGGTTGCCGGGAGCAACCGTTTTGTCGTTCTCGATGTGGTCTGGGCGGTGGTTGCGGCGGCCGGAGGTCAGGCCGGGCGAGCGGTCGCGAGCTCGTCGAGGCGGACCAGGCCGCGCAGGTCCCGCAGCGCGACCGACAGCGGCGCCAGGCCTCCGGCGCCGGCCCGGTCCATCTCGGCCAGCGCCTGCCGCACCGGGGCGAGGATGCCCTCCCGTGCCTGGGCCCAGGCCGCCAGCCGGGCGGCGCCGTCGCCGGCTGGTGCCGCCCTGTCGGCCGGCCCGCCGCCGTCGGCCGCCGACAGCACCGCGGCGGTCAGCGAGCGGAGCACGGCGTAGAGGTCCTCCCGCATGGCCCCCCGGGCCAGGGTGTCCCACCGGCCCTCCCGGGGCAGCTGCTGGACCCGGTCGAGCAGCCGGTCGAACCCGAAGTACTCCGAGGTCGCGAAGTACAGGTCGGCCACCTCGGCGGTCGGCCGGCCGGTCTGGGTCGCCAGCTCGGTGACGTCGAGGAGGCAGTACCGGTCCAGCAGCGAGGCGGTGTGCTCGGCGAGGTCGGCCGGCACCCCCGCGTCGGCGTACTCCTGCGCCTGGGCCTGCAGCCGGTCGCGCTCGTCGCCCCGGAGCACCGTGGCCATGCTCGGGAAGCCGGCCACCGCCGGGCCGAAGCGGGCGATCTCCGCGCCGACGTCCAGCGCCGGCCGGTTCCGCAGGAACCACCGGACGGCGCGGTCCAGCAGCCGGCGGAAGTCCAGGAAGAGCCGGGACTGCACGGCGGTGGGCACGACGTTGTCCAGCGCCTCCACCGCACGGACGAACCCGGCCAGGTCGAAGACCTCCCGGCAGATGACGAACGCGCGGGTGACCTGCTCGGCGTCGGCGCCGGTCTCCTCCATCGCCCGGTAGACGAAGGTGATCCCGCCCCGGTTGACCACCGAGCCGGCGACGGAGCTGACGACGATCTCCCGGCGCAGCGGGTGCTCGGCCAGCTCGGCGGCGAACCGGGTGCGCAGGGCGGGCGGGAAGTACTCCGTCAGGGTCGCGGCGAACCACTGGTCGTCCGGCAGGCCGCTGCGGACCAGGTCGGCCTTGAGGGCAAGCTTGGCGTAGGCGACCAGGACGGCGAACTCGGGGGAGGTCAGGCCGTGGCCGTCCGCGGCGCGCCGGGCCAGCTCGGCGTCGGTGGGCAGGAACTCCAGCGCGCGGTCCAGCTCCCCGCGGTCCTCCAGCCAGGTCATCAGGCGCCGGTGCGCGGGGACCATCTGGTCCCCCTGGGCGCGGGCGTTGCCGAGCAGCACGTTCTGCTCGTAGTTCTGCCGCAGCACCTTCCGGGCCACGTCCGGGGTCATCGCGGCGAGCAGCTCGTCCCGCTCGGCCCGGGTGATCCGGCCGGACCGGAGGGCGGCGCCCAGGGCGATCTTGATGTTCACCTCGTAGTCCGAGCTGTCCACCCCGCCGGAGTTGTCGATGGCGTCCGTGTTCAGCCGCACCCCGGCCAGCGCGGCCTCGATCCGGCCGCGCTGGGTCAGCCCCAGGTTGCCGCCCTCCCCGACGACCCGGCAGCGCAGCGCGGCGCCGTCGACCCGGACGGCGTCGTTGGCGCGGTCCCCGACCTGGGCGTGGGACTCGGCGGTGGCCTTGACGTAGGTGCCGATGCCGCCGTTCCAGAGCAGGTCCACCGGGGCGGTGAGGATGGCCCGGACGAGCTCGGCCGGGGTGAGCGCGGCGACGTCGTCGGCGATCCCGAGCCGGGCCCGGACCTGCGGGGTGAGCGGCACCGACTTGGCGGTGCGGGGGTAGACCCCGCCGCCCGGGCTGATCAGGGCCGGGTCGTAGTCGGCCCAGGAGGAGCGGGGCAGGTCGAACAGCCGGCGCCGCTCGGCGTAGGAGGCGGCCAGGTCGGGGTCGGGGTCGAGGAAGACGTGGCGGTGGTCGAAGGCGCCGACCAGGCGGATGTGTTCGGAGAGCAGCATGCCGTTGCCGAAGACGTCCCCGCTCATGTCCCCGACGCCGACGACGGTGAAGTCCTGGCTCTGGGTGTCGTGGCCGAGCTCGCGGAAGTGCCGGGTGACGGACTCCCATGCCCCGCGGGCGGTGATGCCCATCTTCTTGTGGTCGTAGCCGGTGGACCCGCCGGAGGCGAAGGCGTCGTCGAGCCAGAAGCCCCGCTCCCGGGCGACGGCGTTGGCCAGGTCGGAGAATGCGGCGGTGCCCTTGTCCGCGGCTACCACCAGGTACGGGTCGTCGCCGTCGTGCCGGACCACCCGGTCCGGGCCGACGACCTCCCCGCCGACCCGGTTGTCGGTGACGTCGAGCAGGGCGGTGACGAACGTGCGGTAGGCGGCGGTGCCCTCGGCGAGCCAGGCGTCCCGGTCCACCGCCGGGTCCGGCGCCCGCTTCACCACGAAGCCGCCCTTGGCGCCGGTGGGCACGATGACGGCGTTCTTCACCGTCTGGGCCTTGACCAGGCCGAGGACCTCGGTGCGGAAGTCCTCCCGGCGGTCCGACCAGCGCAGCCCGCCGCGCGCCACCCGGCCGAAGCGGAGGTGGACGCCCTCGACCCGGGGGCTGCACACGAAGATCTCGAACCGGGGCCGCGGCTGGGGCAGGTCGGGCAGGTCCCGGGGGTCGATCTTGAGGGCGACGGCGGGCGGCTGGGTTGCTGGGGCGTCGTCGGTGCCGCTGCCGGCCGCGTCCCCGTCGGCGGCGCCGGACGCTCCGCCCGCGCCGTCGGCGTCCCGGTCGGCGGAGCCGGCCGGCCCGCCCGCTCCGTCGGTGTCGGTGCCAGCCACGTCCCCCTCAGCGGTGCCGGCCGCCCCGCCCGCGCGGTCGGCCGTGCGGTAGTAGCTGGTCCGCTGGGTGGCCCGCACGACGGCGAGCAGCGCCCGGATGATCCGGTCGTGGTCGAGGTTGGTCACCTCGTCCAGCGCCGCGCGGACCTGCTCGGCCAGCTCCTCCTCGGCCGCCGACCGCTCCGGGCTGGCCTGCCCGCCGTACCGGCCGGGGTCGAACCGGGTCGCGAAGAGCTCGACGAGCAGGCGGGTGGTGCCCAGGTTCTCCCGCAGCGCGGCCTCGACGTACTCGCGGGAGAAGACCGACCCGGTCTGGCGCAGGTAGGCGGCCAGGGTGCGCAGGACGGTCACCTCCCGCCAGGTCAGGCCGGCCAGCAGCACCAGGGTGTTGAAGCCGTCGCTGTCCGCCAGCCCCGAGCGCACGGCCGCGAAGGCGTCCTGGAACCGCTCGCGGCTGCCCGGCGCCGCCCAGGCCTCCTCGGTGGGGGCGCGCAGGCCGAAGTCGTAGACGTGGGCGAGGCTGCCCGCCTCGGCGCGCAGCTCGTAGGGCCGTTCGTCGGTGACGGCCACGCCGAGGTGGTGGAAGAGCGGCAGGATCCCGCTGAGGGTGAGCGGGTCGGTGGTGTAGACCTTCAGCCGTCGCTCGCCGGGCCGGGCGTCCGGGCCGCGGTACAGGTCCAGCCCGACGGCGCCCGGGGCGAGGGCGTCGAGGTGGGCCAGGTCCGCGGCGCCCACCTCGGGCGGGAAGTCCTCCTTGTACGCCTCGGGCAGGGCCGCGGCGAACCGGCCGAGCAGCCGGGCCGCCGTCGCCTCGCCGTACCGCTCCCGGGCGGCGTCGGCCAGGTCCTCCGCCCAGCCGCGGGTCGCCTCGGCCAGGCGCTGCTCGAGGGCGGCGACGTCGACCTCGGGGACCTGCTCGCCGGGTGCCACCCGGACCACGACGTGGAGCTGGGCCAGCACCGACCGGGACAGCAGGGCGTCCTGCTCGACCGAGACCCCGCCGAAGGCCTCCCGCAGCAGGGCCATCACCCGCTGCTGCACCGCCGGGCTGTACCGCTCCCGCGGCAGGTACACCAGGCAGGAGACGAACCGGCCGTAGACCTCGGTGCGCAGGAACAGCCGGGTGCGGGGGCGCTCGCGCAGGTGCACCACCGCCGTCGCGACCTCGGTGAGGTGCTCCACGGTGGCGGTGAAGAGCTCGTCGCGGGGGTAGTCCTCGAGCACCCCCATGAGGTCCCGGCCGAGGTGGCTGCCCGGGGCGAACCCGGCGGCCTCGATGACCCGGGCGACCTTCTCCGCCACGTAGGGGACCTCGGTGACCGAGGAGCGGTACGCGGCGGCGGTGAAGAGCCCGAGGAAGCGGCGCTCGCCGACCACCCGCCCGTCGCCGTCGAAGGTCTTCGCCCCGATGTAGTCCAGGTACAGCGGGCGGTGCACGCTGGCGCGGGAGTTCGCCTTGGTGATGATCAGCAGCCGGGGCTCGCGGGCCTTGCGGGCGGCCCGGCCGGGCAGCACGGTGGGCCGGGCCGGGCGGTCGGGGTCCGGGCGCAGCAGCCCGAGCCCGGTCTCCGGCAGCGGGGCCAGCACCGCCTCGGCGGCGGCGCCGGGGCCCGGGTCCGGGTCGGTCAGCCGGTACTCCCGGTAGCCGAGGAAGACGAACTGGCCGTCCGCGAGCCAGCGCAGCAGGGCCCGCGCCCGCTCGGCGGCCGCCCGGTCGACCACCGGCGGCGGGGCAGTCGCGAGGTCCGCGGCTATCTCGTCGGCTTTGGCCACCATCGCGTCGTGGTCGGTGACGGCGAGGCGCACGTCGGCCAGCACGCGGGCGAGCTCGGCGGCGACCTCGGACCGCTCGGCCGGGTCGCTGACCAGCCCCACCTGCACGTGCACCCAGGACTCCACGACGGCGCCGGGCTCGGCCGGGGCCGGCGCCGGCTCGGCGTCGAGGACCTCCTGCAGCACCCCGTCGGCGTCCCGGCGCACCACGAGCTGGGGGTGGACCAGCAGGCGGACGGTGCGGCCCTGGCGGCTCAGCTCGGCGGCGACGGAGTCGATGAGGAACGGCATGTCGTCGGTGACGATCTCGACGACGGTGCAGCCGGTGGACCAGCCCTCGGCGTCCGCCGAGGGGTTGAAGACCCGGACCTGCGCGGTGCCCGGCGCCCGCCGCCTCGCGGTCTCCTGGTGGGACCGGGCGGCGCCGAGGAGGTCGACGGGCCGCTGGGCCTGGAGGTCCTCGGTCATCACGTCGCGGTAGAACAGCCGCAGCAGCTCCTCGGCCTGCGCCGGCGCGGGGTCGAGCCTGGCGGCCGCCCCGAGCAGCTGCGCGCGGGTCTGGTCGAGCACTGCGGTGGTCATGGCGTCGGGTCCTCGTCGTCGACGTGCGCTGCGCGCCGCGCCGCGCCGGACGGTGCTGTCCGGGCGGCGGGCTGCCGCCCACCATGCCAGGGACGCCGGGGGGTGTACAGGCGGCCGGGGGCGAACCACCGCTGCCGCGTTGGTGCCGACGGCGTCCGTGCCAGCGTCGGGCAGCGCCGACGGGCAGCGCCGCCGGGGAGCGCCGAACTCAGCGCCGGCGGCCGGTCAGTGCTGCCCGTGCGGGTCAACGCCGCCGGGGCGCGCTGGCGCGGTCGGCAGCGACGGCACCGCCCCAGGCGCCGTCAGGCCTGGTCGCCCTGGTTGCCCTGGACCGGCTTGCCGCCGCGGGTGCGGCGCCGCTGCCGGCGCCGGGGCCGGTCGCCGTTGGGCGCGCCGGTGCGGTCGCCGTCGTCGCGTCCGCGGTCGTGCCCGCCCTCGGCCCGGCCGCCGTCGCCGCGGGCTCCCGACCGGCCGCCGTCGCCACGGGCTCCCGACCGGCCGCCGTCGCCGCGCGTCCCGGTCCGCCGCCCGCCGCCCTGGCCGTCGCGACCGCCGCCGCGGCCGCCGTGCCGGTGGCCGGTCTCGCCCAGGTCCTCCACCGCCTCGGCCGCCAGCCCGGCGCGGGTGCGCTCGCCGCGGGGGAGCCGGCCGGTGGTGCCTTGCGGGATGTCCAGGTCGGTGTAGAGGTGCTCGGAGGTGTGGTAGGTCTCCACCGGCTCCGGGACCCCGAGGTCGAGAGCCTTGTTGATGAGGGACCAGCGGGGCATGTCGTCCCAGTCCACGAAGGTCACCGCGGTGCCGGTGTTGCCGGCCCGGCCGGTGCGGCCGATGCGGTGCAGGTAGATCTTCTCGTCCTCGGGGCACTGGTAGTTGATCACGTGCGTGACGTCGTCGACGTCGATCCCGCGGGCGGCGACGTCGGTGGCCACCAGGACGTCCACCTTGCCCGCGCGGAACGCGCGCAGCGCCTGCTCCCGTGCGCCCTGGCCCAGGTCCCCGTGCAGGGCGGCGGAGGCGAAGCCGCGCTCGGCGAGCTCGTCGGCGACCTTGGCGGCGGTGCGCTTGGTGCGGGTGAAGACGATGGTCAGGCCCCGGCCGCGGGCCTGCAGGATCCGGGCGAGCACCTCGACCTTGTTCAGGGCGTGGGCCCGGTAGGCCACCTGCCGGGTGAGCCGCACGGTGGCGCCGGTGTCCTCGGGGTCCTGGGCGCGGATGTGGGTGGGGCGGGTCATGTACCGCCGGGCGAGGGCGACGACGGCGCCCGGCATGGTCGCGGAGAACAGCATGGTGTGCCGGGCGGCCGGGGTGCGGGCGAGCAGGGTCTCCACGTCGGGCAGGAAGCCCAGGTCGAGCATCTCGTCGGCCTCGTCCAGGACGACGGTGCGGACCCGGGACAGGCTCAGCACGCGCTGCTTGAGCAGGTCGATCAGCCGGCCGGGGGTGCCGACGACGACCTCGACGCCGTCCCGGAGGGCCTCGATCTGCGGCTCGTAGGCCCGCCCGCCGTAGACCTGCAGGATGCGGACGCTGCGGGTGCGGGCGGCCGCGGCGAGGTCCTCGGCGACCTGCTTGGCGAGCTCGCGGGTGGGCACGACGACCAGCGCCTGCGGCAGGCCGGCGTCGGGCAGGGTGTCCCAGCCGTCCTCGCCGGGGGCCACCAGGTGCTGGAGCAGCGGTATGCCGAAGCCGAGGGTCTTGCCGGTGCCGGTCTTGGCCTGGCCGATGATGTCGTGCCGGGCCAGGGCGACCGGCAGGGTCAGGGCCTGGATGGGGAAGGGGTGGGTGATGCCGACGGCCCGCAGCGCCTCGACGATCGGCTCGGAGACGCCGAAGTCCGCGAAGGACTTGTGGGCCAGGTCCGCCGGGGCGGCGGCGTCGGTGATGTCCGGGGTGGGCTGGTCGTGGTCGTCGACGACGACGGCGGCCGGGGCGGCGTTCAGCACGCCGGTGGTCTGGGTCATGTGTGCCTTGTCGGTCGTGGCCGACGGCGCCGCACACCGCGCCGGGCGGGCCCGGGGCGCGCAGGGTCGTCAGCCTGCTCGTGGCAGCCGATCGTGATCAGTGCGCGCCGCGCGTGGCGGCAAGGGTGCTGGCTTCGACGAGACGACCGGGCAGCCGGTTACCTCTCCAGGGTAGCGCGCGCCGCGGCCGGCCGCGGCCCGCTGGGCGTGGGGGCGGTCACGGGGCCCGGCATGACGGGCGTGGGGGCGGTCACGGGGCCCGGCAGGCCGGGCGTGGCGGCGGGCACGCTGGCGCTGGCCCGACTGGCGTCAGGGGCGTGCGGCGCCCCCTGGGCCCCGGCCCTACGAAAAGACAGGCCTCTCGGGTCGCTCGCTCAGCTCGGGCGAGACCGAGGCCGGCTCGGACGGAGGCGGTTCAGACCAGGCCGAAGCCGACGCGGCGCTGCTCCGGCGAGCCGATCTCGACGTAGCCCAGCGCGCCGGCGGGGACGACGACCTGGCGGCCCTTCTCGTCCGGCAGGATCAGCGGAGCCTCGCCCTTCAGCGCCTCGGTGACCGCGGCCACCACCTCGTCCGGGGTCTGCGCAGACTCCAGGGTGATCTCGCGCGCGACGTTCCGGACGCCGATGGTGATCTCCACGGTTCTCCTCCTGCAGATGGACTGACTCGCTCCATCGTAGGTCCTCGCGTGGACCCCGCGCCGTCCGGAACCAGGTCCCCAGGGCCGGCCACGGACCGACCCGGCCTCCCCGGCCGGCGACGGACGGCCCCTTCCGCTGCCGGTGCACGCACGTTCCCACATGTGCCGGCTGGTGCCAGGATTGGGCCGTGTCCCCGACCTCGTGGCGTCGCCGCGCGCCCGCGGCCGCCGCGCTCGCGCTGCTGGCGGCGGCGGTGCCGGCCGCGCAGGCGGGGACGGTAGCGCCGGCGGCCCCGGCCGCGGCGGCGGCCATCGTCGCGGTGCCGAGCACCGGGACCGGGCTCGCCGTGGGGCGCCTCGTCACCGCTCCGGCGATCGGCGCACCGGTGCGCGCAGCCGTCACCCCGCCGTCCGCCTCTCCCGCCCGTGGCCCCGCCGCCGAGGGCCACCCCGGGCACGCCCCCGGCCCCGCCGACCGGGGCCGGGCAGGCCTCGGCCCGGTGCGGACGCCGGCGCCGCCCGGGGACACCGCGGCCGCCGACGGCCCCCGGCTGCTCGCCGCCGCCGAGGCAGCGGTCCGCCAGGAGCGGGCACGGGCGGGACTGACCACGGCCCCCATCCCGTCGTCGGCCAGCGGCACGCGGCACACGGTGCCGGGCAGCGTGCCCGCGCCTCGGACGGACGCGCCCGTGCGGACCGTCCGGGTCGAGGTCGAGGAGGGCCTGCCGGTGGACGCGGCGACCTTCGCCGACTACGCCCTCACGGTCCTCAACGACGCCCGCGGCTGGGCGCACGACGGCACGGCGACGTTCGCCCGCACCGACGGACCCGCCGACATCCGTCTCGTCCTGGCCTCCCCGGCGCTGACCGACCAGCTCTGCGCCCCGCTCCCGACGGGCGGGCGGCTGTCCTGCGGCACCCGCGACCGGGCGGTGCTCAACGCCGCCCGGTTCTCCGACGGCGCCGAGCCCTTCCTGGCCGCCGGCGGCACGACAGGGGAGTACCGGGCGTACCTGGTCAACCACGAGGTCGGCCACCTGGTCGGGCAGCCGCACGTCGGCTGCCCGGCACCGGGCCGGCCCGCTCCGGTCATGCTCCAGCAGACTCTCGGGCTGGAGGGGTGCACCCCCAACGGCTGGCCGGCCGCCGAGTAGCCACGGGGGATGGCCGCCGTCGTACCCGCAGCGACGCGATGTCGGTGGGGTGTGATGCCATCGTTCCCATGCAGCACCCCATGCCGGCGGCCACCCTGCGGCTGACCGCCCCGCCGCCCCCGCCGCCCGCGCCGGAGCTGGACGCCCAGCAGGCCACCGCGGTGGGCTGGGCCCCGGACGCCGGGCACCTCCTGGTCGTCGGCGCACCGGGGACCGGGAAGACGACGACGGCGACCGCGGCCTTCCTCGCCCGGGCCCAGGCCGCTGACGCCGCGGACGCCGGCGCCACCGTGCTGCTGGTGCCGACCCGCCGCGGCGCCGCCCGGGCGCGCGACGCCGTCGCCCGCCGGCTGGGCCGGACCACCGGCGAGGTGCTCGTCCGGACCCCGGCGTCGTTCGCCTACTCGGTGCTCCGGATGCGGGCCGCGCTCCTGCACGAGCCCGCCCCCACCCTGATCACCGGGCCGGAGCAGGACCTGATCCTCGCCGAGCTGCTCGCCGGGCACCGTGCCGGGCAGGGCGCGGCGGTCCGCTGGCCGGACGGCATCGGCCCGGACACTCTTGCCCTGCCGGCGTTCCGGGCCGAGCTGCGGGACCTGTTCATGCGCTCCGCCGAGCTCGGGCTCGGCCCGGCCGAGCTCGCCGAGCGGGGCCGGCAGTACGGTCGGCCGGAGTGGACGGCGGCGGCGGCCGCCCTGCAGGAGTACCAGGAGGTGACCGCGCTGGGGGAGGTCACTCCGGACCGCGGGGCGCGGCTGGACGCCGCCCGCATCGTCGACGAGGCCACCGCCGCCCTGCTCGCCTGGACCGAGGAGGTGCCGGGCCACCCGCGCCCGCGCTGGTCCAGCGTGGTGGTGGACGACTACCAGGACTCCACCCTGGCCACCGCCCGCTTGCTGGGGGTGCTCGCCGACGACGGCGCCCAGCTCCTCCTCCTCGGCGACCCCGACGCGGGGGTGCAGGGCTTCCGCGGCGGCACCCCGGCCCTGGTGGCCCGGGCGGAGACGACCGAGCCGCTCGGCGGGTTCTCCGCCAGCCGGCTGGTGCTGGAGCGGGTCTACCGGGGAACCGCCCGGCTTCGGGCCGCCACCGCCGCGGTCACCGGGCAGGTCGCGAGCTCCGGGGTGGTCGGTCACCGGCGGGCAGCGGCGGCGCCGGCGGGTGCCGGGGACCCCGCCGGTCACGACCGGCCGACCGTCGGGCAGGCCGGCGGCGAGCGGCCGGCCGCCCCGCGCGGGGTGGCGGTGGAGGTGCTGCGGTCCCGCGCCCAGGAGGGTGCCTTCATCGCCCGCCAGCTGCGCGAGGAGCACCTGCACCACGGCACCGCCTGGTCGCAGATGGTCGTCGTCGTCCGGTCCGCCGCCCAGGTCGGCGCGGTCCAGCGGGCGCTGCGCACCTGGCGCGTCCCGGCCGGCGCGGCCGCCGGGCCCGGGGTGCTCCGGGAGGAGCCGGCCGTCCGCCCCCTCCTCCTCGCCCTGACCGCCGCGGTCGCCGGGGTGCCGGACGAGGAGCAGGCCACCGAGCTCCTGCTCTCCCCGGTGGGCGGGCTCGACGCCGTCGGGCTGCGGGTGCTGCGCCGCGAGCTGCGTGGCCGCGAGCACGCCGCCGGCGGCACCCGCAGCCCCGGGGAGCTGCTGGTCGCCGCGCTCGCCCCGCCCCCGGCGGACCTGCCCGCCGGCGCCCCGGCGGCCGGCACCACCCCCAGCGCCACAGAGGCCAGCGCCACAGAGGCCAGCGCCGCAGGGGCCGGCACCACCGCCGGCACAGCGGCGGCCGCCCCGGAACCCGGCCCGCCCGCCGGCTCCCCGGACCTCACCGCCGACCTGCCGACCCGCGTCGGCCGCGCCACCGCACGCGTGCGCACCGTGCTCGCCGCCGGCCGGGCCGCCCTGGCCCGCCCGGGCGCCACCGCCGAGACGGTGCTGTGGGCGCTGTGGGACGCCACCGGGCTGGCCGGGCCGTGGCGGGACCGGGCCCTGTCCGGCGGCCCCGGGGCGGAGCGGGCCGACGCCGACCTCGACGCCGTCCTGGCCCTGTTCCGGGCCGCGGAGCAGTTCACCGACCGCACCGTCGGGGCCGGGCCGGCGGCGTTCCTCGACCACGTCCTCGCCCAGGACCTCCCGGCGGACACCCTCGCCGCCCAGGGGGTGCGCGCCGAGTCCGTGCAGGTGCTCACCCCCGCGGCGGCCGCGGGGGAGGAGTGGGAGGTCGTCGTCGTCGCCGGCGTGCAGGAGGACGTCTGGCCCGACCTGCGGCTCCGGGACTCCCTGCTGGGCGCCGGCGCCCTCGCCGACGTCGAGGCCGGCCGGTCCCCGGACGGGCGGCGCGCCTACGCGCCGGCCCGCCGGGAGGTGCTGGACGACGAGCTCCGGATGCTCGCCGTCGCCGTCTCCCGCGCCACCCGCCGGCTCCTCGTCACCGCGGTCCTGGACGAGGAGGACCAGCCCTCCACCTTCCTGGACCTGCTCGACCCGGACCTCGACCCCGCCGCCCCGCCCCGGACCGTCTCCCCGGCGCTCGACCTGCGCGGCCTGGTGGCCGAGCTGCGCGGCGCCCTCGAGGAGACGGTGGGGGCCGACGGGCCGGGCGCCCGGACCGCCGGCACCGCCGCGGCGCTGCTGGCCCACCTTGCCGACCACGGGGTGGCTGGGGCCGACCCGGCCACCTGGAGCGGCCTCGCCCCGGTCAGCACCGCCGCCCCGCTGCGCCCCGCCGGCCCGGTCAGCGTCAGCCCGTCCGCCGTGGAGCTGGCCACCACCTGCCCGCTGCGGTGGGTGCTGGAGCAGGCCGGCGGCCGCGGGGAGGCCAGCACCGACCAGTCGGTGGGGACCCTGGTGCACGAGATCGCCGCCGCCCACCCGCACGGCACCGCCGCCGAGCTGCGCGCCGAGCTGGCCCGCCGCTGGCCCGAGCTCGGCCTGGACGAGACCTGGTCCGGACGGCGCCAGCGGGCCCGCGCCGAGGCGATGGTCGACCGGCTCGCCGCGTACCTGGCGGGCGTGCCGGGCGAGGTCGACGTCGAGCGGGAGTTCACCGCCGACGTCGGCCGGGCCCGGCTGCGCGGCCGGATGGACCGGGTGGAGCACACCGAGGACGGCCGGGTCCGGGTGGTGGACCTGAAGACCTCCGCCCACCCGGTGACGGGCGACCGGGCGGCCGAGCACCCCCAGTTGGGCGCCTACCAGGTGGCCGTCGAGGCCGGGGCGTTCGGGGACGTCCGGCCCGGCGGGGGCCGGCTCGTCTACCTGGGCACCGGCCGCGGCGGCCCGATCCAGCGGCCCCAGCCCGCCCTGCCCGACGCCGCCGAGCCCGGCTGGGCCCGGAACCTGGTCACCGAGGCCGCGGAGACCATGGCCGGGTCGGTGTTCCCCGCCCAGCCGGGGGAGCAGTGCCGCCACTGCCCGGTGCAGAGCTCCTGCCCGGTGGCCGAGACCGGGAAGCGAGTGACCGAATGACCCCGACGTCGACCCTGGCCCCGCCCGCCCAGCGGCACAGCGCCGCGGACATCGCCGACGCCCTCGGCCGGCCCCGGCCCACCGCCGAGCAGACGGCGGTCATCGAGGCGGACCTCGGCCCGCTGCTCGTCGTCGCCGGCGCCGGCTCGGGCAAGACCGAGACGATGGCGGCCCGCGTCGTCTACCTCGTCGCCAACGGCCTGGTCCGCGCCGAGGAGGTCCTCGGGCTCACCTTCACCCGCAAGGCCGCCGCCGAGCTCGCCGGCCGGGTCCGACGCCGGCTGGCCGACCTGCGGGCGGCCGGGCTGCTCCCGCCGGCCGGGCCGGGCAGCGCAGCTGGCGGGTCGACAGCACCGACCGGCCCCGGCGCCGCACCGGACGAGCCGGCTACCGAGCCGGCCGGGCCGGCCGCCGAGCCGGGCGGGACCACCACCGCCGCCCCCGGCGGGACCAGCGCCGGCGCGCCCGCCGCCCGGCGCCCCCTGGACGTGGACCGGCCCCGCATCGCCACCTACAACTCCTTCGCCGCCAACCTCGCCCGCGACCACGCCCTGCGGGTCGGGGCGGACCCCGACGCCCGGCTGGTCACCGAGGCCGGGTCCTGGCAGCTCGCCGACGACGTCGTCCGGAGCTGGGTGCCGGACCTGCCCACCGACCGCTCGACGGCCTCGGTCACCCAGGCGGTGCTCCGGCTGGCCCAGGCGCTCGACGAGCACCTGCTGGACGTCGCCGAGGCCCGCGAGCTGCTCGCCGACCTCGAGCGCGACCTCCTCGAGAAGGACCCCGCCGGCCCGAAGAAAGGCCCGTACAAGGAGGTCGCCGTGGCGGCCGCCGCGCTGGCCGAGCGGCGCGCGCTGCTCGACCTGGTCCAGGCCTACCGCCGCCGCAAGCGCGAGCGCGGCCTGATCGACTTCGGCGACCAGGTCGCCCTCGCCGCCCGCATCGCCACCGAGGTGCCCGAGGTCGGCGCGCAGCTGCGCGGGCAGTACCGCGTCGTCCTGCTCGACGAGTACCAGGACACCTCCGTGGCCCAGCTCCGCCTGCTCGCCCGCCTCTTCGGCGACGGCCACCCGGTCACCGCCGTCGGCGACCCGCACCAGGCGATCTACGGCTGGCGCGGCGCCTCGGCCGCGTCGCTGGCCACCTTCCCCACCATGTTCCCCCGGGTCCGGGACGACGGCGCCACCATCGCCGCGCCCACCCTCGCCCTGAGCACCTCCTGGCGCAACGACCGCGCGGTCCTGGCCGCCGCGAACACGGTCGCCGCGCCGCTGCGTGGCGGCGACGGGCCCGGCCCCGCCGTGGCCGTCCCGGTGCTGCGCGCCCGGCCCGACGCCGGGGCGGGGGAGGTGCTGGGCCGGTACACCACCAGCCAGGAGGAGGAGACCCGCGCCGTCGCCGACCTGGTCGCCGCCCGCTGGGACCCGGCCGACGCCAGCACCGCGGCGGTGCTGTGCCGCCGGCGCGCCCAGTTCCCGGCCGTCGTCGCCGCGCTGCGCAAGCGCGGCCTGCCGGTGCGGGTCCTCGGCCTCGGCGGCCTGCTCGCCACCCCGGAGGTGGTGGACCTGCGGGCCGCGCTCCAGGCCGCCCACGACCCGGGCCGCGGAGACGCCGTCGTGCGCCTGCTCACCAACCTCCGGCTCGGCGCGGCGGACCTGCACGCCCTGCAGGACTGGGCCCGGACCCTGGCCCGGCGGGCCACCGGCCGGCTGGCCGCCGACCCGGACCGCCGGCTCGACCCGCGGGCCGAGGCGAGCCTGGCCGAGGCCGTGGACCACCCGCCGGAGCCCGGCTGGCAGGGCGAGCGCGGCACCACCCTCTCCGCCGCCGGCGCCGCCCGGGTCCGGCACCTGGGGGAGGTGCTCCGCCAGGTCCGCGCCCTGACCCACCTGTCCCTGCCCGAGCTCGTCGTGGCCACCGAGCAGCTCCTCGGCCTGGACATCGAGGTCGCCGCCCGGGCCGGCGGGACCGGCACCGGGGCCGCCCGCGCCGCGCTCGACGCCTTCACCGAGGTCGCGGCCACCTTCGCCGGCGACGCCGACCGGCCCACCCTCGGCGCGTTCCTCGCCTGGCTGGACGCCGCCGAGGAGCGCGAGCGCGGCCTCGACGCGGCCGAGACCGCCGAGGCCACCCCCGACTCCGCCGTCGTCCAGGTCCTCACCGTCCACGCCGCCAAGGGCCTGGAGTGGGACCTGGTCGCCGTGCCCGGGCTGGTGGAGTCCCAGTTCCCCAGCTACGACGGCCGGCCCCGGGACGACGGCGCGGTGAGCGCCTCCGCCTGGCTCACCGACATCGGCGAGCTGCCCTACCCGCTGCGCGGGGACGCCGACGCCCTGCCCGCCCTGGACCTGGCCGGGGCCGCCACCCACGCCGACGTCGAGGCCGCCCGGAAGGACTTCCGCGCCGCCGCCGGCGCGCACCGGGTCGCCGAGGAACGGCGGCTGGCCTACGTCGCCCTCACCCGCGCCCGGCACACCCTGCTGCTCACCGGGTCCTGGTTCCGCGACGGCGCCTCGGCCCTGCCGCCGTCCCGGTTCCTCCTCGGGCCGCACCGCGCCGGGCAGGTCACCGACCTCGGCGAGGGCCTCGCCCCCCGGCCGCCGGCGGAGGCGACCAACCCCGCCCTCGCCGACGCCCCGGGCACCCCCTGGCCGGACCCGCTGGGCGCGCGCCGGCCGCGGCGGGAGGCCGCCGCGGCCGCCGTCACCGCCACCCGCCGCGACCTCGGCGGGCGCGGGCTGGACCTCGCGGCGCGCACCGGCGACCCCCGGCTGGACCGCTGGCTGCGCGACGCCGCCCTGCTGCTCGCCGAGCGGGACCAGGCCACCGAGCGGGACCGCGAGGTCCCCCTCGCCGGGCACCTGTCCGCCTCCGCCGTCGTCGGGCTGGTGACCGACCCGGCGGCGTTCGCCCGGGACCGGCGCCGGCCGGTGCCCACCGAGCCCACCGTCGTCTCCCGCCGCGGCACCCGGTTCCACGCCTGGGTGGAGCGGTTCTACGGTGCGGCGGCCCTCCTCGACCTCGACGACCTCGACGCCGACGCCCCGGACGAGGGCGCCGTCACCGACGCCGAGCTCGCCGCCCTGCAGGCCACCTTCGCCGCCTCGGCCTGGGCGACCCGGATCCCGGTGGCGGTGGAGGTGGACCTGGAGACCCCGGTCGCCGGCACGATCGTGCGGTGCCGGATCGATGCGGTCTTCCGCGGCCCGGACGGGGACGAGGTGGTGGACTGGAAGACCGGGGCCCCGCCGCGCGACGCGGCCGACCTCGCCCACCGGGAGATGCAGCTGGCGCTGTACCGGTTGGCCTGGTCGCGGGCCGCCGGCGTGCCGCTGGAGAAGGTCTCGGCGGCGTTCTACTACGTCGGCGCGGACACCACCGTGCGGGCCGGCGCGCTGCCGGAGGCGGAGGTCGTCGCGCGGATCACCGCCGCGCTGGGCGGGGCTGGCGGGTAGGCGCCCCGGCGGGTGGGCCGCCGGTGGCTGGGGCGGCACCTGCTCCATCAGCGACCTCGGCTCGAACGAGCGGACTCGCGCCGCCGGACGGTGCTGAGTTCGCCAGTCCGAGCCCAGTTCGCTAGTCACAGCTGGCGAACTCGGCGGACAACCTCGACCTCGGCACGAACCAGCGAACTCGCGGCCGGGCCGGCAGTCTGGGGCAGTCAGTCTGGGGCAGTCAGGCGTCCTTGTCCCGGGCGTCCGCCGACGACTTGTTCCGGCCGTCCGCCGACGGGTCGTCCGGCGCGCTCGCCGCTGCGTCGCCGTCGTGCGTCATCCCGGTGGCCGCCGGATCCGCGGCGGCCGGTGCGTCCTCGCTGCCCGGCTGCGCGGCGGTAGCGCCGGCGGCAGGTGCCGCGGCGTCGTCGGCCTCGACGCCTGCCACGGGGGCCGTGCCAGACGCGGGCTGGTCGGCGTCGCCGGAGTGCGGCCCGTCCTCGGGGGCGGTGCTGGCGGGAGCCGGGATGTCGGCCGCGGCGGCCTCCTCGCGCAGGAAGTCGGGCAGCGCCGCGCCGAGGTTGAGCTCCTCGGTGACCGCCGCCGGGTCTCCGCCGGCCCCGTCCCCGCCGGCCGTGGCACCGGCGGCCGTGGCACTGTCGGCCGTGGCGCCGGCGGCCGTGGCACCGGCCCCGCCCACCGGAGCGGCGGCCCGGCCCGCGGACGCACCCACCCCCCGGTCGCCGTCGTCCGGCACGTACCCCTCCGCCGGCTCGTACCCCTCAGCCGGCCGGACCACCGGCTCCGCGGCCCCGATCGGCGGTGCGTCGGCGACGTCCTCGGCCAGCTCGCGGAGCATCCGCGCGGCGTCCTCGACCACCGCCGGGTCCCCGGTGCGGACCCCATGCAGCAGCCACCGCGCCAGCGCCAGCTCGGCGACGAGCAGCGCCCGGTCGATCAGGTGCGCGTCTGCGCCCTCGGTGCGGGCCATCGCGTAGGCCTCCTCGATCGCGTCGAGGGACTCCTCCGGCGCCGCGGCGACCAGCCAGGCCAGGTCCTCAGCCGGGTCGCCCACGTGCGCCTCCGCCAGGCCGAGCAGGGCCGAGACCCGGCCCTCGTGGACGAGCACCTGCTCCGGCGCCAGGTCCCCGTGCACCGGGGTGGTCCGGAAGCGCCACAGCGCCACGTCCTCCAGCGCCCGCTCCCACCGGCTCAGCAGCACCGCGGGCACGTGCCCGGTCCGCGCCGCCTCGTCGACCTCGGCCAGGCACCGGGTCCGGTAGGTCTCGGCGTCGTAGACCGGCAGCCCGGAGTCGGCGACGACGGCGACGTCGAGCTCGTGCAGGGCCGCGATCGCCCGGCCGACCTCGGCCGACAGGCCCGGGCCGGCGGTGAGCCGGTCCAGGTCCAGCGGCCGGCCCACGAGCTGGCGGTAGACCATCGCCCGGCCGCCCTCGGGCAGCACCGCGAAGCCCTCCGGCCGGGGCACGTCGAAGGGCAGCCGGCCGGCGTCGACGACGGCCGCGAGGTTGCCCAGCAGCGCCACCTCCCCCTCCAGCGCCGCCCCGGCGGCGGGGTGCAGCGGCGCGAGCACCACCCAGTGCCGGCCGCCGGCGTCCAGGATCCCGGTGGTCTGGAAGTCGGCGCCGACGCGCTGCGGCGGGCGGGTGGCCACCACGTCCAGGCCGGGCAGGGCCGTGGTGGCGAGGGCGGCGAGGGCGAGCGCGGAACGGACCACGGGGCAACGGTAGGCGCCAGCCCGGCCCGCTGTCCGCCGCCGCGCCGGGGGCCAGGACGTCCACAGGTGTCGCCGAACCCCTTCCGTCCGGGCCGATCCTCGCCTACCTTCTCCGCATGCACCGGCGCGGGGGCGCGCCGGGTCAGCACCTGGGGGTGGTGATGGACGACGGGGTCGCGCTGCTGGAGTCCGAGGTCCGCGAGCTCGTGCGCCGACGCGGCCTGGACCCCAGCCGGGACGCCGACGGCGTGCGGAGCCTGGTGGCCGCGGCGCTCGCGGACTACGAGGACCGCTCCGTCGCCGGCCTGGTCCCCCCGCTGCCGGACCCCGACGGCGCGGCCCGGGACGTGCTCGACGCCGTCGCCGGCCTGGGCCCGCTGCAGCGCTACCTCGACGACCCCGAGGTGGAGGAGCTCTGGATCAATGAACCGGGTAAGCTCTTCGTGGCCCGGTCCGGCCGGGCCGAGCTGACCACGACGATCCTGGACCGGGTCCAGGTCCGCGACCTCGTCGAGCGCATGCTCCGGGCCTCCGGCCGGCGGCTGGACCTGAGCACACCCTTCGTCGACGCCGCCCTGGCCAGCGGCGAGCGGGTGCACGTGGTCATCCCGGACATCACCCGGGCGGAGTGGGCCGTCAACGTCCGCAAGTACGTCACCCGCGCCCGGTCGTTGGCCGACCTCGTCGCGCGCGGGTCCCTGACCGCGGCGGCCGCGGCGTTCCTCGACGCGGCCGTCCTCGCCGGGATGAATGTGCTGGTCTCCGGCGCCACCCAGGCGGGCAAGACCACCATGCTCGGCGCGCTCGCCGGGTCGATCCCGCCCGGGCAGCGGGTGATCACCTGCGAGGAGGTCTTCGAGCTGCGGCTGGCGAACCGCGACACCGTGGCGATGCAGACCCGCCAGCCCAACCTCGAGGGCGTGGGGGAGGTCCCGCTGCGGCGGTTGGTCAAGGAGTCCCTGCGGATGCGGCCGGACCGGATCATCATCGGCGAGGTCCGCGAGGCGGAGGCCTTCGACATGCTCGTCGCCCTCAACGCCGGCATCCCGGGGATGTGCACGCTGCACGCCAACTCCGCCCGGGAGGCCGTCACCAAGCTGTGCACCCTGCCGCTGCTGGCCGGGGAGAACGTCACCGCCGCGTTCGTCGTGCCCACCGTGGCCGCCGCGATCGACGTCGTCGTGCACCTCGAGCTCGACCGGGACGGCCGCCGCACCGTGCGCGAGGTGGTCGCCGTCACCGGCCGGGTGGAGGAGGGCGTGGTGGAGACCGCCGAGCTGTACGTCCGCCGGGACGGGCACCTGGTGCGCGGTGGCGGCTTCCCGGCCGGGGAGGACCGGTTCGCCCGCGCCGGGATCGACCTGGCCGCGCTGCTGGCCGACGACGACGGCGGGCGGTAGCGGTGGGCGTCGTCGCCGGCCTGCTCCTCGGCGCCGGTCTGCTCTCCGTCTGGTTCTCCTGCTTCCCGCCCGCCGCGCCCCGCCGGCGCTCGCGGCCCACCTGGACCCAGCGCACCCAGGACCTCCTGGTCCAGGCCGGCGCGCCGGCCGTCAGCCCCACGTCGCTGCTGCTGACCTCGCTGGGCCTGGGCGCCGCGGTGGGCCTGCTCGGGCTGGCGCTGACCGCCGCGCCGATCGCGGCGTGCTTCGCCGTGCTCGCCGGCACCCTGCCCTGGGCGCTGGTGCGCTCCCGGGCCCGCCACCGCCGCACGCTGCTGCGCACGGTGTGGCCGGAGGTCATCGACGACCTCGCCTCGGGCATCCGGGCCGGGCTGTCCCTGCCCGAGGGGCTGATCGCGCTGGCCGAGCGGGGGCCGGAGGAGGTGCGGACGGAGTTCCGCCGATTCGCCGAGGACTACCGCGCCGCCGGCCGGTTCGACGACGCCCTGGAGACGCTCAAGGCCCGGCTGGCCGACCCGGTCGCGGACCGGATCGTGGAGGCGCTGCGGCTGACCCGGGACGTCGGCGGCACCGAGCTGGGCCGGCTGCTGCGCACCCTGGCGCAGATGCTTCGCGAGGACCTCCGCACCCGGGGCGAGCTCGAGGCCCGGCAGTCCTGGACCGTCAACGGCGCCCGGCTGGCCGTCGCCGCGCCGTGGCTCGTGCTCGTGCTGCTGGCCACCCGGGAGGAGACGACCGCCGCCTACAGCACCGCCGCCGGGGTGGTCGTCCTGGCCCTCGGCGGGGCCTGCTCGGCGGCCGCCTACTGGCTGATGGTGCGCATCGGCCGGCTGCCCGAGGACCAGCGGGTGCTGCGATGAGCCCCGCCGCGCTCGGCGCGCTGGCCGGCCTGGTCGGCGGGCTCGGCCTGTGCCTGGTGCTGTGGCGCCTGGCCGCCCGCCGGATCACCCTGACGGAGCGGCTGACGCCCTACCTGCGGGAGCGGCCGCGCACCTCCAGACTCCTGGCCGAGCGGCAGCTGCACACGCCCTTCCCCACCCTTGAGCGGCTGCTGACCCCGTGGCTCGCCGACGCCAGCCGGGTCCTGGAGCGGCTCGGCTCCTCCACGGTCAGCATCCGTCGGCGCTTGCAGCTCGCCGGTAGCGACCTGACCCCGGACCAGCTCCGGATGGAGCAGCTGGTGTGGGCCGCCGTCGCCGTCGCCGTGGCCCTGCTGGGGGCCCTGACGCTGGGCACGCTGCGGGGCGCGCCGCTGGTGCCGCTGCTCGCGGGGGTTCTGCTCGCCGGGGTCGGTGGCGCCGTGGCCCGCGACCGGGTGCTCACCACCACCGCGCGGCGCCGCCAGGAGCGGATGCGGGCCGAGCTGCCCGACGTCGCCGAGCTCCTCGCGCTTGCCGTCTCCGCGGGGCAGGGGCCGGTCGGTGCGCTCGAGCGGGTCGCCGGCACCACCCGCGGCGAGCTCGCCGCCGAGGTCCGCCGCACCCTGGTCGACGCCCGCTCCGGGGTGCCGCTGGTGGTGGCCCTGGAGCGGATGGCCGGCCGCACCGACGCCCCCACCGTCGCCCGGTTCGCCGAGGGCATCGCGGTCGCGCTCGAGCGCGGCACCCCGCTGGCGGAGGTGCTGCGCGCCCAGGCCCAGGACGCCCGGGAGGGCGCCCGCCAGGAGCTGATGGAGACGGGCGGGAAGAAGGAGATCATGATGATGGTCCCGGTCGTCTTCCTGGTGCTCCCCGTCACCGTCCTCTTCGCGGTGTTCCCCGGCCTCGCCGTCCTCGAGGTGGGCCTATGACCGCGCCCCGGCCGGCGCCGGCCCGGGGCCCTGGCCGGGTCTCGTCGGGCGGCCCCGTCCCGCGCGACGGCCGGGTCTCGCCCGCCGGCCCCGTCGCGCCGAACGGCAGCGCCCCCGTCTCGCCGAACGGCCACGCCGCAACCTCCGGCCTCGCCTCATCCGGCGATGCCACCCCGTCCGCGGTCTCTGCCGCATCCGCCGCCCCTGCCGCATCTACCGCCCCCGTTCAGCGCCCAGGCCCCGTCCCGACCCGCACCCCTGGAGGACCGACCCATGTGGACCACCCTGCTCCTGCTCACCGCCCACCTCGCCTGGCCCCACCTCACCTGGCCCCACCGGGAGGACGACCCCGAGCGCGGGGACGTGCCCGGCTGGGTGCTGGTCACCCTGATGACCGCCGGCCTGGTCATCGCGATCTGGGCGATCGCTGGTCCGGCCCTGACCAACGTGTTCCAGACGGCGATCAACCGGGTGCTCAGCGTCTGAGCGGTGCGCCCGTGCGGGTCGCCCCAGGGCCCGCCCCAGGACTTGCGTCGGCGCCGCTCGTGCCGGCGCCTCCCGCACCGGGACGGCCCGCACCGGCCCCGTCCGCACGCCCCAGTCCCGGCGGCCGCTGGTCCCGGCTCGCCGCCGCCCCGACCCGCGGGTCGGCGATGGTCGACTTCATCCTCGTCGCGGTCCTCGTCCTCACCCTCGTCGTTGCGGTCCTCCAGCTCGGCCTCGCCCTGCACGTGCGCAACACCCTCGTCGACGCCGCGTCCGAGGGGGCCCGGCGCGGCGCCCTCCTCGGGTCCAGCCCGGCCGAGGGGGCGGCCCGGACCGAGGAGCTCATCGGCCTGAGCCTGTCCCCGCGGTACGGCCAGGACGTTGCGGCCAGCACCGTCGAGCGGGGCGGCAGCACGCTCGTCCGGGTGGCGGTCCGCGCGCCGCTCCCGGTCATCGGGCTGCTCGGGCCTACCGGCGTGCTGGAGGTCCAGGGCCACGCCGTGCTCGAGCCGCCGCACCCGGCCGGGGCCGGGCCATGATCGCCCTGGTCCGGTGGTGGCGCCGCCTCGACGCCGACGGCGCGGACCGGGGGAGCGCGGTGGTGGAGTTCCTCGGCGTGACGCTCCTGCTCCTCGTCCCGCTCGTCTACCTCGTGCTGACCCTCGGCCGGGTGCAGGCCGCCGCCTTCGCCACCGAGGGCGCCGCCCGCGAGGCCGGCCGGATCGTCGCCCAGGCCGAGACCATGGCCGACGCCACCGCGCGCGGGCGGGCCGCCGTCGAGCTCGCGCTGGCCGACCAGGGCTTCGCCGTCGACGGCGCCGCGGCGCTGACCGCCACCTGCACCGCCGACCCGTGCCTGACCCCGGGCGCCCGCGTCGTCGTCGAGGTCCGCAGCGAGGTCGACCTGCCGCTGGTCCCCGACGTGCTCGCTCGGGCTGTGCCGGTGGCCGTGCCGGTGCACGCCACGCACGTCGCCGTCGTCGGGGAGTTCCGGGAGACCGAGCGATGAGCGGGGGAGCGTCCGCCCGCCGCGGTCTGGGCGGCTGGCGGTCCTCGCCACCGGCGGCGGTCGGTCGCCGTCGGCGCAGCCCGCCGGCGGTCGGCGGGCGGGACTGGTGGGGCCGGCACGGGTGGGGCCAGCGGGCCGACGGCGACTCCGGCCAGATCATGCTGCTCACCCTGGGCTTCGCCGTGCTGGCGCTCGTCCTCGTGCTCGTCGTCGCCTCCGCGACCGCGGTGCACATCGAGCGCAAGCGGCTCCTCGCCCTCGCCGACGCCGCTGCCGCCGACGCCGCCGACGCCCTGGACACCGTGACGTACTACACGACCCAGGAGGCCGGGGCCGGCACCCCGACCCGGGTGCCGCTCACCGACACCACGGTCCGCTCCGCGGTGGACGCCTACCTCGGGCAGGCCCCGGCGGACCTGCTGGGCGAGTTCGACCAGCTGCGGGTGGCCGAGCCCACCGGCACCACTGACGGGTACACCGCCCAGGTCACGCTGAGCAGCGTGGCCCGGCCACCGCTCGTGCCGTGGGTGCTCGAACGGTGGCGCGGCGGCATCGCGCTGCAGGCCACCGCGACCGCCCGGGGCGGCTGAGCCGTCCGGGCCCACCGCGCCGGCCGCACGCCCCGCCGGTGCACGGCCTCCTGGACCGGCACCGCGCGCAGACGCTGCCACGTGGGACGATGCCGCCCCGTGAGCTTCCCCGCCCCCGCCGCGCGCCCGGGCGCGGCGTTCGTCGTCCTCGTCGGCGCGATGGCCGCCCTGCCGGCCGTCACCACCGACCTGTACCTGCCGTCCTTGCCCGACGTCGCCGCCGACCTGTCCACCACCGCCGCCCTGGTCCAGGGCACGATCACCGGCGTCCTCGTCGGCGGCGCCCTGGGCCAGCTCCTCATGGGACCGCTGTCCGACCGGCACGGCCGCCGCGGCCCGGTGCTGGTGGGGGTGAGCATCCACGTCGTCGCGTCGGTGCTGTGCATGGTGGCGCCCGACATCCTGCCGCTGCTGGCGCTCCGGGTGATCCAGGGCATCGGCAACTCCGCCGCCACCGTCTGCGCGATGGCCGTCATCCGTGACCGGTACAGCGGCGCCGGCGCGTCGGTGGTGCTGTCCCGGCTCATGCTCGTCATCGGCGTCGCGCCGCTCTTCGCGCCGTCGCTCGGCGGGCTGATCGCCGGGTGGTGGGGCTGGCGCGGCACCTTCGGCGCGCTCGCCGTGCTCGGGCTGGTGCTGCTCGTCGTCGTCGCCCTCGCCCTGCCCGAGACGCTGCCCCCGGCCCGACGACGGCGGGACGGGCTGGGCGGGACCCTGCGGGGGTACCGGACCCTGCTGCGGGACCGGCAGTTCATGGGCCTGGCCGTCCTGCCCGGCCTGGGCCTGGCCGCCCTGATGAGCTACGTGGCGGGTTCCCCGTTCGTGCTCCGGGAGGGGTACGGGCTCTCCGCCAACGTCTTCGCGCTGCTGTTCGCGGTCAACGGGGTCGGGATCATCCTGGGCTCGCAGGTCAACGCGTCCCTGGTCCGGCGCTTCGCTCCCCTCGCCATCCTCCGGGTGGCCATGCCGGTGGCGGCGGCGCTCGGCGTCGTGCTGCTCCTCGTCGCCGAGACCGGGGCCGGCGGGCTGGTGGGCCTGCTGGTCCCGCTGTGGCTGCTGCTCACCGTCAACTCGGTGATCCCGCCGAACGCCTCGGCGCTGGCCCTGACCCGCCACGGCGAGCGGGCCGGTGCGGCGGCGGCGCTGGTCGGGGCGCTCCAGGCGGGGGTGGCCGGGGTGATCAGCCCGCTGGTGGGCGTGCTCGGCGAGGACGCGGCGGCGATGTCCGTGGTCATCCTCGGGGCGGTCCTCGCCGGCCTCGCCGTGCTCGCGCTGACGACGCCGGCGTACCGGCGCGGCGCCGCCTGAGCCGTCCGAGCTCGAGGCGGGCGCGCAGCCGGCCGGCCGGGGTGCGGTCGTTGTCCCCGGTGGGGCGATGGGGGACGCTGAGGCATGGCCGCAACCCAGGAGATCTTCACCGACCGCCGGGAGGCGGGGCGCCGGCTCGCCGAGCAGCTCGCCGCGCGGGTCGCCGGGGGGCCCGGCACCGTCGTCGTCGGCCTCCCGCGCGGCGGGGTCGTTGCCGCCGCCGAGGTCGCCCGGGCCCTCCGCGCCCCACTGGACGTCGTCGTGGTGCGCAAGCTCGGCGTGCCCTGGCAGCCCGAGCTCGCCATGGGCGCGCTCGGGGAGGACGGCACCCGCGTCCTGAACCCGGCGGTGGTGCGGCACGTGAGCGCCACCGACATCGAGACGGCGACGGCGGCCGAACGGGCCGAGCTGGACCGGCGGGTGGCGGCCTGGCGCGGCCCCGGGGCGGGGGAGGAGGTCGCGGGGCGCGAGGTCGTCCTCGTCGACGACGGCATCGCCACCGGAGCGACCGTGCGCGCCGCCGTCGCGGTGCTGCGCGCCCGCGGCGCCGCGCGGATCGTGCTGGCCGTCCCCGTCGTCGCCGGCGACGTCGCCGCCGCGCTGCGGGAGGAGGTCGACGAGCTCATCGCCCTGGCCGAGCCCGCCCGGCTCCTCGCCGTCGGCGCCTGGTACGAGGACTTCCGGCAGGTTACCGACGCGCAGGTCCGGGACCTGCTCGCCGAGGCCCGCCGCACCGAGCGGGCGGACCGGGAGCCGGCCGGGTCGGGGCCGGCCCGGGTGACGACGGAGCCAGTGCCGGACCCGGCGCCTGGCCCGGACCGGGCGAGCGGGAGTCCCGCCCCGGACCGGGCGCCGGCCGAGCCTAGACCGGACCGGGCGAGCGAGACACCCGCCCCGGACCGGGGCACGGCCGACCCGCCCACAGACCCGGCACCCGCCGGACCGTCGGTCCGTCGGTACGAGGCCGCCGTCCCGAGCACCGCCGGCCCCCTGCCGGCCGACGTCGCCATGCCGGCGGCCGCCGCCGGCGTGGTGCTGTTCGCGCACGGCTCGGGCAGCTCCCGGCACAGCCCGCGCAACCGGGCCGTCGCCGACCTGCTCCATGCCGCGGGCCTGGCCACGGTGCTCCTGGACCTCCTCACCGAGGCGGAGGCCGCCGACCGGCGTCGGGTCTTCGACATCCCGCTGCTCGCCGACCGGCTGCTGGCCGCCACCTCCTGGACGGCCGCCGAGCCCGCGCTCCACCAGTTCCCGCTCGGCTACTTCGGCGCCAGCACCGGGGCCGGCGCCGCGCTGTGGGCGGCCGCGGAGCGCCCCGCCCGGCTCCGCGCCGTCGTCTCCCGCGGCGGCCGGCCCGACCTGGCCGCTCCGCGGCTGCGAGAGGTGACCGCCCCCACCCTGCTCGTCGTCGGGGAGCGGGACACCGAGGTGCTCGCCCTCAACCGGCAGGCGCAGGCGCAGCTGCCCGGGGAGTGCGACCTCGCCGTCGTCCCCGGCGCCACCCACCTCTTCCCCGAGCCGGGTGCGCTGGAGCAGGCCGGCGCGCTGGCCGCGGACTGGTTCGCCCGCCACCTGGTGCCGGCGCCGACCTGACGGGGCGGGCGCCGACCTGACGGGGCGGGCCCGGCCTCCACCGCCCGGTCTGACGGCGGCCGGGCCGGCCGGTCCGGCCGGTCCAGGCCCGGCCGGACCCAGGCCCCATCGCGTAATCTCGGTGCGTGGCCACCGACTTCCCGCACGAGATCGCCGAGCTCCGCTCCACCCTGGAGTCCATCCGGGCGGTGACGGACCCGGCGGCCCTGCGCGCCCGGATCGCCGAGCTCTCCGAGCGGGCCGCCGCCCCCGACCTGTGGGACGACCCCGACGCCGCCCAGGCGGTCACCTCCCAGCTCTCCCACGCCCAGAGCGAGCTCGAGCGGGTCGAGCGGCTGACCCGCCGGATCGACGACCTCGAGGCGCTCGTGGAGCTGGGGCAGGAGGAGGACGGCGCCGACGCCGACGCCTTCCTCGTCGACGCCGAGCGCGAGCGGACCGCCATCGCCAAGGAGCTCGCCGAGCTCGAGGTGCGCACCCTGCTGTCCGGCAAGTACGACGAGCGGTCCGCCGTCGTCACCATCCGGGCCGGCGCCGGCGGCGTGGACGCGGCCGACTTCGCCGAGATGCTGCTGCGGATGTACCTGCGCTGGGCCGAGCGCCGGGGCTACGCCACCAAGGTCCTGGACACCTCCTACGCCGAGGAGGCGGGCCTGAAGTCGGTCACCTTCGAGGTCGACGGCCCCTACGCCTACGGCACCCTGTCCGTCGAGGGCGGCACCCACCGGCTCGTGCGGATCTCCCCGTTCGACAACCAGGGTCGCCGGCAGACCTCCTTCGCCGCCGTCGAGGTCATCCCGCTCATCGAGAAGACCGACCACATCGACGTGCCGGAGAGCGACATCCGGGTCGACGTCTTCCGGTCCTCCGGCCCCGGCGGGCAGTCGGTCAACACCACCGACTCCGCGGTCCGCATCACGCACCTGCCCACCGGCATCGTGGTCTCGATGCAGGACGAGAAGTCCCAGATCCAGAACCGCGCGGCCGCCATGCGGGTGCTGCAGTCCCGCCTGCTGCTGCTCAAGCAGCAGCAGGAGGCCGCGGAAAAGAAGGAGCTCGCCGGGGACGCCAAGGCCTCCTGGGGGGACCAGATGCGCTCCTACGTCCTCCAGCCCTACCAGATGGTCAAGGACCTGCGCACCGAGCACGAGTCCGGCAACCCGGCGGCGGTCTTCGACGGCGAGATCGACGACTTCATCGACGCCGGCATCCGCTGGCGCAAGAACAACCAGCAGGTCCTCGCCGAAGCCTGACGGCGCCGTCGCCGGCCCTGCCGCCGGGCCCGGCCCTTGCTGCCGGCCCCGGCCCTGCCGCCGCCCTGGCCCTGCCGCCGCCCTGGCCCTGCCGCCGCCCCGGCCCGGCCGGGAGAACGGGCGTGTCGGTCAGCCACCGCCGTCGCCGACCTGTCTAGTCTCGGAGCGGCCAGAGCTGTACCTCCCTGCCGTCGAGACTGGCCGCCCCGGGGCATGATCAGGTTCGAGAACGTCTCCAAGGTCTACGCGCGCGGCGCCCGGCCCGCGCTGGACCAGGTGACCCTGGAGATCGAGCGGGGCGAGTTCGTCTTCCTCGTCGGCGCCTCCGGCTCCGGCAAGTCCACCTTCCTCCGGCTGGTGCTCCGCGAGGAGCGGCCCACCTCCGGGCGGGTGCTCGCCCTGGGGCGGGACCTGGCCCAGGTCTCCCGGTGGAAGGTGCCCCACCTGCGCCGGCAGATCGGCACGGTGTTCCAGGACTTCCGGCTGCTGCCCGACAAGTCCGTCTTCCACAACGTGGCCATCGCGCTGCAGGTCATCGGCAAGCCCCGGCACCACATCCTCACCACCGTCCCGGAGGCCCTGGAGCTGGTGGGGCTGGACGGCAAGGAGCGCCGCCTGCCGCACGAGCTCTCCGGCGGCGAGCAGCAGCGCGTCGCCATCGCCCGCGCGATGGTCAACCGCCCCCAGCTCCTCCTCGCCGACGAGCCCACCGGCAACCTCGACCCCACCACCTCGATCGGGATCATGCGCCTCCTCGACCGCATCAACCGCACCGGCACCACCATCGTCATGGCCACCCACAACGACGACATCGTCGACCAGATGCGCAAGCGCGTCGTCGAGCTCTCCGACGGCGTCATGGTCCGCGACCAGTCCCGCGGCGTCTACGGTGCGAGCCGGTAGAGGGGACGGCCACGTGCGCATCCGGTTCGTCCTCTCCCAGACCCTCCAGGGCCTCACCCGCAACCTCGCGATGACCGTCTCGGTGGCCCTGGTCACCTTCGTCTCACTGATGTTCGTCGGCGCCGCCGCCCTGCTGCAGGCCCAGATCGGCAACCTGAAGAACGACTGGTACGACAAGGTCGAGGTCTCGGCGTTCATGTGCCCGGCGGACTCCGCCGAGCCCGCCTGCGCCGCCGGGGAGGCCACCGAGGAGCAGATCGCCGACATCGGCGAGCTGCTCGAGTCCGAGGCCCTCGCGCCGTACGTCGACGAGGTCTACCTGGAGACCAAGGAGCAGGCGTACGAGGCCTTCCAGGAGCAGATGGAGGACACCGTCTGGGCCCAGTCCCTGACGGTGGACCAGATGCAGGTCTCCTACCGGGTCAAGCTCGTCGATCCCGAGCAGTACCAGATCGTCGCCGACGAGCTCGACGGCCGCCCCGGCGTGGAGGTGGTGGTCGACCAGCGCGAGCAGCTCGAGCCGCTCTTCCTCGTCCTCAACCGGGCCACCCTGATGTCGGTGGGCCTGGGCGCGGTCATGATCGTCACCGCGGTCCTGCTCATCACCACCACCATCCGGCTCTCGGCCATGTCCCGCCGCCGGGAGACCGGCATCATGCGGCTGGTGGGCGCGTCGAACCTGTTCATCCAGCTGCCGTTCATGCTCGAGGGCGCGATCGCCGCCCTCGCCGGCGCGGTGCTGGCCGTGGCCGGCCTGCTGGCCGGGGTGCGCTACCTCGTCCAGGACTGGCTGGCCTCCTCCACGCCCTGGGTGCAGTACGTCGGCACCGCCGACGTGTGGGCCATCGCCCCCTTCCTCGTCCTCGCCGCCATCCTGCTCGCGGCCGTCAGCTCCGTGGTGACCCTGGGCCGCTACACACGGGTATGAGGAGACAGATGTACCAGCAGCCCCACGGCGTCCGCTCGGCCCGCCCCGACGGCGCCCGTCCCGTCCGCCTCAGGGGCACCCGCCGTCGTCGGACCCGGCCCGACGGCGCCCGTCCTGCGCTTCCCGACGGCGACCGTCCCGTCTTTTCCGACGGCGCCCGTCCCGTCCCTTCCGACGGCGGCCGTGGCCGTCTGGGCGGTACCGCTCGCCGTGCCGGCACGGGCCGCCGCGGCCGCGGCCGCCTGGTCCGGGCCACCGCACTCGCCCTCGCCCTCGCCGTGGCGCTCCCGGCGGCGGTCGCGCAGGCCGACACCCGCGACGACCTGGTGCGGCAGCAGGAGGAGAACGCCGCCGAGCGCGAGCGGGTCGAGGCGTCCCTGGAGGGGGTCAACAGCGAGCTCGCCGCCGCCTACCTCGCCCTGGAGGACGTCCGCACCAAGCTGCCCGTCGCCCAGGCCGCGCTGGCCGAGGCGCAGGACAAGCTCGCCGCCGCGGAGAGCAAGCAGGCGCAGGTGGCCGGCCGGCTCGACCTCGCCGAGGCCGAGGCCGCCGCGCTCGCCGAGGAGATCGCCGACGGCGGCACCCGGATCGACGCCACCAAGACGGCCATGGGCGAGCTGGCCCGCAGCACCTACCGGGGCGAGCACGCGGCGAGCTCGCTGTCGGTCGTCCTGGACGCGGGCAGCACCGAGGACTTCCTGCGGGGCTACGCCGTGCGGGAGAGCGCAGTCCGGGCCCAGACCCAGGTCCTGGACGAGCTGGAGACCGCGGGCGCCGTCGCCCGCAACCAGGCCGAGCGGCAGGAGGCGGTCACCACCCGCATCGGCGAGCTCAAGGCCGACGCCGACGACGCCGTCGCCGCTGCCGACGAGGCCCGTGCCGCCGCGAAGAAGCACGCGACGGAGATCGCCCAGCTCGAGCGGGAGACGACCGCCCTCGCCGCCGACCTGGAGGCCAAGAAGAAGGAGCACGGCGAGCAGATCGACGAGCTGGAGTCCTCCAACGACGAGCTCGCCAAGGAGATCGCGGCCATCGACGAGGCCAACCGCAAGGCCGAGGAGGAGCGGAAGCGCAAGGCCGCGGCGGCGGCCGCCGCCGCGGAGGCCGAGCGGCAGCGGCAGGCAGACGCCGCCGCCCGGGACGCCGCCCGTCGGGACGCGGAGCGCCGGGACGCTTCCGCAGCGCCGGCCCCGGCCGCGCCCGCCCCCGCGGCCCCCGCGGCGCCGGCCCCGGCCGCGCCCGCCGCTCCCGCCCCGGCGGCCGGGGGGATCCTGATCCCGCCGGTGTCCGGCTCCCTCTTCGTCACCTCCTCCTACGGCTACCGCGTGTACCCGATCACCGGCGGGTGGTTCATGCACAACGGGGTCGACCTGCGCTCGAGCTGCGGCAGCCCGCAGGTCGCCGCCGCGGCCGGGACCGTCGTCGGGGTCCGGCCGGCCGCCGGCAACGGGACGCACGGCAACCAGGTGCTGGTGAACCACGGCATCCTCGACGGCAGCTCCTACGTCACCGTCTACAACCACCTCTCCCGGTTCGCGGTGCGCGCCGGGCAGCAGATCCCCCAGGGCTCGGTCATCGGGTACACGGGCGCCACCGGGAACGTCACCGGGTGCCACGTCCACTTCGAGGTCTGGAAGGACGGGGTGACGATCGACCCCATGACGCTGCCGGGCTTCTGATCCGGGCGCACCCTCGCGACGTCGCCGAGTCGCCGCGCGGGTGCGCCGCGGGGGACTCCCTGCGGCGTGGTCGTCAGCCGGGTGCGCCGTCAGCGATATCCCCTCGGGATCCGCCCCGCCCTGACCTAGGCTTGAGGACCGGCAGCGCCAGCACGACGACGGACGACGGTGGGCGCGCCCCGACCAGACCCAGGAGGTGACCGACGTGGCCAGCAGCAAGGCCCCCGCGACGCAGAAGCCGACCGCCGCGCAGCGGGCCAAGGCCGCGGCGGACGCGAAGAAGGTCGTCGCGCGGAACCGGAAGGCGCGGCACGACTACCACATCGACGACACCTTCGAGGCCGGGCTCGCGCTCACCGGAACCGAGGTCAAGGCGCTGCGGATGGGCCGGGCGTCCCTCGTCGACGGCTGGGTGGAGATCGACCGGCACGGCGAGGCGTGGCTGCACAACGCGCACATCCCCGAGTACGCGCAGGGGTCGTGGACCAACCACGGCCCGCGGCGCAAGCGGAAGCTCCTGCTGCACAAGGACGAGATCACCGAGCTCGCCGTCAAGAGCCGGGAGAAGGGGCACACGATCGTGCCTCTGGAGCTGTACTTCCTCAAGGGCCGGGCCAAGGTCGAGATCGCGCTGGCCCGCGGCAAGCAGGAGTGGGACAAGCGGGAGACCCTGCGCCGGCAGCAGGACGAGCGCGAGGCGCAACGGGCGATGAGCCTGCGCCGCCACCTGTAGGCCGACGAGCCTGCGCCGCCACCTGCAGGCCGTCGCCTGCGCCGCCACCTGGAGGTTCCCGGTCGCTGCAGGCGTCCGGGTAGCGGCGGTGGTCCGGGCCGCCCGTCGATAGGCTGTACTCCTGTTACCTGTACAGGAGGAAGCCATGGGTATGCCGATCAAGCTCCGCCACGTCCCCGCCCGCCTCGCCGCCGGCGCCTTCATCCTCAACTCCGGCCTCGGCAAGCGGAACCTCCCGCCGGAGGGCGCCGCCGGGCTGCAGCAGATGGGCGCCAACGCGTTCCCGCAGCTGAAGGAGCTGTCCCCGCAGGACTTCGGCAAGCTCATCGCCACGACCGAGACCGCGCTCGGCGCCGCCCTGCTGGCCCCGTTCGTGCCCACCTGGCTGGTGGCCCTGGGCCTGGGCGGCTTCTCCACCGCGCTCCTGCGGATGTACCTGCGCACCCCCGGCCTGACCGCCGAGGGGTCCCGGTTCCGGCCCAGCCAGGAGGGCACCGGGATCGCCAAGGACGTCTTCATGCTGGGCATCGCCGGGACCCTGCTCCTCGACGAGCTCACCTCCCGCAAGCGGTCCTGAGCCCGCGGTCGACGCTCTGGCGGGGGCGGGAATGAACGTGCGGGGCCGGTGGTTGACCCCGTAGCATGACACCGCAGGCCCCGCCCCCGGGCGGGACTGGCGACAACTCCACAGGGGATGATCGGTTTCGACGACGGTTGTCGTCCCAGGGGAAGCGGGTCGAGGATGCAGAGTCATCTCGTCAACGCTCTCTGCAAACCAATAGGTGCCGATTCCAAGCGCACCGAGTTCGCCCTCGCCGCCTGAGCGAGGCCTGAACTCCGTCAGCCCGGGCTAGCTCTCGTCCCGGATCCTGGCGTCGACTAGAGAGCCACTGCTCGCCGCCCTCGTCATCGGGGCAGCGGGGACACCTAGATGACTGGGCCCGTCAGCGACTTGTCTGCGTGATCGCTGGGGCCGAGAAAATCAGCAGCAGACTGCACCCGGAGAAGCCCTGGTTCAGCACCGTCGGACGCGGGTTCGATTCCCGCCATCTCCACCCCCAGCGGGGCCCTGACCGATCGGGGTCCCGCAGGCAGCACCCCTCCTTTCGTGCCCGCGTGGCACGACCGGAGGGGTGCTGTCGTCCGTGGTCGACGGCGACGGCGACGGCGTCGTTCGTGGTCGACACGCCTGAGATGGCAACGTCGACGCTACTGGCCAGGCCGCCGTCATGTCGGCATGCTCAACGAAGGGCATGCCGAGCCAGCTGCGGGACGTGCTGTCGGCCCCTCCGGGGTGGTGCGGCATGGGGCTGACCCCCGAGGCTGGGGACAAGCCCGGCACGATGTCGGTGGCCGGTCCCACTATGGACGTATGTTCGAGGAGGAGCGGGACGAGGCTCAAGCCGGTGGCGCCCCCGGTCGTCCGGGCCGCGCTGCGGGTCGCTCCGGCCGTGTTGGCGGTCCGTTCAGCGGGGGTGGGGACGGGCCGGGGTCCGATGTCGGTGGCCCGATCTACTCTGTACCTGTGTTCGATGGTGAGCGGGAGAAGCGGCCGGCGGCCGGTGCTGCTGGTCGTCCCGGTGCTGCTGCTGGTCGTCCCGGCGGTGCCGGTCCGTCTGCTGGTGGGTGGGGGTGGGACGGTCCGGGTCCGGAGGGGTGGTTGGTGTGGTCTCCGGCGGACGAGGCGGCCCAGGCGCGGGGGTTCTGCTGCGCCGAGGACTTCGAGTCGAACTCTCCGTGCCGGCACATGCGCCACTTCGCGGCGATGATGGCGGCCCAGGACCGGGTCGCGGCGGTGCGGGCGGCGACCGCGGGGGAGCTGTGGGACGAGGACACCCTCGACGGCCCCGGCGGCGGCCCGGCCGGGGACGACCCGCACGCCCGGGTGCGGGTGCGGGTGTGGCTGGTGGCCTCCCAGGTCCTCGCCGACGCCGCGGTGGCGGCCGGGGTGGCCCGGACCTCGGAGATCACCGGGGACGTCGCGGTGGCGCCGGGTGAGGTGGAGGAGACCGCGGCCCGGCTGGCCCGGGCGGCGGAGGCGGCGACCCGGGCCCGCGGGGAGGAGATCACCCCGCCGGTCCAGGAGTTCTTCGCAACCGCATCGGCGATGGCCCCCCGCGAGCCGCTGGCCGATGAGGACCGGACCGTCACGCTCACCGGTGAGCAGGTGGCGGCGGGGGTCGAGCTGTTCCTGGCGGTGGCCCGCGGCGAGACCGACGTGGTCGTCCCGGACGATCCCGGCCCGGTGCCGGTGACCGAGGTGCCGTACTCCCGGTGGGAGGCGGCCGGGGCGGCCGGGGACGGCTGCCTGCTGACCACCATCGGGGTGGACACGGACTCCCTGGCCCGGTGCCCGGCAGGGCCCGAGCTCGCCGCCCTGCTGTCCGGGGTGAACCTTGCCGAGCTGGACGGGTTCGCCGCGGTGGAGGCCCTCGCCGCGATACGCCGGGTGGAGGCCTGGGCCGCCGCGAGGTCCGCCGAGCTCGCCGACGTGGTCGCCACCCGGTGCCGAGACATCTACGACGCCCGCACCGTCAAGGGCCCGGGCGGGACGGTGCTGGACGGCTCGGCCCAGGAGGTCGCCATGCGCCTGGGCATCTCCGTGACGGAGGCGAACCGGTTGATCCGCACCGGCCGGGGCATGCGGGGGGCGTTCACCGACACCGCCCAGGCCCTGCGGTCCGGGGCGATCGACTACCGCAAGGCCGCCACGATCATCACCACCCTGGCCGAGCACGCCCTCCCGGTCGCGGTCCTGGCCGAGGCCGAGGTGCTGCCCACCGCCCCCACCCGCACCCACGCCCAGCTCGTCAAGGACCTCGCCGCCGCGCTGGTCAAGGTCGACCCCGCCGCGGCCACCGAGCGCCACCACCGGGCCCGCGCCGGCCGCAAAGTGACCCACCCGGCGCCGCTGCCGGACGGGATGGCCTCGCTGTACGCGGTCCTGCCCGCCGAGGACGCCGTCCGGGTCGACCTCGCCCTGGAAGCCATGACCACCACCGCCCAGGCCCACGGCGACGACCGCACCCGCGACCAGCTCCGCGCCGACGCCCTCGCCGTCCTCGCCCACGGCGCCCTCACCACCGGCTGGGCCGGCCCCCCACCCGGAACCAAACCACCGAACCTCAACCACCCAGGCAGCGACGAGCACGCCGGCGACCACGCCGGCACGGCCGACGCCGGCGCGGGCGCGGCCGACGAGGCGAACGCAACCGACGCAATCGACGCAACCGACGACGGTGCGGGCGACGACGGTGAGATGCGTGCAACCGATGAGGACGCGGGCGCGGGCCCGCCCGGCCCGGGAGCCGAACCCGGCGTCGAGGACCGCGCAGCGCCCGCGACCGGCGCACCGCCTGACCCTGGCCCGCCGGGCTCGCCGCCCGAATCTGGTCCGCCTGGCTCAACGCCTGACCCTGCCCTGTCACGCCCTGAAGTGCCTCTGGGCGTCACCGACCCGCCGGCACCGTCGGGTTTACCGCCCGACTGTCCGCCCCGGGGCGGCCAACAGGCGCCCGGGAGCGGCGCCTGGGTGGAGTGCCCGGGCCTCGGGGAGATCCCCGACCTGCACCTGCTGCTGTCCTGGCGCTCCGGCATGCCGCTGGGCGACCCCGGCACCAACCGCACCCAGATCCGCGTGACCATCCCCCTGTCCGTCGCCCTCCCCCCGCACGACGGCGAGGCTCCCACCGGCACGAGCGGCGACACCACCGGCGCCACCGGCGACGGGGACGGCAACGGCGCCAGTCGGGACGGTAACGCCGTCGTCGGTGACGGTGACCGGGCCACCGCAGGGGTGACCAAGGACGACGCCACCACCAGCTCCGGCACCGGCACCGGCCCCGGCACCGGCGGTGTGCCCGCCGGTCCCGCCGGCGGGAGTGGGCGGGATCTGGTCCTGGACCCCGAGCCGGGGGAGGTGGCCGAGCTCGCCGGGTACGGCCCCATCAGCCCCGACGTCGCCCGCGCCCTGGCCGCCGGCGGCACCTGGCGCCGCCTGATCACCGACCCCCTCTCCGGCACCGTCCTGGACCTCGGCCGCACCCGCTACCGGCCCCCCGCCGACCTCGCCGAGCACGTCCGCACCCGCGACCGCACCTGCGTCCGCCCCGGCTGCACCACCCCCGCCGAACGCTGCCAGATCGACCACACGCGGCCTTTCTCCCAGGGCGGGCGCACCGCCGCCGACAGCCTCGGCGCCCAGTGCACCACCGACCACGCCCTCAAGTCCGCCGGCACGTTCAAGACCACCCAGCCCACCCCCGGGGTCTTCGAGTGGCTCACCCCCACCGGCCACGCATACCGCCGCAACCTCGACGGCACCACCACCCCCCTGAACACCTGGCGAGGACGAGCACGCCCCAGCACGATCTCCGCCGCCGGGAACCACGGCGACGACGAATACGGCGACCCGCCGTTCTAGACCCGACGTCGTCCAGCATCACGGCCGCCGCCGATTCGTCGGCGGCGGTCGTCCGGGTGCTATCAGCGAACGAAGCCCGCCAGCGCTTCGCTGATGTCAGCGCCGCGGGCCGACCCGCGGCAGCCGCCGCCGGCTCTGTGCCAGCGCCCATCTCCCGGCGTCAGACAATGGCCCGATGACCACGCGCGGCTTCACGTCCGACAACGCCTCCGGCGTCCACCCCGCAGTCCTGGCCGCGGTCACCGCGGCCGGCGAGGGGCACGCAGCCTCCTACGGCGCCGACACCGTCACCGCGGCCCTGGCCGAGCGCGCCCGGGAGGTCTTCGGCCCCGACGCCCGGATCTTCCCGGTCTTCAACGGCACCGGCGCCAACATCGTGGCCGCGCAGGCGCTGCTGCAGCGCTGGGACGCCCTGGTCACGACCGACCGCGCGCACCTGGTCACCGACGAGTCCACCGCACCCCAGCTCGTCGGCGGCATCCAGACCCGCACCGTCCCGGCAGTCGACGCCAAGATCACCCCCGACCAGCTCGCCGCCGCGCTCGAGGACGACGGCAGCGTCCACCACGCCCGCCCGGCGGCGGTGTCGCTGACCCAGAGCACCGAGCTCGGCACCACCTACACCCCCGATGAGCTGGCGGCCCTGGCCGCCGTCGCCCACGGCCGCGGGGCCCGGGTCCACGTCGACGGCGCCCGGCTGGCCAACGCCGCGGCCCGCCTGGGCACCTCGCTCCGCGCGCTCACCACCGACGCCGGCGTCGACGTCGTCTCCTTCGGCGCGACCAAGAACGGGGCGATGTTCGGCGACGCCGTCGTCGTGCTCGACCCCGCCCTCGCCGAGCCCGTCGACCGGCTGCGCAAGGCCTCCACCCAGCTCGCCTCCAAGATGCGCTTCGTCTCCGCCCAGCTCCTCGCCCTGCTCACCGACGACCTGTGGCGGGACAACGCCGCGCGGGCGAACGCGGCCGCGGACCTGCTCGCCGACCGGCTCACCGCCCTCGGCGCCCCGCCGCGGTACCCGGTGCAGGCCAACGCCGTCTTCGTCGCCGTGCCGCCGGCGGCCCTGCCGCGGGTGGTCGCCCAGGCACCGGTGCTGGCGTGGGACGCCGGCACCGTCCGCGCCGTCGCCTCCTTCGACACGACGCCGGAGGACGTCGAGGCGCTCGTCGCGCAGCTCGCCCCGTTCCTGGGCTGACCCTGCCCGCCCCCAGGCGCCTACCAGCGGTCGTGCACCAGCGGCCGGAGCCGCTCGTCGTAGAGCCGCTCGACGGCGGCCAGCAGCTCGGGGGAGAGCGCGGGCAGGTCCGCCGCGGCCGCGTTGGCCCGCGCCTGCTCGGGGTTCCGCGCGCCGGGGATGACCGTCGTGACCCCGGGCTGCTGGATCACCCAGGCCAGCGCGACCTGCGCGGGGCTCGCGCCGGCCGGCCCGAGCTCGGCCACGATCCGGGAGAACTCCCGGGCGGCGTCGACACCGGTCTCGAAGTCCACCCCGGCGAAGGTCTCGCCGACGTCGAAGGACTCCCCGCGGCGGTTGAAGCTGCGGTGGTCGTCGGGGGCGAAGACCGTCCGGTGGTCGTACCGCCCCGACAGCAGCCCCGAGGCGAGCGGCACCCGGGCGACGATGCCCACGCCCCGCTCCTGCGCCGTCGGGAGCACCTCGGCCAGCGGCTTGCGCCGGAAGACGTTGAGGATGATCTGCACCGAGGCCAGGCCGGGGTGCTCCAGCGCCGTCAGCGCCTCCGCGCAGGTCTCCACGCTGACGCCGTAGGCGGCGATCCGCTCCTCGGCGACCAGGGTCTCCAGCGCCTCGAAGACCGCCGCCGAGGAGTAGACCGCCGACGGCGGGCAGTGCAGCTGCACCAGGTCCAGCCGGTCCACGCCCAGGTTCTCCCGGGAGCGGTCCGTCCACGCCCGGAACGCGTCGAGGTGGTAGGCCTCGGGCACCAGCGGCGCGCGCCGGCCCATCTTGGTGGCCACCAGCACGTCCGCCCAGGGGTTCGCCCGGCGGAAGGCGCCGATGAGGCGCTCGCTGCGCCCTTCGCCGTAGACGTCGGCGGTGTCCAGGAAGGTCACGCCCGCGTCCACGGCCGCCGCCAGCACCGCCATGGCCGCCGACTCCTCCACCTCGCCCCAGTCCGCGCCCAGCTGCCAGGTGCCCAGCCCCACCACCGAGACCTGCCGGCCCGTCGAGCCCAGCAGACGTTCCTCCATGTCGACCTCCTCCTCGTGTCCCCCCATCCTGCCCGCCGGGACGACGGCGACGGGGGACCTGGCCCGGGACGGCTCGCCGGTTGCGAGCCCGGCCGGGACGGCACGCCGGTTGCCGGACCCGGCCGGGACGACGGCGGCCGGGCGCCGCCCCCCGGGCGTCTCGCCGGAAGCGGGGCAGTGCCGGGACGACGGCGACGGGGGACCTGGCCCGGGACGGCACGGCGGTTGCCGGACCCAACCGGGACGACGGCGGCCGGTCGCCGACCCCAGGGCGTCACGTCGCTCGCGAGGACTGGGCCAACGACGGCACGCCGTCGCCGCCGAGCGTCGAAAGCACCCGGAACGGCTCGAACTCGCGGAAAACGCGGGCGTGTGATGCGACAACGGCGCCGCGGTGTGCGTAGTGTCGGCGCAGCGGCACCACCAGGCGGTGCCCGAACCGACCGATGAGAGGGATTCTATGTCCGTCAACCGCACCGAGCTCGTCGCCGCCATCGCGGAGCGCTCCTCGCTCACCAAGTCCCAGGCCGACGCCGCCCTGTCCGCGCTGCAGGACGTCCTCGTGGACTCCATCAGCAAGGGCGAGGCCGTCAAGGTCACCGGCCTGCTGAGCGTCGAGCGCGTGGACCGGGCCGCCCGCACCGGCCGCAACCCCCGGACCGGTGAGGAGATCCAGATCCCCGCCGGCCACGGCGTGAAGATCTCCGCCGGCTCGGCCCTGAAGAAGGCCGTCGCCGCCTCCTGACCCTCCCGCGGCGGGCAGGACCTGGCCCCAGGACGTGGCCGGTCCTGCCCGCCGTCGCGACCGCACGACGGCCTGCCGGACGCAGTAGTCGGCAGACCGGCCGGGCTCGGCGCCAACCAGTCCCGCCGGCCGGCTTCAGGGCCGACCGGTGACCGGCGTCCAGCGCAGCCCGGCGCCGCCGGCAACTGGCCGGCTGCTGCCTCCCCCTTCCCGCCCGCCGCCGCCGAAGGGCCCGCTGCCCCCCGCCCGCCGCCCGCTAGGGTGGCGGGCGCCGGTGCAGGTGGCGCCGGCGAGCGAGGAGGAATGCCGTGGAGGTCGTCATCCAGCCCGACGCCGAGGCCGGGGCCCGGCTCGTCGCCGACGAGATCGAGCAGCTCCTGCAGGCGCGTCCCGACGCCGTCCTGGGCCTGGCCACCGGCTCCAGCCCGCTCGCCGTCTACGCCGAGCTCATCCGCCGGCACCAGGCGGGCCGGGTCTCCTTCGCCCGGGCGCGTGCCTTCACCCTGGACGAGTACGTCGGCCTGCCCCCGGAGCACCCCGAGCGCTACCGAAACGTCATCGAGCGGGACTTCACCGGCCAGGTGGACTTCGCCCCGGGTGCGGTGCAGGGCCCGGACGGCAGCGCGGCCGACCTGCCGGCCACCTGCGCCGCCTACGAGGCGGCCATCGCCGCCGCCGGCGGGGTGGACCTGCAGATCCTCGGGATCGGCACCGACGGCCACATCGCCTTCAACGAGCCCGGCTCCTCCCTCGCCTCCCGCACCCGGATCAAGACCCTCACCGAGCAGACCCGCCGGGACAACGCCCGGTTCTTCGGCGGCGACGTCGACGCCGTCCCCCACCACTGCCTCACCCAGGGCCTGGCCACCATCATGTCCGCCCGGCACGTGGTCCTCGTCGCCAGCGGCACCGGCAAGGCCGAGGCCGTGCACCAGCTCGTCGAGGGCGCGGTGAGCGCGCTGTGGCCGGCCACGATCCTGCAGCACCACCCGCACGTCACCGTCCTGGTCGACGAGGACGCCGCCTCCCGGCTCCGCCTCGCCGACTACTTCCGGCAGGTCTACGCGGCCAAGCCGGCCTGGCAGGGGCTGTGAGCACGAGCACGGCGGGGCTGTGAGGAACCCGCCCCGGCAGCGGCCGTGAGGACACGCCCCGACCCGCACCCGGTGCCTACACTGGCCGTCATGAGCTCGACCCCCGACGCCCCCACCAGGCCGCAGCCGCCCACGTCCGCGCCGTCGTCCGGCACGAGCGTGCTCGAGCGCGAGGAGGTCCGCGAGCAGACCTCGCCGGGGGACGACGAGCGGTACGCCCACTACGTCCGCAAGGACAAGATCGCCGCGTCCGCCGTGACCGGCCAGCCGGTCATCGCCCTGTGCGGGAAGGTCTGGACCCCCGGCCGCGACCCGAAGAAGTACCCGGTGTGCCCGACCTGCAAGGCCATCTTCGAGGGCATGAAGCCCGGGGGCGACGACGGCGCCAAGGGCCGGGGCTGGCCCTTCGGCGGCCGCCGCGACAACGCCGGCACCGGGGAGTGACCGCCCGGCACGAGCGCACGCCCACGCCGCCCCACCCCGCGGCCGTCTCGACGGCGGCCGCGGAGAGCCTCTCGCCCGCCTACCCGGCGCGCGCGGCCTGGGGGACGGCCTCGCGGCTGCGCGCCTGGCAGGCCGAGGCCCTGCGCACCTACCTCGACCGTTCGCCGCGGGACTTCCTCGCCGTGGCCACCCCCGGCGCGGGCAAGACCACCTTCGCCCTCCGGGTCGCCACCGAGCTCATCGCCGCCGGCGTGGTGCGCCGGGTGACCGTGGTGTGCCCGACCGAGCACCTCAAGGTCCAGTGGGCCGACGCCGCCGCCCGGGTCGGGGTGCGGCTGGACCCGGCGTTCACCAACGCCCAGGGCCGGCACGGCGCCGCGTTCGACGGCGTCGCCGTCACCTACGCCCAGGTCGCCGCCAACCCCGCCCTGCACCGGGCGCGGACCACCGCCGAGCCCACCCTCGTCATCCTCGACGAGGTGCACCACGGCGGGGACGCGCTCAGCTGGGGCGACGCCGTCGCCGAGGCGTTCGAGCCGGCCCGGCGGCGGCTGGCGCTGACCGGGACCCCGTTCCGGTCCGACACCGCCGCGATCCCGTTCGTGGAGTACGTCCCGGACGCCGACGGCGTGCGCCGCTCCCGCGCCGACTACTCCTACGGCTACGGCGACGCCCTGCGCGACGGCGTCGTCCGGCCGGTGATCTTCCTGTCCTACTCCGGGCAGATGCACTGGCGGACCAAGGCCGGGGACGAGGTCTCCGCCACCCTCGGCGAGCCCCTGACCAAGGACATGACCGCCCAGGCCTGGCGCACCGCGCTGGACCCGGAGGGGGAGTGGGTCCCGGCCGTCCTCGCCGCCGCCGACCAGCGGCTGACCGAGGTCCGCCGCCAGGTCCCCGACGCCGGCGGCCTGGTGATCGCCACCAACCAGGACACCGCCCGGGCCTACGCCCGCATGCTCCGCGACCTCACCGGCGAGCCGGCCGTCGTCGTGCTGTCCGACGACGACGGCGCCTCGGCCCGGATCGAGGACTTCGCCGGCGGGCAGCAGCGCTGGATGGTCGCGGTGCGGATGGTCTCCGAGGGGGTGGACGTGCCCCGCCTGGCGGTGGGCGTCTACGCCACCGCCACGGCTACCCCGCTGTTCTTCGCCCAGGCGGTGGGCCGGTTCGTCCGGGCCCGACGGCGGGGCGAGACCGCGTCGGTGTTCCTCCCCTCCGTGCCGCACCTGCTCGCCCTGGCCGGCGAGCTCGAGCGGGAGCGCGACCACGCCCTGGACCGGGTGCTCACCGCCGAGGAGAAGGGCGCCGGCTACACGCCCGAGGACGCCCTGCTCGCCCGGGCCAACCGGACCGAGCAGGCCTCCGACGCCCTGCTGCCCGGGTTCGCCGCGCTGGGCTCCCAGGCGTCCTTCGACAAGGTCCTCTTCGACGGCGGGGAGTTCGGCACCGGCGCCGAGGTCGGCTCGGCCGAGGAGCAGGAGTACCTGGGCATCCCCGGCCTGCTCGAGCCCGAGCAGGTCAGCACCCTCCTGCGCGCGCGGCAGGCCGAGCAGATCAAGGCCCAGCAGCGCCGCGGGGCTGCGGCGGGGGAGCGGGGGCCGGACGACGGCGCCGCTGACCACCGCCGCCGCGCTGCCGCCCGCAAGGAGCTCGCCAGTCTGGTCTCGGCCTGGTCCCGGCGCTCCGGCACCCCGCACGGCGTCGTCCACACCGAGCTGCGCAGCCGGTGCGGCGGGCCGGAGGTGGCGCTGGCCCGCACCGACGAGATCGAGGCCCGGATCGCGCTGCTGCGGCAGTGGTTCGTGGGCCGCCGCTGACCGGCGCGAGGGGTTCCGGGCCGCCGCCACCGACACTCATGGACGCGATCCTGACTCACGTCGTCCGCCTGCCCCCGCGGGTCGACCCGTTCGCGCCCTGGGAGCCCTGCTCGACGCGTAGGTGCTCGTCGGTGAGCGTGCGCGGGTCGCCGTCGACGGGCTCCGGTCGGTCCAGTCGACCAGCTCGGGTCAGTCGATGGGGTGCCCGGTGCTGATCATCCGGTCCGGGTCCCAGGCGGTCACCACCCGGCGCAGGCGGTCGACCTGGTCGCCGTACAGGGTGCTCGCGGGTGCCGGCGTCTCGGCGAAGTTCTTGACGACCGTGCCGGACGCGTACGGCCGGAGCGCCCCGGTCACCGCGGCCGCGGCGGCCCGGACCGGCTCCAGCGCCTCGGGGACCGGGACGATGCCGACCGCGTAGACCAGCCCCGCGCCGTCGACCGCGGCGACGGCGCCGCCGTCCGCCCGGCCGGGTGTCAGCGCGCCGCCGAGTTGGCGCAGCTCGATCGAGAGCAGCGGCGCCGCCGGCGCGGACAGCGCCGCGCCCAGCAGCGCGTCCACCGACTCAGGCGTGATCTCCGCCAGCACCACCGCCGCGCCGTAGGCCGGTGAGGGTCGGGGCGGGTCGCCGTGCACCGTGCCGAGCTCGGCGGGCGACATCGGGCGGACCGAGTCGAGCGCGGGACCGAGGGCGCGCAGCGGCTGCAGCAGGGCCGCGGCGGACGACGGATCCGCCTGGACCGCCGCCTCGACGGCCACGAAGGAGCGTCCGCGCAGCGCCTCGGGGATGTCGGGGATGGGTGGGTAGCGCAGCACGCGGACCAACGAGGTGACGGTGTCGGGCAGGCCGGCGCTCCACTCCCGCCAGGCGTGGGCGACGTCGGCGGCCCGGTCGACCGGCCACATCAGGGCCCCGGCGCTCAGCTGCGCGACGGGGTGGAGCCGGATCTGGACCGCCGTGACGACGACGGGGGCGCTGCCGCCGTGGGCCGCCCAGAACAGGTCGCCGTGGTGCTCCGCGTCGACGGTCAGCGTGCGCCCGAGGGCGTCGACGACGTCGATCGAGACGAGGCTGCTCGCCCCGAGCCCGTGGGAGCGGGCGAGCCACCCCAGGCCGCCGCCGAGGAGCAACCCCGCCACGCCCACCGTGGACGACATCCCCGCGACGGCGGCCAGGCCGTGCTCGGCCGCACGAGCGGCGACGTCGCCCCAGAGGGCGCCCGCGCCGACGCGCGCGGTGCCGGCGGCGGCGTCGATCGTCACCTCGTCGAGCCGCCAGGTGCGGAGCAGGATCGTGCCGGCCAGCGAGGGGATGGTGCCGGCGGCGTGGCCGGTGGACTGCGGCGCGACCCGCAGCCCGAGCTCCCGCGCCGCCCGCACGGTCGTGACCACGTCGTCGGCATCGGCCGCGACGACGACCGCGGCGGGCCGCTGGTCCACGCGCACCTGCCAGGCCTGGCGGGCGGCGTCCCACCCGTCGTCGCCAGGAATCAGCAGGTCGCCGTGCAGCGCGGCGCGCAGGCGCTCGGCGTGCTCGCCGGGCAGGGCAGCCGGGACGGCGGGGGCGGGCGGGACGGGTGAAGGAGCGTCCATGGTCGTGCCTTTCGGGCCGAGGGGTGCGGGAGACGATGCGCGGTGTGCGGGAGACGGTGAGGTGCGGGCTGGAGACGGTGTCGAGGTCTCGCGGGTCGTCGTCGGGACCCGCTCGAGGGGGACCCGCGAGAAGCCGGGGGCGCGTCAGGCCGCTCTGGCCGCGACGAGGTCGCGGAGCACCGGCTCGATACCGGCCGGCCCCGGGGCCGCGGAGATCGCCGCGCCGAGGCGGCGGGCGTTCTCCCGGTAGGAGGGCTGGGAGAGCAGGCGGTCGACGGCGCGGCGGATGCGGGCGGGGGCCACCCCGCCCGCGCCCGGGCGCACGCGCAGGCCCGCTCCGCTCCAGGCCACCCGCGCCGACACCTCCGCCTTGTCCTCGGTGCTGCCGGCCGCGACGACCGGCACGCCGTGGGCGAGCGCGTAGTGCACGCCGCCGTACCCGCCGTTCGTCACCAGCACGTCGGTGCGCGGGAGCAGGCGGTCGTAGGGGAGGTAGCTGGCGATGCGGGCGTTGGCGGGCAGGGCGAGGGACCGCGGCACCTCCCGCCCGCCGGTGGAGGCGACGACGAGCAGGTCGCGGCCCTCGAGCGCGCGCATGGTGGGCAGGACGAGCTCCTCGAGGTCGCCGTTGGCCACGGTGCCCTGCGTCACGTGCACGACGGGGCACCGCCCGTCGAGGTCGTCCCACCACTCCGGTTCGGGCGTCGCCGAGGCGGCGGCCAGCGACACCGGCCCGACGAAGTGCACCGGCACCGTCAGGTCGCTGCGCAGGTACTCGAACTCGGGCACGGTGAGCTGGACGACGGCGTCGGCCGTCGCCGGGTAGTTCATCACCGCGGTCCGCAGCTCCGCGCCCACCACGGTGCGTGCCATCTCCTCGGCGGCCCGCTGCAGCGCGGCGAAGACGAAGCGGTCCGCGGTCCAGGTGAGCAGGGCGTTGCGGAGCCGCCCGACCGGGCCCGGCATCGGCGGGATGCCCAGCGCGAACGGGGCGGTGTCGCGGCTGCGCAGGCCCAGCGGCACGATGCCGAGGTTGATGACCGGCGGGCGCTCGCCCGCCGGGCGGCACAGCAGCAGCATCGCCCCGAGGAACAGGCTCTCGACCAGGACGGCGTCCGTGGGCTCGGCGCGCAGCTGCGCGTCGACGGCGGCCAGCTGGCTCGGTGCCGGGTCGAGGAAGATGTGCTGCAGGTCCCACCGGGCGCCGTCGGCGCCGCTGCGCCCGGTCCGGCCGGGGAACGCGGCGTCCATGTCGCGGTCGTCGTAGTCCGCCTCGGCCGGCAGCGGGACCCATCGGGCGCCGGTCTGCTCGACGGCGCGGCGGTAGCGGGCGCCGGTGAGGAAGCGGACGTCGTGCCCGGCCGCGACGAGCGCGCTCGACACGGTGAGGAGCGGCGTGACGTGCCCGTGGACGGGCGTGCTGCAGAGGAGGAGGGAGGACATCTGCGGTCTCCTGCCGTGTAGGATGTTGAAGGTACCGCAGGAGTATTCACTACCTCGATAGGGCAGTCAATGGCTCGGATGGCTCGTTACGTCTCCCCGTTGCGCGAGGCGCAGGCGGCGCAGACGCGGCGCCGGGTGCTCGAGGCGGCGGCGCGGGCGTTCGGCGAGTCCGGCTATGCCGGCGCCTCGCTGGCCGGGATCGCGCGGGACGCCGGCGTCTCGCTCGAGACCGTCAAGCAGAACGGCCCGAAGGCGTCGTTGCTGCTGGCCAGCTTCGACCTCGCCTTCGCCGGCTCCGAGGGCGAGGGCCCGCTGCACGGGCGCGAGCTCGGCGCGCAGAGCGCGCCGCTGGGCGGGGAGGAGCTGCTCGCGTTCCAGCTGGACTTCGTCACGGCCGCCAACGCGCGCGTCGCCCGGCTCTGGCCGCGGCTGCTGGAGGCCGCGGCCGCCGACGCCGAGGTCGCGCGCCGGCTGCACGAGCTGCAGGGCAACCGGCGGACCGACATGCTCAGCTCCGTCGCCGTCTTCCGCGAGAAGGGCCTCTGCCGGAGCACCCGCAGCGATGGAGAGCTGGCCGACGCGCTCTCGTTCCTCATCTCCCCGGAGAGCTACACGCAGCTGGTGTCGGAGGCGGGCTGGAGCCGGTCCGCCTACCAGGAGTGGCTGGCGCGCGCGATCCGGCTCCTGATCCTGCAGGACTGACCCCCGCCGGTGCGGCGTGCTCGGCAGGACTGGCCCCTGCCGGTCCGGCGTCCGTCGGCAGGACTGGCCCCCGGCGGTCCGGCGTGTTCGTCAGGACTGACCGCCCGGTGACCCGGCGGTCCGGCGCCCTCGGCAGGACCGGTCCTCGCCGGTCCGGCGTCCCCCGCCCGGGCCGCCGCCGGCTCGGCTCAGCGCGGCCGGCCGCCGCCGTCCAGGTCCAGGTGTCGCGTCGGGATCCCCGGCTCGCCCTCGCTGAGCCGCCACGCGTCGTAGGGCAGCTCCGCCCGCGCCGCCCGGTGGCGGTCGGCCGCCGCGGCCACCGCCGCCGCGCCGCCGTCGTCGAGGACCGCCTCCCCGCCGCGCACCAGCGGCACCTGCAGCGGCCGCGCGCCCGCCTCCGCCAGCGCGGCCAGCCCCGGCCCCGGGTCGGCCGAGGCCACGACCAGCTCCTCCGTGGCCCGGCCCGCGCCGTCGAGCACCCGGCCGGCGACCTTCCGCCCGCCGAGCGAGGCCTTGGCCGCCGAGGCCTTGGCGACCGGCACCATCTGCCCGGCCGGGCCCTCGCGGGCGACGAGCTTGTACACCAGCTCGGCGGTGGGGTGGCCGGAGCCGGTGACCAGCTTGGTGCCCACCCCGTAGGCGTCCACCGGCGCGGCGCCGAGCGCGGCGATGGCGTACTCGTCCAGGTCGGAGGTGACGGTGATCCGGGTCGACGTCGCCCCGAGGTCGTCGAGCTGGGCGCGGACGGTGAACGCCTGGGCCACCAGGTCCCCGGAGTCCAGCCGGACGGCGCCCAGCTCCCCGCCGGCGGCGCGTGCCGCGGCCACGGCCCGGGGCACGCCCGCGGTGACGTCGTAGGTGTCCACCAGCAGCGTCGTCCCGGGCCCGAGCGCGGCGACCTGGGCGGCGAAGGCGGCCTCCTCGTCGTCGTGCAGCAGGGTGAAGGAGTGCGCGGCGGTGCCGATGGTGCGCAGGCCGTAGCGCCGGCCCGCCTCCAGCGCCGAGGTCCCGGTGAACCCGCCGACGACGGCGGCGCGCGCCGCGGCGACGGCGGCCTCCTCGTGGGTGCGCCGGGCGCCCATCTCCAGGCAGGGCCGCCCGTGGGCGGCGATGGTCATCCGCGACGCCGCCGCCGCCACCGCGGAGTCGTGGTTGAGGATGGACAGGATGACGGTCTCCAGCACGACCGCCTCGGCGAAGGTGCCCTCGACGGTGAGCACCGGCGAGCCGGGGAAGAAGCACTCCCCCTCGGGGTAGCCGGTGATGTCGCCGGTGAAGCGGTAGTCGCGGAGGAACTCCAGGGTGGGCTCGTCGACGACGCCGGCCCGGGCGAGGTAGTCCAGCTCGGCCGGGCCGAACCGGAACGCCGCGACGGCCTCGAGCAGGCGCCCGGTCCCGGCCACCACGCCGAACCGGCGGCCCCCGGGCAGCCGCCGGGTGAAGACCTCGAAGACGCTGCGCCGCTCGGCGGTGCCCGCCTTCAGGGCCGCCTGGACCATGGTCAGCTCGTACATGTCGGTCAGCAGGGCGGTGCTCCCGGCGCTCAGCATGGTGAGCACGGTAGCGCTGCCTAGAGTGAGGGGATGAGCGTGCTGGCCCACCCCACCTCCCGCGCCCCGGCCGGCCAGGCCACCCCGGCCGCGCCGGAAGCCCCGGCCGCCCCCGCCGCCCCGGCCGGCCAGGAGGCGCCCGAGCAGGCCGAGCAGCAGGCGCCCGAGCGGCCCTGGCGCACCGTCGTCTGGGACGACCCGGTCAACCTGATGTCCTACGTGACCTACGTCTTCCAGACCTACTTCGGCTACGACGAGCCGACCGCCCGCCGCCTCATGCTCCAGGTCCACACCCGCGGCCGGGCCGTCGTCTCCCGCGGGCACCGCGAGCAGATGGAGACCGACGTCACGGCGATGCACGGCTACGGCCTGTGGGCCACCGTCGAGGAGGAGGGGGAGTAGTGCAGGCCTTCGTCCCCGTCCCCGGCGGCCACGCCGCCCGGGTGGACCCCGCCGAGCGGCGCATCCTGCGCCGCCTGGTCACCGACGTCGCCGAGCTGCTCGGCACCCGCCTCGAGGAGGCCCCCGACCCCCGCGCGGCGGAGGCCGACGGCGACGCCGCGGTCCTCGCCGCCCTGGACTTCACCCCGGGCCAGGCCGGCCCGGACGTCCCGGCCGACCCCGCCGTCGCCCGGCTCCTGCCGCCGATGAGCCAGGACGACCCCGAGCTGGCCGCCGAGCTGCGCACGCTGACCGAGCAGGGCCTGCGGGCGGGCAAGGTCGCCCGGCTGGCCACCGTGCGGGAGGCGCTGCGCGAGGGCGCGGGCGACGTCGTCCTGGTCCGCACCGGCCAGGAGCAGGACTGGCTCGCCGCGCTGACCGACGTGCGCCTGGTGCTGGCCGTCCGGCTGGGCATCGAGGACGAGGCCGACGCCGAGGCGGTGCAGGCCCGCGCCGAGGCCGGCCACCCGGCCCGCCGCCGCCCCGGGCCGGGCCGCGACCCCGGTCGCGACCCCGACCCCGGTCCGGAGGACGAGGTCACGGACGCCCTGGCCACCATGTACACCGCGCTGACGTGGTGGCAGGAGTCACTGCTGGAGGCCCTGCACCGCCGCAACCGCCGTCGGTAGGCTCGCGAGCCGTGGACGCACCCATCGGTATCTTCGACTCCGGGGTGGGCGGGCTGACGGTGGCCCGCGCCGTGCTGGACCAGCTGCCGGGGGAGTCCGTCCTGTACATCGGCGACACGGCCAACGCCCCCTACGGCCCCAAGCCGATCGCCCAGGTCCGGGCCCTCGCCCTGGAGGTCATGGACCGGCTCGTCGTCTCCGGCGTGAAGATGCTCGTCATCGCGTGCAACTCCGCCTCCTCCGCCGTGCTGCGCGACGCCCGCGAGCGGTACACCGTCGACGCCGGGGTGCCGGTGGTGGAGGTCATCCAGCCGGCGGTGCGCCGCGCCGTCGCCGCGACCCGCACCGGCCGGGTCGGGGTCATCGGCACCCGGGCGACGATCGACTCCGGGGCCTACCGGGACGCCTTCGCCGCGGCCCCGGACCTGCAGCTGACCATGGCCGCCGCGCCGGCGTTCGTCGACCTCGTCGAGCGCGGGATCACCTCCGGGCCGGAGGTGCTGGCCGCCGCCGAGGAGTACCTCGCCCCGGTCCGCGCCGCCGGGGTGGACACCCTGGTCCTGGGCTGCACCCACTACCCCCTCCTCACCGGCGCGATCGCCTACGTCATGGGCGACGGCGTCACCCTGGTCTCCTCCGCCGAGGAGACCGCCAAGGACGTCTACCGCGCCCTGGTGGCGAACGGGCTCTCCCGCCCGGCCGACGCCGGCCCGCCCACCCACCGCTTCCTGGCCACCGGCGACGCCGCGCAGTTCACCCGCCTGGCGCGCCGCTTCCTCGGCCCCGAGGTCAGCGCCGTGCGCGGCCCCGAGGTCCTGGCGGACGCCCCCGAGGTCCTGGCGGACGCCCGGTGAGGCTGACCGTCGTCGGCTGCTCGGGCTCGATGTCCGGGCCGGCGTCGGCGGCCTCGTGCTACCTCGTCCAGGCCGACGGCGTGGGCGAGGACGGCCGGCGGCGCACCTGGTCGGTGGTCCTGGACCTGGGCCCGGGGGCGATGGGGGCGCTGATGAACCACCTCGACCCCGCCGCGCTGGACCTCCTCGTCCTGTCCCACCTGCACGCCGACCACATGGTCGACGTCATCGGCATGCAGGTCTACCGCCGCTGGCACCCCGCCGGGCCGCTCGCCCCGCTGCCGGTGCTGGCCCCGGCCGGCGCCCTGGAGCGGGTCCGCGGGGTGGGCGGGGACGGCCCGGCGGAGAGCTACACCGGGGAGCTGACCTTCGCCGAGCACCGCCCGGGCACCGCGGTCGACGTGGGCCCGCTGCGGCTGGAGTCCTTCCCGGTGCACCACCCGGTGCCGGCGTACGGCATCCGGGTCACCGGGCCCAGCGACCGGGGGCCGGGCACCGTGACGCTGGCCTACACCGGCGACACCGACGCCTGCGCGGGGGTGACGGACCTGGCCCGCGGGGTCGACCTGCTGCTCAGCGAGGCCGCCTTCCAGGAGGGCCGGGACACCGCCCGCGGCATCCACCTCACCGGCCGCCGGGCCGGCGAGCTCGCCGCCGCCGCCGGGGTCCGCCGGCTGGTGCTGACCCACCTGCAGCCGTGGACCGACCCGCAGACGGTGCGTGCGGAGGCGCAGCAGGCCTACCCGGGCCCGGTGGACGTCGCCGCCGCCGGGGCCACCTGGACGCTGTAGCCCGCTGCCTGGACGCTGCGGCCCGAAGGCTGGACACGGTGAGGTACGGACTGGTCGCCGTCGGTGGCCACCCGGACGCTGGCGTCCCCTTCCGGCAGCTGCCACCCCTGCGTCGACCAGGGACTGGTCCGGAGCGTCCGCGCCGCGGACGCGTGGGTAGCCTGCCGGTATGAGCCAGGCCCCCACCCGCTCCGCCGGCCAGCCCGCCGGCGAGCCCACCTCTCCCGGCCAGCCGACCCCTGCCGGCCAGCCCACCCCCGCCGGCCAGCACACCCGCGGCGCCGCCCGCCACGAGATCCCCGAGGCCATGCGCCGGGACGTCCGCCTCCTCGGCGGGCTGCTGGGGCGGGTGCTCACCGAGTACGGCCACGACGGGCTGTTCGAGGACGTCGAGGAGCTCCGCGAGCTCGTCATCGCCGCCGTCGACGACCCCGCCGGCGACCACCTCGCCCGGGCCGAGGAGCTCGTCGCCCGGTTCACCCCGGCCCGCGCCGAGGAGGTGGCCCGGGCCTTCACCTGCTACTTCCACCTGTCCAACCTCGCCGAGGAGCAGCACCGGGTCCGCACCCTGCGCGGCCGCGACGGCAGCGTCCCGCTGGCCGAGCAGCGCCCGGCGGACTCCGTGGCCGCCGCCTACGCCCACCTGGCCGCCGAGGTCGGGGAGGAGGAGGCGGCCCGCCGGCTGGGCGAGCTCCGGTTCCACCCGGTGCTGACCGCCCACCCCACCGAGGCGCGCCGCAACGCCGTCGCCGGCTCCCTCCGCCGCCTGGCCACCCTCCTGGACGACCGGGACGACCCGCGCCTCGGCGCCGGGGCCCTCGCCGCGAACGAGCGCGAGCTCCTCGCGGAGATCGACGTCCTCTGGCGCACCGCCCAGCTGCGGCCGGCCAACCCCTCCCCGCTGGACGAGGTCCGCACCTCCCTCGCCGTCTTCGACGCCTCGCTGTCCGAGGTCTTCGCCGAGGTCTACCGCCGGATGGACGACTGGCTGCAGGGCCCCGAGGCGGGCCACACCCCGCCGCGGGCGCCGGCCTTCGTCCGGCTGGGCACCTGGATCGGCGGGGACCGGGACGGCAACCCCAACGTCACCGCCGCGATCACCCGGCAGGCCGCCGGGCAGGCCGCCGAGCGGGTGCTGCTCGCGCTGGAGCGCACCGCCCGGGCGGTCGCCGTCGGCCTGACCGTGGAGGACCGCTTCGCGCCGCCGAGCGAGGCGCTGGCCGGCCTGTGGGCCCGCCAGCGCCAGCTCGCCCCCGAGCTGGCCGCCCAGGCCGCGGCCGCCTCCCCCGGGGAGACGCACCGCAGCGTGCTGCTGGTCCTCGCCGAGCGCATCGGCGCCACCCGGCGCCGGGACGCCGACCTGGCCTACGCCGGTCCCACGGAGCTGCGGGCCGAGCTCGGCACCGTCCAGGACTCCCTCGCCGCGGCCGGTGCCGCCCGCGCCGCGTTCGGGGAGCTGCAGCGGCTCATCTGGCAGCTGGACACCTTCGGGTTCCACCTCGCCGAGCTCGAGGTGCGCCAGCACGCCAAGGTCCACAGCCAGACCCTCGCCTGGGCCGCCGACCCGGCCGCCGTCGAGAAGCCCGCGGTGCCGCCGGAGGAGGTGCTGGACACCTTCCGGGCCGTCGCCGCCGTCCAGCAGCGGCACGGCGTCGAGGCCTGCCGGCGCTACATCGTCTCCTTCACCCAGTCCGCGCAGAACATCGCCGACGTCTACGCCCTCGCCGAGCTCGCCGCCGGCTCCCCGGAGGCGGCCCCGGTCCTGGACGTCATCCCGCTGTTCGAGACCTTCGACGACCTCCGCGCCGCCCCGCAGGTGCTCACCGAGATGCTCCAGCTGCCCGCGGTGCAGCGCCGGCTGGACCAGACCGGCCGGCGGATGGAGGTGATGCTCGGCTACTCCGACTCCGCCAAGGACGTCGGCCCGGTCGCCGCCACCCTCGCCCTGTACGAGGCCCAGGAACGGATCACCGCCTGGGCGGCGGCGAACGACGTCGTGGTCACCCAGTTCCACGGCCGCGGCGGGGCGCTGGGCCGCGGCGGCGGGCCGGCCAACCGGGCCATCCTCGCCCAGCCCCCCGGCTCGGTGGACCTGCGGTTCAAGGTCACCGAGCAGGGCGAGGTCATCACCGCCCGGTACGGCAACCCGGCCATCGCGGTCCGGCACGTTGAGCAGGTGGCCGCCGCCACCCTGATGGCCTCGGCGCCCTCGACCGAGCAGCGCAACGCCGACGCCGCCCGCCGCTACGCCGACCTGGCCGGGCGCCTGGACGAGGTCTCCCGCGCGCGCTTCTACCAGCTGGTCCGCGCCGAGGGGTTCCCCGCCTGGTTCGCCCAGGTCACCCCGCAGGAGGAGATCGGCGACCTGGCGATCGGGTCCCGGCCGGCCCGGCGCGGGCTGTCGGTGGAGTCCCTGGAGGACCTGCGCGCCATCCCGTGGAACTTCGCCTGGACCCAGGCCCGTATCAACCTCACCGGCTGGTTCGGGCTGGGCACCGCCCTGGACCGGGTCGGGGACCTGGCGCTGCTGCGCCGGGCCTACGCCGAGTGGCCGCTGCTGACGACGATGATCGACAACGTCGAGATGTCCCTGGCCAAGACCGACCGGCGCATCGCCGAGCGCTACCTGGCCCTGGGCGACCGGCCCGACCTGGCCGACCTCGTCCTGGCCGAGCTGGACCTGACCACCCACTGGGTGCTCGCCATCACCGGCCACGCCCGCCTGCTCGAGGGGCACCGGGTGCTCGGCCGCGCCGTGCAGATGCGCAACCCCTACGTCGACGCGCTGTCCCTCCTCCAGCTCCGCGCGCTGCGGGCGCTGCGGGCCCCGGCCGGCGCGGCCGGGACGACGGCGGCCGGCGGGGGTGGTGAGGCCGGCGGCGACGGCGCCGACGCGCGCACCCTGCTGCTGCTCACCCTCAAGGGCGTGGCCGCCGGGCTGCAGAACACCGGCTGAGCCGGGCGGGCGGACCGACCCGTGGGGCCGCCGTCGTCCGGCCGCGGTCGCCGTCGCCCGCCTCTCGCGGGCGGCGGTAGCCTCGACGCCATGTCCTCGCCCCCCACCGCCCCCACCCTGCGCGCCGACGGCCGCCGCCCCGACGAGCTCCGCGAGGTCCGGATCACCCGCGGCTGGCTGGACGCCGCCGAGGGCAGCGCGCTGGTGGAGTTCGGCCGCACCCGCGTGCTGTGCGCCGCCTCCTTCACCGACGGCGTCCCCCGCTGGCGCCAGGGCTCCGGCCAGGGCTGGGTGACCGCGGAGTACGCGATGCTCCCGCGCGCCACCACCACCCGCTCCCAGCGGGAGTCCGTCAAGGGCCGGGTGGGCGGGCGCACCCACGAGATCTCCCGCCTGATCGGCCGCTCGCTGCGCGCCGTCGTCGACCTCGCCGCGCTCGGGGAGAACTCCATCGTGCTGGACTGCGACGTCCTGCAGGCCGACGGCGGCACCCGCACCGCCGCCGTCACCGGCGCCTACGTCGCCCTCGCCGACGCCGTCGCCTGGGGCACCGCGCAGGGCCACATCAGCGGCAAGCGGCCCGGCCCGGTGCTCACCGACTCCGTCGCCGCCGTCTCCGTCGGCATCATCGACGGCCGGCCCGTCCTCGACCTGCCCTACGTGGAGGACGTCGCGGCCGGGACGGACATGAACGTCGTGGTCACCGGCTCCGGGCAGTTCGTCGAGGTGCAGGGCACCGCCGAGGGCGCGCCGTTCGACCGGGCCGAGCTCGACGCCCTGCTCGACCTGGCCGTGGCCGGCACTGCCCGGCTGCGGGACATCCAGGCCGCCGCGCTCGCCGCGCCGCTGGAGCGGCTGCCGTGATCCCGGGTTCCGGGACCGCCGTCGTCGTCCCCGTGCTCGGTCTGCGGTGAGCGCGCCGACCGAGGCGGGCGGCGGGCCCCGGCTCGTGCTGGCCACCCACAACCCGCACAAGGTCGCCGAGCTGCGGGCCATCCTCGCCCCGCTGGTCCCCGGCCTGCCGGCCGGCGCCGTGGTCGGCGCGGCGGACCTCGGCGTCGCCGAGCCCGTCGAGGACGGCACGACCTTCGCCGAGAACGCCCTCATCAAGGCCCGGGCGCTGGTCGCCGCGACCGGCCTGCCGGCCGTCGCCGACGACTCCGGCCTGTGCGTGGACATCATGGGCGGCGCCCCCGGGATCTTCTCGGCCCGCTGGTCGGGCCGGCACGGCGACGACCGCGCGAACCTCGAGCTCCTGCTCGACCAGCTCGCCGAGGTCCGCCCGGAGCACCGCGGCGCCCGGTTCACCTGCGCCGCCGCGCTGGTCACCCCGGCCGGCCGGGAGACCGTGACCGAGGGCACCCTGCCCGGCACGCTGCTCACCGCGCCGCGCGGGACCGGCGGGTTCGGCTACGACCCGATCCTGGTGCCGCTCGGGCAGGACCGGTCGACCGCGGAGCTGACCGCGGCGGAGAAGAACGCCATCAGCCACCGCGGGATGGCCTTCACCGCGCTCGCCCCGCACGTCGCCGCCGCGCTGGGCTGAACGGCCCGGGGACGACGGCGCCCGCGGGCCCGGCCGCGGCGGGGACCTGCCGAGAGCGACCCGCAGCGGCGTCAGCCACCGAGTCCCGGCCAGGAGCGTCAGCCACCGAGTCCCGGCCGCGGGCCGTCAGCCACCTGCCCGGGACGGCCGGGCGGCCGCCGTCGGGAAGCCCCTACAGGTAGCGGGCGCGCCGCTCCCGGCGCCGCTCGATCACCTCCGGGACCACCCGCCAGCCGAGGAGCAGCACCGCCAGGACGCCGGCCGCGACCCACGGGAAGGCGCCGGAGATCCCGGCCCCGGTCGCCCACCGCAGGGCCAGGCCCACCACCACGGTGACCGCCCAGACGATCACGCCCGAGGGCCAGATGATCAGCGGCAGGGCCCGGACGCCCGGCGCCATCCACGCCACCACCAGCCCCACCAGGAACGGCCACAGCGTGCTCAGGTACCCGCTCAGCGGGCTGCCGTGGGCGAGCAGCCCGACGAGGGTGAACACCGCGACGCACACCAGGTCGATGCCGAACCAGCGCAGCGGGTGCACCGACCCGGTGGGGATCGGCTCGGGCGCTGTCTCCATCAGTACAACCTCCCTAGGTGGGCCATCGCCCGGCGCAGCAGGCTGGCGTGGCCCTCGGACATGTCGGCCAGGATCTCCGGGAGCAGCGCCTCGGCCGGCGTCAGCCAGGTCAGCTCCAGGGTGTCGTGGCTCGGTCGGCAGTCCCCGACCACCGGCACCACGTAGGCGAGGGAGACGGCGTGCTGGCGGGGGTCGTAGAACGGGCTGCCCGGGGTGGGGAAGTACTCGCCGACGGCGTAGGGCACCGGGGACAGCGGCAGCCGCGGCAGGGCCATCGGGCCCAGGTCCTTCTCCAGGTGCCGGGCCAGCGCCTGCCGGACCGTCTCGTGGAAGAGGACCCGGCCGGAGACCAGCGCTCGGGACATGGTGCCGGCCTCGGTGACCCGCAGCAGCAGCCCGACCGCCTCCACCTCCCCGGCGTCGTCCACCCGTACCGGCAGGGCGTCGATGTAGAGCATGGGCACCTTGCGGCGCACGCTCTCCAGGTCCTCGGGGGAGAGCCACGGGCCCATGTCCCCGCTCGCGATCTCACTCACTGCTCGTTTCTATCGTGCGCGGGGCGGGGATGCGAGGTCGCCCCGCCGGGCGGACGCCAGGTGGGCGGGCGTGACTGGCGCGAGGTCAGGCCGCCGGGGGAGCGAGATGGCCCCGGCGGGGGCCGCCACTTCCTCTCGCAGGGCGGCGTGGTGCTGGACCCAGGTGGCCCGGCGGGCGGGGCCCGCCGGCGTTCGCGCAGGGCCGTCAGTCGCCGCCGACGACCAGGGCGGCGTCGGTGAGCCCGACGACGGCGAGCGGGGACCGGCCGGCCAGGTAGCCGAGCGGACCGGCGGGGGCGAAGGCCCACCGCGCCCGGACGGGGTGGGTGACCGCGCGGACCCGGACCCGTGCGCGGACCTGGCCGGCGCCCCCGCCCTGCGCCGGCGTGGTGCCGCGCTGGAGGGTGGTGAGGGGCACGGCGGGCGCCCCGGGCAGCAGCCGGCGCCCGAGCCGGGCCTGGACGGTGAGGACCGGCGTGCCGTCGACCGTCAGCGTCGTGCCGAGCCCGGCCAGCCCGCGGCTTGTGACGAACGTGCCGAGCTCCTTCGGGATGGCCCACAGCTTCCGGCCGCCGGTCCGGGAGGCGGCGCTGTCCACCCAGATCTGCGCCACCGTGGCGGTCAATGGGCTGCGCCGTCGACCCGCTGGGCCGGCCGTCGCCGGACGGCCGTCTGACCGAGCGGTCGGCACGCGGGCGTCCCGGCTGCCGGGCTGAGCGGCCGGCGCACGCATGGCCCGCATGCCCAGCCGAGCGGTCGGCACGGCGACCAAGGCCTCGTGGTAGCTCAGGTCCCCGCCGGGGACGTACCGGGCGACGGCGATCAGGACCGGGACCCGGCCGGCGACCCGCAGCGGACGGGCGCCGGCGGGCACCGCCGCGGCGACCGCGGGCGGCAGGTCGGCGACCGGAACCGGGAACAGCGCGACTACGGCGCTGCCGCGCAGGTGCCACGGCGCCGGGGGATACGGCGCGGCGGAGGCGGCGGGGACGCTGGTCGGGCCCGGCGCCGCCTCGGTCTCAGCGGCGGATGGCGACGTCGTCATGAGGACCTCCGGTGCGCGAGGCGGGACTCGAACCCGCACGCCCAAGGGCACCAGGACCTAAACCTGGCGCGGCTGCCAGTTACGCCACTCGCGCTCGCCTCGAGCCTACCGGGGACGGGAGACCCGCCGGGCGGGCGAGCCAACCGGGGCGCGTGACTCGCCGGGCGGCGAGACTTCCGGGCGCGTGAGCGCGGCGGCGGGCGCAGCGACGTCGAGCACCATGAGGAGCTGCTACCGCCCAGGGACTGGGCGCGCGGCGTCGTCGAGGGAGCTGACGAGCGCTTCCGGGCGGTCGGTGCGGATGATGTAGGTCCGCGGGCGCCGTCCACCGACCGCGACCCGCACGCACGGGCCCGGATTGGCGACGAGGGCCGTCACCCCTTTGCCCGCGAGGCGCACCCCGTAGCCGCCGAACTCGAGCTCGGTAGTGCGCCCGTAGCTCTCGACCAGGGTGATGTCGGACAGCGGCACCGTCTTTCGCCACCCGGTGAGGCGGAGGACCAGTGCGGCAGCCGTGACCACGACCCGCTGCTTGCCCAGAAGCGTCGCGATCGCTGCGGCGAGACCCAGGGCGCATACGACCGCGAAGACCACGAGCTCCACGCGCGACATCGCCGCCCGCGTGGCCACCCCGTTGGCGGTGATCACCACCATGAGGACGAGGGCAAGGCCACCGATCCAACGGACCCACCGGGGATAGGGGAGCGCCTCGTCGAACCGCCCGTCTCTCACTGCACCACGTCCCTCGCTGCACGAGCTGCTGCCGACCGTAGCCACGGTGATGGTGCTGCGCCCCACGGCAGGGCTGCCGGGGACCATGCCTGGCGGGGCGACCGCGTCAGGCGGCGACGCCGAGCTCCTTGCGGAGCCGGGCGACGTGCCCGCTGGCCCGCACGTTGTACTGCGCCAGCACCACGCTGCCGTCCGGCGCGACGACGACGGTGGACCGGATCGCCCCGACGTAGGTCTTGCCGTAGTTCTTCTTCTCGCCCCAGGCACCGTAGGCGGCCAGCACCTCGTGCTCGGGGTCGGCGGCGAGCGGGAAGGTGAGCGACTCCTGCGCGGCGAACCGGCTCAGCGCCGGCACGTCGTCGGGGGAGATGCCGACGACGGCGTACCCGGCGCCCTGCAGCGCGGCCAGGGAGTCGCGGAAGTCGCACGCCTCGGTGGTGCAGCCGGGGGTCGCGGCCGCGGGGTAGAAGTAGACGATCACGCCCTTCTCCGCGCCGGCGCGCAGATCCGCGAGGGACACCGGGCCGTCGGCGGTGGGCAGGGTGAAGTCGGGGGCGGGGTCACCGGGGGCGAGGCGGGTCATGGAGGCTCCGGGGCAGGGGGCAGGACGCCTCATCCTCCCACCACCGCTGCAGCGCGGAGCCGTCGCCCGGTGCAGGGGGTGCGCCGCGTCCGGGGTGGACACCTGACGAGGTGGACGGGTCGCGCACGAGGTCGAGCCGCACGGGGTGGGCGTCGTGCGCGAAATGGAGCACACGGGATGCGGGCGAAGCCCATGTGGATGCCGGGGCGCGCGTCGTGCGCGACGTGGAGCTGCACGGGACGGGCTGCGCGCGCCAGGTCGCCGGGAAGTCCCGGCGCGGCCTGGCGGTTGCGCCTTGCGTGAGACCCGGAACTAGCCATGCGAGCACCCCCACGGCAGGGCCGTCCGCCCCCGCGACGGGCGGTGACACCCGCGCGGCGCTGCTCGACCTGCGCGCCGAGGCACTGGCACGGATCGCGTCCGCCCGCGCCGAGCTGGCGAGCCTCACGGACTCCTCCCGCGACGCCAACTCCGACGACGAGCACGACCCCGACGGCGCCACCATCGCCTTCGAACGCGCCCAGGTGGCGGCGCTCGCCCGCTCCGCAGAGTCGCGCCTCGAGCAGGTCGACCAGGCCCTCGCGCGTCTCGACGCGGCCACGTACGGCGTGTGCGAACGGTGCGGACGCCGGATACCTGCGGGACGCCTCGCTGCGCGACCGACGGCGAGGACTTGCGTCGACTGCGCCGGGGGCTGATGCCACCCGAGCACCTTGGGGGAGACCTGGGCCTCGGTCGCACCTGTGCGGCACCTCACCGGGCGTCTCGGTTGGAGCCCCTCTGACGACCCGTGTAAAGTTGGGCACCGCGCGCCATGCACCGCTAGCTCAATTGGCAGAGCAACTGACTCTTAATCAGTGGGTTCTGGGTTCGAGTCCCAGGCGGTGTACAGAGCCCCCGCCGTCGGGCGGGGTGAACATGCCGCCGGCGCCGTCGTAGAGCCGGCCGACCTCGACGCCGAGGACGTCAGCGAGCGACGCGACCTCGCCAGCGCGGAAGGCGTCGCGGTTCCCGTGGCCCGCGAGCTTGCGGTAGAGGGTCGACACGGCCATGCCCAGCCGAGGGGCGACCTCCTCGACGGTCAGACCGCGGCCCTTCATGATCCCCTTGACGGTCCGGCGGATGGTGTCCTCCGCCTCCGGCCCGGTCGGGGGTGCGATGCGTGTCGTCTGCGTGCTCATGTCTCCTGACGGTAGAGCCAGTCAAGCATCTTGACAAGCCCCGTCCCTAGAGTGGTTGACCACTCCGGAAGTCGGGAGTAGTGTCCCGCTCATGAACTCCGAAGTTCGAGAGGATGGTCTCGGCAGCGAGACCCCCACCCCGACACAGAGGCTCGCCAGCGTCCTGCTCGGCCAGGACGTCCAGACCTTCATCGCCGAGCGTCGCGAGACGCGCCGCGCCTGGCGCTTCATCGCCCGCGACCTCTACGAGGCCACCGACGGCCAGATCGACGTCACGCACGAGACCCTCCGCCAGTGGTACGCCGAGACCGAGAGGGCAGCGTCATGAGCCCCCGCCACCGCACCACCGACGTGCACTCCCCGAACGGCCCGGTCGCCCGCGCCCTCGCCAGGGCGGCCGGCGCCCGCCCGGTCCCGTCCGGGCGCCGCGCCGCCGACCCCCCGGCCGTCCTCGGCCTCGCGGACGACGCCGAGGTCTACCACCTGATCCCCGACGTGGCCCGCACCGACCGGGACCTCAAGGTCGTGCCCGACGAGGACGGTCGCCACGTCCACCTCGTCGCCCACACCCCGAAGAAGTACGTCGGGCTCGTCGTGGCCCGAGAGGACCTGCTCGACGCGCTGGGGGTGGCCCGGTGAAGAACCCGACCGATTTCACCCCGATGGGTGCCGAGCGGAGGCGCGCACTGCGTCTGATCCGCGCCGTCTCGCAGGTGACCGTCGTCCTGGCCGAGGAGCTCGAGGACGGGACCGACGTCTACTGCCTGGTGCTCCTCCGGGGCCAGGAGTCCGCGACGATCACCGTCCACCTGAACCGTGGCGACGCCTACCGGTTCGGCCGTGCGGCCTGGTCCCTCGGCCTGACGGTGCCCGAGCGTGCCGGCCTCGTCAGGTACGCCGGCCGGGTGTTCGGGGTGAGCACGGTGTTCGAGGTGCAGCCCAGCTTCGATCCCGTCCTCACCGACGGCGGCGACCGGGGGGTGGCCCGGTGATCCCCAACGTCCTCGCCACGGCTCTCCTCCTCGGCGTCGCCACCCTCGCCACCATGGTCGGCCTGCCGCTGACGGCCCTGTGGCTGGTCGACCTCGGCCCCGTGACCGTCACCGACCTGGCCGGCCCGGCCCTGCTGCTCCTCGCCGCCGGCTGCGCCTACCGGGTCTACGAGGCGGGGGTGGATCGGTGACCGCCGCCCTGGACGACGCCCTGCTCGCCTGGGTCGTCCGCCTCAACGCCGCCGAGTCGGTCGAGGCCCTGCACGACACCTACCGCCGCGTCGTCGTCGCCGCCGTCGGCACCGACGCCCACATGTCCCGCCCCGACCGGGTGTGGACCCTCACCACCGTCATGCTCCGCCGCGAGTACGAGCTCGTGGCCGCCCAGCTCCCCACCACCTGAGAGGACAACGCATGTCCAAGCACCCGTTCGCCGCCACGGTCTCCTACCTGATGAAGGTCGTGGACTACCGCACCGACCCTGACTACAGCCTCATCGTCCAGAACCACGCCGATCGCGCCTCGGTGAGCATCATGATCCACGGCAAGCTCCGTCACCTGCACGCCACCGCCGTGGCCGATGAGCTCGGCCTGGACGACACCGGCGTCGCCGGCGTCTGGTCCGGCCAGGTTCGGGGCGTCCACGTCATGGTCTCTGTTACCGCGGAGAGGGAGACCGCCGAGGCTGCGGGGGGGCGACCGATGAGCGCCGACGACCGCCCCGAGGGCCGCCGCGAGGTCGGCGCCCCGGACTTCACCGGCGCCCTCATCGACCCGGACTGCGGTGCGACCAGCCCCAAGGGCTACCTCTGCACCGACGCCGCCGGTCACGACGGCGATCACGTCGCCGGCACCAGCATCCACCTCGTGGACGTCTGGCCGCAGGAGGTGGCCCGATGAGCGACGCCACCATCCAGGTCCACGTCGGCCCGGTAGCCATCGACGCCGACAGCTACACCACCGATGACGGGCCCGCTGTCGAGCTCTACCTCGGCGACGGCCTCACCCTCGAGCTCGACCGCGACCAGGCCACCGCCATCGTCGCGGCCCTCGTCCGGGAGGCGAACGCCCGATGAGCACCACCGTCCGCCTCGACACCACCGCCGGGGACATCTCCGCCGACCGCTGGGCCACCGAGACCGAGCTCTACTTCGGGGGAGACCTGGAGCTCCGCCTCCGCGACGACCAGGCTGTCGCCGTCGCCCTCGCCATCCTCCGCGCCGGCATGTCGCTGGATGACCTGGTCGAGGTCCACCAGGCCGTCATGGCCCAGGTCGAGACCTACAGCGACGACGGGTTCGCCCAGCTGGACGACAGGTGGCTGTGCACCAGGTGCCTCGCCAAGAGCGCGCGGGGCATCGACGTCGACGTGTTCGAGTCCCTCCATCGCTGCCCGATGGCGGTGACGCCATGAAGCGCCGCGACCCCTCCTACGTCATCGGCCAGGTCCTCGCCGCCCTCGTCATCGTCATGCTCGCCGTCGTCGCCCTCGGTGTCCTCGTCTGGGCCGCCCAGGGCATCTGGGGGGCGGTGATCGGACGATGACCGCCACCGCCTTCGGCGCCGACCTCGCCGTCGACCTGGACCAGACCCTGCCCTGCTGGATGCAGGACTGCGACCGGCCGGGCGCCTGGATGTGGAAGGCGAAATGCCCCTGCCCGGCGACCGCCTTGTGCCAGGACCACCACATCGAGCAGGTCCACCTCGTCAACGCCTGGCCGATGGTCCGGTGCCACCGCTGTGGCGTCCGCGCACCAGCGACCAGCGCCCGCTACTGGAGGGCCTAATGGCCGCCATCGCACCCGAGGTCGACCTCGACCTCGACCTGACCCGGGACGTGCCCTGCGTCGGGTGCGACCAGCACGCCACCTGGGCGTGGAAGCACCCCTGCCCCTGCCCGATCTGGCTCCTGTGCGACACCCACCACGCCAATGCGGTGCGCGCGGTCAGGCTGGCCGACCACCTGGTGTGCGTCGGCTGCCGTGCCCTCCTGTCCGTCGACGACCTGCGCTGGTGGCCACTGTGAGCGGCGGCGAGGGGCTCGTCGGCCCCGGCAAGGGCATCATCCGCGACAGATGGGGTCGAGCGATGATCGTCCCGCCCCAGCCACTCGGCGCAAAGGCGGTGCCGTACACCCGCGCCACCACGGTCGCCAAGACCTTGGAGGACCAGTCGGGGCTGATGACGTGGAAGCAGCGGATGACCCTGCTCGGGCTGGTCGCCCGCCGCGACCTCCTCACCGCGGCCGCCGCCACCGACCCCACCGACAAGCAGACCCTCAACCGGCTCGCTGAGCAGGCCGCCGACGCCGGCGGCTCCACCGCCGCGGCGACCACCGGGACGGCGCTGCACGCCTTCACCGAGCGGCTCGACACCGGCGCCGACCTCGGCCACGTACCGCCCGAGCACTCCGCCGACATCGCCGCCTACGTCCGCCTCGCCGACCAGGTGGGCTGGGAGGTGCTGGGGGTCGAGGAGTTCGTCGTCTGCGACGCCTTCCGGATCGCCGGGACCGCCGACCGGGTGCTTCGCCTGCCCGACGGGCGCGTGGTGATCGGGGACGTCAAGACCGGGTCGTCGGTGGCCTACCCGCACGCCTGGGCGGTCCAGACCGCGATCTACGCCCACTCCATGAGGTACGACCCCGAGACCGGCAAGCGCCTGCCGTGGGAGAAGGTCCCCGACCAGGAGCGGGCGCTCGTCGTCCACGTCCCCGCCAGGCAGGGCACCGCCACCGCCTACTGGGTGGACATCGCCCGCGGCTGGGAGGCCCTGCTGCTGTCCATGAAGGCCCGGACGTGGCGCCAGGAGAAGAACCTCCTCACCCCGTGGGAACCGCCGGCGGCGGCTCCGGAGGAGCCCCACCGGGATGCGGTCCTGGCGCTCATCGAGACCACCGCGACCGTCGACGAGCTGATCAAGGCCTGGGAGCTCTACGCCGGCCACGGCTGGACCGAGGCACACACCGCCGCAGCAGCGGCACGGCGGGCGGCGATCGAAGGGGGTGCCCAGAATGCAATGCTCAGTTGACCAGTGCAAGATCACAGCTGTTGCGCGAGGGCTTTGTGATAAGCATTACCGCCGCCTGCGTCGGCACGGCTCAACCGGCAAGCCCATCAAGACAGCGGCGACCTGCGATGTCGTCGGTTGCGAAGGCAAGATCGAGGCGCGCGGGCTCTGCCACAAGCATTACATGCGAATGAAGCGAACCGGATCGACTGCGGACCCCGTGCGAGGCCGAATGCCGTGCTCTATCGATGACTGTGGGGCCGACGCCCACGGTTTTGGCCTGTGCCGATACCATTACTGGCGTTTCATTAAGCACGGCGATGCCGAAGCGATATTGACGCGCTGGTCCCGTGGTGACGATGTTGGTTACTTTGGCGTGCACTATCGGTTGCGACGCGATCGCGGACATGCGTCAATGCATCCTTGCCACTTCTGTAAAGAAGTGGCAGCCGAATGGGCATATGACCACGCAGACCCCTTCGAACGTCAATCGCCGAACGGCCCCTACTCCATTAACCCGGAGAGATATATCCCCGTTGTGCAAACCCTGCCACCGGAGGCTCGACAAGAAGGCGTCCCTGACCGCAGCCGCGGACCAGGGCTAGCACGAGAACAAGAAGGAGCAAGAGCATGAGCGAGAATCCGTTCGCCGCGCCGGCGTCAGCGTCCGGCATCCAGTGGAGCGACCTCAAGGGCCGGCTGCTCGTCATCGAGCCGCTCGGGGTCGAGCACGACATCCAGACCGCGTTCGGCAGCACCGACGCCGTCCGGGCCAACGTCTACGCCATCGACGGTGAGCCCGAGGAGTTCCTCGACGCCCTGGTCTTTCCGCGCGTCCTGAGATCGCAGCTGGCGCCGAAGGTGGGCGCGAAGGTCCTCGGACGGCTCACGACCGGGAACGCGAAGCCCTCGCAGTCCCCGCCGTGGCTGATCGCCGAGCCCAGCGAGGCCGACCTGGCGGCGGGTAAGGCCTGGCTCGCCAGCCGCCAGTCCCAGCAGTTCGCGGCCCCTGCCGCGGCCCAGCAGCAGCCGGTGCAGCAGCAGGCCGCCGCCGGCATGGGCGCCCCGCCGTTCTGAGACGGCAGCCCGGGCCAGCGGGCACCGACGTGCGAGCCGTCGGCCGGGCACCAGGTAGCGACCACCCGAAGGTCACGAGGAAGGACCCAGCCATGAAGCATCCCCAGCAGACCGCGGCCCCCGGGGGTGAGGAGGCGTGGATCACCGCCGTGGAGCCCAACCGCACCCCGTGGGTCATCGTCAACGGTACGGCCATCGGCTACGCCGAGAGCATCACGAGGCGCCGCGACGATGACGGGGACGAGATGCTCCTGATCGAGGCGCCCAGCGCCCCGTGGTCCACGACCGAGAAGGTCGAGACGCTGCACGCCGAGCTGGAGGTGGTCAGCGGCAGGCTCCGCTCCGCGAAGGAGCAGCTCGCGAACATCGAGAAGGAGCGGGACCGCCTCGCCCGCGAGATGGACGAGGCGCACGCCGAGCTCGACCGGCGGCGCGGGCACGTCCTCGGCCTGCTGGACCTGATCGCGAGGCGGGCGACCGATGGCTGACGACGAGCGCACCGGCGGGGACCCCGGCGACATCTCGCCCGTCCTGTTCCCGCACCAGCGCGACATTGTGCAGTGGGCGGTCGAGGGCGGCCGACTGTTCGACCTCCTCGACGCCGAGGCAGGTGCCGCATGAGCCCCAGCCCCTGGGGCGGCCAGTCCGCCCGCGAGCGCACCCCCTTCGGTGCCTTCCAGCTCCACCCCACCCACCTGACCACCGGGACCGTCCAGCCCCGGGCGGCGTGCACCTGCGAGCACCCCACCTGCCGGTGCGGCAAGCGCATCCGGCCCAGCAAGGAACGCGCCGCCGACCACCCCGGGACGGTCCGGGCCGGGAACTACGCGGCGCGGCTGTGCAAGGCCTGCGCCGCCCTGGACCGGGCGCTCACCAAGGCCCCGGCGGAGCCGGACCCCCGACCCACCCGGACCGAGGCGCCCGGCCTCGCCCAGGCCGACGTCTTCGAGCAGGCCCGTTGCCGCCAGTGCAGCCCTGAGTGCTGGTTCCCCCCGCCCGAGAACGCCGCCGCGGTCGCCTGGGCCGTCGCCCAGTGCCAGGCCTGCCCGGCCCTGACCGCCTGCCGGCGCTACATCCTCGCCGCCGAGGCCGGTCTCCCAAGGTCCGCCCGGCACGGCATCGCCGCGGGGATGACGCCGCGGGAGCGGGCGGCCGCGTCACGGAAGGAAAGGACAGGGCCATGACCAGCGACACGGACACCCGGTGGATGCTCCAGGCGCTGCACGACCTCGCCGGGCGGATACGCGCCCGCGCCCGTGAGACGGCGGACCAGGAGCTGGAGGACTACGCCTGGCAGATCGAGGACATCCTCGGCCCGGACAGGCTGGGTACGCCAGGCGGCGGCGCATGACCGCGCTCACCGACACGGACCGCGCCTACCTGGCCGCCGCCACCCGCGGCGACCAGGCCGAGGTGGCCCGGCTCAGCGCCCTGGTCGACGCCGAGCAGGAGGCCGCCGAGGCCCGCCTCGCCGCCCCCGGCGCCCTCCTGGCCAGCGCCACCTGGTACGCCACAGCCCTCGGCCTCCCGGTGTTCCCCTGCGCCCCGGGAGGGAAGCGGCCCGCCACCCCGCACGGCTTCAAGGACGCGACCACCGACCCCGGCCAGATCAGGGCCTGGTGGCGGGTCAACCCGAGCTACAACGTCGCGGCCCCCACGGGCGTCCTGTTCGATGCCATCGACGTCGACGGCCCCGAGGGGCTGGTCGCGCTCGGGGAGTACGTCGACGGCGGCGGAGTGCTTCCCGAGCGGATCGCCTACGCCCTCACCCCCCGCGGCCGCCACCTCCTCGTCCCGCCGACCGCGCAGGGTAGCACCACGAACCTGCTCCCGTCCGTGGACTACCGCGGCCGCGGCGGGTATGTCGTCCTGCCCCCGAGCCGGACGCCCGAGGGCACCTACTTCTGGTACGAGCCGCTGACGACCGAGGTGGCAGCATGAAGCCGATCCCGACGACCTACCGTGGCACACCCTTCCGGTCGCGCCTCGAGGCCGACGTCGCCGCCACGTTCGACCACCTCGGCATCGCCTGGGAGTACGAGCCGGAAGGGTTCCAGCTCGAGAACGGGATGCGGTACCTGCCGGACTTCTGGCTGCCGAACCTCCGCACGTGGGTCGAGGTCAAGGGGGCGCACGGCGAGCGCGTCGAGAAGGTTGAGAGGTTCGCTGCGGAACTGTGGGCATCGGCTCCTGCTGACGCGCACGGGGAGCGAACCCCGCACGGTGCAGAGTGAACGTCTGGCCGCTGTACACGGAGGTGTGCCGCGCCTGCGGCGAGCGTGAGCACTCCGACATCTGGTGGCGGTTCGGCCACTACGGGCCGGACTACGACCGGGAGCTCCCGTGCCAGCCGCTGATCCGTGCCGAGGTAGACCAGTGGCAGCCAGCACGGTGACCGACACGGTGGACTTCTACGACCTGTTCCGCGGCCGGAACGGCAGCTCAGCCGCTCCGGCCGGGGCGGTCGTCACCCCGATCCGGCGCCGCGAGCCCGCCGAGGGGCTCCATCCCTACGCCGCGGCCATCCGGGACGCCTGGCTCGACCGGCTCGACCAGCTGCCCAGGCCGTGGGTCAAGGGCGCGTCCTGGGACACCAACAGCTTCGTCACCGCCCGCAAGCTCATCGAGCTCGCCAACTCCCCGTGGTCCGGCTACGACCTCGCCACCGCCCGCGCCGACTACCTCGCGCACGCCCCGCACGACCACGTCTGGGACGGCTGCGAGAAGTGCTGGGACCAGGCCGCCAAGGCCACCGGCGCGGCCGGGCTGCCCGAGCCCGAGCCGGGCGAGCAGTACGAACCGCCGCCGGTGACGGTCCTGCCCGACCTCGACCCGGCCGCCGAGGACGCCTTCTGGGGCGCCCGGCCGCTCCTGCGCCACCTGCACGACTTCGCCCGGGCACGCCGCGCCTCCCCCTGGGCGGTCCTCGGCGTCACCCTCGCCCGTATCCTCACCGCCACCCCCGCCCAGGTGTGCCTGCCACCCATCGTCGGCGGTCGGGGCTCCCTCAACACCTTCGTCGGTCTCGTCGGCCCCTCCGGCGCCGGCAAGGGCGTCGCCACCGCCGCCGCCACCGACGCCGTGCACATCAGCGGGATCAAGACCGCGCGCCTCGCCTCCGGAGAGGCCATCGCCCACCTGTACAAGCGGCGCCTGACCAAGGGCGAGAAGGACGCCGGCGAGTCCGACTGGACCGACGCCACCCACGCCCGCCTGGTCGACGTCTCCGAGATCGACAGGTTCGCCGCCCAGTCCGGGCGCCAGGGCTCCACCCTCATGGCCGACCTGCGGGCCGCCTGGTCGGGCGAGATGCTCGGGCAGGTCGCCGCCGACCCCTCCCGGTCCTTCCTGGTCGAGGCCCACGAGTACCGCCTCTGCCTCGTTGCTGGCGTCCAGCCCCACCGGGCCGGGGTCCTCCTCGACGACGCCGACGGCGGCACGCCCCAACGATTCCTGTGGCTGCCCGTCACCGACCCCGACGCGCCCGACGAACGACCCGAGGAGCCGGCCCCGATCGCCTGGTCGCCACCGCGCCTCGGGTCGCTCGTCGGTGTCGGCGGGGCACGGATGGACCTCGACCCGGCCATCGTCGCCGAGGTCGACGCCGCCCGGCTCGCCACCCTCCGGGGCGAGGGTGACCCGCTGGACGGGCACGTCTACCAGTGCCGCCTCAAGGTCGCCGCCGCCCTCGCCCTCGCCGACGACCGCCTCGTCGTCACCACCGAGGACTGGGACCTGTCCGAGGTCATCATGCGGAAGTCGGCGGCCACCCGCGCCGCCGTCATCGAGGCGATGGAGCGGCGCACGGTCGAGGAGGGTCGCCGGCGCGCCGAGGCGGACGCCGCCCGCGCCATCACCGTCGAGGAGCGCACCATCGACGCGGCCGTCCGGCGGGTGTGCGTCGTCATCACCAAGAAGCTGCGGCGGACCGGGGACTGGGTGCCCCACGCCGACCTCCGCCGGGCGGTCGCAGGCCGCGACCGGGCCCACTTCGAGGACGCCCTGCGCCGCCTGTACGAGGCCGGCCAGATCGAGCACGACGGGAACGTCGTGCACGGCGGCAACGGCGCCTACCGGCTGGCGGGTGAGGACCGATGAGCCTGTCCGAGCGCTTCCGCATCGCGGAAGAAAAGGTGGACAAAGGTGGACGTGTCCACCCCTGCGCGACGAAAACTCGTTCGGACGACCGTTCGAACAACGCTCTGACCTGCGATAACACACCTACAAGGTGCAATCGCGCGTACGTAGAGACAGGCCCAGGGGTGGACGTGTCCACCTTTGTCCACCCCTACGTCCACCCCCGCCCCCACCCTCTCGACCCCACCCAGGAGAAGCAGATGCCGTCCCAGCACCGTCGCCACCGAGGCATGAGGACCCAGAAGGTCGTGGCCGACTGGTTCGCCGACCATGGCTGGCCGCACGCCGAGTCCACCGGTGCCTCACGGCAGGGCAGCGACGTCACCGGCATGGTCGACGTCGCCGTCGAGGTCAAGGCCCGCCGAGACCTCTCCCCGATGGCGTGGGTCCGTCAGGCCGTCGCCGGCGCCGACGGCCGGCTTCCCGTCGTGGTGTTCCGCCCCGACGGGATGGGCGAGACCACCGTCGCGGACTGGCCCTGCCTGGTCCGCCTCGCCGACCTCACCGACCTCCTCCGCGAGGCCGGCTACGGCCAGCCCCCCACCACCCCCGACCCCGAGAGAGAGGCGGCCGACCGTGGCTGACGACTGGGAGAAGGACTGGCAGAAGGTCCAGGAGGTGTGGGCGTCGATGGACGAGGCCGAGCGCCAGAAGGTGCGGGAGGCGATGGAGCGGACCTATGCGGCGCTGCGGCAGGCCGCGGACGAGGACGACGCCTTCCGCGGGGTCCGGCACCCCGACGACATCGCCTACGCCCGCGGCTACGCCGACGGGCGGGTGGCGGCTCTGACGGAGGCGGCGGCCGCGATCCGCCCCCGCGTCCCCCGCGCTGTCGGCCGCACCCAGGACGTCACGGTCGAGGTGCTCCACAACGCCGCTGACCGGCTCGACACCCGGGCGGCCCGGCTGCGAGAGGAGGCCGGGTCGTGAGCGACAGGAAGCCCAGCTGCGCGCTCTGCGAGCGCATCGAGAGCGGCCGCGACCTGCGCTACGCGCGGTTCGACGTCGTCGGGTTCGAGCCGCTCGCCCCGGTGGTCCCCGGGCACCTGCTGTTCGTACCCCGCCGGCACGCCGAGCACCCGGCCGCGTACGCGGTCATGGAAGCGATGGCCGAAGCCGAGTTGTATGCCGGTGGGCAGGACGAGGACTACAACCTGATCACCTCGTCCGGCCCTGCCGCGACGATGACCCAGTCGCACGTCCACGTCCACTACGTGCCCCGCCGCGCCGGCGACGGGCTTGCGCTGCCGTGGACCGCCACGCGCACGGTCTACTCGGTCCAGGAGTGGGTCGACGCCGACGGCATCCGCGACGGCTGGAACGCCGGCTACGGCTCCTGGACGGGCTCCCGCCGCGACGCCGAGCGCGAGCTGCAGCACGCGCGCGCCACCTACCCCGGTGAGCGGTTCCGGCTCGCCGCCGCCGAGATCACCGACTGGCGAGAGGAGCCCACCGATGCCTGAGACCCTGACCACCGAGCGCGTCCGCGACCTGTACTCCTGGGCCTACGCCTGGGACGCGAGCGACCGCCCCGACGACCTCGACCTCCGCGAGCACCTGCGCACCGAGTTCACCGCCTGGCTCGCGACCCACGACGCCGAGCTGGCCGAGCGCGCCTGGCGTGAGGGCTACAGCACGGGCAAGCGCGACTACGCGGCGAGCGTCACCGGCGGGGTGCCCATCTCGACGCCCAACCCGTGCGCCCCGGCGGATGAGCAGTGCCGCGCCGAGGTCCGTCGGGCCCGGGACGAGGAGTGGCTCCGGATCGCCCGCGCCGGCGTCCGCGCCACCGTCGTGCCCGAGCAGGTCGACCTCTGCGACGAGGAGGTGGTCCGGCGCGGGGAGGTCCAGCCGTGCGAGAAGCCGGCCGTGGCCCTGCGGCTCGACCTGCGCGGTGACACCTACCCGGTGTGCCCCCGTCACACCCGGCGGCCCATGGTGCCGCTCAGCGAGGTCGTCGGGCGGAAGGGGTCGGGCCGGTGACGCCCGGATCGCGCAGGAGGCCCTCAGGGGTCCTGAGAGCGCCCGACCCCTCCCGAGCTACACCCGTGGGATTCGAGGCCGGGAGCGTGGCAGGCGCGCGGCGATCCGGGGCGGTCCCGGTGGACCCCTACAAGTGCACCGTCTGTGGTGACCCGCACGTCCTGCCGTCCCTCGCCCGGGACTGCGAGGCCAAGCACGAGAAGGAGCAGCGATGAGCAGCAGGTACGGAGTAGTGGCTTCCAACGCCTGGGGGAAGTACGACGTTCTGGACACCGAGACAGACGAGGTTGTCGCTAGTGGCCTGATCACCTACGCCCAGGCGATCAGTGCCGCAGAGAACTACAACGACCGCGAGCTGGAGGACGAGGCGGCCGAGCAGTACGACGACGAGGACGACGCCTCGTGAGCACCTACCGCTGCAACCGCTGCGGCGCCGTCGTCGAGCGCGACTCGGAGAAGCGGTGGATCAGGTCCTGGTGCGAGACCACCGGGACGATGACCAGGCTGTGGAGGGTGACCCTTGAGCCTCGATGATCTGCCCCTGGAGGTGGTGCTGGACGAGCTCGCCAGCACCTACGAGACGGTCGCGGCCCTGCCGCCGGTCGTCCCCGACCCCGGCGGTCGCAAGCCTGGCAAGCCCGGCAGCCGCGTGCCGCCCGGCGTCACCGAGATCATCGACGCCGACGAGCACGACCGGGCCGTCGCCGAGGTCGACTCCTGGGCCGAGTTCGTCGCCCACGTCCTCATCGACGAAGAGCCGGGCATCGGGAAGGTCCCCGACCACACGCCCGGCCGGCTCAGGCTGGCCGCCAGGTGGGCCGACCGGATCGAGAACCACCCCGACGAGATGCTCCGTTACGCGCTCTGCTTCGACGCCGTGGAACACCTGCGGATGATGCGCCGGCTCGCCAGGCGGCACGACCGGGTGGTGCGGACGGGGTCCCCGTGCCTGGTCGTGACCTGCCCGGGAACCTATGAGGCGGTGATCGACGGGCCCGGCTTCGACGGCGACCTCGTCTGCTCCAACCCCGCGTGCCGCGACCGGGTCGGGCACGAGCAGTGGTCCCGCTGGGGCGCCCGGTCCGAGTGGGTGACCGTCGAGCGCGCGGCCCGGCTGCTCAACGTCAGCGAGGACCTGGTCCGCCAGTGGGCCAAGCGCAGGCACTGGCGCAGGAAGGGCGAGGGCAGGAACGTGCGGTACAAGACCGAGGACGTGACCGGCAAGAACGAGACCGAGGAGCAGAGCGCATGAAGCGACCCGGCGGCACCTCGGGCACCTCGTGCCCGACACCCGGTGCAAGTTCTGCGGGAGGATGAAGCCGTGACGTGGGGTGACTTGCTCGGGATCATGATCTGCGTCGTGACGGTCTGCGGGGCTGTCGTGATCTTCGAGGAGCACCCCGATAACCCGGTGGTCCACTTCCTCGCCGCAAGCTGGTACCGCGTCCGTGATGCCGTGGCCGGGCTGCTCCGCGTGCCGTAGTTGCACGGGTGTAGTTCGCTCGTGGTACTGTCATTCCAATGCAGGGACAAGTGTCCCTACAGCCCGACGCCCCGCCTCCCCCCGAGCGGGGCGTTCGTGCATCCCGGGGGAGGGGTACATCGAGCAGCACCCCGGGAGGGGTGTTGAGCCTGAACCCCCGGGAGGGGGGGTTTGCAGAAGCACCCCCGGGGGTAGGGCAACGATCCGGCCCCGGGAGTAGTGCGGGCCCGGGACCGACCCACATGGGCGCCGATCGACCCTGGCTGCATGGGCTTATGCGCCGAAGGACATGGCGTCCCTTCGAGCCTTCGATGGGGCGTCACTCGCTCCTGTGGTGGAACCGGGCAGACGCGCCGCCCTCAAGCAGCGGTGCCGACAGGCGTGCGGGTTCGGGTCCCGCCAGGAGCACGAGCGCGAGAGGTGAGGGGCCAGCCGTCACATGGCCACGTCACGCACCGGCACGGCCACCTACCTGCGCAACAGCAAGCGCGTCAAGACCCAAGCGAGGCGCAGCGGACTCACCCACTGCCCAGGCGTCGACGGCAGGCCGTGCGGCGCCGAGCTCGACTACGACACACCACTGCTGCCCAACAGCGCCGAGACCGACCACATCATCCCTCACGGACAAGGCGGCACCGACGACGCCGACAACCTCCGCGTCATCTGCCGCAAGTGCAACGGCCAGCGCAACCGCACCAAGGTGCCTGTGCCCGTCGCGGCCGCCGACGATTTCCCCGTCGACCCGAACTGGCTGGCTCTCGTCTGCGGGGGTGGGGAGGGAGCCCCCATCCCCGGCCGGTCCTCGCCCCGCCAGGCATAGCGAGCACATACACACGACTCGTTCCACGCGAGGCCGCCAGACGTTTTCCACCACGATGTACTGCAAGAATCAGACCAGCCCCGCCTAGCTAGCGGTGGCTAGAGAAGCCCGACCCCAGCTGCGAGGCCCTGCCGCGCGAACCGATGACGAGGTGCGAGTGCTCGCGCTTGCTCGCCGAGAGGAGGTGCTCGGTCATGGCCGCACGCCGGAACCTGCGAGCGCTTCCTGCGCCTGAGCCGCCCGGCGGCGCGATCAGCAAGGCCGCGGCCAGCAGTCGGCGTGACCTGCTGGTGGCGCTGCGGGACTCGATCGCCGCCCGGCTGGACGAGGGTGTACCGCCTCGGGACATGGCTTCACTGTCGCTGCGCCTGGTGAACATCGTCGACGAGATCGCGGCTCTGGACGCTGAGGAGAACGGTGACGACGTCGGCTCCGCCGCAGGCACCCCCGACGCGGCATGGCCTGCTTCCTGATGCTCGCCACCTGATCCTCCCGGACGGCATCGTCTCGACCGGATGGCCGTCGGTCCGCGAGGTGTGCCGGACGGTCAGTATTGGGTTCGACCCCTGGCAGGCCGACCTCAACACGGCGATCCTCGCCAAGGACGCGAGTGGCTCGTATGCGGCGGACACGATCGTCATCTCGATCTGCCGCCAGGCCGGCAAGACCTACGACGTCGGCGCCCTGCTGTTCGCGGACTGCATCATCAATCCCGGCACGCTGGCCGTCTGGACCGCACACCACTTCACGGTAACGCGCGAGTCCTTCATGGCACTCAAGGTCATGGCAGAACTGCCGCAGATGCGGGCCCATATCGACCCTGACGCCATCACGACGGGCGCCGGCAACGAGGCGATCCCGTTCCGCAACGGCTCGCGCATCCTGTTCAAGGCGCGCGAGTCCGGCGCGGTGCGCGGCGTGGCGAAGGTTCGGCGGCTCGTCCTGGACGAGGCGCAGATTCTCTCCGAGCGGGCGATGGCCGACCTGGCGCCGACGATGAACCAGGCGACGAACCCGCAGGTGATCCTGATGGGGACGCCGCCGAAGCCGTCGGACGACGCTGAGGTGTTCAAGCGGCTCCGCGCCGAGGCGCTGGCGGGCGACTCCGAGGGTGTGCTGTACGTCGAGTTCTCGGCGGACCGCGGCGCCCGGTGGGACGACGAGGCTCAGCGTCGGAAGGCGAACCCGTCGTACCCGCTGCGGACGGGCCCGAAGGCGGTGGCTCGGCTCAAGAAGCTCCTGACGGGCCCGGGCGACTTCGACCGCGAGGCGTTCGGTATCTGGGACGACGTGTCGGGCCCGGGCGTGCTCATCAATCAAGACGTCTGGGACGCTCTGGCCGTCCCGTCCGACCAGGCGCCCGTGGACGGCACGGTCGCCTTCGGGGTGAAGTTCTCCGCCGACGGCGAGCGCGTGAGCTGTGCGGTGGCGTTGCGGCCGGACGAGGGCCCGATCCACGTCGTGTCGCTCGGGGTGTCGTCCCTGTCGGACGGTGTGGCGCCACTGGTGGACTGGCTGGCCACCCGGTGGCGGAGGGCGGCGCAGATCGTGGTGGACGGCAAGGCCGGCGCGGGCGACCTGGCGAACGCCCTGGTGGCCGCTGGGGTGTCCCGGCGGCGGGTGCACGTGGTGACGACCGACGAGGCGATCACAGCGCACGCGGGGATGCTGCGGGCGGTCGTCGAGGCCACGGTGACCCACCTGGGCCAGCCGGGCCTGGACGCGCAGGTGCGGGTGGCGGGCAAGCGGAAGATCGGCGTCTACGGCGGGTGGGGCTGGGAGGCGGTCGTGCCAGGCGGTGACGTGACGGCGCTGGACGCGGTGACGCTGGCCCGGCACGCGGCAGAGACGGCGAAGCGACGACCCCGGAGCGGCAGCAGCAGCGGGAAGGTGGTGGTCCTGTGACGGTCGTCCCCGCGGCAACGCTGCTGACGCTCCAGGCGCTGCACGACGACGAGCAGCGCGAGCTGGCGCTGCTGCTCGCCAGGCTCGACCAGTACGCCATGTCGAACGCCGAGAAGGACGCCTACTACGAGGCCGAGCAGCGGGTCCGGCACATGGGTATCGCGATGCCGCCCGAGATCGCCGCCCGGATCAGCCCGGTCGTGGGCTGGGCGGCGACCACGGTGGACGTGCTGGAGGAGCGCCTGGACTGGTACGGGTGGGACGAGGTCGACGACGACCTCGGCCTGCGGAAGGTCTACACCGACAACGCGCTGGACGTCGAGTCGGGCCTGGCGCACCTGGACTCCCTGCTGTACGGGGTCTCCTTCGTCCGGGTCGGCACCGGCCGCGAGGGCGAGCCGTCGCCGCTGGTGACGATCCACTCGGCGCGGACCACGACCGGGGTGTGGGACGCGCGCTCGCGGCGCCTCACCTCGGCCGTGACCGTGACCGGGGTCAAGGACGGGCAGGTCACCGACGTCGTGCTGGACGTGGTCGGCCAGACGATCACCCTCCAGCGCCGCAGCGGCACGTGGGTGGTGACGGACCGGGACGAGCACAGGCTCGACCGGGTTCCGGTGGCCCGGATGCCGAACCGCCCGCGGGCCTCGCGCACCGAGGGCAAGTCCGAGATCACCAAGGCGGTGCGCTACTACTGCGACGCCGCGGTCCGGACCGTGCTCGGCATGGAGGGCAACCGCGAGTTCTACGGCATCCCTCAGCTGACCCTGCTCGGCCGCGGCCCGGACGCCTTCGTGGACGCGAACGGCAACCCGACGTCCGGCTGGCGGATCGTGGCCGGCCATGCGCTGGCGATCGACCGTGACGACGAGGGCTTGATGCCGGACATCAAGCAGCTCCAGGTGGGCTCCCCTCAGCCGTTCCTGGAGCAGGTGAAGGGCTGGGCACAGCTGCTCGCCACCGAGGTGGGCCAGCCGGTCACCTACTTCGGCTTCCAGTCGGACAACCCAGCCTCGGCGGACGCGATCCGCGCAATGGAGGCCCGGCTGGTCAAGCGCGCCGAGCGCCGCCAGGTGGGGTTCGGCCGGGCGTGGATGGAGGTCGCACGGCTGGCCCTGATGATCCGGGACAAGACGGCCCCGGCCGACCTGCACCGCCGGGTGGCGAACCGGTGGCGCAACGCCGCGACGCCCACCACGTCGGCCACCGCCGACGCCGGCCAGAAGCAACTGGCAGCGGTGCCGTGGCTCGCGGAGACCGAGGTCGGTCTGGAGCTGCTGGGGCTGGACGAGCGGCAGGCGGAGCGGGCCCTGGGCGAGCAGCGCCGGAAGGCCGCGAACCAGCGGCTCGACACCCTCGTCGCCGCCGCCGGCCCCGCGACCGCGCAGCCCGACCCGGTGGCCGAGGCGGGCGCGCTGAAGGCCAAGGCGGACGCCCTCGACGTCCTCATCCGCGCCGGCGTCGACCCTCAGGACGCGGCGCAGCGCCTCGGCCTGGCGGGCATCAAGTTCACCGGCGCGATCCCGACGTCCCTGCGGCTGCCGGTGTCCGAGGCCGACGAGCTGGAGACCGCGTAGCCCATGGTCTCCCCGGCCGACGCCGAGCGGCTGCGCCTGGCCCAGGTGGGTATCCGGACGCTGGTCGAACGGGACCTGGCCGCCTTCTTCGCGTCGCTGGACCTGGGGCGGCCCGAGGCCGCGCGGGACGCCCTGCTGGAGTTCGTGCCCTACCTGGTCAGCACCTACGGCGAGTCGGCGGCGGCCGTCGCGGCCGACTGGTACGACGAGCAGCGGGCGGTCGAGCGTGTCCCCGGCCGGTACCGGGCGGTCATGCAGGACTCGCCCTACACGGACGCCGTCGAGGGCACGGTCCGCCGCGCGGCCGGCGCCCTCTGGACGCCCACCCCGGGTGATGCGCTCCTCACCCTGTCGTCCAAGGCCGGGAAGTACGCGCTCGCGGCGGGTCGGCAGACCATCGTCACCTCGACCGACCGGGACCCCCGGGCGTCCGGCTGGCAGCGGGTCACCCGCGGCGGCGCCTGCCGGTTCTGCCGACTTCTCGCGGGCCGAGGGGCGGTCTACAAGCAGTCGACGGTGCACTTCGCCTCGCACGGCTCGTGCAACTGCGCAGCCGCCCCGTCGTGGGACCCGGACGCCCCCGAGGTGGACGTCGGCGCCTACGAGGCGTCCAAGCGCACGAGCCGCATGGGCCCCGAGCAGCGGGCCCGGCACAACGCCACCATCCGCGTCTACCTCGACACCATCTGATCTTCCCGCCCGACCCCGGGCGTGGACCTACGCGCACGAGCGGCGGTCAACAGCTCGGACCTTGGGAGAGACCTGACATGACCGAACCGACGACCGAGCCGACCCCGGACCAGGACCAGACGGCCGACCAGACCGAGCAGGCGGAGGCCTTCGAGCCGATCACCTCGCAGGAGGAGCTGAACCGAAGGATCGGTCAGCGCCTGGAGCGTGAGCGGTCGAAGTTTGCCGACTACGACGACCTGAAGGCCAAGGCGTCGCGGCTGGACGAGATCGAGGACGCGAACAAGACCGAGGTGCAGAAGGCCGCTGAGCGCGCCGAGCGCGCCGAGGCTGAGGCGCAGCAGGTGCCGGCGAAGGTCGCCGCCGCGCTGCGCCAGCACCTGGTGCAGCTCCACGAGATCGACGACGAGAGCGCCGAGCTGTTCCTGACGGCGGACGACCCCGAGCGGCTGCTGAAGCAGGTGCAGGCGCTCGTGGCGCGGTCCAAGGAAGGTCCCAGGGCTCCCCGCCCCAACGCTGCCCAGGGTGGCAGCGACATCCCACCGCAGGGCGACTGGCTGCGTCAGCAGCTCGCCCGAACCTGACAGAAGGAGTAGATCATGGCGGGTTTCGCCGAGATCGTCGGGCGGGCCGAGGTCACCGACCAGCTCATCCCCGACCAGCAGATCAACGAGATCATCCAGACCGCGCCCGAGGAGTCGGTCGTCCTGACCCGGGCGCGCAAGACGCTCATGTCGTCCAAGAAGTCCAAGCAGCCGGTGCTCGCCACCCTGCCCGAGGCCTACTGGGTGGACGGCGACACCGGGCTCAAGCAGACCACCAACGTCTCCTGGCGCGGCATCACGATGACCGCCGAGGAGCTGGCGGTCATCGTGCCGATCCCGAACGCGGTGGTGGACGACTCCAACGTCCCGCTGTGGGACCAGGTCAAGCCGCTCCTGCGGGAGGCGCTGGGGAAGAAGGTCGACGGGGCTGCCCTGTTCGGGGACGACAAGCCGGCCTCGTGGCCGACCGCCATCGTCCCGGGCGCCATCGCCGCCGGCAACGTCGCGCAGCTGTCCGCCACGAACAACCTGGCCGACGCGTTCGCCTCGGTCGCCGGCGCGGCGTCCGAGGGCGGCTTCGCGGTCAACGCCTTCGCCACCCGGCCCGGCCTGAACTGGCAGCTCCGCGGGCTCAAGGACGCCAACGGCCAGTACCTCTTCGGCGCACCCACGCAGGGCGGCAACGCCACCCTCTTCGGGTACACCCTGGACGAGGTTCGGAACGGCGCCTGGGACGCGGACGTCGCCGAGGGCCTGGCCGTCGACTGGTCGAAGTTCGTGGTGGGCATCCGCCAGGACGTCACCTACGACCTCTTCAGCGAGGGCGTCATCTCCGACGCCGAGGGGCGCGTGGTCCTGAACCTCATGCAGCAGGACTCCAAGGCCATGCGCGTCGTCTTCCGGGTCGGCTTCCAGGCCGCGGTGCCGATGACCCGCCTCGGCGGCACCTACCCGGCCGGTGTGGTCACCCCGGCGGCTACGGGCGCCTGATGTCGCCGCTGATGCGCTCGCCCGAGGGTGAGGAGCGCGACATCAAGCCGGCCGGCGTGGCGGCCCTCTCCCGCCTCGGGTGGAAGGCCGTCCAGGCCAAGGACGAGAAGAAGCCGCCGGTGAAGCGGCCGGCGCGGCCACGCAAGCCGGCCGCCAAGCCGGACGCTCGGTAGCAGGAGGCGGTGAGGATGGGTCGGTTCGTCGAGCCACGAGACCTCGCCCCGTACGCGGACATCCCCGAGGCCAAGGCCCTGGCGATGATCGAGGACGCCGAGGCGGAAGCCATCCTCGCCGCCCCCTGCATCACCGCCCTGGCCCCAGAGGACCCGAAGCGCGACGCCATCCGGGCCCTGCTGCGCCAGGCGATCCCACGCCGGCACGGCGCCGACACCCGGGTCGTCACCCAGGTGGGCGCCGGACCCTTCCAGAAGTCCGTCGAGCCCCAGCGGGGCGACGGCGCACCGAAGGGTTCCTTCTTCTGGCCCTCGGAGGTCAAGCGCCTCCAGATCCTCTGCGCCAGCAGCGGCGCCTACACGGTCGACATGACCGGCCTGTCGTCGACCTCGACCAATCCGCTCGCCGGCGTGGTCGTCAACGCCACCCCGGGCCACGAGCCGCAGGGGCAGCGGTCGCCCGAGACCCTACCAGTGTCCGGCGAGGTGCCCTGATGGGTCCGTTCGCTTTCCGCTCCACCGACCGCATCCGTGTCCCCGAGGGGACGTGGCTGGCGGCCGGCGACTGGGCCGTGGACGGCGAGCCGCACACCTGGCCGGTCGACGTGGTGGACGAGCTACCCACGGAGTGGCTGTGCACCGTGACGGTCCTCCGCCCGGGTCCGCCGGACCGGTACGGCTACCCGGGCCCGGACGTGGAGATCGAGGTGGATGGGTGCCTGCTGGCGTCCCGGTCCACCTCTGACCCGGTCGACCGGACGGACCTGACGTCGTCCACCGGGGTGCTGATGCGCCGCGGCGGCGCCGAGGTCCCGCTCAGGAAGGGATGACCCATGACGAAGGCCTACAAGCCCGACCACCAGGGCATGCGCGAGCTCGGCATGTCCGCCGAGGTCGGCGCCGCGATGGTCCAGGCGGCCGAGGTCGGCAGGCGGTGGGCCGAGTCGGTCGCCCCGGTCAAGACCGGGCGCTACAAGAGCGAGTTCCGGGTCGAGCCCACCACGGTGCAGGCCGGGTACGACAACGAGGACCGCGCCGGTGCCGCGCTGATCAACAACGCCCCGCACGCCCATCTGGTCGAGGACGTGCACCACGTCCTGGCCCGGGCCGTGGACGTCATCGAGAACGGCGAGTGATGGCCGTCATCACCTTCCCGGACACCGAGAAGATCGTCGCGGACCTGACCGGCGCGGTGCTCAACCTGACCACCCTGCCGGCCCGGCAGGTGGTGCACCACGCCTACATGGTGGGCTCCGCCGTCCAGGCCCGCATCCTCCGCACCGACCGGGTCAACGTCGACACCTACGGCCCCACCCGGGACCAGGCGCGGCAGGCGGCCGAGGACGTCCTGGCGACCCTGACCGCCCGCTTCGTGCACGACGAGATCGACCTGGTGCGGGTCGAGGTCGGGCCCCACCCGATCCCGTACGTCGACGACGCCGTGAGCCTCTGGCAGGCCACCTACCGGATCGACGTCGGCCCCGTCGGCTGACCCCCACCCTCTCCCGAACCCCAGAAGGGATCACCCATGTCCGCCATGACCTGGACCGAGTTCGTCGAGGCCTCCGAGGTCCCGACCGCCTACAGCAAGACCAAGGGTGCCATCGTCGCCCTGGCCCCCGAGGACGCGCCCGCACCGGGCAAGCTGACCACCGACGGGGTGCTGATCAACGCCTTCCCCGAGGAGTACCGGCCGCTGGGCCTGATCACCCCGGACGGGATCACCTTCCCTCGGGACGTCTCCACCGAGCCGGTGGAGGCCCTGGGCCACACCTCGCCGCTGGCGGAGGACATCACCAGCGACGTCCGCGGCTTCTCCGCGGCCTTCATGCAGGTGCTGGACAAGGGCGTCATCGAGGCGTCCGAGGGTGTGGACCTGTCGGCCGCGACCGTTGACCCGACCACTGGCGAGGTGGAGATCGAGATCGGGGACATCTCCGACCAGGTCTTCTACCGCGCGGTCATCCTCGGCTTCAACGGCTCGGTCACCGCGCCGGTCGTGCGGGGCAAGTTCTTCCCGAGCGTGTGGGTGAGCTCGTTCCCCGAGGAGCAGTGGAACCAGTCCGACGCCACCAGCCTCGAGATCGGCTTCTCCTGCCGGACTGACAAGACCCTCGGCTACAAGGTGAAGAACACGATCACCGGCAAGGGCTTCCTCCGCCAGGCGGCGGCCCTGGGCTGGAAGGTTGGCGCCACGCCGTGATGCTCCGGTCGGCCGTGCGCTACGGGTGTCGTACGGCCGACCGGACCCCAACCCGCAACACCCGGTCCCGTCCCGTAGAAGGAGTCCGTCATGCCCAGGTTCACCGACCAGCACGGCACCACCGTCGAGACCGCCCACCCCGCCACCGTCGTCCGGCTCCGCAACGCCCCCGGCGTGAAGGAGGAGAAGGCCCGCACGGTCGCCGTGCGCAAGGCCGACGAGCAGGCCGAGAAGAAGTAGGTCAGCGCGTCGTCGCGGCCTGGACGGCCTCGGCGAACTCCCGGCCCACCTTCCGGAAGTCCACCTGGGCGCCCGGCTTGGCCAGCGTCATGTTCACGACCGGGCCGCGACCCGACACCACGACCCCCGACACCTGACCGAGCGGGGTGATGTCCACCCGCTCGTCGAACATGTCCTTGAACGCCGAGACGATCCGCCGGTCGGTCAGCACGACCACGCTCGTGCCGGCGTTGCTCACCGCCACGACCGTCTCGTCCGGCGCGAGGTGCCGCTCCGCGAGCCGCATCTGGCCCCGGAGCACCTTCACGAGCCGGCTGCCGGCCTTCTCCGCGAGGTCGGCGCGCAGCGGCGGCTCGACCTTCTTCTTCCGTCCAAGCATGGGCGGACCGTACCAGCACACCCGAAAGAGGAACACCCGTGACCGACAAGCCCACCATTCACGCCACCGCCGCCAGCCTCGAAACCGAGGCGCACCCCGAGCCGTACCGCCTGGGCCTCTCCGGCGGCAAGGTCATCACCTTCCCCGACCCGGGCGACATGGAGATGGAGGAGTTCGAGGACTTCATGGCCGACATCGAGGGCCAGCCGAACTCGGTCATCTTCAAGCGATGGCTCTCCGACGAGGACCACAAGAAGCTGAAGGCTGAGCGGCTGAACATCCGCCAGACCATCGCGCTGGCCCAGAAGGTCACCAAGCACTACGAGTACATCTTCGGCGGCCGCCCGGAAGGGAACGCCTCTACGGCCTCCTGACGAGGTACCGGGAGGCCATCCGAGCCGACCTCGCCCACGAGTACCCCGGTGTCGACCTCGCCCAGTGGTGGCGGGCGCGGCGGTGGCGGGCCCTGCTGGAGCTCATCGAGCAGCTGCCGGGCACGTCCCGCACCCGCGCCGCCATGGCCACCGACCGCGAGGCCGCCCAGCTCGCGCTCCAGCGTGAGGGCGAGAACGAGGGCCCGGCCCCGAGGTGGACCCCGCCGCTGACCGAGTGGGACACCCAGACGGCGCTCATGGCCGAGGTCCGCGACCGCCTCGGTGAGGTCGTCAAGGCCGTGGCCACGCTCAAGGTCGGCATCCCGGTCGTGCAGGTGAAGAGCCTGCGGCCGGCGCCCAAGGTCAACGACAAGCCCTTCCCCCGCCCGGTCACTGCCCTGGACGAGGCACGCGCCGCGGCCGCGCAGGCCGCTGGGGAGTGGCTCCTGACCGCGTTCTTCCCGCACGCCACCGACAGCTGAACGACGAGGGCGGAGGTGGTCGTCCGTGCCGGTCGTCGGTCGCGCCACGATCCTCGTGGCGCCCTCGCTCAAGGGCTTCCAGAAGGACGTCGGCGACCAGGTCAACACCATCATGCCGGGCGCCGGCAAGGACGCCGGCACGGCCATGGCGACCGGCATGGCCAACGGTGTTGCGGCCAAGGCGGGCGCTGTCAAGTCGGCCGCCGGTGCGGTTGCCGCGGGCGCCTCCGGCGCTGTCGCGGGGGCCGGGGCGACGGCCGCCACGGGCTTCGGCTCCCGGCTCTCGGCGGGGCTGGGCAAGGCCACCAGCGCGGTCGGCAGTGCGGCCAGCAAGATCGGCAGCGGCATCTCTGCCACGGTGGCCAGCGCCGGGACCCTCGCCGGCAGTGGGTTCGTCTCGCGCTTCAAGTCGGCGGTGGCGCCGATGGCCGGGGTGTTCACGGCGGTCGGGATCGGGTCCTTCCTCAAGGGCTCTATCGACGAGGCGTCCGGGCTGAGCGAGTCCATCAACGCCCTGAACGTCTCCTTCGGTGACGCCTCGGGCGGGGTGCAGAAGCTCGGTCGGAGCGCCGCGGACAACCTGGGCCTGTCGAACCTTGAGTTCAACAACCTGGCGGTCCGGTTCTCTGCGTTCTCCAAGACGATCGCCGGCGAGGGTGGGAACGTCGTCGGGACCCTGGACGACCTGACGACGCGCGCGTCGGACTTCGCCTCGGTGATGAACCTCGACGTGTCCGAGGCGGCCGAGCTCTTCCAGTCCGGTCTGGCCGGGGAGACCGAGCCGCTGCGGAAGTACGGCATCGACCTCTCCGCAGCCGCCGTCGAGGCGTACGCCCTCGCCAACGGAATCTCCGACGGCAGTGGCGAGATGACCGAGGCGCAGAAGGTGCAGGCGCGCTACGGCGCCCTGATGCAGCAGACCGCCCAGACCCATGGCGACTTCGCCAACACCTCCGACGGGCTGGCGAACCAGCAGCGCATCCTGGCCTCGCGCTGGGCGGACATGCGCGCCGAGCTCGGCGAGCGGCTCCTGCCGGCCGTGAACGGCTTCGTCGCCTGGATCAACACCAGCGGCCTGCCGGCGCTGAAGTCTCTCGCGGGGTTCGTGGTCGAGAACAAGGACGCCGTGATCGCGCTCGCGACCGGGGTCGGCGTCGCCGTGACGGCGCTGCTGGCCTTCAAGGTCCTCAACACCGTGAAGGCTTGGATCGCGGCCACGACGTTCGCCCAGAAGGGCCTGAACGCGGCGATGCGGGCGAACGCCCTGGGCATCGTCATCACCGCCATCGGGCTGCTGGTCGCCGGGCTCGTCTATGCCTACCAGAACTCCGAGACGTTCCGGAATGTCGTCCAGGCCGCGTGGGACGGGATCAAGGCCGCCGTCGGCGCCGTCGTGGACTGGTTCACCGGCAGCGTCGTTCCCTTCCTCAAGACGGTCTGGGACGGGATCGCGGCCGGCGCCACCTGGCTGTGGCAGAACGTCATGCAGCCGGTGTGGGGTGGCATCAAGGCCGCCGCCGAGGCGGTCGTCACCTGGTTCACCACCTCGGTCGTGCCCTTCCTCGGTGCCGTCTGGGAGGGCATCAAGTCCGGCGTCTCCACCGTGGGCACGGTCGTCTCCGGGGTGTGGACCGGAATCCAGACGGCCGTCGGCGCCGTGGTCGGCTGGTTCACCGGGACCGTGGTGCCCTTCTTCCAGGGCATCTGGTCGGCCATCGGGGCCGGCGCGTCGTGGCTGTGGACGGGCGTGCTGCAGCCGGCATGGGCTGGAATCCAGGCCGGCTGGGCTTTCCTGGTCGCCGCCGTCCAGGCGGCGTGGGAGGGCATCCTCAAGCCCGCCTGGGACGCCGTGGCGGCCGCCGCGTCGTGGCTGTGGACCACCGTGCTGTCCCCGATATTCACCGGGATATGGAACGCCTGGTCGGCCATGGCGGGCTTCATCTACGACATTTGGGTCAACGTCATCAAGCTGGCGTGGGACCTGATGGCCGCGGGTATCCAGTGGCTGTGGGAGAACGCGCTGTCCCCGATCTTCGAGGGGATCAAGGCCGGGTGGCAGGCCGTGGCGCAGTGGTTCTCAGACCGGTGGCTGGACATCCAGCGGTACTGGGACGGCGCGAAGGTCGCGCTCCAGGCTGCCTGGGCGTGGATCGACCTGAACGTCTTCGCCCCGCTGCGGGCCGCGTTCGCCGTGGTGGCGGCCTGGTTCCGCGACCGCTGGCTCGATATCCAGCGCTACTGGGACGGCGCGAAGGTCGCGCTCCAGGCTGCCTGGGCGTGGATCGACCTGAACGTCTTCGCCCCGCTGCGGGCGGCCTGGGCCCTGGTGGCGGACTGGTTCAACCAGAAGTGGATGGACATCCAGCGCTACTGGGACGGCGCCAAGGTGGCCCTGAAGGCGGGCTGGGACTACATCAAGAGCGCGGTGTTCGACGCCTTCAACGCCGGAATCGAGGCCGTGCGGTCCTGGTTCAACGACAAGGTCGCCGCGGTCGTGGTGATCTGGGAGGGACTGAAGGCTGGCTTCAAGGCGGTCTGGGACTGGATCGACGCCAACGTGTTCGGCAGCTTCAAGGCCGGGCTGGACAAGGTCCGGGGTTGGGTCGAGGACGGCGTCAAGTCCATCGGGACTGCTTTCCGGGCCGTGGCGAACGTGTTCCGCCTGCCGATCAACTTCATCATCAACGACGTCTGGAACGGCGGGATCAAGAAGGCCTTCGACAACGTCGCTGTCGCGATCGGGTCGAAGGCCCGCCTGCCGCACGCGGACGACATCCCGGCGTTCGCGAAGGGCGGCCGGGCCCGTCCGGGCTGGGCGCTGGTGGGCGAGGAGGGTCCCGAGCTCATCGACCTCGCCACCCCAGGCCGGGTGTACACCGCGGCGGAGACCGCGGCGGCGCTGGCGCAGGGGAAGGACCTGGACCGTGACCTGGCGCGCCGGGCCGCGGGACGCCGGCCGTCCGAGGCGCTGGCCCCGATGGGCGACAACATCTTCTCCCGCGGGTGGGAGGCCACCAAGAGCGCCGTGTCGTCGGCGGTGTCGTGGGTGCGCGGCGGTCTCGCCTCGGCAGCGGCGGCGATCCTGGACCCGCTGAAGCGACTCATCGGCGGCACGGTCTCCCAGTGGGGGCCGGTCGGCGGCCTCGCCGGGTCCGTGGTCACCAACGCCATGGACAGCCTGATCGGCTGGATCAGGGGCAAGGACGCCGAGGCACCCCCGCCCGGTCAGGGCGGTGCGGAGCAGGGTGGTCCGCCACCGGGGCCGGGCGGGTGGCGACGCCCGTCCCGCGGCCCGATCACGAGCCGGTTCGGGAACAGGTGGGGCCGGCTGCACGCCGGTATCGACGTCGCCGGCGGCGGGCCCACGTTCGCCGCCAACGCCGGGACCGTGTTCCGGACGGGCGCGGGCATCCTGGGGGGCCGCACCGGCCTCGGTATCGGCATCTCCCACGGCGGCGGGGTGTTCACCTACTACGGGCACAACCCGGTCGGTGGCATCCAGGTCAGGCCGGGGCAGCAGGTGAAGGCTGGTCAGCACATCGGCTACCAGGGCGCCACCGGCAACGTCACCGGCGTCCATCTCCACTTCGAGCTGCACCGCGGCGGGTGGGGCCGGGCCGTCAACCCCGAGTCCCTGAACATCTTCGACGGCGGGAACGCCTGGCTCGAGCCGGGGATGCTGGCCTACCACTCGGCGTCGATGCGGACCCCGGACGCGGTGCTGTCCAGCCAGCAGTTCGCGGACATGCACCGCCTGGCCAACCAGGGCATGAGCAACAGCCTGCCGGACCACGTGGTCCTCCGGGTGGGCAACCGCGAGTTCGACGCCTACGTCGAGGAGGTCTCCGCGCCGGTGGCGCGGCGGGAGACCCAGCGTGCCCTGACGACCGCGGTGAGGAGGGCCAGGTGACCACTGTGGTGGGCGCGTCCGGCTGGTCGGCGTCGCCGTCGTGGCCGGCGGGGGTACGGGCCGGGGACCTGGCGGTCCTGGTGGAGGCCTCGACCTCGGACCGTGGGCCCCGGGCGCTGCCGGGCTGGCGGGTGGTGGACGGCTTCACTGTGGGGGGGCTGGCGCAGTCGCTGCGGGCGCGGGTGTCCTCCCGGGTCCTCACCGGGGCCAGCGACCCGGCGCCGACCGTGCAGGGCCTGGCGCAGCTGCGGGTGTACCGCGACACTGCGGGCGTCGGGGTGGTCCGGTCCGGGCTCGCGCAGGTGACGGTCCAGCCCGGCGGCGGTGCTGTCATGGCGGCGGGCTGGGATCCTGCGCGCTCCCCGGGCCTGCCGTCCGGGGTGCCGTGGGGTCCGGCGGCGACCCTGACCAAGGCCACGATCCTCGGCGCCTGGTCGGGCAAGGTCGCCGCGGCGGACGTGATGTCCGCCGCCGGCGGCACCCTCGGCGTGCCGGGGCGGGTGTCGGGCGTGGCGGTGGAGCTGCTGCCCCCGGCGGGTCCGTCGGCGCCGGTGGTGCTGGCCCCGGGCGCCGGGGACGAGGTGACCAACACCGGCAGCATCGACTTCCTGTGGCAGCACCGGCCGGTCGTGGCCGGCGGCGCGCAGGACGCCTACCAGTGGCGGGTGGACGCCGGGGACGGGGAGTGGCTGTACTGGTCGGCCTCGACCTCGGCGCTGGTCGCCCAGGCCACGACGAACCTGTCGGCGACGTCGGGCGTGACGATCCCGGCCGGGCGGTTCACGGCCGGGCTGCTGCGGTCCTGGCAGGTCCGCACCCGCGAGAAGGTGGACGGGCAGTGGTCGCCGTGGTCGCCCGCCTCGTCCTTCACGCCCGTGACCCCGCCGACGGCGGAGGTGACGGCCCCGACGGGCACCGTCCAGGACGACCTGACCCCGCAGGTGGCGTGGACGGCGACGACCCCGCGGGGGCAGCAGACGGCCGCCCAGGTCCGCATCGTCCAGGCCGGGACCGTCCTGCACGACTCCGGCGTCCTCCCCGGCCGGCTGGCCTTCTACACCGTCCCGGTCCTGGGCTGGGCCAACGGCGGGGGCTACGAGGCGCAGGTGCGGGTCCAGCAGACCGGCGGCTCCTGGTCGTCCTGGGCGACCCGGCCGTTCACCGTGGCGTGGACGGCGCCGCCGGTGCCGTCCGTGGAGGCCCTCCCGGGCCGCCGAGGCATCCGCGTCGGCGTCACCGCCGCCCCGGGCACCCGGGTCACGGTGGAGCGGGTGACCAGCCAGGGGCTGTGGGTGCCGGTCACGGCCGTCACCACCGGCGGGTCCGGGACCGTCGCCTTCACCGACGTCTTCGCGCCGTACGGCATCCCTACGGCGTACCGGGCGGACGCCGCCAAGGTGCTGGACGGGCAGTACCTCCGCTCCGAGTGGGGCATCTCCGCGCCCGTGGTCTCTACCGACCCCCGGTCCTACCTGGCGGCGGCAGCCGACCCGGTGACCACCTGGCGGGAGGTCTACATCGTCAGCGACGGGGAGCACACCCACCGCCGGCCCGTGACGATCTTCGACGGCGCGGGGGACACCTTCTCCCGCGTCCTGTACGGCGGCCTTCGTGGGCGCGCCGGGTCCATGGAGCTGGCGGCCCTGGACGGGGCCGAGCAGGAGGCGCTGCTGGCGATGCTGCACGCCGGGGAGCCGCTGCTGGTCCGGTGGCCCGCCGAGCGCGGCGACGGGCCCGACCTGCACGACGCGGGTGCCCTGTGCTTCGACGTGTCCGCCGAGCTCTCGACCGCCCGCCCGGTGCAGCACGCCCTGACCCGGCGGCGCATCCCGGTGGCGTGGGTCGAGCAGGCACCGGTCGCCCCCGGCGCCGCGACCCGGGCGCCGGTCACCCACCCGGTCGAGACCGCTGGCCTGTACGGCATGTCCCCCGAGGACGCCGCCACCTACCGATGAGGAGCACCGATGGCTGAGGGCATGTACACCAAGGCGCTCGACGCGATGATGAGCGGCGACGTGGACCTGATGGACGGGGAGGTCACGGCCATCCTCGTCTCGGGCGCCTACGAGCCGGACTACGACAACCACACCCTCGTCAGCGACATCCCGGCCGCGGCCAGGCTGGCGACCACGACGGTGGAGGGCAAGGTGGTCGAGGGCGGCATGTTCAACGCCTCGCCCACGACCTGGACGGCCGCCACCGGGGCGGCGACGGTCAAGGCTATCGTCATCGCCCAGGGCACCAGGCTGATCGTCCGGCGGTCCAACTTCGGCGCCGGGGCCGAGCAGACGGAGCTGTCGCTGAACGGGTCCGACGTGACAGCTCGGTGGCCCGTGCCGGGCATCTTCCGCCTCGGCTCCTGACCCAACCTCTCCGTCTCCGAGAGGGGGTGAAGCATGGCGACGTTCGTCCGGCAGATCACCGACACCGCCGACGACGGCTCCTGGGCGTCCAGTTCCGGCGCCTACCGGTCCACCGGCAACACCACCACAACCAGCGGCCCCGCCGGGTTGCGGTTCGTCGGCGTCCCGGTCACCCCCGGCGCGCTCGTCTCGTCCGCGATCCTGGATGTCCGGGCGACCGGCGCGGCCGAGCCGTTCACGGTCGAGGTCTTCACCACCGACGACCAGCCGCCCTTCGCGGACAACGGACACACCGCACCGTCCGGCCACCCGGTCACGGCCACCCCGGCCGGGCAGGACTACCGCGTCGACGTCACCGCCGCGGTCCGGGCCATCGTGGCCCGCCCCGGCTGGCGCGCCGGCAACGCCCTCGGCTTCAAGCTCACTGCCACCGGCAAGCTGTCCCAGATCGGCACCGTCGAGACCCCGCCCGCGGCGACCCTGACCATCGAGTACGAGGCGACGAAGTACCTCGACCCGGCCGGCGCCTTGCTGGTCCCGGTCGAGCTGCCCGGCGCGGTCGAGGTCGAGCAGTCCATCACCGTCCAGCCCTTCACGGTGCCGGTCACGCTCCCGGGCGCGGTGGACGTGGTGGCCCCCCGGGTCATCACCGCCGAGCCGCTGGACGTGCCCGTCACCCTCCCCGGCGGGGCCAGCCTCTCGGGGACCGGTACGGCCCCGCCGCTGACCGTCGCCGGCGCGCTGGTCGTGCCGGTCACACTGCCCGGCGTGCCGACCCTGCAGGTGACCATCGCCCCGGCACCGCCGCCCATCCCGTGGCGCGAGCTCGTCGTCTCCGAGGCTTTCCAGGAGGCGCTGGACGGGCGGGAGATCGAGCAGTCCGCCCGGGTGGAGATCGTCGCCGAGGACGGCACGGTGCTCGCCACCCTCGGCGGGGAGGCGGCGACCCACCCCGGGGTGGAGTCCGCGAGCGTCACCTGCGACTCCGGGGCGTCCATCCGGTGGGGCCTGTCCATGACGGTCACCGACGAGACGCTCTTCCCCCGCACGCCGGGGGACCTGCTGCACCCCCTGGCCCACAACCGGGCGCGGGTGTGGTGGCGGCTGCAGCTCCCGGACGGCACGTGGGGCGAGGTCCCGGTCGGCACCTACTACCTGGAGGTCCCCGACCTGGACGACCAGCCCGACGGGCCCATCGTCTTCTCCGTGACCGGCTCGGACGCGGTGGCGGAGATCAAGCGGGCCACCTGGGACACGGCGGTCCAGGTGGGCGGCATGACCTGCTCGGACGCCATCGCGATGATCCTGGCCTCCCAGGCCCCGTGGGCGCCGACGGCGATCACCCCCACCGGTCACCGGCTGCCCACTGACTACGAGCCGGGCGAGCCGGGCGGGGACCCGTGGGCGGACGTGGAGCGCATCGCGGCCGCCGCGGGGATGGTCGCCTACGTGGACCGGATGGGCGTGGTTACCGTCGAGCCGATCCCCACCGGCGCCGTCCCGGTGGCGGTCTTCACCGAGGGCGCCGGGGCGACGTTCTCCGACGTGCGGGTGGGGCTGGACCTGGACGACCTGGCCAACAAGGTCACCGTGGTCAGCACCAGCCCGGACGTGGAGCCGCCGCTGACGGCCGTGGCCACCGACGACGACCCGTCCTCCCCGCTGTGGATCGGGCACGGGCACACCTACCACAAGCGGGTCGAGTCCGGGGAGATCACCACCCAGGCGCAGGCCGACGACCTGGCCCGGGCCACCCTGGCCGACCTCCAGCAGCCGGTCGAGCAGGTCACCGTCACCCACCTGCCCCGTCCCGACCTGGACCCGGGCGACACCATCGTCCTCGAACGCGCCCGCGCCGGGGTGGCCGGGCCCCGGCGGGTCGTGTCCTGGTCGCTGGACCTGCCCGCCGACGGCTCGGGCATGCAGACCACGACCACCACGAGGAGGCGCAAGCTGTGAGCACCGAGCCGGGCACGACCGCCCTGGCCGAGTCCCTGAGGTCCGGCAAGGGCCAGCAGGGCACCTACCGCGGCACCGTCACCGGCGCCCGGGACGCCTTCGCCGTCACGGTGGTGGTGGACGGTCACGCCCGCAACGCCCGCCTGCGCTCCACCGCGAAGGCGGTCCGGGACGGGGACACCGTGGAGCTGGTCAAGACCGGCGGGGTCTGGGAGGTCACGGCCAACCTGTCCTGGCACGAGCCGCCAGCGGTGACCGCCGAGATGGGACCCAAGCCCAGCAAGGCCACGGTCCCGAGCGGGACGCTGCCGTCGGCCCCGTCTGACCCGGTGTTCGCCCAGCCGTCGGGGCCGAACGACCGGGGCAACGCGGGCTCCGTGACCCTGACGGCGATCAACGACAACCGGGCCGACATCCGGGCGCTGAACAACCACGTCCGCCACATCCACTCCAACGTCAAGGCCAACAACCAGGCCATCCGGGGCCTGATCGACCTGGTGGGCCAGCTCCGCACCGAGGTCACTAAGCTCCGCGGGGCCGCCTCGGCCGCCAACTCCGCCATCGACTACGCGGCCACGGCCGGCGACGTGGTGACGCCCATCAAGGACGCCCTGGCCGCCGAGAACATCGTCCGCTGACGAGAGGACCACCCATGGCTTTCCCCGACGGCACCCCGGTCGTGACCGTGAGGTACCGGCCCACCGACGTCGCCGGCGTCCCCACCCGGCACCTGGGCCGCGTCACCCCGCAGGCCCGGCGGTGGTTCACCGCGGCGCCGGACGTGATGGTCGGCCCCGCGCAGGTGCTGTCCGGCGCCGACGGGACCGCCACGGTGGACCTGGTGCCGGTGGACTGGGGCGGCGCGGTCCCCGTGGGGGTGACCTACACCTGGCGGGACCAGTCCTCCGGCGCCACCTACCACCTGGCCCCGACGATGGATCAGGTAAAGGAGGACGGCACGCCCGTGGACCTTCGCGAGGTCCTGGTCGACGCCCCCGCCGCCGGTGAGGGCATCATCGTCCGCACCGGGCCGGTGACCGACGAGACCATGGCCGAGGTCGCCGGCGACCCGGACTCGGCTTTCCGGGGCGCGCTGTCGGGTGTGGTGGACGAGGCGGTCAGCGACGACCTGGCGCAGGTCGATACCGCCCTCGCCGGCAAGGCCGACACCGCGGCTGTCGAGACCGCCCTGGCGGGCAAGGCCGACACCGCGGCCGTCGAGACCGCCCTGGCGGGCAAGGCCAGCACCGCCCACACGCACCCCTGGGGCGAGGTGACGGGCAAGCCGGCCACCTACCCCCCGGCAGCCCATAGGCACCCATGGGGCGACCTGGACCAGGTGCCCGCGGCGTTCCCGCCGGCGGCCCACCAGCACGCGCAGGGTGACGTGGCGGGGCTGACCGAGGCACTGGCCGGGAAGGCCGACACCGGACACACGCACCCCGAGTACCTGCCGAAGACCGACCCGGCGCTGCTGCTGCTGCGCGACACCGGGTGGCGGAAGATCCCCGCGGCCGCGCTGGAGAACGGGTGGACCGCGGGGAGCAGCACGCACCCGATCGGGATCCGCCGGACCGGGGACACGGTCTACCTGAGTGTCGACGGCGCGGTCGCCAGCGCCGCGACGGGGAACACTCTCTGGACGCTCCCCACCGGGTTCGTGCCCTCGGTCAGCCTGATTCCCGCACCTTGCTATGCCGACAGCACCAAACTGATGTACGCGCGGGTGGCGTCCAGTCTGGTGCAGATCGACCGGACGTCGGACGACACCTACCCGCGACGGCTCTTCGTGGTCTACCAGACCAAACAGGCCTGGCCTGCCGTACTGCCGGGTGTCCCCGGCTGACCCGGAAAGGGAAAACCAGATGGACCTGAAAGCCCTCACCGACGACGACCTGAACGCGCTGCGCGTCGAGGTCCTCACCGAGCAGGAGCGCCGCGCCGACCTCGCGGGAATCCCCCAGCAGGTGGCCGACCTCACCGCGCGGTTCGTCGCCGGCGGCGGCGACCCCGCCGACCTGACCGCCGCCGTCGATGCCGGCACCGGCGACTGACCACATACCGAGAGGGGAGCCTGACGATGCCCGATCGTGCCCGCCGCCCCACCCACAACCCGCCCACCGCCGCCGACCACATCCTCGCGCACCCGTTCGAGACGGCCGTCGCGCTCTGGTGGGTCGTCATAGGGGTCATGCTGCTCGTCGCCCACCTCGCCCCCGGGGCCTCCGCGTCCCCGTCCGTGGAGATGCTCCCCGACTGGCTGGTCCTCGCCCTGGCCGGGGCGATCCTCGCCGCGGGGGTGCTCGCCCTCGCCGGGCTCCTCTGGCCCGGCCGGTGGCTCACCACCGCCCTCGCCGTCGAACGCCTCGGCTGGCTCCTCGGCGCGGCCGCCTGGGGCGGCTACCTCGCCGCCACCTACGCGGCCTTCCCCTCCTCCCTCGTGTCCGTGTCCCTCGCCGCGGTCATGGTCACCGGGGCGGTGCTCCGCATCCTGGCCCTGTACCGGGTGGAGCGGGACGCCGAGACCGCCATCGAGCAGACCGCGCGGCACGACGACGGGGCCGGGGCACCGCGGGCATGAGCGTCGCTGACACCGCCGTCATCGTCTCCGCCATCCTCGGCTCCGGCGGCATCGGCGCCCTCGTCATGTGGCGCCAGGACCGCCGCCGCGCCCCCATCGAGAAGACCACCGCGGTCGAGGCCACCGAGCGGCTGCGGTCCGAGATCAGGTCCGCCGACATCGACGGGCTCCGGGACATCATCACCTCCCTCCGGGAGGACCAGGAGCAGTCCCGCCGCGACATCACCGACCTCCGCGACCGCGTCGAGCGCGCCGAGGCCAGGGCCGCCGTCGCTGAGGACCGAGCCACGCAGGCCGAGCGGCGGGCAGCGGAGGACGCCGCCTACATCGACGTCCTCATCTCCCACTGGCCCTCCCCGCCACCGCCACCGAGACCGACCCTGAGAGGACCCACCTGATGCCCACCGGTAGCGATCTCGCCGCCGCCGCCCAGCGCTACGTCGGCACCCGATACCTCTTCGGCGGCAAGACCGCGGCCGGGCTCGATTGCAGTGGCCTCGTGACCCTGGCGCTGGCCGACCTCGGCGTGCCCTTCGTCCACGGCTCCTCCCAGCAGATCGCCGCTTGCGAGCCCATCCCGGTGGCCGACGCCAAGCACGTCCCCGGCGCCCTCCTGTGGAGGCCCGGGCACGACTCAGTGTCCCTCGGCGACGGCCGGGTCGTGGAGGCCATCCGCCCCGCCGTCGCCGTCACCCGCTGGACCGACACCTACAACGGCACGCCGCGCTGGACCCGCGCCGGGCTGATACCCGGCATCACCTACACCCACACCGAGCCGGAAGAGCCGGAGGAGGAGGAACCGATGGCGCTGTCCAGCCCCATGGAGGGCCGCTTCACCAGCGGGTGGAACCCGAACCGCTACCTGCCCGGCATCGGCCGTAGCCCGCACATGGGCGTCGACGTCGCCCCGCCCCGCGCGGGCACCCTCGGGACCACCGTGCACGCCGTCGAGGACGGGGTTGTCACCAAGACCGTCAGCGGCAGGAAGCCCGGCCAGTCCGCCTCCCGCGGCGCCACCCTGTGGCCCGGCCTGTCCGGCAACGGCGTCACCGTCAGGGGTGACCGGACCGGCCTGCTGTGGCACCACGCGCACGTCGCGCCCGGCGTCGCCGTCGGCCAGCGTGTCAAGGCCGGGCAGGTCATCGGCCGCACCGACCGGTCCGGCATCCAGACCGCCCCGCACGTCCACCTGTCCGCCACCCGCGGCGGCCGCTGGGTCGACCCGACGCCGGTCCTCGCCCAGGCCGGCGTGCGCCTCGGCGACAAGCCCCGCGGCGGCGCCGCCGCGCCTGCCCCGAGCAAGCCCACCACCAGCAAGCCCACCCCCGAGGAGGACGAAGTGCCCGTTGCCATCGAGTTCGAGAGCCGGACCAAGAACGGGAAGGCGATCTACGTCGCCTTCCCGAACGCCCGCGAGTACGACCACGCCGAGAGCAAGGCCGAGATCGCGGACTACAGGAACATCCTCACGGCGCAGGGATTCGAGTACAAGGTGTGGCCGTCCGAGGTCGCCAACCCGGACGTCTTCGGCCGCTACGTCGGCCCGCCCGAGCTCAAGCCCATCAACGCCAAGCGCACCAGCTGAGAGAGGAAACATCCCATGCTCACCTTCTCCCTGGACCCGATCACCGTCGCCCAGCTGGTCCTCACCGTCCTCCTGCCCGTCCTCGTCGGCCTCGTCACCACCCGCGTGACGAGCTCCGCCGCGAAGGCATGGCAGCTCGCCGGCCTGTCCCTGGTCTCGTCCATGCTCGCCGAGGCCGTCCGCACCTGGCAGGACGGCGGCACGTACGACGCTGGTGCCGGCCTGCTGCTCGCCCTGCCGACGTTCGTCGGCGCCGTCGCGGTCCACTACGGCCTCCTGAAGCCCACCGGGATCACGGAGCGCCTGCAGTCGGCCGGCCGGCACGTCGACCCCGACCGGCCAGCGGTCTGACATGGCCGCCGACCGGGTGGAGGTCTGGCGCGCCGCGGACGGGTGGCGGTGGCGGTACCGCGAGGGCCGGTCCGGGCTGACCCTCGCCGACTCCGGCCAGGGGTACTCCCGGCGGGTGGACTGCCTGGCCGCGGCCCGCCGGGTCGTCGGCCGGCGTCCCCGGCGGCTGCGGGTGGTGCTGGCCGATGCCTGACTACCGGTGCGAGGTGTGCGGACGCATCTGGAGCTCGGCATCGGCAGCCGCCTGGTGCTGCGACCCCGAGGAGGACGAGTGAAGGTCACCATCCACCTCGCCGGCGGCGACGTCCTCGAATGGGCGGACCTGCCCGCCGAGGACGCCTGGGTCACCATGGATTGATACGCTCGACCTGCCCGAGCACGGCTCGCCTGGCCCCCGTCCTCGACCCCCACGGGTCGGGGGCGGGGGCCGCTTCGTCGTCCCTACTGGCCGACGACCTGGTGGACCCGGCTCCGGGACACCCCGGCGGCGGCGGCGACCTCCGCCCGGGAGTGCCCGGCGGCGGTCGCGTCCCGGATCGCCTGCCGCCAGGCGGTGTCGGCGGCGTCCAGGGCGGCCCGGGCGCTCTCGCGGGCTGCGGTGGCCTCGGCCACCGTGTCGAGGTGGCCGCTGTGCCCGTGGTCGCCGGTGAGGATCGCCCCGAGGATCGCCTCGGCGTCCTCCTCGGGCACGTCCAGGTCGGGTGCCTCGGGGGCGCCGGCGGGGACGGGGTGACCGAGGTCGGCGGCGTAGGCGGTGACGACCCGCGCGGCCGCCTCGCCGGTCATGTCGGCCCGGTCGGCCACCCGGTCGGTCAGGTCGCGGAGGTTGACGGTCATGGTCAGTCCCAGATCTGGACGGTGCCGAAGGGGCTGTCGTACTCGACCGCGCCGTCCTGGTGGGCGTAGCGGCGGCCGGTGCCGTAGAACCAGGACCGCTCGACGGTCCACGGGGCGCGCCCGGCGGTGGCCGGCTCGACCTCGGCCTCAGCCTCGGGCTCGGTGGCCATGGCGGCCGAGGCGACGGGCTCCTGCTCGACCTCGGGGGTGGGGGCGGGGAGGCGGTCGATCCAGGCGGCCAGGTCGTCCAGGGTCGGGCGGGGGGAGAGGCCGGGGCGGGTGGCGATGCCCCAGCCCCTGCCGGCGAAGCCGCCGTCGCGGAGCCGGACGTCGTAGGTGCGGCCGTAGCTGTCGGTGATGGTGGCGGTGTGGCTGTCGATCCGCTCGGTGGTGGTGCTCATGGCTGCTGTCCTCCTGGGGTGTGGTTCCTGCTTGGTGATACCTACTGTACAGCGGACTGCACGGCGCTGTCAAGCGGTCTGCACAGCACCCTCGACCTGGGGCAGCAGCAGCGCCCCCGGCACCTGCGCCAGACGTGATGACTAATACGGATTGGTCTACAAGCACCAGGAGGAAGCCATGACCGACGTGATCGCCGAGCACCTCGACCACCTGCGGCGCTCGCGGTACTCCGAGGCGACCCTGCGGGAGCGGGAGCGCATCCTCCGGTCCGTCCCGGGCGACCCGCTGGCGCTGGACCGCGAGACCACCCAGGCGTGGTGGGAGAGCCGCGCCGAGCTGCACGACGGGAAGCCGCGCGCCGCGTCGTCGCTGTCGCAGGAGGCGAGCCACCTGCGCCGGTTCTGCCGGTGGGCCATGCAGCAGGGGCTGACCGAGCGCAACGCCGCCGACTGGCTGCCGAGCGTCCGGCAGACCAAGCCGGCGGTCTCCCCGGTGCCCGAGGCCGACCTCTACCGGCTCATGCAGGACGCGCCGGAGGACATGCGCCGAGCCATCGCGCTGGCCGCCATGGCGGGACTGCGGTCCTCCGAGATCGCGGCGGTGCGCTGGTCCGACCTCGACCCCGGCAACGGTGTGCTCTGGGTCCGGCTCGGCAAGGGCAGCAAGGGCCGCTCGGTCCCGCTCTCCTCGGGCCTGCTCGCCACCCTGGGTGACCCGGGCGAGGGCCGCATCATCGGGCGCCGGACGACCGGGAAGGCACTGTCCCTGGCGATCGCGCGCTACATGCGCTCCCGGGGGGTGGACTACACGGCGCACAAGCTCCGCGCCCGGTACGCCACCCGCTTCCTGGCCGCCACCGGCGACCTCAAGGCCGCGGCCGACGCGCTCGGCCACGCCGATCTGTCCTCGATCAGCCGGTATGTCGTCGCGTCCGGGGACACTATGCGCCGTGGCGCCGAGGCGGCCGGCCGGATCGGCTAGGACGCCACCGACAGGTCCCGCCGCCGCGGCGGCAGCGGCCGCTGGGAGACCGCGAGGACGAGCCGGCGCCGGTCGTCGTCGGGGGAGAGGACGTAGCGCCGGGTCGTGTCGAGGCTGGCGTGCCCCAGCAGCTCCTGGACGGCCACGATGTCCCGGTCGACGGCATAGGCCTCGGACGCGAACCGGTGGCGCAGCGAGTGCATGGACACCCCGGGCGGCAGCAGCCGCGAGACGACCTTGCCGACCCGGGCGGCGCCGAGGTGGCCGTCCACCTTGCCCGGGAAGCACCAGCCGCCGGCGGCGGCGTCCCGGACCGCGAGGGCCAGCCCGTCGCCCATGGGCAGCGTGCGCTCCCGGCCGCCCTTGCCGTGCACGACCAGGCTGTACCGGCCCCAGGATCCGATGACGTCGCGGGCGTGGACCTGGGCGACCTCGCCGCGGCGCATGCCGAGCTCGGCGGCGAGGCGCAGCATGAGCGCCTCGCGGGGCCCGGCGTCGGCGAGGGCGTCGAGATAGGCGTCGTCCGGCGCCGGGTGCGGGTTCGGCGGCATGGGCCGCACCGAGCCCAGGACGAGCGTCGGGTCGGTCGTGGTCCGCCCGGTGCGCATGCCCCACGCCCAGAAGGCGCGGTAGGACGCGGCGGTGGATCGGCGGGTCTCGCGGCCCCAGTCCTGGCTGTCCACCCAGGCGGCCAGGTCGTCCTCGGTGACCTCCCAGGGCGGCGGGCCGACGTGGGCGCCGAGCCGGCGCAGGTGGTAGCGGCGCAGGCCCACCGTCTGGCGGCTCTTCCCGGCCGCCGTGAGGGTCCTGGTCCAGGCGTCTATCTCTGTCCCCCAGACGATGGGGACGCTCCATCGTGCTCTCATCTCCGGGAGGCTGACCGGCCCTGTCCGTATCCGCAACCAGGGACAGGCGCCGCCGGGTCATGCCGCTACGGGGAGGGCGAGGACCTCGGCCATCTCGTCGGCCGGCGAGGTCCTGAACCAGTGGGTTCTGGGTTCGAGTCCCAGGCGGTGTACTGCCCGATCCCCGTCCTGGCCAGGGCGGGGATTCGTCGTCCCGGCGCCTGTCCGGCATCGCGGTCACGGCACCGCCCATCCTGGACCGTCCTGGCCGAGGTGTCCATCCCGCCCCCTGGCGCCCGGCCCTTGCCCACACCGGGCGGATCCACGCTTGAACCGAGCGGATTCTCGCCTGCGCTGGCATACCCTCGCCGGGTGCCCGCACGCTTCGACGAGGTCAGCACTCCCCGCCTCCTCCTCCGGCGCTGGCGAGCGGCGGACCGCGAGCCCTTCGCGGGGATGAACGCCGACCCGGCCGTCATGAGCTACTTCCCCGGCACCCTGACGGCTGCCAAGAGCGACGCCATGGTGGACCGTATCGAGCAGCACTTCGAGGCCAACGGCTTCGGGCTGTGGGCGTTGGAGGTGCGGGCCACCGGCCGCTTCATCGGCTTCACCGGGCTTAACCCGATGCCCGCGGACGTCCCGGCCGACGGGTACGAGGTCGGCTGGCGCCTGGCCGCCGACGCCTGGCACCACGGGTACGCGACGGAGGCTGGACGGGCCGCGCTCGCGGTGGCGCTGGGACCGCTCGGGCTGGCCGAGGTGTGGTCCATGACGGCGCTGTCCAACACGCCGTCGCAGGCAGTCATGCGCCGGCTCGGGATGCGTCGCTGGGGCGAGTTCGACCACCCGGCGGTGCCCCCGGGCCCGCTGCGCCGGCACGTGCTCTACCGGGCGGTGCCGCCGAGGGGTAGAGCGACGGCCGCCGACGGGTAGAGCGACGGCCGCCGGGCAGGAGCGGGCCGCGTCGGATCGGCTGCCGATCACCCGCTCAGGGTGCTGGGCGTGCCAGAAGTATCGCTATGCCTTCGTCCGCTAAATGGTTGGGTTCTTCGCGAGCCTCTTCGGGCGGTGCTGGGAGAACAGCTGCGAGGGGCACTGCTTTCCGGGCGCGAGACGGGTAACATGCCGCGCACGGGAGGATGAACGAGAGCGGCGAGCATGAAGGAGCACCGAATGTCCTCGCCTCACGGCACGCCCGACGTCGACGCTCAGGTCGCGGGTTTGATCCAGCAGGCCGGCGAGGCCGCGAACGCTTGGATGCGCGGCGACATTGAACGCTACCTGGAGCTCGTCCACCACGCTCAGGGATTCACGCTCATCGCTCCCGACGGCGGTCCTCCGGTTCAGTACGCCGACCGCCGTGCGGAGTTCGCCGGCTGGCAGAGTCCGTTCGCCGACGGCGAGGCCTCGCTGGAGATCACGGGTACGCACGTCTTCGACGACGCGGTGGTCCTGGTCATGATCGAGCGGCAGCACGGCAGGGTCGCTGACCTGCCCGACCAGGACTTGTCGGTGCGCGTCACCCAGGTCTACCGGCGAACGGCATCCGGCTGGGAACTCGTGCATCGCCATGCGGACCCTCTCGTCCGACCTGTCCCACTGGTACAGCTGACAGCGCTCATGCGGGGATAGGGCACCGTTGACGGAGGCGGCCGGCCTGCGGGTTCGCGGGTTCGCGGCACGTGGCGGAGCTCGACGCTCATCTGCGCCGTCTGCAGCCCGTTGACGCGTGGAGCGCCGGCCGCTTCAACGACGCGGAGGTCACACGTAGAACACCCCTCGTCGGGCTCGATCGCGCGCGACGGCACCTCTCCGAAATCGGGCGCCACAGAGCCTGTCCCTCTATCGTTCTTGAACGGTCGAAGAGCCACAACATGTAGGCGTCTGAACGACTCTTGAGCCCACATCGTTGCACCCATCAAGCGGATGCCCAAAATGCACCGGGCTCACGTGCCGAGCCACGCATGTCTGTACTCGTTATGGCGGCTTCAGCCGGGCTTGAAGGGGCCATAACGAGTACAGACATGCGCGGCACGGGTCGGGATCGGCGGTCGGGCCGCGGCAGACAGTGGTGCGGGGCCCGCCGGGGATCGTGTTGCTTCTGGCGCACCAGGCGGAGCCTGCTGGCAGTGGCGCCGGTGACCCGGGCACCGTTCCCCGTTCACGGGTCCGCGTCGCCCTTGCCGCCCGCCGCGTCCTCCGACGCCCTGCCTGACACCTGGTGATAGGCGTGGCGCGACGGCCGCCGCCCCGCAGGGCGACGGCCGCCGGTGAGCAGGAGCTCGCGAGCAGCGGCGGACCGCACCGGGCGCCGGACCGCACCGGGCAGCGGACCGCACCTCCCCAGCAGCGGACCCGATGGCGGCAGCCGCCGCGGTGACGCCTCAGCCGCCGGGCACGGCGCAGGCGTCCTGGGCCGTCGCCACGACCTGCGGCCGAGCGGGCGGCGCGGGCCGCGCGCCGCCCTCCCAGTCCGCACCCGTGAGGAACCCGCCGGCCTGCAGGGCGGCGCGCTCCGCCGTCGTGAAGACCCGGGACCTGGTCAGGAAGCGCACCCCCTCCGGCCCCTCGAGGCTGAACCCGGCGCCGCGGCCGGGGACGACGTCGAGGATGAGTTGGGTGTGCTGCCACAGCGCGAACTGCGGCCCGGAGATCCACACCGGCACGGCGTCGGCGTCCGCCGGGGCGGTGCGCCGGACCTCGCCCACCCCGGCGTCGAGGTCCAGGACGCCGAGCAGCACGTCCCGGTCGCCGACGATGAAGTCGCCCTGGGCGTAGCACATCGGCGAGGAGCCGTCGCAGCACCCGCCGGACTGGTGCATCATCAGCGGCCCGTGCCGCTCGCGGAGCCGGCGGAGCAGGTCCATCGCCGCCGGGAGCGCGACCACCCGCGGCTCGGGCGGGGCCGTTGCACCCGGAGACGGGGCGTCCGTGGCCGCGGCGGCGGCCGGTGCGGCAGCGGCCGCCGCCGGCACCGCCACCGCCGTCCCTGGTCGGACCGTCATCGTCCTACCTCCTTCTGCTGGCGGCCTAGAAGAAGCCCTGCGGGCCCTCGGCGTAGGAGACGAGCAGGTTCTTCGTCTGCTGGTAGTGGTCGAGCATCGCCAGGTGATTCTCCCGACCGATGCCGGACTGCTTGTACCCGCCGAACGCGGCGTGCGCGGGGTACTGGTGGTAGGTGTTCGTCCACACCCGGCCCGCCTGGATGGCGCGGCCGGCGCGGTAGGCCAGCGCGCCGTCGCGGGTCCAGACCCCGGCGCCCAGCCCGTAGAGGGTGTCGTTGGCGATCCGCATCGCGTCGTCGAAGTCCTTGAACGTCGTCACCGCCAGGACCGGGCCGAAGATCTCCTCCTGGAAGATCCGCATCGAGTTCTCGCCCTTGAACACCGTGGGCTGGATGTAGAACCCGCCGTCCAGGCCCGGCACCGTGTCCACGTCGCCGCCGAGCAGGACCTCCGCGCCCTCCTCCTTGCCGATGGCGAGGTAGCTGCGGATCTTCTCGTACTGGTCGGCGGAGGCCTGCGCGCCGATCATCGTGCTCGGGTCCAGCGGGTGGCCGCGCTTGACCTGCCGGGTCCGCTCCAGCGCCCGGGCGATGAACTCCTCGAAGATCGACTCCTGGATCAGCGCCCGGGACGGGCAGGTGCAGACCTCGCCCTGGTTCAGGGCGAACATCGTGAACCCCTCCAGCGCCTTGTCCAGGTAGGCGTCGTCGGCGCGCAGGACGTCCTCGAAGAAGATGTTCGGGGACTTCCCGCCCAGCTCCAGGGTGACCGGGATGAGGTTCTGGGAGGCGTACTGCATGATCAGCCGGCCGGTCGTCGTCTCCCCGGTGAAGGCGATCTTGCGGATCCGCGGGCTGGACGCCAGCGGCTTGCCGGCCTCGGCGCCGAACCCGTTGACGACGTTGACGACGCCCTCCGGCAGCAGGTCCCCGATCAGGGACATGAGGTACATGATCGACGCCGGCGTCTGCTCCGCCGGCTTGAGGACGACGGCGTTGCCGGCGGCCAGCGCGGGCGCCAGCTTCCAGGTGGCCATCAGGATGGGGAAGTTCCACGGGATGATCTGCCCGACGACGCCGAGCGGCTCCTGGAAGTGGTAGGCGACGGTGTCGTCGTCGATCTGGGAGATGCTGCCCTCCTGGGCGCGGATGGCGCCGGCGAAGTACCGGAAGTGGTCGATCGCCAGGGGGATGTCGGCCGCCAGCGTCTCCCGGACCGGCTTGCCGTTCTCCCACGTCTCGGCGACGGCGAGCCGCTCGAGGTTCTCCTCCATCCGGTCCGCGATCTTGCCGAGCACGGCGGCCCGCTCCGCCACGCTGGTCCGGCCCCAGGCCGGGGCGGCGGCGTGCGCGGCGTCCAGGGCGGCGTCGATGTCCTCGGCGGTCCCGCGGGCCACCTGGCAGAACACCTCCCCGGTGATCGGGGTGGGGTTGTCGAAGTACTCCCCGCGCACCGGCGGCACCCACCGGCCGCCGATGTAGTGCTCGTAGCGCTTCTCGTAGCTCATCACCGCGCCCTCGGTGCCGGGCGCGGCGTAGGTGCTCGGGCTCGTCGTGGCCTCGGCGGTCTCGGCGGCCGGGTCGGCGTACTGGGTCATGCCGGACTCTCCTTCGTGTCGCGGATGGTTCGGGACGTCTGCGTCCCTCATCCGACGATAAGCCAGAACGAGTCGGTCCGGAAGGTCCCCGGGAGGGGGCTGCCGACGGCGGCCGTCCGGGTGCGTGGGCGGCGCGCCGATCGCCGACGGCGGCCGTCGCGAGCCGTGCCGGGCCGGCCGGGGTCCGAGCCTGGGGCGGCGTGGCGCGATACGTATCAGCCCTCGGTGCCCGCTCACGGGGCACCTCCGGGCCGCTGCGTCCTGTGTAGTCGTTTAAGCGCTTTCCCGCGGCAGGCTGGGAAAGCGCTTCAACGACTACACAGGACGTGTGCGGGTGTACGGAGCAGGCCCCACCCAACGGCGGTGATCGCACGGCGCCCGCCGACGGCGGCTGCCCGCCCGGCCGCCGTCGTCACCGCCCGGGCGTCACCGCCGCAGCACCCGCCGGGCGAGGTGGTTGCCGAGGAACTGCACCGCCTGCACGAGGGCCACGATGACCAGGACGGTCACGTAGGTGACCACCCAGTCGAAGCGCTGGTAGCCGAAGGTGAGGGCGAAGTTGCCCAGCCCGCCGCCGCCGACGATCCCGGCGAGGGCGGACATGTCCACCACCGCGACGAAGATGAAGGTGTAGCCGAGGATGAGCGGGGCGAGCGCCTCGGGGATGACCACCGTGCGGATGATCCGCAGCGGGGAGGCGCCCATGGACCGGGCCGCCTCGATCATCCCGGGGTCGAGGGCCACCAGGTTCTGCTCCACGATCCGGGAGGTGGCGAAGGCGGCCATGATCGCGGCGGGCACGATGAACGCGTCGGTGCCGATCCGCGAGCCGGTCAGCGCGATGGTCAGCGGCCCGACGGCGGTGATGAAGATGACGAACGGGATCGGCCGGACGAGGTTCACCAGCACGTTCAGCGCGCCGAAGACGTACCGGTTGGCGAGCAGCCCGCCGCGGCGGGTGGTGTACAGCACGATGCCGAGGACCAGCCCGACGCCGCCGCCGATGATCATCGCGGCCGCGACGATGTAGAGCGTCTGCCCGAACGCCTCGAGGAAGACGGGCCAGTCGGCCGCCCAGTCGAACTTCATCTGCCCTCCCTCAGGCCGGGGTACTCCTGGACGGTGGTGCTCCTGCGCAGCGCGGCCAGCGCCGCCGCGGTGGCGTCCGGCGCCCCGGTCAGCGCCAGGGTGAGGGAGCCGAAGGGCCGCTGGCCGATCTCGGTGATGCCGCCGTAGACGATGGCCGCGTCGACGTCGTGCTCGGCGAGGGTCCGCATGATCTGGGCGCTGGAGCCGTGCTCCTCCTGCACCCCGACGGTGACCAGGGTGCCGGGGTGGGTGGCGGCCAGCCGGGCCAGGACGTCCGGGGTGGGCCGGTCCCGCAGCGAGGTGCCGACGAAGCGCCGGGTGGCCTCCTCGCGGGGGTGGGCGAAGACGTCGTAGACGGCGCCGAGCTCGACCACCCGGCCGTGCTCCATCACCGCCACCCGGTCGCACAGGTGCCGGACCACGTCCATCTCGTGGGTGATGACGACGATCGTCACGCCCAGCTCGGCGTTGACCCGGCGGAGCAGGGCGAGGACCTCCCGGGTGGTCTCCGGGTCCAGCGCCGAGGTGCACTCGTCGGCCAGCAGGATCCGCGGCCGGGAGGCCAGCGCCCGGGCGATGCCGACGCGCTGCCGCTGCCCGCCGGAGAGCTCGGCCGGCCGGGCGCCGGCCTTGTCCGCGAGCCCGACGAAGTCGAGGAGCTCGCGCACCCGGGCCTCCCGCTCCGCCCGGGGCCAGCGGGCCGTCCGCAGCGGGTAGGCGACATTCTCCGCCACGGACTTGGCGTTCAGCAGGTTGAACTGCTGGAAGACCATGCCGATGTCCGCGCGGACCGGCCGCAGCTCCTTCTCGCTCAGCCCGGAGACGGTGCGGTCGTGGACGACGACGGTCCCGGCGCTGACCCGTTCCAGGCCGTTGACCAGCCGGACCAGGGTGGACTTGCCGGCCCCGGAGTAGCCGATCACGCCGAAGATCTCACCCTCGGCGACGTCGAGGGTGACGTCCTGCACGGCACGGACCGCCCCCGGTCCCGCGCCGAAGGTCTTGTGCACCCCGGCGAGCCGGATGGCTACGGTCACAGGTCCGCCTGCACCTCGGCGAGGATCTCCTGCAGCTCGGCGGCGTCCTGGTCGGCGAAGGACGCGGTGCCGCCCGCGCTCTCCTGCACCGCGTCGAGGACCTGCTGGTCGTGGTAGATCTCGACGAGCTTGGTCAGGGTCTCGTCCTCGGCGTCCTCCGCGCGGGCGACCCAGACGTTGATGTACGGCTCGGCGACGTCGCTCGCGGCGTCGTCGGCGAACAGGGCGTCGGCCGGGTCCAGGCCGGCGTCGTCGACGAAGTCGTTGTTGACGATCGAGCCGGCGATGGAGTCCAGCGCCACGACCGTCTGGTTCGCCTCCACCGGGGTGACCGTGACGGTGGAGGCGTCGGTGTCGACGTCGGTGGTGTCCGGCACCACGCCGGCGTCCTCGGCCAGGGTGACCAGCCCGGCCGCCTCGAGCACGCGCAGGGCCCGGCCCTGGTTGGTGACGTCGTTGGGGATGGCGATCTCCTCCCCGTCCGGGATGTCCTCGACGCTGTCGTACTTCTCGGAGTACAGGCCGAGCGGGTAGACGGCGGTCGCCCCGATGGGGGTGAGGTCCTGCCCGTCCGCCTCGTTGTACTGGGCGAGATAGAGGATGTGCTGGAACTGGTTGAGGTCCAGGTCCCCGTCGGTCAGGGCCGGGTTGGGCTGGGTGTAGTCGGAGAAGTCGACGATCTCCACCGTGATGCCCTCCTCGGCGGCGAGGTCGGTGAAGATCTGCCACTCCGGCTGGGAGGCGCCGACCACGCCGATCCGGACCGGGTCGTCGTCGGAGCCGCGCTCGGCGGCGTCGGCGCCCCCGCCGCAGGCGGCGAGGGTGAGGGTGAGCGCGGCGGCGGGCAGGACGGCGGCCGCGCGGCGGGGGAGGGTCATCGGTGGTGGTCCTTCGGGCGGGCCCGGGCGGGGTGGCCGCCGGGCGTGGCTGGTGCGCCGGGGTGGCGCCTGCCAACAACTCTCGGCGGCGGCCAGGGGCCGGTGCGAACGCCGTTAGGGGTGGTCTCGCGATCCGGACGGGCGGCGGGGGCGAGGTGCGTCACACCCGACGACGGCGGCCGTCCTCGGCGACGGCGGGCTCCCCGGCGACGGCGGGGGTGACGTCGTGTGCGCGCGACGGCGACGAGTTGGCGGGCACAACGAGAGGTGCGCGGGGCCGCTCAGGCCGAGCCGCGCACCACCAGCTCGGTGGGCAGCACCACCGACTCCGTCCCGCCCGTCCCGGCGAGCCGGGCCAGCAGCATCTGCACCGCCCGGCGGGCCATCTCCCCGGCCGGGTTCACCGCCGTGGTGAGCGGGGGCCGGGTGCGCGCGGCCAGGTCCATGTTGTCGAACCCGACGAGCCGCACGTCGTCGGGCACCCGCCGGCCGTGCGCGGCCAGGACGTCCAGCGCCGCGGCGGCCATCTGGTCCGAGGCCACGAACAGCCCGTCGAGGCCCGGCCGCTCGGCCAGCAGCCGCTCGGTCGCTGCGGCGGCGCCGTCGGCGGTGAAGTCGGCGCGGACGACGGCGTCGGCGGGCAGCCCGGCCTCGGCGAGGGCGGCCCGCCAGCCAGTCAGCCGGTCCTCCGCGGCGGACATGTCCGGCGGACCGGCGACCGTGCCGACCCGGCGGGCCCCGCGGGCCAGCAGGTGCTCGGTGGCCAGCCGCGCGCCCGCGGCGTTGTCCACGTCCACCCAGGTCAGCGGCAGGGTGGCGTCGAAGGGCCGGCCGATGAGGACCACCGGGATGTCGGAGCCGGCGAGGACGTCGACGACGCTGTCCATCCGGTGGTGGGAGACGACGATGGCGCCGTCGGCGTGCCCGCCGCGCAGGTACCCCACCATCCGGCGGGCGCGGTCGACCCCGCGCTGGCCGATGAGCAGCACGACCTGCAGGTCGGTGCTGGCCAGCGCCGTCGTCACCCCGTGCAGCACGGTGGCGAAGAACGGGTCGGTGAAGAGGCGGGAGTCGGACTCGGGGATGACGACGGCGATGGAGTCGGTGCGCCGGGTGACCAGGGACCGGGCGGCCGGGTTGGGCCGGTAGCCGGTCTCGCGCACCGCGGCCTCGACGGCGGCCCGGGCGGCCGGGCTGACCCGGTCCCCGCCGTTGATGGCGCGCGAGGCGGTGGCCCGGGAGACCCCGGCGAGCCGGGCGACCTCGACGAGGGTCGGCGCGTGCCGCACCGTGCCGTCCGAGACCATCGGGCTGCCCTCCGTCCGCCGGCCGCACTGCCGGCCCTGTCCGAGTTTCCCATGCTGACGACGGCGGCGCGGCCCTGCGTGGGGCGCCGCCCGGGGGCGGGCTGGCCCCGCCCGCGGCCGTGGCTGCTACGCCGTGGGCACCGCCCGCGCCCGGGCGACGTCGCGGTACCACAGCGCGCTGGCCTTGGGCACGCGCTCCAGGGTCTCGTAGTCCACCCGGACGATGCCGAACCGCTTGCTGTAGCCGAACGCCCACTCGAAGTTGTCCAGCAGCGACCAGACGAAGTAGCCGCGCACGTCGGCGCCGGCCTCGACGGCGTCGAGCACGGCGTGCAGATGGTCGCGGACGTAGGCCACCCGCTCGTCGTCCCGCACGAACCCCGCCGCGTCCGGCTCGTCGTCGTAGGCGGCCCCGTTCTCCGTGACGTACAGCGCCACGCCGGCGGGGCCGGTGTACTCCTCGTGCAACCGGGTGAGCAGCCGTGTCAGCCCCTCCGGCTGGACCTCCCAGCCCATCGCCGTCGTGGGGAGGCCGCGGGGGACCGACCGGACGTCCTCCGAGCCCACGAACGGGCTGCGGCGCCGCCGGCCGGGCAGCACCTGCCCGGGACCGCCGTCGGTGGTCCGGCCGCCGTCGGCGGAGGCAGGGTCCGCACCGACGGCGGCCACGTCACCCGCGGCGGCCGCGCCGCCGTCGGCGGGCTCCCCGTCCGGGGCGGCCGGCCCGGCCACCAGGCCGCCGTTGTAGTAGTTGACCCCGAGCACGTCGATCGGCGCCGCGATGGTGGCCAGGTCGCCGTCGTGGACCAGGCCCGCCGGCCAGTGCGCCGCCATGTCGGCGAGGACGTCCGCCGGGTACTCGCCGCGGAAGATCGGGTCGAGGAAGATCCGGTTGTGCGCGCCGTCGATGCGCCGGGCGGCGTCGACGTCGGCCGGGTCGGCGGGGTCGGCGGGGTCCGCGACGGTGAAGTTCAGCGTGATGCCGAGGGTGGCGTCGCCGTCGCGCTCGCGCAGCGCCCGCGCCGCCAGGCCGTGGCCGAGGAGCAGGTGGTGCGCCGCGGCGATCGCCTCGGTGGGGTCGGTGCGGCCGGGCGCGTGCTCCCCGCCGGCGTAGGACAGGAACGAGGAGCACCACGGCTCGTTCAGCGTGGTCCAGACCCGCACCCGGTCCCCGAGCGCCTCGTGGACCGCGACGGCGTAGTCGGCGAAGCGGTAGGCGGTGTCCCGGTCGGTCCAGCCGCCCCGGTCCTGCAGCGCCTGCGGCAGGTCCCAGTGGTACAGCGTCAGCCAGGGCACCAGGTCGTGGGCGAGCAGCTCGTCGACCAGGCGGGAGTAGAAGTCCAGGCCGGCCGGGTTGGTCGGGCCGTCGTCGGGCCGGACGCGGGCCCAGGAGGTGGAGAACCGGTAGGCGCCCAGCCCCAGCTCGGCCATCAGGGCGACGTCCTCGCGGTAGCGGTGGTAGTGGTCGGCGGCGACGGCGCCGTCGTCCCCGCCGAGGACCGCGCCGGGCTGGCGGCAGAAGGCGTCCCAGATCGAGTCCGTGCGCCCGTCCGTCCAGGCCGCGCCCTCGACCTGGAAGGCGGCGGTGGCCGCGCCGAGGAGGAACCCCGGCGGCAGCTGCCGGGCGGCGGGCGCGGGGGCGTCGGCCGGCGCGGGGGCGTCGGCGGGCGCGGGGACCTGCCCGGGCGCCGGGGCCTGCCCGGGCGCGACCGGGTGTCCCGGCCCGGGGGCCTGCCCCGCGGGGGCGGGCACGGACCGGGTGGTGGTGGCATTCATCCCTTGACGGCTCCTTGCATGATGCCGGTGACGAGGTGGCGCCCGGCGACGACGAAGACGAGGACCAGCGGGAGGGTCGAGGCGACCACGCCCGCCAGGATCAGCGAGTAGTCCTTGAAGTAGGAGGCCTGCAGCAGCTGGATCGCCACCGGCAGGGTGGGGTTGGCGGCCCCGAGGACCACGAAGGGCCAGAAGAAGTTCGTCCAGGACCCCACGAAGGTGAACAGGGCGAGCATCGCTGCGGCGGGCCGGGCGGCCGGCAGGGCCACGTGCCAGAAGGTGCGGATCATCGAGCAGCCGTCCACCCGGGCCGCCTCGATAAGCTCGTAGGGCAGGGCCTCCTGCAGGTACTGGGTCATCCAGAACACCCCGAAGGCGGTGACCATCCCGGGCACGATGACCGCCTGGAGCTGGCCGACCCAGCCGAGCTTGGACATCACGATGAACAGCGGCACGATCCCGAGCTGGGTGGGCACCGCCATCGTCGCGACGACGAAGACCAGCAGCGGGCCGCGGCCGCGGAACCGGAGCTTGGCGAAGGAGTACCCGGCCAGGGTGGCGAAGACGACCACGGACAGCGCGGTGACGGTGGAGACGATGATGCTGTTGACCAGGGCTGGCCAGAACTTGATGTCCGACTCCACGACCCGGCGCAGGTTCGCCAGCAGGTTCTCCCCGGGGATCAGGGACGGCACCGGGTTCTGCGCGATGGTGGCGGCGTCGGAGGAGGCGAGCAGGACCGCGTAGTAGATCGGGTAGGCCGAGATCAGCAGCACCACGGTCAGCACGGCGTAGGTGACCCAGCCGGGCCGGCGGTTCACCCCGCCGGTCCCGCGGCGGCGGGCGGCCGCCCGGGCGGCGCCGCGGCCGGCGGTCTGCCGGATCATCGGGACGGACGGCGCGCTCATCGCTGGCCCCCCTTGCCGCCGCTGGAGGCGATGCGGCGGGTCAGCGCGAAGTTGACCAGGCCGATCAGCACGATGATCAGGAAGAGCAGCCAGGCGACGGCGGAGGCCCGCCCGAAGCTCTTCTGCGCGCCCCAGCCGAGCTCGTAGAGGTACATGGTCAGGGTCATCCACTGCCGGTCCGCCCCGCCCAGGCCCATCTGGTCGAACATGCGGGGCTCGTCGAAGATCTGCAGGCCGCCGATGGTGGAGGTGATGACGATGAAGATGATCGTCGGCCGAAGCATCGGGACGGTGATGGAGAAGAACTGGCGCAGCCGGCCGGCGCCGTCGATGACGGCGGCCTCGTACAGCTCGCGCGGCACCGCCTGCATCGCGGCCAGCGCGATCAGCGTGTTGTACCCGGTCCACCGGAAGTTGACCATGCTGGCGATCGCGACGTGGCTGGCGAGCACGTCGGAGTGCCACCGGATCGGCTCGACGCCGACCCCGGCGAGCAGGGCGTTGATCAGGCCGGACTGGTCGGCGAACATCTTGGAGAAGATCAGCGACACGGCCACCGGCGCCACCACGTAGGGCAGCAGGACGCCCATCCGCCAGAACGTCTTGGCGCGCAGGTTGGCGTCCAGCACCGCGGCGAGGGCGATGGCCATGGCCACCTGCGGCACCGAGGAGAGCAGGAAGATGCTGAAGGTGTTCCGCAGCGCGGTGCGGAACCGCGGCTGCTGGAGGACGTCGACGAAGTTCTGCAGGCCGACGAACTCGCCCTGGCCGCCGATGAGGTGCCAGTCGTGCACCGAGACGTAGGCGGTGTAGACGATGGGGAAGAGCCCGGCGACCGCGAAGACCAGGAAGAACGGCGCGACGTAGAGGTAGGGCGAGAGCCGGACGTCCCACCGGGCGAGCCGCTGGCGCAGGGTCGCGCGCGGGGCCCGGGGGCCGGGGTCGGCCGGCGGCGGCGCGGGCAGGCGCCGGGCGGGTGCGGTGGTGGCCATCAGGTCTCCTCGGACAGGTCTCCTCGGGCGGCGGCGGGCGGGTGGGGGCGGTTGCGGCGTGGCCGGCCGGGTGGGTCAGCCGAGCCCGAGCTCGTCGAACGCCGCCAGGGCCTTCTCCCAGGAGGAGGCGGCGTCGTCGCTGCCGACGTCCGCGCGCGTGATCGCGTCCGAGACGGTCTGGTGGATCGCGAAGTAGTTCGGGCCCTTGAAGGGCGTGACCTCCACGGCCTCGGCCCGGTTGGCCAGGATCTCCCCGACCGGGGCGTCGTTGAAGAACTCGTTCGTCTGGCCGCGGAGCTCCTCGCTCTCCAGCGCCTCGACCTGGCTGGGGAAGGTGCCCTTGGCCTCGAAGGCCTTGAGCTGCTGCTCCGGGGCGGTCAGCCACTGGGCCAGCGCCTTGGCCTCCTCCGGGTGCTCGCCCTGGGCCGGCACGGTCAGGAACGACCCGCCCCAGTTCCCGCCCCCGCCGGGGTAGACGTCGGCGATGTCCCAGCCCTCGACGCCGGCGGCGTTGCCCTCGATGACCCCGAGCATCCAGCCCGGGCAGAGCATGGTGGCGAAGCCGTCGTTCTGGAAGGCGTTGACCCAGTCCTCGCTCCACTGCTCCAGGTGCGCGGAGAGGCCGTCGTCGACGCCGGCCGCGACCACCTGGTCGTACAGGTCCTTGACCTCGGCGTTCTCCGCCAGCGGGATCGGGGTGCCGTCCGACTCCTCGTAGGCGTTGGCGACCTGGTTGATCATGCCCTGGTAGGTGGCCTGGGCGGAGTCGAACCAGGGCACGTCCGAGCTCGCCGCGAACTGGCGGCCCACCTCGAAGTACGTGTCCCAGTCGCCCTCGAGCAGCGCCGCGACCTCGGCGCGGTCGGTGGGCAGGCCGGCCGCGGCGAAGAGGTCGCTGCGGTAGCACACGCTCACCGGGCCGATGTCCGTGCCGTAGCCGATCAGGGCGCCGTCGGGCGTGGTGGCCTGCTCCACCTTCCAGTCCAGCCAGCGGCCCTCCACGGCCGGGTCGGCGAGGTCGACGAACTTGTCGGAGTACTGCATGAGCTCGGGGAGCCAGTCGACCTCGATCGCCTCGATGTCGGCCAGGCCGGAGCCGGCCGCGAGGCGGGTGTTCATGTTGTCGCGGGCCTCGTTGGAGGTGGCCGCCTTCTTGTGCTCCACGGTGACGCCCGGGTTGGCGTCCATGTACTCCTCGATGAGCTCCTCGTAGCCGAACTCGTTGAACGTGGCCACGGTCAGGGTGACATCGCCACCCTCGCCGTCGCCCGAGGCGGCGGCCTCGCCGCCGGTGTCCGCGCCGCTGGTGCCGCAGGCCGCGGCGAGCAGGGCGATGCCGGCCGCGCCGGCGACCACCGGGACGGATCTCCTTGTGCGCACGATGACTCCTTCGTCGAAGCGGCTGCCACGCCGCGGTCGGTGTGGGTGAGGGGTGTGGCTTCCCCTCGATGCGAGAGCGCTCTCACGAAAACTGCTGAGAGACGGTGGGAGCGCTCTCACGGGATGTGCCCATCGTGGCGACGGCGGGGGCGAGCCGTCAACCCCGTCTGCGGTCCCGCAGGTCTCGGTTGGGTCACGACGGGCGCTGGGGGGCGGCTGGACGTGCGGTTGTGGGAGGAAGGTCCCGGTCGGTGCTGCGCTGGCCGCTCTGGGCATCACGGGATGCACGACGCGACGACGACGTCCGCGAACATCCCCAGGCGCGCTCAGCCCGGCGACAATCGAACTGACGGTCTCCGCGGTGCTCATGGCAACGAAGGTGGCGGCCGTTCGCCGGCACGCCGTCTCGTACGTCGCGCTCCGCCGGCGGCCTCACGGCGTCCGATCAGGAGGACGGCAGCATGGCTCTTCACGGCGATCACGAGCCCGTTCCAAGCCTTTCGCGGGCTGACGAGAGCCCGGCACGAGGGGCCCGGCTGGAGCACGGGGAGCGCCGCATGGAGGCGCCCTTGACGACCTCGGCAGTCCTGTTCCTGATCGCCTATGCCATCCCCATCGTCTGGCCGGCCGTCTCCCCGGGCATCGCGCGGACGTGCAGCGCCGTCGTGACGGCGACGTGGGTCTTGCTCGGCGTGGACTACGCGATCCGGCTGGCTCTTGCGCCGCGCCGTTGGCACTTCATCCGCACCAACCTGCTCGACCTGGCCTCCCTGGCCCTGCCGCTGCTGCGACCGCTGCGGCTCCTCCGGCTCGTCGCGCTCTTGTCGGTACTGAACCGAGCCGGCACGCACACGCTCCGGGGCCGCGTCGTCACGTACGTCGCAGGCGGATCCGCACTGCTGATCTTCGCCGGCGCCCTGGCGATCACCGACGCCGAGCGCAGCGCGCGCGAGGCAAACATCTCCGGCTTCGGCGACGGCCTGTGGTGGGCGATCACCACGGTGACGACCGTGGGCTACGGCGACCGGTACCCAGTCACGACCACGGGCAGGTTCGTTGCGCTGGCGCTGATGATCGGCGGTGTCGCCCTGCTCGGAGTCGTGCCGCAACCCTGGCTTCCTGGCTCGTGGAGCGCGTGCGCGCCGGCAACGAGGACGAAGCGACAGTCACCCGCGCGCAGATCGCCGAGCTCAGCGAGCAGGTCCGGTCGCTGACGGCGCGCATCGAGAAGTTCGCCGGCCAGGGCCCTGTTGATCACCCACGTGAGCGCGGGGACCACGTCTCCGGCGGCAGTGCCGAGGGCTACCCGCTGGGATCACCCCCGCGAGCGCGGGGACCACAAGCCGGCCTGCAGGTAGTCGGCGTAGCGCTCGGGATCACCCCCGCGAGCGCGGGGACCACAAGCCGGCCTGCAGGTAGTCGGCGTAGCGCTCGGGATCACCCCCGCGAGCGCGGGGACCACCGCCGGTAGGTGTGCAGCCCCAGCCAGCCACGGGATCACCCCCACGAGCGCGGGGACCACCCGCCGCCGGATACTTCCATCATGGCGCGCGCGGGATCGCCTCCGCGAGCGCGGGGACCACGCCACGGCCGGCGAGATCGCTGACGAGATGCTGGGATCACCCCCGCGAGCGCGGGGACCACGTGGCGGGCCCTGAGGCCGGCCACCGGGGGAGGGGATCACCCCCGCGAGCGCGGGGACCAGCTCGCGACGCTGCTGCCCGTGGTGGCGCAGGCGAGATCACCCCCGCGAGCGCGCGGACCACTGTTCGTCCAGCCATTCGGTGATCTCGTTCTGGGGATCACCCCCGCGAGCGCGGGGACCACGACGGCGACACCCCGGTCGCCGGTGGGTCGGGATCACCCCCCGCGAGCGCGGGGACCACTCATCACGTCGCCGGACACTCAGGTTGCCGGGGGGATCACCCCCGCGAGCGCGGGGACCACTCGCCGGTCACGTCGTCGGTCTTGTACGGGACGGGGTCACCCCCCGAGCGCGGGGACCACGATGTCAGCGGTGCGGATCTCGGACCGGAGCCGGGATCACCCCCGCGAGCGCGGGGACCACGTGCCTGCCTACGACGAGTCGGCGTCGGTCCGGGGATCACCCCCGCGGGCGCGGGGACCACGCAGTGGGCACGGTGACGATGCCGGAGAGGTGGGGATCACCCCCGCGAGCGCGGGGACCACTCCAGCAGCGCGCGGGAGACCTGGTCGGTGGAGGGATCACCCCCGCGAGCGCGGGGACCACGTCGGCGTGGAGGGTGAGCGGGTCACCGGGACGGGATCACCCCCGCGAGCGCGGGGACCACTGCTACCCGGCCTTGTCGGCGGAGGTGGCGATGGGATCACCCCCGCGAGCGCGGTGACCACTTCCCCGACCCGGGCGACATGGAGATGGAGGAGGGATCACCCCCGCGAGCGCGGGGACCACGTCCTCTCGGCAGTGATCCAGTCGAAGCTGAAGGGATCACCCCCGCGAGCGCGGGGACCACCCACCGAAGATGTACTCGTAGTGCTTGGTGACCGGATCACCCCCGCGAGCGCGGGGACCACTGCTACCCGGCCTTGTCGGCGGAGGTGGCGATGGGATCACCCCCGCGAGCGCGGTGACCACTTCCCCGACCCGGGCGACATGGAGATGGAGGAGGGATCACCCCCGCGAGCGCGGGGACCACGTCCTCTCGGCAGTGATCCAGTCGAAGCTGAAGGGATCACCCCCGCGAGCGCGGGGACCACCCACCGAAGATGTACTCGTAGTGCTTGGTGACCGGATCACCCCCGCGAGCGCGGGGACCACGGCCGGACCAGGCACCACGTCGGCGCCCTGGCGGATCACCCCCGCGAGCGCGGGGACCACTTCAAGGACGGCGACGGCGCGGACGCCTTCTACGGATCACCCCCGCGAGCGCGGGGACCACCAGACCCTCGCGGACGACGGCGCCCTGGTCGCGGGATCACCCCCGCGAGCGCGGGGACCACCTCATGGAGACGGACCCGGCCCAGGCTGAGCGGGGATCACCCTCGCGAGCGCGGGGACCACTGATCGACGACTGGTGGGCGCGGCGGTCCTGAGGGATCACCCCCGCGAGCGCGGGGACCACAACGACGCCCGCTACGTCGACTGGGACGCGACCGGATCACCCCCGCGAGCGCGGGGACCACGCCTTGGCGCCCTCCCAGTAGCCCTTGATCAGGGGATCAGCCCCGCGAGCGCGGGGACCACGGGCAGTGGTCGCCCTGGTCGGGTGCTTCCGGGGGATCACCCCCGCGAGCGCGGGGACCACGAGACCAGCCAGCAGCGCTACCCCCAGCTCGGGGGATCACCCCCGCGAGCGCGGGGACCACTTCGGGTGGGAGGAGGACTCCGGCGCCGTCGCCGGATCACCCCCGCGAGCGCGGGGACCACGGCCGGACCAGGCACCACGTCGGCGCCCTGGCGGATCACCCCCGCGAGCGCGGGGACCACCCGCTCCTCGCGCTCCCGACGGGCTGAGAGGCGGGATCACCCCCGCGAGCGCGGGGACCACCGGTGCTGCCACAGGAAGTCGATGGACCCGGTGGGATCACCCCCGCAAGCGCGGGGACCACAGCTTTGAGTACCGGGAGTGGAACCGGGAGATGGGATCACCCCCGCGAGCGCGGGGACCACTTGACGGCGGCTGGTACCCGCTTCGTCCGCGAGGGATCACCCCCGCGAGCGCGGGGACCACGGTGTCGTGTAGACGATGTAGGTGCGCCCGGTGGGATCACCCCCGCGAGCGCGGGGACCACGGGCCTGTCCCGCCCCTCGCCCACCGCGTGGGGGGATCACCCCCGCGAGCGCGGGGACCACGCCTACCTCGACCGGGCCATCATCGGGGACGGGGGATCACCCCCGCGAGCGCGGGGACCACAAGGCCGGCTGGGACTACATCAAGTCCGCGGTGGGATCACCCCCGCGAGCGCGGGGACCACGCCAAGCTGTGGGCCGAGGTCGACACCGCACGGGGATCACCCCCGCGAGCGCGGGGACCACGCCGGGTTGCTCAGGAAGAGGCCGACGGCGTAGGGATCACCCCCGCGAGCGCGGGGACCACGGGACGCTGCCGAGCCCTCCGTCGGACCCGGTGGGATCACCCCCGCGAGCGCGGGGACCACGCGCCCTTGAGGCCGATCACCCGGATGGCCGGGGGATCACCCCCGCGAGCGCGGGGACCACACTGGCTGACCAGCACGGATGCCGGCTCGCTGCCTCAAACTACATCACTTGAGCCCGGGATCCCGGTTGGCCATCCTGCCGAACCGGCGCCTCCGGGCAGCGGTGCTCCAGTGCTCCGGCGGGCGGGGGGCGGCGCCGAGGAAGAGCGGACCACGTCCGTCGTCGGGCAGCGGACGCATCATGAGCTCGATGCCCTCGAAGTCGGTGGGCTTCCAGTCATGGCCGTGACTGCGGAAGGCCAGGCGCTGCTCGTTCCGGGCAGAGTGCACGAGGAGCGCACGGCCACCACCGATGCCCTCCGCGACCCGCTCCCACAACCCGTCCCGCACGCGTGGGTTCGGGTTTCCGACGAACACGCCAGGCGCGACCTCCAGCAGCCAGCGTGTCAGCTGTCCGCGTAGTCCGGTCGGGCATGCAGTGAGCACGAGCACCATCACCAGTCCACGTCCTCCTCGCCGTAATTGGTCCCGGCGGCCACCACTTCGTCGGCGCCGTCCCACAGTGCGACGACGTCCGCCTCGACGCCGTCGTCCAGCTCGCCCTCTCCCTCCTCGGGCCGGCTGCCCAGCAGGTGCTGGATGTCGCGCACGCACCGCTCGATCAGGTGGAGCTCCGTCATGCGGTCGCGCATCAGCCGCCGGGTCATGGTCGGCACGTCTGCCAGAGGCTCCTTGGCCACGTCGAACGCAACCGGGATCGAGACCTCGGCCTTGTACAGGTCGGCGACGTCGTAGACGAAGGAGCGGTCATGGCCGGTGTGCACGAACCCCAGGCCCGGGCTGCACCCCAGGGCGACGATGGCGGCGTGCACGAGACCGTACAGCGCGGTGTTCGCCGCCGAGAGTGCCTGGTTGACCGCATCCGAGGCGGCGAAGTCGTCCGGCCGGTAGTCCCGGCGGCCCCACGGAACGCCGGTGCGCTCGCTGTGCTCCCGATAGCTGCGCCGCACCCGCGCGCCCTCCCGACCGCGGAGCTGCTGCATGCTCGGTGCCGAGACCTCCTCACCAGGGAACCGCATCGCATACATCTCGCGGGCCACCGCCAGCCGCAGGTTACGGTTCGACACCAGCCGTGCCTGCTCCTCCAGCAGGCTCGAGCTCCGCGAGAGCGGGCGGCCGTGCGCGTAGTACCGGACGGCCCGCTCGCCGGCCCAGACGGCCGTGGCACCGCTCTCGGCAAGCAGCATCACGGCCCCGTGGCTGATGGTCGTGCCCGGGCCGAGGATGAGCGTGCCGAGCGAGGCCGCCGGGATGTGGACGATGCCGCGTTGGTCGGTCGACGTGATGGCGTTGGCGTCCCGGTGGATCACCGCGTGCTCCAGGTACACGAAACTGAGCCGGTCGGCGGCACGCGCCAGTGACGAGATCGGCGGAGGTGCCGGGCCGCGTGTCACGACGGTCCCAACGGGGCCAAGGTCAACAGGCCGCACCCGTACGCCTTGGCCGGTCCCGCGCCCTCCATCAGCACCGAGCGCAACGCTGCAGGGTCGTTGACGCGGAGGAGGCCCTCGTACGTCGCGCGGGCGATGGTGACCCGTCGCGGGGCGCCCGCCGTGCCAGGTTCGCGCCGGTCGAAGGAGAGCAGGTCGCGTGCCACGACGGCGACCGACGGGTGGGCAGCCCCGTCCACGGTGCTCTCCTCGAGCGCGAACCCCCAGCGCTCGGTCCGGCGGAGGAACCAGTCGAGCTGCTGCGCCACTGTCACGTGCCCCACGCGCTGGCCGCGCCGGCCCTCCTGCACCCGGACGCTGCGAGTCGGGTTGGCAGTGAGGCGGAAGGCCCACCGCTGGTTCTCTCGGAGGGAACTCAGCAGGGCGTCGTAGGGCCGCGTGATCCATGCGGCCGTTGTCGGCCAGCCGGCCTGTTCGGCAAGATGGGTGAAGTCCGGCTGCCGGGGACTGACCACGTAGAGGAACGTCCCCGCCTCCCCCCGGTCGAGACGCCACAGGACCCGTTCGGGAACGGCCGAGCGGGGGAACCCGGCGAGAACCGCAGCATGCATGGCCTGGGCCGAGCCAAGGAGCCTCCGGGCGCCGCGCCGGGCCGGATTGATCTCGAACCGTGTCAGGAACACCTCAGGCACCCCCCAGGGCGTCTAGCGGCTCGTGCCGGACCCGACGCCTGCGCGGGCCGGGCAGGGCTGCCCGGGTGTCGAGCTGCGGTGCCCGGGCGTCGAACTGCGGGTTGGGCAGCTCGGTCTGGTCCCGGACGATGCTGCGCCAGGAGTACTGCCGCAAGGCGGGGTCGAAGGAGATCGGGACGTCCCGGCTCGACTCGGCGCCGACGCTGTCGTCCTCGGCGTCGAGGATCAGGTCGAGCCGGACGGTCGGACCAGCGTGGCGGGATTGGTGCAGGCGCGAGGCGTGCCACGGCTCCGCCGCCAGAGCCGTCCGCAGCAGCCCCGGCCGCAGGCCCAGGCTCACCGGGCCGGCCGGTGGGCAGGACCGCCGACCCAGGTAGAGCGGGAACGCCGGCGACCGCACCGCCTCGTCCAGTCCCTCGAGCAACCCGTCCGGGCCTTCGACGGCAGCGACGAAGGCGCCGTCGGCGAGGTAGTAGCGGTAGGACAACGGAAACGTCGCCTTGCCGTCGAGGGAGCGGGCGGTCTGGAAGTCCCGGACGAGGGTGCCGGGCTGGTCCGCGCGGACCCCGAAGCGCAGTCCGACGAGGTCCTCGATGGGATCGGTCCGTCGGCGCCCCAGTGCCGCGGCGAGCAGCCCGAGGACGCCGCTCTTGGTCGGCTGCGGCTCGGTGGTGCGCCTGACGAACCGGCTCTCGGAACCCCAGGACTGCAGCGGCCCGGCCAGGCGGAGCAAGAGGACGCTCATGACCGTGCGGCGAGCGCGGCTGCCACGTGCTCGCCCGCCTGGCTGACGAGCTCGGGAAGGGTGACCGGCTGAGCCACCCCGGCCAGCGCTGCGCCCTTGTCGCCGACGGCGACGACCCAGGCGGCCGCCGGGGCGGCGCCGTACGCCGCCTCCAGGTCACGGGCGTAGGCGGCGAGCCGGCGGGCTGCCTCCCCGGACCGTCCACCGGGCTGGCCGGCGGGGACGGGCTCCTCGAAGGCGCCCACGTAGGACACCGGCTGGTCGGTCCGGGCGGTGACGAGGACGACGTCGGGCAGCGTGCGGTTGCCGAAGGTGGTGATCTTCCCGGTGGGCATGGAGGTGACGAAGGCCTGCAGGAAGGCCTCCACCGCCCGACGGGTGGCCTCGTCGTCGCCGAGGTTCGCACGCAGGAGAGGGACCGCGACGGTGGCGTACCGGTACAGCGTGGACGAGTTGAACTCGATGGAGCCGATCATCCCGGCTCCGGCGTCCTCCTCCACGTCGGCCTGCTTGTGGTCGTCGACCGCAGTGAAGTAGTCGAACTCGGTCTCCACCTCGTGCACCGAGATGGCGTGCGCCACCTGGACGGCGGCGTCGACGTTCAAATCCGACACGTCAGCAACCATCCGGCCGAAGAGGGCGATGTCCACCGGGTTCTGGCCCTTGACCGCGGCCTGTGCCCGCTTCCTCTCCTCGCGGTCCTTTTCCACGGTCGCCAGGCGACCGTCGCGCTCGGCGGCGATGCCCTGCTCGGCCAGGCGCTCGAGCTGGCGCCGGCCGAGGAAGAGGAGGTAGCCCGACTCCTTCGCCCCACGCTCGGCGTCGGGCTTCTTCCGCGGGTCGGCCAGCTTGATGCCGGCGGCCCCGAGCATGGTCTCGGCGATCTCGGTGCCGCGGCCGGCCAGCTCGGGGTCCATCTTGACGACGACGTCGGCGAGCAGCTCCACGACCCGCTTGGTGCGCCACCCGAGGTCGCGGATGTCCACGAGGTCGTTCAGCGCGAGGCGGGTCGGCCGCTTCCAGGCCTGGCTGGACACCCGGGCGCGACGGGTGCCGCCATACACGGCCGTCTTCGGGCTGCCGGTGTCGTCCCGGTTGATGTTGCTCGGCGGGACTGTCTGCAGGATGTGCACGTCGATGGTCAGGCGATTCATCGGTCTTCCTCGTCGTGGTCGGTGCCCTGGTCGTTGCCAGGGCGGTCGTCGGTCGGCTCGAGGTCACCGGGTGCCGTCGTGCGGCGCTCGGCGTAGTACTGCCGGCCCCACCGGCGCCGCACCCGGCGTGCCCCGTCCGGCTGCTGGAGGTCGAGCAGGTCATCGGCGAGGCCGCCGTAGTCCAGCGGGATGGACTCGTCCTGGAGCTGGGCCACGAGACCTCGCAGGTGCTGCAGGGCCTCGGGGAAGGACTGTGCCGTCGCCGCGGCATCGAACCGCCGACGGACGGCGGGCTCGTTGCCGCGAGCCACGGCGAGGCGACGTACCGCATGGCCGAGGCCCTCGCCGCGCTGGTGCATCGCGCGGGTCCGGGACTGCTGGTGGAGCGCGAAGAGGGTGAGGGCGGCGTGCGCGGCGCGTTCCTCCGGGGTTGGCTGGTCGGGCAGGGAGCGGTCGTCGGGGTGGACCTGGGTGACCGCCCAGATCTCCGGGACCGTTCCCGGTTCCTTCGCGACGGCGTGGCGCAGGTGTGCCAGCAGCGCCCGGGCCCGGGGGTCCTGGCGCAGGGCGGCGGCCTGCAGACGGCCCGCCTGGGTCGCGACGAGCGCGCCGACGGCGGTGCGCGCCCGCCGGACGCTCACCGGGACGGGCCGGTGCGGTGCCGCAGGGGCGGCAGTGGGATCAGGCACGGGACTCCGATCGTTCGTCGTTGTGCTGGGGGAGGGTGGCGGGTAGCGCGGCCGCCAGCGCGCGCCGGAACCAGCGATCACTGACGCCGACGTCGACGTGGTGACCGCGGGACTCCCGGCCACGCCAGGCGGCAGAGCCGGCACCGTCGAGCAGCTCGGTGCCGAGGTTCTCGACAAGGTCCCTGACGGTGCGCTGCCAACGGGCGCTCGCGCTCGGGATGGGTTCCGCGGGTTCGAGGGAGACGAGCCAACGCCGGAAGGGCTGATCCACGCGTGCGTAGAAGGACTCGCGGGCGCGGGTGCGGGGACCGTCGACGACGTCCGCCCCGGCGGCGGCCGCGAGGTTGCTGGCGAGGTTCGCGAGGGCCTGCGCGACCGCCTCGGTCCGCTCGACCTCGTCGCGGGCGAGCAGCTGCTGCGCCTCGCTGCCCGGCTGGAGCAGGAACTCGGGGAGCACGAGGATGTCGTCGACGATCTCGTCCACTACGGAGTTGTTCGACCCGTAGACGAGGGACTGGGCACGCAGCCGGACCACCCCGTGCCGCGGGAGCAGCCCTTCACCCTCGAGGAGGCTGACCCAGTGCACCACTGCCGGGGCGAGGAAGCGGTCCACGCCCCGGCCACCGACACGTTCGGACGCCACGGGCAGCAGGGCGGCCAGCCCCCGCCAGAAGCTCCGGGATGGGTCGTGCAGGAGCGGCATGTAGGTCGGTGCGCCCGCCCTCTTGGTCTGCGGTTCGCTGAAGCGCCAGGCCGACAGGGGCTCGGCGCGCTGGCGGTTCTGGGGTGTCATCCGGTCCCCCTGGGCGAGCACCAGGCCGGTGACGCCGTCGTCGTCCCCGACGAGCCGGACCCGGCGGGACTGCCAGGTGTAGAGGTCGACCGGACCGGTCGGTCGAGGCTCCTCGCCCCGGCCGGCCTCGATGCCCGGTCCGAGCGGTGGCCGCTCCCAGGCGGGAAGGTCGCCCGGACCGCCGTCGAGGTCCAGCCCGGGAGCGCCCGTGGCGACGAGGTTGAGCAGCAGGGTCTCCTCCAGCGTCGCTCCGGCGACGAGGACGCCCCCGATCTGCCCGGCCCACCCGGGACCGATGGGGTACCCCTTGCCGCCCTTGGCGCGCTCGTCACCGACGGCACCGGTCCGGATCCCCGACGGGTCGAAGGCGTGCACGTGCACGAGCCAGCGCGCGGCCTCGGCCCAGCCGATGCGTGCCAGGCCGGCGCCGGACCGGGTGGTGAACAGCGGTGCGCCGTTGGGGATGTCGGCGATGAGCTTCTCCAGGCCGGAGACCTCGCCCGTGGCCGAGCGCAGGCCGGCACCTGGAAGAAGGGATGGTGCGGATGCCGGAGGTCGAACCGGTCGCGCCACTCGGCGAGGTAGTCGCTGACTAGCGTGCGGCGGCCCTCCACGTCCCGCCGGATCAGTGCCCAGTCGTCGACGCCGCGCGGTCCGTCGACCGCCCGGTGCAGGATCGCCAGCAGCAGGCGGGTGATGGCGAACGCCTGAGTGGGAACCTCCCCGACGATCTCGGTGACCGCACCGGCGTCGGTGAGCGCGGTCAGCAGGGAGACCTCGGTGACCGCGCAGTCCGGTCGGCGGACCAGGATCCAGGGTTGGTCTACGAGGTTGAAGGTCGCGTGGTCAGTCATCGGTTGCCACCTCAAGGACGTCAGTCACGGGTTGCCCACCTGAAGTCCGGTATCCCGGTGGTAGCTGAACACCCGGCCGGCCAGGACCGTCCCGCCGGGGTCGAGCGGAAGCACGAGCTGGCCGACGAGCAGCGGGTGGTGCTGCCAGGCCTCCACGTAGCCGTGGGAGAGGGCTTCCAGCAACGCGTCACCGGCGGCGCCCTTGGTCGCCCAGGCGGGCAGGCGCACGGCGCAGCCGGCCATCGCGCGGGCCAGCTGGTTACCCGGGACGTCGGTCGTCGGGATGGTGCGGCCACCGAACGGCTTCACCCATTGCGGGACGGTGAGCGAGCCGTCGACGCCGCGCTCGAGCAGCAGGACCTCGAGGCCGTCCTCCCCCGCACGGACCTGCGCTGTTCCGGCGGCGGAGTCGTCTGCCTCGCCGGCACTGCCCTTGAGCCAGCCGACGAGCGGTACCCCGGCCGGGCGGGGGGCCGCGAGCCGGAACACCTCGGCGTCCGCCTCGAGCTTCTGCCGCTCGTCGCGGGCGGCAGACGCCGCCGTCGCCATCGCCGCCTCCCACGGGGCCGGGCCGAGGGGCCGGGAGTCGTAGGCGCGCTGTACCAGCGGGGCGATCTGCTGGGGCAGCGTGGTCGTCCCGCCGCCGCCGATGATGTCGTGGACGAGGGCGGCGGCGCGGAGCAGCGCCTCGGCGGTGTACACCCGGGCCGAGCCCGGCTCGAGCCGGGGCTCCGCGCTGGCGGGGTCGGGCAGGTGGAGCACGGCGCACCGGGCCCGGCGGAGGCGCTCCGGCCGATCAGACTCGTCGGCACCCCGCTGGTGCCGATGGAGCCGTCCGACCCGTTGCAGCAGGAGGTCCATTGGCGCCAGGTCGGTGACGAGGATGTCGAAGTCGATGTCCAGGGACTGCTCGACCACCTGCGTTGCGACGACGACCGCGCGCCGGGGCCGGGCTGCGGTGCGGTGGGGCGGGCCGAAGCGGTTGCGCAGCCACGCGTCGTTCGCGAGCCGGTCGTGGGCGATGAACCGAGAGTGCATGAGCCGGACCTGATTCCCGAAGTGCTCGGTCAGCTCCTGGGCGGTGGCCTGCGCCGCGCGGACGGTGTTGCGGACCACCAGGGCGCAGCCGTCGTCGGCCAGGGCCTCGGCGAGGAAGGTGGGCAGGTCCTCCTCGGCGAGCGAGCTCCAGGCCACGGACGTGCTCCGCCCCGAGGCCGCCACCTCCAGCTGGGCGGTCCGGGTGCCGCCCACGGCGGTGATGACGGGGTAGGGGCCGGCGACGCCGGGTGCCCGCTCCCCAGGGTCCGGGGACGCCGGGTCAGGTCCTGGTGCTGGCTCCTCAGTGTCCGGCGGGGGACGGCGGCGTCGGCCGGCCAGGGACGTCGGGGCGTCGACGGCGTCGGGCTGACGGGCCCCTGCCACGTAGGCGTCGGTCAGGCTCTGGCGCAGGTGGGCCGGCAAGGTGGCCGAGAGAAGTATGACCGGCACCCCGTAGGCGCCGAGCCACTCCAGCGACCGCCGGAGGTAGGTGCCCATGTAGGCGTCGTAGGAGTGCACCTCGTCGACGATGACGACCTTGCGGGCCAGGGCGAGATGCCGGAGCGCGAGGTGCCGCGAGCGCAGGCTCATGAAGAGCAGCTGGTCGACCGTGCCGACGACGAAGTCGGCGAGGACACCCTTCTTCCGGCCGTAGAGCCAGGAGTGCACGAACGCCGCGTAGTCACCCGGCACCTCCTCGACAGCCCGGCTCCCGCCGTCGGGCCGGCTCCCGCCGTCCGGCCGGGACTCGCCGGACACCCGCTCGTCGACGTCCCGACCGACGTCAACGAGCCGGCCCGGAAAGCGGAGGTCGTGGAAGGTCTGGTTGAGGGCGGCCTTGCCGTGCGCGAGATAGACCGCGCGGCGGTGCTCGCCGGGGCGCTCGGCGAGGCCCGACGCCAGCTCCGTGTCCATCGTTGCGTCCGGGACGTGGGCGAGCCAGGGCAGCACCCGGTCCAGCATGGCGTCGCTGGTGGCCTGGGTCGGCAGGGCGACCAGGCAGCCGCTCGCCCCGCTGCGCGCGGCGAGCGTCTCGGCGGCCAGCAGGGCGGCCTCGGTCTTGCCCTCGCCCATGGGGGCCTCGACCACCAGGATCCCGGGCAGGGCCATGTGCTCGGCCTGCTCGTACGTCGCGCGCTGCACCGGCCGCACCGTGGCCCCCTCCGGCAGGTCGAAGCGTCGGTGCAGCAGCTCGCCGAGGTCGGCGGTGCCCGGGATGGGGCGCCACGGCCGCGGGAGACCGACCTCGTGCCAGGCGGCATCGGCCCGAGCCTCGTCGTCGACGTCGAGCGTCTCACCGCAGGGGAAGAGCGGGAAGAGGGCTGGTGAGCTCGCCAGCCAGTCGGCGACGATGACCAAGGCGCTGAGGATCACCTGCGCTGGCTGGCCCAGACGTAGGGCACGCCACCGCGCCAGGTACCGCTCGGCGCCGCTGCGCCGGGCGGCGTCGTCCAGGAGCTCGCGCTGGACCGCCTCCCAGGGCTCGTCGCCGAGGAGGTGGGCCCGGGACCGCGCCGTCGTCAGCTGCGGCGCGGTGGGCGGGACGCCATGGTGGCCGCCGATGATGGCGCCGAGGACCTGGCACTGACGCGGCGGCCAGCCGTACCGCTCGGCGAGCCACCGCTCCAGGAGGACCTGGCCGGCCAGCCCGTGCGGGAGCTGCCGGCGCTGCTCTGGGCCGATCGACATCGGGATCGGCAGGCGCGCGTCGTGCCGCAGCACGTCGGCGAGGGCCGGCACCTGCCAGGCGAAGGCCGGGGTCGCCTTGCCGATATCGTGCACACCGGCCAGGAACCGCAGCAGCGCGCGTGCCGCGTCCATGTCTTGGTCGGCAGGGGTGCGGCGTCTGGGGGCGGACGCATCGCCGCTGACCGCCTCCGCGAGCAGCCGCCTGAGGTTCGGCGTCAGCCAGTCGTCGAAGAGCCGGCCGGCGACGGCCGAGGCGTCGGACAGGTGCTGGACCAGGGGGAGCCACTGGCGGGGCTGGCCGCCGTCGTAGTCGGCGGCCTTGGCCCAGATCAACGATGCGGCCTGCGAGAGGCTGCCTGCGCGCGCCGCGACCGTCATGGCGATATCAGAGCACGAGCCATCCACATCTGTATGGGACTTGATGGCGACGCCTCCACCATCGTCCGCGTAGCCCTCGACCCGCTCGATCACCACACCCTGCTCGACCCCGATCAGGGCACGCCATACCCTTGCGTTGCGCACGCCGCTCTCCACTCTTCAGGTGACTGACCGTCGACAAGCCAGAAGCCTGGACAGAGAGCGGCGTGCCCCCTACCCCGGCGCGCCGAACCACCCACAGATGGGTCAGGAGAGCCAAGAATGTCGGTGGAGTGCCGCGGGCCGGAACGAGCGGCGTCCCGGGCGCGGCCGATGGTGGGTACGCACGGGCACGGGCAGGGGCACGGGCACGGGTGCGGGTGCGGGTGCGGGAACTGCGCCGCCCGGGCGTGAATGCCGCCCGACGTGCCGCCCGACGTCGGTACCGGCCCGCGATAGGTTGAGCGGGTGTCGAAGCCGATCGTGACCCTGGCCACCTGCGCCGCGCTGCCGAACCTGGACGAGGACGACGCCGGCCTGCCCGACGCGCTCGCCGAGCGGGGGATCGAGCCGCGCGTCGCCGTCTGGAACGACCCGGACGTGGACTGGGCCGAGGCCGGGATGGTGGTGCTGCGCTCGGTGCACGACTACGCCAAGGACCGGGAGGCGTTCCTGCGCTGGGTGGACTCGGTGCCCCGGGTGGTCAACCACGCCGACGTGGTGCGCTGGAACACCGACAAGCACTACATGGTCGAGCTGGCCGAGCGGGGGATGCCGGTGATCCCGACGGTGTGGCTCGAGCCCGAGCGGGGGCTGACCAAGCACCAGGTGCACACCCGGTTCCCGGCCAGCGGGGACTTCGTGGTCAAGCCCGCGGTGTCCTCCGGCGGGCACGGCACGGGCCGCTACACCGCGAACGACGCCCGCTCCCGGCAGCAGGCGGTGGGGCACGCCATGGAGCTGCTCGAGCGGGGCCGCAGCGTCATGGTGCAGCGCTACCTGGAGTCGGTGGACAAGCGTGGCGAGACCGCGCTGATCTACATGAACGGCCTGGTCTCCCACGCCGTCGAGAAGGAGGCCATGCTGCACGGCCCCTACCGCGAGCAGGGCGAGGAGCCGACCGAGGTGGCCCACGCCCGGGAGGCGACCGCCGCGGAGTGGCGGCTGGGGGAGGAGGCCCGCGCGGCGATCCACTCCTACATCAAGAGCCGGCTGGGCCGCGACGAGCAGCTGACGTTCTCCCGGATCGACGTGGTCGAGGGGGAGAACGGCCAGATGCACGTCATGGAGGTCTCCCTCGTGGACGCCTCGCTGTACCTGTCCACCACGCCCGGGGCGCTGGAGAGCTTCGCCGACGCGATCGCGGTCCGCGCCTTCTGGTAGGCCGCGCGCCGCGGGCCCGCCGACTGGACGACCACGAGCCGGGCCGGACCTCCCCGCCGCTGGGCCCTCGGCTCAGTGGTGCGCTCCGCTCGTCTTCCGCCGCGGGACCAGGTGCATGACCGCGACGACGACGGCGCCGACGACCAGCCCGATGACCGCCGAGGCGAGCGTGTTGACGAGCCAGGTCACGGCCCCGCTCAGCGCGCCCAGGCCGCCGGCGACGGCCGCCTCGAGGTGGTGGACCAGCGCGTAGGGGCCGTGCCAGCCGAGCTCGTCGACGCCGACGAGCAGGATGTGCCCGCCCACCCAGAGCATCGCGACCAGACCGACCACGGACAGCACCGCCATGACCTTGGGCATCGCCCTGACCAGGAACCGGCCGACGCCCTGGGACGCGCCCGACTCCCGCCCGGCGAGCCGGAGGCCGATGTCGTCCATCTTCACGATGAGCGCGACGACGCCGTACACCAGCGCGGTGATGCCGAGCGCGACGACGATGAGGATCAGCGCCCGGTTGAGCACCGGCTCGTCCGCCACCTCGTTGAGCGCGATGACCATGATCTCGGCGGAGAGGATGAAGTCGGTGCGGACCGCGCCGCTGACCATCGTCTTCTCGTGGTCCTCGCCCAGCGCCGCGGCGGGCTGCGCCGTCTCCTTCTTGTGGCGTCCGGTGACGTACTCCAAGAGCTTCTCGGCACCCTCGTAGCTGAGGTAGAGCCCGCCGAGCATGAGGATCGGCGTGAGCAGCCACGGGATGAACGTGCTGAGCAGCAGCGCCGCCGGGAGGATGAACAGCAGCTTGTTGCGCAGCGAGCCGGCGGCGATGCGCTTGATGATGGGCAGCTCGCGATCGGCGGTGAAGCCGTGGACGTAGCGCGGGGTCACCGCGGTGTCGTCGATGACGACGCCCACGGCCTTGGCGCTCGCCCGGCCGGCTGCGGCGCCGATGTCGTCGACCGACGCCGCGGCGAGCTTGGCCAGGGCAGCGACGTCGTCGAGCAGGGCAGCAAGGCCACCGGCCATGGGATCACGCCTTCCGTTCGTGCAGCCATCGGTCGGCCCGTGCCGCAGGGCTGCCGTGAGCATAGGGGCCAGGCGGCGCGGGTGCCGAGCCAGGACCCCGCGCGGTCCCACGTGCCGCCCGTCGCGGGCAGACCGAGGAGGACGACGGCGTCTGGGCCGGTGGCGTCACCCGAGCTCGGTCTCGGCTGCCCTGCCTGTCAGTCCGGGCCGACGCCGGCCGCGCCGGCCAGGCGCAGGATCTCCTCGGCGACCACCGCCGGCGCGTGCAGCTGGTGCAGGTGCTGACCCTCGAGCCGGCCGGTGGGCCACCCGCGCCGGGCCGCCGCGGCCAGTTCCTCGCGGTAGGTGTCGCCGAACGCCAGGTAGCCCCCGGGCCGCTCGTCCCAGCCGGCCGGCACCTCGAGGGAGGAGCGGAAGAAGGACAACGGCAGGCGGTGGGCCTCACCCTCGACGCGCTCGCGGTCGTCGTCGTTCGGGTACAGCCCGGTGACGTCCTCCGCGCTCCACCACTGCGTCCACGGCGGGAGGATGCCGTCAGCGTCGGCGAGCGCAGTGAGCGAGCCGAGGAACGGCTCCTCGGCGACCGGAACCTCGCCAGAGGCGGGTGGCAGGAGCGCGTCGACGAAGACGTAGCCGACGACGGGCCTTGCCATCGCGAGGCGCGGGACGAACAACCCGGCGTTGCTGTGCGGCACCAGGACGAGGCTGCCCGCCGTCGGCAGGGACGTGAGGAAATGACCGAGCACGTCCGAGGGGCTCCGCGGCGCACGCGGCATCGCCGGAACGTCGCGCACGTCGACCCCGCGGCCTCGCAGGACCGCCGAGACCGGCGCCCACACCGCCGGGCCCAGCAAGGGACTCGCGAGGAGCGCGAACGTCACCATGCCCGGATGGTAGGTGCCGGGGCTAGCAGTGGTGGTGCGTCCTCTCGCAGCTGCGCGACGACCTGCGCGAGAACAGGCTGGTCAGTTCTGTGAGTTCTTGCGCCTCTCGGTATATAACTGCTTATATGACGAAGGAGAGGAGGGTGCACCATGGCCATGACCAGCGTCGACCTGGATCCGCAGCTGATTGAGCGCGCCAAGGCGCTCACCGGCGAGCGGTCGAACCGTGCCGTGCTTGATCTCGCGCTGCGCCGTCTTATCGCCGCCAAGCAGAAGGGCGCGATGATCGAGGGCATCGCAGAACTGACTGATCTCCCGGTGGAGCTCGGCGCGCCGGTCGCCCCGCCTGCGTCCCCGGCCTCGTGACCGACTACCTGGTCGACAACTCCGTCTGGGCCCGGCTCGCCAGCGGCGACGCCGGTATCGCCGCGCGGCTGCGCCGCATCGAGCGCGCGCCGGCCGACCTCTTCGTCACCTGCCCGCCGCAGGTGTTCGAGTTCTGCCACAGCGCCCGGACGCCCGAGGAGCACGCACGCTACCGGGAGCGGATCTCCCTCGGGTTCCCGCTCGAGCGCCCGCCGGACGAGTCGCTGGTGCTCGACGTCCAGAGCGCCCTGTGGAGCGCGGGGCTCGTCCGCGCCGCAGGCGCAGTGGACATCCTCATCGCCGGGTACGCCATCGTGAACGACGCGACCGTGCTGACCGCGGACCACGACTACGACCACATCGCCAGGGTCACCGACCTGCGGCACGAGTACATCGCGCCCTCGTCGTGATGGCGCGACGAGCGAAGAGCCCGTGGACGCCATGTCCACGGGCTCTTCGCCGTCGATGCCTCACCGCGTGTCGCGGGCCGGGTCGGGCCGGGCCTCGGGCGCAGCGGACCTGCTCGGCGGCGCGCAGCAGCACTTCGTTGATGGCTAGGCGGCGCCGGATACCGGCACGATCCCTCCGCGTGCAGGGTGCCAGCACCAGCGATGACTCACCCGACCCCGAGAGCCCGGTCAGTGCGACCTGCTGGTTGAGCGGGATGTCCAGTCAAGGTTGCGGAGGTGGTTCACCCGGGCCCCGCGAATCTCGATCGCGAACGGTCCAGCGGCCCGGTGCGCGCTCGTGAGGCGGGCGGCTGATGGTTCGGCCCCAGCATGGTCACCTCCTCCTGCCACCCTGCCACCCTGCCTCCGCGGCCGCCGGTTCCGCCTCTGCGTCTCGCGACGGCGTCTGCGACCGCTGTCTGGGGCGCGAAGTTGACGAGCCGGAGGGAGAGCGGCCTGCGGGCGGGCACGGAGCTGACGAGCCCGCGGGGAGAGGGGTGGTGGGGCGGCGGGGGTCAGCGGCCGAGGTCCGCGGCGAGGGCGAGAAGGTCGCGGCCCAGCGCCTCGGCGTGGGAGCGCAGGTCGCCGCCTGACCCGGTGGGCGCCGCCTGTGGGCGGCCGGTGCGGGCCCCTCAGCGGCCCGCGGGCACCGCCTCGACCAGCGGGTAGGCCTCGCGCAGCAGCCGGCCCAAGTACCGCGCGATCTCCCGCGGCCCGCTCTTGGGGGCCACGGCCTCGACGTCGGAGTTGTAGTTCGTGTTCGTGTTGACGTCGTAGGTCAGCGTGCGGCCGTCCACCGTGCGGATGTTCTCGATGCCGGTGACCTCGATGCCGAGGCGGCGGGTGAACTCGACGTACTGGGCGACGATCGGCTCCTCGGCGTACCCCTCGCGCAGCGAGAAGAGGCCCACCGCCTCGTCCGGCGCCATGGCGATCGTCGCCCCGGGGGGCATGATCGGCCGGCCGGTCGTCGGGTCGATCGCGCAGGCGTCGGCGGGGCACAGCTGGAAGCCGCCGCGCTCGGTGTCCCCGCGGACGGCGTAGACGAGCTCGTGCCCGACGATCTCTACCCGGGTGATCCCGCCGTCGGCGGCGACGACGTACTCCTGGATGAGGGTGATGCCGTCGACCGGCTCCTCGTACTCGTCGCCGCGCACGTAGGCCCCGAGGTCCTCGTACGTGTCGAACCTGCGCACGCCGAGGCCCTTCCCGCCCTGGTTGTGCTTGGTGACGAACGGCGTCGGGAAGCCCTTCGCCGCCTGAAGGACCTGCTCGCGGCCGACGGCGGCGACCGTGCGTGGCGTGTCGATTCCGGCGGCGCGCAGGGCGGTGAGCTGGTCCACCTTGCTCATCTCGAGCTCGAGGACCCGGCGCCCGTTGACCACCCGGCGGCCGTGCGCCTCGAGCCACGAGAGCACGGCGCGGGCGTAGTCCTTGGACAGGCCGTGCTCACGAGTGTGCGACGACGCGCTGATCCGCGACCAGAAGATGCCCTCCGGCGGCGTCGAGTCCAGGTCGAGGGTGCCGTCGAGGAGCAGCCACTCCTCCATGGGCAGGCCCTCCGTGGCGAAGGCGGCCGCGAACGGCGGGAACCACTCGGGGTTCTCGTGCAAGGCGTAGATCTTCGGGGGCTGTGCCACGGGCCGTCCTTCGTCTCGGTGTCCTCCACGTCTAGCACGTCCGGCCGCCGGGGTATTCCGGCGGGCGCGCGCCGTCCGGATCGTGGGCGCGTCCCAGCGGCGGGCCGGCTCAGCGGTCGAGGAAGATCCCGTTGCCCGGGCCGAGCGGCAGGTCGAGGACGTAGAACACCGTGAGGATCGCGGCCCACACCAGCCAGAAGCACAACGTGAAGGGCAGCAGCCGCGCCATCACGCTGCCCAGCCCCGCCTGCGGCTCCCAGCGCCGCAGGAAGGTCAGGAGCACCACCATGTACGGGTTGAGCGGCGTGATGATCTGGGTCGCGGAGTCCCCGACCCGGAACGCCGCCTGCGTGAAGGCGGGCTCGTAGCCGATGAGCGCGAACATCGGCACGAAGACCGCCGCCATGAGCGTCCACAGCGAGGAGCCGGAGATGATGAACAGGTTGAGCAGCGACGCCACGACGAGGAAGCCGAGGATCGCGCCGTAGCCGGTCAGGCCGATCGACTCGAGCGCGTCGGCACCGGTGACGGCGATCCATGACCCGATGCCGGACCAGTTGAACAGAGCGATGAACTGGCCCAGGACGAAGGCGATGACGAGGAAGCCCATCATGTCCGTCAGCGCCTGGCCGAACATCTTCGGCACGTCCGCGAGCTTCGTGATGGTTCCCGACAGCAGGCCGTACACGACGCCCGGCACGATGAAGAGCGTGAAGACGATGAAGACGATCGAGCTGAGCAGCGGGGACTCGGGGAGGTAGCCCCCGTCCTCGTTGCGCCAGGGCGAGTCGGGCAGCACCGCGGCGACGACGATGACCGCGGCGGTCAGGACGAGCGCGACGATCGCGGCCACGAGCGCCCGGCGCTCCCGGGGCGTCGACTCCGCGGTGACGTCCGCGTCCAGCCGGCCGCCGTCGTGCTGCTCGACCGGCACGCCCTGGCGCACCAGCCGCGGCTCGAGGACCTTGTCGATGAGGAAGCCGGCCAGCGCGGCGAGGAGGATCGCCGAGACGATGTTGTAGTACCAGTTCGACACCGGGTTCACCGGGGCTCCCGGGTCGGGGAGGATCTCGGCGACCGAGCTCGTGATGCCCGCGAAGAGCGCGTCGATGCTCGTGACGAGGACGTTCGTCGAGTACCCGGCGCCCGCGGCCGCGAACCCGCCGAGAAGCCCGGCCACCGGGTGCCGGCCGGCGGCGCGGAACACCATGGCGGCCAGCGGCGGAATGACGATGAACGCTGTGTCGGACATGACGTTGCCCAGCACGCCCACGAGACCCACGGCGTAGGGCAGCGCCCACCGTGGTGCCGACCCGAACACGGCGCGGATGGCGCCGGAGAGCAGACCCGACTTCTCCGCGACGCCCACGGCCAGGAGGATGGGCAGCACGGTGACGAGCGGCGGGAACCCGACGTAGTTGGGCCCGAGGTTCTCCGTGAACCACGTCAGACCCTCGGCGGTGAAGAAGCCGTTGATCTCCGTGACCTCGTCGCTGCCGGGCATCCGGACGCTCACCCCGGCGAGCGCCATGAGGGTGGAGGCGACGGCGACGACCGCGAAGAGGATGAGGAACAGAGTGAAGGGCTCGGGCAGCTTGTTGCCCGCGCGCTCGATGCCGGCGAGCAGCCGGTCGGTGCGGGTCGTGGCAGTCCTGGGCGTGCTCACGCGCCTCCCCTCATCGACCCGCAGCCGCCGGGTCGCTCCTGACGATCCGCCGCGCCCCGCCCGGAGGCCCGGCATGTGCCCGGCGAGCCTAGGTCGGCGCACACCCGCGCTGCAGCGGGTCCAGCATGTGGCCGCCGGTGGCTGCCGCCCGCGATCGGCCCGGTCCTTACGATGCGAGCATGACGAGCCAGGACCCGCCGAGCACCGCCTACCTCGACCACATCGTCGCCGAGACCGCCGAGCGGCTCCGGACCGCGGACACCGAGCCGAGTGAGACGGTGGGCGGGGCGCCGGCGGACATCGCCGACCTCGTCGAGCGGGCCACGGACGGCGTCGCCGGTGACCTCGATGAGATCGTCCGGCGGCTGCACGCCCGCCCCGAGACGGCGTTCGAAGAGCACGAGAGCGCGCGGCTCCTCGTGGACGTCCTCGCGCGCCACGGCGTGCCCGCCGAGCTCGGCGCGCACGGGCTGCCGACGGCGTTCCGTGCCGAGGCGGGGTCCCTGCCCGGCCCCACGATCGCCATCTGCGCCGAGTACGACGCCCTGCCCGGGATCGGTCACGCGTGCGGGCACAACGTCATCGCCGCCGCCGGCGTCGGCGCCTTCCTCGCCCTGCGGGACGTCCTGTCCGGCGAGCACGGGCCGGCGGGCCGGGTCGTCCTGCTCGGCACGCCCGCCGAGGAGGGCCGCAGCGGGAAGGAGGTGCTCGCCCGCAACGGCGCGCTCGAGGGGATCGACGCCGCGGTCATGGTCCACCCCTACGGCCTCAACGTCGCGGACCAGGTCTGGCTCGGCCGGCGCCTCCTCACGTGGACCTTCACCGGCCGGCCTGCGCACGCCTCGGCGCAGCCCTTCATGGGCCGCAACGCGCTCGACGCCGCCACGCTCGCCTACCAGGGCATCGGCCTGCTGCGCCAGCAGATGCCGCCGAGCGACCGCATCCACGCGACGATCATCGAGGGCGGCACCCGGCCGAGCATCATCCCCGAGCGGGCCGTCATGCGCCTCTACGCCCGGTCCAAGTACGCCGACACCCTGCGCGACCTGTCGCGCCGGCTCGACGACGTCGCTCGCGGCGCCGCGCTGATGACCGGCACCGACGTCGAGATCACCTGGGATGACGGGGCACCGCCGTCGCTGCCCGTCCGCACCAACCACACCCTCACGGCGCGGTGGGTCGCGGCGCAGCGTCGCCGCGGCCGGGACCCGCTCCCGACCGGCGTGCTGTCGGAGACCCTCGCCGCGTCCACCGACTTCGGCAACGTCAGCTTCCGCCTGCCGGGCATCCACCCGCTCATCCAGGTCTCCGACCCGGAGGTGGCTCTGCACACCGCCGAGTTCGCCGCCGCGGCGGGCAGCGAGGCGGCGGTCTCGGCGGCGCTCGACGGCGCGGCCGGCCTGGCGCTCACGGCGCTGGACTACCTCTGCGACGCCGACCTGCGCGCTGCCGTGGCCGCCGAGTTCGCCGCCCAGGGTGGCCCGGTCGACGTCGAGCACTACTTCGACTGACCGGCGGCGCGCAAACGTGCGGGTCATCCGCGCGGGGGGGGCGCTGTGGTTGGGGATCCGTCGCGGCGTGCCGGTGGTCCTGCGCCAACCGTCCACCGTGCCACCCTTTGGGCAAGGAGACCGCAAGAGATCCCATCCTGCGTGCGTCCTCGATGAGCACGGCCACGGCCAGGCCGACGCACCCGAGCCCCACACGAAGGAGCTCCGATGACCACTGTTCCCGATCCCAATAAGCTCACTCCGACCACCCGGGGCGATCTGACCAACGTAATCTTCCTGAAGAATCAGGTCACCTCGGAGCTGATCGAGGTGGGGGACTACACGTACTTCGACAACGAGGGTGACCCCAGGCCCTTCGAGCAGTGATGCGTCAAGTACCTGTAGGCCGGCAGCGGCTCATCATGGGACGGTTCACCACCGTCGGACCGGGCGTCACGTTCTCATGCCGGGCGGCGCCACCCGATGATCGGCCCCTCGACCTACCTGTTCACCATGTTCGGAGGCACCTGGACCGACAACACGATGGACACGTTCCTCAGTATCGACAAGCCTGGTGGCACGGTGGTCGGCAACGACGTGTGGATCGGCCGGGACGCCACCATCATGCCGGGCGTCACCATCGGGGACGGCGCCGTCCTCGGGGCCCACAGCATCGTCACGAAGGACGTCGCGCCCTACGAGGTCGTTGCAGGAAACCCGGCCCGCCGGTCACGATTCTTCGAGAAGGGGACCGAGCTGCTCCTCAGTACCAGGTGGTGGGACTGGCCGATCGAGAAGATCACGCAGAACGCGGCCACCATCATGGGGGTCACCCTCTGAGCTGGCCGACCTATAGCTCTCCGGCTTCTCTATGGGCAGACGGCCGCACCCCGCGGTGGAGTTTTCTGGCTGACTGGCTGATCGAACTCACCCAGCAACTGTGAGTCGCTCGACGTCGGAGTGTGGGCGTCAGGACGAGACGTCCTGTTTCGACCCGGCCTCATAACTGCGGTCGGTGAGGTAGCTGTGAAGGTAGTCATCGGCCAGGAGGCGCGGAATCTTGTGTCGGTGCTGGGGGGCGGAATCGAACTTGAGGCCCTTCTCCCCGTCGACTTTGGAGGTTGCGATGTCATACTCGGGATGTTCGCCGACGAACGTCACGAGCTTCTTCGTCGTCAAGTGCCTGGCGTACTCCGGGTCGTCACTTATCAGCCGCGCTACATGGGCCATTTTTGCGCGCATCGACGGGTCGGCCATGACCGCTGCCTCAAGTTCGGCATACCCGTCAATGCGGATGTGCGTCGTCACGGACTTGAGAGTTGTTTTCGCGAGCTGCCGGGCCTTGGCTGGGGCCCGGAGCTTAGTCTGCACCAAGGTTACGGTGTTGAAAAACACGAACCCCGAGACCGTAAGCGCCTCGAACCGGGGCTCGTAGTAAATTACTTCTCCGGTCAACGGAACATACACGCCATCGCGGGGAACCAGCGGGATGCCGCGGGCACGACGGGTCGCGATTCCCGCCCCCTTCAACCGGTACGCGACGATCTGCCCGTCTCCCGTGCCGATCGAATGTGCCATCGCCACGACCGGCTCGGTGCCGTTGTCGTCGGGAACATCACCCTGCCGGATGAGTGCGTCGATAGCGGCGAGTTCAGGGATGTCCGCCAGTGCTTCGACAAGAACCTGCGATGTACTAGTCTGGTACGACGGGTCGTACGCGAGGAACTGCTTGCGTGCCATCGTCTCGGCAGCGTGGGTGACGTCTGCGACCACGTCCGCGGCCATGTTGCCGACGAGGCCGAAGCGTGTCACCTCGGCTTCACCGAGTGCGGCTCCACGTAGTACATGGTTGTCCAACGTGTCAGGCCCGGCATCAAGGGCTTCTTGGAGCGCCTGCCGCGCTGACTCTGCACTCATGTCCGCCCTCCCCATTGAACAGCGATGTTCTCACTAAGGTACCGGCCCCGTACGCTGCCGCGCTGCGGTATGTGCCGCCGGCGGGTGAGTAGCATCACGATCGTCCCATTCTCGGTGGTCACCTCGTACAACCGGAAGCCGATCACCGCGAGCGTCGGGTTGAGGTGATACAGGCTCGCACGGACGTAGATTACCACCATCAACGCGAGCAGCACGAGTGTTGCGACAAGCGTAGCAACCTCCGGTGGCGCGAACGCTGCCACGACGACCGGCACCAGGTAACTTGACGTGAAGGCGAGCACCCGTTCGTCGGCGTGACGAACCGAGGTGGACACCACTGTCCGTTCCTGGATCTTCGCCACGCTCGCCAGCACCAGTGCCAGGAACAGCACTGCCACGAGGCAGGTTCCCAGGATCACCCATCCCGCCCAGCCGAGCTGGTTCATGCGAACGAGCGCGAGAACGGCGACGAGCGGCGCGAACGCCGACGCCAACAGCCCCACTCCCGTCAACCACTTCATACCCACGACTCTAGATCCGACCACTGACAACTCACCGAGGCTCCGAGGCTGAGGTTCGCTCACGAGCGGTGCCGCCGACACGAGTGGACGACCCTCGCAGGTAACGGACGGACTGCCGCGCAGTCCGCCCCATGCGAGTCGATCCGTCAGGAGGCCAAACGGTGTTCGAACCCATCACTGCTCTGTTCGCCGTCTCGGCCATGGTGCCGATGGCCATCGATATCGACCCCAACGACTCCGGCCTGCTCGGCATGGGGCAGGTGTGCACGATCGTCGGTGTCGTGACCATCGGTCTCATCGGGCTCTCCCCAGATGAGGGTGTTGCGCAGCGATGACCGGCGGGGGCGGGGCCGGCAGGGTCGGCGCGTCGCTGCCTGGGAAGTGTCGGAGTCTCCCATGATGGGAGTTCCTACCCTGCCCACCGCGAAGACCTCGACGCGCCTGTCGGCACCTTCAACCGTCCAGACCTGACCACGTTCGCCGGCGTGGACAACCTCTGCCTCGCATCCATCGGGCGACACCTGAAGCCCGACCGCGCGTCCCGGCTGCCCGTCGTGGCCGCGGACGCCGACGGCTGGTACCGCCGGTGCGGGCGCGAGGGCACGGGGAGGGACACGATCGTCCTGCGCCTGTCGCACGAGCCGCTGGGCTGGCGGCCCACGATGTTGGAGGTGCTCGCCGTCGTCGCCGGGCACCGCGTCCGGGCCGGGCGGGGGGCGGGTGTGGCCGCTACCGATGCTCCGGCGGGTGCGGGTACGTGTGGGGCCAGGACACCAGCCGGGCGGCCGAGCCGCGGGCAAAGCTGACCCGGCGGGCGGTGCGGTGGGCCCTGGAAGCAATAGTCGTCCAGCACCTGACCGTGGCGAGCATCGCCAACGCCCCGGACGTCTCCTGGAACACCGGCAACACCGCGGTCCTCGCCGAAGCGGAGGGTCCTGATCGGCGACGCGCACCGGTTCGACGGCGTCACGGCCATTGGGGTCGACGAACACGTCTGGAGCCGCACCAGGCGGGGGACAAGCACGCCGCCGTCATCGTCGACCGCACCCCGGTCCAGGAGGGCACCGGCCCGGCTACGGCTGCTGTGTGCGAACCCCGACCGAGGGCGGTTCCTCGGAGAAAACTCATATCTCGAACAGTTGGGGTGAGTGACGGGACTTGAACCCGCGACATCCGCGACCACAACGCGGCGCTCTACCAGCTGAGCTACACCCACCATCGCCGCCGGCACGCAGGCACGGCAGCGGTAGACAAGCATAGCTGATCGGGCGGGCTGCCCTGGCACCGCCGCCGACGGCGCTGCCCGGTCAGCGCTCCACCGGCGCGCCCTGGGCCTCGGGGTCCGACCGCTGCGCCACCTCCTGGGCCAGCCGCGCCACCGCGGCCGACGTGGGCGCCGCCACCACCTGGGCGGCGGCCTGCTTCACCGTCGCGGAGTCCGGCCCATCGCCGGCAGGGAAGAGAGCGGCACGGTAGTAGCGCAGCTCGTCGATCGACTCCAGAATGTCGGCGAGGGCCCGGTGGCCGCCGTTCTTCGTCGGGGCGTGGAAGTAGGCCCGCGGGTACCACCGCCGGGCCAGCTCCTTGATCGAGGAGACGTCGATGATGCGGTAGTGCAGGTGGTCGACCAGCTCGGGCATGTCCCGGTCCAGGAAGGTGCGGTCGGTCCCGACGGAGTTGCCCGCCAGCGGCGCCTTCCGCGGCTCGGGCACCCACCGGCGCACGTACGCCAGCACCCGCTCCTGGGCCTCGGCCATGGTCAGGCCCGAGGCCAGCTCGGTCAGCAGCCCCGAGGAGGTGTGCATCTCCCGCACCACGTCGGCCATCTGGTCCACCGCCCCCGGCGGCGGGGCGATGATCACGTCGATGCCGGGGTCGAGCGGGTTGAGCTCGGAGTCGGTGATGACGACGGCGACCTCGACCAGGGCGTCGACGGCCAGGTCCAGCCCGGTCATCTCGCAGTCGATCCAGACGATCGCGTCCCGGGCTCCGCTGTTCTCGCTCACCCCGACAGGCTAGTCGTCGCCCGGCGTAGCCTCGCGAGTTCGGGTCACCCAGCGATCCCCGCCCCTAGACCCCCGAGACGCGCTCGCCGGGCACCATCAGGCTGCTACTCGCACCGTGCCCCACGACGCCCTGGGCAGGGAGACCCGGAGCACGCCGTCGTCCAGGGTGACGTCGGAAGCCGCCCGCGGCTGGACCGGCCGCGACGCGGACGCGCGCAGGTACGGGTCGTTCCCGCCGAGGACGAGAGCGTCGACGACGTGGGTCACGCCGAACCCCCGAAGATCAACCTCGAGGGACATCGAGTCACTGACCGAACGATTCGTCGCAAACACGTTCAACGACGAGGCGTCTTCGTCCCACGTCGCGACCGCGTCGACCGTCGGCACCTGTCCGTGCTTCGCCGTCTCGTGCAGAGGCGACGACAGCGTCCCGTGGAGGACCACGCCGGATGCTCGCTGCGATGTCAGTGCGAACGGGTGGAAGGTCGTCTGCCGCCACACGCCGCCCCCAGGTTCCGTCATGATCGGGGCGATGACGTTCACGAGCTGTGCAAGGGCGCCGACCCGTACACGGTCGCTGTGGCGCAACATCGAGATCAGCATGGAGCCGACGACGACGGCGTCCGCAACGGTGTAGTGCTCCTCGAGCCGGCGGCCGCCCGCGTGCCAGCCCGGCTCAGTCTCGCGCGGTGCTGTCTGGTACCAGACGTTCCACTCGTCCAGCGAGATGTCGATGTACTTGCTGGCCTTGCGCACGGCCCGGACGTGGTCCGCAGTGTGGATGACATCTTCGATGTACCGGTCGAGGTGGACACCCGAAGCGAGGAAGCTGGCGAGGTCGCCGTCCTGCTCGAAGTAGTAGGCGTGGGCCGAGATGTAGTCCACCTCGTCGTACGTCTCATGCAGGACGACACGCTCCCACTCGGCGAACGTGGGCATGTCGGCGCCGGACGAGCCGCATGCCACGAGCTCCAGGTCTGGGTCGACGCTACGCATCGCGCGCGCGGTCGCACGCGCGAGCAACCCGTAGTCGTGAGCCGGCTTCTGGCCGACCTGCCAGTCGCCGTCCATCTCGTTCCCCAGGCACCAGATCCGGATGTTGTGCGGGGCGGGGGAGCCGTGGGCGCGGCGCAGGTCCGCCAGGTGCGTGCCCGACTCGACGTTGCAGTACTCCAGCAGGTCCACCGCCTCCTGGACGCCGCGGGTGCCGAGGTTGACCGCCATCATCGGTTCGACGCCGGCCGCGCGACACCAGGTGACGAACTCGTTCAGGCCGAACCGGTTCGTGTCGAGGGCGTGCCAGCTCAGGTCGAGACGGGTCGGCCGCGCCTCGACAGGTCCCACGCCGTCCTCCCACCGGTAGCCGCTGACGTAGTTGCCCCCGGGATAGCGCACGGTGCTCACGCCGAGCTCGCGGACGAGCTCGATGACGTCCTCCCGGTTCCCGTACCGGTCGGAGGCGGGGTGCCCCGGATCGAAAATGCCGCCGTACACACCGCGTCCCATCTGCTCGACGAACCCCCCGAAGAGGCGACGACGAACGGGGGCTAGCACGGCGGCGGGGTCCAGACTCAGGTGCGCGACGGGCACGAGGCACTCTCTCTTCGAACAGGCCCCAGACAGCGCCAGCTCACGCGGCGCGACGGGGTGATTGACAGCGGAGAGGTCCGACCCTCACATCTCCGTGACCGTTCACGGAGCCGCCGCCGGGCCGCACCGGCCTCATGCCGTGAACGCTCACGGCATCCAAGGAGGTATAACGTGGAGCGCAGACGCCGGGCCGCTCGCGGCTACTGGCGCGAGTACCTGTCGGTCTCGCCGTTCTTCCTGGTCTTCGTCGCGTTCTCCGTCATCCCCCTCGGGTACGCGGTCTACCTGACGACCCAGAAGTGGGACGGGCTGGGACCGTCCGAGTTCGTCGGATGGGGCCAGTGGGAACGGTTCTTCGAGCAGGGCGACTTCTGGCCGGCGATGTGGAACACCATCCTCATCTTCCTGATGGGGCAGGTGCCGGTGGTGATCGGTGCCCTCATCGCGGCGGTCGTGCTGTCGCGACCGCGCCTGCGGGGGAGGGGCTTCTACCAGTCGGCGTTCTTCCTGCCGCAGGTGACCTCCCTCGTGGCGATCACGGTCGTCTTCCAGTCGTTCTTCAGCGGGCGTTTCGGCTTTGTCAACGTCATCGCGCACTACCTCGGCCTGCCGGTCGTCGACTGGCTCAACAGTCCGTGGGGAACCAGGATCGTGATCGCCCTCATGATCTTCTGGCGTGGTTTCGGGTACTTCCTCGTCCTGTTCATGGCTGGCCTCTCGGCTATCGACAGGTCCCTCTACGAGGCAGCCAGGCTCGACGGAGCCGGCGGGGCCCGGATCTTCTGGTCGATCACGGTCCCGCTGCTCCGGCCCACGCTGCTGTTCGTCATCCTCACGGGCACCATCTCCGGGCTGCAGATCTTCACCGAGCCGCAGCTGCTGTTCAGCGGCCAGAGCGGCCCGGACAAGGCGGGCCTGACGATGATGCTGCTGCAGTACCAGTACCTCGGCGGCCCCGGCTCTCAGGCCGGATACTCGCCGGTCCCCACCGACCTCGGCTACGCGACCGTCATCGGATGGGCGATCTTCATCCTCCTCCTTGTCATTGCGCTCTTCAACTACAGGTTCCTCAGGAAGCCGGTGACGGTGTGACTACCACCCTCATGCACGAGCGTCCGCAGGCAACGAGCGACGCCGACGAGCGGCCCGGAGCGTCTCCGCGGCGCCTGCGCCTGACCAACGTCCTGACCCACCTGGTCCTGGGCGTTGCCCTCGTCATCTTCGCCTTTCCGTTCTACTGGCTCGTGGTCATGGCGACGAGCTCGACCTCGGAGATGTTCACACTGCCGCCGCGGCTGATCCCGGGCGATGAGTTCATCGCCAACTTCACCAAGGTGCTGGAGAGCACGCAGTTCGGTACCGCGTTCTTCAACTCCCTGTGGCTCACCACGCTGGTCGTCCTGGTGCAGCTCTTCCTGGCGTCGCTGGCGGGCTTCGTCTTCGCCAAGCGTCGTTTTCCGGGGCGTGACCGGCTGTTCGCCGCGCTCCTGGTGACGCTGGTGCTGCCTACTGGCGTGTCCCTGGTGCCCAGCTACCAGATCTATGCCTCGCTGGGCTGGCTCAACACCTTCCTCCCTCTCATCGTTCCGAACATCGTCACCGCATTCGCCGTGTTCTGGATGCGCCAGGCCGCCGAGAGCTCGATCCCAGACGAGCTGCTCGACGCCGCCGCGATCGACGGCGCCGGATTCCTGCGCACGTTCTGGTCGGTTGGGCTGCCGGCGCTACGCCCCTCCCTGGTCGCGCTCGGGATATTCCAGGTGATGTGGACCTGGAACGATTACCTGTGGCCGCTGCTCGTGCTGGGCGACCCGTCGCAGTTCACGCTGCCGATCGCGATCCAGCAGCTCAAGGGCAACTACGGGAACTTGGACTACTCCGTCGTGATGGCCGGAACGCTTGTCGCGACCCTCCCTCTGATCATCCTCTTCTTCTTCCTCCGTCGGACGATTCTCGAGAACGTCACGGCGGGGGCGCTGAAGGGCTGACGACAACCACCCCCTACACCCCCACGCACAGTCGTTGCTGAAACCCGAGAGGACGTTCATGAAAAGGAACACCAAGGTCGCTGTCTCCGGTATCGCTGGCGTTGCGCTGCTCGCGTCGCTCGCCGCGTGTGGTTCTGCCGGTGGGCAGGAGGACGACACGATCGAGATCTGGTACCGGCCCGGGTCGCTCCCCAGCGCCGCCGTCGATGGCGTCGAGGCACAGTTCCCCGACGTCAAGATCAAGCTGGTCGAGACCCCGGATGTCGACACCAAGCTCACCTCCGCTCTTCGGTCTGGAAGCGGCGTGCCGGACGTCGCGGTGGCACTTCTGAGCCAGTACACGAACGTCACCGACAAGTTCGCGGACGTCAACGAGTACGGCTTCGAGGACGCGGCGGGCGACTACCTCGACTGGAAGCTGGAGATGGGCCAGGACGAGGACGGCCGGCAGATCGGGGTCCCGATCGACATCGGGCCGTTCGGGTTCTTCTACCGGGCCGACGTCTTCGAGCAGGCCGGCCTGCCAACGGACCCTGATGACGTCGGAGAGCTCGTCGCCGACTGGGACGGGTACCGGTCGGTCGCCGAGAAGGTCAAGGCCAGTACCGGAAGCTACCTGTGCGACGCCCCGAGTGCCGCCTACGTCGCCCAGCGCCTTCAGGCCGGCTACTACTACGCAACAGACGACGGTCAGTACGCTCCGGACGAGCAGATCAACCGCGACGCCTTCCTCAGCGCGTTCGGGCTCGGCGAGGCCGGGCTGTGTCTCAACGTGGAGCTGTGGACCCCGGAGTGGAGCGCCGGCATCGCGCAGAACCAGCTCACCGGGTGGGTCGGCCCGTCGTACGTGGCGGCCTCGATGACTTCCGCCGGTGGCGATGGTGCCGGACAGTGGCGGGTGACGACGCCGCCCGGGGGCCCGGCCTCGCAGTTCGGTTCCTTCCTGTCAGTCTTCGAGTCCTCGAACGACCCGCAGACCGCGGTCGACATCGCGCGGTGGCTCACCAACGCCGAGAACCAGGCAGCCGGGTATGCCGACGACTCGCTCTTCCCGTCGACGCCTGCCTCCTACGACATGCCGGAGATGACCGAGCCGGATGAGTTCTACGGCGGCCAGGTGCCCGCGGAGGTCCTCGGCCAGGTTGCTGAGGCATCGCCCCGCCTGGTGATCATCCCTCAGTCGGACAAGGCGGCTGCCGCTTTCGGGTCTGTCCTGGACCAGACCGTGGCGTCGGGCGGGGACGCGGAGGAGGCGTACTCCTCGGGGTTGGAGCAGGCCGAGGCTCTCGGCTGAGCGCTGAGCTGAGCTGCTCGCTTCCGTCCGAAGTGGTCGGAGTGGTGCCACCAGTCGTGCCGGACCCGCGGCACGATGTTGGGCACGCGTCGGCACCGCGATGACGAACGGTCCTGGTTGTTACCCTGACCACTACGGATGCTGAAGTGGCGGTCACCGCGAGCGGGTCCGCACTCGTCGGCGGCGGCCGGTGCAGCGGACGGTGGCCTGCCGGCAGGCGGCGTGGAGGCCCTCTGTGAGTGGCAAGACGTCATCCGGCGCAGTGACATCGGTCAGGCTCCGGGGAACTTCGGAGGGTTTGATGAGTGGCCGGGTCACGATCAAGGACGTCGCTGCGCAAGCAGGTGTCTCGAGGCAGACGGTCACCCGAGCCTTGAACGGCATGGACGAGATCAGTGAGACCACTCGCGCCAAGGTGCTCGAAGCAAGCGAGCGCCTCGGCTACCGCGCCAGCCGATTTGCCTCGAACCTGGCCCGTTCGGACAAGAGCCGGGCGATCGGGTTCGTCGTCGCGACCTTCCGCAATCCCTTCTACACGGAGCTGACGGCTGACCTCCTCGGAGCGGCGAGCACCCGTGGCTGGCAGGTGACGGTCGTGTCGCACGAGCAGGCATCCGAGGCAGAGACGCTCGCTAACGTAGCTCGCGAGGTTGACGCGATCGTCGGGTACTTCAGCCTGCCCGACGACGAGATTCTCCAGGCTGCCAGGGGCGTGCCGGTCGTCCTCCTCGCCCGCACGCCGACAGTGCCAAACCTCTGGTCGGTCGACATCGACTTCTCCGCAGGAATCGCCGACCTCGTCGGACAGCTGCGCCAGCGCGGAAGCAAGCGCTTCGGCATGCTCGAGAGCCAGCTCCGCGGTGGGCCCTACGTCAAGAGCGGCCGAAGGGCGGCCTACGAAACGCACGTCGATGATCGTTCTCGTGAAGCGGTCGTGATCTGTGAGGCCGAATACCAGTCGGTCGACGCCGGATCAGCAGGCTTCCGGCGGCTCATGGCGGAGCACCCAGAGACGGACACCGTGCTCGCCTTCAGCGACCTCATGGCGATGGGTGCCCTCGCCGCGGCGCACGAGGAGGGGATGCAGGTACCCGGTCAGGTCCGGATCGTAGGCATCGACGGTCTATCCCTGGGTGCGGTCACGTACCCGGCGCTATCCACCCTCGCCATCCCCGGCGACGAGATAGCAAGCAACGTAGCCGACATCATCGAGGCTGTGCTCACGGGTTCGGCGCCCAACCCGCCGCACCGGTTGGTGACCCCACGACCGCTCTGGCGCGGAACCGGCTGAGAGGTGGGACAGCCCAGCGCAGGTCGAACGAGGGTCCCGGGAGAACCGGCGAGTGTCCGAAGCCCGGCCGGTGATCCGTCCGGCCAAGATCCGAGCCTCCGACCGGTGCCCCCAGCAGGACTCGAACCTGCAACCTACGGATTAGAAGGCCGTTGCTCTATCCATTGAGCTATGGGGGCCATCGACCCTGGTGGCCGGCTACCAGGGTAGCCGGATCGGCGTCGCTGACCGTGTCGGGGTGCGCCGTCGGCCACGGCCGGTGGCGGCTGCCGCTCTCCCGGCTCCTCGGCCCATCCCGGCTCCCTGACCCAGGTTCAGCATCTCTGCCCTAACCGCGCCGCGTCGCCGTCGCCCGCCCGGCGCGCTTGGCCCGCTGCGGCACCGGGCGAGAATGGGACCGTGAGTGCCCAGTCCAGCAGCGCCGCGCCGGCCGCCGCGCCGGCCGAGGTGCCCCCGCCCCGCCTGGAGATCCTGACCGACCTGCGGGCCGACGTCGCGCGCGTCACCTTCCCCCTCGACCTGCCCGGCGCCGCCGGGCTGCGCGACCTGCGCGCGCGGATCCTGCACCAGCTCGACGCCCGGCTGGTGCCCCGCCTGCGCGGCTCCGCGGTGCCCACCGTCGTCGTCCTCGGCGGTTCCTCCGGGGCCGGGAAGTCCAGCCTGCTCAACGCGGTCGTGGGCGCGGCGGTCAGCGCCGCGGGCGTGCTGCGGCCGACCACCCGCACCGCCGTCGTTGCCGTCCACCCCGACGACGCCGCCGCGTTCGCCACCCACCCGCTGGCCGTGCTCACCGACGTCCGGCCGGACCCCGGGGTGCCGGCCGGCCTCGCCCTCGTCGACGCCCCGGACCTGGACTCGGTGCACGCCGACAACCGGTCGCTGGCCCGACTGCTGCTGGAGGTGGCGGACCTGTGGGTGTTCACGACGACGGCCGCCCGGTACGGCGACGCGGTGCCCTGGCGGCAGCTCACCGCCGCCCACGCGCGCGGGCTGACCACCGCCGTCGTCCTCAACCGGGTGCCGGCCCGTGCCCTGCGGCCGGTGCGCGCGGACCTCCTGCGCCGGATGGACGCCCTCGGCTTCGGCGGGGCTCCGCTGTTCGTGGTGCCCGACGTCGGCCCGCTCGACGGGCCGCTCCCGCCCGGCACGGCCGGCGAGCTCGGCGACTGGCTGCGGCTCGTGGCCGCCCGGCGGCAGGGCGAAGCCCTCGCCGCCCGCACCACCCGCGGGGTGTGGCCGGCCCTGCGCGAGCAGCTGCTCGCCCTCGCCGACGGCGCCGACGCCCAGGTCCGGGCCCGGGACGAGGTGCGCGCGGTGACCGTGGCGGCGGCCGAGGCGCCGGCGACCAAGGTGGCCGCGGAGATCAGGGACGGCCGCGCGGGCGCCGGGGCACCGACCACGCTCTGGCTCGCCCTGGCCTCCACCGGCGGGCCGCTGGCGCCGCTGGTCGGGGGCCGGGCGGGCAGGGTCGGCGGGGCCGGCCGGCGCCGGCGGGCCGTGGCCGCCCGGTCCTCGGCCGCGGCGACGCTGGGCGCGGAGGCGGCCGCGGCCCTGACCCTCCTGGTCGCCGACGCGCTGCGCGACGCGACGACGGCGATCACCCGCAGCTGGGCCGAGCCCGCGTGGGGGCTGCCCGCCGGTCTGGCGCCGGCGGCGCCGGTGGTGGGGGAGCCGGAGCCAGCGGCAGTGCCCAGGACGGAGGCCGGGGCGACGCCCCGGGCGGACGCCGAGGCGACGCCGTCGGCGGGCGGCGGATCCGGGCAGCCGCCGTCCGAACCAGGCGCCACCGGCGGCGCGGCTCCCGGCGATCCCGCCGCCCGGGTGGCCGGCGACGTCGTGGCCGCCTGGCGGGCCGACGTCGAGCGGGTCGTGGACCCGGGGGCCGACGGGCCGCTGGACGGCGCCGGGCTGGCCGGGCTCGTCCAGGCCGGTGCCGCCGGCGTGACCGGGGCCGCGAGCGCCGTCGCCGACCTGGCCGGTCCGGAGGCGGTCACCCGCGCCCGCACCGACCTCGCCGCCCGCGCCGCGGCGGCCGTCCGTGATGCCGCCCGGCCCTACCTCACCGCGCTGGACCACCTCGAGATCGAGCCCGGGACCGCGCTGCGGCTGCGGGCGACCGAGCTGAAGGAGCACCGATGACGGCCAGCGGGCCGACCACCCAGCGGAGCAGCGAGCCGACGACGCAGGCGGCCAGCGAGCCGACGGCGCAGGCGACCACCCAGGAGGCGGCCCGGCCGGCAGCCGGGCCCAGGACCGAGCCGAGCACTGAGCCGATCACCGAGCCGGCGGCCGCCGCCGGGCAGATGCCCACGGCCGCCGAGCCCGCGCCCGCCGAGCTCACCGCCCGGGCGGACGCCGTCGCCGTCGCCCTGGACGCCGCCAGGGACGAGATCGGCCCCGACCTCGCCGCCCGGGCACGGGCCGACCTCGACCGGGTCCGCCACCGCCTGGAGCTCGGCGCCGACCGCACCGTCGTGGCGCTCGTCGGCGGCACCGGCTCGGGCAAGTCGTCCCTGTTCAACGCCATCTCCGGCCTGGAGTTCGCCGACGTCGGCGAGCTACGGCCGACCACCGAGGTGGCGGCGGCGTGCGTGTGGGGCGGCCCGGCGGACCCGCTGCTGGACTTCCTCCAGGTCAGCCGGGAGCGCCGGATCGGCCGGGAGTCGGTGCTCGACGGCGAGCACGAGCGGGCCCTGCACGGCATGGTCCTGCTCGACCTGCCCGACCACGACTCGGTCGCCACCGAGCACGCCGACCAGGTGGACCGCCTGGTGCCGCTGGTGGACCTGCTGGTGTGGGTCGTGGACCCGCAGAAGTACGCCGACAACCTCCTGCACTCCCGCTACCTCACCGCCCTGGCCGGGCGGCAGGGCAGCATGCTCGTCCTGGTCAACCAGGCCGACACCCTCCCGCCCGCGGCGGTGGACCGGGTCCGCGCCGATGTCGCCGCGCTGCTCGCGGCCGAGGGCCTCCCGAGCGTCCCGGTGCTGGCCACCTCCGCCGTGGACCACACCGGCATCGCCGAGGTCCGGGCCCGGCTCGCCGCGGCCGTCGCCCGGCCATCCGCCGCCGCCCGGACCGCCGCCGCGGAGCTGGCCGCCGTGGCCGCGCGCCTCGAGCCCGCCCTGGGCCGGGTCGACCCGGCCGCCCTCGACGACGACGCCCGGGACCGGGCGAGCGCGGACCTCGCCCGGGCGGCTGGCGCCGATGCGGTCGCCGCGGCCGTCGCGGCCGGCACCCGCACCCTTGCCCGGCCGCAGGCACCCGCCGCCGCCAGCGTGGCCGCCGTGCGGGACGCCTGGGTCGCCGGCGTCGTGGCGCACCTGCCCGACCGGTGGGCGGACGCCGTCGACCGGGCCGTGGCGCCGACGACGGCGCTCGTCCCGGCCACCGCCGCCGCCGTCGCCGACGTCCCGCTGCCGGCCCGGCCCAGCCGCCCCCGCCGGCTCGCCCTGGCTGCGGCGGGCCTGGCGCTGGTGGCGGTCGTCGCTGTGGTGGTCGCCGTCGTCGCCGACGTGGGCTGGCCGCTGCTCGTCCCCGCCGTCCTCGCCGTGGCCGGCGCGGGCGCCCTCCTGGCGCTCGCCCGCACCGCCCGCCGCAGCGCGGCGACGGCGGCCGCCGCGGGGTACCGGGCGGCGGTGGCCGACCGGGTGCGCGGCGTCGTCGAGGAGCACCTGGTCGCCCCGACCCAGGACGTGCTCGCCCGGCACGACCGGCTGCGGCGCACCCTGGACGGCTGACGACGGCGCCGGCCCCGGTCCTCCGGGTCCGCGGCCACCCGCACGGTCTCGCCACCCGAGCGGTCTCCTCGTCCTCAGGCCGCCCGGCGCACAGGGCGGGCCTCCTGCCGCTATCTCCACAGGAGCGGCCACCGCCGGCCGCGCCCGTCCGCCGCGCGCGCGAGCGTAGGGCAGCGGCCGGCGACGGGCCCGGCCCGGGCGGAGGAGCCAGCATGAGCAGCGACAAGGTGGAGATCATCGTCCACGGCAACGTCGGGGGCAGCCCAACGTTCTACACCGCCAAGGACGGCGGGAAGGAGTGGTGCCACTTCCGTGTGGGCGCCACGCCGCGGTACCTGAACCGCGCGACGGGGGAGTGGCAGAACGGGGACACCCAGTGGTTCACGGTCAAGGCCTGGGGCGAGCTGGCCATCAGTGCCAAGTGCCTGGCCAAGGGGATGCCCGTCGTCGTCCGGGGCCGGGTCCGGGTCGAGACCTGGACGGGGGAGTCGGGCGAGCGGTGGGACCACGTGGTGCACGCGAGCTCGCTGGCGGTGGAGCTGAGCCCGCGGGGGGAGGTGAACTGGGTCCGGCTGGTGCGCGAGAGCGCCGACGGCGCGCGGGCCGCGGCGGGCGCGGGGCGCGGCGGCGGGACCGGTACCGACCGCGGGCCGGGCGGCGGGGACGGTGCCGGGCCGGCCGCGGTCGTGCTCGGGCCGGACGGCTCCCGGTGGGAGGGCACCGAGCTGCCCGACGTGCCGACCGCCGAGGAGGACTACCCGGAGGACGTCGACGGGGAGGACACGGCCTACGTCCTGGAGCAGCCGGACGGCGCACCGCGGGAGGCGGCGCCGGTCGGGGGCTGACGGCCGACGGCGACCGGCCGGGACGGTCCGGCCGGTCCGGCCTGGTTCCGCGCAGGTGGGCTGACCATCCACCCCGGCGCCGTGTGGACCGCTGACCAGGCGCCGACCCCCGGCCGGGCTGGGCGACCCGTGCGCCGGGGCGCCCAGCCCCGGCCGGTGCGCCTGGTCCCGCCCCGGCCCTGGTCCCGCCCCGACCGGGGCGGTGACCGGCCGCACCCGACCCCGCCCACCGGCGGGGGGAGCGGTGGCCTACCCTGGAGGCCGACGCGGGCCCGCACCGGGCCCTCCCCCCATCCGGAGTGCGAAAGAGCTGTGGCTGAGTACATCTACACGATGGTCCGGGCGCGCAAGGCCCACGGCGACAAGGTCATCCTCGACGACGTCACCATGTCCTTCCTGCCCGGCGCCAAGATCGGCATGCTGGGCCCCAACGGGGCGGGGAAGTCCACGATCCTGAAGATCATGGCCGGGCTGGACACCCCGTCCAACGGCGAGGCACGGCTGAGCCCGGGCTACAGCGTCGGGATCCTCCAGCAGGAGCCCCCGCTGAACGAGGAGAAGACGGTGCTCGGCAACGTCCAGGAGGGCGTCGCCGAGATCCTCGGCAAGGTCGAGCGGTTCAACGAGATCGGCAATCTGATGGCCGAGCCGGACGCCGACTTCGACGCCCTGATGGCCGAGATGGGCACCCTCCAGACCGAGATCGACGCCGCCAACGCCTGGGACATCGACGCCCAGCTGGCCCAGGCGATGGACGCCCTGCGCTGCCCCCCGCCGGACGCCGACGTCACCGTCCTGTCCGGCGGCGAGCGGCGCCGGGTGGCGCTGTGCAAGCTCCTGCTCGAGCAGCCCGACCTGCTCCTGCTCGACGAGCCCACCAACCACCTGGACGCCGAGTCCGTCCTCTGGCTCGAGCAGCACCTGGCCAAGTACCCCGGGGCCGTCATCGCCGTCACCCACGACCGGTACTTCCTCGACCACGTCGCCGAGTGGATCGCCGAGGTCGACCGCGGGCGCCTGTACCCCTACCAGGGCAACTACTCCACCTACCTGGAGAAGAAGCAGGAGCGGCTGCAGATCCAGGGCAAGAAGGACGCCAAGCTCGCCAAGCGCCTCAAGGACGAGCTGGCCTGGGTCCGGTCCAACGCCAAGGGCCGCCAGGCCAAGTCCCGGGCGCGGCTGGCCCGCTACGAGGAGATGGCGGCCGAGGCCGAGCGCACCCGCAAGCTCGACTTCGAGGAGATCCAGATCCCGCCGGGTCCGCGCCTGGGCTCGGTGGTGATCGAGGCCAGCGACCTGCGCAAGGGCTTCGAGGACCGCCTGCTCATCGACGACCTCTCCTTCTCCCTGCCGCCGAACGGGATCGTCGGGGTCATCGGGCCCAACGGCGTCGGCAAGACCACGCTGTTCAAGACCATCGTCGGGCTGGAGCCGCTCGACGGCGGCGACCTGCGTGTCGGGGACACGGTCAAGCTCTCCTACGTCGACCAGTCCCGGGCCGGGATCGACCCCACCAAGACGCTGTGGGAGGTGGTCTCGGGCGGTCTGGACTTCATCCAGGTCGGCAACGTGGAGATGCCCTCGCGGGCCTACGTCTCGGCGTTCGGGTTCAAGGGCCCGGACCAGCAGAAGCCGGCCGGCGTGCTCTCCGGCGGGGAGCGCAACCGGCTGAACCTGGCGCTGACGCTGAAGGAGGGCGGCAACGTCCTGCTCCTGGACGAGCCCACCAACGACCTCGACGTGGAGACCCTCGGCTCGCTGGAGAACGCCCTGCTGGACTTCCCCGGCTGCGCCGTCGTGGTCAGCCACGACCGGTGGTTCCTGGACCGCGTCGCCACGCACATCCTGGCCTGGGAGGGCGACGACGAGAACCCGGCCCGGTGGTACTGGTTCGAGGGCAACTTCGAGGCCTACGAGGCCAACAAGGTCGCGCGGCTGGGCGCGGACGCCGCCCGGCCGCACGCGGTGACCTACCGCAAGCTCACCCGGGACTGACGGCCCGGACGGGCGGGCCGGCCGGGGGCCGGCGGGAAGGACACGCATGACACGGCTGACGATCCCGGTGCGCCTGCGCTGGAGTGACGTCGACGGCTACCAGCACGTGAACAACGCCAAGATGTTCACCATCCTGGAGGAGACCCGCATCGCCGCCTTCTGGGCGTCGGTGCCGGGGGACGGTGCGGGCGGGGCGGCAGGGGGCGGGCCCGACGGCGCCGCGGCGGACGGCGCACCGGGCGCGGTGGCGACGGGCTCGGGGGACGGCGGACCGGACGCTGCGGCGGACGGAGACGGCGACGGGCTGGGTGCCGCGACGGGCAGTGCACCCGAGGGCGCGCCGGGCGCCGCGCCGGCCGCCGTCGGGAGCGACCCGGTGCCGGGCACCAAGGTCTTGGCCACTGGCCCGGGCTCGGGCACGAACACCTACATCGCCCGCCAGGAGATCGAGTACCTCGCCCCGCTGCCCTACACCCTGCGCCCGGTGCCGGTGCAGCTGTGGATCTCCCACCTCGGCGGGGCCAGCCTCGACGTCTGCTACGAGGTGCCCGGCCCGGACAGGGTCGCCGCCCGGGCGATGACCACCCTGGTGCTCATCGACGAGGACAGCGGCCGGCCGCGCCGGATGACGGCCGAGGAGCGGGCCACCTGGGAGCCGTACCTGGAGGATCCGGTGCGCTTCCGCCGCCGCCCCGGGACGGACGTCTGAGCCTCGGAGGCGCGGCCGCCTGAGGCCGTCGTCGGGCGCCTGCCGCCTGACGCCTCGGTGCGGGGCGGTCCGAGCCCGGACGCGAGCTCGGGCCAGGAGGCTGCGGCATGGTTCAGTCGAGCAGACCGAGCAGCTCGGTCTCCACGGCGCCCCGGGTGTCCGGCGGCATGGCATCGTCGGCGCCGGCCCGGGCCGCCACCCGCCGGGCGACCTCCGGACTGATCGTCCGGCCCCGCTCGAAGAGCTCGATGACCCGGGAGTCGATGTAGGAGGCGCGGGACACCGCCGGGGTGTTGCCGAGGTAGTGCGCGACGGCGGCGACCGACTCCCGCACCGCCCGCGCCCGGGCCCGGCCGCTGCCCGCCGCCGCGTCCGCCCGCAGGGCCAGCTCGACGGCGGCCAGGGCCGTGCCGTGCCAGGTGCGGAAGTCCTTGGCCGAGGCCTGCTCCCCGAGCAGGTCCTTGACGTAGGTGTTGATCTCCGCGCCCGTCACGTCGTGCCAGGAGCGGCCGTCGCGGTACGCCAGCAGCTCGGCGCTGCCGTCGCGGCGGCGGCGCAGCGTTGACAGCGGCGCGATCAGGGCCTCCTCGCGCAGCACCAGGTGGCGCTGCTGGCCGGACTTGGCCCGGTAGTCGAAGGTGAGCGTGCCGTCCCGCCCGATGCGCACGTGCTCCTTGCGCAGGGTCGCCAGGCCGTAGGAGCCGTGGTGCGCCGCGTACCCCTCCCCGCCGATCCGGAAGTACCCCAGGTCCAGCAGCCGGAAGGCGGTGGCCAGGGCCCGTTCCCTCGGCATGCCGGGACGGGAGAGGTCCATGGTGACCCGGCGGCGGGCGGACGGCAGCCGGCGCGCCAGCTCCAGCACCCGGTCGTGCTTGGCCGCGTCCCGGCTCTCCCGCCAGGCCGGGTGGTAGAGGTACTGGCGCCGGCCGGCCGCGTCGGTGCCGACCGCCTGGATGTGTCCGTTGGCGACCGGCGCGATCCACACGTCCTGCCAGGCAGGCGGGATGACCAGGTCGCGGCAGCGCTGGAGCACCTCCGGGTCGGTCACCCGCTCGCCGTGAGAGTCGAGGTAGACCCAGCCGCTGCCGGCGCGGCGGCGGGTCAGCCCGGGCGTGCCGGGTCTCATCCGGCGCAGTCTCATCCGGGCCCTCCAGGTCAGCGCCGCGCGGAGCGCTGCGACGGCGCGGCCGGCGCCGCAGGGGTGGTGGCGCCGGTGGGCTCCGCGGGCTCGGCGCCGCGGGTCCGTCCCGCCCGCTTGCCGTCGGCGGCGCGGTCCGCGGGCACCCGGACCATGCCCTCCTGGGCGATGGTCGCCACGTGCCGGCCGGCCCGGTCGAACACCCGGGCCGTGCCCAGGCCCCGGCCGCCCTGGGCGGAGGGGGAGTCCTGGACGAAGAGCAGCCAGTCGTCCACCCGCAGGTCCCGGTGCCACCACATGGAGTGGTCGAGCGAGGCGACGCTGAGGCCGGGCAGCCGCCAGTAGAGCCCGTGCCGGCGCAGCACCGGCTCCAGCACCACCTGGTCGCAGGCGAACGCGAGCAGGGCCCGGTGGTGGAGCTGGCTCAGGTCGGGCGGCAGGGGGTTGCGGGCCCGCATCCAGAGCATCTGGCGGGCGTCCCGGTCGGCGGCCGGGGCGAGGTAGACGGGGTCGGTGGTGTGCCGGATGTCGAAGGCCGCGGTGGAGGACATGAACCGGGCGGCCGGGTGGTCGATGGCGTCGAACAGGTCCAGCGCGCTGCGCAGGCCCTCCGGGTCCGGGGCCGGCGGGGCCCCCTCGGCGTGCTCGCGCCCGGTCTGGCGCTCCTGGAAGGAGGTGATGAGGGAGAGGATCGGGGTGCCGTCCTGGAGGGCATGGGTGCGGCGGGTGCTGAAGGAGCGGCCGTCGTGCAGCCGCTCGACGGCGAAGGTGATCGGCCGGTCGAGCTTGCCCGGGCGCAGGAAGTACCCGTGCACCGAGTGCATCTCGCGCGGCCCGCCGGCGTCATCCTCCGGCAGCGTGACGCCGGCCGCGACCACCGACTGGGCCAGCACCTGCCCGCCGTAGACCCGCCCGTTGATCTGCGGCAGCGACCGGCCCTGGAACTCGTCCGGGCCCAGCCGGCGCAGGTCCAGCGCGGCCAGGGCGGCGGCCAGCGGCGGGGCCATCGCCGGCTCGGCAGCGTCCTCGTCCACCCGGTCTCCCTCCCTGCCGCTCACAGCAGCGGCCGGCGGTCCGGCCCCGGCGTGTTGACCATGGCGTGCGCGGCCCGCACGAGATAGTCCCACAGCTGCTGCTCGACGTCGGCCGGGAGGTCGAGCTCGTCCACCGCCACCCGCATGTGGCCGAGCCACCGGTCCCGGGCGTCCGGGGTGACGGCGAAGGGCAGGTGCCGCCGCCGCAGCATCGGGTGGCCGCGGGTGTCCGAGTACGTGGTGGGGCCGCCCCAGTACTGCTCGAGGAAGAGCCGGAGGCGTTCCTCCGCGCCCGCGAAGTCGTCCTTGTACATCGGGGCGAGCACCTCGTCGGTGCGCACCCCCTGGTAGAACCGGTGCACCAGGGCGGCGAAGGTGGCGTGCCCGCCCATCCGCTCGAACAGGCCGGCGAGCTCGGGTTCGGTGCTCACCGCCCCATGATGACTCACAGGCCGAGGTCGGCGAGCACCGGCAGCTCGGCCCGGACCCGGGCGCGGGCCTCCGCGGCGGACTCCGCGTCCACCGCCAGCTGGGCGAGCCGGCGGCAGGTGGCCAGGTCCGTCGCGGCCAGCACGGCGGCGACGTCGGCCAGCGCCCGCGGGGTCATCGACAGGCTGGACACGCCCAGCCCGACGAGCACCGTGGCCAGCGCCGGGTCCGCCGCCGCCTCCCCGCAGACCCCGACCGGGCGGGACTGCTGGGCGCCGCCGGCGCAGGTGGCCGAGATCAGGCGCAGCACCGCCGGCTGCCAGGAGTCGGTGAGCTCGGCGAGGGAGCCGAGCATGCGGTCCGCGGCCATCGTGTACTGGGTGAGGTCGTTGGTGCCGATGGAGGCGAAGTGGGCCCGGGCCAGGACCGGCCCGGACAGCAGCGCCGCGGCCGGCGTCTCGACCATCACCCCGGCGGTGGGCAGCCCGTGCCGGGCGCAGGCGGCCACGAAGTCCTCGGTCTCCTGGGCGGTGGCCACCATCGGGGCCATCACCCACACCTCCGCCTGCTCGGCGCCGGCCGCCTCGGCGATCGCCTGGAGCTGGTGGTCGAGCACCTCCGGCGCCCGCCGGGCGGTGCGCAGGCCCCGCACGCCCAGGGCCGGGTTCGGCTCGTCGTCGGCGGTGACGAAGGGCAGCGGCTTGTCCGCGCCGGCGTCGAGGGTGCGGACGACGACCTTCTTGCCCGGGAAGTGCGTCAGCACCGCCCGGTAGGCCGCCACCTGCTCGGCCACACCGGGCTCCTGCGCCCGGTCCAGGAAGCAGAACTCGGTGCGGAACAGGCCCACGCCCTCGGCACCGGCGGCCGCGGCCCCGGCGGCGGCCGCCGGGTCCCCGACGTTCGCGAGCAGCTGGACCGGGTGGCCGTCGGCGGTGCGGCCGGGCGGGGTGAAGGTGCGCTCGAGGGTGGCGCGGCGCTCGGCCGCGGCCAGCTCCTCGGGGCCGGGGTCGGTCCGCACGGTGCCGGCGCTGCCGTCCACCAGCACGACGGCGCCGGCCGGCAGCGCCGTCGGGGCGCCAGTGACGCCGACGACGGCGGGGATGCCCAGCGCCCGGGCCAGGATCGCGGTGTGCGAGGTGGGGCCGCCCTCGGCGGTGACGATGGCGCGGACCTGGGCCGGGTCGAGCAGGGCGGTGTCGGCCGGGGCCAGGTCGGTGGCGACGAGGACGAACGGGTCGACGCCGCGCGGCACGCCCGGGACCGGCGCGCCGGTGAGCTCGGCGATGAGGCGGTCCCGCACGTCGGCGACGTCGCGGGCCCGCTCGGCCATGTACCCGCCGAGGGCCCGCAGCTGCTCGGCGACCGTGGCGGCCGCCTCCCAGACGGCGCGGGGGGCGGTGAGCCGGTCGGTGCGGACCCGCTTCGCGGCGGTCTTGACCAGGCTCGGGTCCTGCGCCATCTGGGCGGTGGTCTCGAGCAGGTCCCGCCGCTCGCCGGTGACCGACGCGGCCGCGGCGGTGAGGGCAGCCGCCACCTGCTCCGCGGCCGGGCGGATGCGCGCCGCCTCGGCCTCGACGTCGGCGCCTTCGGCCAGCGGCTCGGCGGCGGGCTCGCCCGGCGGCGGCGCGAGCAGCACCACCGGGCCGGCGGCCAGCCCGGGACTGACGCCGACGCCCTGCAGGGTGCGGGGGTCGGCTGTGGTGGGCTGGTCGTCGATGCGCATGTTCCTCCTCGTCGGACGGCTACAGGACATCATGCCGCGCGGGCGGCGGGTCGGCCCGGGACCGAGGGGGCGGCCGGCCGTGCCGGCCGACGCCGGGCCGTCCACCACGTGCCCGCCGCCCCCGCGCCGGTAGGCTCGGCGGCAGAGGGCCGGGCCTCGCGAGGCCGGGCGACCACCCAGACGAAGGAGTGTCATGAGCAAGCCGGAGGCGATCCTGAACGCGCTGGGCGGCGCCGGGAACATCGTCGAGGTCGAGCCGTGCATCACCCGGCTCCGGGTGGAGGTGCGCGACCCCGCCGCCGTCGGCGAGCGCGACCTCAAGACCGCCGGTGCCTTCGGCGTCGTCCGCGCCGGCCGGGTCGTCCAGGTCGTCGTCGGCCCGGAGGCCGACGACCTGGCCGACCAGATCTCCCGCCTGCTCTGACCAACCCGCCCCCGGCCCCCTGGCCGCCCGCCGAGACGGGCCGCGCCCGCGCCTGCCAGCAAGGAGCACGATGACCACCACCGCGGCGCCGGCCGAGGCCCCCACCGACTCCCTCCGCCGGCTCGCCCGCTCGCTCGGGGTGGCCACCGAGTTCACCGACTACACCGGCCGGCACCGGCAGGTCGGCGCCGGCACCATCCGCGCGGTGCTCGCCGCCCTCGGCGTGCCGGCACGGACCGAGGACGAGGTCGCCGCCGCCCTGGCCGACGTCGACCTGGACCCCTGGCGGGCGACCCTGCCGCCGTCCGTCGTGGTGCGCCAGGGCCGCGAGCACGACCTGCCGGTCCACGTGCCCGACGGCGCTGCCGTGTCCGTCCGGGTCCACCTGGAGGACGGCGGCACCCGGGAGCTGGTGCAGCGCGACGCCTGGGTGCCGCCGCGGGACGTCGACGGGGTGCTGACCGGCCGGGCGACCTTCGTGCTGCCCGCCGACCTGCCGCTGGGCTGGCACGAGGTCCGGGCCGTCGTCGGCGGCGGTGCCGCGGGTGCGGACGACGGCGGCGCCCCGGCCGGCCCCGACGGCGGCGTCTCGGCCGTCGCGACCACGGCCCTCGCCGTCACGCCGGACCGGCTGCCCCGTCCGGCCCTGGCCACCGGCCGGGGCTGGGGGGTGATGGCCCAGCTGTACTCGGTCCGGTCCCGCCGGTCCTGGGGGATCGGCGACCTCGCCGACCTGGCCGAGCTGACCAGCTTCTTCGGCGAGGTCGGCGCCGACTTCCTGCTCATCAACCCCCTGCACGCCGCCGAGCCGGTCGGGCCGATGACGCCCTCGCCCTACCTGCCGGTGAGCCGGCGGTTCGTCAACCCGCTCTACGTCCGACCCGAGGACATCCGCGAGACCGCCTACCTCAGCGGCCCCGAGCGGGCCCTGGTGGAGTGGGCGGCGCAGGAGGTCCGGCCGGCCAACACCACCAACGCCCCGCTGGACCGGGACGCGGCCTGGGCGGCGAAGCGGCAGGCGCTGGAGGTCATCCACGCCGCGCCGCGGAGCCGGTCCCGGCAGCGCTCGCTCGACGCCTTCCACACCGAGGAGGGGCAGGGCCTGGCGGACTTCGCGCTGTGGTGCGCGCTGCAGGAGCGCTACGCCGGCCAGCCCTGGCCGGCCGAGCTCCGCGACGTCCGTTCCCCGTTCGTGGCCCGGCAGCGCCGCGAGCTCGCCGACCGGGTCGACTTCTACGTGTGGCTGCAGTGGGTGGCGGACGAGCAGCTCGCCCGCGCCCAGCGCGCCGCCCGGGACGCCGGCATGGGTCTGGGGGTGATGCACGACCTGGCCGTCGGGGTCCACCCGGACAGCGCCGACGCCTGGGCCGACCGGGACGCGTTCGCCCGGGGCATCGGGGTGGGCGCGCCGCCGGACATGTACAACCAGCAGGGCCAGAACTGGCACCAGCCGCCGTGGCGGCCGGACGTCCTGGCCCGGTCCGCCTACGCGCCGCTGCGGCAGATGGCCCGCACGGTGCTGCGGCACGCCGGGGCGCTCCGGGTGGACCACATCATGGGCCTGTTCCGGCTGTGGTGGATCCCGGACGGGATGGGCGCCGAGGACGGGACCTACGTGCGCTACGACCACGAGGCGATGGTCGGGGTGCTGGCGCTCGAGGCCGCCCGGGCCGGCGCCGTCGTCATCGGCGAGGACCTGGGCACCGTGGAGCCGTGGGTGCGCGGCTACCTCGCCGAGCGGGGGGTGCTGGGCACCTCGGTGCTGTGGTTCGAGAAGGACGAGGCCGGCTGGCCGCTGCAGCCGCAGGACTACCGCGAGCTCGTCCTGGCCACCGTCGACACCCACGACCTCCCGCCGGTGGCGGGGTACCTGGCCGAGGAGCACGTGGACCTGCGGGAGCGGCTCGGGCTGCTCACCGCGCCGGTGGCGCAGGTGCGGGCGGAGGCCCGCACCGAGCGCGAGCGGATGACCGAGCGGCTGCGCGAGCACGGCCTGGTGGGGGCGGACCCGACCGAGCGGGAGCTGGTCGAGGCCCTGCACGCCTACGTCGTGGCCACCCCGGCGGTGCTGGTCGGGGTCTCCCTCACGGACGCCGTCGGGGAGCGGCGCGCGCAGAACCAGCCCGGCACCGACACCGAGTACCCCAACTGGCGGCTGCCGCTGGCCGACGGCGCCGAGCAGGTCGTGCTGGTGGAGGACCTGCCCGGCTCGGCCCGCCTGCTCTCGCTCGTCGCGGCGGTGCGCGCGGCGCTGGGGCCGGGCGATCGCCTCGCCTGAGCACTGAGAGGTCCGAGCTCCGCAGACCTTGGGCCTAGCGGGGGCTCCGGCATCACGCCCACTCACGACCGAACGATGAAGGAGGTCGTCGCGCTGCGGAAGGTCATCGTGAACAACGTCGTCTCTCTCGGCGGCTCCTGCGCAGACGCATCGGGCGACCCGCTCGCTCTCGACGTGGACGTCCCGTTCGACCGCGCCGACCGGGAGAGCATCGAGGCCATCGAGACGTGGTGCTTCGACGGTTCCCATGTGCGGGTCCGCTCCGGGACGCACCGTGGGCACCGGCGGTCTGCTGGACCCGGCCGCGGACCGTCCGTAACCAGTCCTGTCCGGTCATGAGCAGCCAGGCGCACGCCGTGGACGGCTACCGGATCGAACCGCTGAGCCCACGCACGTGGGAGGCGTTTGCGGGTCTGGTGGAGCGGCACAACGGGATCTTCGGCGGGTGCTGGTGCTCCTACTTCCACCCCGATCGTGCCGACCGGGAGCCGGGGTATGAGGGCAACCGCATGATGAAGAAGCGGCTGGTCGAGGCCGGGCAGGCTCATGCGGCGCTGGTGATGGACGGCGAGCAGGCGATCGCGTGGGCGGAGTACGGCCCGCCGACCGAGCTGCCGAACATTCACCATCGCAAGCAGTACGACGCCGAGAAGGACGGCGACCCGGACTACCGGATCACGTGCGTCTTCGTGGACAAGAGGTACCGCCGCCGGGGCATCACCGAGCTCGCGATCCGGGGCGCCCTCGACCTCATCGCGCGGGCCGGTGGCGGTGCGGTGGAGGCCTATCCGCACGACCTGACAGACCAGACCAAGAAGATGTCCTCGTCATTCCTCTACAACGGCACCCGCCGGCTCTACGAACGACTCGGCTTCACCTACGTCCGGCCCAAAGGGTTGAAGAACTGCGTGATGTCGATCGAGGTTCCTGCGCAACCGTGACGTTCTGGCACGGGACGAGAAAGGCCCATCAATGGACCCTCACTGCATCCCTCCTACTGTGATTCTCCGGCGAGTTCGTGCACGATGAGCACGATCTGAGTCGAGGCAGGGGCTGTGACGTGGATGGCCGTGATGCCTGGATCACGGATGAGCCCATCGGGCGGTTCGATGGTCGGCACGGAGAGAGTCCCGCACGCCTGTCCGCGGATGCCGATCAGCTCGGTGGAAGACGTCTCGAATTTGACGTCGATTGTGTCAAAATCGCTCGAAGAGTTGTCAGAGCGACAGACGACGGTAGCTCGGTAGTTGACGATCTCGGTCCCGACGGGTGGCAGATCGAACGTCTGCGATCCTGAAAATTCCTCGGCGATCAGGCGTCGGCTGAGGTGCGTGTCCCCCGGGGCTTCGCGATCACGCTCTTCGAGGAACTCGGCGATCAGATCCGGGTCGAAACTGAGGTAGGTCTCGGTCTCCGGATCGGTGGATGACGCTGGGGACGCTGGAGTCTCGGCGGCGGAGGGTGTCGCGGATGCTTCCGGGGGAGTCTCGGACCCGGAGCATCCCACAACGCCAGCCATCAGCAGTCCGATGGCAAGCACTGACACGGCCTTCGTCCGTCGTCTCATAGTTCCGATGTTCTTCTAGTTCCGATGTTCTTCGCCCAAGTTCGTATCAGCTTTCCGTTGGCGTGCGACGCTACCAGGACCCGTGGTGTCCTGCAAGGGCTCGACGTGCCTCATCTAGTTTGAGCGCGTGGGCGGGGTTGGTGCCTCAGATTCTTTGAGCGCGATGCTTGCCTGATGTGGAAGGCAAGACATCGATGGCCGCGAGGCTTCGTGTGACGAACAAGCTCCGTACCGCGTACCGGGGAGCGAGCAAGGCTGAGAAAGCGGAGATCCTCGACGAGGTGATCTGGGTGACGGGGATGGGCCGGTCGACGACTCGTCGGATGCTGACCGGTCCGCCCTTGCCGGACCCCGCCGAGCAAGTCACCGTGGGTCAAGTGTGATCCCCTTACTCGGTAGGTGCGCACCGGTTCCCGATGACCCCGCGACCGGTCAGCTCGCCGCGTATCCGCGGGGTGCTGCGTTCGTACCACCCTCGCCCGCGGGCACGAAGGAGGTGACGCCGTCGAAGACTGCCCGGCTGGTGACGGTGGGACCAGCGCGCCGCCAAGTAGTTGCGGGTCAGCGAGTCGGGCGAAACACTCAGGATCCGACACGGCCTGCTCGCCCCGGGCGGTCGCGTCCCGGAAGAACCGGGCGACCGCGACACGGACGCGTTGTTCCCGGCTGCGTGCCGGCGTGTCCAAGGCTCGCTGCGCGCGGGGAGACGGGCTGGCCGGGTGCTCGCAGGCACGTGGGCTCTGGGCATAGCTGGCGACAGGTGCGGGCCTGACCGCAGCTGACGCCGACGCCGGGCGGTCAGTCGACCTCGCCGGTCAGCTGGCGCAGCACCGCCTCGTGCAGCACCCCGTTGCTGGCGACGGCGCTGCCGCTCCACGGGCCGTCCGCGCCGTCCAGACCGGTGAACCGGCCGCCCGCCTCGGTCACGACCGGGACGAGGGCCGCCATGTCGTAGAGCTGGAGGTCCGGCTCGCAGGCGACGTCGACGGCGCCCTCGGCCACGAGCATGTAGGACCAGAAGTCCCCGTAGGCCCGGGTGCGCCACACCTGCTGGGCCAGGCCGAGGAAGGCGCGCAGGCTGCCCCGCTCGGCCCAGCCGTCCAGGCTGGAGTAGCTCAGCGAGGCGTCGGCCAGGTCGGCCACCGCCGAGACGTGCAGCTGGCGCGCCGCGGAGAGGGACCGGCCGGTCCAGGCGCCGGCGCCCTTCGCGGCCCACCACCGCCGGTTCAGGGCGGGGGCGGAGACGACGCCGAGCACCGCCTCCCCGTCCTCCACCAGGCCGATGAGCGTGGCCCACACCGGCACGCCGCGGACGAAGTTCTTGGTCCCGTCGATGGGGTCGAGAACCCACTGGCGCGAGGAGTGGCCGGTGCTGCCGAACTCCTCCCCGACGATCGCGTCCCGCTGCCGGGTCCGGCCCAGCTGGCCGCGGATGATCTCCTCCGCGGAGCGGTCCGCGTCGGTGACCGGCGTCAGGTCCGGCTTCGTCTCCACCCGCAGGTCCTGGGCGCCGAAGCGGGCCATCGTCTGGCCGTCGACCTGGTCGGCGATGACGTGCGCGAGGCGCAGGTCGTCGGTGTAGCGGCTCGCACGGGTCATGCCCGGCACCGTATCGCCCCGGCCCGCGGTCAGGCGTCGGTCCCGGTCCGCGCCGCCAGCAGCCGGCGGAAGGACTCCAGGCGGGCGGTGCCGGCCGGCCCGGCGCGGCCGTCGGCCACCCACTCGTCCAGCGCGCAGTCCGGGGCGTCGGCGGCGTGGGTGCACCCGCGCGGGCAGTCCGCCGCGACGGCGGCCAAGTCCGGGAAGGCGCGCAGCAGGCTGTCGGCGTCGACGTGGCTGAGCCCGAACGAGCGCACGCCCGGGGTGTCGATGACCCACCCGCCGTCGGGCAGCGCGAGGGCGACCGCGGAGGAGGAGGTGTGCCGGCCGCGGCCGGTGACCACGTTGACGTCCCCGGTGGCCCGGCCGGCCGCCGGCACCAGCGCGTTGACCAGCGTGGACTTCCCGACCCCGGAGTGGCCGATGAGCACCGAGGTGCGCCCGGCCAGCCGCTCCCGCACGGCGTCCAGCCCGCGGACCTGCCCGTCCGCCAGCGCGGTGGTCAGCGCGGGCACGTGCAGCGGGGCGTACCGGGCCAGGAACGGGGCCGGGTCGGCGAGGTCGGCCTTGGTCAGGCACAGCACCGGCTCCATGCCGGCGTCGTAGGCGGCGACCAGGCACCGGTCCACCATCCGCGGCCGCGGCTCCGGGTCGGCCAGCGCGGTGACGATGAGGAGCTGGTCGGCGTTGGCCACGATGACCCGCTCGACGGCGGCCTCGTCGTCCTCGGCGGACCGGCGCAGCACCGAGGTGCGCTCGGCGACCCGGACGATCCGGGCCAGGGTGCCCGGCCGGCCGCTGACGTCGCCCACCACGCCGACGCGGTCCCCGACGACGACGGCGCCGCGCGCGCCCCGGCCGAGCTCGCGGGCCTTCATGCCCACCACCAGGGTGCCGTCGTCGGTCAGGAGCTGGTAGCGGCCGCGGTCCACGGCCAGGACCATGGCGCCGACGGCGTCGGCGTGCGCCGGCCGGTTCTTGGTCCGGGGCCGGGTGCCGCGCGGGTTGGCCCGCACCCGCACCCGGTCGTCGTCGGTGCCGGTGTCCCGGGGCGTCACCGCGCCGCCGCCCCGCCCGGTGCTCGGCGCACGTCCGGCGCCCGGCCCACGTCCGGTGGCCAGACCACGCCCGGCACCCGGACCAGGCCCGGCACCCGCCTGATGTCCGAGGCCCGGTCCACGCCCGGTGCTCGCACGACGCCCGGCACCGCCGCCTCGCCCGTCAGGCCCGGGCCCCGGCCGGCGACCGGTCCGGGCCGGCGCTGAGCATGGCCCGCCACATGCCGGGGAAGTCCGGCAGGGTCTTCGCCGTCGTCGCCACGTCCACCACGCTGACCCCCGGCACCCGCAGGCCGACGATGGCGCCGAAGGTGGCCATCCGGTGGTCGTGGTAGCTCTCCACGACGGCGCCGTGCAGCGGCGCCGGGTCGATCTCTAGGCCGTCGGCGGTCTCCCGGGCCTGGCCGCCGAGCCGGTTGATCTCGGCGACGAGGGCGGCGAGCCGGTCGGTCTCGTGGCCGCGGAGGTGGCCCACGCCGTGCAGCCGGGACGGGCTGGTGGCCAGGGCGGCCAGTGCGGCGACGGTGGGGGTGAGCTCGCCGATGTCGTGCAGGTCGGCGTCCAGGCCGCGGATCTGCCCGTCGGCCGGACCGGTCACCGCGAGGGTGCCGGCCTCCCGGACGACGGTGGCGCCCATCTGCGCCAGGAGGTCGGGGAGGGCGTCGCCGGCCTGGGTGGTCTGCGCGGGCCAGCGGGGCACCCGCACGGTGCCGCCGGCGGCGAGGGCGGCGGCCAGGAACGGGCCGGCGTTGGACAGGTCCGGCTCGACGACCACCCGGCCGCCGGCCACCGGGCCGGGGGAGACCTGCCAGCGGGTGGGGGCGAGCTCGCTGCCCGGCCCGACGACGGCGCCGTCGGCGGTTAGCTCGGTCACCGTCACGCCCCGCTCGCGCAGGACGGCGACGGTCATGGCGATGTGCGGCAGGGAGGGCAGGGTTGGGCCGGTGTGGCGCACGTCCACCCCGTCGGCGAAGGCGGGGGCGGCCAGCAGCAGCGCGGAGACGAACTGGCTGGAGGCGGAGGCGTCGACGTCGACGCTGCCGCCGGTCAGCCCGCCGGTGCCGTGCACGGTGAGCGGCAGCACCGCCCGGCCGGCGCCGTCGGTGGTCGCGTCGATGTCGGCGCCGAGGTCGCGCAGGGCCCGGACCACCGGGTCCATCGGGCGCTCGCGGGCGCGGGGGTCGCCGTCCAGGTGCACGTCGCCGTCGGCGAGCGCCGCGAGCGCGGGCACGAACCGCATGACGGTCCCGGCGAGCCCGCAGTCGACCCGGGCCGGCCCGCGCAGCGGGCCGGGGGTGACCCGCAGGACCTCGGCGTCGGGGTCCGCGGCGTCGCCACCTGGGTCCGTGGCGGCGCCGGTCCCGGTGCTCACCTTCGCGCCCAGGGCCCGCAGCGCCGCGACCATGAGCTCGGTGTCCCGGGAGAGCAGCGGCCGGACGAGCTCGGTGGGCCCCTCGGCCAGGGCCGCCAGCACGAGGTAGCGGTTGGTCAGCGACTTCGAGCCGGGGACCGTGACGGTCGCGTCCAGCGGTCCCGGGGCGAGCGGGGCGGGCCAGGGCGTCATGGCAGCGAGGGTAGTGCCCGGCCCGTCTGCTCAGCCCGCGACGAGGGCGACGGCGGCCTCGGGCGTGGCCACCCGGAAGCTGAACGACTGCTCGAGGTAGAGCCGCAGCTGATCGCCGTCGTGACCGTCGTACCCCAGGGCGAGGTCCTCCCCCGACTCGAACAGGAAGTCGTCGCCCCGGATGCTCAGCACGACGGCGCCCTGGACCCCCGGCACCCAGACGATCGGGCCGGCGAGGATCTTGCGCAGGTGGTCGAACAGCGGGTACCCGCCGTGCTCGGCGGTCTCGGTCACCGAGGTGTAGTCCGCCGGGCTGAGCGCCAGCCCGTACGGGCCGCCGATCCCGTTGCTCAGCAGGACCTCGACCGCCTTGGCCACCCGCTTGGGGTAGTCGTTGACGTCCAGCACGGGAGGGATCGGGCCGTGCGGGGAGGCTTCCGCGATCCCGGTGATGCCGGCCGCCGGCCAGCCGTGGAACACGGCGGTGTTCTCCGCGGTCGCCATCCGCACGGCGGCGTCGTCCAGGTTGTCCAGGTCGACGTCGACCGCGCCCCGGTCGACGTTGAGCACCTCGTCCCGGCTGAGCGTGAACGGCACCCGCACCTCGGTCAGCGGCAGCACCCGGCGGCGGCGCGCCTGCACCCCGTCGACCGGGGCCTGCCCGACCGTCTCGCTCCGGCCCAGGTTGGTCGCGGAGTAGGCCCAGCCGAACGGGCCGGCGAACTCGACGAGCTTCCGCGCCCCGAGCGCCGCGACCAGGCGCTCCCTGGCCTCCGCGTCTAGCTGCGCCCAGCCGGCGTCGGTGATCGGGGCCCGCGAGCGCAGCAGGTGGGTGGTGCTCACAGTCCCTGTCCCTTCAGGCTGCCGATGCCGAGCGTCCCGTCCGCGGGGCCGGGGCCGGCTTCGCCGCCGCCGCCGGCCCCGGTGGCCGCTGCCTCGGCGGTCTCGCCGTGCGCGACGATGTCGCCGTCCTGGAACAGGATCCCGCGGGCGATCTCCCGCCACTGCGGCTTACGGCGGAACAGGAACTCCAGGTCCATGGCGAAGTGCTTGTACTCCTCGCCCAGGGAGTCGAGCATCACCGCTCGGGACTCCCCGTCCGGCTCGAGGGACAGCCGCTGCTCGTACCAGCCGATGGCCTCGGCCTCCTCGGTCAGGTTGGCGCACATCCGCGCGAAGGTGCGCGTCTCGGCCGACAGCTCCTCGGCCGGCTCGTGGTACTGGTCGAAGCCCATCGGAACTCCCTGCTGGTCGTCCGGGATCCTGCTCGGGACGTTGGTCGTTGCTTGGACCGTACGCCCGGCGGTGGCCGCCGACCAGCCCCACCAGCCGTCGGGGACGGCTCTGGACGGGGTTCGACCGCCTGGAGGGGACTCGACCGCCGACGTCGGCGGGTGGCTGCTGAGGGGCTGAGCCGAGGTCGGGCCGACGGGGGTGGCGCGCGAGAAGGCGCGCACGAGCCTCACCGGGGAGTGGGCCGGGCAGGTGATCCGGGCGGCTCGGGTCAGCCCTTGTACTTGGCCTTGGCGGCTGCCCGGGCCTCCCGGACCTCCACGGCGTGCTCGCGGGCGTTGCTCCACCGCCACCCCCAGGAGGGCTTGCCGGCCAGGTCCTTGGCGGCCAGCAGGAGCCCGCCGCCGAGGCCGACGCCGCGCAGCAGCCCGGAGCTGAACTGCTTGCGCTGCTGGGGGCCGTTCGCCGCCCACACCGGGTTGTTGACGACCGTGAGCGGGACGTTGACCAGGGCGAGCGTCAGGGCGGCGGACCGCGGGTTCCGGCCGGTGGCCAGCATCAGTCCGGACACGGCGGTGACCCCGCCGAGGACGCGGGTGAGCATCTTGGCGTCGGAGGTGAGCACGGGCGGCAGGCCGGCCTTCTCCAGCAGCGGCGTCACCTTCTTGAACTGCGCCACGTGCGCGTCCGGGTGGAGCAGGGCGTCGACGCCGTCGGCGACGAAGACAGAGGCAAGCATGGGACGGGCGATGCGTCGTGTGAGGTTCATAGACCATTGCTACCGCACCAGCGGGTCTGCGGCGAGCGTTCCGGCCCACCGGACGGGTCTCGCATCAGCAGGCGTGGCTGGCCCCGCCTAGACCGGCGGAGCTGGGCAACGGTCGGCCGGTGCCCGGGCCGGCCGTCGTCGTGCTCCGCCCGCCACCGGGGCGACCGGCCCCGCCTTGCCCACCGGCTACCGCTGACCAGCCGGCCCGGCCCGCCGCCGTCGTCAGGGCCCGCGGCACAGGGCCTGCCGGTCAGCGGTCTCGGCCCCCGCGGGCCCCGACCTACCCGACCCGACCGCGGCGGTCTCGGAATGATCACGGCGACCCGCCGGTTGCACCCGGCATGACAGTCCTCGCTCCGCCGCCGGCCGCACCCTGGGGGTTCGCCCCGGGCGCTGCCGGGCTAGGCTCGTGGGTGATGACCGAGAGCCACGAGGGCGACCTCGTCCGCGCCCCCGACGACGAGTCTGACGTCGAGCGGTCGGTGCGGTTCGAGCGGGAGGCCCTGCCGTATCTGGACCAGCTCTACGGCGCCGCCATGCGCATGACGCGCAACCCCGCCGACGCCGAGGACCTGGTGCAGGAGACCTTCGCCAAGGCCTTCGCCGCGTTCCACCAGTACCGGCCCGGCACCAACCTCAAGGCCTGGCTCTACCGGATCCTCACCAACTCCTTCATCAACACCTACCGCAAGAAGCAGCGCGAGCCCCAGCAGTCCGACGCCGACTCGGTGGAGGACTGGCAGATCCACCGGGCCGCCTCGCACACCTCGAGCGGGCTGCGGTCGGCGGAGACCGAGGCCCTGGACCAGCTGCCGGACTCGGAGATCAAGGACGCGCTGAACCAGCTCCCGGAGGACTTCCGGATCGCCGTCTACCTCGCCGACGTCGAGGGCTTCGCGTACAAGGAGATCGCCGAGATCATGGGCACCCCCATCGGGACCGTCATGTCCCGGCTGCACCGGGGGCGCCGCCAGCTCCGAGAGCTCCTCGTCGACCACGCTCGGGAGCTGGGGCTGCGCACGGAGGCCACGGAGGCCAAGGCATGACCGCTGAAGGACGCGAGACGGAGGCCGACCGGATGGGGCTGGCCGCACGTGCGGAGGAGTCGGTGACCGAGCGGGTCGGCGCCGACGCCGACAGCTGCACCTGCGACGAGCTGCTGGACCATCTCTTCGAGTTCCTCGACGACGAGGTGGACGACGGCGACTGCACCCGGTTCCGGCGGCACATCGCCACCTGCCCGACCTGCACCGAGGCGGCCCACGCGGAGCAGCACATCCGGGAGATGGTGCGCCGGTCCTGCGCGGAGGTGGCACCGAGCTCCCTGCGCCTCCGGGTGGTCGCGCAGCTGACCGTGCTGAGCGCCAACGGGGTCCGCGCCGGGGAGTAGCCCCGGCCGGCCCGGACCGGCTGGGCCGGGCCGCCCGCTCGGCACCGAGCGGCCCAGGCCTCCCCGCGCCGCGTGCGCCGGGTGCACCGGGCCGCTGTGGGACCATGGACCGTCTCGATCGTCCATAGAGCAGGAGAGCACCATGAGCAAGCGCGGTCGCAAGCGTCGGGCTCGCAAGGCTGGCGCCGCCAACCACGGCAAGCGCCCCAACGCCTGAGTCGCCGCGGGAGTCCCCGCCGATGCAGCAGGGCCGGTCCGTCAGGACCGGCCCTTTCTGCTGCCTTGGGTCTACCGGCCCGTCGGCCCGGTGCCGGCGGACCTGCTGAGCGAAGATCCCTCGCCGGCCACCGCCCGTAGGGTGAGGGGATGCTGTGCGCCTACGCCCAGAGCCAGGACCCCGCCGACCCCCTCGCCGGGCTCGTCGTCGGCGAGCTGCCGGACCCCGGCGCCCCGTACCCGGACTGGGTCCCCGTGCAGGTCCGCGCCGCCGCCCTGAACCACCACGACCTGTGGTCCCTGCGCGGGGTCGGCCTGCCCGTCGACCGGCTGCCCATGATCCTGGGCACGGACGCCGCGGGCGTCCTGGACGACGGCACCGAGGTGATCGTCCACTCCGTCATCCCCTCCCGGGACTGGCACGGCGATGAGACCCTCGACCCGCGCCGCACCCTGCTCTCCGAGCTGCACCCCGGCACCCTCGCCGAGCGGGTCTGGGTGCCGGCCGGCAACGTGGTGCCCAAGGCGCCGGAGCTGACCTGGACCGAGGCCGCCTGCCTGCCCACCGCCTACCTCACCGCGTACCGGCTGCTGTTCGACGCCGCCGCCCTGCGTCCCGGCGGCACCGTCCTGATCCAGGGCGCCGGCGGCGGGGTGGCCAGCGCCGCGACGGTGCTGGCCCGCGCCGCCGGGCTGCGGGTGTGGGTGACCTCCCGCAGCGCCGCCAAGCGGGACCGGGCCCGCGAGCTGGGCGCGCACGAGGCGTTCGAGCCGGGGGCCCGCCTGCCCGATCAGGTCGACGCCGTCGTGGAGACCGTGGGCGAGGCCACCTGGTCCCACTCGCTCCGGGCGCTGCGCCCGGGCGGGACCGTCGCCGTCGCCGGGGCCACCTCCGGGGCGATGCCGCCGGCCGACCTCAACCGGGTATTCTTCCGGTCCCTCCGGGTGGTCGGCACGACCATGGGGACCCGGGAGCAGCTGGTGGCGCTGCAGCAGATGCTCGTCGCGACCGGGGTGCGTCCCGTCGTCGACGACGTCGTCCGGCTGGCCGACGTCGGCCCGGCGCTTGGCCGGATGGCGAGCGGGGACGTGGTGGGCAAGCTCGTCGTGGACCTGGCCGCGGCGTGAGCGGCGCCGAGGCCGGCTTCGCGGCGCAGATCGCCCAGGCGGCCCGGGACCGGGCGGCGAGCTGGGCCGCCGTCGCCGAGGTGCTCGAGGGGCCGGGGGAGCGGCTGGCCGAGGCGCTGCGCTCCGGTGCGCTGGCGGCCGCGTGGCGGGACGCCGCCGGCTGGGTGGGCGACGACGCCGAGCTCTTCCTCGCCGACCTGATGACCCTGGACACCTACGCCCGGGGAAGCCGGCGCCGCACCCTGGCCGACGACGTCGCCGCCCTGCGCGCCGGCTGCCCAGCGGACCTGTTCGGCGCCGCCGGTCCGGGCGGCGCTGGGGGCCTCGCCGGCGCCGCCGGTCCGGGCGGCGCCGCCGCCCCGACCGCTGCCGCCCACCTCGCCCCGCACGCGCGGCACCTGGCCGACCTGTGCCGTGCCGAGGCAGACGCCTGGGCGAGCGGCGACGTCGGCCGCGGCCGGCAGCTGCGGGCGGAGGAGCAGGACGTCATCACCGCGTCCCTGGCCGCCCGGCTGCCCGCCGTCGGCAGACGGCTCGCGCAGGAGTCCTCGGCGCAGGTCTGGCGGGCCCTCGGCCGGCTGGTCCTCGCGGTCCTGTCGGTGGAGTCCGGCGAGGACTACCACCGGGCGGTGCTGGGGGAGCGGCGCGGGCGGGACGGGCGCTGACGGACGGACGTGTGGACGGGGTCCCAGGCAGGTCAGTCCACCGGGGAGACCCGGATGAGGTTGCCGTCGGGATCGGTCACCACGAACGTGCGACCGAAGACGTCGTCGTGGGGCTCTTCCTCGACGTGGACCCCCTTGGCGACCCAGCGCGAGTAGAGGTCGTCGATCGTCGACGCCGGGCCGGGGACCATGAGGCCGACCTCGGACGTGCGTGGGGTGCTCGGCACCGCGTGCTCGCTCCGCCCGGTCCACAGCGCGAACAGGACGCCGGGGGCGACGTCGAACGCGACGTAGCGAGGGCTGGTGAAGGTTGGCTCGATGCCGAACAGGTCGCTGTAGAAGGCGGTGGCGGTCTTCGCGTCGCGGACGTAGATCAGGAACAGGTTGGGTGCGGGCATGGGGGGCTCCTGGGGTCGGTGACTTCTCGGTACCGCACGAGGCCATCACTGAATCACGACAGAAGCTGTCACCTTTTCTGCAACGATCTCCCTGTGAGGGCTGCTCGGCTGCTGCACCTGCTGCTGCTCCTGCAGGCACGTCAGCGCATCACCACGGCCGAGCTCGCGGAGCGCCTGGAGGTGTCCCGGCGCACCGTGCTCCGCGACATCGAGGCGCTCTCGGCGGCGGGGGTGCCGGTATATGCCGAACGGGGGCGCAACGGCGGGATCGTCCTGCTCCCCGGCGCCCGGCTCGACGTCTCCCGCCTGGAGCCCCGCGAGCTGGAGGCGCTGTCCGTCACCGGGCTGGACGGCGACCAGCTCGAGCGCCTGGGGCTGGCCGCCGCGCACGAGACGGCTGCGCGCAAGATTGCCGCCCGCCAGGCCTCCGCGCCGGGCGCCTCGGCGGGCCTGCTGGGGCTGGCGGAGCTGGTCGTGGTCGACAGCACCGCCTGGCTGGCGGCGCCTGGCCCGGGCGTCGACGTCGCCGACCTCGCGTCCGTGCTGCGTCACCGACGTCGGCTGCGCATCCGGTACCGGAGCAGCGCAGAGAAGCGCCCCTCGGCACGGGTTGTCGACCCGTACGGGCTCGCGACGAAGTCGGGCCGCTGGTACCTGGTCGCCGATGATCAGGGCACCGGTCGACTGTTCGCCCTGGAGCGGCTCACGGACTACGAGCCCCTCGAGGCACCGGCCGCACTCCGCGCCGGGCAGTCGCTCCGCACGGTGTGGACAACGCTGAAGGAACGCACCGAGACGCCGGGCCAGGTGATCGTGACCGTTCGTCTCCGTGAGAGCCGTCTCGACCTCGCCCGGCGCATCCTCGGGGCCCGGATCCACGAGGTCGCCGCCGCTGACGAGGGCTGGTGCACCGTCGTCCTCCGCTATCCCGACATCGAGTCGGTACGCCAGCTCCTGCAGTTCGCCGACCACGTCGAGGTGCTGGCCCCCGACGCGGCGCGGGAACGTGTTCGTCAGCTTGCGACGGACCTCGCCGAGAGGCACAAGACGCCAGCCTGCTGACCGGCGACCGGCATTGCCGGCTGCCGACCGATGCCCCCCGTCAGCCGAGGAAGGTGGACCGGGCGCAGCGCAGCGTGCCGAGCCCCAGCGCGGCCACCCCCTGGTAGAAGTACGTGCGGGAGCCGTTCGCCGCCAGGGTCAGGCAGCGCGGGGCCCAGCGCAGCAGGTGCTCCTGGAGGAAGGCCGCGTGCGCGGCCAGCGTCCCGGCCAGGGCGGCGTCGTCGGCCGCCGTGAGGGCCGCCAGCCCCCGCGCGCACAGCCGGGCGAGGAGGTTGAGCTCGGCGCCGATGTGGTCCTCCGGGACCGGCAGCCGCGCGGCGGGGAGCCCGGACGCTACGTAGGCGCGCCGCACCGCCGTCGTCACCGGGCTTCGCTCGTCGGCGGGCAGGTGCGCGGACTCCCGCGGCGGGGCGTACACCGGTCCCGGCCCCCGGAAGAGCCGGTGGTAGTCCGTCCGGACGTCCCGCGCCGTCTCCCCGGCCAGCCCAGACTCGGCCAGCAGCGCGGCGCCGCGGGCACAATCCTCGTCGAGCAGCAGCGGCCACGCCCGGAGCGGTCCGGGTTCGCGCAGCCGGACGAGGGCGCCCTCGGTCGGCGCGGCCAGGAGCAGCCGGGCCAGGGTGGCGTAGGCGGTGGCGTAGTGGTCCAGGGTGACGCCCAGGGCCGGGTCCGCTGCCGGAGAAGTGATCGTGCCGACGGCGCTCGGCCGGGTCCTGCGGTCGGTGGTGGGCATGCTTCTCCTTCGCGGGACGTCGGCCACCATCGTCCCGGCCAGGCTGGTCCGCGCGGTGGGCCCTTGGGCCCCGCGCGCCCGCGGGCGGGCAGCGCACGGCGGCGCTGTGCCACGATGGGCCGAGGCACCGTCTGGAGAGGGGTCGACGTGGCGCGGCAGCACCTGCCCGAGGTCTACACGAGCTTTCGGGAGCGGTTCGGCGACGTCGCCCGCGCGCAGGACGCCCTCGCCCGCACCGTCGACGACGCCGGCCCGCTGGACGAGCGGACCTCCCGCCTGGTCAAGCTCGGCATCGCGCTGGGCGCCCAGGCCGAGGGCGCGGTGCGGTCCAACGTGCGCAGGGCGCTCGCCGCGGGCGCGTCGGTGGCCGAGATCGAGCAGGTGATCCTGCTCGGGATGACGACCCGCGGGTTCCCCGCCACCGTGGCCGCCTGGCAGTGGATGCGCGAGGTCGTGGGGGAGGAGCCGTGACCGAGCGGGACCGCGGCGACGTGACCGAGCGGGACCGCGGCGACGTGACCGAGCGGGACCGCGGCGACGAGACCCAGAAGATGGCCGTCATGAACCGCTGGCTCGACGCTGTCTGCGCCGAGCTCGGCGTGGACCGCACCGTGCTGGACGACAACACCACGGCGCTCCTCCGGCTGATTAACCATGTCGCCCACGGCCCGAGCCGCCCCGGCGCACCGGTCACCGCCTTCCTGGTCGGCCTGGCCGCCGCCGCGGCCGCACCGGCGGATCCCGGCGAGCAGTCCCGGGCCGTCGCCGACCGATTGGCCGCCGTCGAGAAGCTGGTGGCGGCGTGGGACGAAGGCCGAGGCCGGTGACCACGCCAGCCGGGTCCACGCCCGGGTCGGGCCGCCCCGACGGCACCGCCGACACCTCCCGCCGCACCCAGCCCGGGCGGCGGGTCGCCGTCGCCGCGGTCCGCGACGAGCCCATCACCGCGGACGAGTGCGCGGAGGCGGTCGGGGACGACGCCGCCGGCGCTGTCGTCACCTTCGGCGGGGTGGTGCGCAACCACGACGGCGGCCGTGCGGTCAGCGCCATCGAGTACGTCGCGCACCCCGCCGCCGGGCAGGTGGTGGCCCAGGTGGCCGCCGACCTCGCCGTCCGCTTCCCGGTGGACGCCGTCGCCGTCGTGCACCGGGTGGGGACGCTGGCGGTCGGGGACGTGGCCCTCGCCGTCGCCGTCTCCGCCGCCCATCGCGCCGAGGCGTTCGCCGCCGCCGCCGAGCTGGTGGAGGAGGTCAAGCGGCGGCTGCCGGTGTGGAAGCGGCAGGTCTTTCCCGACGGCGGCCACGAGTGGACCGGGAGCGCCTGAGCCCCTGCCCGGAACGCGGGCCACGACGGCGGGCACCCCAGCGTCCGTCGCCGTCCTTCCAGCCGCTGCCGTGCCGGGGCCGTCCTCCCAGCCCCTGCCGCGCCGTCGCCGTCCTCGCCGCCGCACTCCTCGCCGCACTCCTCGCCGCGCCGCTCTCCCCGCCGTCGTCCCCGGGTGCCCGCCCGCTCGCCCCGCCCTACCATGACCGGACCCAGGTGCCCCGTCGTCACGACGGCGCCGCACCGCCGTCGTGAGGAGGAGGGCAGCGATGAGCACGCTGATCGAGCGGCTGGAGAACTCCACCGCCCCCGACGCCGTGGCCAAGCCGCTCCAGCGGGTCGTCAGGCGCCTGGTCCAGCCGCGGTGGGTGCGCAACACCCTGAGCGGGACGTTCCTGGGGCACCCGCTGCACCCGGCGCTCACCGACGTGCCGATCGGGACCTGGCTCGCCGCCGCGGTGCTGGACACCGTGGGCGGGCGCAGCGCCGCCCGGGGTGCGGCCCTGCTGGTCGGCACCGGCATCGTCGCGGCCGTGCCGACTGCGTTGTCCGGGCTGAACGACTGGTCGGACACCCACGGGGCGGCCAGCCGGGTCGGCGTCGCCCACGCCTCCGCCAACACCGTGGCCCTGGCCCTGTACGGGGCGTCCCTGGCCGCCCGGGCCCGCTGCCGCCGGGGTCCCGGCCGGGCGCTCGGCTACGCCGGGCTCGCCGCCGTGCTGTCCGGGGCCAGCCTGGGTGGGTACCTGGCCTACACCCAGGGCATCAACGTCAACCGGACCGCCTTCGAGCACCGGCCCACCACGTGGACGCCGGTGGCCGCCGACGGCGACGTCGGCGAGGGGCAGAGCGTGCGGGTGGACGCGGCCGGCGCACCGGTGATGCTGCACCGCAGCGACGGCAATCTGCAGGCGCTCGCCGCCACCTGCACCCACCTCGGCGGGCCGCTGGAGGAGGGCGAGGTCAAGGACGGCTGCGTGACCTGCCCCTGGCACGGCAGCACCTTCCGGCTCGAGGACGGCTCGATCGTGCGCGGCCCCGCCAGCGCGCCGCAGCCCACCTACGACACCCGGGTGGTCGACGGCCGGGTCGAGGTGCGGGCCACCCGGTAGCCGGGCGCCGCGGCAGCCGAGGAGCCGGGGCGGTCAGCCGCCGGCGAGGCACCGCGACAGCCGAGCTGCCGGACGTCAGCCGCCGGCGACGCACCGCGACAGCCGAGCTGCCGGACCTCAGCCGCCGGCGAAGGGCGGCAGGACGTCGACGCGGACGGGCGCCGTCGACCCCGGGGCCCGCAGCGGCGCGGCCAGGTCCTCGCGCACGACGTCGTCGACGAGCAGGCTGGAGATGCTCAGCACCCGGTCCGCCCGGGGGCCGTGCGCGGCCGCGACGGCGGCGCGGAGGTCGGCCGCCGTCGCCCTGGCGGGGAGGGTGAGCGTCTCCTCGGTGGCGCCGACGGCCTCGGCGGCCCCCGCGAAGTAGCGCACCTGCACGACGACGACGGCGGCCGGGTCCGGGGTGGGGAGATCTGGGCTTGCGGCAGGGGCGCCCGTGCTCGGGACCGTGGCGTGGACGTCGGGCAGGCGGGGGGCGGTCATCTCAGCCTCCGATGGCGCTCATGGGCCGCTGCGGCTGCAGGAAGCCCGGGTCGTCGATGCCGTGGCCGGCGAGCTTGCCCCACATGGCGGTGCGCCAGTGCTCGGCGAGGGTCTCGTCGTCGGCGCCGTCGCGGAGCAGGCCGCGCAGGTCGGTCTCGGTGCGGGAGAACAGGCAGGTCCGCACCTGCCCGTCGGCGGTCAGCCGGGTGCGGTCGCAGGCGCCGCAGAAGGGCTGGCTGACCGAGGCGATGATCCCCACCGTGCCGCCGGGGAGGCCGTCGGTGCCCGGCGCGACGGTGAACCGCTCCGCGGGGGCGGCGCCGCGCTCGGCCGGGTCACTGGGGGTGAGGGTGAACCGGGTGGCGAGCAGCGCCAGGATCTCCGTGGCAGTGACCATCTCCCCGCGGACCCACTGCTCGGGCGGGCCGAGCGGCATCTGCTCGATGAACCGCAGCTCGTAGCCGTGGCTGAGCGCGTAGCCGAGCAGGTCCGGCGCCTCGGTCTCGTTGCGGCCCCGCATCAGCACGGCGTTGATCTTCACCGGCCGCAGGCCAGCGGCGTCCGCGGCGGCGATGCCGGCCAGCACGTCCGGCAGGCGGTCCCGGCGGGCGAGCGTGGCGTAGGTGCGCCGGTCCAGGGAGTCCAGTGAGACGTTGACCCGGGCCAGCCCGGCCGCGGCCAGGCCGGCCGCCCGGTGCTCCAGCCCCAGCCCGTTGGTGGTGAGCGAGGTCTGCGGCGGCGTCCCCTCGTCGGTGCGCAGCGCCGTCGTCGCGGCCACGATGCGCTCCAGGCCCTTGCGCAGCAGCGGCTCCCCGCCGGTGAAGCGGACCTCGCGGATACCCAGGCGCTCCACGGCGACGGTGATGAGCCGGATGACCTCCTCGTCGGTGAGGACCTGCGGGGTGGGCAGCCAGTCGAAGCCCTCGGGCGGCATGCAGTACTCGCAGCGCAGGTTGCACCGGTCGGTCAGGGAGACGCGCAGGTCGTGGGCGACCCGGCCGAACCGGTCCACCAGGGCCGGGGTGCGGGGACGTTGTCCCTCGGGCGCGACGCCGGCCCGCGCTGCTTCGGGCGCGGGCGGCACGGCCGCGGCCGCGGGCGGCACCGACTCCCGCGCCGCTGCGCGCGGGCGGGGCAGGCCGAGGTCGACGGGCACTCCTCCACTGTAGTCATGCGCCGCCGTGGCCGACCGGCCGGGCGGTGGTCGTGGGCTGACCGGGGACCGGGGGACGCGCGGGCGATCACCGGCGCGGCGCTATCCCGCTGCTGCGAGCAGCAGCCGTCGGCGTCGCCACGCCCGGCGGCCGCCGCCGTCGTCGCGGGAGAGGCGGGCGGCTCAGACGTCGGCGGGCAGGCCGAGCCAGTCGTGCCAGCCGTTGTGCAGCACCAGCCACGCCAGCAGGCCGTAGCCGGCCTGCCCGGGGTGCCTCCCGTCGCCGGCCGCGACGTCGGCGTGCCACTGCTCGTGCGTGCGCAGCGGCTCGTAGGTCTCCACGTAGGGCACGTGCCGGCGCTGGCAGACGTCCGCGAACGCCACGGACAGGGCAGCCAGCGCCCCGGGGTCGACGTCGGGGCGCGGCGGCGGGCCGACGACGAAGGACGGCACCCGGCTGGCGGAGGCGCCGTCGAGGATGTTGGCCAGGTTGAGCCGGGAGCGCGCCAGAGACAGGCCCTCGTCGAGGTCGGTGGCGCCGAGGCCGACGACGAGCCGGTTGTCCGCGTGGGAGGCGAAGCGGCGGTGGGTCTCGGACTCCCACCGCGCAGCCAGGGCCGTGGTGGACTCGGCCGGGACCGCGAGCTGGGCGACGAACGCCGGCTCTTCCGTGCGGGTGCGGGCCATGACGCGGCCGACCCAGCCCAGGGCGCGCGCGTCGCCCACACCGGCGGTCAGCTCGTCCCCGACCACGCAGATCCGCAGCTGCCCCTCGCCCACGTTCGCTCCTTCCGTCACGGGCCCATCTTGCCGGTCCCGGGCGCGCAGGTCGGGGACGCGCGGCCGGCAGCGCGTCGCCGGCGGTCGGGCGACGGGGGTGGGCGGCGTCGGCTGGGCGGGCGGCGTCGGCGTGCGGTTGGGAGGCTGGTCGTCGTCCCCTGGGACCACATGTCGCGCGCGGACGGGCTCTCGTGTCAACGGCCAGGTGCAGGTGGCGAGGCCTCACTCGAACGGGTGCATTCACCGAGGTTTGCGGCAGTTTGGCTTCCACTAGCGCCGCAGCGTGCGCGCGATGCACGCCGAGGCGGCCGCACCCATGAACGCCGCAGGCGGTGCAGCGCCCGGCGGAAGGCGGGTGACCGAAGCCTCGAGGCCGCACCCGCGCCCTCGGACCCTGGCGCGTGCCACCCTCGGCGTCACATGAAGAGGCGGTATTGATACACGCTGTCTGGCAGGGTCGGGACCCGCGCGATGGTCTGCGATAGCCGGCGGCTATATGCGATCGTCACCGGCTCCGCGTCGAACGGGGCGTCGTTGTTCCAGTCGAGCGCGGACAACGCCAGCACGTCCTGGGCGGTCGTCCCCAGGGGCCCATGGCCGGCGTCCCGCACCAGGTGCAAGGGCGAGGGCAGCGACTTGACGTTCGGGTTGTACCGCCCGCCTCGCAACGACATGCGCTGCGCTGTGGCGTTGGCCCACAACAGCGCGGAGGTACCCGACAACTGCTGCATCGTTCCGCGGGCGACCGGCCAGTCCGCCGGGCGGCTTCCATGATCACCACGTTCGAGAACGACCCCACGCCACAACGACCGCTGCACCGTGACGCACTCGACGTGCTTAGCCGCCGACCACGCGTCGACGACACCCGCGACCTCGTCCGCGCGCCAGCGGGTCGTCTTGTGCACAGACACCCGCCGGGGTAGCCGTCCGGCGTGGCGATGCTGGTACAAGCTCGCGGAGCGGGCCATGACAGCTCGCATCTCTTCGCGGGTCAGATGCGGGTTGTCCAGGTCGCGCGCGGCTCCGACGTTGTACGCAACGAACTCCATGCCGCCGCCCTGGGAGTCCAGCACCTGCGAACAGCACGTCACGAGCTGCCCGTCGCCGCCGCCACGGACCGCATACGCGAGGCCGATGTATGCGGTCTCCTCACGCGTGACAGGCCTGACCCGCCACGGCACCCCTCCTGCCTTGACGAGCAGGGCGATGCTGAGCCGCCACGCCAGGCTGGCGACGTGCGGGTAGCGCAAGGCGGAGGACTGGCGCAGCATCTGGATCGGGCAGCCCAGCGGGGCCGCCGTCGCCTTGATCAGGTCGTGCAGTTGGAACGCGCCGTCGCTGCTCTCCCGCCACCGCTCCCAGCAGTCCGGTAGCAGCAGCACGATCACGTCCCAGTGGTCGCGGCGCGTCGCCAGCCGGTCCACCGCGCGGCCGACGGCCTCAGCCAGGCGGCGCTGCCCATCCGGACCCTCGCCGGGCGTGTCGGGGGGCAGGTCGATGTGGCACCCCGCGGCGGGGACAAGATCCACGCCGGTGACGGCCGCGAACCCTGGGAATGGCGGCAGGTACGCCTTGCGGTCGCTCGCGTCGTGCTTGTCGCGCAGCCGACCCAGGAACTGGCGCAGCTGCGTCTGGTGGCCGGCCATCGAGATGGTCGCCACCCGGACCGGGCCGCCGCTCGGCGGCGCGGAGAACGGGCCGAAGTTCAGCAGGCCGACAAGAGGGTGGACGTGACTCGCGGGGCGCTCGCCGGCGGAGAAGATGAGTTCCGGCTCGGGCAACAGGAGGTGATGGGGCAGCTGGCCGTTCGGGGCGACTGTCATGCGCGCACCTCCTTGCTCCAGGCAGTCTTCGTGCCGAGCTCGAACAGCCCGCCGAGCGCGTCGGGCTCTGCGGCGTCCGCACGTCGCAGAGCCCACACGCGGGTTGTCTGCGGGTGCCCGTCGTCAACGCCGGCAAGCACCGACGCCCATGTGTCGATGATCGCCGCCCACGCCTCGTTCCTCTTGCGGCGGGCCCACCGTTCCCGGATCCACGCGGCGGCCGGGTCCGCGCTCCTGTTGCGGCCCCCCTCGCCCGCCGTCGGGTCTCGCTCCACCCAAGTGAAGGGCGTGAACTGCAGCCACCAGGAGTCGAACGCGAACTCCAGCCGCAGCCGCACCCCTTCGGCGAAAGACCGCCCTTGCCCGTCTCGGTTGCGCCCGAGGGAGGTCGCGAGCCGGCCGGCGACGGACTCGGTGTACGCCGACTGGACCAACGCGCGGCATTGGCGGGCGCGCTCGGGTTCGTCTTCACGCCGCGCCGGCACGACCAGTCGGGGGGTGCCCCGCTCGCCGACGACCGCGCGCGCTCCGCAGCGTCGCGCCAGGCCGCGAGTCAACGCCTCAAGGGCGAGCGCCCGCACATGCGCGGGTGCGTCAGGCTCGAGCACGACGATGTCCACAGGCTCGGGGGCGGTCTCCAGGTCCAGGGCGGTAGTCAGCGCGGACGCCCGGCCCAGGGCGAGAACCTCGCCGGGGCCCAGCACCGCCGCACCACGCCAACGCGCCGCCCGAAGCCGTGCGCGAAACACCTCCGAGGTGAGCCCCTGCCCTGCCGGGACACTCCACGCCTTGGTCGGCGCGGCCACGACGGGCAGCGCGTTGAGCCTCAACACCGGGAACCGGGGCGCGTTCCCACTGGGCGCCGGCGCCGGGCTGAGCACGCCCCGCGGACGCAACCCGTTGACGTACGTGCGCACCGGCGCGGCAAGGGACACCTGGGCGGCGAGCGCCCCCATGGCCTCGTCGAAGTTCTCCACCTGCACGACATGCGCGGCGGCACCACCACGAGCGGCGTGCGCCAGGAAATCGGTCACCGAGTCGGGCAGAGCGTGCGGCTCACGTGTCAGCCACCAGATCCCATGCGGCCAGCCCCGGGGCTCGCCGGCCGCGTCGGACAGCATGGCCATGACGCTCTCGTCGCGGCCGCTGTAGCCCGCAACCACGAGCCCGAACTGGCGGCTCGCGTCCACGACAGTCTGGCGAAGGACCTCGTCCTGCTCCTGCAGTTCGCGGTCGAGGTTCTTCAGTCGGCTCTCCTGGAAGTCGCCGTGCAGCTTCACCAACAACGGCCAGGTGGAGTCGCTGACTGCGCGAGCCGCTCGGTCGGTGCTGCCGAGGCTCGCCACCGCCAGCAGCGGGGCGCCGGCGCCGGCGTGGGTGCGGGCGTCGCTCGCCGCGCCCTCAACCAACTGGTCGAAGTTCGTCGTCATCACCAGCCGGGTCTTGCCTTCGACCAGGAACGCGCCCAACACGCGCTGCCCGTACGACGGCGACCGCCCATCGAGCATCTGACGTAGGTACGCGCGGCGAGCGCCGTCGTCCGGCATAACGGCCTCCAACACAGCCGAGTAGTCACCAGGACTGCCCAGCTGCGGGAGCCCCGCGATCGTCCGGAAGTGCGCGTGGATACGGTCCATTACAGCCGGGTCGGACTCGTCCAGGTCTTGCCGCACGACGCCGAAGCTCGACGCGTACAACCGCACCAGGAGGTCGTCGACAACCTGCCCCGCCGTGGGGACACCCGCGGATGCGCTCGTCCCCGCACCCAGAAGCCACGCAAGCGCTGGCGCCTGCACCGTCCAGGAGCGCGCGAAGGTGGGTAGATCGACGACATCCACAGGTGCACCTTCCCGCATCGGGACCGCACCTCGAAGCGACACGCCGCTCCCCAGGCGCGTCGTGACATGGTCTGTGAGCAGGCGCGGATACTCACCAAGACGGAAGACGCGGACTGCGGGGCGGTGAGGGCACGTGACCCCAGGCGCGCTGCCGCGGAATCACGGCGGCCCCCGCGGCCCGCACGGAAGGTGGAAGGGCCCGGCCGCCGTCGTGCGGCAGCCGGGCCTGGAACCGACCGACGGGCGTCAGCGGGCGAAGGCGGCGTCCATGAGCTGGGCGTTCTCCTCCACGTGCCGCTTGTGCGAGCCGGTGGACGGGGAGGCGGCCGCCGGGCGGGAGACCACCCGCAGCTCGCGCCCGTCCAGGGCGGGCGGGAGGTGGTCGGAGACGAACGTCCACGGCCCCTGGTTCTCCGGCTCGTCCTGCACCCACACCACCTCGGCCCGGGGGTAGCGGGCGAGCTCGGCGCGGACCGCGTCGAGGTCGAGGGGGTAGAGCTGCTCGAGCCGGACGATGGCGACCTTGTCGTCGACGTCCTTCAGGCGCCGGGCGGCCAGGTCGTAGTAGATCCGCCCCGAGCACAGCAGCACCCGCTCGACCTGCTCGCCGCCGTCGCGGACCCGCTGCTCCACCTCGCCGATCACCGTCCGGAACGTGCCGGAGGTGAAATCCTCCACCGCCGAGGCCGCCGCCTTCAGCCGGAGCAGCTGCTTGGGGGTGAACGCCACGAGCGGCTTGCGGGGCCGGGCGTAGGCCTGCCGGCGCAGCAGGTGGAAATGGTTCGCCGGGGTGGAGGACTGGGCGACGATCATGTTCTCCTCGGCGCACATCTGCAGGAACCGCTCGATGCGCCCGGAGGAATGGTCCGGCCCCTGGCCCTCGTACCCGTGCGGCAGGAGCAGCACCAGGGAGGAGTGCTGGCCCCACTTCTGCTCGGCCGAGGAGATGAACTCGTCGACGACGATCTGCGCGCCGTTGGCGAAGTCGCCGAACTGCGCCTCCCAGAGCACCAGCGCGTCCGGCCGCTCCACCGAGTAGCCGTACTCGAAGGCCATCGCGGCGTACTCGCTCAGCGAGGAGTCGTACACCCAGAACTTGGCCTGGTCCGGGGTGAGGTACATCAGCGGCGTCCACTCCGCGCCGTTGGTGTGGTCGTGCAGCACCGAGTGGCGCTGGACGAAGGTGCCGCGCCGGGTGTCCTGCCCGGCCAGCCGCACCGGCGTGCCCTCCATCAGCAGCGAGCCGAAGGCGAGCAGCTCCCCGAAGCCCCAGTCGATGCCGCCGGCGCGGGACATCTCCTCGCGGCGGGCGAGGAGCTTCTCCAGCTTCGGGTGGACGGCGAAGTCGGCGGGCGGGCGCACGTGCGCCTGGCCGATCCGCTGGAGGACCTCGGCCGGCACGGCGGTCTGCCAGCCGACCATCATCCCGGCGTCCTCCTGCTGGGACTCCGGCCGCTCCAGGCCGAGGACCTGCTCACCGGTCTGCGGCGGGGTCCAGCCGCCGTCGCGGGTCTCGGTGAAGGCCTTCTCCAGCTCCTGCTGGTACTCCTTCAGCGCGGCCTCGGCCTGCTCCTCGGTGAGGTCGCCGCGGCCGATGAGGGACTCGGTGTACAGGGTGCGGGTGGACCGCTTGTTCTCGATCAGGGAGTACATCACCGGCTGGGTCATCGACGGGTCGTCGCCCTCGTTGTGCCCCCGACGGCGGTAGCAGACCAGGTCCACGATGACGTCCTTGTGGAAGTCCTGGCGGTACTCGAACGCCAGCTCCGCCACCCGGGCGACGGCCTCCGGGTCGTCGCCGTTGACGTGCAGGACCGGGACCTGCAGGCCCTTGGCGATGTCGGTGGGGTAGTAGGAGGAGCGGGCCGAGGAGGGCCCGGTGGTGAACCCGATCTGGTTGTTGACGATGATGTGCACGGTCCCGCCGGTGCGGTACCCGCGCAGCTGGGAGAGGTTGAGGGTCTCGGTGACCACGCCCTGCCCGGCGAACGCGGCGTCGCCGTGGATGAGGATGGGCAGCACGGAGAACCCGGCCTCGCCCAGGTCGATGCGGTCCTGCTTGGCCCGCACCACACCCTCCAGGACGCCGTCGCCGGCCTCCAGGTGGGAGGGATTGGCGGCCAGGTACACCTTGGTCGTCTCCCCGTCCGGGGAGGTGAACACGCCCTCGGTGCCCAGGTGGTACTTCACGTCGCCGGAGCCGTGGACGGTGCGCGGGTCCTGGTTGCCCTCGAACTCGGAGAAGATCTGCCCGTAGGACTTCCCGGCGATGTTGGCCAGGACGTTGAGCCGGCCGCGGTGCGCCATGCCGATGGCGACCTCGTCCAGCCCCTCCCGGGCGGCGCCGGTCAGCACGGTGTCCAGCAGCGGGATGAGGGACTCCCCACCCTCGAGGGAGAACCGCTTCTGGCCGACGAACTTCGTCTGCAGGAAGGTCTCGAAGGCCTCCGCCTGGCCGAGCTTGCGCAGGATCTGCAGCTGCTGCTCGCTGGACGGCTTGGCGTAGGGGGTCTCCAGGCGCTCCTGGAACCACTCCCGCTGGGCCCGGTCCGCGATGTGCATGTACTCCACGCCGATGGTGCGGCAGTAGGCGTCCCGGAGCAGCCCGAGGATGTCCCGCAGGGTCATCTGCGGGCTGCCGCCCAGCCCGCCGGTGGGGAAGGTGCGCTCCAGGTCCCACAGCGTCAGGCCGTAGCTGGTGATGTCCAGGTCGGCGTGCCGGCGCTGGCGGTAGGACAGCGGGTCGGTGTCGGCGAGGAAGTGGCCGCGGGAGCGGTAGGCGTGGATGAGCTCGGCGATGCGGGCCGGCTTGCCCAGCTCGGTCTCCGCGGAGTACTCCACGTCCCGCATCCACCGCACCGGCTCGTACGGCACCCGCAGGGCGGCGTAGACCCGGTCGTAGAAGCCGTCGGTGCCGAGCAGCTTGGTGTGGATGGCGCGGAGGAACTCCCCGGACGCCGCGCCCTGGATGATCCGGTGGTCGTAGGTGGAGGTCAGCGTCAGGACCTTGGACACGCCCATCCGGGCGAGCGCCTTGGCGGAGGTGCCGGCGAACTCGGCCGGGTACTCCATCGCCCCGACGCCGACGATGGTGCCCTGGCCCTTCATCAGCCGCGGGATGGAGTGCACGGTGCCGATCCCGCCGGGGTTGGTCAGCGAGATGGTGGTCCCGGCGTAGTCCTCCACGGTGAGCTTGTTGTCCCGGGCCCGGCGCACCAGGTCCTCGTAGGCCCGCCAGAACTGCGCGAAGTCCATCTCCTCGGCCCGCTTGACCGAGGGCACCACCAGGGTGCGGGTGCCGTCCGGGCGGGGCAGGTCGATGGCGAGGCCGAAGTTGACGTGCGCCGGCTCGAAGACGGCGGGCTTGCCGTCCTCGGTCTGGGTGAAGGAGTGGTTCATCTCCGGCACCTCGGCCAGCGCCTCGATCATCGCGAAGCCGATCAGGTGGGTGAAGGAGATCTTCCCGCCGCGGGAGCGGGCCAGGTGGTTGTTGATGACGATGCGGTTGTCCACCATCACCTTCGCCGGCACCGCGCGCACCGACGTCGCCACCGGCACCTCGATGCTGGCCTCCATGTTGCTGGCCGTGCGGGCGGCCACGCCGCGCAGCTTGACCGTCTCGTCCTCGGCGGCCGTGGCGGCGGAGGAGGCGGTCTGCGCGGCGCGCTCGGCGTAGGGGGAGGTGGGCGGCTGGGCGGTGACCGGCGGGGCCGGCGGCAGGTCGCCGCGGACCTGGTCCTGGGCCACGGTGGTGCGGTCGTCGACGGCGGGCACGCTCGCCGGGGTGGGGGGCGCGGTGGGGGCGTCGACGGCGGCCGGGGCCTGCTCGACGGCCTGGGCGGCGGGGGCGGCCTCGGCCGAGGCCGGCTGCGCCGGGGCCTGGTCGGCCTGGGCTGGCCTGGCGGGTGCCTGCTGGGCCTGGGCCTGCGGCGCCGGCTTGCTCGGGGCCTGCTCGTCCCGGGCCGGCCGGGCCGGGGCCTGCTCGGCGGGCGCCTGCTGCGGCGGCGTCGTGCCGGCCGCCGCGCCGTTCCCCGTGCCCGGGATCCGCTCCGCCGGGGTCGCCGGGGTCTGGCCGGGCGGGGCGCTCTCGACGTCGTCGGCGGCGCCCGCGCCGCCCTCGCGCTCGTAGTCGGCGAAGAAGTCCCACCACGCGGGGTCCACGGACCTCTTGTCCTGCCGGTACTTCTCGTACAGCTCCTCGATGAGCCACTCGTTGGCTCCGAAGGTCGCGCTGATGTCGGGGTGCTCCTGGGTGGACACGCGGGGTTCGCCCTCTTCCGGGTCTGTGATGAAGATCGCGGCTTCCAGCCTAGGTGATCGGCTCGCGCGGAGGCGGCCTCAGGGGCCGGTTTCCGCCGATCTGCCCCGGTCTGTGGTGGCCTCGGGGCACCTGCCAAAAGCCGCGGTCAAGGCGGCGTCACGCGGGGCTTGGACCGAGGTACCGGATGGGTCTGCTGGTCGACGGCGGGCCCGGGGAACTCGTCCCGGCCGCGGGTCGTCCGGGGACCTCAGGAGGTCCGATGCGCGGCTCTCCGGGTGTCCGGCAGCGCTCCTGGCCTGAGGTCGCACACGGCGGGCCAACCCCGCAACCGCCGGTGGCCGGACCCTCACCGGGCGGCGGCCGGGCACCCCCGGCCGGGTGCGCCGCCGGCCCCGCCCGCTCGGTACGATCAGGCGCACCATGCGTCGCTCACGCCGCGGTCGACATCCCGCCGACCCCGCCCCAGCCCGACCCTCCACCGCCGACCGCGCCTCGGTCGGCCCGCCCGTGCGGCCCCCCGGCGCGCTGAGCCCGGCGACCACGCCCAGGACGAGGATCGCGCCCAGCCTGGCCACCCCGCCCAGCCCGGAGACGCCGTGCTGACCGAGTGGCTGATGGTCCTGCTCGGCGTCGTGCTGACCGCCGGGACCGCCGTCTTCGTCGCCGCGGAGTTCTCCCTGGTGGCCCTGGACCCCGGCACCGTGGACCGCCGCGTCGCGGCCGGCGACCGGCGCGCGGCCGGCGTCAGCAAGGCGCTGCGCCACCTCTCCCTGGGCCTGTCCAGCGCCCAGGTCGGCATCACCCTGACCACGATCCTGCTCGGCTACACCACCCAGTCGGCGCTGGCCGAGCTGCTCACCGGGCCGCTGGGCTCCGCCGGGCTGGCCCAGGCCGCCGCCTCGGCCACCGCCGTCGTGCTGTCCCTGGTGGCCGTCAACACCTTCTCGATGGTCTTCGGCGAGCTCGTCCCGAAGAACCTGGCGCTGGCCGACCCGCTGGCCACGGCCGGGATCGTCGCCCCGCTGCAGGGCGCCTTCACCCGCGCCCTCCGCCCGGTCATCATCGCCCTGAACGGCTCGGCCAACGCGATCCTGCACCGGTTCGGCGTCGAGGCCGCCGAGGAGCTCTCCGGCGGGCGGTCCGGCCCCGAGCTGGCCGCCCTGGTGCGCCGCTCCGCGGAGCTGGGCACCCTCGACGTCTCCACCGCCACCCTGCTCACCCGGTCCCTCGGGCTCGGCGCGCTGACCGCCGTCGACGTCATGACCGACCGCGGCCGGATGCACACCCTGACCCGGGAGGACACCGCGGCCGACGTCGTCGCCCTGGCCCGGGGCACCGGGCACTCCCGCTTCCCGGTCATCGGCGACGACCCGGACGACGTCGTCGGGCTGGTCCACCTGCGCCGCGCCATCGCAGTGCCTCACGAGCGGCGCGCCGAGGTCCCGGTGGCCTCCTCCTCCCTGATGGTCGACGCCCCGCGGGTGCCCGAGACCCTGGCCCTCGCCCCGCTCCTGGTCCGGCTGCGCGAGGAGGGCCTGCAGATGGCCGTCGTCGTCGACGAGTACGGCGGCACCTCCGGCATCGTCACCCTGGAGGACGTGGTGGAGGAGCTCGTCGGGGACGTCGCGGACGAGCACGACCGGCGCCGCTCCGGCACCCACGCCGGGCCGGGCGGGACCTGGGTGGTCCCCGGGGTGCTCCGGCCGGACGAGCTGGCCCACCAGGCGGGGCTCAGCGTGCCCGACGACGGCCCGTACGAGACCCTCGGCGGCCTGGTGATGGACCGGCTCGGCCGGATCCCCCGGGTCGGGGACCAGGTCGCCGTCGCCGGCGTCGTGCTGCGGGTGGAGCAGATGGCCGGGCGGCGGGTGGACCGCCTGCGCGTCTGGCCGGAGCCGGCGCCGGAGGAGGAGCCGTGAGCACCTCCGCCGCGCTGGTGCTGGCCGTCGTCCTGCTCGCCCTGAACGCCTTCTTCGTCGGCGCCGAGTTCGCCGTCATGTCCGCCCGCCGCTCCCGCATCGAGCCGCGCGCCGAGGCCGGGTCGCGGGCGGCCCGCACCGTGCTGTACGCGATGGAGAACGTCACCATCATGCTGGCCTGCGCCCAGCTCGGGGTGACCGTGTGCTCCACCGGGCTGGGCGTCGTCGCCGAGCCGGCCCTGGCCCACCTCGTCCAGGGCCCGCTGGTGGCCGTCGGCCTGCCCGCGGAGGCGAGCCACGTCGTCGCCTTCGTGCTGGCGCTCGCGCTCGTGGTCTACCTGCACGTCGTGCTGGGGGAGATGGTCCCCAAGAACCTCTCGGTGACCTCCCCCGAGCGCGCGGCCCTGGTCCTCGCCCCGCCGCTGGTGTGGCTGTCCAAGGTGCTCCACCCGCTGGTGGTGGCCCTGAACGGGTTCGCCAACCTCGTCCTGCGGCTGGTGGGCGTCGAGCCCAAGTACGAGGTCACCTCCGCCTTCACCGCCGAGGAGGTCGCCTCGATCGTCGAGCGGTCCCGGGCCGAGGGCGTCCTGCAGGACGACCTGGGCCTGCTCACCGGCGCCATCGAGTTCTCCGAGGAGACCGCCGAGCAGGTCATGGTCCCGCTCGAGGAGCTGCTCACCCTGCCGGTGGGCTGCACCCCCGAGGACGTCGAGCGGGAGGTGGCCCGCACCGGCTACTCCCGCTTCCCGGTGGTCGGGGAGGACGGGGAGCTGGTCGGGTACCTGCACCTGAAGGACGTGCTCTACGCCGACGACGGCGAGCGGTCCCAGCCGGTGCCCGGCTGGCGGGTGCGGGCCCTGGCCACGGTCGCGCCGGGCGACGAGGTGGAGGACGCCCTGGCCGAGATGCAGCGCACCGGCACCCACCTGGCCCGGGTGGTCGGCACCGCCGGCACCTGCCTGGGCGTGGTGTTCCTGGAGGACATCCTCGAAGAGCTCGTCGGGGAGGTCCGGGACTCCATGCAGCGGGCGGGCAACCGCGGCCCGGCGTGAGCGCGGGGGCGGGGGACGGCTGACCGTCCCCCGCCCCGCCAAGCCCCGCTACCGGCGGGCGGCCGGTGCGGTGGCCGGTGCGGCGGCGTCGTTCCCGCTGGCCGCCGCCGCGGCCCGGTCGGCCCGGACCTGCGCGACGGTGACCCCGTAGTAGGCGGCCTGCATCATGTCCTTCATGTCGGCGACCATCGGCAGCCGCGGGTTCGCCGGGGCGCACTGGTCCTCGAAGGCCCGCATCGCCAGGGTGTCCAGCGCGGGGATGAAGTCGACCTCCGCGACGCCCATCTGGGCGAAGGACCCCGGCATGCCCAGCCGGGCCCGCAGCTCCTCCACGGCGGTGGCGTAGGCCTCCACCGCCTCGGCCGGGGTGGCGTGCGGCAGGCCGAGGTGCCGGGCGATGTCCTGGAAGCGCTGCGGGGCGACGTAGCGCTCGTACTTGGGCCAGTTGCTCAGCTTCGTCGGGACCTGCCCGTTGTAGCGGACGACGTGCGGCAGCAGCACGGCGTTGGTCCGGCCGTGCACCTGGTGGTAGGTCGAGCCGACGGTGTGGGCCATGGCGTGGACGATGCCGAGGAAGGCGTTGCCGAATGCCATGCCCGCGATGGTGGAGGCGTTGTGCATCCGCTCGCGGGCCCGGCGGACCTCCGCCGGCGGGACGCCGTCGCGCCGGCCGTTCACCGAGGTGGCGATGTTGTCGAAGACCATCCTGATCGCGTGCAGCGCCAGGGCGTCGGTGAAGTCGTTGGCGTAGACGGACACGTACGCCTCGGTGGCGTGGGTCAGCGCGTCGAACCCGGAGTCGGCCGCCAGCGTCGAGGGCATCTCGGCGGTGAGCTCAGGGTCGATGATCGCCACCGACGGAGTCAGCGCGTAGTCCGCCAGCGGGTACTTGTACCCGGTGGCCGGGTCGGAGATGACCGCGAACGGGGTGACCTCGGCGCCCGTGCCGGACGACGTCGGGATGCAGACGAGCCTGGCCAGCTCGCCCAGCGGCGGGTAGCGGAAGGCCCGCTTGCGCACGTCCAGGTACTTCTCCCGAAGGTCCTCGAACCGGACCTCGGGGTGCTCGTAGAGCAGCCACATCACCTTCGCGGCGTCCATCGGGGACCCGCCGCCCAGGGCGATGATCGTGTCCGGCCGGAACGAGCGCATGGACTCCGCCCCGCGGCGCACGGTGCCGATGGACGGCTCCGGCTCGACGTCGTCGATGATCTGCAGGGTGACCGGCTCGGCCCGGCGGTCCAGCACGTCGCGGATCTTCTCCACGTACCCCAGCCGGGTCATCGTGGCGTCGGTGACGACCGTGACCCGGCTGATGCCCTCCATGTCGTAGAGGTAGCGGATCGCGTGCGGCTCGAAGTAGGTCTTGGCCGGCACCTTGAACCACTGCAGGTTGTTGTTCCGCCGGCCGATGCGCTTGATGTTGATGAGGTCCACCGCCGAGACGTTGTTGGACACCGAGTTGTGGCCGTAGGAGCCGCAGCCCAGCGTGAGGGAGGGGAGGAACGCGGTGTAGATGTCGCCGATGCCGCCGAGCGCGGCCGGGGCGTTGGTGATGATCCGCACCGCCTTCACCCGCGCGCCGTAGGCCTCCACCAGCGCGGGGTCGGCGGCGTGGATGACCGCGGAGTGGCCCAGCCCGTCCAGCTCGACCATCTGCTCGGCGAGGGCGAAGCCGTGCTCGGCGTCGGCGGAGCGCAGCACGGCCAGCACCGGGCAGAGCTTCTCGCGGGTGAGCGGCTCGTGCGGGCCGACGCCGGAGACCTCGGCGAGGATGATCGAGGTGTCCGGCGGGACGGTGAAGCCGGCCTGCTCGGCGATCCAGGCCGGGGACCGGCCGACGACGGCGGCGTTCAGCCGCGCCTGCCCGCAGCTCTCGCCGTCGGCCCGGACCCCGAAGATGAGCTCCTCGAGCTGGGCCTTCTCGGCCGGGGTGGCCACGTGGGCGTGCAGGCCCTGCAGGTGGGTCATCGTCTCGGCGTAGACGGCGTCGTCGATGATGGCGGCCTGCTCCGAGGCGCAGATCATGCCGTTGTCGAACGACTTCGACATCACCAGGTCCGTGGCGGCCCGCTCGACGTCGGCGCTGGCGTGGACGTAGGCGGGGACGTTCCCGGCGCCCACCCCGAGCGCCGGCTTGCCGCACGAGTAGGCGGCCTTGACCATCGCGTTCCCGCCGGTGGCCAGGATGAGGGAGACGCCCGGGTGGTTCATCAGCGCGCTGGTGGCCCCCATCGACGGCTCGGTGATCCACTGGATGCAGTCCGCCGGGGCGCCGGCGGCCACCGCTGCGTCGCGGACCACCCGGGCGGCGGCCGCCGAGCACTCCTGGGCGCCGGGGTGGAAGGCGAAGATGATCGGGTTGCGGGTCTTCAGGCAGATCAGCGCCTTGAAGATGGCCGTCGACGTCGGGTTGGTCACCGGCGTGATGCCGGCGACGACGCCGACCGGCTCGGCGATCTCCACCAGGCCGGCGAGCTCGTCGCGGCGGACGACGCCGACGGTGCGCAGGTCGCGCATGGAGTAGGTGACGTGCTCGCAGGCGAAGATGTTCTTGGTCGCCTTGTCCTCGAAGACGCCGCGGCCGGTCTCGGTGACGGCGGCCTGGGCCAGCACCCCGTGCTGGTTGAGCGCGGCGACGGAGGCCTTCTTGACGATGTTGTCCACGTCCGCCTGGGTGAGGTCGGCGTAGGCGGCGAGGGCCGCGAGGCCCCGGGCGACGAGCCGGTCGATCTCGGTGTCCACATCTGCTCCCGGTGTGGCGGGCCGGCGCCGTGCGTCGGCCGGGTGCCGGCCTGCGCTGGTGCGCCGGCCGAGGTGCCGGCGGTTCGCCGGTCCTGAGGCTGACGCTAGGAACGGCCGGCCCGCCGCGGGCCGGGCCAAGGGCCCACGGCCGTTCGTCCTGAGCCCTTGGTCCCGCCGGCAGAGCGGCGGCGTTCCGGGGTTCGCGGCGACGGCGGCCGATCGACGGCGAGGCTCGGCTGTGAGGTTCGCCACGGGAGCCCGGGGCGTGGTGGCCGTCGAGACGGCGCTCCTGGTCGTTGGCTGATGACCCCCACCGGGCACGCTGCCGGTCGCGCAGGCGGGCATCGCGTGGGTGGATCCCGTTGTCATCCCTGGCCCGCATTCTGGTCTGGCCGTCACCGTGCCGCCGTAGACTCGACCGGTGGCACCAGACGTCACCGAGGTCGAGCGGGCACTGCTCGCGCTCGCTCCCGAGGATCGTGCAGCCGTCATCGAGCGTGGTCTGCGAAGCCTGGACGACGTTGACGACGCGGACCAGGGCGAGGTCGATGCGGCCTGGCGTGCGGAGATCGATCGCCGCGTGGACGAGTACGTCAGCAGCGACACCCCATCGGTCGACGCGGATGAGCACGTCGCCCGGCTCAGGGCGAAGCTGGTCGCGCGCGACAAGTGAGGCTGCCCTGGTGCGCCGGCCGAGGTGCCGGCGGTTCTCCGGTCCTGAGGCTGACGCTAGGAACGGCTGGCCCGCCGCGGGTCGGGCTAAGGGCCTACGGCCGTTCGTCCTGAGCCCTTTGGTCCGTGGCCGTGCTGGTTGCGCCGGGAGGGTCGACTGTGGTTCTCGTGCCGGTCGGGCTCAGAACGGCGGTTCGCCGTACTCGTCGTCGCCGTGGGAGCCGTGGGCGCCGGTGAGACTGGGGCGTCCTCGTCCTCGCCAGGTGTTCAGGGGGGTGGTGGTGCCGTCGAGGTTGCGGCGGTAGGCGTGCCCGGTGGGGGTGAGCCACTCGAACACCCCGGGGGAGGGCTGGGTGGTCTTGAACGTACCCGCGGACTTCAGGGCGTGGTCGGTGGTGCACTGCGCGCCCAGGCTGGCGGCGGCCGTCTTGCCGCCCTGGGAGAAGGCGAGCGTGTGATCGATCTGGCAACGCTCGGCGGGGGTGGTGCAGCCGGGGCGGACGCAGGTGCGGTCGCGGGTGCGGACGTGCTCGGCGAGGTCGGCGGGGGGCCGGTAGCGGGTGCGGCCCACGTCCAGGACGGTGCCGGAGAGAGGGTCGGTGACCAGGCGGCGCCAGGTCCCGCCGGCGGCCAGGGCGCGGGCCACGTCGGGGCTGATGGGGCCGTACCCGGCGAGCTCGGCCACCTCCCCCGGGATGGGATCCAGGTCCAGGTCCCGCCCAGCCACGGCCGCGTCGGCGGGCACACCGCCGCCGGTGCCGGTGGTGGCGTCGATCTGGGTGCCGGCGTCGGCTGCCCGGTCACCATCGTCAGTGCCGGCGGTGCCAGCAGTGTCGGCAGCGCTGGTGCCGGCGGTGGCGCCGGTGTCGTCGTCTCCGCCGGCGGTGGTGCCGACGCTCCCCGCGGTGACGCTGGCGGTGTCGTCGCCGCCGTTCGTGCCGGTGGGCGTCTCGTCGTCCGGGGGGAGGGCGACGGACAAAGGAATGGTGACGCGGATCTGGGTGCGGTTGGTGCCGGGGTCGCCCAGCGGCATGCCGGAGCGCCAGGACAGCAGCAGGTGCAGGTCGGGGATCTCCCCGGTGCCCGGGCACTCCACCCAGTCACCCGTCCCGGGACGGAGTCTTCCCGGCGGTGCGCCCGGCGGCGGTGCCGGATCCTCGACGTCGGGAGGCACTTCGGGCGGCAGGGGGCCAGGGCCGGGAGCGGGCGGGCCGGTCGGGTCGTCTGCGGTGCTGGGCGGTCCAGGATGAGGCGGTTCGCCCGGGGGGCCAGGGTCGGGCGGGGCGCCCGCCGTGAATGCTGCACGGTCCTCGACGCCGGGTTCGACTCCCGGGCCGGGCAGGCCCGCGTCGTCGGCTGCGTCGGTTGCACGCGCCTCGTCGGCCGCGCCCGCGTCGTCGGCCGTGCCGGGGCTGTCGTCGGCCGTGCCGGGGCTGTCGTCGGCCGTGTCGGCGTGGTCACCGGTTGCGTGTGCGGCATCAGTCGGGTCGTCGTCGATCTGCTGGCCGAGGGTGGGTGGTTTGGTGCCGGGTGGGGGGCCGGCCCAGCCGGTGGTCAGGGCGCCGTGGGCGAGGACGGCGAGGGCGTCGGCGCGGAGCTGGTCGCGGGTGCGGTCGTCGCCGTGGGCCTTCGCGGTGGTGGTCATGGCTTCCAGGGCGAGGTCGACGCGGACGGCGTCCTCGGCCGGCAGCACCGCGTACAGCGAGGCCATCCCGTGCGGCAACGGCGAGGGATGCGTGACCTTGCGGCCGGCGCGGGCCCGGTGGTGGCGCTCGGTGGCGGCGGCGGGGTCGACCTTGACCAGGGCGGCGGCCAGGTCCTTGACGAGCTGGGCGTGGGTGCGGGTGGGGGCGGTGGGCAGCACCTCGGCCTCGGCCAGCACCGCCACGGGGAGGGCGTGCTCGGCCAGGGTGGTGATGATCGTGGACGCCTTGCGGTAGTCGATCGCCCCGGACCGCAGCGCGGCGGCGGTGTCGGTGAACGCCCCGCGCATGCCGCGTCCGGTGCGGATCAGCCGGTTCGCCTCGGTCACCGAGATGCCCAGGCGCATGGCGACCTCCTGGGCGGATCCGTCCAGCACCGTCCCGCCCGGGCCCTTCACCGCTCTGGCGTCGTAGATGTCCCGGCACCGGGTCGCGACCACGTCGGCGAGCTCGGCGGACTTCGCGGCGGCCCAGCTCTCCACCCGGCGTATCGCGGCGAGGGCCTCCACCGCGGCGAACCCGTCCAGGTCCTGGAGGTTGACCCCGGAGAGGAGGGCGGCGAGCTCGGGCCCGGCCGGGCACCTGGCCAGGGAGTCGGTGTCCAGGCCGATGGTGGTCAGCAGGCAGCCGTCCCCGGCCGCCCCGGCCGCCTCCCACGGGCTGTACGGCGCCTCGGTGACCGGCGCCGGGCCGGGATCGTCGGGGACGACCACGTCTGTCTCCCCGCGCGCGACCGCCAGGAACAGCTCGACCCCCGCCGCCACCTGCTCCGCCGACAGGACGACTGTGCGGTCTGCGTCGGCGAGCGGCTCGCGGGGGGCCATCGCCGCCGCCACCTGGAAGAACTCCTGCACGTCAGGAGTGATCTCCTCCCCGCGGGCCAGGGTCGCCGCCTCCGCGGCCCGGGCCAGCCGGGCGGCGGTCTCCTCCACCTCACCCGGCGCCACCGCGACGTCCCCGGTGATCTCCGAGGTCCGGGCCACCCCCGCCGCCCGAGCGGCGTCGGCGAGCACCTGGGAGGCCACCAACCACACCCGCACCCGCACCCGCGCGTGCGGGTCGTCCCCGGCCGGGTCGCCGCCGTCGTCGAGGGCGTCCTCGTCCCACAGCTCCCCCTCGGCCGCCGCCCGGACCCGGGCAACCCGGTCCTGGGCGGCCATCACCGCGGCGAAGTGGCGCATGTGCCGGCACGGTTCGTTCGACTCCGCGTCCTCGGCGCAGCAGAACCCCCGCGCCTGCGCCGCCTCGTCCGCCGGGGACCACACCAACCACCCCTCCGGACCCGGCCCGTCCCAGCCACCGTCGAACGGCCCAGGAGCAGCCCGCCGAGACCGCCCGGCCCCACGGCCGGGGCGGCCGGCGGCAGCACCTGCTGCCGGCTCCTCTCGCTCGTCCTCGAACATGTGTCCATGGTAGGTGGGGGGTCTGACGTTGAAGGATGTAAGGGCCTCGTCGGGGGTGTGACCCGGGCACTGACTGACGTCCCTGCGGGGACTGTCCTGAACATGATCCGTCCACCCTCGGCGGGGCACCAAGCACGCCGGCCAGAGGGGCATGACCTCATATGAGCCCGACCAACGGTCCCGTCAACGTCCTGTCTGCCCGCCTGGCCGGTGTGCCCGTCCGTCACGGAAAGAGGCATCACCACTCATGGCCAGCGCTCCTGCTGCTGTCATCGCCGGCGTGGACACCCACGCCGACACCCATCACGTCGCCGTGGTCGCCGCGGCGACCGGCACCCGGCTCGGGGACGCGAAGTTCCCCACCACCGAGGCCGGCTACGGCGACCTGCTGAGGTTCATCACCAGCCACGGGCAGGTCACCACCGTCGGGATCGAGGGCACGAACTCCTACGGCGCGGGGCTCTCCCGCCACCTGCGCAGCGCCGGGGTGAAGGTCGCCGAGGTCCTGCGCCCGGCCCGCCAGGTCCGCCGCCGCCACGGCAAGTCCGACCCGATCGACGCCTACGCCGCCGCCTCCGCCGTGCTGGCCGGGGACCGCCTGCCAGCCCCCAAGGCCGCCGACGGGGACGTAGAGGCCATCCGCGCCCTGCACCTGGCCCGCCGCTCGGCGGTCAAGGCCCGCGCCAACACCCAGCGGCAGATCAAGAGCCTGCTCGTCACCGCCCCCGAGAAGATCCGCGCCCAGGTCCGCAACCTCACCGACACCGAGCTCCTCACCCGCCTCGCCGCCACCCGGCCGGCCCCGGCCACCGCCGGCGTCGAGGCCGCGACCCTGACGGCGCTGCGCCACCTCGCCCGCCGCCACCGCTACCTCACCGAGGAGATCACCGAGCTCGAGGCCGACCTCGACACCCTCCTGCGCCGGGCCGCCCCGGCCCTGCTCGCCACCAAGGGCATCGGCACGGTCACCGCCGCCCAGCTCCTCGTCACCGCCGGGGACAACCCCGACCGGCTCACCAGCGAAGGCTCCTTCGCGGCCCTGTGCGGCGCCGCGCCCATCCCGGCCTCCTCCGGCAAGACCGTGCGCTACCGGCTCAACCGCGGCGGAGACCGCCACGCCAACGCCGCCCTGTACCGCATCGTCCTGGTCCGCATGTCCTGCGACCCCCGCACCAAGGCCTACGTCGCCAAGCGCACCACCGAGGGCAAGGACACCAAAGAGATCATCCGCTGCCTCAAGCGCACCATCGCCCGGGAGGTCTACCACCTCCTGACCCACCCCGCCCCGGTCCCCCGCACCGAGGACCTGCGCCCCCTACGCAACGCCAAGCACATCACCCTGCAAGCCGCCGCCGACCACTTCGGCACCTGGCCCACCGTCATCTCCCGCCTCGAACGAGGACTCAGCCGCAACGACACCCTCGCCGACGCCTACCGCCACTGGCTCCACGCCGCTTGACAGCAATAGGAGCATCATCGGGCCCCGACCCATCCCCACCTTGGCTGGGCCGTCCGGCGGCGCCGCCGGAGCGACCGGCAGCATCACCGACCGAGCCAGATGCAGCAGCACCGGCTCCCGGCTCGTCCCGCTCCTCCTCGAACATGTGTCCAGGGTAGGTGCGGGGTCCGACAATCGGGCCCGACCGGTCCCCACCCCTCGGAACCGTTCGCCGCACATCAGGGTGGAGGGCGTGTCGGCCGGACCGTCGCGCTGGCCTGCCGGAGCGCCGGCCAGGACAGTAGGGTCGGTCCATGGGGCTGCTCCTCGCTGAACAGACGTTGCTGATCGCGCTCGACGACGAGAAGGGCCGCAGCACCGCCCTGTGGGCCGGTGAGGCGGGGCTGGCTGCCGCGCTGCTGCTCGACCTGGGTCGGAGCGGCCACCTGACGGTAGGCCCCGACAAGAAGCTGGTGGCCGCCGGCGGGGAGCCGCCGGCGCACGACGTGCTCGGCGCGGCCTACCGGGCAATCCGGGACTCGGCCAAACCGCGCGACGCCAAGGGCTGGGTCGACCGGCTGCAGCGTGAGCTGCGCCCCCTGGGCGAGCGGCTGGCTCGGGGGCTGGTGGCGCGCGGCGTGCTGTCCGAGGAGCGTTCCCGGGTGCTCGGCCTGTTTCCTACCACCCGGTTCCCGGCGGCCGACCCGGTCCCGGAGATGGAGCTGCGACGTGGGCTCGGCGAGGTCCTGGTCATCGGCCGGACGCCCACCGAGGAGGAGGCCCTGCTGGTCGGTCTGCTGGAACCGCTCGAGTTGGTCGATCGCGTCGTGGCCAAGGAAGACCGGCGAGCAGCCCGTCGTCGGGCGAAGGAGATCGGGGAGTCCGGGGTGGTCGGCGACGCCGTCGGCGAGGCCGTGCGGGACCTGCAGGCCGCCGTGATGATCGGCACCATCGCCGCCTCCGTGGGGGGAACGGCCGCCGCGTCATCCTGAGCGCCGTCTGAGCGACCCCATCGAGCTCCGGCTCGGCCCTGCTCGTCCCGGCACCGGGGTGCCCAGGCGCTATGGGTGGTGCACGAAGGAGCCCCCGGCCGGGGGAGGATGTCCCTCGTGCCCTACCTCGACGGCGTCGGTCCCATCGCGCTCGCGCACCGCGGCGGCGCCCAGGAGGTTCCGGAGAACTCCCGCGCCGCCGTCGAGCACGTCCGCGCCCTGGGTCTGGGGTACCTGGAGACGGACGTGCACGCCACGGCGGACGGCGTTGTCGTCCTGTCCCACGACCCCACGGTGGACCGCGTCACCGACGGCTCCGGGGCGCTGGCGGCGATGACCTGGCGGCAGGTCGCCGTGCTGCGCGACCGCTCGGGGGACCGGCTGGTGCGGCTGGACGAGCTCCTGGCGGACTACCCTGAGCTGCGGGTGAACATCGACGCCAAGTCCGACGCCGTCGTCGACCCGCTGGTGGCCACGGTCCGCGACGCCGGCGCCGTGGACCGGGTGTGCCTGACCTCCTTCGCCGAGGAGCGGCTGGCGCGGGTGCGGGCGGCGCTGGGCCCCGCGGTGGCCACCGGCCTCGGCCGGGCGGACGTGTTGCGCCTGGTCGCCGCCGCCCGGCTGCCCGGCCCGGCCCAGGACCGGGCCCTGCGCCAGGTGCCCGGCCCCGCGGCCGGCACGGTGTGCGTGCAGGTGCCGGTGCGCTACCGGCGGTTCCCGGTGGTGACCCCGGCGTTCATCGCCGCCGCGCACCGCCACGGCCTGGCGGTGCACGTGTGGACGGTGGACGAGCCGGGGGAGATGTGCCGGCTGCTGGACATGGGCGTCGACGGCCTGGTCTCGGACCGGCCCACCCTGCTGCGCGACGTGCTCACCGCCCGCGGGCCTTGGCACTGAACGGCCCGTGAGCCGCGCGCCGAACGCATAGCGGGCCGCTGCCCCGCCGGGCATGATGAGCCCATGAATTCCGACGTCGGGCGACTCGATCCCCGTGCGCGCCGGACGGTCGCCGCGCTGCAGCAGGCCCTGACGGAGCTGGTGGCAACCACCCCGCTGCGGGAGATCACCGTGGCCGAGCTGTGCCGCGCCGCCGGCCTGCACCGGACCACCTTCTACAAGCACTTCCGGTCCGTGGGGGAGCTCGCCGCCGCCACCGTGGCCGACCTCGTGGAGCAGATCGCCGAGCCGGAGCCGGCCGAGCAGTCCTACCGCACCTGGCTCGGGTCGGTGCTGACCTACGTGGAGGACAACCGGCAGGGGCTGGTCGGGACGCTCGGTCCCGCCGGGGACCCGGACCTGGTGCGCACGGTGTGCGACGAGCTCGTCCACCGGGCCGAGCGTTCGCTGGCCAGCGCCGAGCCGGCGAACCTGCGGCTGAGCGTGCCCGCCGCAGCGCGGATGCTCGGCTTCGCCACCTACGGGGCGATCGAGGCGCTGCTGGCCGGGGAAGCGGCCACCGAGGACTGCCTGGACTCGCTGCCCACCCTGGTCGGGGAGCTGCGGCCGGCCTGACCACCAGCGCGCCGCGTCGCTGCCGCGGTGGGCAGATGGGTTACCGGGATGCCCAGGTGGGGATCTGGTTGCCGCAGACATCGGGACGCCAGCGGTCCGCCTCGAATGGGTATGTGCATGGGTATGTCGGCGCTGCGGGAGGTGCCCTGCGGAGGTGGTGCTGACTGGGCGAGGATCGGCGTCGTCATTGACGTTGACGGGTGGTGCCCCCTACTGGATTCGAACCAGCGACCTTCTGCTCCGGAGGCAGACGCTCTATCCACTGAGCTAAAGGGGCGGGCGGTTGGCCGCGAACGATCCTAGCAGCCGCCGGCCGGGCGGTTGACCTCCCCGGGAGCTCCCGCGGGTGACGAGGGCCACCGCCGCCGGCCCGTGGAACGTCACTGCGGCGGCCCGGGCCCGCCGGGCCCGGCCACTACCCTGGCCCGGTGACCCCAGCTGAGCTCGCCGCCCTCATCCGCACCGTCCTCCTCGACGCCGTCGCCGCCGGCGAGGTCACGCTCGCCGCCGAGGACGTCCCCGAGCCCCGGGTCGAGCGGCCCCGCCAGCGCGAGCACGGCGACTGGGCCACCAACGTGGCCATGCAGCTGGCCAAGCGGGCCGGCACCACCCCCCGCGCCCTCGCCGAGGTGCTCGCCGGGCGGCTGGCCGCGGCCGACGGCGTGGCCGCCGTCGACGTCGCCGGTCCCGGCTTCCTCAACATCCGGCTCGAGACCGGCGCGGCCGGGGAGCTGGCCCGCACGATCGTCGAGGCCGGCGCCGCCTACGGCCGGGGCGACGCCCTGGCCGGGCATGTCATCAACCTGGAGTTCGTCTCGGCCAACCCGACCGGCCCGCTGCACATCGGGCACACCCGGTGGGCAGCGCTGGGCGACGCCCTCGTCCGGCTGCTCCGCGCCGCCGGGGCGCAGGTGACCCCCGAGTACTACATCAACGACGCCGGCGGCCAGATGGACAAGTTCGGCGCCTCGATCCTGGCCCGCGCCGCCGGGGAGGAGGTCCCCGAGGGCGGCTACGCCGGCGACTACGTCGCCGAGCTGGCCCGGCAGGTGCTCGCCGAGCGGCCGGACCTGCTGGACCTGCCCCGGGAGGAGGGCGTCGCCGTCGCCCGGGAGCTGGGCTACCGGCTGCAGATGGCCGAGATCGAGCAGACCCTCGCCGACTTCAACGTCCACTTCGACGTGTACTTCTCCGAGCGGTCCCTGCACGAGAACGGCGCGGTGGGGGAGGCCGTCGAGCGGCTGCGGGCCCAGGGGCACGTGACGGAGGCCGACGGGGCGCTCTGGCTGCGCACCACCGACTTCGGCGACGACAAGGACCGGGTCCTGGTCCGCGCCGACGGCACCCCGACCTACCTCGCCGCCGACGCCGCGTACTACCTGTCCAAGAAGGACCGCGGGTTCGACGAGAAGATCTACCTCCTCGGCGCCGACCACCACGGCTACGTGGCCCGGCTCAAGGCCCTCGCCGCCTGCGCCGGGGACGACCCGGACCGCAACATCGAGGTCCTCATCGGCCAGCTCGTCTCGGTCGCGGGCGCCCGGATGAGCAAGCGGGCCGGCAACATCATCGAGCTGCGCGACCTCATCCAGTGGATCGGCTCGGACCCGGTGCGCTACACCCTCGCCCGCTACCCGGCCGACTCCCCGCTCACCCTGGACGGGGAGAAGCTGCGCGAGCAGAACCTGGACAACCCGGTCTACTACGTCCAGTACGCCCACGCCCGCACCCGCAACGCCTCCCGCAACGCCGCCGAGCACGGCGTCACCCGGGAGGGCTTCGACCCGGCCCGCCTCGACCACCCCGCCGACGCCGACCTGCTCGGCGCCCTGGGCCGGTTCCCCGGCGTCGTCGCGCACGCCGCCCGGCTGCGCGAGCCGCACCGGGTGGCCCGCCACCTCGAGCAGGTTGCCGCCGCCTACCACACCTGGTACGGGCAGACCCGGATCTCCCCGCGCGGCACCGACCCGGTCGACGCCGGCCACACCGCCCGGCTGTGGCTCAACGACGCCACCACCCAGGTGCTCGCCAACGGCCTGGCGGTCCTGGGCGTCTCCGCCCCGGAGCGGATGTGACCGGCGCGGCCGTCCCCGAGCCCGACGGCGCCCGGGAGCCGGTGAGCGCCGCCGTCACCCCGGAACCGGTGACCGCCACCGCGGCGGCGAGCGCGGTCGTCCCCGAGCCGGCCGCCGCCGTCGCCCCGGAGCCCGACGGCGCCCCCGACGGGCTGTGGCCCACGACGGCGCGGCGCACCGCCGACGGCAGCCTCGCCGTCGGCGGGGTGGACCTGCGCGACCTCGCCCGCGAGCACGGCACCCCGGCCTACGTGGTGGACGAGGCCGACCTGCGCGGGCGGGCCCGGACGTTCGCCGACGCCTTCGCCGCCGCGTTCGCCCCCGACCGCGGCCTGGCCGGGGCGGAGGTGTACTACGCCGGCAAGGCGTTCCTCACCGTGGCTGTGGCCGGGTGGGTGCACGAGGAGGGCCTGCGGCTGGACGTCGCCACCGGCGGGGAGCTCGCCGTCGCCGTCCGCGCCGGGGTGCCCGGCCCTGCGCTGGCCCTGCACGGGAACAACAAGTCCGATGCCGAGCTCCGCGCCGCGCTGACCCACCGCGTCGGTCGCGTCGTGGTGGACTCCCTGCCCGAGATCGGCCGCGTCGCCGACCTCGCCGCCGCGGCCGGTGTGCGGGCGCCGGTCATGGTCCGGGTGACCACCGGCGTGCACGCCGGCGGGCACGAGTTCATCGCGACCGCCCACGAGGACCAGAAGTTCGGCCTGTCCCTCGCCGCCGGCGCCGCGGCCGAGGCCGTGGCCGCGGTCCTCGCCCGGCCCGAGCTGGAGCTGGTCGGGCTGCACTCCCACATCGGCTCCCAGATCCTCGACCTCGCCGGCTTCGAGGTCGCCGCCCGGGCCGTGCTCGGCCTGCGCGCCCAGGTCGCGGAGCAGACCGGGTACCTCATGCCCGAGGTGGACCTGGGCGGCGGGTACGGCATCCGGTACACCGGCGCCGAGTCCGCCCCGCCCACCCCAGCCCGGGTCGCTACCGCGCTCGCCGACGTCGTCCGGCGGGCCTGCGCGGACCTCGGCACCCCGCCGCCGCGGGTCTCGGTGGAACCGGGCCGCGCCGTCGCCGGCCCGGCAGGGCTGACGCTGTACACCGTCGGCACCGTCAAGGACGTCCGGCTCGACGACGGCGGCGCCCGCCGTTACGTCAGCGTCGACGGCGGGATGAGCGACAACATCCGCCCCGCCCTGTACGGGGCCGAGTACACCGCCGCCCTCGCCGGCCGGGCCTCCGCCGCCGACCCGGTCACCGCCCGCGTGGTGGGCAAGCACTGCGAGAGCGGCGACGTGGTGGTCCGCCACGTCGCCCTGCCGGCGGACGTGGCCGACGGCGACCTGCTCGCCGTCCCGGCCACCGGCGCCTACGGCCGGTCCATGGCGAGCAACTACAACGCGATGCCCCGCCCGCCGGTGCTCGCGGTGCGCGACGGGAGGGTGCGGGTGCTGGTGCGCCGGGAGACCGTGGAGGACCTGCTGGCCCTCGACCTGGGGTGAGGCTGAGCGGGCCCGGGCGGCGCGGGGTCGTGGAGCTGAGCCGCCGGGCATGGAACGCCGGACCGGCCAGCCCCGCCCGGCCCCTATCCTGCCGACAGACCATGGGGACCTGGAGGAGAGGAGCGCGGTGAGCGCAGCGAGCGCGGGGAACGGGTCGGGCGGGAGCGTCGCGACGGCGGCGGACCTGGCAGGCGTCGCGACGGCGGCGAACGTGTCGGGCGGTGGCGTCACGACGGCGGCGGACCCGGCAGACGTCGCGACGGCGACCGACCTGGCAGACGTCGCGACGGCGACCGGCCCGGGCGAGTCGACCGCGGCGCACCCCACCGCCCAGCCCGCCGGCGGGCCGCCCGCGGTGCGGGTGGCGGTGCTCGGCTGCGGCACGGTCGGCGCCCAGGTGGTCCGACTGCTGCGCGAGCACGGCACCGACCTCGCCGCCCGCGCCGGCGGCCCGCTCCAGCTCGTCGGCGTCGCAGTGCGGGACGCCGCCGCGCCGCGTCCGCCGTGGGTCCCCACCGAGCTGCTCACCACCGACGCCGCCACGCTGGTGCGCCGCGCGGACGTCGTCGTCGAGCTCATCGGCGGCATCGAGCCTGCCCGCACCCTGGCCCTGGCCGCCCTGGCCGGCGGCGCCAGCGTGGTCACCGGCAACAAGGCCCTGCTCGCCGCGCACGCCGCCGAGCTGCACGGCGCGGCCGCCGCCGCGGGCACCGACCTGTACTACGAGGCCGCCGTCGCCGGCGCGGTCCCGGTGGTCTACGCCCTGCGCGAGTCGATGGCCGGGGACAACGTCACCACCGTGCTCGGCATCGTCAACGGCACCACCAACTTCATCCTGGACGAGATGGCCACCCGCGGGGTCGGCTTCGAGGAGGCCCTCGCCCGGGCGCAGGAGCTCGGCTACGCCGAGGCCGACCCCACCGCCGACGTCGACGGCCACGACGCCGCCGCCAAGGCCGCGATCCTCGCTTCGCTCGCCTTCCACACCCGGGTGAGCATCGACGACGTCCCGGTGGAGGGCATCCGCGCCGTCACCGCCGAGGACATCGCCGACGCCCGCGCCGCCGGGTACGCCCTGAAGCTCCTCGCCGTCGCCCGCCGCGGCACCGACGGCGGGGCCCGCGGCATCTCGGTGCGGGTGGCGCCCACCCTGCTGCCGCTGACCCACCCGCTCGCCGCCGTGCACGGCGCGTTCAACGCCGTCGTCGTCGAGGCGGCCGCCGCCGGCCGGCTGATGTTCTACGGCCAGGGCGCCGGCGGGGCGCCGACCGCCTCGGCGGTCCTCGGCGACGTCGTCGCCGCCGCCGCGCACCGGGTGCACGGCGGCAACGCCCCCCGGGAGTCCACCTACGCCGAGCTGCCGCTGCTCAGCCCGGAGCAGACCCTGGTCCGCACCCAGGTCCAGCTCGGCCTCGCCGACCGGCCCGGGACGCTGGCCGCCGTCGCCGGGGTGTACGGCCGGCACGGGATCTCCATCGCCAGCGCCCGGCAGGGCGCCGCGGCGGACGGCACCGCCCGGCTGACCATCGTCAGCCACCCGGCCAGCGAGGCCGCGGTGGCCCGGGCGGTGGCGGACCTGGCCGCAGAACCCAGCGTGCGCGAGGTCCGCTCCGTGCGCCCGGTCGAGGGGGAGTGATGGCGCACCAGTGGCGCGGGGTGGTCGAGGAGTACCGCGAGCGGCTCCCGGTGGCCGACGGCGACCCGGTGGTGACGCTGGGGGAGGGCGGCACCCCGCTGGTGGCCGCCCCGGCGCTGAGCGCGCGCACCGGCGCGGACGTCCACCTCAAGGTTGAGGGCGCCAACCCCACCGGGTCCTTCAAGGACCGCGGGATGACGGTGGCGATGTCCAAGGTCGCCGCCACCCCCACCGAGCTGGTCGTGTGCGCCTCCACCGGCAACACCTCCGCCTCGGCGGCCGCCTACGCCGTCCGGGCCGGGCTGCGCTGCGCCGTCGTGCTGCCGGCCGGGAAGATCGCGGCCGGCAAGCTCGCCCAGGCCATCGTGCACGGCGCCACCCTGGTGGCGGTGGACGGCAACTTCGACGACTGCCTGCGGATCGTGCGCGAGCTCGCCGACCGCTACCCGGCCGCGCTGGTCAACTCGGTCAACCCCTACCGGCTGCAGGGGCAGAAGACCGCGGCGTTCGAGGTCGTCGACGCCCTCGGCGACGCCCCGGACATCCATGTCCTGCCGGTCGGCAACGCCGGGAACATATCCGCCTACTGGCTCGGTTATAACGAGTACGCGGGCCGCACCACCGCCGCCTCGCTGCCCGGCACCGGCGCCGACCTGCCGCCCGTCGCCACCCGCACCCCGCGCATGTGGGGCGTGCAGGCCGACGGCGCGGCCCCGCTGGTCAAGGGCGTCGCCGTGGAGCACCCGGAGACGGTGGCCACCGCGATCCGGATCGGCAACCCCGCGTCCTGGGACCTGGCCGAGGCCGCCCGGACCGACTCGGGCGGGCGGATCGACGCCGTCACCGACGCCCAGATCCTCGCCGCCCAGGCGCTGCTGGCCGCCGAGGTCGGCGTGTTCGTCGAGCCCGCCTCCGCCGCCTCAGTGGCCGGCCTGCTGCAGGCCGCCGAGCTCGGCCGCGTCCCGGCCGGCGCCCAGGTGGTCTGCACGGTCACCGGGAACGGCCTGAAGGACACCGCGACGGCGCTCGGCCAGGCCGACGTCGAGCCGGCGGTCATCGCCCCCACGCTCGGCGCCGCGGTCGCGGCCCTGGGCCTGTAGGCCCGCCGGTGCGGCTCGCGCGCGACGCCGTCACCGTCCGGGTGCCGGCCACCTCGGCCAACCTCGGCCCCGGCTTCGACGCCCTGGGCCTGGCCCTGGGCGTGTGGGACGAGGTCACCGTGCGCGCCGTCGACGGACCCACCCGGGTCCGGGTGCGCGGGGAGGGCGCCGGGGAGCTCCCCGCCGGGGAGGACCACCTCGTCGCCCGCGCGGTGCGGGCCGCCCTGGACCACGTGGGCGCCCCGCCGACCGGCCTGGAGCTCACCTGCACCAACGCCGTCCCGCACGGGCGGGGGATGGGCTCCTCCGCGGCCGCCGTCGTGGCCGGGCTGGTGGCCGCCCGCGGACTGCTCGCCGACCCCGGGGCGCTGGCCAACGACGTCGTCCTCGCCCTGGCCACCGCGCTCGAGGGGCACCCGGACAACGCCGCCCCCGCCCTGCTGGGCGGGGCCACGGTCGCCTGGGTGGACCCGGCCGGCGCGCACGCCGCGCCGGTCCCGCTCGCCGCGGCGCTGGAGCCCACGGTCCTGGTGCCGGACGGGCGGCTGCTCACGACGGCGGCCCGGGCGGTCCTGCCGGCCGAGGTCGCCCACGCCGACGCCGCGTTCAACGCCGGCCGCGCGGCCCTCCTCGTCCTGGCCCTGGGCGGGCGCACCGACCTGCTCATGGCCGCAACCGAGGACCGGCTGCACGAGCGGTACCGGGCCGGCGCCATGCCGGCGACCGCCGAGGCGGTCCGGGCGCTGCGCGCGGCCGGCTGGCCGGCGGTCGTCTCCGGCGCCGGGCCGAGCGTCCTCGTCCTCGGCCGGCTCGACGACGCCACCGCCGCCGGCCTCGGCCGCCGCGGGTGGCGGGTGCTCCGGCCCGGCGTCGCCCGCACCGGGGCCCACCTGGTCCCGGCACCGACCGGGTAGCACCTGGTCCACCCGGTCCGGGCGCTGTCCGGGTAGCCCACGTGGTCCCGGCGCTGTCCGGAAAGCCCGCGTGGTCCCGGCGTTTGTCCGGAAAGTCCACCTGGCATTGCCCGGGCAGCCCACGTGGCGCAGGACACGCCGGACCGGCCGGCGCGCTCCCGCATCACCACTGGTAGAGTTTGTCGTGCACCGGCTCCCTGCGGAGGTCTTCCGCGCCACGGGTGCGTCACCGCGTCCTGGTGCATCTCCTGATGTCGTCCGCAGCGGCTGAGCACAGCCCCGATCGCAGCGCGCCTCCAGGCGTGCCGCTCGATCGTGCGGCGCCCCATCGCCAGGTCAGCTGGCATCCCATATCCGTCCACGATGGACGGTCTGCCGAGGGAAGGAACCTCGTGACCGAAACAGTCGACACCTCCACGCGTGGGGGTTCGCTGACCACCATGCGCCTGCCCGAGCTGCAGGCCGTGGCGGCCCAGATGGGCCTGAAGGGCACCACCCGGATGCGCAAGAGCGACCTGCTCGCCGCCATCCGCGAGGCGCAGGGCGGCCGCCCGGCCGCCGGCGCGGCCCGCACCACGACGGCCGGGCCGAGCCGCAGCGACGCGGCCGACGGCGCCACCGGGCCCGACGGCCCCACCACCACTGGTCCCACGACCACCGCCGACCGCTCCCGCAGCGAGCGGGCCGCCACCGACGGCGCCCCGCGTGCCGCTGGTAACGGCCAGCCCACCGACGGCGCCCCGCGTGCCGCTGGTACCGGTCAGCCCGCCGACGGCGCTCCGCGCGCCGCCGCTGACGGCCAGCCCGCCGACGGCGCCCCGCGCGCCGCCGGCGACGGCCAGCCCACCGGGCAGCGGTCGCGCCGCGCCTCCCGCCGGGCCACCGCCCCCGGGGGCGCCGCCACCACGCCGCCCGCCGGCACCACGCCGGCCACCGACGCGGCCACCTCGGTGCCCGCCGGGACGGCCACGGCCGCCCCGGCCGGAGCGGCGCCGTCGGCCCGCCCCGACGACGCCCCCGCCCAGGCCGGCCCCGCGGTGACCGCGGCCCCGGCCACCCGCGGCGGCGGCGACCCGAAGGAAGCCCTCAAGCGCGACCTGCGCGAGCAGTCCCGCGGCGGCCAGCGCACCGAGACCGAGGAGGAGCGCGCCCGGCGCGCCCTCGACGCCCTCGGCGAGGTCGCCGCCCGCCGGCACGAGGAGCGCCGGGACGGCCAGGGCGGGCACGACGGCGGCCGGCGCCGCAACCGTGACCGCGGCCGGGACCGCAAGCGCCGCGGCGGGCGCGGCAACCAGCACGACTTCGCCGGGTACGAGGAGGTCGAGGTCGCCGAGGACGACGTCCTGGTCCCCGTCGCCGGCATCCTGGACGTGCTGGACAACTACGCCTTCGTCCGCACCTCCGGCTACCTGCCCGGTCCCAACGACGTCTACGTCACGCTGGGCCAGGTCAAGCGGTTCGGCCTGCGCCGCGGCGACGCCGTCACCGGGGCGGTGCGCCAGCCGGGGGAGGGTGAGAGCGAGAACAAGCGCCAGAAGTTCAACGCCCTCGTGCGGCTGGACTCCGTCAACGGGATGAGCGTGGAGAAGGCCCGGCAGCGCCCGGACTTCACCAAGCTGACCCCGCTGTACCCGCAGGAGCAGCTCCGCCTGGAGACCACCCCCAAGGCCCTCACCCCGCGGGTGATCGACCTGGTGGCCCCGATCGGCAAGGGCCAGCGCGGGCTCATCGTGGCCCCGCCCAAGGCCGGCAAGACGATCATCATGCAGCAGATCGCCAACGCCATCGCCGTCAACAGCCCGCAGGTCCACCTCATGGTCGTGCTCGTCGACGAGCGGCCCGAGGAGGTCACCGACATGGAGCGGATGGTCAAGGGCGAGGTCATCGCCTCCACCTTCGACCGGCCTGCCTCGGACCACACCATGGTCGCCGAGCTGGCGATCGAGCGGGCCAAGCGGCTGGTCGAGCTGGGCCAGGACGTCGTCGTGCTGCTGGACTCCCTGACCCGCCTGTCCCGGGCCTACAACCTCGCCGCCCCGGCCTCCGGCCGGATCCTCTCCGGCGGTGTGGACGCCTCGGCGCTGTACCCGCCGAAGCGGTTCTTCGGCGCGGCCCGCAACATCGAGAACGGCGGCTCGCTCACCATCCTCGCCTCGGCGCTGGTGGAGACCGGCTCGAAGATGGACGAGGTCATCTTCGAGGAGTTCAAGGGCACCGGGAACATGGAGCTGCGGCTGTCCCGCCAGCTGGCCGACAAGCGCGTCTTCCCCGCCGTGGACGTCAACGCCTCCGGCACCCGCCGCGAGGAGCTCCTGATGAGCCCCGAGGAGCTGAAGATCGTCTGGAAGCTCCGCCGGGTCATGGGCGCGCTGGACATCCAGCAGGCCATCGACCTCCTGCTCGGCAAGCTGCGGGAGACCGGCTCCAACGCCGAGTTCCTGATGACCGTGCAGAAGACGACGCCGACCCCGTCCGCGGAGCCCGAGCTGGCCATCCGCTGACCGGCACGCCGGCCCCGGTGATCGCGTTGCCGGGCCCGGCACCGACCGGCGCCCGGCCCGGTGACCGTGCCGCCGGGCCCGGAATGCCGGGCCCGCCCGGCGCGTTACACCCACCGGCCAGCCCTCTGGCACAATGTCTCGTCGGCCTCCGGTTCACGTCCGCCCCGCGGCGGGCGACCCGGGAGCACCACCGAACCTAGGGAGCATCATGAAGCAGGGGATCCACCCCGAGTACGTCACCACCACCGTGACGTGCACCTGCGGCAACACCTTCACCACCCGCTCGACCGCCACCAGCGGCCGGATCAACGCGGACGTGTGCAGCGCGTGCCACCCCTTCTACACCGGCAAGCAGAAGATCCTCGACACCGGCGGCCGCGTGGCCCGGTTCGAGGCCCGGTACGGCAAGAAGAAGTAGCGACACTCGGCCCGGCGCCGGCGGTGACGCCGCGGATCCCCGCGGCTCCCGCCGGCGCCGTCGTCATTCCCCGCCGCCGCCCACCGACGGCGCGGCGCCGTCGTCCCCGGCGGCGCACCGCCGCCGCCTTCCCAGCGAGGCACCGCCGTCGCCCTCCCGACGGCGCCCCCACAGTTCTTCCACAACCGACCGCCCGGGCCGCCCGGGCACCAAGGACAGATGAGCGAGGACTTCGCGCAGGTCGAGCCGCTGCTCGCCGAGCACGCCGAGCTCGAGCGCGCCCTGGCCGACCCGGCCGTGCACGCCGACGCCGGCCGGGCCCGGACGCTGGGGCGCCGGTACGCCGAGCTGCGGCGCGTCGTCGAGGCGTACCAGGCCTGGCGGGCCGCCGACGGCGACCTGACCGCCGGCCGCGAGCTCGCCGTCGCCGAGCCCGCCTTCGCCGCCGAGGTCCCCGCGCTGCAGGCCGCCGCCGACGCCGCCGCCGAGCACCTGCGCCACGTGCTGCTGCCCACCGACCCCGACGACGCCCGGGACGTCATCGTCGAGATCAAGGCCGGCGAGGGCGGCGCGGAGTCGGCCCTGTTCGCCGGGGACCTGCTGCGGATGTACCTGCGCTACGCCGAGCGGCAGGGCTGGGCCACCCAGGTGCTGAGCGCCACCGAGTCCGACCTGGGCGGGTACAAGGACGTCGCCGTGGCGGTGAAGTCCCGCGGCCCGCACGGGGACCCGGCCGACGGCGTGTGGGCCCACCTGAAGTACGAGGGCGGGGTCCACCGGGTCCAGCGCGTCCCGGTCACCGAGTCCCAGGGCCGGATCCACACCTCCGCCGCCGGCGTGCTCGTCCTGCCGGAGGTCGAGGACCCGGGCGAGGTCGAGATCGACCCGGCCGACCTGCGCATCGACGTCTACCGGTCCTCCGGCCCGGGCGGGCAGTCGGTGAACACCACCGACTCCGCGGTGCGGATCACCCACCTGCCCAGCGGCACCGTGGTGTCAATGCAGAACGAGAAGTCCCAGCTGCAGAACCGCGAGGCAGCGATGCGGGTGCTGCGGGCCCGGCTGCTCGCCGCCCGGCAGGAGGAGGCCGCGGCCGCGGCCTCGGAGCAGCGCCGCTCGCAGGTGCGCACGGTGGACCGGTCCGAGCGGATCCGCACCTACAACTTCCCGGAGAACCGCATCGCCGACCACCGCACCGGGTACAAGGCCTACAACCTCGACCAGGTCCTCGACGGCGACCTCGGCCCGGTCATCGCCTCGGCCGTCGAGATGGACGAGGCCGAGCGGCTGGCCGGTGCCGGCCACCGTGGCTGACCCCGCCGCGGCCGGTCCCGCCGCGGCCGGCCCCGCCGGGTCCGACCTCGCCGCGGCCGACCTGGCCGCGGACGACCTCGCCGCGCCTCGCTCGGCCGAAGACGGGCCGCCCACGGTCCGGCGAGCCGTCGCCGCCGCCGCCGAGCTCCTCGCCGCGGCGGGCGTGCCGTCCCCCCAGGTCGACGCCCGCGCCCTGGCCGAGCACGTGCTGGGCCGGCCGCTCTACCTCCTGCCGCCGGGTGCCACCTTCACCGACGCCGGTCCGGCCGACACGGGTCGTGCCGACGCCGGTCCCGCCGTCGAGGGCGGTGAACGGTTCGCCGCCTTCGCCGCGCTCGTCGAGCGACGGCGACGGCGCGAGCCCCTCCAGCACCTCACCGGGCAGATGGCCTTCCGGCACCTCCTCCTCGCCGCCGGCCCGGGCGCGTTCGTGGTGCGCCCGGAGACCGAGGTCGTCGCGCAGGCGGCGATCGACGCGGCCCGGGCGGTGGCCGCCGCCGGCCGCCCGCCGGTGGTGGTGGACCTGTGCACCGGGTCGGCCGCGATCGCCCTGGCCGTGGCCACCGAGGTGCCCGGCGCGGTGGTGCACGCCGTCGAGATCTCGCCGGCGGCGATCGCGCTCGCCGGCCGCAACGTCGCCGCGCACGCCCCGCAGGTCCACCTGCACCACGGCGACGCGGCGACCGCCCTGCCCAGCCTGGACGGCGCCGTCGACGTCGTCGTCGCGAACCCGCCGTACGTGCCGCCGGACGCCGTCCCCCGCGAGGTCGAGGTGCGCGAGCACGAACCCGAGCTGGCGCTCTACGGCGGCGGGGACGACGGGCTGGACGTGCCGCGGGCGGTGGTCGCCCGCGCCGCCCGGCTGCTGCGGCCCGGCGGCGTGCTGGTGATGGAGCACGCCGAGGTGCAGGCCGGTGCGGTCCGGGAGGTCGTCGGCGCGCACGGCCTGACCCAGGTGCGGACCGGGCGCGACCTCGCCGGCCGGGAGCGGTACGTCGTCGCGGTCCAGCCGGACCCGTCCGGGCAGTAGCCAGGCGGGTCGCGGAGCCGCGCGGGCCGCCGCCGCGCTGCGGGTGCGCACGCGCGCCGGTCGTCGCCTCAGCCCGGCGGTGCCCCAGAGCTGCGCCGGCCTGCTGCCCGGGCCAGGACCAGGCCGAGCCCGACGCCGGCGAGGTCCGCGAGCACGTCCGCCGGGTCGCCGGTGCGGCCGGGCAGGAGCAGGTGCTGGAGCGTCTCGCTGACGCCGGCCTGGGCGAGCCCGTAGGCGACGACCAGCCACGGCCGCACCCCGGCGCGCAGGCCCGCGACCGTCACGAGGGCGAACACCGCCGCGTGGCCCACCTTGTCCGCGCCCGGGAGGGCCGCGGGGCCGCCCCCGGGCAGCTGCGGGGCGTAGAGCACCAGCAGCTGGGCCGCCAGCGCCGCCGCGAGCAGCCACCACCATCGCGCGCGCCGGTCGGGCGACCGCCGGTCGGGCGGCCGCGGCTGCGGCGGTGCCCCCGGCCCGGCGGGCGCTCGCCGGCGGTGGGGCCGGTCGGCGGGCGGGACGGGCGGCACCGGTGCAGGATGTCACGGGCCGCCGAGCGACCGTGCGAGACTCGACCGGTGAGCGTGTTCGACTGCCGCGACCCCGACCAGCGCAGCGCCGGCCTCGACGAGGCGGTCCACGCCCTCGGCCGCGGCGCCCTGGTCGTCCTGCCCACCGACACCGTCTACGGCATCGGTGCCGACGCCTTCGACGCCCGCGCCGTCGCCGCCCTCCTCGCCGCCAAGGGCCGCGGCCGGCAGATGCCCCCGCCGGTGCTCGTCGCCAGCCCCGGCACGCTGGACGGCCTGGCGACCGAGGTGCCCGCCGTGGTCCGGGACCTGGTCGACGCGTTCTGGCCCGGGCCGCTGACCGTCGTCTGCCTCGCCCAGCCCTCCCTCGCGTGGGACCTGGGGGACACCGACGGCACGGTCGCGCTGCGCATGCCGGACGACCCCACCGCGCTGGCGCTGCTGCGCCGCACCGGCCCGCTCGCCGTCACCAGCGCCAACCTCACCGGCCGCCCGGCGGCCCGCACCGTCGCCGAGGCGGAGGCGTACTTCGGGGACGCGGTGGCGGTCTACCTCGACGCCGGCCGCGCCGGCGGCGGGACCGCCTCCACCATCGTCGACGCCACCGGGGAGCGGCTGGTGGTCCTGCGCGAGGGCGCGCTCAGCCGGGCCCAGCTGGCGGCCGTGGCGCCCGAGCTCGCCGAGCCGGCCGCCGGCGAGCCCGGCGCCGACGAGCCCGTGACCGACGGCGCGGCCGGAGCCGGCCCGCCGTGAGGGTCTACCTCATCGTCCTGCTCACGGCCGCCGCGGTCACCTTCCTCATCACCCCCGCCGTGCGCCGCCTCGCGGTGCTCACCCGGGCCGTCACCCCGGTGCGCGCCCGGGACGTGCACACCCAGCCGACCCCCCGGCTCGGCGGGGTCGCCATGCTCGCCGGCCTCGCCGTCGCCATGCTCGTCGCCTCCCGGGTGCCGTTCCTGCACGCCGAGTTCCACGACACCTCGATGGCCTGGGCCATCCTCGGCGGGGCCGCCCTGGTGTGCCTGCTCGGCGTCGCCGACGACATCTGGGACCTGGACTGGATGGCCAAGCTCGCCGGCCAGGTCCTCGCCGCCGGCTTCCTCGCCTGGCAGGGCGTCCAGCTCATCACCTTCCCGGTCTTCGGCCTGACCATCGGCTCGGCCCGGCTCTCCCTGGTGGCCACGGTGGTCGTCGTCGTCGTCGCGATCAACGCGGTGAACTTCGTCGACGGGCTGGACGGGCTGGCCGCGGGGATGATCGCGATCGGCGGCGGGGCGTTCTTCCTCTACACCTACCTGCTCACCCGGGAGGCGTCGCCGGGCAACTACGCCAACCTCGCCACCGCGCTCATCGCCGCCGTGGTGGGGGTGTGCGTGGGGTTCCTCCCGCACAACTTCCACCCCGCCCGGATCTTCATGGGCGACTCCGGCGCCATGCTCCTCGGGCTGACCGTGGCCGGCGCGGCCATCGTCGTCACCGGGCGCATCGACCCGGCCACCGTCTCCACCAGCCAGGCGCTGCCCGCCTACGTGCCGATCCTGCTGCCGGTGGCCGTCCTGCTGCTGCCGCTGCTGGACATGACCCTGGCGGTGCTGCGCCGGGTCCGGGCCGGCCACTCCCCGTTCCACCCGGACCGGATGCACCTGCACCACCGGCTGCTGGACGCCGGGCACAGCCACCGCCGGGCGGTGCTGATCATGTACCTCTGGACGACCGTCATCGCCTTCGCCGCGGTCGCCCTGGCCTACCTCGACCCCCTCCCGGTGGCCCTGGGCACCCTCGCGGCCGTCGTCGTCGCGGCCGTCATCACCTACAACCAGCTGCCCGGCCTGCGGCGGCGGAGCGGAGCACGGTGACCGAGACCTCCCGGGCCACCCGGAACATGTACCAGGTGATGCTGCGCCGCCTCGCGGTGCTCGTCGCCGTCCTCGCCGTCGGCGGCGCCGGCGTGGGGTACCTCGTGGCCGGCCTGCCCGGCGTGTGGGGCGCGCTGATGGCGGCCGGGATCGCCACGCTGTTCATGCTCGGCACCGTGGTCACGATGATGGTCACCGCGGACAAGCCGCTGCCGATCGCCAGCGCGGCCGGCGTGGGCGGGTGGCTGGTGAAGATGCTGGTGCTCTTCGGGCTGCTGCTGGCGGTGCGCGGCGCCGACTTCTACGACCGGGGCACGTTCTTCGTCGTGCTGGTGCTCGCGGTCCTCGGCTCCCTCGCCATCGAGTCCGCCGGGGTGCTGCGCGCGCGGGTGCCCACCGTCGAGCCGGCGCCCCGGGCCGAGCCGCCGGAGCGCTGAGGTCGCCGTCGTCACGGCCGGCCGCCGTCCGGGGCAGGGCCGCCCATGCGTTAGGCTCGTCTCGCTTCCCGGGCACTCCACGTCGTGCGTGCCGCCGGGGGCACCACCGCGCCCGACCACGAACCAGCCCCGGGGGGACGCCCTGTCTGCCGCATCTGTGCTCCTGACCGCCTCGGGCCCGCTCGTGGCCGCGGAGGAGGGCGGCGGGTTCCACCCGCCGTCGCTGGCCGACTTCTTCCCGCCGGCGGTGCTGTTCGAGGGCACCATCTTCGAGTTCAACCGGATCACGCTGGTCCGGATCATCGCGGCGGCGCTCCTCGTCCTGTTCTTCTGGCTGGCGGCCCGCAGCCCCCGCCTGGTGCCCGGCCGGGCCCAGTCGCTGGGGGAGATGGCCGTGGACTTCGTCCGCACCGGCATCGCCGAGGAGTCTCTGGGCAAGGAGCTCGGCCGGCGGTACACCCCGCTGCTGGTCGTCATCTTCTTCGGCGTGCTGTTCATGAACATCACCGGCGTGATCCCCTTCCTCAACATCGCCGGCTCCTCCGTCATCGGCGTGCCGCTGGTGTTCGCGATCATCGCCTACGTCGCCTTCATCTACGCCGGCGTGCGGGCCCAGGGCGGCGGCCACTTCCTCAAGGGCCAGCTCTTCCCGCCCGGCGTGCCGTGGCCGATCTACCTCGTCCTGACGCCGATCGAGTTCCTCTCGACGTTCGTCCTGCGGCCGGCCACGCTGACCATCCGTCTGCTGGCCAACATGCTCGCCGGGCACCTGCTCCTGGTCCTGTGCTTCAGCGCGACCCACTACCTGTTCTTCCAGGCGGGCGGCGCGATGGGCGTGCTCGGCGCCGGAACCCTGCTGGCCGGGATCGCGTTCACCGTCTTCGAGATCTTCATCGCGGTGCTGCAGGCGTACGTCTTCGCGCTGCTCACGGCGGTGTACATCCAGCTGTCCGTCGAGTCCCACTGAACCCCCGCGGGGCCCTCGGCCCCGCGGTGCCCCAACGAGCCGGGACGACCCCGGCCTCGCACGAAGGAAGGAAGACCTCCACATGGAGATCACCGGAGACATCGCGACCATCGGCTACGGCCTCGCCACCATCGGCCCCGGCATCGGCATGGGCATCCTGGTCGGCAAGACCCAGGAGGCGGTCGCACGGCAGCCCGAGCTGGCCGGTCCGCTGCGCATCAACATGTTCATCGGTATGGCGCTCGTCGAGGCCCTCGGTCTGATCGGTCTCGCCGCCGGCTTCGTCTTCGGTGCCTGACATGTCCGCCCCCGCGGTGCTGGCCGAGACGACGCAGAACCCGCTCATCCCGGCCTCGTACGACATCATCTGGTCGCTCGTCGCGATCGCGCTGATCGGGTTCTTCCTGGTCAGGTTCGCCGTGCCCCGGCTGACCGCGATGCTGGACGAGCGGGCCGCGAAGATCGAGGCCGGGCTGAGCCACGCCGAGGAGGCCGAGCGGCAGGCCGCGGCCGCCGAGGAGCGGATCGCCGCGGAGCTGGCCGACGCCCGCCGCGAGGCGGCCGCCGTCCGGGAGCGGGCGCAGGCGGAGGGCAAGCAGATCGTCGCCGAGGCCCGGGCCCGGGCCCAGGCCGAGGCGGACCGGGTCACCGAGTCCGCCGCCCGGCAGATCGAGGCCGACCGGCAGGCCGCGCAGATCTCCCTGCGCACCGACGTCGGCCTGCTCGCCACCGAGCTGGCCTCGCGGATCGTCGGGGAGTCCGTGGCCGACCACGCCGTGCAGTCCCGGGTCATCGACAGGTTCCTGGACGAGCTCGAGGCCCAGGGCGACCAGGACGCCGACGGCGCCCGCGCCGCGCGGGCCCTGGAGGCGTGATGCGGGCGACCAGCCAGGCGGCCGTGGACCGGGCGCTGGAGCGGTGGGAGCCGGTCCTGCACGAGGTCGGCGCCGGGGCCGCGGCCCTGGGCGAGGAGCTCTTCGCCGTCGTCGACCTCCTGGACGGCGCGCCCCGGCTGCGCCGGGCGCTGACCGAGCCCACCCGGGACGGCGCCGCCAAGGCCCGCCTCGCCGGGCAGGTGCTGGGCGGGAAGGTGGCCCCCGAGGTCGTCGACCTCCTCGGCGGGCTGGTCCGCGAACGGTGGTCCGACGACGGCGACCTCCCCGACGCCGTCGAGCGGCTGGCCGTGACGTCGGTGCTGGCCGCCGCCGACCGCGCCGGCCGGCTGGCCGACGTCGAGGACGAGACCTTCCGGCTCGGCCGGGTGCTCGCCGAGGCCCGCGAGCTGCGGCTGGCGCTGGCCGACCGGACCGCGGGCGCGGACCGGCGCGCCGGGCTGATGGCCGCCGTCATCGCCGGCAAGGTCGCCCCGGAGACCGAGGTGCTGGCCGTGCGCGCCGCGCGCGCCCCGCGCCGCCCGGTGACCGCCGCGCTGCGCCTGGTCACCGAGGCCGCCGCCGAGCGCCGCCAGCACCTGGTCGCCGCGGTCACCGCCGCCGTCCCGCTGAGCCGGGAGCAGGTCCAGCGCCTCGCCGCGGTCCTCGGCCGCCGGTACGGCCGGCCGGTGCGGGTGCACGTGGGCATCGCCCCCGAGGTGGTCGGCGGGCTGCGGGTGCAGGTCGGCGACGACGTCGTCGACGGCACGCTGGCCGCGCGGCTGGCGGACGCCCGCCGCCGCCTGGTGCGCTGACCCGGCCGAACCGAGAGATCATGGACCAGGCCGCGTGTGCGGCCACCTCGAACCGAAGGAAGACCAATGACTGAGCTGACGATCCGGCCGGAGGACATCCGCGCCGCGCTGGACAGCTTCGTGAGTTCCTACCAGCCCAGCCAGGCCGCCGCCGAGGAGGTCGGGCACGTCACCCTGGCCGCCGACGGCATCGCCCAGGTCGAGGGCCTGCCCGGCGTCATGGCGAACGAGCTCGTCCGCTTCGCCGACGGCACCCTGGGCCTGGCCCTGAACCTCGACGTGCGCGAGGTCGGCGTCGTCGTCCTCGGCGACTTCACCGGCATCGAGGAGGGCCAGGAGGTCCGCCGCACCGGGGAGGTGCTCTCCGTCCCGGTGGGGGAGGGCTACCTCGGCCGGGTGGTGGACCCGCTGGGCCAGCCGATGGACGGGCTGGGGGACATCGCCGGCCTCGAGGGCCGGCGGGCGCTGGAGCTGCAGGCCCCCGGCGTGATGATGCGCAAGAGCGTCCACGAGCCGCTGCAGACCGGGATCAAGGCCATCGACACGATGATCCCGATCGGCCGCGGGCAGCGCCAGCTCATCATCGGCGACCGGCAGACCGGCAAGACCGCCCTGGCGATCGACACCGTCCTGAACCAGAAGGCGAACTGGGAGTCCGGGGACCCCGCCCGGCAGGTGCGGTGCATCTACGTGGCGGTCGGGCAGAAGGGCTCCACCATCGCCTCGGTGCGCGGCGCCCTGGAGCAGGCCGGCGCGCTGGAGTACACCACCATCGTCGCCGCCCCGGCCTCGGACCCGGCCGGCTTCAAGTACATCGCCCCCTACACCGGCTCGGCCATCGGCCAGCACTGGATGTACGCCGGCAAGCACGTCCTCATCGTCTTCGACGACCTGTCCAAGCAGGCCGAGGCCTACCGCGCGGTGTCCCTGCTGCTGCGCCGCCCGCCGGGCCGCGAGGCCTACCCCGGGGACGTCTTCTACCTGCACTCCCGGCTGCTGGAGCGCTGCGCGAAGCTCTCCGACGAGCTCGGCGCCGGCTCGATGACCGGCCTGCCGATCATCGAGACCCGGGCCAACGACGTCTCGGCGTACATCCCGACGAACGTCATCTCGATCACCGACGGGCAGATCTTCCTCCAGTCCGACCTGTTCAACGCCAACCAGCGTCCCGCCGTCGACGTCGGCATCTCCGTCTCCCGGGTGGGCGGCGACGCCCAGATCAAGGCGATGAAGAAGGTCGCCGGCACGCTGAAGATCACCCTGGCCCAGTACCGCGCGCAGGCCGCGTTCGCGATGTTCGCCTCCGACCTGGACCCCACCACCCGCCAGCAGCTCACCCGCGGGGAGCGGCTGATGGAGCTGCTCAAGCAGCCGCAGTACACCCCCTACGCCGTGGAGGACCAGGTGGCCTCGGTCTGGGCCGGCACCAACGGCTACCTCGACGACGTCGCGGTGGCCGACGTCGCCCGGTTCGAGCGCGAGATGCTCGACCACCTGCGCCGCAACAGCGACGTGCTCAGCACCATCGCCAGCACCGGCCGGCTCGAGCCGGAGACCGAGGAGGCGCTGCGCGCGGCGGTGGAGGACTTCCGGACCGGCTTCCTCGACGCCGAGGGCAACCCGCTCGGCGCCGAGCCGGACACCGACACCGAGGAGCCCGAGGCGGAGCGGGCGCAGGAGCAGATCGTCACCGCGAAGCGGGGCTGAGGCGTGGCGACGTCCCAGCGGGTCTACAAGGACCGGATCCGGGCCACCCAGACCCTGAAGAAGGTCTTCCGGGCCATGGAGCTGATCGCCGCGGCCCGGGTCGGCCGGGCGCGGGAGGCGGCGCAGGCCGCCGACCCGTTCACCCAGGTGCTGATCCGGGCGGTCGCGGCGGTGGCCGCGCACGCCCACCTGAGCCACCCGCTGATCACCGGCCGGGAGGACACCCGGCGGGTCGCCGTGCTGGCGATCACCTCCGACCGGGGCTTTGCCGGCGCCTACTCGGCCACCGTGCTGCGGGAGACCGAGCGGCTGCTCGAGCGGCTGGAGCAGGAGGGCAAGGAGCCGGTGCTGTACGTCACCGGCCGGCGCGGGGAGAGCTACTTCCGCTTCCGCGGCCGGGACGTGCGGGCCGCCTGGACCGAGGGCTCGGACAACCCCTCCGCCGAGCGGGCCCGGGAGATCGCCGACACCCTGCTCGCCGCGTACGAGGCGCCGGAAGAGGACGGCGGGGTGGCCGAGCTGCACGTGGTGTTCACCCGGTTCGTCTCGATGGTGTCCCAGGTGCCGCAGGTGCGCCGGATGCTGCCGCTGGAGGTCGTCGAGGGCGTCACCGCCCCCGGCGCCGACCCGCTGCCGCTGTACGAGTTCGAGCCCAGCCCGGAGGAGGTCCTGGACGCGCTGCTGCCGATGTACGTGCGCCGGCGGATCTACGCCCAGCTGCTGATGGCCGCCGCCTCCGAGCTCGCCGCCCGGCAGCAGGCCATGCACACGGCCACCGACAACGCCGAGGACCTCATCCGCGACTACACCCGGCTGGCGAACCAGGCCCGTCAGGCCGACATCACCTCTGAGATCACCGAGATCGTCTCCGGCGCGGACGCCCTGGCGTCCAGCCGGTGACCAGCGAAGGAACAAGGACCATGACTGCCACTGCCACCGACACGCCGACGCAGGGCGGCGCCGCCCCCGGCGCCGGCCGCGTCGCCCGGGTCACCGGACCCGTCGTCGACATCGAGTTCCCGCCGGACGCCCTGCCGGAGATGTACAACGCCCTGACCACCGAGGTGGACCTGTCCGGCCAGGGCGAGGGCGAGGGGAAGATGACGATGACCCTGGAGGTCGCCCAGCACCTGGGCGACAACCTGGTGCGCGCCGTCGCCCTGCGGCCCACCGACGGCCTGGTCCGCGGCGCCGTCGTCACCGACACCGGCGCCCCGATCTCCGTCCCGGTCGGGGACGTGACCAAGGGCCACGTGTTCAACGTGACCGGGGACGTGCTGAACCTGCCCGAGGGCGAGCGGCTGGAGGTCACCGAGCGCTGGCCGATCCACCGCGAGCCCCCCCGGTTCGACCAGCTGGAGTCCCGCACCCAGATGTTCGAGACCGGCATCAAGGTGATCGACCTGCTCACCCCGTACGTCCAGGGCGGCAAGATCGGCCTGTTCGGCGGGGCCGGCGTCGGCAAGACCGTGCTCATCCAGGAGATGATCCAGCGCGTCGCCCAGGACCACGGCGGGGTGTCGGTGTTCGCCGGGGTCGGCGAGCGCACCCGCGAGGGCAACGACCTGATCATGGAGATGGAGGACGCGGGCGTCTTCGACAAGACCGCCCTGGTCTTCGGCCAGATGGACGAGCCGCCGGGGGTGCGGCTGCGGGTCGCGCTGTCCGCGCTGACCATGGCCGAGTACTTCCGGGACGTGCAGAAGCAGGAGGTGCTGCTCTTCATCGACAACATCTTCCGCTTCACCCAGGCCGGCTCGGAGGTCTCCACCCTGCTCGGCCGGATGCCCTCGGCGGTGGGCTACCAGCCCAACCTGGCCGACGAGATGGGCCAGTTGCAGGAGCGGATCACCTCCACCCGCGGGCACTCCATCACCTCCCTGCAGGCGATCTACGTCCCGGCCGACGACTACACCGACCCGGCCCCGGCGACGACGTTCGCGCACCTGGACGCCACCACCGAGCTCTCCCGGGACATCGCCTCCCGCGGCCTGTACCCGGCGGTGGACCCGCTCGCCTCCACCTCCCGGATCCTCGACCCGCAGTACGTGGGCCAGGAGCACTACGACGTCGCCACCCGGGTGAAGTCGATCCTGCAGAAGAACAAGGAGCTGCAGGACATCATCGCCATCCTCGGCGTCGACGAGCTCCCCGAGGAGGACAAGGTCGCCGTCGCCCGGGCCCGGCGCATCGAGCAGTACCTCTCCCAGAACACCTACACCGCGGTGAAGTTCACCGGCGTCGAGGGCTCCACGGTGCCGGTCGCGGAGACGGTCGAGGCCTTCAAGCGGATCGCCGACGGCGACTACGACCACGTCCCGGAGCAGGCCTTCTTCAACATCGGCGGGATCGAGGACCTCGAGCGGGCCTGGCACAAGATCCAGGCCGAGCAGCGCTGAGGGGGCCGCGGTGGTGATGAAGGTGGAGGTGGTGACGCCCAGCCGGTCCCTGTGGACCGGGGAGGCGAGCAGCGTCGTCGTCCCGGCGTCCAACGGCGACCTGGGCATCCTCACCGGCCGCCAGCCGGTGCTCGCGGTGCTGCGCCCGGGGACGGTCCGCATCACCCCGCCGGCCGGGGCCGGCACGGAGATCGAGGTCGCCGAGGGGTTCGTCTCGGTCGACGAGGACAACGTCATGGTGGTCGTGGAGGCCACCCGCGCCGGCGCCGACGAGCGGTAGAAGTGACGGCGGCGGAGGCGGCGGGCGCGGGCCTGGTCGTGGCCGCCCTCGCCGCCGTCGTCGTCCTCGTGCTGTTCGCCGTGCGGGTCCGCCGGCTGGCCCGGCGGGTCGGCTCCTTCGAGTGCGCCCGGCGGCGGCCCGGCCAGCAGGGCTGGACCTCCGGGATCGCCGTGTTCGGTGCCGGGAAGCTGTACTGGTACCGGCTGGTGTCCCTGTCCCTGCGGCCCGCCTGCACCTTCGCCCGGGCCGGGCTGCAGGTGGTGCGCCGCACCCGCCGCGGCACCGGCGCCGGGCACGTGGTGGAGGTGCGCTGCCGCTATCAGGGCCGCGAGCTCGACCTGGCGATGGTGGACTCCGCCCTCGCCGGCGTGGTGAGCTGGCTGGAGTCCGCCCCGCCGCTGGAGGACCCGGTGCGGTGAGGCGCACCCACCGTCGGGCACGTACCCGCCGGCGCGCGAGGTTCACGGAGCGCTGCAGGGCGCAGGCTCCGGAGGCGATCGTGGTCACCAGAATCAGTTGCGGAGTCGATCGTGGTCACCGAGATCCACTCCGGAGGCGATTTTGGTCACCCATACCCACTCCGGAGGCGATTCTGGTCACCAATATCCACTCCGGAGTGGAAAATGTGTGCTATGTGACGAATATCAACTCCGGAGTGGATTCTGGTCACTGAGATCAGCTCCGGAGGCGATCGTGGTCACCACGATCCACTCCTGAGGCGACCGGCCCGGCGGCGGTGCGGTGGGTAAGGTGCTCGGCGTGCGTGTCGTCATCGCCCGCTGCTCGGTGGACTACTCCGGGCGGCTGGACGCCCACCTCCCGCCGGCCACCCGGCTGCTGATGGTCAAGGCCGACGGCTCGGTCCTCGTGCACTCCGACGGCGGCTCCTACAAGCCGCTGAACTGGATGAGCCCGCCGTGCCGGCTCAGCGTCGCCGAGCCGACCGCCGAGGAGGCGGCCGCCGGCGTCGAGCAGGTCTGGACGGTCCAGCACACCAAGTCCGACGACCGGCTCGTGGTCCGGATCGAGGAGTTCCTCGCCGACCACAGCGCCGACCTCGGGGTGGACCCCGGCCTGGTCAAGGACGGCGTGGAGGCGCACCTGCAGAAACTCCTCGCCGAGCAGATCGACCTGCTCGGCGCGGGGCACCGGCTGGTGCGCCGCGAGTACCCCACCGCCATCGGCCCGGTGGACATCATGGCCAAGGACCCGACCGGGGCCTCCGTCGCGGTGGAGATCAAGCGGCGCGGGGACATCGACGGCGTCGAGCAGCTCACCCGGTACCTGGACCTGCTCAACCGCGACCCCCTCCTCGCCCCCGTCCGCGGCGTCTTCGCCGCGCAGGAGATCAAGCCCCAGGCCCGGGTGCTCGCCACCGACCGCGGCATCCGCTGCCTCGTGCTCGACTACGACGCCATGCGCGGCCTGGACGACGTCGCGTCCAGGCTCTTCTAGGAGGACCGATGACAGCTGCCCCGGCAGTCCCCCAGCGGCGGAGCCCACGCGCCGGCGCCCACCGGCTCGGCGCCCCGACCACCGGGCGGGCCTGATGAGCGCACCGACGAGCCCGACGGTGCTGCGCGGCCAGGTCGTCACCCCCGGCGCCGCGCTGGCCGACGGCGTGGTGGTGCTCGACGGCGACACCATCGCCTGGGTGGGGCAGGCCGACGACGCCACGGCCGCCGGCTGGGGGCCGGCCCTCGCCGCCGCCGGGCCCGCCGCGGACCCGGCCCCCGAGGACCGGGGCGGCTACCTCCTGCCGGGCCTGGTGGACCTGCACTGCCACGGCGGCGGCGGGGCCTCCTTCCCCGACGCCGAGACCGCGGCGGAGGCGATGGCCGCCGTCGCCGAGCACCGCCGGCACGGCACCACCAGCCTGGTCGCCTCCCTGGTCACCGCCGCCCCCGGCACGCTGCGCGCCCGGGTCGAGATGCTCGCCGGCCTGGCTGCCGCGGGCGAGCTCGCCGGCATCCACCTGGAGGGCCCGTTCCTCTCCACCGCGCGGTGCGGCGCCCAGGACCCGGCCCTGATCATGGCGCCCGACCCCGCCCTCACCACCGAGCTCCTCGCCCTGGGCGACGGCCACGTGGTGACGATGACGCTGGCCCCGGAGCACCCCGGCAACCGCGGCCCGGACGGGGTGGCGGCGCGGCTGGCCGCCGGCGGCGCGCTGCCCTCCTGGGGGCACACCGACGCCGGACCGGGCGACACCCGCGCGGCGCTCGCCGAGTCCGCCGCGCTGCTCGCCGAGACCGCGGCGCTGCGCGTCGCCGCGTACGCCGACGACCAGCCCACCGCGCCGGTCGTCTCCGAGCCGGCCGCGGCCGCCGGCCAGCCTGCCGCCGGCCGACCCGACGCGGCCGCCGGGCAGCCGGCCGCCGCCCAGCGCGCGCCCCGCTCCGCCCGCCCCACCGTCACCCACCTGTTCAACGGGATGCGCCCGTGGCACCACCGCGACCCCGGGCCGGTCGGCGAGGTGCTGGCCGCCGCCCGGCGGGGCCAGGCCGTCGTCGAGCTCATCGGGGACGGCACCCACCTCCACCCGGCGGTGGTCCGGGAGGTCTACGAGCTCGTCGGCCGGGAGAACGCCGTCCTGGTCACCGACGCGATGGCGGCGGCCGGGATGCCGGACGGCAGCTACCGGCTGGGCTCGATGGACGTCGTCGTGGCCGACGGCGTCGCCCGCCTGGCCGGCGGCGGGTCCATCGCCGGCGGCACCGCCCACCTGCTCGACGTCGTGCGGACCACCGTGGCCGGCGGCGTACCGCTGGTCGACGCGGTGTACATGGCCGCCACCGGCCCGGCCGGCGTCCTGGGCACCACGAGGGTCGGCGCGCTCGAGGCCGGCCGCCGGGCCGACGTCGTCCGCACCGACGCCGACCTGCGCCCCGTCCAGGTCCTGCGCGGCGGGGTGGCGGTGCAGCGGTGACCACCTTCCCGGAGTCCTTCGTGTGGGGGGCCGCCACGGCGGCCTACCAGGTCGAGGGCGCGGTGGCCGAGGACGGGCGCGGCCGGTCCATCTGGGACACCTTCAGCCACACCCCCGGCCGCACCGCCGGCGGCGAGACCGGCGACGTCGCCGCCGACCACTACCACCGGTGGCGGGAGGACGTCGCGCTGCTGGCCGAGCTCGGGCTGGGCGCCTACCGGCTGTCCATCTCCTGGCCCCGGGTCCAGCCCGGCGGCACCGGAGACCTCAACCCCGCCGGGGTCCGGTTCTACCGGGACCTGCTCGACGCCCTCCGGGCCGCCGGCGCCGACCCGGTCGTCACCCTCTACCACTGGGACCTGCCGCAGGAGCTGGAGGACGCCGGCGGCTGGGCCAACCGGGCGACCGCCTACGCCTTCGCGGGCTACGCCCGGGCGATGGCCCGCGAGCTCGGGGACCGGGTGGCGCTGTGGATCACCGTCAACGAGCCCTGGTGCAGCGCGTTCCTCGGCTACGCCGCCGGCGTGCACGCCCCCGGGCGGACGGACCCGGCGGCGGCGCTCGCCGCGGCGCACCACCTCAACCTCGCGCACGGGCTGGCGGCGGCCGCGATCCGGGACGAGCTCGGCGCGGACGCCCGGGTGTCCGTCGCGCTCAACCTGCACGTCACCCGGCCCGCCCACCCCGAGCGCTCGGCAGACCTGGAGGCCGCGCACCGCCGCGACCTCCTCGGCAACCACATCTTCCTCGGGCCGTTGCTGGACGGCAGCTACCCGGTGGAGCTGCGGGCCCGGACGGCGCACCTGACCGACTGGTCGTTCGTGCGGCCCGGGGACCTGCACCTCATCCGCCAGCGGCTGGACGCCCTGGGCGTGAACTATTACGCCACGAGCTACGTGCGCGGGCGTGGACCGGGGCAGCCCGCCGGCGCCGCTGCCGCCGCGCACGACGGCGGCGGGCCGGGCGACGGCGGTGGGCCGGGCAATGCCGGTGAGCCGGGCGTCGGCGGCCCGGCGAGCGCGTGGCCGACGCTGGACGACGTCGAGGTCCTGCCGCCCGCCGGTCCGCTGACCGCGATGGGCTGGAACATCGAGCCGGACGGGCTCTACGAGCTCCTCACCGCCCTGGACAACGCCTACGAGGGGCTGCCGCTCCTGGTGACGGAGAACGGCGCCGCGTTCCCCGACGCCGTCGGCCCGGACGGGCGGGTGCACGACCCGGAGCGGGTGGACTACCTGCGCCGGCACCTCGCCGCGGTCGGTCGCGCGGTGGCCGACGGCGCGGACGTCCGCGGGTACTTCGTGTGGTCCCTGCTGGACAACTTCGAGTGGGCGCAGGGGTACGCCAAGCGGTTCGGCATCGTGGCGGTGGACTACCCGACCCAGCGGCGCACCGTGAAGGACTCGGGGCGCTGGTACGCCGAGGTGGCGCGGACCCGCAGCCTGCCCGGCTGAGGGCCGATCCCGGGCCGGCGCCCGCCGTCGTCCCGGCCGCCGGACCTCCTCGTCGGATCGGCTGGCCGACGTCGTCCCGGACCGGCGCCCGCCGTCGTCCGTGCAGCCGGGGGAGAATGCTCGCGTGCCGTCCTCCCGCCGCTCGCGCCGCCGCCCCTACGGGGAGGGCCACGTGCCCCTGGACCCGGACCGCCTGGCCGGGCTGGCCCGGAGCGAGGCCGGCCCCGGGGGCGAGCCGTACACCGTCCGGCAGGTGCGCGGGTCGGACAAGGCGTACCGGTGCCCCGGCTGCGACCAGCTCGTCCCGCCGGGGGTCGCCCACGTGGTCGCCTGGCCCGCCGAGCACCTCCTCGGCGCCCAGGCCGGGCTGGCCGACCGGCGGCACTGGCACACCGCGTGCTGGCAGGCGCGGGACCGGCGGCGGCCCACCCGGTGAGCGTCGCCGGGTGAGCCCCGGGTGGGCCCCGCCCGGTAGGCCAGCCCGGCCCCTCGTCCACCATCCGATACCGGACGCCCCCGGCTCGCGCGCCCCGGCGGCCGTGGCATCCTCGGGCCATGAGCGCGTTGCTGGCCATGACCCGCCACGGCCCCGCCGACGGCTTGCCGCTCGTCCTCCTGCACGCCTTCCCCCTGGACCAGACCATGTGGGACGGCGTCCTCGCCGAGCTCGGCGACGTCCCGGTCTGCACCCTCGACGCCCCCGGCTTCGGCAGCTCGCCCCCGCCCCGCGCGGTCGCCGAGAGCCTGGGCCGGGCGCTGGCGCCGAGCCTGGAGACCTACGCCGACGCCGTCGCCGCCACCCTGCACGACGCGGGCGTGAGCCGGGCGGTGGTCGCGGGGCTGTCGATGGGCGGGTACGCCGTGCTGGCCCTGGCCGAGCGGCACCGGGACCTGCTCGCCGGCGTCGGGCTGCTCGACACCCGGGCCGAGGCCGACGACGCCGCGGCCCGCGCGAACCGGCTCAAGGTGGCCGAGCTGGCGGCCGGGCCCACCGGCTCCGGCGCCGTGGCTTCGATGCTCACCACGGTCCTGGGCGAGACCACCCTGCAGAGCCGGCCGGACGTCGTCGAGCGCCTGCGCGCCGCGCTGGCCGCCGCCCCGCCGACCGGGATCCAGTGGGGGCAGGTCGCGATGGCCGAGCGGCCCAACCGGCTGCACGTCCTGCCCGACCTCATGGTCCCCGCGCTGGTCCTGCGCGGCGCCGAGGACAAGGGCAGCCCGCAGGCGGCCGCGGAGGCCATGGCGGAGCGGCTGGGCGACGTCGAGGTCGTCGTCGTCCCGCGCGCCGGGCACATGAGCGCGCTGGAGGCGCCGGCGGAGGTCGCGGCGGCGTTGCGCCGCCTCTACGAGCGCTGTGGCTGAGGCTGCCGTGGGCGTCGGCGCCGCCCGCAGGTGCCGGCAGGCGCTCGTTGGCGTTGCAGCGGCGACCGGTGCCGTCCCGCCCGCGCCCAGCGCTCCCGGCACCGGCCGGAGACGCGCGGAGACTACCCCTCCGCCGCCCGGCCGCCGGGCTGCTGCCAGCCCGGCAGCAGGCGCTCGAGCGCGTCGGCGAGCGCGATGGAGTCCCCGTCCCGGCCGCCGGCCCCGAGGACCGCGGGCGGCTCGCTCGGTGCCAGGGCGACCCCGCGGGCCCGGTCCCGCCAGCCCAGCCGGGCGGTGAGCAGGTAGAACTCGCCGTCGGTCCCCACCGCCGCCGTGCGGTCGGCGCGCAGGTACCAGCCGGTGCGGTCGGTCCGGGCGCTGCCCCGCCCGCCGTAACCCTGCACCCGCAGCGGCTGCGCCGGCAGCCCGGCAGCGGCCGCCGCGGCGGCGAACCGGCGAAGGAGCCCGCGGGCCCGCTCGTGCTCCCCGCTGCGCCGGCGCTCGAGCATGCGCTCGTGCTCGGCGGCGGCCTCGCGCCGCTGCTCGGCCCATCCCGGTTCGTCCCGCACAGGGTCAGGGTAGGTGCAGGCCCGCGCGTGGGGCCGGGACCCGGGGTGGGGCCGGGGCGCTCGCCGTCGCGCCGTCGCGCCGTCGGGTCGGCGCCGCTTCCCTACGCTGGTGGTGTGACCGAGCCCGCTGCCCGAGCGACCGAGCCCGCCGCCCGCATCCGCCCCGCAACGGTTGTCGACGCCGATGCGATCGCCGACGTCCACCTGCGCTGCTGGCACGAGACCTACGGTGAGGCGGTGCCGCCGGAGGTGTACGCCGACCGCGCGGCCCGGCGGCCGCAGCAGTGGCAGGACCTGCTCGCCGACCCGGGCCCGACGCAGACGTGGGTGGCGGTGCGGGGCCAGGAGATCGTGGGCTTCGCGACGGCGGCCGCGGCCGGCCCGGGGCAGGTCCGGCCCCTGCAGTTCCAGCTGCTGTACGTGCTGGCGGCCGAGCAGGGCCGGGGCACCGGCACCCACCTCCTCGAGCTCGCCGTCGGCGACGCCCCCTGCTTCCTGTGGGTGGCCGAGACCAACACCCACGCCCAGCGCTTCTACGCCCGGCACGGCTTCGCGCCCGACGGCGCCCGCCAGGCCGGGCCGGCGGGCTGGGAGGTGACCGAGATCCGCATGGTGCGCTGAGGAGCAGGGCCGACGGCGGGTGCCCATGGCCAGGGCCGGCGACGGCGCGCGGCCTGCTGGTCGGCCGCGCGGCGCGCGGGCCCGCTTGCGCAGGCCGGTGGCACCCGGGCCGGGTGGGCAGCCGGTGGAGCTCAGGCCGGCTGGGGTGGGACCGCCCGTGCGCCTTCTTCTGCTTCGCCCGCCGCCGCAGCGTCCGCCGATGAGGGCGCCGCTCGCACCTGGTCCGGCTCCTGCTCGTCCGCGGCCGCCCTGTCCGGCACCTGCTGGCTCGGCGCCGCCTGGTCCGGCTCCGCCTGGTCCGGCTCGCTACGCGCCGGCTGGTTACGCGCCTGCTGGTCCGGCTCCGCGGCCCGTGCACCGGTGCCGCTGCCGTCCGCCTCGCCGGCCGGGACGCCGAGCAGCCCGCGCATCTCCTCCAGGTAGGCAGCGATGGACTCCCGCTGGGCCGTCAGCTCCTCGACCTGGCGCTGCACGGTCGCCCGGGTGTGCTCCGCGGCGGCCTCGGCCTCCCCGCGGATCCGCTCGGCGTCGGCGCGGGCGGCGGCGAGCATCTGGGTGACCTGCTGGCGGGCGTCGGCCAGGCCGCGCCGGACCTGCGCGTCGGTCTCGGTGCGCAGCTGCTCGGCACGGTCCAGCGCCTCCGCCAGGCGGCGCTCGGCCTCCGCCGCGCGCGCCTCGGCGTCGCCCAGGACGGTGCGGGCCCGCTCGGTCGCCGCCTCGTGGGCGGCGGCTGCCTCCGCCTCGGCGCGCAGCCGTAGCTCCGCCGCGACCGCCTCGGTCCGGGTGCGCAGCTCGGTGGTCTCCTGCTCGGTGCGGGCCCGCAGCTCGGTGGTCTCCTGCTCGGTCTGGGCACGCAGGAGAGCGAGCTCCTGGTCCACGGCGCTGCGCCGTTCCGACTCCTCCGCCTCGGCGCGGGCGTGCAGCCGGGCCGCCTCGCGCTGGGCCGCGTCGACCAGCTCTGCGGCCCGCCGCTGGGCGGCGGTCACCGCGGTCTCGGTCTCCACCCGGGCACGGGTGGTGAGCTCCTCCGCCTCCGCGCGGGCCTCGGCGAGCAGGGTCGCCGCCTCGTCCTCGGCGCGGCTGCTCAGGGACTGGGCGGCGGCGGTGGCCCGGTCGAGGGTCCGCTGGGCGTCGTCGTTGGCCCGGCGGACGACGTCGAACGCCTGCTGCTCGGCCGAGCGGAGCAGCACCTCGACGCGCGAGCCGAGCCCGGCGTAGGACGGCCGCTCGTTCTCCCGCAGCTGCCGCTGGGCCTCGGCCAGCTCCCCGGCCAGCTTGAGGTTGCGGGCGTCCAGGCTCTCGACCTGCTGGCGGGCCTCGGCCACCGCGGTGGTCAGCGCCTGCAGGTGCTGGTCCACCTGCGCGCGGTCGTAGCCGCGCATGACGACGGGGAACGTCGGCTGATCCTCGGCCACGAACTCCTCCTGCCGTGTCGTGTGGACACGCCCACAGATTGGGGACCGACCACCCGCAGGGGTGCCCGGTGGGCCAGCCCAGCGTAACCGGCCGGTGGGGTGCGGGCAGGAGCGAGCGTGGACGTCACGGTCCGGAGAGGCGGCCGTGACGGGCGCTCCCGGGACTGCGCGCGGATGTCCGGGGCGCCGCGAGCGGGGAGCGTTCGCCGACGACCGTAGAGTGCCGTACCGGCCCGGCCGCCCGGGCCCGAGATCCGCGGGATCCCGCCGGTCACCTGATGCCCACGGCCTTGAGGCGGGGAGCTTTACGGTCGTTCGTGCGCACCCCGGGCCTCGCCGTCCCGCTGTCGTGGTGCTCACGCTCCGCCGGCAGCCACCTGCGAGCGGCCGAGGTCCGGTTGCCGGTGCGCTCCCGCGCCCCCGGGCGCTATCGACGCCGCCGTGCCCCAGGAGGCAGTCCGTCCTCGCCCGGCACGCGCGGCCAGCAGCGCGCACCGCCGGGAGCGCCGCCCAGGACGGGGCCGTATCCTGGCGCGTTGACGATGCCCGGCGCGGGCATCCCGAGCAGGAGGACCACCAGCCACGTGACACGCCGGATCATCGCCGTAGCGCTCGTCGTGCTCGGTGCCGTCGGCATCGCCCTGGCCATCGCCTCGGCGACGGTCTGGCGCCCCGCGGACACCGCCACGCTCACGATGCCCGCCCGGTCGGAGACCCCCGTGGTCATCACCGACGCCGGCGTGCTGGACGCCGTCGCGCCCGACGTGACGATCACCGCTCGCGCCGACGACGACGAGCCGGTGGTCCTGGCCCTCGGGCGGACCGAGGACGTCGAGGCGTGGGTGGGTGAGGATCCGCACGCGCGCATCACCGGGCTCAGCTCCTGGGAGGAGCTGACCGTGCGCACCGAGGCCGGCGAGGCGGCCGCGGACGACGGCGAGGGGGATGCGACCGCGGAGGCGACCGAGGGCGCCGCGGACGGCGCCGCCACCACCGTGCCCAATCCCGCCGGCTCCGACCTCTGGGTCGTGGAGCAGGACGGCACCGGCACCGCCGAGCTCACGTGGACCGACCAGCCCGGACGGTGGAGCCTGCTCGCCGCCACCGACGGCAGCGGCCCGGCCCCGCGGGTCTCGCTCACCTGGCCGGTCGAGGTGACCACGCCCTGGCTCGTGCCGGGCGTCATCGTCGGCGCGGTGGTCCTGCTCGCCGGGCTCGCTCTCCTCGCGCTCGAGGTGCTGACCGTTCGCGAGACGCGCCGCCGGGACGCCCGCGTCGCGGAGCGCGCCGCCGCGGGTGAGGACGCCACCACGGTCCTGCCGGCGACCTCGGCCGGTCTCACCCGGCGCGAGCGCCGCGAGCAGGAACGGACGGCCGCGGGCCGGGGCCGCCGGCCGGCGACGGGGGAGGTGCCCGCGGCGCCCGTCCGGCCGACCGACGACGCCGGGACCGCCCGTGGGGCGGGGATCGTGCCGGCCACCAGCCGCGCGGCCCAGCTCCGGCCGACCCGCGCCGACCACGACGGCCAGGACGACCACGCCGACGGCGCCCGTACCGGTGCGAGCGTCGCACAGCCCGTCGGCGCGGGCGGCTCGGGCTCTGCGGACCGCCCGCGGGAGGCCGGACCGAGCCGGGGCGCCGGCATCGTCCCCGCCTCGACCCGCGCCGCCGAGTTCCGCCGGGCACGGGATCTTGAGCCCACGAGCGCCGCCACGGCACCCGCCGGGACCGTCACCACGACGACCGCCGAGCCCGACGCCGCGGCGACCGCCGAGCTCGACGGGGCGGCCACCGACCAGCCGACCACCGCGACGTCCGGCCAGGCCGACGGGGCGACCACCGCCCAGCCGACCACCGCGGCGACCGGCCAACCCGACCCGGCGGCGCCCGACCAGCCCGATGCCCCGCCGTCGACCGACCCAGACCCCCAGCGAGCCGACGAGAGCGAGGAGCAGCGATGAGCCACCGTCCGAGGCGCCGGGTCGCCGTCGCCGTCGTGGCCGCGGCCGCCCTGCTGGCCGGCTGCGCGCCCGAGGTCCCCGAACCCGACCCCGAGCCCGCCGCGGCCACCCCGCCCCCGGTGCTCGACGACGAGCGGCTGGACCGCATCCTCGCCGACATCGGCTCCACCCTCGCCGCCGGGGACGAGGCGCGCGACCCGGAGCTGCTCAAGCCCCGGGTCACCGGGCCGGCGCTGGAGGTCCGGGCCGCGGAGTACCGGCTCACCGAGGCGCTGGGCCAGGACGGCCCCGCCCCGCTCACCACCGACACCCAGTTCGAGGCGGTGGCCGCCACCGACGCCTTCCCGCGCGTCGTGATCGCCGTCTCCCAGGTCCCCGAGGGGTCGAACTTCCCGCTCGTGCTCGCCCTGGTGCAGGCCGAGCCCCGTGCGCAGTACCAGCTCTGGGGCTGGGCCGGGCTGCTCCCGGACGCCGAGACCCCCGCCTTCATCCACCCCGACCGCGGGTCGGCCCAGCTCGGGCCGGAGGCCGAGGGGCTGGTCGCCACCCCGCGCGACGTGGTCGCCGCCTACGCCGCGGAGCTCAACGACCCCGACGGTCAGACGGCGGTGACCTTCGCGGAGGACCGGTTCCGCGAGTTCGTCAGCGAGGAGACCACCGCCCTCGAGGAGGGCGTCGAGAGCGCGGGGGAGGCCTCGACCACGGCGGCGGCGGGTGACGACGGCCCCCTCGTCCTCGGCACCGCCGACGGCGGGGCGTTCGTCATGGGCGAGCTCGCCCTGCAGACGGTCATCAAGAAGACCGTCCCGGGCTCCGAGCTCTCCGTCCGCGGCCAGCTCGGCGCCCTGCTGGAGGACCCGGACACCATCCCCGGCAGCGCCACCTTCACCCGGGAGGCGACGGTCGCCTTCTACGTCCCGCCGGCAGGCGCGGAGGACGGCACCGTGGAACCCATCGGCGCCGGCGCCGTCTACACCGGCGCCATCCGGGACGACGACGACGCGCCCGCCGAGACCTGACCGGTCACCCCACCACCGACGGACCACGCACCCACCGACGGACCACGCACCGCACCGAAGGACCACGATGAGCCAGCCCACGCCCCCGATCAACCTCTACGGCGCCGTCGACCTCTCCAGCCTCGCCCGCCCGGCCGCCGCCCCGCCCAACGGCCCCGGCGCCCCGGCCGAGGGCGGCACGGTCCCCGGCCCCGTCGTCGTCGACGTCACCGAGGCCACGTTCGGGGAGGCCGTGCAGCGCTCGACCCAGGTCCCGGTGGTGCTCGTGCTCACCTCGCCCCGGTCGCCCGCCAGCGGGGAGCTGACGGACGTGCTGCGGACCCTCGCCCGGGACTACGGCGGCCGGTTCCAGCTGGCCGTGGTCGACGCGGACGCCAGCCCGCAGATCGCCGCTGCCGTGCAGGTGCAGTCGGTGCCGACGGTCATCGCCGTGGTCGCCGGGCAGCCGATCCCGCTCTTCCAGGGCGTCTACCCCGAGGCGCAGCTGCGCCAGGTCCTGGACGAGGTGCTCCGGGTGGCCGCCCAGAACGGCATCACCGGGGTCATGGCGGGTTCGGAGGAGGACGAGGCCGACGCCGAGGCGGCCCCCGCGGAGCCCGAGCTGCCGCCGCTGCACGCCGAGGCGCTGGCGGCGATCGAGCGCGGGGACCTCGCCGCCGCCGAGGACGCCTATACCCGGGCCCTGAAGCAGAACCCCGGAGACGCCGACGCCCACGCCGCGCTGCTGCAGGTCCGGCTCATGGCGCGGGTCGAGGCCCGCGACCCGCGGACCGTGCTGACCGAGGCCGCCGCGGCCGCCCCCGGCGACGTCGACATCCAGCTGGCCGCCGCCGACGTCGAGGCCGCCGCGGGCCGGTTCGACGCGGCGTTCGACCGGCTCCTCGGCGCGGTCGCGGCGACCGCGGGGGAGGACCGGGAGACCGTGCGCCGCCGGCTCGTCGAGCTCTTCGAGATCGCCGGCAACGAGCACCCCGACGTCGCGCCGGCCCGCCGCCGACTGACCTCGCTGCTCTACTGAGCCGGGCTGGGCGGACCGCCCAGGCGGGCCGGCGGGCCGTCCGCCGTCGCCGGGCCCGGCCGGCCGCCGTCGCCAGGATGGAGCGGGCCACGAGCACCCCGACGTCGCGCCGGCCGGCCGCCGTCGCCCGGATCGAGCGGGCCACGGGCCACGGAGGCCGGCCCCCCGCCCGGCCGGCCGCCGTCGGCCGGCTCAGCGCGCCGGCACCAGGAAGACCGCGCCCAGCGGCGGGACCCGCAGGCTGACCGAGTGGTCGCGGCCGTTCCAGGCCACCGGCTCGGCGGTGACCGAGCCGAGGTTGCCCACCCCGGACCCGCCGTACTCGGTGGCGTCGGTGTTGAGGATCTCCAGCCACTCCCCGCCCGCCGGCAGGCCCACCCGGTAACCCTCGTGCGGGGTGCCGGCGAAGTTGACCACGCACACCACGACGTCCTCGCCGTCGCGGCTGCGGCGCAGGTAGGAGATGACGTTGTGGTCGCCGTCGGTGGACTCGATCCACTCGAACCCGCGGTGGCTGAAGTCCTCCGACCACAGCGCCGGCCGCTCCCGGTAGACCCGGTTGAGGTCCTTCACCAGGGCGGTGACGCCCTGGTGCTCGGGGACGTCGGTGTGCCACCAGTCCAGGCCGCGGGACTCGTCCCACTCCCCGCCCTGGGCGAACTCCTGGCCCATGAACAGCAGCTGCTTGCCGGGGTGGGACCACTGGTAGGCCAGCAGCGCGCGCACGCCGGCGAGCTGCTGCCAGTAGTCCCCGGGCATCTTCGCCAGCAGGGACCCCTTGCCGTGCACGACCTCGTCGTGGCTGAGCGGCAGGACGAACTGCTCGGAGAAGGCGTAGACGAGGGAGAAGGTGAGCTCGCCGTGGTGGTAGCGGCGGTTGATCGGCTCCTCGGCCAGGTAGCGCAGGGTGTCGTTCATCCAGCCCATGTTCCACTTCAGCCCGAAGCCCAGGCCGCCGGCGGAGGTGGGGGCCGTCACGCCCGGCCAGGCGGTGGACTCCTCGGCGATCATCACGATGCCGGGGACCTTGCGGTAGGCGGTGGCGTTGGCCTCCTGCAGGAAGCTGATCGCCTCCAGGTTCTCCCGCCCGCCGCGGGCGTTGGGCCGCCACTGGCCGGGCTGGCGGGAGTAGTCCAGGTAGAGCATGGAGGCGACGGCGTCCACCCGCAGCCCGTCGACGTGGAACTCCTCGAGCCAGTACACGGCGTTGGCGACGAGGAAGTTGCGCACCTCGCGGCGGCCGAAGTTGAACACGTGGGTGCCCCAGTCCGGGTGGTCCCCGCGGAGCGGGTCGGGGTCCTCGTACAGGGGGGTGCCGTCGAACCGGGCCAGCGCCCAGGCGTCCTTGGGGAAGTGCGCGGGCACCCAGTCGACGATCACGCCGATGCCGGCCTGGTGCAGGCGGTCGACCAGGTAGCGGAAGTCGTCCGGGGTGCCCAGCCGGGCGGTGGGGGCGTAGTAGGAGGTGACCTGGTAGCCCCAGGACCCGCCGAAGGGGTGCTCGGCCACCGGCATGAGCTCGACGTGGGTGAAGCCGAGGTCGCGGACGTAGGCGACGAGCTGCTCGGCGAGCTCGCGGTAGCTCAGCCCCGGCCGCCACGAGGCGAGGTGGACCTCGTAGACGCTCATCGGCCCGGTGTGCGGGTCCCGCTCGGCCCGGGCCGCCAGCCACGCCTCGTCCGCCCAGGTGTGGGTGGACTCGGCGACCACCGACGCGGTGGCCGGCGGCACCTCGGTGGCCCGGGCCATCGGGTCGGCCTTCTGGTGCCAGGACCCGTCCCTGTAGCCGATCTCGAACTTGTACCGCTCGCCGGCGCCGATGCCCGGCACGAACAGCTCCCACACCCCGGAGGAGCCGAGCGAGCGCATGGCGCTGCCCGTGCCGTTCCAGGCGTTGAAGTCCCCGACGACGCGCACCGCCCGGGCGTTCGGCGCCCAGACCGCGAACGCCACCCCGGTGACCTCGCCCAGCTCGCCGGGGAACCGGCGCACGTGGGCGCCGAGGACCCGCCACAGCTCCTCGTGCCGGCCCTCGCCGATGAGGTGCTGGTCGAGGTCGCCCAGCGTGGGCAGGAACCGGTAGGGGTCGTCCACCGTGGTGGTGGTCGCGCCGTAGGTCACCCGCACCCGGTAGTCGACCGGCTCGCTGCCGGGCAGCACCGCCACCCACACGCCGTCGTGCTCGTGGGTGGCCGGGTAGGTGCCGTCGGCGGTGACGACGGCGACGGCGTCCGCCAGGTGCCGCACGGTGCGGACGGTGACCCCGTCGGGGCCCGGGTGGGCGCCGAGGACCGTGTGCGGGTCGTGGTAGGTGCCGTAGGCGACGGCGTGCAGGGTGTCGGGGTCGACCGGCGCCGGCGTCGCCCGCGCCTGGGCGCCGGCGGCCGGGGCCGGGGTGGTGGCGGGGCCGCCGCCGGCCGGCGGTGCCGGCGTGGCGGTCGGGTCGCCGTCGGCCGGGGGGTTCGGCGGGGCGGTCGGGTCGGCCGGGGCTGCCGGCGTGCGCGGTGCGTCCGGTCCCGGCCCGCCGGTCCGCTCGGGGCTGGTGTGCTTCATGCGCTCCACTCTTCCATCCACTCCCCGCTCGCGCGGCTCCAGCGGGCTGGCCAGCAGCCGGTCGACCGCGGCCAGCGGCAGCGGCAGCCAGTCCGGGCGGTTGCGCGCCTCGTACACCGTCTCGTACAGCGCCTTGTCCAGCTCCAGCGCCCGCAGCAGCTCCGGCACCGCGCGCGGGTCCGTGCCGGCCTCCGCCGCGTACCCGTCCAGGAAGGCCGAGCGCGCCGCCGGCGCCCACGCGGGGTCCGCGCCCGGGACGGACGCGGCGGCGTAGTCGAAGGAGCGGAGCATGCCGGCGACGTCCCGCTCGGGCAGGTCCGGGGCGGTGCGCTCGGCCAGGGGCCGCAGCGGCTCGCCCTCGAAGTCCAGCACCACCCAGCCCCGGCCGGGGACGTCGAGGACCTGGCCCAGGTGGTAGTCGCCGTGGATGCGCTGGAGCGCCGGCCACCGGGCCTGCGCGCCGGCCCGCAGCACCGCGTCCACCTCGGCCTCCCGGGCGGCCAGGGCGGGGGCGTACCGGACGGCCTCGGCGAAGCGGCCCGACCAGGTGGCCAGGGCGCCGGCCCGCTCCGCCGCGCCCGCCGCCCGGGTGGGCAGGACCCGGGCCAGGGTGGCGTGCACCTCGGCGGTGGCGGCGCCCAGCGCCCGGGCCCGGTCGGTGAAGTCCTGGCCCTGCTCCAGCGCGGTCAGCGCCACCCGCCAGGCGTCGGCGACGCCGGGCAGGAACTCCTGGGCGACGGCGAGGTGCCCCTCGGCGAGGTGCCCTTCGGCGAGGCGACCCTCGGCCGGGCGCCCCTCCACGGGGTGCCCCTCGGGGCTGCCGCGGTCCTCGCCGTCGCCCTCGGGCGCGCCGGCGACGGCGACGGCGGGCCACCGGCCCAGGAGGTCCCCGACCGGCCGCGGCACCCGGGTGGACCCCGCCGCGGCCAGCGCCTGCTGGACCTCCACGTCCGGGTTCCGGCCCGGGTGGAGGACCCGGAAGACCTTGAGGATCACCGCCGGCCCCGGCTCGGTGTCGAGGATGACCGAGGTGTTGGACTGCTCCCCGCGCAGCACCCGCGCCTCGCGCACCGCCGCGCGCGCCGCGCCGGCGGCCCGGTGGCCCCGGGCGGCGACGCCGGCCGGCTCCCCGAGCAGGTCCTGCTCGCCGGTGATGGCGGTGAGCAGCGCGGCGGCGCCGACCTCGTCGTGGCACCCGTCGTACACCCACCGGCGCTGCCGCCCCGCGCCGGTCACCCCGACGAGGGCGTGGGCGAGGTCCGGCGCGGGCTCGGGGCGGAACGTCAGCGGCACCTGGTAGTGCACCGGTGCGGCGCCGCCGTCGTCCCGCAGCAGCCAGACGGCGGCCTCGGTGCCGGTGGCCCCCGCGCGGTCGGCCGCCGGCAGGGCGAGCTCGCCGACCCGGGCCAGCCGGGGCGTGGTGCCCTTGCCGGTGTACCAGCGCTGCCGGGGCAGCCAGGCGGGCAGGAGGTCGGCGAGGAGGTGCTGGTGGGTCACGGGGTCGACTCCGGTGTCTCGGCGGTGGGGGCGGTGCCGGGCCGGGCGGAGGCGGGGCCGCCGTCGTCGCCGCGGCCGTCGTCGCCGCGGCCGCCGTCGACCACCTCGGCCGGCGGGGTGCCCGCACCGCCCGCGCCGGCGCCGTCGCCCAGGGGGAGGCCGGCGGCCGGGGTGCCTACCGGGACACCCCGCGGCGGGGTGCCGAGCGGGACGCCCCGGGGCGGCGTGCTGAGCGGGATGCCCCGGGCCGGGGTGCCCGGGAGGGTCGGCGCCCGCGGCCCGGTGCCCGCCGTCGGCACCGCGTAGCTCTCCGGCCGCTGCCGTGGCTCGCCCGGCCCGGCGGCGTCGTCGGGCCCCGCGGCCCCGTCCTCCTCCGCCGGGGCGGGGGGCACGTGCGCGGGCAGGCCCAGCAGCGGGGCGGCGTCGGTGTCCTCGGGCCGGGTGACCACCAGCCAGAAGAAGTCCCGGGAGCCCAGGGTGAGGACGAGCGTGCCGTCCGCGCGCACCGCCGGGAACCGGGCGCCGCCGAAGACGTCGGTCAGGTGGTACCCGGCGTGGTCGGGCAGCTGGACCGTCGCCGAGCGGGCGGTGTTGGCCATGTTCGTCACGCACAGCACCGTCTCCCGGGCGTTGCTGCGGGTGAAGGCGAGCACGGCGTCGTTGTCCACCGGCAGCGGGACGAAGTCGCCGTCGCCGAAGACCGGGTGCTGGCGCCGGACCTCCAGGATCCCCCGCACCCAGTGCAGCAGGGAGGTCTTCTGGGCGATCTGCGCCTCGACGTTGACCGCGGCGTAGTGGTTGATCAGGGACTGCACCACCGGCAGGTAGAGCTTGCCCGGGTCGGCGGTGGAGAACCCGGCGTTGCGGTCGGGGGTCCACTGCATCGGGGTGCGCACCGCGTCCCGGTCGGGCAGCCAGATGTTGTCCCCCATGCCGATCTCGTCGCCGTAGTACAGGCAGGGCGAGCCCGGCAGGGACAGCAGCAGGGCGTGCGCGAGCTCCAGCTCGGCGCGGGAGTTGCCCAGCAGCGGGGCGAGGCGGCGCCGGATCCCCACATTGGCCCGCATCCGGGGGTCCTCGGCGTACCAGCCGTACATGGCGGCGCGCTCCTCGGTGGAGACCATCTCCAGGGTGAGCTCGTCGTGGTTGCGCAGGAACGTGCCCCACTGCGCCCCGGCCGGGATGGCCGGGGTGTCGGCCAGGATGTCCCGCACCGCCCGGGCCCGCTGCTCGCGCAGGGCGTAGTAGATCCGCGGCATGACCGGGAAGTGGAAGCACATGTGGCACTCGGGGCGCTCCTCGGTGCCGTAGTACTCCACCACGTCCTCGGGCCACTGGTTCGCCTCGGCGATGAGCACCTTGCCGGGGAACTCCGCGTCCACCATCGCCCGGAGGTCGGCGAGGAACTCGTGGGTGCGGGGCAGGTTCTCGCAGCTCGTGCCCTCGGCCTCGAACAGGTACGGCACGGCGTCGAGCCGGAAGCCGTCCACCCCGACCCGGCACCAGAACCGGACGACGTCGAACATCGCCTCGCGCACCGCCGGGTTCTCGAAGTTCAGGTCCGGCTGGTGGGAGAAGAAGCGGTGCCAGAAGTACTGCCGGCGGACCGGGTCGAACGTCCAGTTGGAGGTCTCGGTGTCGACGAAGATGACCCGGGCGTCCTGGTAGCGGGTGGCGTCGTCGGTCCAGACGTAGAAGTCCCCGTACGGGCCGTCCGGGTTGGACCGGGAGGACTGGAACCACGGGTGCTGGTCGCTGGTGTGGTTCATCACCAGGTCGATGACGATCCGCATGCCGCGGGCGTGGGCCTCCCGCATCAGCTCGTGGAAGTCCTCCATCGTGCCGTACTCCGGCGCGACGGAGATGTAGTCGGAGACGTCGTAGCCGCCGTCGCGCAGCGGGGAGGGGTAGAACGGCGGCAGCCACAGGCAGTCCACCCCGAGCCACTGCAGGTAGTCCAGCCGCTCGATGAGGCCGCGCAGGTTCCCGGTGCCGGAGTCCCCGGAGTCGGCGAAGGCCCGCAGCAGCACCTCGTAGAAGACGGCGGTGCGGTACCACTGGGGGTCCTCGGTCAGCCCGGGGCGCTCGTCGGCGTCGAGCTGGGCGGTGGGCTCCACCGGCGCGGGCAGCGCCGCGGCCGGGACGGGCGCGGCGGTCACAGGGCCCTCACGTCGAGCACGTGCGCGCAGCGGCCGTGCGGGTCGAGCCGGACGAAGGCGTGCGCCCCCCAGTGGTAGGTCTCCCCGCTCAGCTCGTCCGTCACCGCCATCACGGGGGTGGCCGGGTCGGGGACGGGCGCGACGCCCAGGGCGGGCAGGTCGAGGTACACCATGGAGTCCCGGGTGGTGTAGGGGTCGAGGTTGATCACGACGACGACCGTGTCCGCCGCCCCGGTGGGGGAGTGCTCGGCGGGCACCCGCTTGGAGAAGCACAGGGTGGCGTCGTCGCTGGTGGGGTGGACGGTGACGTTGCGCAGCCGCTGCAGCGCCGGGTGCGCCCGGCGCACCGCGTTCAGGGCGGTGAGCAGGCTGGTGATGCCGACGGCGCCGGCCCGGCCGAAGTCGCGCTCCTTGTACTCGTACTTCTCGTTGTCCACCTGCTCCTCGGCGCCCGGCCGGGCGACGTGCTCGACCAGCTCGTAGCCGGAGTAGATGCCCCAGGTCGGCGACGCCGTCGCGGCCAGCACGGCCCGGATGGCGAAGGCGGCGGCCCCGCCCTGCTGCATGTACGGGGTGAGGATGTCGTGGGTGGTGGGCCAGAAGCTGGGCCGCAGCCGCGCGTCGGTCTCGTAGGCGAGCTCGCGCAGGTAGTCCCCGATCTCGTGCTTCTCGGTGCGCCAGGCGAAGTAGGTGTAGGACTGGTGGAAGCCGATGGCGCCGAGGGTGCGCATCATCGCCGGCCGGGTGAAGGCCTCGGCGAGGAAGATCACCTCGGGGTGGCGCTCGTGGAACTCCGCCAGCAGCCGCTGCCAGAACGGCAGCGGCTTGGTGTGCGGGTTGTCCACCCGGAACGCGGTGACCCCGTGCGCCACCCACAGCTCGAGGACGTCCCGCACCGCGGCGTAGATGCCCTCCGGGTCGTTGTCGAAGTTCAGCGGGTAGATGTCCTGGTACTTCTTCGGCGGGTTCTCCGCGTAGGCGATGGTGCCGTCGGCGCGGGTGGTGAACCACTCCGGGTGCTCGGTGACCCAGGGGTGGTCGGGGGAGGCCTGCAGCGCGACGTCCAGGGCGACCTCCATCCCCAGCTCCCGGGCCCGGGCGACGAAGTGGTCGAAGTCCGCGAAGGTGCCCAGGTCGGGGTGGATCGCGTCGTGGCCGCCCTCGGCGGAGCCGATGCCGTAGGGCGAGCCGGGGTCGCCCGGCTGCGCGGTCAGCGCGTTGTTGCGGCCCTTGCGGTTGGTGGTGCCGATCGGGTGCACCGGGGTGAGGTAGACGACGTCGAAGCCCATCCCGGCGATCCGGTCCAGGTCCGCCGCGGCCGTGCTCAGCGTCCCGGAGACCCACCCGCCGTCGGCGCCGCGGCGGGCGCCGGCGGAGCGGGGGAACATCTCGTACCACGACCCGACGAGCGCCCGCTCGCGGTGCACCACCAGCGGGTAGGTCGCGGCCGGGGAGACCATGTCCCGCAGCGGGTGGGCGGCGAGCACCGCGCGGACCTCCGGGCCGGTGGCGGCCGCGATGCGGGCCGGCGCGGGGCGGTCGGCGTCGCGCAGTGCGGCGACGGCGTCCCGCAGCACCTGGGCGGCGTCGAAGGGCAGGTCCCGGGCCGCGGCGCGCTCGAGGAGGAGGGCGCCCTCGGTGAGCATGAGGTCCACGTCCACCCCGGCGTCGACCTTGACCGTCGCGTCGTGGGACCAGGTGCCGTACGGGTCGGACCAGCCCTCCACCCGGAAGCCCCAGTCGCCCGGCGCGTCCGGGACGAGCCAGGCCTCGTAGCGGTCCAGCCCCGGGGCGATGTCCACCATGGGCGCCCAGGAGTGGTCGGTGCCGTCGGGGGCGACGAGCACGGCGGTCGCGGCGACGGCGTCGTGGCCCTCGCGGAAGACGGTGGCCCGGACCGGGAACGCCTCCCCGACGGTGCCCTTGGCCGGCCACCGCCCGTCCTCGAGCACGGGGGAGACCTCGACGACCGGGATGCGGCCGACCGGGGCGAAGGGGGCGGGCCGGGGGGTGTCGGGGCCGGCGACGGCGGTCGGCGCGGCGTTCTGCGACTCGGCTGTGCTCACGCCCCGAACCTAGCGGGGACGGGCGGGCCCGGCTTGTCAGCCGCGCGGCGTGGGCGGCGCCGCCCACGCCGCAGGCCCGGCGGGGCTCCGACGTGCCGGCGGCACGACGGCGGCACCGCCCGGAGCGGGTCCGGCCCGGCCGCCGTCGGCCCGCCCGGCCGCCGTCGGCCCGACCGGCCGCCGTCGGCCCGCCCGGCCGCCGTCGGCCCGACCGGAACAGCCCGCGCCGCCCGCCCGGCGGACCCGCCGCCGGCCCGTCTGCAGCTTTGCGGCAACACTTTCAGCCGCACCCTAGACTCGGCCGGGTGAGAGCCATCCGCCGATTCACCGTCCGCACCGTCCTGCCCGAGCCGCTGGCGCCGCTGGACACCCTCGCCCTGAACCTGCGGTGGTCCTGGCACGCCCCGACCCGCGACCTCTTCGCCTCCCTCGACCCCGCGCTGTGGCGGGCGGTGGACCAGGACCCGGTCGCGCTCCTCGGCTCCCTCGCCCCGCGCCGGCTCCGCCAGCTCGGCGAGGACCGCGCGCTGGTGGCGCAGGTGCGCGAGCTGGCGGAGGACCTCCAGCGCTACCTCACCGAGCCGCGCTGGTACCAGCGCGAGCTGGACGACCCGGACAAGCCAGCCGCCGTCGCCTACTTCTCCGCCGAGTACGGCATCACCGCCGTGCTGCCCCAGTACTCCGGCGGCCTGGGCATCCTGGCCGGGGACCACCTGAAGTCCGCCTCCGACCTCGGCGTGCCGCTGGTCGGCGTCGGGCTCTTCTACGACGCCGGCTACTTCAAGCAGTCCCTGACCCGGGACGGCTGGCAGCACGAGACCTACCCGCTGCTGGACCCCAACAACCTGCCGCTGACCCTGCTGCGGGAGCCCGACGGCACCCCCGCCCGGGTGCACCTGCCGCTGGCCGGCGGGAGCACCCTGCACGCCCAGGTGTGGCTGGCACAGGTCGGCCGGGTGCCGCTGCTGCTGCTGGACTCCAACATCGGCGACAACGACGAGGCCATGCGCCGGGTGACCGACCGCCTCTACGGCGGCTCCGCCGAGCACCGGCTGCAGCAGGAGCTGCTGCTGGGCATGGGCGGGGTCAAGGCCGTGCGGCTGTACAGCCGGCTCACCGGCGCCCCGGAGCCGGAGGTCTACCACTGCAACGAGGGCCATGCCGGGTTCCTCGCCGTGGAGCGGATCCGCGAGCTCGTCGCGGCCGAGGGCCTGGACTTCGACGCCGCGCTGGAGGCGGTCAAGGCCGGCACCGTCTTCACCACCCACACCCCGGTGCCGGCCGGCATCAGCCGGTACGGCAAGGACCTCGTCGCGCAGTACTTCGGCGGCGGGGCGGAGCTCCCCGGCGTCCCGCTGGAGAAGGTGCTCGCCCTCGGCAGCGAGGACTACCCCGGCGGGGACCCGGGCTGCTTCAACATGGCCGTCCTCGGGCTGCGCACCTCCAAGCGGGCCAACGGCGTCGCCCGGCTGCACGGGCAGGTCTCCCGGGAGATGTTCCACCCGCTCTGGCCCGGGTTCGACGCCTCCGAGGTGCCGATCACCTCGGTGACCAACGGGGTGCACGGGGACACCTGGACCGACCCGGCCTTCGCCGCGGTGGCCGCCGCCCGCCTCACCGAGGAGCAGCGCGCCACCGGCGAGGGCTGGCTGCTGCCGGCCGAGCAGGGCGGGGTGCCGGACGGTGAGCTGTGGGCCGTGCGGCGCGCGCTGCGCGGCAACCTGGTCCGGTCCGCGCGGGCCCGGGTGCGCCAGTCCTGGCTGGACCGCGGCGCCTCCCCGGCCGAGCTCGGCTGGACCGAGCACGTCCTGGACCCGGACGTGCTGACGATCGGCTTCGCCCGGCGGGTGCCGACCTACAAGCGGCTGACCCTGATGCTCTCCGACCCCGACCGGCTCACCCGGCTGCTCACCGACCCCGAGCGCCCGGTCCAGATCGTCGTCGCCGGCAAGTCCCACCCCGACGACGAGCTCGGCGTCGGCCTGATCCAGCGGCTCGTGCAGTTCGCCGACAACCCGGCGGTGCGCGAGCGGATCGTCTTCCTGCCCAACTACGACATCGCGATGGCGCAGACCCTCATGCCGGGCTGCGACGTCTGGCTGAACAACCCGCTGCGGCCGCTGGAGGCCTCCGGCACCTCGGGGATGAAGGGCGCGCTCAACGGTGCCCTCAACCTCTCCATCCGGGACGGCTGGTGGGACGAGTGGTACGACGGGCGCAACGGCTGGGCGATCCCGACCGCCGACGGCGTGACCGACCAGGCCGAGCGGGACCGGCTCGAGGCCGCCGCCCTGTACGACCTCATCGAGGAGGTCGTGGCCCCGCGGTTCTACGACCGTGACGCCGACGGCGTCCCGCAGCGCTGGATGGAGATGGTGCGGCACACCCTGGCCACCCTCGGCCCCAAGGTGCAGGCCACCCGGATGGTCCGGGAGTACGTCGGCCGGCTGTACACCCCGGTCGCCCGCGGGGTGCGGATGCTGGACGGCGGCGGCCACGACGGCGCCCGGGAGCTGGCCGGCTGGAAGGCCCGGGTGCGGCAGGCCTGGCCGGGCGTGCGGGTGGACCACGTCGAGGCGCAGGGGGTGGCCGACGTCGTCAACGTCGGCGACCGGATCGAGGTGGCCGTCTACGTCTCCCTCGGCGAGCTCGGCCCGGAGGACGTGGAGGTCCAGCTGGTCGCCGGCCGGGCGGACGACCGCGACGAGCTCACCGACTTCCAGGTCCGCCCGCTGTCCCTGGCCCAGACGCTCGAGGGGGGCCGGTACGCCTTCACCGGCTCCTACACCATGGACCTGGCCGGGCCGTTCGGCTACACCGTCCGGGTGGTGCCGCAGCACCCCGGGCTGGCGGAGTACACCGAGCTGGGGCTGGTCGCGGCCGGCGGGGAGCACTGACGGCTCACCCGCGCGGTCCTGCCTCCAGGACGAAGGCGTTGCTCGCGACGGCCTCCTGCACGCACCGCAGGGTCTCGGCGGGTTCCTGGTGGGTGGAGTCGATGACGTGCCGCTCCAGGCGGCCGAGGTCGGAGAACTGGTCCCAGAGCGAGAGGATCGGTTCTTCGTCCACGAGCGCGTCCGGTCCTGTCCGGTGCTGGGCCCGGCGGAGCGCTTCCTCGCGGGACGGTCGGAGCACCACGTAGTGGAGGCGCGCGGCGTCCTCGCCGGCGGCACGTCGGAAGTGGTCGAGCATCCACGGGCCGACGACACCGTCGACGACGGTGACGAACCCGCCTGCCGCGTACGCGGCCGCCGCGCGCTGGATGACGCGCATGACGGTGTGGTTCTGGTCCTCGGACTCTGGGCGGTAGGGCGGGATCGCGCCCGAGACGATGACGTGCCAGAAGTCGTCCGTGTGCAGGTGGACCGATCGCGGGTACGTCGAGGCGAGCGCACGAGCGGTCCTCGACTTCCCGGATCCCGGGGGGCCGGTGAGGATGAGGATGTCCGCGCTCACGGGTTCCAGGCTACGTAGGACGGCTCGCCCTGGTTGGGCCGGAATCAGGACCAAGAGGAGTATTCGGCTCCGTCAAAGGCGTCCGCGTCGGCTACGAGCACCTGCGAATGGACGAGGTGCTGGAGTGGAGCTGCAACCAGCGCCACCTTCTTACCGGGGAGCAGCTGACCGGTCGCCCGGCCCGTTTCGCCCCCGGGCAGCGGCGCCGCCCGCACCGGTTGCCGTGACGGCGGTCAACCTGCAGACCAGCGGTGTCGGCCGCCCTCAGCCCGGCGCTCGGGCGGCCTCGGCGGCCAGCTGCTGGAGCATCGCGAGGTGGCCCTCGAACGCTGACCGGCCTTCGCCGGTCAGGGTGGCCCACGTCTTGGCGCGACCCCCGGCGCCGGTGCGCTTGGTAAGGCGGATGTACCCGGCGTCTGCGAGGACCTTGAGCTGCTTGCTCGTCACGGAGTCTGCGACGCCGAGCACGTCCCGGATAGTGGAGAACTCGGCCGACCCGGCGGTGGTGAGCAAGGAGCAGATCTTCAGTCGGTTGGGGGCGTGGACGATCTCGTCGAAACGCGGCTTCACCCGCCTCAGTGCTCCCGCGCGCGTAGGCGCCGACGCAGGGCGTTGTCACCGAGCCGACCCAGGACCGTGGTGAGGACGAGGACAGCGCCCGCGGCCACGTACGTCGCCATCGCGTTCTCGACCAGGATGGCTACGGCGAGCCCCGCGAGGAGCATGACGGCCAGGGCGACGAGCCACGGCCACGCCAGAGCGCTGTATCGGCTGCTCATCCCCACGCCGCTGCGGTGCCTCCACGCGGCCACGAGCACGGCAACCAGTGCGAGCGCCACCACGACGGCGGCGACCGGCCACGCACCGGGCAGGGCCAGCGCGGAGACGATGAGGGCCTCGGCAAGGCCGGTTCCCGGGTGGTACCACCAGGGCGTCGGGAGGTGGTCGGCGAGAGCTCGGTTGGCGTCCTGCAGGGACGCCAACGAGGTGCGGGCGTCGGCGGGTGAGACTGGGACGGGGATCTGCCGGGAACTTTCCATGACGGAAACCATAGACATCGCTTTCCATGATGGCAAGTATTGGTGGGCATCGATTGACCACGGGCGCCGTCCGCCCTTGTGGGGTCGGCTCGACATGGTGCGGGCGACGCGCGAGGGAGGGCACGTGAGGTATCGGAGCGGGCGCCTTCGGTCGCCCGATGACACTCATCGATCAACTCGTCGGTATCGACCTACTCTCCCTGCGCGCTGTGGCGGCAGTCAGGCCCGACCCTTCCGACGGCGCCGGCGAGCCGCTGGCCGAGTAGTGAAGAAGGTTGGTTATGGCGGGGAGAATCACGGGTCCAGTTGCGAACCGCCAACCGGTGCACCGGCGCGGCATCGGCGGTGCTTCGTCAGTAGACCATCTGCATCGCCTGGCGGACCTCGGCGAGGGTGGCGTCGGCGATCGCGTTCGCGCGGTCGTTGCCCGTGCGCAGGACCTGCAGGAGGTAGGCCGGGTCGGCGGCGACCTCGGCGCGCCGGGCCCGGACCGGGGCGAGGAGCTCGTTGACCGCCTCGGTGGCCGCCCGCTTCAGGCCCGCCCCGCCGGCGTCGCCGAGCTCGGCGGCGACGTCCTCCGGTGCCCGGTCCGTGGCCAGGGCGGTGAGCAGGACGAGGTTGGCCACCGCCGGGCGGCGCTCGGGCTCGTAGGTGATGTGCCGGTCGGAGTCGGTGACCGCCCGCTTGATGAGCCGCGCGGTGGTGTCGGCGTCCATGGCGATCTCGATGGCGTTGCCGCGGGACTTGCTCATCTTCTGTCCGTCCGTGCCCAGCACGTTGGGGGCGCTGGACAGCAGCGCCTCGGGGCGCGGGAACACCGGCTGTGTGCCGTCGCCGGCCCGGCCGTACCGCTCGTCGAACCGGCGGGCGATGACGCGGGTCTGCTCTAGGTGCGGCAGCTGGTCCTTGCCGACCGGGACGAGGTTGGCCTTGCAGAAGAGGATGTCGGCGGCCTGGTGCACCGGGTAGGTCAGCAGGAGCCCGGACATCGGCCGGTCCCCGCTGGCCTCGAGCTCGGCCTTGACCGTGGGGTTGCGGCGCAGCTCGGACTCGGTGACGACGCTGAGGAACGGCAGCATGAGCTGGTTCAGCGCCGGCACGGCGGAGTGGGTGAAGATCGTCGCGCGCTCCGGGTCGATGCCGACGGCCAGGTAGTCCGCCACGAGGGAGAGCACGCGCTCGCGGATGGGGCCCACGCCGTCCCGGTCGGTGATGACCTGGTAGTCGGCCACCAGGACCATGGTCTCCACGCCGGCCTGCTGCAGCCGGACCCGGTTGCGCAGCGAGCCGAAGTAGTGGCCCAGGTGCAGGTTCCCGGTCGGCCGGTCCCCGGTCAGGACCCGGAAGCCGCTGGGGTCGCGGGCGATCGCCGCCTCGATCTCCTCGCTCCGCTGCCGGGTCCGGGCCAGGGACGCGGCGGAGGTGGTCTCCGCCAGGTCCGCGTCGGGCTCTACCGCCGGCTCGGTCCGGGGCGGGGCGGCGTCCGCGGCGGGCTCCGCCGCATCAGCGAGGGGCAGGGTCGGCTGGGTGCTCATGGTGTCCTCGGGTCTGGGGTGGTGCCGCCCGGTGCGTGGGCCGTCAGCAAGGACGACGGGCGGGGACGCACGGGGGACGGCCGGCCGGGAAGCGGGCGAGGTCTTCGGTCACCGGGGCCATCGGCGCAGCGGGTTCGGCACGGGGACAGCCTATCGTCGGCGGCTGCGGCCCCGGCCCGCCCGGCTGCCTCGGGCGTCCGGACGACGGCGGCCCGAGGCTTGAGGTCCCCGGCCGACGACGTCCGGGTGGTGGCGTCCGGGCGACGGCGCCCGGCCGGAGCGTCCGGTGGGCCGACGGCGGCCGGCCGTGACCGCCGTCGGCAAGGTCCGTGCCGGCGTGCTACGCGGACAGGTAGATCCGCAGCGACAGCGGCTCCAGCGCGGCCGTCTCCCCGGCGGCGGCCACCAGGCTGGCCGGGTCGGACCGGGCGGCGACGTCCCGTTCCGCCGGGCGCTCCCAGGCGGAGTCCCAGGCCAGCTCGTAGTCCGTGCCCCGGCCGGCGGGCAGGACGACGTCGCGCTGGTCCAGCGCCCCGCTGAGGACCACCAGGGCGTCCCGGTCGCCGTGCCGGTGGCCCGACCGCAGCATCTGCAGCACCCGGTGGTGCGGGTCGTGCCAGCGGTCCGGCGACATCGGCACTCCGCCGGCGTCGAACCAGGCGAGGTCCGGGACGGTGTCGCCGGCGAGCGGCCGGCCGGTGGCGAAGCGGGTCGGGCGCAGGACGGGGTGCTCCCGGCGCAGGGCCAGGAGGTAGCGGGTGGTGGCGAGCATGTCCGCGCGCCCCGGCGCCGGCTGCCAGTCCACCCAGGAGATCTCGTTGTCCTGGCAGTAGGCGTTGTTGTTCCCCTGCTGGCTGCGGGCCATCTCGTCCCCGGCGGTGATCATCGGCGTGCCGGCCGAGACGAGCAGCGTGGCCATGACGTTGCGCATGGAGCGGCGGCGCAGCGGGAGGATCGCGGCGGCGACCGAGTCGGGCGGGACCGGGCCCTCCACGCCGTGGTTCCAGGAGCGGTTGTCGTCCGTGCCGTCGCGGTTGCCCTCGAGGTTGGCGTGGTTGTTCTTGTGCTCGTAGCCGACGAGGTCGGCGAGGGTGAACCCGTCGTGGGCCGTGACGTAGTTGATGGACGCGAGCGGCCCGCGCCCGCCGGGCACCTCGCCGTGGACGAACAGGTCCGCCGAGCCGGACAGCCGGGTGGCCAGGTCGTGCAGGTCGTGCCCGGTCTGCCCCCTGACCATCGCCCCGGCGTCGGCCAGCCAGAAGGTGCGCACGGTGTTGCGGAACCGGTCGTTCCAGTCCGCCATCGGGGCGGGGAACTGGCCGGTGCGCCACCCGCCCGGGCCGAGGTCCCACGGCTCGGCGATGAGCTTGACGTCGGCGAGCACCGGGTCGGTGGCCAGGGCGACGAGGAAGGGGTGGCGGGGGCTGAACTCGGCGCCGTCGCGGCCCAGCGTCACGGCGAGGTCGAACCGGAAGCCGTCCACGCCCACCTCGCCGGCCCAGTACCGCAACGAGTCCAGCGCGAGCCCGACCACCTGGGTGCGCCGGAAGTCCAGCGAGCTGCCGGTCCCGGTGACGTCGACCAGCCGGCCCGGCGCGGCGTCGTCGTGCAGGTAGTAGCCGGTGGCGTCCAGGCCCCGCAGGCTCAGCGTCGGCCCGTCCGCGCCGCCCTCGCAGGTGTGGTTGTAGACCACGTCGAGGATGACCTCCAAGCCGGCCGCGTGCAGCGCCGCCACCATGTCCTTGACCTCGGTCAGCACGGCCTGCGGGCCGGCGGCCCGGGCGGCGGGGCTGGCGTAGCGCGGCTCGGGCGCGAAGAACGCCAGGGTGTTGTACCCCCAGTAGTTGGTCAGGCCCGTGGCGGCGAGGAACGGCTCGGTCATCGAGGCGTGGATCGGCAGCAGCTCGACGGCGGTCACGCCCAGGCCGGTGAGGTGGGCGACGGTGGCCGGGTGGGCCAGCCCGGCGTAGGTGCCGCGCAGCTCCGGCGGCACCCCGGGCAGGGTCTTCGTCAGCCCGCGCACGTGCGCCTCGTAGAGCACCGTCTCCGACCACGGCGTGCCCGGCCGGGCCGTCCGCTCCGTCGGGTCCGCCGGGGCCACCCGGACCGCCCGGTGCGCCGACGGCGTGGGCCCGGCGTCGAGCACGACGGCGTGCGGGACGAAGGGGGCCGAGTCGGTGCCGTCCCGGTGGGTGCCGCCGTCGACCGGCTGGCCGTCCTCGTCCACGGTGTGGGCGTAGACCGCCGGCGCGAGGGTCACCTCGCCGGCGAGGCCGCGGGCGTAGGGGTCCAGCAGCAGCTTGGCCGGGTTGTGCCGCAGGCCGGCGCCGGGGTCCCAGGGGCCGTGCACCCGGAACCCGTAGCGCTGCCCGGCCCGCACGCCGGGCACGTGCCCGTGCCAGATGCCGTCGACCGGGCCGCGGAGCCGGTACCGGCGCTCGGCGAGCGAGCCGTCCGTGGCGAGGTCCAGCAGGCACAGGTCGACCCGGTCCGCCCGGGACGCGACGACGGCGACGTCGACGCCGTCCCCGACCAGGTGGGCCCCCAGCCGGCGGGGGTTGCGGGCGTGCCCGGGGGCACGGTCGGCGGGGGCGTCGGCCCAGGGCCGCGGCTCGGGCGGCACGCGCGAGGGCGACCCGAGCGCTGGGAGCGCGCTCATCGGGACATTGAACTACAGCGCGGGCACGGGGCCGCCAGTGGCCTCGCCGGCGCGGCGCAGGCTGTGCGCCGGCGTGCGGCGACGGCGGGCGGGGCCGCCGGTGGTCGCCGTCGGCGTGTCCCTGCTCACCCCGGCCCCGCCCGATTCCCGGGCTGGCGCGCCCGGGTGGCAGGCTGGGCGCATGAGGATCGTCGTGTGCGTCAAGCACGTCCCCGACCTGCAGTCCGAGCGGTCCCTGGACGACGCCGGCCACCTGGTCCGCGGCGAGGACGACGTGCTCAACGAGCTGGACGAGAACGCCGTCGAGGCGGCGGTGACCCTGGCCGAGGAGACCGGCGGGGAGGTCGTCGCGCTCACCGCCGGCCCGGAGGACGCCGTCGACGCCCTGCGCCGCGCGCTGCAGATGGGCGCCGACGCCGCCGTGCACGTCACCGACGAGCGGGTGGCCGGCTCCGACGTCGTCGGCACCGCCCGGGTGCTGGCCGCCGCGGTGCGCAAGATCGGCGAGGACGCCCCGGTCGACCTGGTCGTCACCGGCATGGCCTCGATGGACGGGCTGACCGCGATGCTGCCCTCGGCACTCGCGGCCTCCCTCGAACTGCCCCAGCTGACCCTCGCCAGCGAGGTGACCGTGGCCGGCCGGGAGCTGACCGTCACCCGCACCATCGGCGACGCCGACGAGGTCCAGGCCGCAGAGCTCCCGCTCGTGCTGTCGGTCACCGACCAGGCCAACGAGCCGCGCTACCCCAGCTTCCCCGCGATCCGGGCCGCGAAGGGCAAGCCGGTCACCACCTGGGACCTGGACGACCTCACCCTCGCCACCGCCGGCGCGGAGGCCGACGGCGGCCCCGAGGTCGGCGCGTCCGGTGCGGGGACCGCCGTGGTTACCGCGGCGCCACGGCCGCCGCGCGCGGCCGGACGGATCATCACCGACTCCGGCGACGCGGGCACCGAGCTCGCCGAGTTCCTTCTCGCGAACGCGCCGGGCTGAGGCAGGAGTGGGCATGGCAGAACAGCTGAGCGGGACCGTCCTCGTCGTCGCCGACCACGCCGGCAGCGCCCTGTCGGGGCCGTCCACCGAGGTGCTCACCCTGGCGCGGTCCCTGACCGCGGGGCCGGTGGCCGCCGTCGCGCTCACCGGCGAGCCGGACACGGCCGCGCTGGGCCGGTTCGGGGCGGGCACCGTCTACGTCCCCGATCTCGACGGGCTCTCCCCGACGGTCGCGGCGGTGGCCGCCGAGGCGGTCCTCGCCGCCGTTGCGCAGGCCCGGCCGGAGGCGGTGCTGCTCGTCTCCTCCTTCGCGGGCAAGGAGATCGCCGCGCGGCTGGCGGTGGCGCTGGGCTCCGGCGCGATCGTCGACGCCACCGGCGTGAGCGTGGCGGACGGCACGCTGGTCGTGGCCAAGACCGTCCTGCAGGGCACCTGGGACACCACCTGCGTGGTGACCCGCGGGGTGCCGGTGGTGGCCGTCAAGCCCACCGCGGTGACGGCGGCCGAGCTGCCCGACGCCGGTCCCGCCGAGCCGGTGGCCGTCCCGGTGGAGTTCTCCCAGGCCGCGCGCGCCGTCCGCGTCGTCTCGCGCACCGAGCACCCCGGCGGCGGGCGGGCCCCGCTGTCCGAGGCGAAGGTCGTCGTCGTGGGCGGCCGGGGGGTGGCGGGGGACTTCTCCCTCGTCGAGGAGCTCGCCGACCTCCTCGGCGGGGCGGTCGGCGCCACCCGCGTGGCCACCGATGAGGGCTGGATCGACCACGCCGCCCAGATCGGCCAGACCGGGGTGACGATCTCGCCGCGGCTCTACGTCGGCGTGGGCGTGTCCGGCGCGATCCACCACACGGCCGGCATGCAGTCCGCGGAGACTGTCGTCGTGGTCAACAACGACGCCGACGCGCCGATCTTCGAGATGGCCGACCTCGGCGTCGTCGGCGACGCCACCGAGGTGCTGCCCCAGGCCATCGCCGAGCTGCGCCGCCGCCGGGGCTGACCGGCGGGGGCAGCCCGCGGGGGTGACCGGGCGGGGGACAGCCGGCCGGGGTGACCGGGCGGGGGGCAGCCCGCCAAGCCTGCCGTCGTTCCTCCCGGCGCGGGGCCCTGCTCGGCGGTGCGCGGGACATCTCGTCACCCTCGACGCACGTCACCGGTCACCCCGCAAGCAGGTCGAGGGCGCGCACGCAGAACCCGTGGTGCGCCCACTCCTCGTTCAGCACCACGCGCAGGCACTCGAGCACCGAGCTGCCCTGGGCGTACGGCGGCCAGCCCGGTCCCGCGGGCACCGGCGCGGCTGCCGACAGCTCCTCGGCACTGACGGTCGCCAGCCAACGTTCCAGCTCGGCGCCCTGCTCCTCGCGCACGGCAAGCACCTCGTCCAGGCCCGGGACCGCTGCCCGATCGAGTCCCTGCTCCTCCTGGTCAGGCACGAAGTCGGGCGCCAGCCCGATCGCGGTGAACGGTCGAGTCGATCCCAGGCAGCAGCGACGGAACCACGAGTCGTGCACGAACACCAGATGGCGAAGGGTCTCCACCGCGGACCACTCGCCGCCGCCACGCTGGTGCTCCGAGCCCGGGGGCATCCCGCGAAGCCGCTCGACCTTCGCCGCCCAGCTGGCCCGCAGCTGCCGATGGGCCTCACCCAGGTCGATCGGGTCGGCCGACCTCATCAGGAGACGCACGGGATGCCGCCGGTCCAGCTCGGACTCGACGTACGACATCACCTCGACACCGTTGACCACCAGGTTGCTGACCAACCCGTCGATCACGGCGTCCTGCATCACGACCCCGATCATGCGGACCCGGGTCAGATCGCACTCCCGGAACTCCGCACCTGTCAGGTCCTGGTTCTCGAACGTCGCCATGCCGGGAGTGTCCGCCGGTGTACCGCCACGGCCCTCCACGACTGCACGATGCGGCTGGCTCGTGATCCACTTCCACGGAAGTGGATCACGAGCCGGGGGTACGAAAAATTCCCTGCGCGGATCGTCGCGGCTCGTTAACGTCCAGCGCATGGCCATCAAGTTCGAGAACGTCGGCATCGCCGTCCGCGACCTCGACGCGACGATCGCCTTCTTCACCGACCTCGGGCTGACCGTCGTCGGCCGGGACACCGTCAGTGGAGAGTGGACCGAGACCGCCGTCGGCCTCGACGGCAACCACGCCAACATCGCCATGCTCCAGACGCCCGACGGCAACGGTCGCCTCGAGCTCTTCGAGTACATCCACCCCGACGCGATCGAGACGGAGCCCACCCGGCCCAACGAGATCGGCATGCACCGCGTCGCCTTCTCGGTCGACGACATCGACGAGGCCCTCGAGATCGCCGCCAGGCACGGCTGCCACCCGCTGCGCGGCGTGGCGACCTACCGGGACGTCTACAAGCTCGCCTACGTCCGCGGCCCCAGCGGCATCATCGTGATGCTCGCCGAGGAGCTGAACAGGGACTGACCGCCGGGTCGGCGAGGCGCCCTCCGCGCGGCCCAGCGGCGCGCGCCCGGGTCCGGCGGCCACGCTCCCGCCGGCCGCCGCCTGCCAGGGCTCGGCCACCGGGGCGGTCCCTACACTGGACCACCGTGAGCGGTACCCGGCACTACCTCGACCACGCGGCGACGACGACCGTGCGTCCCGAGGCCGCCGCGGTCTACGCCGAGGAGCTCACCCACCTGGGCAACCCCTCCTCGACCCACGCCGCGGGCCGGGACGCCCGGCGCCGCCTGGAGGAGGCGCGGGAGGCGCTGGCCGCCGCCGTCGGCGCCGAGCCCGCCGAGGTCCTCTTCACCGCCGGTGGCACCGAGGCCGACAACCTCGCCGTCAAGGGCGCCTTCTGGGGCCGGCGGGCCGCCGAGCCGGCCCGGGACCGGCTGGCCGTCTCCGCCGTCGAGCACCCCGCGGTGCTCGAGCCGGCCCGCTGGCTCGCCGCGCACGACGGCGCCGGGCTGGACCTGCTGCCCGTCGGCCCGGACGGCCGGCTCGACCTCGTCACGCTGCGCACCGTCCTGGAGACCCACGGCCCCCGCCTGGCTCTGGTCTCGGTCATGTGGGCCAACAACGAGACCGGCGTCGTGCAGCCGCTCGCCGATGTGGTGGCGGCGGCCCGGGCCGCCGGGGTCCCGGTGCACTCCGACGCGGTCCAGGCGCTCGGCCGGGTGCCCGTGCACTTCGCCCGGTCCGGGCTGGCAGCGCTCACCCTGTCCGGGCACAAGGTCGGCGCCCCGGTCGGCACTGGCGCGCTGCTCGCCCGCCGCGACCTCGCCCTCGCCCCGGTGGAGCACGGCGGCGGCCAGGAGCGCGGGGTCCGCTCGGGGACCGTGGGCGTGGCCGGCGCCCGAGCGCTCGCGGCCGCCGTCACGGCCGCCGTCGCCGAGCAGGAGGCCGAGGCCGCCCGGCTGGCTCGCCTGCGGGACCGGCTGGTCGCCGGGGCGCTGGCGGTGCCGGGCGTGCACCTGACCGGGCCGGCCGACGGCGCCGCCCGGCTGCCCGGGACGGTGCACCTGGGCGTGGACGGCGCCGACGCCGACGCGCTGCTCTTCGGCCTGGACATGGCCGGCGTCGCCGCGTCCTCCGGGTCGGCGTGCCGGGCCGGCGTGCACGAGCCCTCGCACGTCCTGCTCGCCATGGGCCGCGACGAGGAGCAGGCGCGCTCCGCGCTCCGGTTCTCCCTCGGCCGGACGACGACGGCCGCCGACGTCGACGCCGCCGTCGCGGCCCTGCCCGCCGTCGTCGAGAACGCCCGGCGGGCCCACGCGACGGTCCGCCGCCGGGTGCCCGTGCCGGCCGCGGGACACGTGCCGGTCGGCACGACCGCCGCCGCCCCGGGGGTGCGCTGATGCGCGTCCTGGCCGCCCTGTCCGGCGGGGTGGACTCCGCCGTCGCCGCCGCCCCGGGGGTGCGCTGATGCGCGTCCTGGCCGCCCTGTCCGGCGGGGTGGACTCCGCCGTCGCCGCCGCCCGCGCCGTCGACGCCGGGCACGACGTCGTCGGGGTGCACATGGCCCTGTCCCGCTCCCGCGCCCAGCACCGCACCGGGTCGCGCGGGTGCTGCTCGATCGAGGACGCCTCCGACGCCCGCCGCGCCGCCGACGTGCTGGGCATCCCGTACTACGTGTGGGACCTGTCCGAGGAGTTCGAGGAGACGGTGGTGGCCGACTTCCTCGCCGAGTACGCCGCCGGCCGCACCCCCAACCCCTGCGTGCGCTGCAACGAGCACATCAAGTTCGCCGCCCTCCTCGACCGCGCCACCGCGCTCGGCTTCGACGCCGTCGCCACCGGCCACTACGCCCGCGTGGTGGACGCGCCCGGGCCGGCCGGCCGGGTGCGCCGCGAGCTCCACCGCGCCGCGGACGCGGCCAAGGACCAGTCCTACGTGCTGGCCGTCATGGGCCCCGACCGCCTCGCCCGCGCGCTCTTCCCGCTCGGCGACGCGCCGAGCAAGGACGCGGTTCGGGCGGAGGCGGCGGCCCGCGGGCTGGCCGTGTCCGCCAAGCCGGACTCCTACGACATCTGCTTCGTCGCCGACGGCGACACCCGCGGCTTCCTGCGCGCCCGGCTGGGGGAGCGGCCGGGGGAGGTCGTCGACGCCGACGGTCGGGTGCTCGGCGAGCACGACGGGGCCTACGCCTACACCGTCGGCCAGCGCAAGGGCCTGGGCCTGGACCGGCCCGCCGCCGACGGCAAGCCGCGCTACGTCCTGGAGGTCCGCCCCGCCACGAACACGGTCGTCGTCGGGCCCGGCGAGCTGCTCTCGGTCACCGAGCTGCGCGGGCGGCAGACCGTCTGGCTCGCCGCGGACGTCTCGGCAACGGACTGGACGACGGCGCTCGTGCAGGTCCGTGCGCACGGCGACCCCGCGCCCGCCCGGGTGCGGCGCAGCGGCGCGGACGGGCTGGAGGTGCTCCTCGACCAGCCGCTCCGCGGGCTGGCGCCGGGGCAGTCCGTCGTCGTCTACGCCGGGACGCGGGTGCTCGGCCAGGCCACGATCGAGCGCGCCGGCCGGGGGTGGCTCGCCGCGGGGGCGCCGGCGACGGCGACGGCGTCCGCGGAGCCGACGGCGACGGCGTCTGCCTGAGTCACCGCGACGGCGCCCGCTTGAGCCGGCGTTACGGCGTCCGTTTGGCGGTGACCACCGCGTCCGCCTGAGCCGCGACGATGGCATCCGGGGCGCCACCGGCGGCGTCCGTATGCCGCGGCCGGCGCCTCCGTTAGAGCACCCAGCGGCGCAGGAAGTCGTTGGTGAACTTCCCGTCGGGGTCGTAGCTGCGGGCGAGGTCGACGAAGTCCGCCCGGCGCGGGTAGCGGGCACGGAGCCGAACCGGGTCGGCGCGGAACACCTTGCCCCAGTGCGGGACGCCGTCGAGCGGCCCGAAGGCGTCCTCGAGCAGCGGCAGGACCGCGTCCACGGCCGCGGCGTCACGGACGAAGGTGAAGTGGATGCCGAGGCAGTCCCGCGCGAACATGGGGCTCAGCCAGAACCGGTCCGCCGCGACGGTGCGGACCTCGCAGACCTGGACGACGTCGACGAGGGCGGGGGCGAGCCGGTCGAGCGCCCGCAGCGCGGCCCGGGCGTTCGCGCGCGGGATGAGGTACTCGCTCTGGATCTCCGCGCCGGCGCTGGGCAGGTGGTCCGCCCGGAAGTGCGGGAGACGGTCGCCGGCCGGTCCGGGGAGCCCCAGCTGGTCGGTGCAGTTCTCCGGGTCGACCCCGGGGAGCGGGTGCACCTTCGTCTCGAGGGCCGGCGCGCCGAGCACCCGCTCCGGCGCGCTGACCGGTACGCCACGGTCGGCCGCCTGCTTGAGCCAGACGGTGAAGTCGCGGGTGCGGAACGTGGTGAAACAGCTGACCGAGTACGCGAGCGCGCTCACCTCCGCGAACCCGTCCACGACGTCGTCGAAGGGCACGGGCCCGTACGCCGTCTGGGCGACGTCGAACGCCGGGACGCTCTGGAGCGTGACCGCGGTGACGACGCCGAGCGCGCCGAGGGACACCACGGCGCCGTCGAAGACTTCCGGGTCGGCCTCCCGGTCGATGGCGTGCGGCGAGCCGTCCCCGGCGATGAGCTCCAGGCGGGTGGCCGCGGCGCCGAGGACGGGGTTGCGGATGCCGGAGCCGTGGGTCGCGGTCGCCAGGGTGCCGGCGAGCCCGATGTGCGGCAGGGAGGCGAGGTTCGGCAGCGTCCGCCCCCGGTCCTCGAGGAACCGCACGAGGTCGGCGTACCGGGTCGCCGCGGGGACCCGGACGCGGCCCGTCGCCGGATCCAGCTCCGGCTCGGTGGTCTCGGTGGTGGGGGTGCCATCGGTGCTGACGTCGCCCGGAGTGCTGGTGCTGCCGGTGCTGTCCGCGGTGCCGGTGCCGTCGCCCAGCGCCCCGGGTGCGTCCGACCGGTGCATCCCCGGGTGGCGGTAGGCGAGGGCGTCGAGGCTCACGAGCGTCGCCGAGTCGACGAGGTCGTTGAAGCTGTGCCGCGAGCCGATCGCCCGGACCCGGGGGGAGCGGGCGACGACGTCGGCCGCCTCAGCCAGGGTGGTCGGCCGGACCAGCGTGCCGGGGTAGGCGTGGTTGCCCGCCCAGTTCAGAGCCATCGTCGTCGTGCTCACGCCGGATGTTCTCAAGACCGGCCGGGGCTGGCAACGACCGACGCGCCGCACATACCGCCTGGCCGGTCGCCGGCCCGGTCCGCCGGTGGCGAGCCTGACGGGCCACCGCCGGCCGCGGCGTGCGGGGTCAGCCCGCCGAGCCGGCCGAACCCGCCGAGCCGGGCGAACCCGTTGAGCCCGGCGAACCCGGCGCACCCGCAGAGCTCGCCGGCCCAGCCTGCGCCGCTTGCCCGGCTGGCGACACCTGCCCCGCCGCCGCGGCGTCCCGTCCCTGCGGGGCGGAGGCGCTACCGTCGCGCGCCGCGGGCGGCTGCTCGGTGGCCGGCGGCTGGGTTGGCGCCGGCGCCGGCGTCGGGGCCGGGGTGGGCGCCCGGCCGGGCTCCTCGGTGGCCGGCTCGTCGGGCTCCGGCGTGGCGCCGCCGTCGCCGTCCGTGGGGGTGGGCGTCGGCGTGGGCGTCTGGTCCTCGTCCGACGGGGCGGTGGGCTCGGTGCTCGGGCCGGTGGGCGTCGGACCGGTCGTGCCCGGGCCGGGGGTGGGCTCCTCGGTGCCGGGGTCGGTCTCGGTGTCGCCGGGGCTGGTGCTGGAGCTGTTGCCGAAGAGCGAGGTGCCGGACCCGTCCTGGTTGCGGACGACGTCGGTGAGCGGCTTGCCGGCCGTCAGCTCCACAACCGTGATCGCGGCCAGCATCGCGACGAAGACGGCGACGACGACGGTGGCGATCTTGCGGTAGCCGTACCGGTCCACGACGGCGCGCCAGGCCGCGCGCCACCGGCCGACGCCCGCGCCGCGGTCACCCGCAGCGGCGGTGGTGCCGGTGGCGGCCTCCTCCGCGGTGGCGCCCGGGGCGCGGTGGGTCTCGGTGCCGCGCTGGTCGGCCTCGTCCTGGCCGGCCGGGGTGGCACCGGTCCGGACGGTCGTCGTCGTGCCGGTCGGGACGGCCGTCGTCGTGCCGGTCCGGGCGCGCGCCCGCTGGACCGGGACGGCCGCGGCCACCCGGTTGGCGGTCCGGCGGATGGAGGCGGTGTAGAGGTAGTTCGCGAGGACGGTGATGACGCTCGACAGCGCCGCGCCGATGATGGTCCCCGCCACGCCGAGGGTGGAGAGCAGCGCCGTCGCGCTCACCGCCGCCAGCGCGCTCGCCGCCACCTGGACCGCCGAGGGGCGTTCCGGCGGGGGAGCGCCGCCCGTCGCGGACGTGCTGCCCGGCCGCCCCTGCCCGCCGGTGCCCCGGTCCTGACTCTCGCCGCTCACGTGGTCCCAGTCTACTGACGCTCGCCCGCGCGTCCCCGGCCCGGACCCGCGGGTCGGCGTCGGGCTGCTCACACCGCCGCGCCGGCCTACCGTGACCGGGTGGAGAACCTCCCGCTCGCCCGCGCCACGGTCGACCCGGACGCCGTCGCCCGCACCCGGCCGGGCCTGGTCACCGATCTCGCGGCGGACCCCGGCACCCGCGTCGTGCTCGTGCGCCAGGGCCGGGTCGCGACCAAGGACGGCGCGCTGGACCTGCGGGCGCCGGCGGACGTCACCGGGGCGACCTGGGACCCGGAGCGGCTGGCCTACCTCGGGCGGGACGAGTCGGGGCGCTACCTCGCCCTGACCCTGCCGGAGACGCTCGGCGAGGAGCGGGACCTCGACGGCGTCCCGGTGCAGGAGGACGCCGCGCTGGTGAGCCTGGTGGAGGGCCTGGAATTTTCCCACCTGCGCGACGTCGGCGACGTGCTGCCCGACCGCGACGCCGGGCTGGCCACCACCGCGGTCTCCCTCGCCGCCTGGCACGCGCGCCACCCGCGCTGCCCGCGCTGCGGGGAGGTCACCGAGGTCATCGACGCCGGCTGGGTGCGCCGCTGCACCGCCGACCGCTCCCTGCACTACCCGCGCACCGACCCCGCGGTGATCATGGCGGTGACCGACGCGGAGGACCGGATCCTGCTCGGGCACGCCGCGCACTGGCCCGACCGCCGGTTCTCCACCCTCGCCGGCTACGTCGAGCCGGGGGAGTCGGTGGAGACGGCAGTGCGCCGGGAGGTCGCCGAGGAGGTCGGCATCGCCGTCGGCCAGGTGGAGTTCGTGGCGTCCCAGCCCTGGCCCTTCCCCGCCTCCCTGATGCTCGGCTTCCGCGCCCGGGTGGCCGACGGCGCCGCCGCCGAGGTGCGGGTGGACGGGGTGGAGATCAGCGCGGCGCGGTTCTTCACCCGCGCCGCGCTCGGCGAGGCGGTGCAGGAGCGCGAGGTGCTGCTGCCGACGCGCTCCTCCATCGCCCTCGCCCTCATCGAGGACTGGTTCGGCGGGTCGCTGCGCTGACCCTCAGGCCTGCCGCGCCACGCCCAGGGCCGGGCCGCTCAGGCCTGCTGCGCCACGCCCAGGCGCTCGACGACCTCGGCCAGCGAGGGGTTGGTCGCGGCGGAACCGTCCGGGAAGACGACCGTCGGGACCGTCTGGTTGCCCCCGTTCACCGACTCCACGTAGGCCGCGGCGTCCGGGTGCTCCTCGATGTTGACCTCGTGGTAGGGGATGCCCCGCTGGTCCAGCTGGGTCTTCAGCCGGCGGCAGTAGCCGCACCACGTCGTCGAGTACATCGTGATGGTGCCGGCCTCGGGTACCTGCGTCGTCATGTCCTGCTCCCTCCTCGTCGGCCGCCAAGGCGCGCCGGACAGAGATCGATGGTCGCCCGGTCAAACGCCAGGGCACGTCCGGAACTTCCCGGTGGTGGCCGTCACCATTGCCGACGGCGCCGCGCACCTGTGCCGACGGCGCCGCCCGCCTTTCCCGACGGCGCCGCCCACCCCGGCCTCGCCCACCGGCAGCCGTCGGCGCCAGCAACCCCACCGACGACGTTCCGTCCATGTCGGCGACGACTGCGAGACTGGGAGCGATGAGTACCGACGAGCTCCTTGCCGCGCTGGACGAGGACCAGCGCGCCGTGGCCGAGCGCCTCACCGGCCCGCTGTGCGTGCTGGCCGGGGCCGGCACCGGCAAGACCCGGGCGATCACCTACCGCATCGCCCACGGCGTGCGCGCCGGGGTGTACAACCCCCAGACCGTGCTCGCCGTCACCTTCACCGCCCGCGCCGCCGGGGAGATGCGCTCCCGGCTCCGGGACCTTGGCGTCGGCGGGGTGCAGGCCCGCACCTTCCACGCCGCGGCGCTGCGCCAGCTCTCCTACTTCTGGCCCGGCGCCGTCGGCGGCTCGCTGCCCCGGATCGCCGAGCACAAGGCGTCCCTCGTCGCCGAGGCCGCCAGCCGGCTGGGCCTGGGCGCCGACCGCGTCGCGGTCCGTGACCTCGCCGGCGAGGTGGAGTGGGCCAAGGTCTCCCTGGTCACGGCCGAGGACTATCCCGCCCGCGCCGCCGGCACCGGCCGGGACGCCGTCGCCGGGCACGACCACGCCACCGTGGCCCGGCTGCTGTCGGTCTACGAGGACGTCAAAAACGAGCGGGGCGTGATCGACTTCGAGGACGTCCTGCTCCTCCTCGTCGGGATCCTCCTGGAGCGGGAGGAGGTCGCGGCGCAGGTCCGCGCGCAGTACCGGCACTTCGTGGTGGACGAGTACCAGGACGTATCCCCCCTGCAGCAGCGCCTGCTCGACCTGTGGCTGGGCGGCCGCAAGGAGATCTGCGTCGTCGGGGACGTCTCGCAGACCATCTACTCCTTCACCGGCGCCTCCCCCCGCTTCCTCACCGACTTCCCCCGCCGCTACCCCGGCGCGCAGGTCGTGCGCCTGGTCCGGGACTACCGCTCCACGCCCCAGGTGGTCGACGTGGCCAACCGGGTCCTGGCCCGCGCCGGCCGGCACCGGGACAGCGCCGCCGTCGAGCTCCTCGCCCAGCGGCCCACCTCGGTCCCGGTGCGGTTCACCACCTACGACGACGACGTCGCCGAGGCCCGCGGCGTCGCCGCCCGGATCGGCGAGCTCACCGCCCGCGGGGTGCCGCTGAGCGAGATCGCCATCCTGTACCGCACCAACGGCCAGGCGGAGGCGTTCGAGCAGGCGCTCGCCGACGCCGGGATCGGCTACCTGGTGCGCGGCGGGGAGCGGTTCTTCGCCCGCCGGGAGGTCCGCGAGGCGCTCGTCCTGCTCCGCGGGGCGGTGCGCGCCAGCGCCGGGCAGCCGCTGGGGGAGGCGGTGCGGGACGTGCTCGCCTCGGTGGGCTGGGCCGCGCAGCCGCCCGCCGGGCGGGGGGCCGCCCGGGAGCGGTGGGAGTCCCTGGACTCCCTGGTCCACCTCGCTGACGACCTCCAGGCAAGCCGTGGGGCGGACATGGCCGGCCTGGTCGCCGAGCTCGACGAGCGGGTGGCCGCCCAGCACGCCCCCACCGTCGCCGGCGTCACGCTCGCCTCCCTCCACGCCGCCAAGGGCCTGGAGTGGGATGCCGTCTTCCTCACCGGCGTCAGCGAGGGCCTGCTGCCCATCTCCCTCGCCGAGGGCGCGGACGCGGTGGCCGAGGAGCGGCGCCTGCTCTACGTGGGCATCACCCGCGCCCGCGAGCACCTCGAGCTCTCCTTCGCCCGGGCCCGGACCGTCGGCGGGCGGGCCTCGCGCACCCGCTCGCGGTTCCTCGACGGGATCTGGCCCGACGACGCCGCCCGCCCGGCTGGCGGCCGCCGGGCGGCGGCCCGCGCCCGGACCGCCGAGTTCGCCGCCGAGCACCCCGCCGACGCCGCCCTCTTCGACCGGCTGCGGGAGTGGCGCGGGGAGGTCGCCCGGGCGATCAGCAAGCCGGCGTACACCGTGCTGCACGACACCACCCTGCAGGCGATCGCCACCGCCAAGCCCAAGGACCTGCGCCAGCTCGCCGTGCTGCGCGGGATCGGCAGCACCAAGCTCGAGACGTACGGCCCGCAGGTCCTGGCGCTCGTGCGCGGGGAGGACGTCGACGTCGCGGAGTGGCTCGCGCGCTGACGGCCGGCGCCGCGCTGGACGGGCGCGCGCGGACCGCCGGCGCCGCGCGGAGCGGCTCGCGCGCTGACCCTCGGCCCCCGAAAAACTCGCCGGATAAATCAGTTGTCCGCCGCGCGAGCCCGGGTCTAGGCTCTCCGATGTTCCGTCCGCCCCGAATCCTGCCTAGCCAGCGACCAAGGATTCCGGCCACCGAGAGGAGGTGCCGAGCAGTGATCAGCGCCATCGCCCAGCCGGGTCGCCCGTACAGCATCGCGCCCAACCACGGCTCCTTCGTGGGTGGCGCGCGCCCTCGTACCACCCTCGGCGCCCCCCCGGGGTCCCCGGACCGGATCTAGCACTGCTGCACCGGCCGCGGACCCCCCAAGGTCCGCGGCCGTCGTCGTACCCGACGGCTCGCGGACCAGCGAAACCGGACGAAACGACCCCAGGAGCAGCTGTGCAGCTCACCGCCCTTCTCGACCAGATCAGCCAGGGATCCTCGACCTCCTGGCCGGTGGCACCGGCCCCTGCCACCGTGACCGCCCGCCGCACGAGCGACCTCGCGGCGGAGTCGGGATGGGGCGTCCTGTCCACCCCCGGCGGGGCGGTCGCCACGCCCTGCCAGCTGGCGGAGGACTCCGACCTGTGGTTCGCCGAGCGCACCGACGACGTCGAGCAGGCCAAGGCCCTGTGCCGGACCTGCCCGGTCCGCGAGGCCTGCCTCGCCGGCGCCGTCGAGCGCGCCGAGCCGTGGGGGGTCTGGGGCGGCGAGGTGTTCGTCGACGGTGTCGTGGTGGCCCGCAAGCGCGGCCGCGGCCGGCCCCGCAAGGACACCAGCGCCGCCTGACCGGCCCGGCCGGTCGGCTGACCGACCGGCAGGTCGGTCGGTCCGCACGTCGTGGCCGGCCGGTCGGCACGCTGGTCGGCCAGGACGCACGCCGGTGGTCAGCCGTCCTTCGGGGCGGCGGCCACCGGCGTCGCCGTGCCCGCGCCCGCACCGGACCCGCCCGTCGTTCTCGCGCCGGCGCCGGTGGCCTCGTTGCCAGCGGTGCGGCCGCCGTCGGACGACTTCCGGGCGGGCGCCGCGCCGCCGCCCGGGCGGTCCGGGACCGGCAGGCCGCCGCAGCCGCACTCGGGGTGGACGCTCCACCGCCGCAGCACCGGCAGCGGGTCCAGCGCGTCGACCTCCAGGGTCGCCGAGACGAGCGCCGTCGCCCGCCCGTCGACGGCCGCGAGCACCTGGTGCGCCGCGAGCGCGGCGCCGAGGTGGGCCACCGCGGCGTCGGTGCCCGGCGCCGGCTGCACCCGCAGCTGGGTGGCCAGCGCGGGCCAGGCGGGGTCGGCGTCGGTGCGGTGCAGGTCCAGGCAGCGGCTGCACGGACCGACCCCGGGGGTCACCAGCGGGCCGATGCTGACGTCCACCTCGCGCACCACCACCGGCAGGTGCACGACGTCCTCCTGCGCCAGCGGGCGCAGCCGGACCGGGTCGGCCACGCCGTGGAAGACGGCGACGGCGACGTCGACCCGGGTGCCCGGCCGGGCCGTCGTGGCCACGTGCGGGAAGGCCGAGGACAGCTGCTCGCGGGCGCGCCGCTGCCGCGGCACGCCGAGGTCGCGGGGGTGGTACGGGCCCAGGTCCGCCGGCAAGACGCTCGCCTCGTCGGTCAGCAGCAGCGTGCCCACCCCGGCGGTGGCGAGGAAGGTCGCCAGCGTCATCCCCAGCCGGTCCAGGCCGAGGACGGCGACCGTGGCGGCCCGGCGGCGGGCGACGATCGCGTCACCGGCGGCGTCCGGCCGGAGCCGGGCCCAGTAGGCCTCCTCGGGCGTCAGCTCCTCCCGCACCCGCGGCGCGGCGCGGTCCAGCACGCCCGATCGGCCGAGCAGGTCGAGCAGCTCGTGGGCCCGCGGGGTGCTGACGCCTGCCGCCCGGGCCACGCGGAGCACGTCGGTCTCGCTGCGGTCGGCGTGGAGGCGGTCGACGAAGCGGTGCTCGGCCTCGGTCAGGCCCTCCAGGACGACGGCGCAGCGCGGGTCCACCCCGATCTGGCACTCCCCGGGGCGGCGCCAGAGCACCGCGAGTCCCGGCCGCAGTCGCATCATCGGCCCCGTCCCCGCCGGCGCTCGCCGGCGTCAGCAGGCACCGTGCCACGGGGGAGGGCGCCCCGTGCCCGCCATCCACAGGAGGGCTGGCGGACGGGCGGGGGTGTGGGCGGGCAGTCTCCGGCGCCCCGTCAATGAGGCGATATCGGGCCAGGGAGGTGGTGGTCAGGGGCCGGGTTGGCGAGGCGGTGCCGGTCAGCGAGAGGGGGCGGGGTCGCCGTCGTCGCCGCCGGTGGGCCCCTCCTCGTCCGGAGGGTCCTGCAAGGCGTCGGGGCCGGCGTCGTCGCCGCCGTCCCCGGCAGAGGGCTCCTCGGCCGCGCGCTCCTGACGTGCGTCCGCGTCCGCCTCGTCCGGGTTCTGCTCCCCGGCCGCGCGTCCCTCCTGCGCGTCGGCGTCGTCGTCCGCCTCCGGCAGCGTGCCGGCCAGCAGGGCCGCCAGGGCGTCGTCGACGTCCTGCTCCGCGGCCCGCGCGGCCTGCCGCGTGGCCACGAAGGCGCGCGGGTCGTCGAGCTCCTCGGGCGTGGGCATGAGGTCCGGGTGGGACCACAGCGCGTCCCGCTCGGCGATCCCGCGGTCGGCCCCCAGGCTCGCCCACAGCGTCGCCGCCTCCCGGAGCCGGCGGGGCCGCAGCTCCAGGCCGACGAGCCCGGCGAAGGTCTGCTCGGCCGGGCCGTCCGTCGCCCGCCGTCGGCGCAGCATCTCCCGCAGCGCGACGGCGTGGGGCAGGTGGGGGGCGACCGCCTGCGCGGTGACCTCCTCCACCCAGCCCTCCACCACGGCCAGCGCGGTCTCCAGCCGGAGCAGCGCGGCCTGCTGGGCCGGGCTGTGCTCGAGGGCGAAGACCCCGCCGGAGATGGCCTCGCGGAGCTGCTCGGGGTTGGTGGGGTCGATGCCGCGGACCGCCTCCTCCATCGCGTCGGTGTCAATGGTGATCTCCCGCGCGTAGGCCTCGACGATCCCGAGCAGGTGCGCCCGCAGCCAGGGCACCTGAGCGAAGAGCCGGGTGTGCGCGACCTCCCGGACGGCGAGGAAGTGCCGGACCTCGTCCGCCGGCGCGTCCAGCCCCTCGGTGAACTCGGCCACGTTGGCCGGCACCAGGGCGGCGAGCGGCTCCTCCACCAGCGGCAGGCCCGTGTCGGTGGAACCGAAGGCCTCCCGGGCCAGGGTCCCGACCGCCTGCCCGAGCTGCATCCCGAACACTGCCCCGCCGAGCTGGCGCAGCATCCCCTGCGCCGCGCCCATCTGCTCGGCCATGGCCCGGATCTCGGGCGGCATGTGCTCGGCCTGCGCGGTGACGGTGTCCACCAGCGCCTGCGCCACTGAGGCGGCGACGGGCTCGCTCAGCCGCTTCCAGGTCGGCAGGGTGCGCTCGACCCACTCGCCCCGGCTCCAGGCGTGCGCGCCGCCGCCGGCCGGTCCCAGCTCGGTGGCGGCGTCCAGCCACAGGTCGGCGACCTGCAGCGCCGAGCGCACCTGCTCCGCCTGGGCGGCGGTAACGGCCGGGTCGCCGCCGGCGAAGGCGGTCTGCCGGGCGAGGGACTGGGCCAGGTCCCAGTTGACCGGCCCGCCCCCGCCTGCGGCGAGCAGCTGCTGCATCTGGGTGATCATGAGCATGAGCTGGTTACGGTCGGCGGGCAGGCCGGCGGCGGCAGACATCGCCTCCGGGTCCAGCCCGGACGCGCGCATCGCCCGGATCGCCTCCTCGGCCGCCTGCGGCCCCAGCATCGAGCGCAGCAGCTCCTCCCAGCGGGAGGGCTCGTCGCCCGGGGGACGGGCAGGGTCTTGGCTCATGTCGGCTCCTCGCGGTCGTGGGGCACCACGGTAACCACGCCGGCGCTCGCGGACCGTCTCCGGTCGCGCGTGGGCGGGCTCGGTTCGCTGTCGGCGCACCAAGGCCCACGTCAGAACGGCGGGTCGCCGTAGTCGTCGTCGCCGTGGGTGCCGGCGGTGCCGAAAGTGCCGATCGTGCTGGCGCGTGCTCGTCCTCGCCAGGTGTTCAGGGGGGTGGTGGTGCCGTCGAGGTTGCGGCGGTAGGCGTGCCCGGTGGGGGTGAGCCACTCGAACACGCCGGGGGTGGGCTGGGTGGTCTTGAACGTGCCGGCGCTCTTCAGGGCGTGGTCGGTGGTGCACTGGGCGCCGAGGCTGGCGGCGGCGGTCCTCCCGCCCTGGGAGAACGGGCGGGTGTGGTCGATCTGGCAGCGTTCGGCGGGGGTGGTGCAGCCGGGGCGGACGCAGGTGCGGTCGCGGGTGCGGACGTGCTCGGCGAGGTCGGCGGGGGGCCGGTAGCGGGTGCGGCCGACGTCCAGGACGGTGCCGGAGAGGGGGTCGATGATCAGGCGGCGCCAGGTCCCGCCGGCGGCCAGGGCGCGGGCGACGTCGGGGCTGATGGGGCCGTAGCCGGCGAGCTCGGCCACCTCCCCCGGGTCGGGGTCCAGGTCCAGGTCCCGCCCGGCGGCGGGCACGGCACCGCCGGTGACGGGGCCGTTACCCGTTGCGGCTGCGGCCGCCTTGTCACCGTCAGTCGCAGTGCCGGCAGTGCCGGCAGTGCCGGCGGTGCCGGCAGTGCCGGCGGTGCCGGCGGTGGCGTCGGTGTCGTCGTCCCCGCCGGCGGTGGTGCCGACGCTCCCGGCGGTGACGCTGGCGGGGTCGTCGCATCCGCCGTTCGTGCCGGTGGGGGTCTCGTCGTGCGGGGGGAGGGCGACGGACAGGGGGATGGTCACGCGGATCTGGGTGCGGTTGCTGCCGGGGTCGCCCAGCGGCATGCCCGAGCGCCAGGACAGCAGCAGGTGCAGGTCGGGGACATCCCCGGTGCCCGGGCACTCCACCCAGGCGCCCGTCCCGCGTCCCTCGGGGCCCTGCCGTCCGCTGCTGGGTGCCGTTTCGGGCGGTGAGCCCGGCGGTGCCGGCGGCTCCTGGGTGCGGGGCGGCGGGTCAGGACGTGACAGAGCAGGGTCAGGCGTTGAGCCAGGCGGACCAGACTCGGGCGGTGAGCCCGGCGGGCCAGGGTCAGGCGGTGCACCCGCCATGGGCGCTGCACGGTCCTCGACGCCGGGTTCGGCTCCCCGGCCGGGCGGGCCCACGCGCGCGTCCTCATCGCTTGCACGCATCTCAACGTCGTCGCCCGCGCCCGCACCGTCGTCGGTTGTGTCGATTGCGTCAGTTGCGTTCGCCTCGTCGCCCACGTCGTGGCCGCTGTCGTGGTCAGCGCCAGCGGACGCGGCATCGTCGCCGGCGTCGCCTGCGGGGCTGTCGCCTGGGTGGTTGAGGTGTGGGGGTTGGGTTCCGGGTGGGGGGCCGGCCCAGCCGGTGATCAGGGCGCCGTGGGCGAGGACGGCCAGGGCGTCGGCGCGGAGCTGGTCCCGGGTGCGGTCATCCCCGTGGGCCTTCGCGGTGGTGGTCATGGCCTCCAGGGCGAGGTCGACCCGGACGGCGTCCTCGGCGGGGAGCACCGCGTAGAGCGAGGCCATCCCGTCCGCCAACGGCTGCGGGTGCGTCACTTTCCGGCCGGCGCGGGCCCGGTGGTGGCGCTCGGTGGCCGCGGCGGGGTCGACCTTGACCAGGGCCGCGGCCAGGTCCTTGACGAGCTGGGCATGCGTCCTGGTGGGGGCGGTGGGCAGCACCTCGGCCTCGGCCAGGACCGCGACCGGGAGGGCGTGCTCGGCCAGGGTGGTGATGATCGTGGCGGCCTTGCGGTAGTCGATCGCCCCGGACCGCAGCGCCTGGGCGGTGTCGGTGAACGCCCCCCGCATGCCCCGCCCGGTGCGGATCAGCCGGTTCGCCTCCGTCACCGAGATGCCCAGGCGCATGGCGATCTCCTGGGCGGAGCCGTCCAGCACCGTCCCGCCCGGACCCTTCACCACCCTCGCGTCGTAGATGTCCCGGCACCGGGTGGCGACCACGTCGGCGAGCTCGGCGGACCTCGCGGCGGCCCAGCTCTCCACCCGGCGTATCGCGGCCAGGGCCTCCACCGCCGCGAACCCATCCAGCTCGGCAAGGTTCACCCCGGACAGCAGGGCGGCGAGCTCGGGCCCGGCCGGGCACCTGGCCAGGGAGTCCGTGTCCACCCCGATGGTGGTGAGCAGGCAGCCGTCCCCGGCCGCCCCGGCCGCCTCCCATGGGCTGTACGGCGCCTCGGTCACCGGCGCCGGGCCGGGCTCGTCGGGGACGACCACGTCGGTCTCGCCGCGGGCCACCGCCAGGAACAGCTCGACCCCCGCCGCCACCTGCTCACCCGACAGCACCACCGTGCGCTCGGCGTCGGCCAGCGGCTCGCGGGGGGCCATCGCCGCCGCCACCCGGAAGAACTCCTGGACCGGCGGGGTGATCTCCTCCCCGCGGGCCCGGGTCGCCGCCTCCGCCGCCCGGGCCAGCCGGGCGGCGGTCTCCTCCACCTCACCCGGGGCGAGGGCGACGTCGCCGGTGATCTCCGAGGTCCGGGCCACCCCGGCCGCCACCGCGGCCTCGGCGAGGACCTGGTAGGCCACCAGCCACACCCGCACCCGGACCCGGGCGTCAGGGTCGTCCTCGGCCGGGTCGCCGCCGTCGTCGAGGGCGTCCTCGTCCCACAGCTCCCCCGCGGCCGCCGCCCGCACCGCTGCGACTCGGTCCTGGGCGGCCATCACCGCGGCGAAGTGGCGCATGTGCCGGCACGGCTCGTTCGACTCGAAGTCCTCGGCGCAGCAGAACCCCCGCGCCTGGGCCGCCTCGTCTGCCGGGGACCACACCAACCACCCGTCCGGGCCCGGACCGTCCCACCCAACGTCGGACGGACCGGCAGCACCGCCCGGGCGACCAGCGGCAGCGCCGGCCGCAGGTCGCTTGTCCCGCTCACCCTCGAACATGTGTCCAGAGTAGGTGGGGCGTCCGACATCGAACCCCGGCCCGTCCTCACCCTTGGGGAGCCGGGCAGAAGGACGGCCGGAGCGACCGGCGGCACCACCGGCTGCCGGCTCGTCCCGCTCCGCGTCGAACATGTGTCCAGAGTAAGTGGGCCCACCCACATCGGACCCGGCACGTCCCCGCTCTCCGGGGACCGGACCGCCGGAAGCGCCGTCGGCAGCATCGCCCGCCGGCTCCACGCGCTCCTCTTCAAACATGAATCGAACGTACGACCGACCACCAACATCGGGCTCCCGAGCCGCCCCACCCTGTGGAAGGGGAGAGCATCGGTGCCCCGCCGAGTGGGCTGGCAGCAGGGGCAGCAAGGAGGTGGTCCCATCACCCTGGCAAGTGACAGAGTCACCGATGGCTGCTAGCTGAGGCAGAGGTCCGCGGCAGTGCCCATCCCCCGGTGTTGCTGGCCGCTGGGCGGAAGCGCATGTCATCCGCGCGACAGCAGTGGCTCGACTCAACGCTTACGCACGGCAGCAACATCAGAGTCTGCGCGGTCATCAGCCGTGGCGAGGCTACATGTTCGTCCGCATGGTCTCGCCGATCTCGTCGTAGATGTCCTCGTCGATCAGACCGTCGTCCGCGGCGCGTTCTACCTCGCCCCAGGAGTGCGTACCGGACTGGTTGACGATCAGGGCGTCGTACCCGTCGCTGGTGGGTGACGGGTCGTACGGCCACCGAGTGAGCTCGTCCACGACCTGCTCGCGCGTGAGCTCCCGGACCGCGAAGCGTTCGGCGATCTCGTACGGCGACGCCCCGGTGAACCCCTCGGGCAAGGCGGGCGCCGCCCGGGCGCGCTGCACGCTCGGTTCAGGCCGGGTTGTCGGACTCATTCGCTATCACTTCCACAACTGAGGTTATATCGATGGTTCATCTGCGTGCGAGACTCGCCCCGCCCTTGCGCCCGGGCTCGATCCGGTGTCAGGAGGCTCCGGGACGACGCAGCAACTGGGCCTGCAGCCGACCGAGCACGCCGGAAACTGCGCAGCTGTCCGTTCCCGGCGCGGGTGAGGGGCCCGCGGGGCGTTCGACCCACAGTGGCCGGGCTCTGTCGCCATTCTGTGGCGGTTCGGGTTCGGACGTCCGCCGACGGGGCTCGCTGCTGGGGGCAGATCCCGGCTACGGTGACCGTTCCTCCGGCTCGGATGTGGCCATCTTGCCGACGTCACGGGCTTGGTTCGCCGCTCGGGCTTGTGGTCGGCGCGTCACCTGGGGTTTCGGTGGCTGCGTCTTCCGGGTTGGCGGTGTCGTTGCCCCCGTCCAACGCGAACCCTGGTACGGGGAACAGCGATCCGGCGGGCCACTGCGGGTCCTCGGCGAGATCGAGGTCGGGGCTCGGCTCGCCGTCGTCGGACCAGACGGTGCGGTCAGCGTCGATCATCCGGTACGGGTAGACGTTGAGCGGAACGTCGCCGCTGACCACGCCGGCGGGCACGTCGGTCTCCGTGGTGAGGTAATCGTCCAGCATCCCTGCGTCCCAGGCGCCACCGAACGTCGGGTCCGTGAGGACGAATGGGCGCCCGTCCTGGTCGACGATCTGCGCGCCGTCGATCGGTTCACCGTCGGGGCCGAAGACGAACAGGTTGGTCGGCCCCGCCACCGCCGCTTCACGCGGGTCCTCATAGCCGGGCACGCCGGCGGATGCAGAGGCGTCGGCGTAGCCCTGCTCGTACGACGACCGGTCGAGCGCGTGCTGCATGCCCGTTGGCACGGCCAAGATCAGGAACGGCAGGGCGACGGCGGTGACCAGGCTCGTCAGGCGACCGACGCCGTGCCAGAACCGGCCTTGACCGAGGCGGCCGCGGCCCCACTGCGTGCTCAGCACCACGAGGACGGCGAGCACGACCCAGTCCACGAACCGGTTCGGCACACCGACCGGCCGGCTGCCGACGATCCCCTGCAGGGCGCAGAGCACGACCCACGCGCGCGCCACCCACCACACAGGCCGCAGTGCGCCGAGGACGTCGAGGGTGGCAGCGAGCCACCGGTGGTTCGCTGCGATCTCCAGGACGTCGGCCCGCCACCCCGCGGCGGCGTCGCGCACGCGTCGGCGCCAGCGGGGCGCGGCTGCAGGCAGGTCGACGCCCGCCGCCTGCCGCAGCTCGTCAGCGTAGGCCTCGGCAGGCCCGAACCGGGTCGTCATGTCGTGGATATCGAGCGCGGGGAGGTCGAGCGCCGGGTCCTGTGCCGCCTCGTCGGCGAGGGCGTCCGCGAGGTCCGCCTCAAGCCCTCCGGTGAGCTCATCGAGCGTCTCCGGATCGAGTGCGCGCAGGTGGTCGCGGACCGCGCCTGCGTACTTGGCGACGGCGTCCGGTCGGGCGATGGTGGACATCAGGAGGCCTCCGGCACGTCGAGAAGGTCGGTCATCGTCGTGGCGAACTCCCGCCACTGTTTCGACTGGTGAGCGAGCGTGGTACGGCCCTGGGGCGTCACGCCGTAGTACTTGCGGTGCGGTCCGGTCTCCGACGGCACGACATAGCTCGTGAGCGCGCCGGCGGCGTACAACCGGCGCAGCGTCCCGTAGACCGAGGCGTCCCCCACCTCGGCGAGCCCGGCGGCGCGCAGCCGCCGGACCACGTCGTACCCGTAGGAGTCCTCGCGCTCGACGACGGCGAGCACCGCCAGGTCGAGCATTCCCTTGAGGAGCTGCGTGGTGTCCATCCACCTCTGCCTTCGTCGTGCCGGGCGCCGGGTGGGAGCGGACCCTCCCCGCTCCCACCCGGCTGACGAGCGTCGTCGGCTCAACTGCTTCGCGACGTCGCCTGCCAAGCACACTAGCGCGTTATGCGTTGTACCGCGCGGATCGCAGTATCGCTGGGCGTGTCGGCTTGGAAGTGACTCGGGTCGCGCCCGGCCCGGTCGACTATGGATCTGCAGCGAAGGCGTCCTGGTTGGTGTCCGGGCCCGCCGGTGTCCGGGCCCGCGCCACTCGAGTCCGGACCCGCCCCGGGCGCTGCGGCATGATGGCCCGGTGCGGCAGCAGCGCGTTCCCGCGGCCGGGCGGGAGGACCCCGACCGTCGGGCGGCCGACCCCGCGGCCGTCGCCGGGCCGGCCGCCCCCGGCCCGGCCGCCGTCGGGCGCGACGCCGCCGCAGCGCCCGGGACCGACCGCGAACCGGTGGTCTCCCGCCGCTCGGTGACGCTCGTCGTCGCCGGCGCCGTGCTGGCCCTGCTGGGCCTCGTCGCGGCGGTGGTGCCGCTGCCGTACGCCGTCGAGGGGCCCGGTCCCACCGTCGACACCCTCGGCGAGCACGACGGCGACCCGCTCATCCACGTCGACGGCGCCGAGACCTACCCGACCGCCGGCGACCTGCTGCTCACCACCGTCACGGTCAGCGGCGGCCCGGGCTACCCGGTGACCGCCGTCGACGTGCTCGCCGGGTGGCTGTCCGCGCAGGAGGTCGTGCTGCCGGTGGAGTCGGTCTTCCCCGACGGGCGCACTCGCAAGGCGCTGGACGCCGAGTCCACCGCGGAGATGACCTCCTCCCAGACCAACGCCACCGTGGCCGCGCTCGCCGAGGTCGGCCACGAGGTGCCCATGGTGCTCACCGTGGACCAGGTCCTCGACGGCTCCGGCGCCGACGGCGTGGTCCGGCCGGGCGACGTCGTCACCTCGATCCAGGCCGCCGGGGAGGAGCGGCGGGAGGTCACCACCTTCGCCGACCTGACCGCGGTGCTCGCCACCACCCCGGCCGGCACCGAGGTGGCGCTGGGCGTGCAGCGGGACGGCGCTGCGCAGGTCCTCGACCTCACGACGACGGCCGACCCGGCCCGGGACCGCGGCAGCGTGCTGGGCGTCGTCCTGATGCCCGACGTCGAGCTGCCCGTCCAGGTCGAGCTCGACATCGAGGACATCGGCGGGCCGAGCGCGGGCCTGATGTTCGCCCTCGGCATCGTCGACGTCCTCACCCCCGGGCCGCTGACCGGCGGCGCCAGCGTGGCCGGCACCGGCACGATCGGGCTGGACGGGGAGGTCGGCGCGATCGGCGGGATCCGGCAGAAGCTCCTCGGCGCCGCGCGGGACGGCGCGCGGTGGTTCCTCGCCCCGGAGGCGAACTGCGCGGAGGTGGCCGGGCACGTCCCGGCCGGGCTGGACGTCGTCGCGGTCGACACCCTGGCCGAGGCGCACGCGGCCGTGGCTGCCATCGCGGCCGGCGACGGCGACCGCCTGCCCGGCTGCCCCGCGTCCTGACCCGGCTCGGTCCAGCCGGTCACCGGACCGGGCCGGTTACCGGAAGGTGGCGCGGAGCGCCTCGACCAGGCCCGGGACCGCGTCCGGGGCGCCGGCGACGGCGTCGTCGCTGTCGTTGCTCCGCGTCCGCAGCGCGCACCACGACTCGCCGCTGCGCAGCACGCCGGCGGCCATCCGCACGTCCTGCCGGCTGGGGTGGTCGAGCAGCTGCTGCAGCGCGGCCGCGGGGTCGTTGGGCAGGCCCGCCTCGGCCTCCGGCGGCACGACCATCCGCTCGACGACGATCGCGGCGCCGTCGACCTGCTCCGGCCAGGCGAGCTGGCTGAGCAGCTCCTCGAGGGTCTCGGCGGCCGGGAGCCCGTCCTGCTCGATGCTGGTGAGGTGCTCGGGGTCCTCCCGGGCGGCCTCGACGGCCTCGGGCGGGAGCTCCTGGGCGAGGGCGGGGGAGTCGGCCAGCGCCCGGGCGGTGCGCACCAGGGCGAAGACGTACACCGGCCCGTCCCAGCCCTGGGCGGCGGCGTACCGCTCGAGGTCGACCACCGCCTGGCGCAGGCCGAGGAGGCGCGGGGTGGGAGCGGGCGTCGCTTCGGTCATCGCCCCATCATCACCCGCGCCGGCCGCAGTCAGCGCGCACGCCCGGCGCTCCCGGCCATCCAGGCCTGGTCGTTCCCACCCGGGCGGCTCACCAAGGCACCCGCCCGGGCGCGGTCGTCCCAGCCGATGGCTACGCCACCCCCTCCGGCCGGGCGCGGTCGTCCCCACCCGACCGGCCGCCGTCGTCCGGCGGGGCGCCGTCGTCCGGCGGGTCGCCACCCACCCGGCCGGGCGCCGTCGGCGGGCACCCGCCACCCCTCACCGGTATGGGAAACTAACCCTGAGGCCCAGGCGTTGATGACGGTGCCGCACCGTCCGCGGCGACGCCGATGCCGACCTGCCCCTGCCCGACCGCCGCGACCACTTCTGAGGTGTTGCACCCGTGAGCTCCGCATCCGTCCCCCGCCCGCCCGGGGGCGCCCGCCCTCCCGGGGGCATCCGACCGGCCCGCCGTCGCGGGGCGCTGATCCCGACGATCGTCGTCCTGGCCGTTCTCGCCGCCGTGGTCATGGGCCTGGCCCAGGTGTGGACCGAGGTGCAGTGGTTCCAGCAGGTCGGCTTCACCCAGGTCCTGGTGCGGGAGTGGACCTCCCGGGTGCTGCTCTTCGTGCTCGGCTTCGCGGTGATGGGCGGGGCGGTCTGGCTCAACCTCCACCTGGCCTACTCCCGCCGTCAGGTCTACCCGCCGACGACGCCCGAGGAGCGCAACCTCGACCGGTACCGGGAGAGCATCGAGCCGCTGCGCCGGGTGATCATGGTCGGCGCGCCCGTCGTCCTCGGCCTGTTCGCCGGCAGCTCCCTGTCCTCGCTGTGGCGCTCGGTCCTGACCTGGCTCAACCGCGAGCCGTTCGGGGAGGTGGACCCCGAGTTCGGGCACGACATCTCCTTCTTCGTCTTCACCCTGCCGGTCGTCCGCTCCCTCGTCTCCTTCCTCATGACGGTGGTCTTCATCTCCGCCGTCGCCGCCCTGGTCACGCACTACCTCTACGGCGGGATCTCCCTGGCCCCGCGCCAGCAGAAGGTCTCGCCGGCGGCCCGGGTCCACCTCGCCGTGCTCGCCGCCGTGTTCGTCCTGCTCATCGCGGCGAGCTACTGGCTGGACCGGTACTCCCTGCTGGTGAGCGAGAACGACCGCTTCGCCGGGGCGTCCTACACCGACGTCAACGCCAACCTGCCCGCCAAGGCGATCCTCGCCGCGATCGCGCTGGTCGTCGTCGTCCTCTTCGTCGTCGCCGCCTTCCGCGGGACGTGGCGGCTGCCCGTGGTCGGGATCGCCGTCATGGTCGTCTCCGCGATCGTCGTCGGCACCGCCTACCCGGCGGTGGTGCAGCGCTTCCAGGTGGAGCCGAACGCGCAGGAGGCGGAGAGCGAGTTCATCCAGCGCAACATCGACGCGACCCACGCCGCCTACGGTCTCGAGGGCCTGGAGACCGAGACCTACTCCGCGGCCACCGAGGCCGAGGCCGGCCAGCTGCGCGAGGACAGCCAGTCCACCGCGTCCATCCGGCTGCTCGACCCCAACATCGTCTCGCCCACCTTCAACCAGCTCCAGCAGAACCGGCAGTACTACGGGTTCCCGTCCACCCTCGCGGTGGACCGGTACGAGATCGACGGCGAGAGCCGGGACACCGTCATCGCCGTGCGCGAGCTGAACCAGCAGGGCCTGAGCGGGCAGCAGCGCACCTGGGTGAACGACCACACCGTCTACACCCACGGCTTCGGCGTGGTGGCCGCCTACGGCAACACCACCAGCGCGGACGGGCGGCCGGCCTTCTACCAGCAGGGCATCCCGAGCGTGGGCGAGCTGGGCGAGTACGAGCCGCGGGTCTACTTCGGCCAGCAGAGCCCGGCCTACTCCATCGTCGGCGCCCCCGAGGGCACCGACCCGTGGGAGCTCGACTACCCCGACGACGACGCCCCCAACGGCGCCGTGTACAACACCTACGAGGGCGACGGCGGCCCGTCGGTCGGGAACATCTTCAGCAAGCTGCTCTACGCGCTGAAGTTCGGCGACATGCAGATCCTCTTCTCCGACCGGGTGACCGAGGACTCCCAGATCCTCTTCGAGCGCGACCCGCACCGACGCGTGGCGCGGGTAGCCCCGTACCTGACGCTGGACCACCGGGCCTACCCGGCCGTCGTCGACATGGACGGCGACGCCGAGACGCCCAAGGACCTGGTCTGGATCGTCGACGGGTACACCACCACCAACGACTACCCGTACTCCGCGCGGCGGTCGCTGGAGGAGGCGACGACCGACTCCCTCACCCAGGACCAGGCGCTGCCCGCCGCCGCGGCCGGCGTCGCCCCCGAGCAGGTGAACTACATCCGCAACTCCGTCAAGGCGGTCGTCAACGCCTACGACGGGAAGGTGACCCTGTTCGAGTGGGACGAGGACGACCCAATCCTGAACACCTGGCAGAACATCTTCCCCGAGCACGTCCAGCCGATGAGCGAGATCTCCGGGGACCTGATGAGCCACCTGCGCTACCCGGAGGACCTGTTCAAGGTCCAGCGCCAGCTGCTCAGCGAGTACCACGTCACCGACGCCGGGGCGTTCTACGAGGGCTCGAACTTCTGGCACATCCCCACTGACCCGACGGTCGGCGGCGGCGTGCCCCAGCCGCCGTACTACCTGACCATGCAGATGCCCGACCAGGACCAGGCGCAGTTCTCGCTGACGTCCAGCTTCATCCCGGGCGGGCAGACCGAGCGGAACATCCTCACCGGGTTCCTCGCGGTGGACTCCGAGACCGGCGACACGCCCGGGGAGGTGCGCGAGGGCTACGGGCAGCTGCGGCTGCTCGAGCTGCCCTCGGACGTCACCGTCCCCGGCCCGGGCCAGGTGCAGAACAACTTCAACTCCAACCCCGCGGTCTCCAGCGAGCTGAACCTGCTCCGGCAGGGCAACTCCGACGTGCTGCTCGGCAACCTGCTGACGCTGCCCGTGGGCGGCGGGCTGCTCTACGTCCAGCCTGTGTACGTCCAGTCCGCGCAGGGCACCCAGTACCCGCTGCTGCGGCGGGTGCTGGTGTCCTTCGGGGAGGAGATCGGCTTCGCCGCCACCCTGGACGAGGCCCTGGACGAGGTCTTCGGCGGCGACTCCGGGGCCGAGGCCGGCGATGCCGGCGTCGAACCCACCGCACCGCCGGCCGAGGGGGAGGAGCCCGAGCCCGGCGGCACCACCGAGGTGCCCGCCGCCGCCCAGGAGCGGCTGACCCAGGCGCTCGCCGACGCACGGCAGGCCCTCGCCGACGGCAACGCGGCCCTGGCCGAGAGCGACTGGACCGCCTACGGCGAGGCCCAGGAGCGGCTCACCGCGGCGATCGAGGCCGCGATGGCCGCCGAGGACGAGATCGCCCAGGCCGGCGGGGAGGAGCCGGCGGCGGGGGAGGCCCCGGCCGACGGCGAGGCCCCGGCCGACGGCGCCACCGAGGCCCCCGCCGACGGGGCCACCGAAGCCCCGGCCGACGGCGGCGGCGAGGGCTGAGCCCTGGCACCGCCGGCTGGGCCGGGTGGCCACCTGACCGTGGCCGCCGGGCCTGGCCGGACGGGCGGGAGCCCTGTGAGAGAGGGCACCCCGGCCAGGGTTGCTGTCCTCGCTCGCGGCGACGTAGTGTGGTCTCTGTCGACGCGGGGTGGAGCAGTTCGGTAGCTCGCCGGGCTCATAACCCGGAGGTCGCAGGTTCAAATCCTGCCCCCGCTACCACTACGGCGGGATCGCAACGAGAGTTGCGGTCCCGCCGTTTTTTGCCGTGGCAGTGCGGCCCGGTGGCCCCCGCTGGTCGGAGCGCCACAACTCACCGCAGTAACCGCCCCGGCGAACTGGTACCGGATTAGTACCATGGTCTCTATGGCCATGAACCTTCGTCTCAGCACGGCTCAGCAGCATGCGCTGAACGAGCTCGCCGCAGCGCAGGGCGTGAGCAAGAACGAGGCTGCGGCCCGCGCCATCGAGGACGCATGGGCCCGGCAGGCACACCAGCGACGCGTGCGGGAGCTGGGCGAGGCTGCTATCGACCGCTACCGCGACCTCCTGGACCGCTTGGCTCAGTGACCACCTACCTCACGGTCGAGGACCTCCTCATCCTGTGCGACCAGCTCGGCCGGCTCCAGGTCCGGGACGTCGGCCTGCTCGATTCCGCGGCGCACCGGCCGGCAAGCGTCCTGTTCGGCGTCGAGGCCTATCCGGACCTCCACAGCAAGGCCGCTGTTCTCCTCGAGTCAATCGTCCGCAACCATCCGCTCGTCGACGGCAACAAGCGCCTCGGCTGGGTTGCAGCCGTCGTGTTCTACGGCCTCAACGGCATCGAGCTCGATGCACCCGAGGACCCTGCCTACGACCTCGTCATCGCGGTCGCCGACGGTCGTACCAACTATCGGTACGTGGCCGAGACGCTCGCCGAGTGGACCGAACCGGCGCAGCCGTGAGCGAGCCAGGCCCTGCCCTGCGCCGTCAGGCCCGGCGCCGCCAGGTCGTGAACCGGTAGCGCGTGCCGTCGGCGGCCGTGTGCCACCCCTCGGCCGGGTCGACGGCGGCCACCTCCCACCGGTCCGGGGGCAGCGCGGGGGCGTGGGTGTCGCCGTCGACGTCGAGGTCGACGTCCGTGACCACGAGCACGTCCGCCCGGTCGAGCGCCTGCTCGTACACCTGCGACCCGCCGATCACCCACACGTCCCCGGGGTCGGCCAGCGCGAGGGCGGCGTCGAGATCGGCCACGGTCTCCGCACCGGGTGCGGGGTAGCGCGGCTGCTGGGTCAGCACGAGGTTGCGCCGCCCGGGCAGCGGCCGGTAGCGCGGGTCCAGGGACTCCCACGTCCGTCGGCCCATGATCACCGTCGCGCCGGCGGTGGTGCGCCGGAAGTGGGCGAGGTCCTCAGGCAGGTGCCACGGCATCGCGCCGCCCGCGCCGATGACGCGGTGGTGGGCCTGGGCCCAGATCATCCCGAGCATCTATACCGCCACCGGCGCCGGGATGGCGGGGTGGTGCCGGTAGCCGAGGACCTCGACGTCGTCGAAGGTGTAGTCGAAGAGCGACGGCGCCGGGCGCAGCCGCAGGGTGGGGAAGGGAAAGGGCTCGCGGGCGAGCTGCTCGCGGACCTGCGCGAGGTGGTTGCTGTAGATGTGGCAGTCCCCGCCGGTCCAGACGAAGTCGCCCACCTCCAGGCCGACCTGCTGGGCGACCATGTGGGTGAGCAGGGCGTAGGAGGCGATGTTGAACGGCACGCCGAGGAAGAGGTCGGCGCTGCGCTGGTAGAGCTGGCAGGACAGCCGGCCGTCGGCCACGTAGAACTGGAAGAACGCGTGGCAGGGCATCAGCGCCATCTTGTCCAGGTCGGCCACGTTCCATGCCGAGACGAGCATCCGGCGCGAGTCCGGGTTCGTGCGCAGGGTGTCGAGCACCTGCTGGAGCTGGTCGACGTGCCGCCCGTCCGGGGTAGGCCACGACCGCCACTGGACGCCGTAGACCGGGCCCAGCTCGCCGTCGTCGTCCGCCCACTCGTTCCAGATCCGCACCCCGTGCTCCTGCAGCCAGCGGACGTTGGAGTCCCCGCGCAGGAACCACAGCAGCTCGTACACCACCGACTTCAGGTGCACCCGCTTGGTGGTGACCAGCGGGAAGCCGCGGGTCAGGTCGAACCGCATCTGGTGGCCGAAGACACTGCGGGTGCCGGTCCCGGTCCGGTCCGCCTTCTCGGTCCCGTGCTCCAGCACGTGGCGCAGCAGGTCCTCGTAGGCGGTGGAGGTGGTGGTGGGGGCGGCGGCCGGTGAGGTCACGGCCGCATCCTACGAGCCCGGGGTGCGCGGCGGTCGGCGCGGCGCGCTGGGACCGTGCGGACGGGCGGGGGAGTGAGGGCACTGGCCGGTCCGGCTGAGCATCCTGACATGCGCAGGGCAGGGGCACACAGGTCCCGGGTGGTCCCGACGTCCCGGAGCGGCAGAATCAACGTGGCACCTTTGTTGCATTTGCTGCTGTGGAGAGGCGGGTTCCGGCGTAGGGTGAGCGCTATGAGCACCAGCATCCGCACCAGGGCTCACGCTGCGGCGACGCAGGAGGACATCCACGATCTCGTGCGCGCGCTGAACGAGAACGTCGGGCCGACGATCGTGCAGACGATCGCGGGCGTGAAGGACCGGACGCTGCCGAGCAAGTGGGCGAAGCCGGACGGCCCGACGCCGCGGCCTGACGCCCAGCGTCGCCTGCGCCTGGGGTACCGGGTGTGGTGGACCATCAGCAGCGCGCAGGGCCCGAGCGTCGCGCTCGCCTGGCTGGTCGGGGCCAACCCGCTGCTCGGCGAGGACCTCCCGCTGCAGTACGTCGTCGACGAGAAGGCCGCCGAGGTGCTCGGCGCCGCGGTTGCGTTCGTCGAGGATATCCACGCAGGGTGAACCGGGGTGCAGCCGAGCAGGCCACGACGTGTGACCTGACGGGTCTGCACATCATTCCGGTGTCGGTGGGTGCGGCGGCCGGCCGGTGCTGCCGGTGGCGCGTCCGACGGCGGGAGGCGGCCTCGGCGCGGAACGCGCTCTCGACGGCGGGTCGTCGCTGACGACGAAGCCCGGGTGCACCGCTGCTGCGGTGCACCCGGGCTGGGGTAGTGCTGGCCGGGCGTCGTCACCGGCGGCCTCGGGCGACCGGGTGCGTCAGCCTCCGCCGACCGGGCGCGTCAGCCCCGGCTGGTCACTGCTCGATGGTGCTCTGCGCCTGGGTGTGCGCGACCTCGATCTTCCGCGGCTTGGCCTCCTCGGCGACCGGGATGGTCAGGGTGAGCACGCCGTCGGCGTAGGCGGCCCTGATCTGGTCGGTGGCCAGGCCGTTGCCCAGGGTCATCTGGCGCGCGAAGGTGCCGGTCGGCCGCTCGTGGGAGAGCCACTGGGCGTTCTCGTCGACCTCGGCGCGACGCTCCGCCCGCACGGTCAGGGTGCGGTCGTCCACGTCGATGTCAATCGAGGAGGGGTCGACGCCGGGCAGGTCGATCTTGGCGACGAACTCCTCGCCGCTGCGGTACAGGTCCAGCGGCATCCCGGGCGTGGACGGCACCTGGCGCAGGGCCCCGGTCAGCCAGCGGTCCATCTCGCGGAAGGGGTCGTAACGGGTAGGCATGAGATCCACCTCCATGGTGCTCTCCGGCCCGGACCGTCCGGGTCGGCGGGCCGGCCCGAGCGGGCGGCTCGTCCGGCTGCTGACTTCAGTTCTAGCACTCGGCCCTGGTGAGTGCTAACGCTGAGCGCGCTGATCGCTGCTGGCGAAAAGTTGAGCCGAGGTGGCTCAAGGTGGGCCGGCGAGGCCGCGCAGGGTGGCGGTGTCCAGCCGCCTTTGGCCTGGTCCAGGCGTCGGGCTGGGTGGTGCTCCCCGGGCACTGGCTCATGGACTGCCGGGCGGTCGGCCGGCCGCGTGACCGACGGCCCTCCCGCCAGGGCCCGCTGCGGCGGGGTGGCGGGAGGGCCGTCGGTGCTGTCCGTGGCCGTTCTGCTCAGCGGCGGACCGGCCGGGGCGGGTTGAACGCCCAGAGGGTGTAGTCGTCGACCCGGCGGAGCAGGCCGCGGAACGCGCCTCGGTTGATCCGGACGGAAGTGGGCAGAAGCATCGGCAGTCCTCCAGGAGCTGGTCGGTGGGTGCATGACGCCGCCGGGGGGCGTCACCCGGCGCAACGGAGCGTCTCCCCGAGGCATGCCCCGGGTCGCGGTGAACCCGCTCACGCTTCCCGGCCCGACGTCCCAGGCGCGGACCCCGTCCGACCGGCATGCTGGGGGAGAGCAGCGGAGCCGGCCCGGGAGGTCAACGATGAACGTCCTTGTCAGCGCCGCCAGCAGGCACGGTGCCACCGCCGAGATCGCCGAGGCCATCGGCCGCACGCTCGCCGAGGCCGGGCACGCCGTCGACGTCCGCCCGCCGGCCGACGTGACGGACTTGGCCGGCGTGGACGCCGTCGTCCTGGGCAGCGCCGTCTACGCGGGCAGCTGGCTCGCTCCCGCCCGCGAGCTCGTGGACCGCCTCGGCGCCGAGCTCGCCACCCGGCCCGTCTGGCTCTTCTCCTCCGGCCCGCTGGGCGACCCGCCGATGCCCGCCGAGGAGATCGACGTCTCCGCCCTCGTCCGGGCCACCGGCGCCCGCGACCACCGGGTCTTCCCCGGCGCCCTGGACAAGCACAAGCTGCCCTTCGCCGAGCGAGCCATCGTGCGGGGCCTGCGGGCACCGATGGGCGACTTCCGGGACTTCGCCGCCGTCGCCGAGTGGGCCCGCGGCATCGCCGCCGAGCTCGGGACGGGCTGAGCCGGCTCGCCCACCGGCGGGCCTGGACGTGAGATCAGGCACCCGCCCGAGCCCACCGTGTGCCGGCTCGCCCACCGGCGGTTCCGGCCGGGCCCACCGATCAGGCGGGTCCCGGGGCCGTGGCCGGGAGCGCCGACGGCGCCGGGCCGAGCGCCGTCGCCAGCTCGCGCACCACGGCGCGGGCGGTGGCCCGGCCGCCGACGTACCCGATGGCGGCACCGACCCCGAACGGGGCGAGCCGGCCCAGGGCGAGCGCGCCGCCGCGGGCGAGGGCGGCGCGCAGCAGCTGCCGGCGGAGCATGGCGTTGACCGACCGCACCGTGCCCAGGGGCAGCCGGGTGAGCACGGTCTTCGCCCAGGCCAGGGTGCCCAGCCCGGCCCCGCCGCGCACGGCCGCGCCGCCGCGCTCGCCGAGCAGGGCGGCGAGCAGCAGCGTCCGGCGGCGCTCCTCGTCGTCGGCGGCGACCCCGTGCACCAGGGCCACGGCCGTGACGTACTCGGCGGAGGCGGTCACGAAGGTGGCCGCCTGGGCGGCGGTCAGCGCGGCCGCGGCCACCGTGCCCACGGCCGGGACGGCCGCGACCGCGCCCACCCCGCCGCCGGCGGCGGCCACCCGGCGCACGTACCGGCGCCCGAGCCGGTCGACCAGCGCGGCGGGGGTGGCATCAGGCTCGGCCGCCCGCAGCTCGGCCAGCCGGCGGGCGGCCGGCCCGGCGGCGCGGCGCACCGCCCGGTCCACCAGGCGGTCGACCGCGGACCGGCGGGCCCGGCTCATGACGGCCGCTCGCTGGTGAAGCGCAGCGTGTGCCCGGCCCCGGCCTCCAGGGTCCGGCCCACCGTGCACTGGCGCTCGATGGCGATCTCGGCCCGCTCGACCGTCCGGGCCCGGACGTCCTCCGCCAGCCCGTCCAGGTCGGCGACCACCTCCACCGCGAAGGAGGTGTACCGGTTCGCCGTCTCGTCCTTGGCCCTGGACACGCCGACGACGGCGGCGAAGTCCGGGCCGAGGGCGTGCGCGAGCCGGTGGTCGGCGGAGAGCCCGACGCAGCCGGCCAGGGCGATCTGGAGGAGCTCGCCGGGGGTGAAGGCGCCCGGCCCCTCCCCGATCGGGACCTCCGCGCCGCGGGAGCTGCGGCCGATGTAGGTGCGGGTGCCGGTCCGCTCCGCCCAGAGCGCGGGCGGGCTGGTGTCGTCCTCGGTCATGCCGCGATGCTGCCACGCCGCCGCCCGGGCGGCGCGCCGGCGGGGCGGGCCGTAGGTTGGCCGGCGTGACCGCGAACGCCCAGGAGCAGCTGCCCCCGTCCGTCGTGGTGGTGCTCTTCGGCGCCACCGGCGACCTGGCCGGCCGGATGGTCCTGCCGGCCCTGTTCGAGCTCCACGAGCGCGGCCTCCTGCCCGAGCACTGGCGCCTCGTCGGCGTAGCCACCACCCCGCTGGACGACGACGCCTTCCGCGACCACGTCGCGGCCGCCCTGGCCCGCAGCCCACGGGGGGTGCCGCCGGGGTGGGCCCAGGCCCGCGCGCACGTGCGCTACTGCGCCGGCGCCTTCTCCGCCGACGACGGCGGCGAGCTCGGCGCGGACCTGGCGGCGGCCCGCGCCGAGCTGCGGGCGGCGAGCGGCGCGGACCCGGCGGTGCTGCACTTCCTCGCCGTGCCGCCGTCGGCCTTCCCCGCGATCACCCGGGGGCTCGGCGCGCACGGGCTGGCCCGCGGCGCCCGGGTGGTCTACGAGAAGCCGTACGGGACCTCCCTGGCGTCCTTCGAGGACCTCGACGCGCTGGTGAAGGAGGTGCTCGCGGAGGACCAGGTCTTCCGCATCGACCACTTCCTGGGCAAGGAGGGCGTGCAGACGATCTACGTCCTGCGCTTCGCCAACCAGCTGTTCGGCTCGGAGTGGAGCAAGGAGAGCATCGACCAGGTGCAGATCGACGTGCCCGAGGAGCTCGACGTCGCCAACCGGGCGGCGTTCTACGAGGCCACCGGCGCGAGCCTGGACATGCTCGTCACCCACCTGTTCCAGGTGGCCGCGCAGGTGGCGATGGAGCCGCCGCCGGACCTGCGCGACCCGGCGAGCATCATCGACGCCCGGGAGGAGGTGCTCGGCGCCTTCCGGCCGCTGGACCCGGCCCGCGACGTCGTGCTCGGGCAGTTCGCCGGCTACACCGACATCGACGGCGTCCCCGCCGGCTCCACCCAGGACACCTTCGTCGCCGCCCGGCTGTGGGTGGACACCGACCGGTGGCGCGGCGTGCCGTTCCTGCTGCGCACCGGCAAGCGGATGGCCCGCACCGAGCAGCGGATCACCCTGGTGCTCAAGCCGCCGCCCGGCCCGCTGGCCGGGGAGGTCACCGAGCCCAACACGATCGAGATCGGCTTCCGCGGCGACGGCGAGATCCGCCTGGGGGTGACGGTCAAGACGCCCGGGCCGGACCTGACCTACTCGGCCGGCACGGCGGTGCTCGAGCTCGACGACGTCCCCGGCGGGGAGCCCATCTCGGCCTACGCCTCGCTGCTGCACGACGCGCTGGTGGGGGACCGGTCGCTGTACACCACCGCCGCGGGGCTCCGGTCGGCGTTCACCGCCTTCGCCCCGCTCCAGGGCCCGGCCCGGCCGGACCCGCTGCCCTACCCGCCCGGCTCCTGGGGACCGGCCGGGGCGCGGCGGCTCGCCGCGCCGTACCGGTGGATGCTGGGGGAGTAGCCGCCCTCCGCGGGCGCCGTCGGGCTACCGCTGCGCCAGGTAGTCCCGGCCGATCTGCCGGTCCACGTCGACGATCTTCTGGACCGCGCCGGCCGCGGCCGACTCGATCCGCTTCCCCACCAGCGGGACGGAGGCGGTGACGTCCCCGCGGTAGGTCTCCACGCACCCGCCCTCGGCGGGGACGAGCTGCTGGTTGCCGCGCACCGACACCGGCACCCCGCGCAGGTCCACCGTGAGGGTGGAGGTGCGCGAGCCGTCCTGCGCGGGCGGCCCCCAGGCCTCCACCAGCCGCACCCGCACGGTGGCCGGGGCGAAGGAGCGGAAGGAGGCCGGGACCATGGTGGTGGGCAGGGTCAGGTCGGCGGTCACCGTGAAGGCCTCGCCCGCCCGGTCGATCTGCACGCTGTGCTCCTGGGCGCCGACGGCGGCGGCGCGCCGGTCGGCGAAGTCGCGGGTGGCGAGCATGGCGGCGACGGTCTCGACGTCGGCGGGGAGGTCGATGCTGGCGGCGAAGTGCACGTCGGTGCCTTTCCGTGGAACGTCAGGACACTTGCCAGCGTAGTTCCCCGCGCCGTGGTTGCCCCGCGCCGTGGACGCCCCGCGCCGTCGTTGCCCCGCGCCGTGGTCCCCCCGCGCCGTGGTTCGCCCGAGCCGTGGGTTGCCCTGCCCTCACCTACGCTTGACCGGTGCCCACCCTCGCCAACATGATCGCGGCCGCCGCCGACGTCGAGCCGGCCGACGCCGAGTGGCTCCACCAGCTGGTGGGCGACTGGCAGGTGGTGGCCGACCTCGCCTTCGCCGACCTGGTGCTGTGGCTGCCCACCGACGACGGCTCCTTCGTCGTCGCCGCCCACTGCCGCCCGTCCACCGCCGGGACGGTCCACTACGACGACATCGTCGGGGACACCCCGACCGAGCCGCGCCGCCAGCTCATGAACCAGACGCTGCTGGACCGGGGCATCCACCTGCGGGCCGAGCACGACGGCGAGCGGGGGCTGCGCGAGGTCGTCATCCCCGTCGTCCACGACGGGCGGGCGGTCGCGGTGCTGACCCGGGAGAGCGCGCTGCCCACCTCCCGGGTCCCCTCCCGGCTGGAGATCTCCTACATGGAGATCGCCGACGTGCTCTGCGCGATGATGTCCCGCGGCGAGTTCCCCCAGCCCGCGCCCACCGGGTCCCGGCGCGGCGCCCCGCGGGTCGGCGACGGCCTGGTCCGGCTGGACGCGGAGGGCCGGGTGCTCTACGCCAGCCCCAACGCGGTGAGCAACTTCCACCGGCTGGGCGTCATCGGCGAGCTCAAGGGCGCCGTCCTCGCCGAGCTCGTCACCGCGCTGCTGGAGGAGCACACGAACGTGGACGAGGCCCTCGCCGTCGTCGTCATGGGCCGGGCGCCCTGGCGCACCGACATCGAGGCCCGCGGGGTCGCCCTGTCCCTGCGGGCGGTCCCGCTGCTCGACCGCGGCGAGCGGTCCGGCGCGCTGCTGCTGTGCCGGGACGTCACCGAGGTCCGCCGCCGGGAGCGGGAGCTGCTCACCAAGGACGCCACCATCCGGGAGATCCACCACCGGGTGAAGAACAACCTGCAGACCGTCTCGGCGCTGCTGCGCCTGCAGGCCCGCCGCTCGCCCAACGAGGAGACCAGGGCCGCGCTCGGCGAGGCCACCCGCCGGGTGGCCACCATCGCCCTGGTGCACGAGACGCTCTCGCAGAACCTGGACGAGGTGGTGAACTTCGACGAGGTCTTCGGGCGGGCGCTGCGCCTGGCCGCCGACGTCGCCTCGCCGGACTCCTCGGTCCGCACCGTGGTGGAGGGGACCTTCGGCGCGGTGGGCGCGGAGGCGGCGACGGCGCTCGCCGTCGTCCTCACCGAGCTGGTCACCAACGCCGTCGAGCACGGGCTGCAGTCCCGGTCCGGCACCGTCACGGTCACCGCCGAGCGGGACGGCCTCGAGCTCACCGTCCGGGTGGCCGACGACGGCGTGGGCCTGGAGCAGGGCAAGGTGCTCACCGGGCTCGGCACCCAGATCGTCTCCACGATCGTGACCAACGAGCTGCACGGCTCCATCCACTGGGCGCCGCGGCCCGAGGGGGGCACCGAGGTGGTGCTGCACGCGCACCTGGGCCAGGCCCGGCCCAAGGGCGCCCGCGGCTGACCGCCGGCCGGCAGCGCGCGACACGCCACCACCGCGCCGGCCGGCGTGCGGGCGACGGCGTCCGGTGCGGGCGCCGGTGAGCGCCCGGCCGGCGGCACCCCGGGCCCGGACGTGCGAAGGCCCCGCAGACGGCGGTCTGCGGGGCCTCCTGGTCGGCCGCGCGGGCGCGGCCAACCGGCCGAGCGGGGGCGGCGTCAGCCGGCGCGGCGGGCGCGGGCGGTGCGGCGCTTGAGGGCGCGGCGCTCGTCCTCGGAGAGGCCGCCCCAGACGCCGGAGTCCTGCCCGTTCTCCAGCGCCCACTTCAGGCACGTGTCGACGACGGGGCAGCGCTGGCACACCGCCTTCGCCTCCTCGATCTGCACCAGGGCCGGCCCGGTGTTCCCGATCGGGAAGAACAGCTCGGGGTCCTCGGTGAGACAGGCAGCGCGGTGACGCCAGTCCATGCATACTCCTTCAGGCATACGGCGGACCACGGCTCCTCGCTCCGGGGAGCAGCGCACCCGCCAGGGGTTTCAAGCTGCTCCGTCAAGGTTGGCATGCCGAAATCGGTCCGTAAAGGGTGCGGCGGAGACCGCAAGGCGCTGCCACCGGTGGTCTTCCTCACAACGGACGGTTCTCGGCCGAAGTCTTGACATGCCTGCGGCGCCGTGGTGGTGGGCGTGGTCCTGGCCGGCAGCCGCCGGCCCCGGATACCCTCGGCTGATGAGCTCCCGACCCGCCGACGCCGGCCGGTCGGCCGGCCCCGACCGTCCCGCTGCCCACCCCACGCCCGCCGGCCGGGAGCCTGCCCGCCCCGGTGGCCGGTCCGGCGCCCGGGCCACGGGTCCGGCCCGCCGGACCGGCCGGCCCACCGGCCCACCGGCGGGCCCGTCCCACCAGAGCGACCCGCGCCTCCCGGGACCGATGCTGACCGCCCTGGTGGTCGTGCTCCTCGAGGCCGGCGCCCTGCTCGGGATGGCGGTGACGTTCGTGGTGGACGTCCTCCGCGGGGCGACCAGCGAGGCCGGCACCGCGCTGGCCATGGCGGTCTTCTTCGCCGGCTTCGCGCTGCTCCTGGCCGGTGCCGGCCGGGCGTTGTGGCGCCGGCGCCGGTGGGGCCGCGGGCCGGTGCTCACCTGGCAGCTCCTCCAGGGCGCCAGCGTCCTGGCGATGGCGCCGCTGCTGCCGGGGTGGCTCGTGGTCGTCCTGGTCGCGGCCGCCGCCGTCGCCATCGGCGGGACGCTGTGGCCCTCCTCCCGCGCCTGGGCCGACCGCACCAGCGCCCCGGACGCGGTGGCCTGACCGTCCCGACCGGTCCGGCCAGCACGGCCAGATCCACCCAGGGGCCGGGCGGTCGCCGCCGTCAGGGCAGCGCCACCTGGACCGGTTGCGCCGACCCGCCGCGGACGAGGACGCCGAGCCCGGAGTGGTAGGGGCGCACCGGGTCGATCGCCGTCGTCAGGTCGAGGTCGGTCAGGCGGGCGGCCCCGCCCCGGGCCGGGGCGAGGACGAGCACCGGGCCGGTGGCGCGCGCCTCGGCGAGGGGTCCGCGGAAGGCGGCGAGCACGGTCTCGGTGCGGGCCGCCAGGACGAGCGCCGCGCGGTCGGCCAAGGTTCCCTGCACCAGCGCGGCCAGGGCCTCCGGCGGCCAGGCGTCGGCGTCGTCGACGAGCGCCACCGTGCCCGGGCCGGCGGCCGCCGGCGCGGCCGGGGTCGGCCCCGCCGGCGTCGGGCCCGGCCGGAGGTCCACCGCCGCGGCGCCCGGGCCTGGGCCCGCACGACGGCGAGCGCGGTGCTGCGGCCGCTGCCCGGGGGGCCCACCACCAGCAGCCGGTCCCCGGCGGCGAGCGGGACGCCCACCGGGCCGGCGTCGTCCCCGCCGGCGCCGAGCAGCACCCGGCCCGACCCGGCCGCGCCGAGGTGGGCCAGGGCCACCACCGGCGGCAGCGGCACGAGCCGGAGGGCCGGGTACTCGGGCGCCGGACCGGCCCCACCCCGGGCCGGGGCCCAACTCCCGGGCCCGGTCGCCGGCCCGGTCGCCAGCCCCGCCGACGGCCGGGCGGCGAGGGCGACCTGCACCGCGGTGGCCCGGCCGGGCTCGAGCAGCACCCCGCGGCCCGGCACCGGCGGGGCGCCCATCAGGTGGCGCGGGACGCCGGCGAGCAGGGCCTCGGCCTCGTCCCGCGGCGCCAGCACCAGCCGGGTGCGGACCACCTCCGTCCAGCGGGCGGCGGCCAGCGACGGCGGCCCGGTGAGCACCACCGCCACCTGGGTGCGCGCCGCGTCCCGCACCGCCCCGGCGAGCAGCGCCGCCCCGCCCGCCGGGCGCACGAGGTCGAGGGCCTCGCACACGGCGTCCGCGTCGTCGACGGCGAGCACCTGCCGGCCCCGCCCGCCGCGGCCGAGCAGGCTCCAGCAGCCGGGCCGCGCGGCGCGGGTCGTCAGTGCCGACCACCGTGCCCAGCGCGGGCCCGCCGAGGTCGGCGAACGCCTCGGGCCGGGCCCCGACGTTCCGGGTCATCGCCACTTCCACGCCCGCGGCCAGGGCCCCGGTCGCGGCGGCGCGGACCAGCTCGGTCCGGCCGGTGCCCGGGCCGCCGGTGACCAGCAGCGCGCTGCTGTCCCAGGCCCACACCCCGAGCCGCTGCTCCTCGGGCAGGTCGGTCCGGGCCAGCAGCGGTCCCATGGCCCGGCCGGGACCGCCGCCGTCGGCCGGCCCCGACCCGGCGGCCGGCCCCGGCCCGGCGGCCAGCCCCGGCCCGTCGGCCTCGGCGGCGAGCTCGGCGAGCGTCACCCTCGTCGGCAGGGCCGGGGCCCACGGGCGCGGCGGCGCCCCGGCACCCTGCCGCTGCCAGGCCGCCGTGACGGCCGCGCAGGCCCGTGCCACCACCGCCTCGTCCGGCGGCCCGCACCACAGCGCCTGGAGCGTGCGGGTCCGGTCGGTCCGCAGGACGGCCCGGCCGGGGTGCACGGGCAGGGCGGCGGCCGCGGCGGTGCCCAGGACGTCCAGGGAGTCGGCCGGGTCGAGCACCCGCAGGCAGAGCCGGGCGGTGAGGTTCGCCCGCACGTCCGGGCCCACCGCCCCGCCCGGCCGCTGGGTGGCCAGCACCAGGTGGACGCCCAGGGAGCGGCCCTGGGCGGCGAGCCGGACGAGGGCGTCGAGGACGTCGGGGTGGGTCTGGGCGAGGGTGCGGAACTCGTCGACCACGACGAGCAGCCGGGGCAGGCCGGTGCCGCCGCGGGCGCGGTGCTCGGCCAGGTCCTTGGCGCCGGCGGCGGCGAGGAGGCGCTCGCGCCGGCGCACCTCCGCCCGCAGCGACGCCAGCGCCCGGGCGGTGCCGGCCGGGTCGAGGTCGGTGAGCACTCCGGCGGCGTGCGGCAGGTCGGCCAGCGGGCCGAACGTCGCCCCGCCCTTGTAGTCGAGCAGGACGAGCTGGAGGTCGGCGGGGGAGTGCCGCAGCGCGAGGCCGAGCAGGTAGGCCAGCAGCAGCTCGGACTTCCCCGACCCGGTGGTCCCGGCCACCAGCGCGTGCGGGCCGTCGGTGACCAGGTCGAGCTCGACCAGCCCCTCGGCGTCCGCGCCCACCGGCCCGGGCAGAGTGGCGCCGGCGGCGCGCCAGGCGCTGGCGACGGCGTCCGCGGTCAGCGGGCCGACGGCCGCGGTGAGCCGGACCTCGGTGGGCAGCGCCGCGCCCGGCTCCCGGCGCCGGGCGGCGAGCAGGGCTGCTACGGCCGCCGCCCAGGGCGCGCCGACGCCGCCGCTGACCGGGACGACGCGGGTGCACCACGGCGGCACCGCGGCGAGCCGCTCGGCCAGCACCAGGGTGCTGGTGGCCGGCGCGGGCGGGGCCGAGGCGGGCGAGGCCGCTGCGGGCGGCGCCGGGGCGGGCGGTGCGGGCGGTGCCGGCTGGGGCTCCGCGGCGTCGACCACGGTCAGCCACCAGGCCGGGTCGGGGTCGGGCGGCGGTGGGGCGGGCCAGTCCGGCGGGACGGCGAGCCCGACCCGGCCGCCGTGCAGCACGCCGACCTCGGCCAGCAGCAGCCGGGCCGCCCGGGCGGCGGCGTCGGCCGGGCCGAGGAGGGCGACGGCGTCGCCCGGGCGGACGTCCAGGGTGGCACCCGCCCCGGCACCACCATCGGCACCGCCGCCGTCACCTCCGCCGCCACCACCACCGCCATCTGCACCGGGCAGGGTCAGGTGCAGGACGGCGCCCGGGGCGAGCGGCGGCGGGGCGGCGGCGGCGAGGAGCAGCAGCGCCGCGGCGTCGGGTCGCGGGTCCGATCCGGCGGTGGGCGGCCGGGGCCGGGCAGCCCCGAGGGCGAGGGCGAGCATGCCCACGGGCAGGGCGAGGAGGGCCCACCGGGCGGGGCCGGCGCCGGAGCCGAGGAGCAGCCCGGCGGTGGTCAGGCACAGCAGGAGCGGGATGCCGACGCGCAGCACGTCGGTGCGGTCCCAGGCGCGCGGGCGCCGCGGCCCGGGCTGGTCCGGTGCCCCGGGGCCGGGCGCCGCGGTCGGCTGCGTCCTCCGGCCCCACCGCCGGCGACCACCCGCTGGCCGGTCGCCGGGACCCGTGCCCGCCGCAGCACCGGCCCCGGCGACGGCCCCCGTCGGTGGCGGCGCCGGCAGGTGCAGGGAGGTCGGCCGGCGCCGCACCTCGAGCACGGTCGCGCCCACCACCAGGCGGGTGCCGACCACCAGCTCGCGCCAGCCCCGGCGCAGGCGGCGGCGCCGCCCCACCCCGCCCCGCGGCCGCGGGCGGTGCCACCAGGTCCCGTTCGCCGAGCCCGCGTCGCGCGCCTGGACGCGGCCGGCCCGCAGCCGGAGCTCGAGGTGCCGGCGGGAGACGAGCGGGTCGGTGAGCACCAGGTCGCCCGGTCCGCGGCCGACAACGGCCCGGCCGGCCAGCCCCAGGCACCAGCCGGTCTCCGGCCCGGTGAGCACGGCGAGGTGGAACGCGCAGCGCAGCGCCATGACTGGGTCCGGCCCGGCTCCGTGGGCCGCGTCGGGGCCTCCGGCCGCGGCCGGCGCGACCGAGGCGGCCGGCCGCCCCGGCGCTTCCATCGGCCGCGGCGCTTCCGTCGGCCGCGGTTCACCGGCATCGTCCGGGTCCGGGAGCCCGGCGGCAGGGATCGGCACCTGCCCACGGTGCCCGGTCCTCGCGGGTCCGGGTGAGGGTGCCGGCACCTGGTGTGGACGGCTCGGCATGGTCCACATCCCGGTGCTCCACCGCCTGCGGAGTCCACAGCTCGCCGGCCAAGGTCTGGCCGGGCCAGGCGTGGCACTGCCAGCGCTGTTTCGACGTGCGGGGCGGCGCGGGTCGGCGCGCCCTCGTCGCCGGGACTCGGACCTCGTGCCCCGCACCGACCGGTGGGCCCACGGCGCCGGTATCGGGCATGATTGGCCCGCTACCGGCCGAGGGAGCCACGGTCGAAGGAGATGGGATGCCGCTCATGGCTGACGGGACCGCTGCCGTCGAGACGCTGCGCGCAGCCGTCGGCGTCGCCGACCCCGAGGCGCCCCACCCGTTCGGCTACGAGTCGGTCGCCAGCTTCCTCGACGCGTTCGTCGAGCCGTTCCTCCAGGTCCTCGAGCCTCCGGCCTGACCGGCGCCGCCGGTGACGGCGCCGCGTCCGGCGGCCCGGCGCCGGGACGTACGAGGTGCCGGGACGGCCCTCCACCGTCCCGGCACCGGACCCGGGCCCGGGTGAGGTGCTGGGACGGCCCTCCACCGTCCCGGCACCAGATCCGGCCCCGGCGGGGTGCCGGGGCGGCCCTCCACCGCCCCGGCACCAGATCTGGGCCGGCCGGGCGTCCCCGCCGCGGCCGGCGCCGCCCTCACTCGGCGGCCAGCGCCGCCACCGGCGGCACCCGGGTGGCGGACCGGGCCGGCAGCACCGAGGCCACCAGGCCGGCGGCGAGGGCGACCGCGAGCACGGCCGCCAGGTGCGGCCAGGGCACGGCGAGCTGCAGCTCCCCGAGCCCACCGAGCAGCACCGCCGCTCCGGCCCAGCCGTACAGCAGGCCCGGGCCCGCGCCGAGGGCGGCACCGACGACGGCGACCTCGGCCCCCTCGGCGGCCAGCATGCCGCGCAGCTGCCCCCGGGTCAGGCCCATCGCGCGCAGCACCGCGTGCTCCCGGCGCCGCTCGATGACCGACAGCGAGAGGGTGTTCGCCACGCCGATGAGCGCGATGACCACCGCCACCGCCAGCAGCCCGACGACCACCGCGAGCAGGGTGTCGATGGTGCTGGCGAAGGCCTCCCGCTCTGCGGCCGCCCCGACCACCTGGGGCACCGCGGCGTCGGCCGTGGTGGCCGCGGCCACCGCATCCTGCACCGCGGCCACAGTCGCGGCCGCGTCGTCACCGGTCAGCTGCGCCCAGGCGGTGGTGGTCCGCGCGTCCGGCTCGACGTCGGCGAGCGTGGCCGGGGTGGTGAGGACCTGCGCGGCGCCGACCTCGGCGACCCGGGCGCGCACGGTCACCGACCCGCCGTCGCCGGCCAGGGTCACCTCCGCGCCGCTGCCGCCATCCCCGGCGCCGTCGGCACCGCCGTCGGCGTCCCGGCCGCCGCCGCTGCCACCGCCCGCACCGTCCGGGAGCCCGAGCGCCTCGGCGGCGTCCGGGCCGACCAGCAGGACGTCGTCGGCGAGCGCGGCCACTGGCGCGGGGTCGCGCAGCACCCGCTCGGCCGCCGCCGGGTCCAGGCCCTGCACGGTGGTGGTGAGCGACGCGCCGTCGGCCCGCACCTCGACGTCCGCCTCGGCCAGCTCGGCCACGCTCCGCACCCCGGCCGTGCCGGACAGCGCGGCCAGCTGCGCCGGGGTGAGCGCGGCGGTGCCCGCGCCATCGTGGCTCGCCGAGCTGACCAGCAGGTCCACCGGGAACTGCCGGTCCAGCTCGGCGGAGAGGCTGGAGCGGGCGGTGGCGGCCGCCGTGGACATCATCACCACCAGGGCGACCCCGATGACGAGCGCGGACGCCGTGGCCGAGGTGCGCCGCGGCTGCCGGGTGGCGTCCACGGTGGCCAGCCGCGCGGTCAGGCGGTGCCGGCGGGGCAGCACGACGGCGAGCAGCCGGCCGGCCGCCCGGACCGTGCCGGGCACGAGGAACACCGCCCCGACGAGCACCCCGGTCAGGGACACGATGCCGCCGAGGATGCCGACGGCGAGCGCGAGCCCCATGTCGAGGTCGGCGAGCAGCACCCCGGCCACGGCGCCGCCGAGCAGGGCGGCGCCGGCGAGGGTGGTGAGCAGGGCGAGCCACCAGCGGCCGCGCCCGCCGGCCCGGCCGCCCGCCGGGGTGGCGGGGCGCAGCGCGGCGACCGGGCGGACCCGGGTGGCCGCGCGGGCCGGCGCCAGGGCGGCGAGCACGGTGACCACGGTGCCGGTCAGCAGGGGCACGACGACGACGGCCGGGGTCAGGGAGATGGCCGTGGGCAGGGCGCCGGCGTCGGAGCGGCCGAGCACGAGCAGCGCCAGCTGGCCCAGGCCGAGCCCGCCGAGCAGGCCCACCGCGGAGGCCGCCAGCCCCAGCAGGCCGGCCTCGACCAGCACCGAGCGGCGCACCTGCGCCTTGGTGGCCCCGACGCACCGCAGCAGCGCCAGGGTGTGGGTCCGCTGGGCCACCAGCACCTGGAAGGTGTTGGCGATGACGAGGGCCGCCACCACCATCGCCACCGCGGCGAAGCCGAGGGCGAGGTAGGTCAGCATCTGGTCGTTGCCGGTCAGGTCGGCCGTCTGGGCCTCGGCCTCCTCGGTCGCGGTACGCACCAGGACGTCGCCCGGCAGGGCGTCCCGCACCTGCTCCGCGGCGGTCTCGGGGCTGGTCCCGGCCGCGGCGACGGCGTGCAGCGCCGAGTAGGCCACCTGCCCGTCCGGCTCGGCCGCGGCGGCCCAGGCGTCCAGGTTGTCCTGGCTCACCAGCGCGGTGGCGCCGCCGGAGACGAGCGCGGAGGGGGCGGTGACGATCCCGGTGAGAGTCAGGTCGGCGGTCTCGGTGACCCACCCGCCGGAGGTCTCGGCGGCGGCGGGTGCGTCGCCGTCGGCCGGAGCGGGAGCGGCACCGGCGGCGTCCGGGGTGCCGGCGCTCGCGTCCCACCGCTCCCACTCGACGCGGACGGTGTCACCGACCTCGGCGCCCAGCCGCTCGGCGGCGTCGTCGGTCAGGGCGATGCCGGTGCCGTCGGCGGGCCGGTCGCCCGCGGTCAGGGTGTAGGGGTCGAGCGCCGGGTCCGGCGGGACGGGGACGAGGACGACGCCGGCGCGCTGTCCCCCCACCAGCACCTGCCCGTAGACCTCGGCCACGCCGCCGACCGCCGTCACCGCGTCGAGGGCGGCGACGTCAGCGACGGTGTCCGGGGTGAGCCGGCCGTCGGCGGGGTGCACGACGACGTCGGCGTCCGCCATCCCGGCGGTCACCGCCCGGTAGGTGGTCTCCCGGAACACGCCGCCGGCGAGCAGGCTGGCGGCGACGAACGCGGCGGCCACGGCGATCGCGACGCCGGCCGCGGTCAGCCGGCCGACGCTGCGCCGCATCTGGGCCAGGGTGAGGCGGATCATCGGGCCAGCGCCTCCCCGCCGATCAGCTCCGGCCCGCGCAGCGCGTCCAGGCCGGCGAGGACGGACTCGGGGGTGGGGTCGGTGATGGTCCCGGCGATGCGCCCGTCGGCCAGCAGGACCACCCGGTCGGCGTAGCTCGCGGCGGTGGGGTCGTGGGTGACCATGACCACCGTCTGCCCCAGCTCGCGCACCGAGGTGCGCAGGAAGGACAGCACCTCCGCCCCGGACCGGGAGTCGAGGTTGCCGGTCGGCTCGTCGGCGAAGACGACGTCGGGCCGGGTGATCAGCGCCCGGGCGATCGCCACCCGCTGCTGCTGCCCGCCGGAGAGCTCGGCCGGCCGGTGCGTCAGGCGCCCCTCGATCCCCAGCGTCCGTACCAGGGTGGCCAGCCAGGCGCGGTCGACGTCGCCGCCGGCCAGCTCGACGGGCAGGGTGATGTTCTGCTCCGCGGTGTACATCGGCAGCAGGTTGAAGGACTGGAAGACGAAGCCGACCCGCGCGCGGCGCAGCAGGGTCAGCCGCTTGTCGTCCAGGCTGGTGAGCTCGGTCGGGCCGAGGAAGACCTGCCCGCCGTCGGCCTCGTCCAGGCCGGCGAGCACGTGCATGAGGGTGGACTTGCCGGACCCGGACGGGCCCATGATCGCGGTGAACCGGCCGGCGTCGAACGCCACGTCCACCCCGTCCAGCGCGCGGACCGCGGTGTCCCCGCTGCCGTAGGTCTTCCGGAGCCCGACGGCGCGGACGGCCGGTCCGGGGCTGTCCGGCCGGGGGGCGGGGGCGGGGGCGGTCGTCATGGGCACTCCTTCTCGTGCGGCCGACGGCGGCGGCCGGCCTGCTTCTCGTGCGGCCGACGGCGGCGCCGGCCGGGGCGTCCCGGTGCGGCGGCGCGGAGGCCGGCCGTCCCGGGGGTCTTCGGTGCTCACGACGTTACGGACGGGGCGGCGTCTGGTGATCGGGCGGCGGGCTGGTCCTCGCGTCATCCCGCGGGGGGACGCCGGCCCCGGGGGCTCCACCAGGAGGTGGGCGGCGGTGGGGGCCGGGCGGAGCCGGGTATGAGGGCGCCTGGCGTCAGGCAGCCGGACCTCGGTCGGTAGGAGCGTCAGGTAGCCGGACTGCGGTCGTGCGGCGCCAGGCATCGGGCGCCCGGAGCCGCCACAACGTGCGGAACCGGCCGTCGAGCGCCCGCAACCGAGCGTCGGCGCCGAGCGGGTTTGCGTCGCCCTCGGGCGTCCTCACCGGGCGTCAGGACCCGGGCGTGACCAGCCCGGTCTCGTAGGCCAGCACGACCGCCTGCACCCGGTCCCGCGCCCCGACCTTGGCCAGCACCCGGCCCACGTGCGTCTTGACCGTGGCCTCGGCGACGAAGAGGTCGGCGGCGATCTCGGTGTTGGACCGTCCGCGGGCCATCAGCACGAGCACCTCGCGCTCGCGGTCGGTCAGCGTGTCCAGCACCGCCGGTGGCGTCTGCTGCTCGGGCGGGAGGATCTCCGCGAGGCGCTCGATGAGCCGCCGGGTGGAGGAGGGCGCGATGACGGCATCGCCGGAGTGGACGGTGCGGATCGCGGCGAGCATCTCCTCCGGCGGGGCGTCCTTGAGCAGGAAGCCGCTGGCGCCCGCCCGGATCGCGCGCAGGACGTACTCGTCCAGGTCGAAGGTGGTCAGGATGATGACCCGAGGGCCGCCGTCGCCGGTGAGCTCGGCGGTGGCGGCGAGCCCGTCTAGGGTCGGCATGCGCACGTCCATCAGGACGACGTCGACCGGGTGGGAGGCGAGCAGCCGCAGCGCCTGCGCGCCGTCGCCGGCCTCGAGGACGACGTCCATGTCCGGCTGGGAGCCGATGACCATGGCGAACCCGGCGCGGACGAGCTGCTGGTCGTCGACGAGCGCGACCCGGATGGGGGCGGCGGGCTCGGTGGTCATGGCTGTCTCCAGGGCGCGGCGGCGGGGGCGGTGCCCGCCCCGCCGGCCCTTGCTGGGCCGCCCGCCTCCGGTGCGGCGGCGGGCCGGACGGGCCCGGGGGGCATCCTGCCAGCCCCGCCGGCTGCCGGGCGTCCCGCGCCCGGCGCGGCCTCCGCTCGGTGCGCGCCCGGCGCGGTCGCCGCTCGGTCAGCGCCCGGTGCTGCGGCCGCCGCGCGGTCCCCGCCCGGTGCGCCGGCGCCGGCCGCCGACCCGTCCAGCGGCAGCCGGGCCTGGACCCGGAACCCGCCACCCGGCCGCGGCCCGGCATCGACCGTGCCGCCGTAGAGCGCCGCCCGCTCCCGCATGCCGAGCAGGCCGTGGCCCTGGCCGTCGTCGAGCGCGGAGGCGCCCCGGCCGTCGTCGTCGACCTGCACCGCGACGGCACCGGGGGACCACTGCAGATGGACGGTGGCGCGGGCGGCCGGGCCGGCGTGCTTGAGGGTGTTGGTCAGCGCCTCCTGGACGATCCGGTACAGCGCCAGGCCGGCCCCGGCGGGCAGCGGCCGCTCGGCCCCGGTGCGGACCAGGGAGACCGGCAGGCCGGCGGCGCGGACCTGCCCGACGAGCGCGTCCAGGTCGCTGCCGGTGGGCTGGGGGAGGAGCGCGCCGCCGTCCTCGTCCTCCTGCCGCAGCACCCCCAGGATGCGGCGGATGTCCGCCAGCGCGTCCCGGCCGGTCTGGCCGATGGTCACCAGCGCCCGCTCCGCGGCGGCGGGGTCGGTGGCCGCGGCGTACCGGCCGCCGTCGGCCTGCGCGATGACCACCGAGAGGGAGTGGGCGACGACGTCGTGCATCTCCCGGGCGATCCGGGCCCGCTCCGCCGCGGCACCGATGCGGGCCTGCTGGTCGCGCTCGACCTCCAGCCGGCGGGCGCGCTCCTCCAGGGCCGCGAGCCGCTCGACCCGGCCCCGGCGCATGATGGCCAGGCCCCACACGGCCAGCACCACGCCGCCGACGCCGAAGCTCATCGTGGCGACCGCCGCCGGCGCGGGCGGGCCGTACGTGTACCCGGCGGCGAGGGGGAGCAGGACCGCCCCGGCCAGGGCGCCGGCGAGCCCGGCCCGGCGGGCCCACACCGGGCCGTAGATGGTCACCGAGTACAGCGCGACCAGGACGAGGACGTCGGCGGGGATGACCACGGCGCCGGCGATGAGGTGCACCAGGGCCGCGGCGTAGACGGTCGCGGCCGAGGCGGCCGGGCGGCTGCGCCGCCACGCCAGGGCCACGGGCATGACGATGCCCGCGGCGACGGCGGCCGCGCCGCCGGGCTGGCCGAGGCTCCCGGTGACCGTGATCGAGGGCAGCCCGAGGAAGAACAGCGCGGCGAGCGCGGCCAGGGAGTCGATCGTGGAGCGCCGGGTGCTGACGTCGGCCAGCCGCGCCCGCAGCCCGACCTCCCTCGCCATGGCCACCAGGGTAGGAGCCGGCGGCCCGCCGCCGCGTCCGACCGGCGGGGGACCGGCGGGCGGTGCGGTCATCCCGTGGGTGCAGGTGGCCGGGGCACCGGGAGCACCACCGCCGACGGCGGCCGGTGCGCCCACGGGACGGTCGCCGTCGTCCGCCGTGCCGCCGTGCGCCGTGCCGCCGTGACCCCTGCCTGGGCGCGGGCTTTTCACGCGCCCCGGACCCGGGGCCTGGGCCATCATGTGGGGGTGAGCGCTTCGGTGGTCGAGCCCGTGCCCGAGGACCTGCCCCCCGCGGCGGCCTCCGGGGAGGACCTGCCCGACGGCGCGGCGTCCCCCGGCGGCCCGCCGCCGGCCGGCACCACCGAGCCCGCCGGGGCGGACCTGCGCCAGCGGTGGCAGCAGATCGCGGCCGACATCGACGCCGCCCAGTTCGCGTACTACGTCCGCGACGCCCCGACGATCTCCGACGCCGAGTACGACGCCCTGCTGCGCGAGCTCACCGCCCTGGAGGAGGCCCACCCGGACCTGCGGGTGCCGGAGTCGCCCACCCAGCGCGTCGGCGGCACCTACTCCACCGACTTCGCCACCGTCCAGCACCGCCAGCCGATGCAGAGCCTGGACGACGTCTTCTCGGTCGAGGAGCTGCGCGAGTGGACCGCCCGGGTGCACGCGGCCGCCGGCCGCACCGACGTCGCGATGACCTGCGAGCTGAAGATCGACGGGCTCGCCGTCAACCTGCTCTACGAGGACGGCCGGCTGGTCCGGGCCGCCACCCGCGGGGACGGGCGCACCGGCGAGGACGTCACGCTCAACGTGCGCACCATCGACGCGGTGCCCCAGCGGCTGGCCGGGGACCACCACCCGGCGAGCATCGAGGTCCGCGGCGAGGTCTTCTTCCCGGTGGCGGCGTTCGAGGAGCTCAACGCCTCCCTGGTCGCCGCGGGCAAGGCCCCGTTCGCCAACCCCCGCAACTCCGCCGCCGGGTCGCTGCGGCAGAAGGACCCGCGGGTGACCGCCGGCCGGGCGCTGGACATGCTCGCCCACGGGGTCGGCGCCGTCGACTGGGGACCCGGCGGGCCGCCGGCGCAGTGGTCCCGCCAGTCCCACCTCTACGACCAGCTCCGCGCCTGGGGCGTGCCCGTCTCCCCGCACACCCGGGTGGTGGACACCGAGGCGGCCGTGGAGGAGATGATCGACCACTACGCCGAGCACCGGCACGCCGTCGAGCACGAGATCGACGGCATCGTGGTCAAGGTCGACGACTTCGCCCTCCAGCGCCAGCTCGGCTCCACCTCCCGCGCCCCCCGCTGGGCGGTGGCGTACAAGTACCCGCCGGAGGAGGTCAACACCAGGCTGCTGGACATCCGGGTGCACGTCGGGCGCACCGGCCGGGTGACCCCCTACGGGGTGATGGAACCGGTGCTGGTGGCCGGCTCGACCGTGTCGATGGCGACCCTGCACAACGCCAACGAGGTGCGCCGCAAGGGCGTGCTCATCGGGGACACCGTGGTGCTGCGCAAGGCCGGGGACGTCATCCCGGAGATCGTGGCCCCGGTGGTGGACCTGCGGGACGGCACCGAGCGCGCCTTCGTCATGCCCGACCGGTGCCCGTCCTGCGGCACCCCGCTCGCCCCGGCCAAGGAGGGCGACGTCGACCTGCGCTGCCCCAACGCCCGCTCCTGCCCGGCCCAGCTCACCGAGCGGGTGGCGCACATCGCCTCCCGCGGCGCGCTGGACATCGAGGCCCTCGGCGGGGAGGCGGCGCTCGCGCTGACCGACCCCGAGGCCGGCCGGGACCAGGTGATCGCCGCCCGCGCCGCCGCGGCCGGGGACGACCCGGCCGACCCCGCCGCCCGGGCGGCCGCCGAGGCCGGGCTGCCCGGGCGCCAGCAGCCGGTGCTCACCACCGAGGCCGGGCTGTTCGAGCTGACCGCCGAGGACCTCGCCGAGGTCCGGGTGTGGCGGGAGGTCAAGAAGGACGGGGCCGGCACCGGCCGGTGGGAGCAGCGGCTGTTCTTCTGGACCACCCCGGCGGTGCGCAAGGACGGCACCGTCAAGGAGCCGTCCAGGCCCACCGCCACCACCGAGCGGATGCTCGCCGAGCTGGACAAGGCCAAGTCCCAGCCGCTGTGGCGGGTCCTCGTCGCGCTGTCCATCCGCCACGTCGGCCCGACGGCGGCCCGCGCCCTGGCCGCCGAGCTCGGCTCGCTGGACGCCATCCAGCGCGCCGACGCCGAGGAGCTCGCCGCCGTCGACGGCGTGGGGCCGGTGATCGCCGAGGCGCTGGCGGAGTGGTTCACCGTCGGCTGGCACCAGGAGATCCTGCGCCGCTGGGCGGCGGCCGGGGTGCGCATGGCCGACGAGCGCGACGCCTCGGTCCCGCGCACGCTGGAGGGCCTGACCGTCGTCGTCACCGGCTCGCTGGAGGGCTTCAGCCGCGACTCCGCCAAGGAGGCGATCATCGCCCGGGGCGGGAAGGCGTCGGGGTCGGTGTCGAAGAAGACCGACTTCGTGGTGGTCGGCGCGAACGCCGGCACCAAGGAGGCGCGCGCCCGTGAGCTGGGCCGCCCGATCCTGGACGAGGCCGGGTTCGTCGCGCTCCTCGAGGGCGGACCGGGGGCGGTGGCGGCGGAGGCGGCGGAGATGCGCGGCCCCGGAGACGCTCCGGAGTAGATATCCGGGGATATGGCACGCATTTTCTGCTCCGGAGTTGATCCCGGTGACTGCGGTCGCCTCTGAAGTAGGTGCCAGGCATATGGCACTCGTTTTCTACTCCGGATTGATCCGGGTGACCAAAATCGCCTCCGGAGTGGATAGTGTGCTGATCTCGCACATTTTCGCCTCCGGAGTGGATCCTGGTCAGAGGGGGTGCGCCGGTGCTGGCGCAGGTGCAACCTTCCGGCGCCGCCGAGCGGATCACGGCCACGCCCGCCGGTCGACCGGGTCACGGCGCTCTGCGGTTGCCGCCGCGACGGCCTGTGGGTGTTCCCGGTGGTCGTTGTGCCTGCGCACACGGGCCGTGCCGCGCCGTCGCCCCGGCGCCACGTCGCCGCCCCGGCCGCACCGCCTCGCCGCGCCGGCCCCGCACCGTCGTCGGGCCATAATGCCGTCCGTGCTCGACACCTCCCGCATCGTCGTCGACCCTGCACGTCCCGCCGATCTCGACCGCATCGGGGAGATCGGGGTGAACGCCTTCGAGGCCGCGCAGCTCCTCAGCGCCGACTACGCGGCCGTCCTGTGCGACGTCGCCACCCGGGCGAGCGACGCCGTCGTGCTGGTGGCCCGGGACGGCTCGGAGGTGCTTGGCTCCGTCACGCTCGCCACGGCGGGCGGCCGGTACGCCGACCTCGCCCGTCCCGGCGAGGTGGAGGTCCGCATGCTCGCGGTCGACCCGGCCGCCCAGGGGCGGGGCGCCGGCGAGGCGCTGCTGCGGGCGGCCATCCGGTGGGCCGCGGAGCACGGCCACGACGCGCTCGTGCTGTCGGTGGTCAGCACCGACGGGCCCGGGACCCCGCACCGCCTCTACGAGCGGCTCGGGTTCCGCCGCGACGTCGGCCGGGACTACGTCGGCGACTGGGAGTCCCACCCGCAGATGTGGTGCTACCGCCGCCCGGTGTGATGGCAGATCCGGCCAGATCGGCTCAGCGAAGCCGGGTCGGGTCGGACCACGTCAGAGCAGTGGGCCGAGCGGCTTGAGCAGGCGCTCGCCGAGCCGCGGGAGCATCCCGCGCTGCTCCCACTCGGCCGTCGTCAGCTGGCGGGCGTTGGTCAGGTCGGTGGCGAACACCCGCTCCATGTGGGCGGCCAGCCCGTCGTCGAACAGCTCGAGGTTGATCTCGAAGTTGCCGGTCATCGACATCCGGTCGATGTTCGTCGTCCCGACCGTTGTCCAGCGCCCGTCCACGGTCATCGTCTTGGCGTGCACCATGGCCCCCTGGTAGAGCCAGAGGGTGACCCCGGCCTGCAGCAGCTCGGCGTAGTACGAGCGGGCGGCCCAGTCGGCCACGATGTGGTTGGAGTACTCCGGGATGAGCACCCGGACGTCCACCCCCCGCCGGGCGGCGGTGACGAGGCCGTGCAGGATCTCCCGGTCCGGGATGAAGTAGCCCTGGGTGATGTAGATGGTGTGCTCGGCCCGGTCGATGGCCTCCAGGTAGGTCCAGCGCACCGGGAACAGCAGCCGGGCGGGCACGTTCTGGGCCGTGCGGATCCGCGCGTCCCACGACCTGGCCCCCCGGTCCGGGAGCTCGGGGTGGTGGCGCTTGCGGTGGTGGTTCCAGAAGTCGACGAAGGCGTTCTCCAGCTCCCAGGTGGAGGGGCCGTCCACCCGCAGGTGGGTGTCCCGCCACTGGGTGGCGTAGAGCGAGCCGATGTTGTACCCGCCCAGGTACCCGACCCGGCCGTCCACCACCAGCACCTTGCGGTGCTCCCGCCCGGTGTTGCGCAGGTTGAGGGTGAGCAGGCCGGTGCGGAGCAGCGGGAAGCGGAGCACGTGCAGGTGGGGCAGGTCCGGGAACCGCTTGAACGACGGCGGGACGACGAGGTTGCCCCAGCTGTCGAAGACGACGAACACCTCCACCCCGCGCCGGGCGGCGGCCAGCAGCTCGTCCTTGAACCGCTGGCCCACGTCGTCGGACTTCCAGATGAACGTCTCGAAGTAGATCGTCTGCTGCGCCGACCTGATCGTCTCCAGCATGTCCGCGTAAAGGTCGTCGCCGAAGGTGAAGACCGTGACCGTGGAGTCCGCCACGGGCAGCGTCTCCGGCGGCGTGCGGGGGAACTCTCCCCGCGGCGGCTCGCGGCGCTTGCGCAGCTCGTCGACGGCGACCACGGCGCCGACGGCGGCCAGCTGGACCCCCGCCGCGAAGGCCAGGTACAGGCGCACCATCTGCCAGAGGCGCCGGGAGCGCAGCCAGGCCCGGAGCGGGAGGGCGCGACCGAATCGCTGGGCGAGCCTCATGGCGACAACGTAGAGCATGTGCCGGGGCGCCCCGCGGCCCTTTATCGGTGCTGCCCGGCTGAGCGCGGTGCGCTCCGGCGGAGCACGCCGTTCGTCCCGGCTGAGCAGGGTGCCCCCGGCGGAGCACGCCGTTCGTCCCGGCGGAGCACGGTGCCCGCCCCGGCGGAGCACGGCGTTCGCCACGGCGGTGATACTGGACAGGTGATCTCCGTGACGCTCGCCCGCCAGCTCGCCGACGCCGGCCTGGCCTGGCGGCCGGAGCCGGGCGACCGGTTCACCATCGACAAGCCAGACCTCCTCGGGGAGGTGTTCACCCTCGCCGACTTCACCGTCGAGGTGCACCGGTTCCCCACCGGCACCATCCTCGGGTTCAACGGCACGACGGAGTGGGCGCTGGACTCCGTGGCACTGGAGGAGACGCTGTGGCTGCCCCGCGAGGACCAGCTGCGCGAGCTCCTCGGCGGCACCTTCCGGGGCCTGGACCGGGACGACGGCGAGTTCCGGGTCACCACGGTCCCGCCCGGGTCCGCGCCCTCGCCCCACGAGCACGCCGCCGCCGAGGCCGCCGACGCCTACGCCCTGGCCCTGCTCGACCTGATCGCACGGTCGGCGGAGTAGCCCGGCCGTCACCGCGGGCATGACCGGACCGCGGGTTCGCCCGTGCACCTGGGCTCGACCCGCCGTCGGACGACTCCGGCCGCCGTCGAACACCCCCGCCGCCGTCGGACGCCGATCCCCCGCACCGGACCCTCGCCGCCACTGTCGGCGCCTTCGACCCTCACGGGACCCCCGGCCGCCGTCGGACACCTGCCGGCCCCGCCGGCGCCGCGTCATAGACTCGCCGCCATGTCCACCATCTCTGCCGACGAGGTCGCGCGGGTCGCGGCCCTGGCCCGGATCGAGCTGACCGCGGAGGAGGTCGAGCGCCTGGCCGGGGAGCTCGACGTCATCGCCACCGCCGTCGCCCGGGTCAGCGAGGTCGCCACGCCCGAGGTGCCCGCCACCTCCCACCCCATCCCGCTGACCAACGTCATGCGCGCGGACGAGGTGGTCGAGCCGCTCGACCTCGACGCCGTCCTGGCCGCCGCCCCCGCCGCGCAGGACGGCATGTTCCGGGTGCCGCAGATCCTCGGGGAGGACGCATGACCGACCTGACCCGGCGCACCGCCGCCGACCTCGCCGCCCTGCTGTGCACCGGGGAGGTCTCCAGCGTGGAGGTGACCCAGGCCCACCTGGACCGAATCGCCGCCGTCGACGGCGCCGTGCACGCCTTCCTGCACGTCAACGCCGAGGAGGCGCTCGCCGCCGCCGCCGACGTCGACGCCCGCCGCGCCGCAGGGGAGGAGCTGGCCGAGCTCGCCGGGGTCCCGGTGGCGGTCAAGGACGTCGTGGTGACCAAGGGGCAGGTGACCACCGCCGCCTCAAGGATCCTGGAGGGCTGGGTCCCGCCCTACGACGCCACCGTGGTGGCCCGGCTCCGCGCGGCCGGACTGCCGATCCTCGGCAAGACCAACATGGACGAGTTCGCGATGGGCTCCTCCACCGAGCACTCGGCGTTCGGCCCGACCCGCAATCCCTGGGACCTCGGCCGTATCCCGGGCGGCTCCGGCGGCGGGTCCGCGGCCGCCGTCGCCGCCCACGAGGCGCCGCTGGCGATCGGCACCGACACCGGCGGCTCGATCCGCCAGCCCGCCGCGGTCACCGGCACGGTCGGGGTCAAGCCGACCTACGGCGGGGTCTCCCGCTACGGCCTGATCGCCCTGGCCTCCTCCCTCGACCAGGCCGGCCCGGTCACCCGGACGGTGACCGACGCGGCGCTGCTGCACGAGGTCATCGGCGGGCACGACCCGCTGGACTCCACCTCCCTCACCGACCCGGTCACCGGGCTCGTCGACGCCGCGCGCACCGGGGACCTGGCCGGGCTGCGGGTCGGCATCGTCACCGAGCTCGGCGGCGCCGGCTACCAGCCCGGGGTGCGGGCCCGGTTCGAGGAGGCGGTGGCGCTGCTGGCCGGGGCCGGCGCGGAGGTCGTGGAGGTCTCCTGCCCGAGCTTCGACTACGCCCTGGCCGCCTACTACCTGATCATGCCGGCCGAGGCCTCCTCCAACCTGGCCCGGTTCGACGGCATGCGCTTCGGCCTGCGGGTCGAGCCCGCCGACGGGCCGGTCACCGCCGAGCGCGTCATGGCGGCCACCCGCGGCGCCGGGTTCGGCGACGAGGTCAAGCGGCGGATCGTGCTCGGCACCCACGCCCTGTCCGCCGGGTACTTCGACGCCTACTACGGCTCGGCCCAGAAGGTCCGCACCCTCATCCAGCGCGACTTCGCCGCCGCGTTCGCCCGCGCGGACGTGCTGGTCTCCCCGACGGCGCCCACCACCGCGTTCCGCTTCGGCGAGAAGCTCGACGACCCGATGGCGATGTACCTCAACGACGTCGCGACCATCCCCGCCAACCTCGCCGGCGTCCCCGGGCTGTCCCTGCCCGCCGGGCTCGGCGAGGACGGGCTGCCGGTCGGCGTCCAGATCCTCGCCCCGGCCCGGCAGGACGCGACGCTGTACCGGGTGGGCGGGGCGCTGGAGCGGCTCCTGACCGACACCTGGGGCGGGCCGATCCTCGCCCAGGCCCCCGACCTGGAGGTGGCACCCCGATGAGCACCCAGACGACCGCGGACCTCGTCGACTACGACGACGCCGTCAGCCGCTACGACCCGGTGCTGGGCATCGAGGTGCACGTCGAGCTCGGCACGGCGTCGAAGATGTTCGACGGCGCCCCCGCCAGCTTCGGTGCCGACCCCAACACCCAGATCACCCCGGTCTCCCTCGGGCTGCCCGGCGCGCTGCCGGTGGTCAACGCCCGGGCGGTGGAGTACGCCGTGCGGATCGGCCTGGCGCTGAACTGCGCCATCGCCGAGAGCTGCCGGTTCGCCCGGAAGAACTACTTCTACCCGGACGTGCCGAAGAACTTCCAGACCTCCCAGTACGACGAGCCGATCGCCGCCGACGGGTACCTGGACGTCGAGCTCGCCGACGGCACCACCGTCCGGGTGGAGATCGAGCGGGCCCACATGGAGGAGGACGCCGGCAAGAACACCCACGTCGGCGGCGCGGACGGGCGCATCCACGGCGCGGCCTACTCCCTGGTGGACTACAACCGGGCCGGCATCCCGCTGGTGGAGATCGTCACCCGGCCGATCACCGGCGCCGGGACGCGGGCGCCGGAGGTGGCCCGGGCGTACGTCTCGGCGCTGCGGGACATCTTCCGCACCCTCGGGGTGTCCGAGGCCCGGATGGAGCGCGGCAACGTGCGCGCCGACGTCAACGTCTCCCTGCGCCCGGCCCCGGACGCCCCGCTCGGCACCCGCACCGAGACCAAGAACGTCAACTCCTTCCGCTCCATCGAGCGGGCCGTCCGGTACGAGATCTCCCGGCAGGCGGCGGTGCTGGACGCCGGCGGGTCGGTGGTCCAGGAGACCCGGCACTGGCACGAGGAGGACGGGACGACGTCGCCCGGCCGGGTGAAGTCCGACGCGGAGGACTACCGGTACTTCCCCGAGCCGGACCTCGTCCCGCTGGCGCCGGAGCGGGCGTGGGTCGAGCGGCTCCGCGCCGAGCTGCCCGAGCTGCCGGCCGTGCGCCGGCGCCGGCTGCAGGCCGAGTGGGGCTACGCCGACGCCGAGATGCGCGACGTGGTCAACGCCGGCGCGCTGGACCTCATCGGGGCCACGGTCGCTGCCGGCGCCCGCCCGGACGCCGCCCGGAAGTGGTGGATGGGCGAGCTCGCCCGGATCGCCAAGGCCGACGGCACCGCGCTGGAGGAGCTGGCCATCACCCCCGGGCAGGTGGCCGAGCTCGCCGCCCTGGTGGAGTCCGGCCGGCTCACCGACAAGCTCGCCCGGCAGGTCCTCGCCGGCGTGCTGGCCGGGGAGGGGTCGCCGGCGGAGGTGGTCACCGCCCGCGGGCTGGAGGTGGTCTCCGACGACGGCGCCCTCGAGGCCGCCGTCGAGGAGGCCCTCGCCGCCAACCCGGACGTGGTGGAGAAGATCCGCGGCGGCAAGGTCCAGGCCGCCGGTGCGATCGTCGGGGCGGTCATGAAGGCCACCCGCGGCAAGGCGGACGCGGCCCGCGTCCGCGAGATCCTGATGGCCCGGGTGGGCTGAGCCGCTTCCGGGCCGGCCGACGGCGCCCGGCCGGGCACTCGGGAGGGCCCCGACCGTCAGGCGCGGCCGGACGAGCGCCCACCGTTCTGGTCCGGCCGAGAGGCGCGGGACGCGGCGCGGCCCCGGCTGCTCGACTCGCTGGACGGTGGTCGGATCGGGCGCTGGCTGCTGCCGGGCAGGACGGCCCAGGGCTGGGCGGGTCGGGCTGGGCGTCGTGCGGCCCTGGTCGGTGGACCGGGGCCTGGTGCTGGTGGATGCAGTGCGGCCCCGGTCGCTGGACCGGGGCCGCTCAGGAAGGGTCGGTCAGCGGAGCCAGTTGTTGCCGACCTTGCCGGCCCACCACTTGCCGAGGCCCCAGGTGTCGCCCGCGAGGGTGACCGCCGAGATGATGAGCAGCATCGCCTCGATCCAGTGCGAGTCGGTGATGGGGTTGGTGCCGCCGAGGACCAGGGGCAGCTCCGCGAGGTACATGAACGCCAGGAGCAGCGTGCCGGCGACGGCGGCGATCTTCAGGCCCGCGCCCAGCATCATCGCGACCCCGATGCCGAGCAGGCCGAGCTGGAAGAGCCAGTCACCGAACGGGTTCGCGAAGATCTGGAAGAACCCGTGGAACGGGCCCTCGATGCCCTTGATGAACCCCTGGGCGGGGGTTCCGCCGTTGATCCACGCCCCCTCGCTGGGGGTCATGAAGCCCAGGCCGAACGTCTTGTCGAGGAAGGCCCACAGGAACGTCCAGCCGATGATGATGCGGCCGATGGCGAGGACCTTGCGCGCGGCGCCGGAGGTGACGATCTCCTCCTGGTACATCGTCCGCCCGGCGGGTGCCGTCCGGGGGACTGTCGGGGTGGCCATGGTGATCTCCTTCTGGATCGGGCAGTGACCGTGGATCTGGTGTCATCACCGATCATGGTGGCCCGCTATGTCCAGTTCGTGGGGCTAACGTCCCGGAGTTCCAAGTTGCCCAATAGCGCCGGTTGGTGCCGGAAAACTCTGCCGTACGTGCCGGTCCCACCGGGCATGCGTGCTGACGTGCTGGGTGCCGACCTGCTGGGTGCCGACCTGCTGGGTGCCGACGTGCTGGGTGCCGACGTGCTGGGTGCCGACCTGCTGGGTGCTGGCTGCCGGGCGCCACGTCGTCCCCACCGCCTGGTGCGCATCGTCGGTCGACGCGGGTACGGCCACGGTCGGCTGCGGGCGCTGGCCGGGCAGGGACGGAGACAGCCGGCCGTGCCCAGACACAGCCGGCCGATGTCCTTGAGGGTGCGCGGCCCGCGGTCGCCGCCGTCGGCCGCGATGTCCCTGGCGGTGCACGGCTCGCCGTCGGCCGCCGTCGGCCGCATTGACCGTCCGGTACACCGGCCGATACCTTTCCACGAAGGAGATCGCCACTTCCGCATAGCGAAAACCGAGGAGTGTCATGGAGACTGCGACGACGCTGCAGACCCCTGCCGGGCTGGAGATCACCGGTCCGGTGGGCCCCCGGTACGAGGAGATCCTCAGCCCGCAGGCGCTGGAGCTGATCGTCCGGCTCCACCGCGCCCTGGACGACCGCCGGCTGGACCTGCTCCGGGCACGCGAGCGGCGGATCGCCGAGCTGGCCGCCGGCGGCACGCTGGACTTCCTGCCCGAGACCGCCGAGATCCGGGCGGACGAGTCCTGGCAGGTCGCCCCGCCCGCCCCCGGGCTGGTGGACCGGCGGGTGGAGATCACCGGCCCGACCGACCGGAAGATGACGATCAACGCCCTCAACTCCGGCGCCAAGGCCTGGCTGGCCGACTTCGAGGACGCGAGCACCCCGCGGTGGGACGCCGTCGTGGAGGGCCAGCTCAACCTGCTCGACGCCCTGAACCGGACCATCGACTTCACCGCCCCAGACACGGGCAAGGAGTACCGGCTGCGCCCGGACGAGGAGCTGCCGACCATCATCGTCCGGCCCCGGGGGTGGCACCTGCCGGAGAAGCACATCACCGTCGACGGCCGGCGCACGTCCGGCGCCCTGGTCGACTTCGCCCTGTACCTGGCGACGGCGGGCCGCCGGCAGATCGAGAAGGGCCGTGGGCCGTACTTCTACCTGCCGAAGATGGAGTCCCACCTCGAGGCGCGGCTGTGGAACGACGCGTTCGTTCTGGCGCAGGACTTCCTCGGCATCCCCCGGGGTACGATCCGGGCCACGGTGCTCATCGAGACCTACCCGGCCGCGTTCGAGATGGAGGAGATCCTCTACGAGCTGCGGGAGCACTCCGCCGGGCTCAACGCCGGCCGGTGGGACTACATGTTCTCCGTCATCAAGTCCTTCCGGACCCGCGGGTCCGACTTCCTGCTGCCCGACCGCAACGCGGTGACGATGACCGTCCCGTTCATGCGGGCGTACACCGAGCTGCTCGTGCGCACCTGCCACCGGCGCGGCGCGCACGCGATCGGCGGGATGGCCGCCTTCATCCCGGCCAAGGACCCCGAGGTCAACGAGGCGGCCTTCGCCAAGGTCCGCGCCGACAAGGCGCGGGAGGCCGCCGACGGGTTCGACGGGTCCTGGGTCGCCCACCCCGGGATGGTCGAGCTCTGCAAGGAGGTCTTCACCGAGGTCCTGGGCGACCGGCCGAACCAGATCGACCGCACGCGCGAGGACGTCCACGTCACGGCCGCCCAGCTGCTCGACGTCGCGGCCACCCCCGGCGACGTCACCGAGGCCGGCCTGCGCAACAACATCTCGGTCGGGATCCAGTACCTCGCCGCGTGGCTGAACGGGCAGGGGGCGGTGGCGATCTTCAACCTCATGGAGGACGCGGCCACCGCCGAGATCTCCCGGTCCCAGGTCTGGCAGTGGCTGCACAGCTCGGTGACCCTGGCCGACACCGGTGCCCAGGTCACCAAGGACCTGGTCGAGCGCCTCGTGGATGAGGAGGTCGCCGCGCTCCCAGGCGACGCGGCCGACTACGCCGACGCGCGCGCGACCTTCTTGCAGGTCGCCGTGGCCGACGACTACGCCGACTTCCTCACCCTGCCCGCCTACGAGCGCATGCCCTGACGGCCGCCGGGCCGGCCCGGCACGAGCGGGGCGTCCGGAGCGGGTGCACGCCCGCACGCTCCCGCGCTGGCCTCGCCGGGGCCGGTCGGCACGGGTGCCCGGGCGACCTGCGGAGGAGGGGCGCTGCAGGGCAGGCACGACGGCGGCCTCTCGCCCTCCCGGGCCCGACGGCGGCCTCTCGCCCTTCTCGGTACCGCCGACGCCGCACGGTGTCGCCGGTGCGGCCCCGTGCGCCCGTCCGCTCCCTATCCGGGCGCCCACCGTCCACAAGCTGTGGTCCACGTCATCCCGTGACGGTTTGACCCGCGTCCCGGCGCCTGCCTAACCTACTCGTGCCCGCCAGGGAGCAGCGGACACCGAGACCGGTGGCCGATCCCGCGGGAGGACCGAGAAGCAGCAGCGGAGACCCGCGCCTGCCGACCGGTCGCCGGACAGCCTGACCTTCGGACCGACAGCGGCCCGGTTGACAGCGCCAGCCGGCAGAGATAAAGTAGAACGCCTGCCCCGGTTCGGGTTCCTGCCTCGCGGTGGGGATTCGACGGTGTGTGTCTGTTTCTTGAGAACTCAACAGCGTGCCAAGTTTTTGATGCCATGTGATCGTCGTGCGTGGCTGCTGGTCCTTGCCGTTCGTGGTGGGGGGTGGTGGTCGGGTGCGGGGGTCGAAGTTTTTTGTTCTTGGTTGGTGCCTGCCTCGGTGCCCCCGGTTTCGGGGTGGGTGCTTGCTTGGATTGTTTTCTTCGTATCGATGGTCGTGGCTGCCCGGTCGGGTGGTCACGGGCTTTGGTTTTTAACGGAGAGTTTGATCCTGGCTCAGGACGAACGCTGGCGGCGTGCTTAACACATGCAAGTCGAACGATGACGGTCCAGCTTGCTGGGCCTGATTAGTGGCGAACGGGTGAGTAACACGTGAGCAACCTGCCCCTGACTTCGGGATAACCTCGGGAAACCGGGGCTAATACCGGATATGAGGCCGCCTCGCATGGGGTGGTCTGGAAAGACTGTGTCGGTTGGGGATGGGCTCGCGGCCTATCAGCTTGTTGGTGGGGTGATGGCCTACCAAGGCGACGACGGGTAGCCGGCCTGAGAGGGTGACCGGCCACACTGGGACTGAGACACGGCCCAGACTCCTACGGGAGGCAGCAGTGGGGAATATTGCACAATGGGCGCAAGCCTGATGCAGCGACGCCGCGTGAGGGATGACGGCCTTCGGGTTGTAAACCTCTTTCAGCAGGGAAGAAGCCTCCGGGTGACGGTACCTGCAGAAGAAGCGCCGGCTAACTACGTGCCAGCAGCCGCGGTAATACGTAGGGCGCAAGCGTTGTCCGGAATTATTGGGCGTAAAGAGCTCGTAGGCGGTCTGTCGCGTCTGCTGTGAAAACGCGGGGCTCAACCCCGCGCCTGCAGTGGGTACGGGCAGGCTCGAGTGCGGTAGGGGAGACTGGAATTCCTGGTGTAGCGGTGGAATGCGCAGATATCAGGAGGAACACCGATGGCGAAGGCAGGTCTCTGGGCCGTTACTGACGCTGAGGAGCGAAAGCATGGGGAGCGAACAGGATTAGATACCCTGGTAGTCCATGCCGTAAACGTTGGGCACTAGGTGTGGGGCCCATTCCACGGGTTCCGCGCCGCAGCTAACGCATTAAGTGCCCCGCCTGGGGAGTACGGCCGCAAGGCTAAAACTCAAAGGAATTGACGGGGGCCCGCACAAGCGGCGGAGCATGCGGATTAATTCGATGCAACGCGAAGAACCTTACCAAGGCTTGACATACACCGGAAACGCCCAGAGATGGGTGCCCCGCAAGGTCGGTGTACAGGTGGTGCATGGTTGTCGTCAGCTCGTGTCGTGAGATGTTGGGTTAAGTCCCGCAACGAGCGCAACCCTTGTCCTGTGTTGCCAGCGGGTTATGCCGGGGACTCATGGGAGACTGCCGGGGTCAACTCGGAGGAAGGTGGGGATGACGTCAAATCATCATGCCCCTTATGTCTTGGGCTTCACGCATGCTACAATGGCCGGTACAAAGGGCTGCTAAGCCGTGAGGTGGAGCGAATCCCAAAAAGCCGGTCTCAGTTCGGATTGGGGTCTGCAACTCGACCCCATGAAGTCGGAGTCGCTAGTAATCGCAGATCAGCAACGCTGCGGTGAATACGTTCTCGGGCCTTGTACACACCGCCCGTCACGTCATGAAAGTCGGTAACACCCGAAGCCGGTGGCCCAACCCCTCGTGGGGGGGAGCCGTCGAAGGTGGGACTGGCGATTGGGACGAAGTCGTAACAAGGTAGCCGTACCGGAAGGTGCGGCTGGATCACCTCCTTTCTAAGGAGCACTGTCGCCGCGCCCCTGTCGGGGGTGTGGTGGTGGCCCCGGCGCACGGCGAGTGTCCGTGCGGGGGGTTGCTCAGCTGGGTGGAACGTCAGAGGCTGGCACGCTGTTGGGTCCTGAGGGAGCAGGCCCGCCACCACCCCCGCGACGTGGGGGTGTGGGGGTTGGTTCGCTCGAGAGGGCCGCCCGGGCCGGGCCCCACCTGCTGGTGGGGTGCGGTGTGGTGTCGGTGGGTAGCTTGAGAACTGTACAGTGGACGCGAGCATCTTGTAGTTTTTTGTTGTAGTGCTTGTGGTCAAGTTTTTAAGAGCATACGGTGGATGCCTTGGCACCAGGAGCCGAAGAAGGACGTCGTAGCCTGCGATAAGCCTCGGGGAGCTGGCAAACGAGCTGTGATCCGAGGGTGTCCGAATGGGGGAACCCGGCCGCAGTCATGTGCGGTCGCCCGCGCCTGAATATATAGGGCGTGCGGCGGGAACGCGGGGAAGTGAAACATCTCAGTACCCGCAGGAGAAGATATTCCGTGAGTAGTGGCGAGCGAAAGCGGATGAGGCTAAACCGTGGGTGTGTGACAGCCGGCAGGCGTTGCACCCGCGGGGTCGTGGGACCTGCTTGCCGCCTCTGCCGGGGCGGTGCGGAGTGAGCAAGCCGTGGTGTAGCCGAACGGTCTGGGAAGGCCGGGCGTAGCGGGTGAGACCCCCGTAGGCGAAACACCGCGGCCTCCGTGCAGGGATCCCGAGTAGCACGGGGCCCGTGAAATCCCGTGCGAATCTGCCAAGACCACTTGGTAAGCCTAAATACTCCCTGGTGACCGATAGCGGACAAGTACCGTGAGGGAAAGGTGAAAAGTACCCCGGGAGGGGAGTGAAAGAGTACCTGAAACCGTGTGCTTACAACCCGTCGGAGCCTCCTTGGTGGGGGTGACGGCGTGCCTTTTGAAGAATGAGCCTGCGAGTTAGCGGTGCGTGGCGAGGTTAACCCGTCGTGGGGGAGCCGTAGCGAAAGCGAGTCCGAACAGGGCGACACAGTCGCGTGCTCTAGACCCGAAGCGGAGTGATCTACCCATGGGCAGGTTGAAGCGCGGGTAAGACCGCGTGGAGGACCGCACCCACTTAGGTTGAAAACTGAGGGGATGACCTGTGGGTAGGGGTGAAAGGCCAATCAAACTCCGTGATAGCTGGTTCTCCCCGAAATGCATTTAGGTGCAGCGTCGTGTGCTGCTTGCCGGAGGTAGAGCTACTGGATGGCCGATGGGCCCTACCAGGTTACTGACGTCAACCAAACTCCGAATGCCGGTAAGTGTGAGCACGGCAGTGAGACGGCGGGGGATAAGCTTCGTCGTCGAGAGGGAAACAGCCCAGACCACCGGCTAAGGCCCCCAAGCGTGTGCTAAGTGGGAAAGGATGTGGAGTTGCACAGACAACCAGGAGGTTGGCTTAGAAGCAGCCACCCTTGAAAGAGTGCGTAATAGCTCACTGGTCAAGTGATTCTGCGCCGACAATTTAGCGGGGCTCAAGCACACCGCCGAAGCCGTGGCACCTGCGCATGACCCCAGCCACGCGGCACTGCTGCGTGGTTCAGGGGCGCGGGTGGGTAGGGGAGCGTCGTGCGGGAGGCGAAGCCGCGGGGTGACCCAGCGGTGGATCCCGCACGAGTGAGAATGCAGGCATGAGTAGCGAAAGACGGGTGAGAAACCCGTCCGCCGATTGACCAAGGGTTCCAGGGCCAGGCTAATCCGCCCTGGGTAAGTCGGGACCTAAGGCGAGGCCGACAGGCGTAGTCGATGGACAACGGGTTGATATTCCCGTACCGGCGAAGGACCGACCATACCGAGCCCGGTGATGCTGACCACCCGAACCCGCCCGTCTTCCTTCGGGGAGCTGGGTGGGGGAGCGTGGGACCCGATCCGTCAGTAGGTAAGCGTGTTAACAGGGGTGACGCAGACAGGTAGCCACCGCGTGCTTAGTGGCAACGCACGTCCAAGGATGCAGGGCGGGGTGCAGGCAAATCCGCACCCCATACGCCTGAGGTCCGAGGGTGACCCCGTAGGGGGGAAGCAGGGTGATCCTATGCTGCCAAGAAAAGCCTCGACGCGAGGGACTAGCCGCCCGTACCCTAAACCGACCCAGGTGGTCAGGTTGAGTATACCGAGGCGATCGAGAGAATCGTGGTCAAGGAACTCGGCAAAATGCCCCCGTAACTTCGGGAGAAGGGGGGCCCGCGGGGTGAGGCCACATTGCTGGCTGGCTCTTGCGGGCCGCAGAGACCAGAGAGAAGCGACTGTTTACTAAAAACACAGGTCCGTGCGAAGTCGCAAGACGATGTATACGGACTGACGCCTGCCCGGTGCTGGAAGGTTAAGAGGACGGGTCAGCCACGCGAGTGGCGAAGCTCAGAATTTAAGCCCCAGTAAACGGCGGTGGTAACTATAACCATCCTAAGGTAGCGAAATTCCTTGTCGGGTAAGTTCCGACCTGCACGAATGGCGTAACGACTTCTCTGCTGTCTCGACCACGAGCTCGGCGAAATTGCACTACGAGTAAAGATGCTCGTTTCGCGCAGCAGGACGGAAAGACCCCGGGACCTTTACTATAGCTTGGTATTGGTGTTCGGTGCGGCTTGTGTAGGATAGGTGGGAGACTGTGAAGCGGCCACGCCAGTGGTCGTGGAGTCGCCGTTGAAATACCACTCTGGTCGTACTGCACATCTAACCTCGGTCCGTGATCCGGACCAGGGACAGTGCCTGGTGGGTAGTTTAACTGGGGCGGTTGCCTCCTAAAACGTAACGGAGGCGCTCAAAGGTTCCCTCAGCCTGGTTGGCAATCAGGTGGCGAGTGCAAGTGCACAAGGGAGCTTGACTGCGAGACTGACAGGTCGAGCAGGGACGAAAGTCGGAACTAGTGATCCGGCGGTGGCTTGTGGAAGCGCCGTCGCTCAACGGATAAAAGGTACCCCGGGGATAACAGGCTGATCTTGCCCAAGAGTCCATATCGACGGCATGGTTTGGCACCTCGATGTCGGCTCGTCGCATCCTGGGGCTGGAGCTGGTCCCAAGGGTTGGGCTGTTCGCCCATTAAAGCGGTACGCGAGCTGGGTTTAGAACGTCGTGAGACAGTTCGGTCCCTATCCGCTGCGCGCGCAGGAAACTTGAGAAGGCCTGTCCCTAGTACGAGAGGACCGGGACGGACGAACCTCTGGTGTGCCAGTTGTTCCGCCAGGAGCACGGCTGGTTGGCTACGTTCGGGAGGGATAACCGCTGAAAGCATCTAAGCGGGAAGCCTGCTTCAAGATGAGGTTTCCGCCACCCTTGTGGTGGGAAGGCCCCCAGCAGACTACTGGGTTGATAGGCCGGACGTGGAAGCGGGGCAACCCGTGAAGCTGACCGGTACTAATTGGCCGACAACTTAACCACGAACCAGCACCACAACGTTGGCTGCTGGGTGCGAGCGTCCACTGTACGGTTCCCGAGATACCCACCCCCGCCGGTGGTTGATATCTCCATAGAGTTACGGCGGTCATAGCGAGGGGGAAACGCCCGGTCCCATTCCGAACCCGGAAGCTAAGCCCCTCAGCGCCGATGGTACTGCACGGGCGACCGTGTGGGAGAGTAGGACACCGCCGAACACCCGTGCATCGAGGAGGCCGCAACCCACGTTGCGGCCTCCTCGGCATTTCCAGTTCGGTACTCGGCCCCGTGGCTCGGCATTGGAGCCGTCGACACGGGCGCCGGCCCGCGGCGCCCTCGGATCGCCCCTGCTGCCGTTCTCCCACTGCGGCACGCTCATCTCCGGCCACGTCGAGGCGGCGCTGCCGCGGTCGGCCCGGCCCGCCGCGCTGCCGCCCTCGACCGGCCACGTCGACGCCGCGGTGCCGCCGTCGACCGGCCACGTCGACGCCGCGCTGCCGCCGTCAGCCCGCGATGGCGCGCCGCCCCCGGCGGCCGGGACCGCCGTGGGCCTGCACCGGCAACGCCCTGCACCCCGTCGACTCTCGCGGCGGCGTCGAGCAGCCGCATCCCACGTGCCGACCCCGCAGCCGGCACCCGCGCGCCCGGTCCTACACTCGCCCCCATGACCATCCAGGCCCCAACGACACCGGACATCAAGCCGCGCAGCCGCCAGGTGACGGACGGCATCGAGGCCACCGCCGCCCGCGGCATGCTGCGCGCCGTCGGCATGGGCGACGAGGACTTCGCCAAGCCGCAGATCGGCATCGCGAGCTCGTGGAACGAGATCACCCCCTGCAACCTCTCGCTCAACCGCCTCGCCCAGGCGGCCAAGGAGGGCGTCTTCACCGGCGGCGGCTACCCCCTCCAGTTCGGCACCATCTCCGTCTCCGACGGCATCTCGATGGGCCACGAGGGCATGCACTTCTCGCTCGTCTCCCGCGACGTCATCGCCGACTCCGTCGAGACGGTCATGCAGGCCGAGCGCCTCGACGGCTCCGTGCTCCTGGCCGGCTGCGACAAGTCCCTCCCCGGGATGCTGATGGCGGCCGCCCGCCTGGACCTGGCCAGCGTGTTCATCTACGCCGGCTCGATCATGCCCGGCCGGGTCAAGCTCAGCGACGGCGTCGAGAAGGACGTGACGATCATCGACGCCTTCGAGGCCGTCGGCGCCTGCGCCCGCGGCCTGATGAGCAACGAGGACCTCGGGCGCATCGAGCGGGCCATCTGCCCGGGCGAGGGCGCCTGCGGCGGCTACTACACCGCCAACACCATGGCCACCGTCGCCGAGGCGATGGGGATGTCCATCCCCGGCTCGGCCACGCCGCCCTCGGCCGACCGGCGCCGCGACGCCGCCGCCCACCGCGCCGGCGAGGCCGTCGTCGGGCTGCTGCGCCAGGGCATCACCGCCCGCGACATCATGACCAAGGCGGCGTTCGAGAACGCGATCGCCGTCGTCCAGGCCTTCGGCGGGTCCACCAACGCGGTGCTGCACCTGCTGGCCATCGCCCACGAGGCCGACGTCGACCTCTCCCTCGAGGACTTCGCCCGCATCGGCGCCAAGGTGCCGCACCTGGCCAACCTCAAGCCCTACGGCCAGTACGTGATGTACGACGTCGACCGGGTCGGCGGGATCCAGGTCGTCATGAAGACGCTCCTGGACGCGGGGCTGCTGGACGGGGAGTGCCTGACGGTCACCGGCAAGACCGTCGCGGAGAACCTGGAGGCCCTGCGCCCCGAGGACCCGGACGGCAAGGTCCTCCGGCCGGCGAGCGACCCGGTCGCCGCCACCGGCGGCATCACGATCCTGCACGGCTCGCTCGCCCCGGAGGGCGCCGTCGTGAAGTCCGCGGGCTTCGAGAACGACGTCTTCGAGGGCACCGCCCGGGTGTTCGACCGGGAGCGCGCCGCGATGGACGCGCTCGAGGACGGCACGATCACCGCCGGCGACGTCGTCGTCATCCGTTACGAGGGCCCGAAGGGCGGCCCCGGGATGCGCGAGATGCTCGCCATCACCGGCGCCATCAAGGGCGCCGGGCTCGGCAAGGACGTGCTGCTGCTGACCGACGGGCGGTTCTCCGGCGGCACCACCGGGCTGTGCGTGGGCCACGTCGCGCCGGAGGCCGTCGACGGCGGCCCGGTCGCCCTCGTCCGGGACGGGGACCGGATCCGCCTCGACGTCGCCGCCGGCCGGCTCGACCTCCTCGTCGAGGACGACGAGCTGGACCGCCGCCGCGCCGGCTGGGCCCCGCTGCCGCCGCGCTACACCCGCGGCGTGCTCGGCAAGTACAGCAAGCTCGTCCAGTCCGCCTCCCGCGGAGCCATCCTGGAGTGAGCCCGGGCGGGGCGCCGGTGCGCCGCGGGCCGGCTGCCGGTAAGCGCCGGTCGGGCGGCCGGGCGGCGCGCCCCACCTGGTGCCGGAACGCGCTGCCGTCCCGCTCGCCGGGCCCGGGTCCCGGTGCCACCCTTGGGGCCATGACACGGCTGCTGCCCGCCGGGGAGGTGCAGGCCCGCCCGGGCCTGCAGGAGTGGCGCGTGGTCGGCCCCCGCCTCGTCGGCACCTTCCGCACCGGCTCCCTCGCCCGCGGCATCGAGCTGGCGCGGCGCATCGGCGACGTCGCCGAGGAGCTCGACCACCACCCCGACCTGGACCTGCGCTACCACCGGGTGCACGTCTCGCTCATCACCTACGCCGCCGGCGGGCTCACCGAGCGGGACGTCGCGCTCGGCGAGCGCATCTCGACCATCGCCCGCGAGCTCGGCCTGCGGCCCGAGCCCCACCGGTGCACCGCCGTCGAGATCGCCGTCGACGCGCTCGACATCGCCGCCGTCCTGCCGTTCTGGCAGGCCGTGCTCGGCTACAAGCGGTTCGCCCCGCCCGGCGAGGAGGAGACCTCCGTCGACCTCGTCGACCCCGCCGGCCGCGGGCCCGCCCTGTGGTTCCAGCAGATGGATGCCCCCCGCCCCGGCCGCAACCGCATCCACCTCGACGTCCACGTCCCCGCCGACCACGCCCCGGCCCGGGTGGCCGCCGCGCTGGCCGCCGGCGGCCACCTGGTCACGGACGCGCACGCCCCGTCCTGGTGGGTGCTGGCCGACGCGGAGGGCAACGAGGCCTGCGTGTGCACCTGGCAGGAGGAGCCCGCGGGCTGACCTCGGTCCGGCATCCGAGTACGTGATCCACCATCTGAGACGGCGTGACGCCGGCGACGGCGCCCGCTACTGTGGCCACCATGCAGCGGCACCTCGTACTTACCCCGCGCGCAACGGTCGCCTGAACCGGCTGTTGCGCGCACCCCTCGGCACCCTGGACAGGGACGAGGGGTTTTTTCATGCCCGTCCCGAGCACCACCGCCACGAGCACCACCGCCAGGAGGCACCGATGGCCAAGGCCCCGCACCCGGCCCCGCCCCGCCCGGCCCCGCCCAGGTCCGCGGCGGCCCTCCGCCCGGCCCCCCGGCCGGCCCCGGCCGCCCGCAGCACCCCGGCCGCCCGGCCCGCCCAGGGCAACGGCGAGGCCATGCCCGCGCCGGCCGGGCCCACCCAAGCCGCGCCCGCCCTGGCCCCCGGCCCCGCCGTGGTGACCGAGCCGTCCACCGGCGCGCGGAACATCGTCCGGGCGCTGGAGGAGGTGGGCGCCGAGGTCATCTTCGGCATGCCCGGCGGGGCGATCCTGCCGACCTACGACCCGCTCTACGACTCCACCCGGCTGCGCCACATCCTGGTCCGCCACGAGCAGGGCGCCGGGCACGCGGCCACCGGCTACGCCGCCGCCACCGGCAAGGTCGGCGTGTGCATGGCCACCTCCGGCCCGGGCGCGACCAACCTGATCACCCCGCTCGCCGACGCCCACATGGACTCCGTGCCGGTGGTCGCCATCACCGGGCAGGTGGGCGCGAGCGCCATCGGCACCGACGCCTTCCAGGAGGCCGACATCGTCGGGGCGACGATGCCGCTGACCAAGCACTCCTTCCTGGTCACCGATCCCAGCCAGGTCGCCGCCCGCATCGCTGAGGCGTTCCACATTGCCGCCACCGGCCGGCCCGGCCCGGTGCTGGTCGACGTCGCCAAGTCCGCCCAGCAGGCCGCGGCCGACTTCGTCTGGCCCCCCACCCTCGACCTGCCCGGGTACCACCCAGTCACCAAACCGCACCTGCGCCAGGTCCGCGAGGCCGCCCGGCTGCTGGCCACCGCCCGCCGGCCGGTGCTCTACGTCGGCGGCGGGGCGGTGCGCGCCGAGGCCGCCGCCGAGCTGCGCCGGCTCGTCGACCTCTCCGGGGCCGCCGTCGTCACCACCCTGATGGCCCGCGGCGTGGTGCCCGACTCCCACCCCCAGCACCTGGGCATGCCCGGGATGCACGGCTCGGTGGCCGCCGTCGCCGCGCTGCAGCAGGCCGACCTCATCGTCGCCCTGGGCGCCCGGTTCGACGACCGGGTCACCGGCCGGCTGGACAGCTTCGCGCCGAAGGCCACGATCGTCCACGCCGACATCGACCCGGCCGAGATCTCCAAGAACCGGCAGGCCGACGTGCCCATCGTCGGGGACCTGAAGGAGGTCGCCGCCGACCTGACCACCGAGCTGGCCGCGGCCCACGCCCAGCACGGCCGGCCGGACCTGGAGGGCTGGTGGCAGCGGCTGGACGACCTGCGCCAGCGCTACCCGCTGGGCTGGACGCCCACCGAGGACGGGCTGATGGCCCCCCAGCACGTGATCTCCCGGCTGGGCGAGATCGCCGGGCCGGAGGCGGTGTACGTCTCCGGGGTGGGCCAGCACCAGATGTGGGCGGCCCAGTTCATCCGCTACGAGCACCCCCGCACCTGGCTCAACTCCGGCGGCCTGGGCACCATGGGCTACGCGGTGCCCGCGGCCATGGGCGCCAAGGTCGGCCGGCCGGACGCCACCGTCTGGGCGGTCGACGGCGACGGCTGCTTCCAGATGACCAACCAGGAGCTGGCCACCTGCGCCCTGGAGGGCATCCCGATCAAGGTCGCCCTGATCAACAACTCCTCCCTCGGCATGGTCCGGCAGTGGCAGACCCTCTTCTACGAGGGCCGCTACTCCCACACCGACCTGCACACCGGGCACCAGACCCAGCACATCCCGGACTTCGTCAAGCTCGCCGAGGCCTACGGCTGCGTGGGCCTGCGGTGCGAGTCCACGGCCGACCTCGACGACACCATCCGCCGCGCCATGGAGATCGACGACGCCCCGGTGGTCGTGGACTTCGTGGTCTCCCGCGACGCGATGGTCTGGCCGATGGTGGCCGCCGGCGTCGGCAACGACGCCATCCAGTACGCCCGCGGGATCACCCCCGTGTGGGACCGCGACGAGTGAGCCGGAGCAGACCGATGACCACGCGCACCCTGTCAGTGCTGGTGGAGAACAAGCCCGGCGTGCTCACCCGCGTCTCGGCGCTCTTCGCCCGCCGCGCCTTCAACATCCACTCCCTGGCCGTGGGCCCCACCGAGCACCCGGAGATCTCCCGGATCACCGTCGTGGTGGACGCCGCCGACCTCCCGCTGGAGCAGGTGACCAAGCAGCTCAACAAGCTCGTCAACGTCATCAAGATCGTCGAGCTCGAGCCGGACTCCTCCGTCCAGCGCGAGCTGCTGCTGGTCAAGGTCCGCGCCGACGACGCCTCCCGCACGGCGGTGCTGCAGGTCGTCGAGCTCTTCCGGGCCCACGTGGTCGACGTCGCCCCCGACGCAGTGACCGTCGAGGCCACCGGCGCCGCCGGGAAGATCCGCGCCCTGCTCGCCGCCCTGGAGCCGCACGGCATCCGGGAGATCGTCCAGTCCGGCACGGTGGCCATCGCCCGCGGCAACCGCTCGATGACCGACCGGGCAGTCGAGCGGGTGGCCCGCAGCGCCTGACCGCCCCCGGCACCCGCGCCCGCACCGGTGCCCGCACCGCACCGGCCGCCGTCGGGAACCGCCGTCCCGGGCCGACGGCGGCCGGCCTGGCACCCTTGAACCGCACCAGCAGTCCCAACCGAAGGAGAACCACCGTGGCTGACCTGTTCTACGACGACGACGCCGACCTGTCCGTGATCCAGTCCAAGAAGGTGGCGGTCGTCGGCTACGGCAGCCAGGGCCACGCCCACGCGCTGAACCTGCGCGACTCCGGCGTCCAGGTCACCGTCGGCCTGCGCGAGGGCTCCGCCTCCCGCGCCAAGGCCGAGGAGGAGGGCCTGGCGGTGGCCACCGTGCCGGACGCCGTGGCCGGCGCCGACGTCGTCGTGATCCTGGCCCCCGACCAGGTCCAGCGCACCCTCTACGCCGAGCAGATCGCCCCGAACCTCAAGCCCGACGCCACCCTGCTCTTCGCGCACGGCTTCAACATCCGGTTCGGCTACATCACCCCCGAGGCCGGCCACGACGTCGTCATGGTCGCCCCGAAGGGCCCCGGGCACCTGGTGCGCCGGGAGTACGAGGCCGGCCGGGGGGTGCCGGTGATCGTCGCCGTCGAGCAGGACGGCTCCGGGACCGCCTGGGACACGGCGCTGAGCTACGCCAAGGCGATCGGCGGGCTGCGTGCCGCCGGCATCCGGACGACCTTCACCGAGGAGACCGAGACGGACCTGTTCGGCGAGCAGGCGGTGCTCTGCGGCGGGGTCTCCCAGCTCATCCAGTACGGCTTCGAGACCCTGACCGAGGCCGGCTACCAGCCCGAGGTCGCCTACTTCGAGGTGCTGCACGAGCTCAAGCTCATCGTCGACCTCATCTACGAGGGCGGCCTCACCAAGCAGCGCTGGTCCATCTCGGACACCGCCGAGTACGGCGACTACGTCTCCGGCCCCCGGGTGATCACCCCGCAGGTGAAGGAGAACATGAAGGCGGTGCTCGCGGACATCCAGTCCGGCGCCTTCGCCGACCGGTTCATCACGGACCAGGACGCCGGCGCGCCGGAGTTCAAGGAGCTCCGGGCCCGGGGCGAGGCGCACCCGATCGAGGCCACCGGCCGGGAGCTGCGCAAGCTCTTCGCCTGGGTCGACGCCGGGGACGCCGACTACGTCGAGGGCAGCGCCGCGCGCTGACGGCTTCGGGGCAGGGGAGCCGCGCGCTGGCGGCCCGGCAGGGGCGGCGCCGGGTGCCTGGCCGTGCCTGGCCGCCCAGGCCGGGCCGTCCGGCCCGACAGCCCGGGGGCCCGGCCGGCCCGGGGCGCACCAAGGCGGACATGAGACGCCCCGTCCGATCACGGACGGCGCGGCTACGGTTCGACCCGGGCGACCGCGCCGGCCGCCGACGGGCAGACCCCCGGGCTCCCGGCGCCGCCCGCAGCAGCAGGGACACGAGGAGAGGCACGGCATGACGCGCACGATCAGGCTGGCGGTCGTGGCCGGCGACGGCATCGGCCCGGAGGTCGTCGCCGAGGGCCTGAAGGTCCTCGACGCCGCGGTCGCCGGCGCCGACGTCACCGTCGAGCGCACCGAGCTCGACCTCGGCGCCGCCCGCTGGCACCGCACCGGGGAGACCCTCACCGACGCCGACCTGGCCACCATTACCGAGCACGACGCCATCCTGCTCGGCGCCATCGGCGACCCCACCGTGCCCTCCGGCGTCCTCGAGCGCGGCCTGCTGCTCCGGCTCCGGTTCGCCCTGGACCACTACGTCAACCTCCGGCCCTCCCGCATCTACCCCGGCGTGCCCAGCCCGCTCGCCGCGCCGGGCGAGGTCGACTTCGTCGTCGTGCGCGAGGGCACCGAGGGGCCCTACGTCGGCAACGGCGGCGCGATCCGGGTGGGCACCCCGGCGGAGGTGGCCAACGAGGTCTCGGTCAACACCGCCTACGGCGTCGAGCGGGTGGTCCGCGACGCGTTCGCCCGGGCCCAGGCCCGCCCCCGCCGCCGGCTCACCCTCGTGCACAAGCACAACGTCCTCGTCCACGCCGGGCACCTCTGGCGGCGCACCGTCGAGGCCGTCGCGGCGGAGTACCCGGACGTCGCCGTCGACTACCTGCACGTGGACGCCGCCACCATCTTCCTCGTCACCGACCCGGCCCGGTTCGACGTCATCGTCACCGACAACCTCTTCGGCGACATCCTCACCGACCTCGCCGCCGCCATCAGCGGCGGCATCGGGCTGGCCGCCTCGGGCAACATCAACCCGGCGCGGACCACGCCCTCGATGTTCGAGCCGGTCCACGGCTCCGCCCCCGACATCGCCGGGCGGGGCATCGCCGACCCCACCGCCACCGTGCTCTCCGTCGCCCTGCTCCTGGACCACCTCGGCCTGGGCGCCGAGGCACGGCGGGTGGAGGCCGCCGTCGCCGCCGACGTCGCCGAGCGGGACGGCCAGGCCCGGCCCACCGCCGTCGTCGGCGACGCCCTCGCCGCCCGAGTATCCGGCTGACCCCGGGGCGGCACCCGCCCGCCCGCCCGTCGGGGACGACGACCGCCGGCGTCTCGGCACCACCCCGCGGACGGCGCCCGGCCCCACCGGTCCGGCACGATCCCGCCGACGGCGCCCGGTCCCGCCGGCACCACCCCGCGGACGGCGCCCGGTCCCGCCGATCCAGCACCATCCCGCCTGCGGCGTCCCACCCCCTGGCACCCTCCCGACGGCGGCCCAGCGGGCCCCGCCACCACCCCGCCGACGGCGCCCGGCCGCTGGGTCCCGGCGCCCGCCGCCTCCCGGCCTCCGGCCACCACCCGACCGGCCCCTGCGCCGCTCCGGCCACCGGCGATACCGTCATCCCACCCGCAGCACCCGAAGAAGGTCCCATGAGCACCTCGCCCGCCCCCACCGCGCCCCTGACCGGCCCCGACGCCGCCGAGCTTCCCGCCGCCGACGCCCTCGCCGGCCGGTTCCCGCACACCCCCGCCGCCAGCCCGGCAACCGCCCAGACCCACGCCGAGGTCATGGGCAGCCTGACCTTCGGCGTCGCGTTCACCGACCACATGGCGCGCGCCCGGTGGACCGCCGACGCCGGCTGGCACGACCACGGCACCGTCGCCTTCGCCCCCATCGCGCTCTCCCCGGCCGCCGCCGTCCTCCACTACGGCCAGCAGGTGTTCGAGGGGCTGAAGGCCTACCGGCACGCCGACGGGTCGGTGTGGACGTTCCGCCCCGGCTTCAACGCCGCCCGGTTCAACGCCTCGGCCCGCCGCCTGGCGCTGCCCGAGCTGCCCGCCGAGGACTTCGTCGCCTCGCTGGCCGCGCTGGTCGCCGCGGACCGCCGGTGGGTGCCGGAGACCACCGGCGCCAGCCTGTACCTGCGGCCGTTCATGATCGCCACCGAGCCCTTCCTCGGCGTGCGCGCGGCCCGCGAGGTCGCCTACCTCCTCATCGCCTCCCCGGTCGGGCCGTACTTCACCCAGGGCTTCACCCCGGTGGCGATCTGGGTGGCCGCGGACTACCACCGGGTCGGCCCGGGGGGGATGGGCGCGGCCAAGACCGGCGGCAACTACGCCGCCTCCCTGCTGCCCCAGCAGGAGGCCTACGACAAGGGGTTCGAGCAGGTCTGCTACCTCGACGCCGCGACCAACACCTACCTGGAGGAGCTGGGGGGGATGAACCTCTTCGTCGTCGACGACGACGGCGCCGTCCGGACGCCCGCGCTTACCGGCACCATCCTCGAGGGCGGCACCCGCGCCTCGATCCTGGACCTGCTGCGCGCCGACGGCCGGGAGGTCCGCGAGGAGATGATCGACCTGGCCGGCCTGCTGGACGACATCCGCGCCGGCCGCGTCCGGGAGGCCTTCGCGTGCGGGACCGCCGCCGTCGTGACCCCCATCGGCCGCCTGGCGGGGGAGGGGTTCGACGTCACGGTCGGGGACGGCACCCCGGGGCCGACGACGACGGAGCTCTACACCACGCTGACGGACATCCAGTACGGCCGGCGCCCCGACCCGGCGGGCTGGATGTACCGCCTGGCCTGACGCAGCCCCGGAGCGCCGGGCGTGCCGCCCGGACGGACCGCTCGATACCACGGCGTCGCGCGAGTCTGAGAAGCCGGAGCCAAGCCGGTCCCGGTGCGGAAGCCGCGTGTCGCAGGTGGGCAGCACGGGCTGGGCACCGCAGGCCATGCACCGCAGGCCATGCAGGCCGCGCACCGCGGGCCGTGCATCGGATGCCACGCAGGCCGCCCACCGGAGGTCGTGCATGTCTGTACTCGCTGTGGCGGCTTCGAGCCGGCTTGAAGCCGCCACAGCGAGTACAGACATGGAGGTCGGTCGACGGTGCGGTGAGCTGAGCCCCAGCGCGGCGTCGGCCGCAGGGGGCCGCCTGTCAACGACGGGCCGGGGCTCGACGCACCGCGCGCCGCGGGCACCGGGAGGCCCTCACCCTGCGCGCCGCGGGCACCGCGGCGCCCGGTCGCGCCCGCCCGTCTCACATGGTGGCGCAGGCGACCACCCACCGGGCGGCGGTGTGGCACACTCGCTCGCGTGACGCGCTCCCAGCTGCTTATCGGCTAGCGCATCGAGCACACCCGCTCGATGCGCAGACCTCCCGTACCACGGGAGGTCTTCTTGTTGCTGGGGGCACCTTCCCAGCGACGCCGCCGCCCCGTCGCGGCGACCGCGACCGGTACCGGCACCACCCCGCCGGCCTACGCTGGGGCTGCGCCACCGAGCCACGCCGGCCCACCGCAAGGAGCACCATGCGCAGCACCGTCGCCCCCGGTGGGCGCCCGGCCGCCGTCGACCCGGACGACGCCCGCCCCGCCGCCGTCGACCCAGCGCGGCCGGCCGCCGCCGACGCCGGGCCCGCCGCCCGCCCCACGGCCGCCGCCGCACCCGCTGCCGAGGCCGCCGTCGTCCAGGTCTACGACACCACCCTGCGCGACGGCGCCCAGCAGGAGGGCATGAACCTGTCGGTGGCCGACAAGCTGGCCATCGCCGCCCACCTCGACTCCCTCGGCGTGGGCTACATCGAGGGCGGCTGGCCCGGCGCCATCCCCAAGGACACCGAGTTCTTCGCCCGGGCGGCCAAGGAGCTCGACCTGCGCCACGCCCGCCTCGCCGCGTTCGGCGCCACCTGCCGGCCGGGGGCCGAGCCCGGCGCGGACGCCCAGGTGCGGGCCCTGGTGGAGGCCGAGGCGCCGGTGGTCACCCTGGTCGCCAAGAGCGACAGCCGGCACGTCGAGCGGGCGCTGCGGACCACCGGCGCGGAGAACCTGCGGATGATCCGGGCGACGGTGGGCCACCTGGTCGCGCTGGACCGGGAGGTGGTGGTGGACCTGGAGCACTTCTTCGACGGCTACCGCCACGACGCCGGCTACGCCCTGCAGTGCGTGGCGGCCGCCGTCGACGCCGGCGCCGCCACCGTGGTGCTGTGCGACACCAACGGCGGGATGCTGCCCACCTGGGTCAGCGAGGTGGTGGCCGCGGTCCGGGCGAGCACGTCCGGCCGGCTGGGCATCCACGCGCACAACGACTCCGGCTGCGCTGTCGCCAACACCCTGGCCGCCGTCGAGGCCGGCGCCGGGCACATCCAGGGCACCGTGAACGGCTACGGCGAGCGGACCGGCAACGCCGACCTGCTGACCTGCGTGGCCAACCTCGAGCTCAAGCTCGGCCGGCCGGCGCTGGCCGGCACCGGCCTGGCCGACGCCACCGGCGTCGCGCACGCCATCTCCGAGATCACCAACATCAGCCCCTACGGGCGCCAGCCCTACGTCGGGGCGTCGGCGTTCGCGCACAAGGCCGGCCTGCACGCCTCGGCGATCCGGGTGGACCCGGACCTGTACCAGCACGTCGACCCCACCGCCGTCGGCAACGACATGCGGATGCTCGTCTCGGAGATGGCCGGCCGGGCCTCCATCGAGCTCAAGGGCCGCGAGCTCGGCTTCGACCTCGCCGGCCAGGGCGAGCTGCTCGGCCGGGTGACGCAGCGGGTCAAGGAGGCCGAGGCGGCCGGGTACACCTACGACGCCGCCGACGCCTCCTTCGAGCTGCTGCTGCGCACCGAGATCGACGGCCGCCCGCCGCGCTACTTCGAGGTGGAGAGCTGGCGCGCCTTCGTCGAGCACCGCCCGGGCGGCGGGCAGGAGGCCGAGGCCACCGTCCGGCTGCGCACCGGGCAGGGCCGGATGGTCCGCACCGGGGAGGGCAACGGCCCGGTCAACGCCCTGGACCACGCGCTGCGCGAGGCGCTGGTGGGTACCTACCCCGAGATCGAGGCCTTCGAGCTGATCGACTACAAGGTCCGCATCCTCGACACCCAGCAGGGCACCGACGCCACCATCCGGGTGCTCATCGAGACCTCCGACACCGTCCGGAGCTGGTCCACGGTCGGGGTGGGCACGAACATCATCGAGGCGTCCTGGCAGGCGCTGACCGAGTCGGTCGTGTGGGGGCTGCTGCACCACGGCGTCGAGCCGCGCTGACGGCCGGCGACGGACGGCGCCGGGGGGCCGACGACGGCGGGCGAGGTGCCTGAGCCCCCGGTTCCTGCAACTGCCGCGAACGACGCGCGTGCGAGTGCCTCCTCGCGAGGTGTTGCAGCGACCCCTTGAGCTGACGGGTGGGCTCGACTCCGGCTGCAGCGCGCGTCCGTGTGGTACTTGTGGCCGGTTTCCGGCGCCGTGAAACCGCCCACAAGTACCACACGGACGGTGCCGGCGCGGGGTGGTGAATGCCGGGCAGGTGCACCCGGGGGACGAGCGCGGAGCCCGGTCGGCGCGAGCCAGGGCAGAGCTCGGGGCGAACACCATCGCTGCGGTAGCTACCCCGGCGTCCGGAGCTGTTGCGGGCCGGGTGCTGTCGGCGACGGCGGCCGGCGGATCCGGTGCCGCCAACGACGGCGGCCAGCACCCGGTGTTTCGGGCGACGGCGGTCCGAGCGCGCGCGATCCTCGACGAGCCCATCATTAGGCTGGGGGAGTGCATGGTGAGTACAAGGTTCCCGGAGGCAAGCTCGTCGCGGTGGACCTGGAGGTCAAGGACGGCCGGCTGGCCGGGGTGCGCGTCTCCGGGGACTTCTTCCTCGAGCCGGACAGCGCGCTGGAGGACATCGACGCAGCCCTGGACGGCATGCCCGAGACCGCCACCGCGGCCCAGCTCGCCCAGGCCATCGGCGGGGCGCTGCACGACGGGGTGGCCATGGTCGGCTTCTCCCCGGAGGCCGTGGGCATCGCGGTGCGCCGCGCCCTGGGCAGGGCCACCGGCTGGGGCGACCACACCTTCGACGTCATCCACGGCGAGCCCGTCCACCCCGCGCTCAACGTCGCCCTGGACGAGGTCATCCCCGGCGAGGTGGCGGCCGGCCGGCGCGGGCCGACGATGCGGATCTGGGAGTGGAACGCCCCGCTCGTGGTCATCGGCTCCTTCCAGTCCGTGCGCAACGAGGTGGACCTCGAGGCGCTCCAGCGGCACGGGATGAGCGTCGTCCGCCGCATCTCCGGCGGCGGCGCCATGTTCATGGAGCCGGGCAACTGCATCACCTACTCGCTGGTGGTGCCCGGCTCGCTGGTGGAGGGCCTGAGCTTCGAGCAGTCCTACGCCTTCCTCGACGACTGGGTGCTCGGCGCGCTCGCCGACGTCGGCGTCCGGGCCCGCTACGTGCCGCTGAACGACATCGCCTCCGACGCCGGCAAGATCGGCGGCGCCGCGCAGAAGCGGTTCGCCTCCGGCGTCGTGCTGCACCACGTGACGATGAGCTACGACATCGACGCGGACAAGATGCTCGACGTCCTGCGCATCGGCCGGGAGAAGATGTCCGACAAGGGCGTCAAGAGCGCCAACAAGCGGGTGGACCCCATGCGCTCGCAGACCGGCATGAGCCGGGAGGCCATCATCGAGGCCTTCCTCGCCCACTTCCGCGGCCGGTACCGCACCCAGCTCTCGGACTACCGGCCGGAGGAGATCGCCCGGGCCGAGGAGCTCATGGAGACGAAGTTCCTCAGCGACGGCTGGACCTACCGGGTGCCCTGACCGGCCGACCGGTCGGTCCGTCGGTAACGGCGGACCTGCGGTGGGTCGGATGGCTCAGAGGTCGCCGGGGGACCCCCGGCCCGGTGGTGCGTCCGGCGCGCGGCCGGCAGGGCGCCGCGGTCGGAAGTGCACGTACCGTGTGCCCCATGAGCCCTGACGACGACGAGGTGAACTTCCGTACCCGGAAGTGGATCCGGCCCGAAGACCTCAACGCCAACCAGACGCTCTTCGGCGGCAGCCTGCTGCGGTGGATCGACGAGGAGGCGGCGATCTACGTGATGATCCAGCTCGGCAGCGAGCGGGTCGTCACGAAGTACATGTCGGAGATCAACTTCGTCAGCTCCGCCGAGCAGGGCGACGTGGTCGAGATGGGGCTGCGGGCCACCCGGTTCGGCCGGACGTCGCTGACCATGCGCGCGCAGGTCCGCAACCTCTTCACCCGGCACACCATCCTGACCATCGACACGCTGGTCTTCGTGAACCTCGGCGCGGACGGCCGGCCGACCCCGCACGGCCAGACCGAGATCACCTACGCCCGGGACCGGGTGCCGGAGCGGTTCCGCGACAGGGCCCGGAGCTGACCGGCTGACGGCGCCCGGTGCCGGCCGGGTCGACGGCGCCCGGCGCTGGCCGGCTGGGATGGCGCCCGCGCCGACATGGCTGGGAAGGCGCCCCGAGCCGAGGGCTGGGGGTGAAGGCGGCCGTTGCCGGCGTCCTCTGGTCTTGCCGCCGCTGGCGACTCGGTCAGTACGCCACCGCCGGCATACGCGCCGACGCCCCAGCGCTCACCGGCTGAAGTGCTCGTGCAGGAGGTGCTGGGGGTCCAGGGCTACGCGCCCAACAGCTGCGCCAACCCGGGCAGGTGTCAGTGCGGGCGCTTGCCGCCGCGCTGGCGCAGCTTGTTGGCCAGCTCCCTGGCCTTGCGCTGGTTCTCCGGCTTCGCTGCTTCCCGACGGAGGATCTGGACGCCCTTGAGCGCCACACCTGACTTGAGCGCGTTCTTGATGAATCCCATCTCGTCCTCCGCTGGGGCTCGGCATTACCCGTGGTCCTGCTGTCGGAAACAGTAGTCGAGGATCCGCCGTCCCCGCGACCGCTGGCTCGGCGTCGGCAGCGCTGGGCCCGTGAGCCAGTCCAGCAGTAGCGACAGCTGAGTGAGGCGGCCAGGGAGCCTGGGCGGGCAGCCGACCGTGCCGGGCGCCGCTACCGCGCGCCGAAGACCGCGGTGCCGACCCGCACGATCGTCGCGCCGGCGGCGATCGCCGCCTCCAGGTCCCCGCTCATCCCCATGCTCAGCTCCCGGGCCGTCTCCGTCCCGGGCGCGCCGCTGGCCAGCACCTCGGCGCGCAGGGCGGCCAGGTGCTCGAAACCTGCCCGGACCACGCCGAGGTCGGCCGAGTGGGCACCGATCGTCATCAGCCCGCGCAGCCGCAGCTGAGGCAGCCGACCGACGGCCGCGCACAGCTCCACCGCCTCGGCGGGGGAGCAGCCGGCCTTGGTGGCCTCGCCGGAGACGTTGACCTGGACCAGGACGTCGAGCGGGTCGACCACTGCCGCCTGCCCCGGCTGGTCAGTACCCGCGGCCTGCCCCGGCTGGCCAGCACTCGCGGCCTGCCCCAGCTGGCCAGCACTCGCGGCCTGCGCTGCACCCGCTGACTGCGCCGTACCTGCTGCCTGCGCCGGCCCGTCGTCCGGGCGCCCTGCGCGGGCGACCGTTGCAGCCAGGCGCTCGGCGAGCCGGGCGGAGTCCACCCCCTGCACGCACGAGACCCAGCGCAGCACCTGGCTTACCTTGTTGCTCTGCAGCCGGCCGATGAAGTGCGTCTCGTGCGGCGGGACCTCCGATTCCGCCAGCGCCGCTCCGATGGTGGCGGCCTCCTGGACGCGGTTGTGCCCGAGCAGGTCTGCCCCGGCGGCCAGCGCGGCCCGGACGGCGTCGACCGGCTGGTTCTTCACCGCCAGCAGCAGCCGGACCTCGCCCGGGTCCCGGCCGACGACGCCTGCGGCCTCGGCGATCCGCGCCCGCACGGCGGCCAGGTTCGCCGCGATGTCCTCCACGGCCCTGACCCTACGCGGGCGGCTCGCCCCCGGACGCTGCCGGTCCGGACGCCGCCGCCGCGGAAGCCGTCGTCCCAGTTGCCGCTGGTCCGGCCGCCGTCGTCCCGAACGCCGCGGACGCCGCCGGCCCGGACGCCGCGGACGCCGTCGTCCGCCCGGCCCCGCTCGCGACCGGCTCAGCAGCGGCCGGGCCGAGCTCGACCGAGACGGTGAGCGCGCGGTGGTCGGACAGCGCCATCCGCAGGGACCGGGCCGGTTCGCTGACCCGCACGTCGCCGTCGGCAAGGATGTGGTCGAGCTGCTCGGTGGGCTCGTCCACCGGGAAGGTCATGGCGGTGGCCAGCGGGCGGAAGCCGCTGGTGCGGGCCGGGGCGCCGCCGGCGAGGTTGAGGTCGCCCATGAGCAGCAGCGGGCGGGTCATGTCCCGCACCGCCCGGACCAGGTGGCGCAGCTGGGCAGTGTTCCAGCCCGGGACGAACGTCAGGTGCGTGCCGACCACCGTGCACGGCCCGGCCGGGGTCCGGACGGTCATCGCCAGGGCGGTGCGCGGCTCGTCCTGCACCAGCACCGGCCGCTGCCGGCCCGGGAAGGTCACCGGGACCCGCTGCTGCGGGCCGGGCAGGGAGAGCACCCGCCAGGCGTCGGCCGGGTAGCGGCTCAGCAGCGCGGTGCCGTAGACCGCCGCGCCCGGCTGCTCCTCGCCGGTGGCGGCGGTCCACCGGTCCGGGGTGCCCTGCATGGTGGCGACGAACCGGTGCTCGACGGCGCCCATCACCTCTGCGGCCACGGTGGTCAGGTCGGCGCCGTGGGAGCGGGGCTGGTCCCGGTCCACCTCCTGCAGGGCGAGGACGTCGGGGTCCAGGGTGCGGACGGCGTCGGCGAACCGGTCCAGGTCCACCTCGCCGTCGTCGACGGACCGGCCGTGCAGGATGTTGAAGGTCACGATGCGCATCACCCTCGATTGTGCCGGTGGCGGTGCGGCGGCGCCCCTCGTCGTGTACACCCGTGCCATGGACGACCGCGACCGAGACGAGCTCCACGAGGCGATGCGCATCGTCGGGGCCACCCTGAGCGGGGCCGGGCTGCGCTTCGCCCTGGCCGGCGGGTTCGCCGCGTGGGTGCATGGGGCGCCCGAGTCCGACCACGACGCCGACTTCGTCATCCGCGAGGCCGACGTCGCCCAGGCCCGCGAGGCGCTGGCGGCCACCGACCTGCGGGTCGAGGACCCGGTGGAGGACTGGCTGTTCAAGGCCTGGAAGGGCGACGCGCTCGTCGACCTCATCTTCCGGCTCGGCCGCGACCCGGTGGGCGAGGACATGCTCGACCGAACGAGCGAGCACACCGTGTTCGGGGTGCCTATGCCTGTACTGCCGGCCACCGACGTCCTCGCCGAGAAGCTCCGGGTGCTGACCGAGCAGCGCTGCGACTTCGGCAACCTGCTGCCGGTGGCCCGCGCGCTGCGCGAGCAGGTCGACTGGGCCGAGGTGGCCGCGCGGACCGCGGACAACCCCTATGCCGCCGCCTTCCTCTTCCTGCTCGAGCGGCTGGGGATCATCGCGCCGCGGGACGAGGTCGGCGGCGCGGCGGAGGAGGGCGGGGACGGTCCGTCTGGTGGGCGGACCGTGGAGCACTCCGCGGAGCGGGCCGACGGCGGCCCGGTGCGCCTGCCCGGATGACGACGGCCGGGGAGGGTGCGCCTGCAGGGTTGACGACGGCGGCCCGGTGCGCCTGCCCGGCTGACGACGGCGGCCCGGCGCCTGCCCGTGCGACGACGACGGCGGGGGGCGGACGGGCCGGCGCCGCCGGTGGCAGGATCGCCCCATGGACCTGCACATCACCGGCGACGCGGCCGCCGACGCCCTGCTCTCCAGCGACGACTTCGCCCTGCTCGTCGGCATGCTGCTCGACCAGCAGGTCGCCATGGAGACGGCGTTCGCCGGCCCCCAGAAGCTCCACGACCGGCTCGGCGGCCTCGACCCGCACCTGGTCGCCAACCTCGACCCCGAGGCGCTCGCCGAGGCGTGCCGGACCCCGCCCGCGGTGCACCGCTACCCCGGAGCCATGGCGGAGCGGATCCAGGCCCTGGCCGCCTACCTCGTGGAGCACTACGACGGCGACGCCGCGGCGATCTGGACGGCCGGCGACCCCGACGGCGCGGAGGTGCTGCGTCGCCTCAAGGCCTTGCCGGGCTTCGGCGAGCAGAAAGCCCGCATCTTCCTCGCGCTCCTCGGCAAGCAGCGGGGGCTGACCGCCCCCGGGTGGCGCGAGGCGGCCGGGGCGTACGGCGAGGAGGGGTCCTTCCGGTCCGTCGCGGACATCGTCGACGGCGAGTCCCTGGCCCGGGTGCGGGAGACCAAGCGGGCGGCCAAGGCGGCCGCGAAGGCCGCCCGGGCGTGACCCGGCCGGTTCGGGTCCGACCGGCGCGCCCGCGGACGCCGATGCCGGGTCCACCTCGAGTGGCGGCCTCACCGCGGGCGCCGAGACCGACACCTCAGCTCAGCCTCAGGCCGGGTCAGCTCAAGTGGCGGCCTCCCGCGCGAGGAGCGCGCGCTTGACGTCGAGCCCCCAGGCGAAGCCGCCGAGAGATCCGTCGCCGCGCAGCACGCGGTGGCACGGCACGAACAGCGCGGGGGCGTTTCGCGCGCAGACCGAGGCGGCGGCGCGCACGGCGCGCGGCGAGCCCAGCGCGTCGGCGAAGGCGGTGTAGCTGAGCGGCGAGCCCGGGGCGATGCGGCGCAGGGCCGCCCACCCGGCCGCCTGCAGCGCGGTGCCGCGCTGCCGCACCGGCACGCCGTCGATCCGGGCCAGGTCGCCGTCGTAGTAGGCGCGGACGGCTCCGGCGGCGTCGGTGTCACCCTCGCGCACCCCGGTCGGGCGCAGCGTCGGGTGGATGCGGGCGAGCGTCGCCTCGGGGTCGCCCGTCCAGCCCGACGCGAGCACCGCGCCGTCGGCGTCGGCGACGATCGTGAACGGCCCGTCGGGCGTGTCGACGGTCTGCAGGGTCGCGGTCATGATGCCTCCTCGGCGGGGTCCGGGAGCCGGACGGACGTGCGGGGTGCGACCTGGCGCGGCTGGCCGCGGGCCGGCCCCGCTGTCGATCCGGCGCTACCGACGGCGACGGCAGGCCCGGCGGCCAGGCGCCACAGGTGCATGGACAGGTAGGAGCGCCAGGGAGCGGCGCGCACGGCCCAGGCCGCGAGCTCGCGGGGCCCGGGCGGGATCCCCGCCCGGGCGGCTCCCGCCCGCAGGGCGACGTCGCCGGTGAGCAGGACGTCGGGGTCGCCGGTCACCCGCATCCGCACGTAGTCGCTCGTCCACGCGCCGATGCCGGGCATCGCCATCAGGGCGGCGCGCTGCTCCGTCGCGTCGTCGCCGGTCGTCAGCGTCAGATCACCCGCGGCGAGCGAGGCGGCGGCACCGGTGACCGCCCGGGTGCGCGCGGCCGGGCCGCGCAGCACCTCGGCCCCGCGCTCGGCGATCGCGGTCATGGTCGGGAACAGCAGCCGCTGCTCGCCGGCCAGCTCGACCCGCTCGCCCAGCGCCTCGGTGAGGCGCGTCAGGTGCGTGCGGGCCGCGGCGACCGAGATTTGCTGGCCGACCATGGCCCGGATCAGCAGCTCGTGCGGGTCCGCCGTCCCCGGGAGGCGGGTGCCGGGGTTCGCCGCCACGTGCGGCGCGAGCTCGGGGTGCCGCGCCAGCGCCTGGTCGATCGCGACCGGGTCGGCGTCGAGGTCGAACAAGCGCCGGGCGCGCGAGACGAGCGTCGACAGGTCGGCCAGGCTCTCGAGCCGGGCCTCCAGCCGCAGCCGCCCGTCCCGGTGGCTGAGCCGGAACCAGGCCGGGCCGTGGGGCAGCCTGAGCGTGCGGGCGAACGACGCTTCGTCGCCCTCCTCGACGCCCGGCACGGCGCGCGCGCCCATCCAGGCGAACAGGCCGGCGGGGTCGAACGGCTCGCGGTAGGGCAGGGCCAGGTCGATGCCCGTGGGTGCGTGGGGCGTGCCGCGGCGACGCGCGCGCAGCTCGGTCGGGGTCATCCCGAAGACCTCGCGCACGGTGTCGTTGAACTGGCGCACGCTCGCGAAGCCCGCCGCGAACGCCACGTCGGCGGCGGGGAGGTCGGTGCCCACCAGCAGCACCCGCGCCGTGTGGGCGCGGTGCGCGCGGGCCAGCGCGAGCGGCCCGGCGCCGAGCTCGGCCGCCAGCAGCCGCGTCAGGTGGCGCGAGGAGTACCCCAGCCGCGCGGCCAGCCCCGGGACGCCCTCCCGCTCGACCACGCCGTCGACGATGAGTCGCATCGCCCGGCCGGCGACGTCGCCGCGCACGTTCCAGTCGGGGGATCCGGGCGCCGCCTCGGGCAGGCATCGCTTGCACGCCCGGTACCCGGCCTCGTGCGCGGCGGCGCTGGTCGGGAAGAAGGTGACGTTCGCCGGCTTCGGCGTGCGCGCGGGGCACGACGGCCGGCAGTAGATGCCCGTCGACCGCACGGCGGTGACGAACTGCCCATCGAACCGCGCGTCGCGCGACGAGATCGCCGCGTACCGCTCGCCGAAGGTCATCTGCGGGGCCATGCCTCCACCCTGGCACGCCCCGCCGACGGCGGCTGGCGGCTTTCGGCCACGGAAGTGGCGCCGCATCCCGCCGGCTCGAGCCACGTACCGGTGCATCTATTGCTCACAAGGAGATGATCTCCTCCCAGCAGTCGGGAGACTGCTGCTCGACGAGCAGCTCCGCTGCGGGGTCGTCGGAGAGTTGCAGGAAGACGAACCACCCTCCGGCCTGTCGTCCGAGCATCGTCCAGCCGGAGTCCCCGACGCGCACGCGGATGACCGCGAGGGGATCTGTCCGACGAAGGACGCCGTAGTGGTAGCGCCGACCACCCTCCCGCCGTTCGTAGGCGCAGCCTGCCTCGGTGAGCTCCGGCTCGTCCATGCGCACGATGTAGCTGATGCGGAAGTGGTCGCGCTCGCCGTCGTGTCGGGTATAGAAGAGGTACTCCGCGGCCCACGTCGGGCTCGACGGCACGGTGACCAGGAAGAAGTTGGCTCCGTCCTCGCCACTTGCTGCGGCCAGTAACCCGTCAGAACCTGCTCCCGAGTCGGCCTGTGCCGCCCTCTCGAACGCGCCCGCGAGGTCTAGCGCGTCCCAATCGATATCCCGTCGGAGCACATCACCGTTCATGGCTGGACTCCGGCTGGGCACCCTCCCCAGAGGCAACGACACCTCGATGCCGTTCGCCATGATCCCCCGCGTCTTGGCCCTGGCGTAGGGGTCGGGTGTCTGCGATGCACATCGATGTGCTCCTCCACTGGGTGGTGTCCCCAGGCTTGAAGGTACGCCGGCGTGCACCGGGCACAATGGGGTTGCCGATGTCATTTCTGGCTGCGCGCCATGTCCAGCCGCTCCGGTGGTGGGATGAGGACTGGACGTCCCGCTGCTGCGCGTGAGGCCGCGCCGGCTGCTCGGGGCTGGGACGTTCTCGCCCGCCGTTAGTCCACCAGGGCGATGCCCAGGGCGCCGGCGAGCAGCGGGAGCAGGTCGTGCCCGCTGTCGGCGTCCACCGCGGCGCCGCGCAGCCCGGTTACCCCGCCGATCCCGGTCAGCCGGCAGCCGGAGAGCCGGACCCGCTCGCAGCGCGCGCCGTCGAGCTGGGCACCGCCCAGGTCGCAGTCCTCGAACCAGACGTCGGTCAGCTTCGCCCCGGACAGGTCCGCCTCGCGCAGGTCGCACCCGGTGAGCACGACGTGCTGCAGCCGCGCGCCGCGCCAGCTGCTCAGCGACGCCTGCGCCCCCTCGAGCCGGACCGCCCGCAGCCGGGCACCGGTGAGCTGGGCGCCAGTGAGGCGGACCTCGCGCAGGCTGCACCGGACCAGGGCCAGGTCCGCGGTGCGCAGGTTGGCCAGGTCGGCGCCGTCGAGCCGGCAGTCCACCAGGGTGGTGCGCCGCCAGCTCCCGCCGGCGGCCCGGAGCCGGTCCAGCGCCGAGCCCTCGACCTGGGCAGCGGACAGCTCGGCGCCGACCAGGTCGGCGCCGGTGAGGTCCGCCGCGGTCACCGTGGCCGCGCCGAGCGCCACGGGCGGCACCGGGGCGAGGTGGGCGGCGACGTCGGGCTCGGGCACCCGCGGCCGCCCGGGCGCCGCCGAGCGGCCACGGCCGACGCTCACGGGCGGCCCAGCGGGGCCGTGGAAGCGCCGGTGAGGGCGACGAGGTCGGTGGGCGCGAGCTCGACGTCCAGCCCGCGCCGGCCCGCGCTGACCAGGACGGTCGGATGCTCCAGCGCGCCGGCGTCGACCACCGTCGGCAGCGCGGTGCGCTGGCCGAGCGGTGAGATGCCCCCGCGCACGTATCCGGTGGCCCGCTCGGCGGCGGCCGGGTCGGCCATCTCGGCATGCTTGGCGCCCAGCGCCCGCGCGAGCTTGCGCAGGTCGAGCTGGTGGTCCACCGGGACGACCGCGACGGTCAGCTGCCCGTCCACGCTGGCGAGGAGCGTCTTGTACACCCGCCGCGGGTCCTCCCCGAGCGCCGCGACCGCCTCCTGGCCGTAGCCGACGCCGGCGCGCGGGTCGTGGTCGTACGCGCGGACCGTGTACGGCACCCCGGCCCCGGCGAGGACCTTCAGCGCCGGTGTGCTCGCGGTGCGTCGTGGCCGGCTCATGCGGTGATCGTGCCACCTCCCGCCGGGCGCAGGCTCGGACCCGGCGAACCGCCGCCGAGCAGCGCCCCCTACCGCGGCCCGAGCGCCACCGGCTGCAGGACCGGCTGCCCGGCGGCGTCGGAGGCGTCCAGGTCCACCACCACGGTCAGCCCCCAGTCGTGGTCCCCGGCCGGGTCGTCGAAGGTCTGGCGGACCAGCCAGCGACGGCCGCCCTCCGGCCCGCCGTCGGGGCCGCCCTCCGGGCCGCCGTCCGCGCCGCCCTCCGGGCCGCCGGACCCCACCGCCGCCCAGTCGGCAGCGGTCGGCTCCTCCAGCACCTGCACCAGCGCCCCGGCCCGGGCCTCGGGCCCGGTGCCGAGCCAGTCGTTCTCCGCCCAGTACGGCGCCAGCGCCCGTGCCCACCGGTCGGCGTCCCACCCGGCGGCGCCGTCGAGGGTGCCGAGGGCGTCGTAGGCCTCCCGGGCCAGGAGCTCGACCCGCCGGAACACCGAGTTGCGGACCGCCACCCGGAAGGCGTGCCGGTTCCGGGTCACCGGCAGCTCGCCGTCGGGCCCCTCCCCGAACCGGCGCTCGACCGGGGCCCCCTCGTCCGGCACCACCGCCGCCCCGGCGGACGCCGCCGCGCCGGCGGCCAGCGCCTCCCACTCGTCCAGCAGGGAGGAGTCCACCGAGCGCACCAGCTGCCCGAGCCAGTCGATGATCGCGACCACCTCCGCCGTCCGCGCCGAGTCCGGCACCACCTGGCGCAGCGCCCGGTAGGCGTCGGTGAGGTAGCGCAGCACGACGCCCTCGGAGCGGGCGAGTTGGTAGCGGGAGACCAGCTCGGTGAAGGTCATCGCCTGCTCGACCATCTCCCGCACCACCGACTTGGGCCGGAGCTCGTAGTCGGCGACCCACGGGTTGGTCTGCCGGTAGGTGGCCAGCGCCGCGTCCAGGAGCTCGGCGAGCGGCCGGGGCCAGGTGACGTCCTCCAGCAGCGCCATCCGCTCCTCGTACTCGATGCCCTCGGCCTTCATCGCCGCCACCGCCTCGCCGCGGGCGGCGTGCGCCTGGGCGTACAGCAGCGGGCGGGGGTCCTCCAGGGTCGCCTCGATGACCGAGACGACGTCGAGGGCGAAGTCCGGGCTGTCGGCGTCGAGCAGGTCCAGGGCCGCCAGCGCGAACGGGGACAGCGGGGCGTTGAGCGCGAAGTCCCGCGGCAGGTCCACGGTCAGCCGCACGTACGGCTCGCCCGGGTGGGCCAGGCGCCACCCGGCGTCCGCGTGCTCGACCACGCCCGCGGCGCGCAGCGACCGGTAGATCTCCACCGCCCGGCGCAGGTGCGGGTTGCGCTCGACCTTCGGCTCGTGGTTGTCGGTGACCAGCCGGTACATCGCGGCCACCGGGTCCCCGGGCCGGGCCAGGACGGCCAGGACCATGGTGTGGGTCACCCGGAACTGGCTGGTCAGCGGCTCGGGCGCGGCGTCCCGGAGCCGCTCGAAGGTCTTGTCCGTCCAGTTCACGACGCCGGCCGGGGCCTTCTTGCGCACCACCTTGCGGCGCTTGCGCTCGTCGTCGCCGGCCTTGGCCAGCGCGCGGGCGTTCTCGATCACGTGCTCCGGGGCCTGGACGATGACCTCGCCGGTGGTGTCGAACCCGGCCCGGCCGGCCCGCCCGGCGATCTGGTGGAACTCCCGGGCGGTCAGGTGCCGGGAGCGCTCGCCGTCGAACTTCGTCAGCGACGTCAGGACCACCGTGCGGATGGGCACGTTGATGCCCACCCCGAGGGTGTCGGTGCCGCACACCACGCCCAGCAGCCCGGCCTGGGTGAGCCGCTCGACCAGCCGGCGGTAGCGCGGCAGCATCCCGGCGTGGTGCACCCCGATGCCCAGCCGCAGCAGCCGGGACAAGGTGGCCCCGAAGCCGGGCCCGAACCGGAAGTCGCCCAGGGCGTCGGCGATCCGGTCACGCTGCTCCCGGGTGGCCACCTGCACCGAGGTGAGGGACTGGGCCCGCTCGACGGCGTCCTTCTGCGCGAAGTGCACCACGTACGCCGGCGCCCGGTGGGTCTGGACGAGCTCGAGCAGGACGTCCTGGATGGGCTCGACGGAGTAGGCGTAGGTCAGCGGGACGGGCCGCTCGGCGTCGGCGACGACGGAGACCTCCCGTCCGGTCCGCCGGCGCAGGTCGGCGGCGAAGAAGGAGACGTCGCCGAGCGTGGCGGACATGAGCAGGAACTGGCGCTTGGGCAGCTCCAGCAGCGGCACCTGCCAGGCCCAGCCGCGCTGGGGGTCGGCGTAGAAGTGGAACTCGTCCATCACCACCACCCCGGCGTCGGTGTCCGCGCCGTCGCGGAGCGCCTGGTTGGCCAGGATCTCCGCGGTGCAGCAGATGATCGGCGCGGCGGGGTTGATCGCGGTGTCGCCGGTGACCATGCCGACGTTGGCCGAGCCGAACAGGTCCACCAGGTCGAAGAACTTCTCCGAGACCAGCGCCTTGAGCGGGGCGGTGTAGTAGCCGGTCCGGCCGCTGGCCAGGGTGGTGAAGAGCGCGCCGACGGCGACCAGGGACTTCCCGGAGCCGGTGGGGGTGGAGAGGATGACGTGCTCCCCGGACACCAGCGACATCAGCGCCTCCTCCTGGTGCGGGTAGGGCGCCAGGCCCGTCCCCGCCGCCCAGGCGGTGAAGGCGTCGTACAGGCCGTCCGGGGTGGGCCCGCCGGCGTCCTCGAGGTCGTCCAGGAGGAGGTTCAGGGCGGGGGCGGCGGCGGACATGCCCCGATCCTCTCAGCCTCACCCGGCTGCCGGTGCGGGGCCTGGCGGGTCGTGCCTAGGCTCGGCCGGTGGCTACTCCCGCGGGTGCCGACGGCGCCCGTCCTGGTGACGGTTCCGGCGGTCCCGGTCGCGGCCCGGGCGTCGGTCCTGGCGGCGGGCCCGGTCCCGCTGGTGCCGGTGCCGGTCCTGCTGGTGCCGCCGGTTCCGCCGGTCCCGCCGGTCCCGGCGCCTCCGATCCTGGCCCGGCCGCGCCGGCGCTGCGCCACGTCCTCCGCCTGCGCGACCTGGTCGTCTACGGCCTGCTCTTCATCGGCGTGACCGCCCCGATGGGGACCTTCGGGGTGCTCGACGCCCGCGGCGGCGGCGCCGTCGCGCTGGTGTTCGTGGTCGCCACCGTGGCGATGTCCTTCACCGCCTGGTCCTACGCCCGGATGTCCGCCGCGGTGCCGCGGGCCGGCTCGGTCTACGCCTACGCCAGCGCCGGGCTCGGGCCGCGCCCGGGGTTCCTCGCCGGCTGGATGATCGCGCTGGACTACCTCTTCATCCCGTCCGTGGCCTCGCTGTTCGCCGGCATCGCCTGCCACGCCCTGGTGCCCGCGGTGCCAGTGTGGGTCTTCACCCTGGCCGCCGTCGTCCTGGTCACCGCCCTCAACCTCGGCGGCGTGAAGCTCGCCGCCCGGGTCGGGATGACGGTGCTGGTGGTGGAGCTGGTGGTGCTCGGCGCGTTCGTCGTCGCTGCCGCGGCCTTCCTGGTCCGGCACGGGCCGGAGCGCGGCTGGCTCACCCCGCTGACCGGCGAGGCCGGGCTGGACGTCACCGGCGTGCTCGGCGCCGCCACCGTCGCCATCCTGGCGTTCCTCGGCTTCGACGCCATCGCGACCTTCGCCGAGGAGGTCACCGGCAGCACCGACCAGGTGGGCCGCGCGCTGCAGTTCTGCCTCGTCCTCGCCGGCGCGCTGTTCGTGCTCCAGACCTACCTCGGGGCGCTGCTCAACCCGGTCTCCGCCGCGGCGCTGCAGGCCGACCCGGCCGCGCAGGGCACGGCGTTCTACACCATGCTCGACGCCGCCGTCGGCAGCTGGTTCTCCTCGGTGGTGACGGTGGTGCGCGCCGTCGGACCGGTCTTCTCCGCGCTGGTGGCCCAGGCGGCGGTCGCCCGGCTGCTCTTCGCGATGGGCCGGGAGGGGGCGCTGCCCTCCGTGCTGGCCCGGGTCGACCCCCGCGGGCGGGCGCCCCGCAACAGCATCCTGCTCTCCGCCGCCGTCACCCTCGTCATGGCGACGGCGGCCGCTACCCGGGCGGACGGGCTGGAGGTGCTCTCCTCGATGGTGACCGTGGGTGCGCTGGTGGCGTTCGTGTTCCTGCACGCCGCGACGGTGCGCTACTTCGCCGGCAAGGGGCCGGCGTACGTGGTGGTGCCGGTCGTCGGCGGGCTGGTGATCCTGACCGTGCTGGTCAGCGCGAGCCGGCTGGCGCTGGTGATCGCCGCGGGGTGGTTCCTGCTCGGCCTGGTCCTGCTGCGGGCGCGGCCCGCCGCCGCCCGGGCGCTCGCTCGTGGGGAGCCGACCGGGGAACGCTGACCGGCGGCGTCGTGACTCCGGAGCAGGAAATGCGTGCCATGTGCCTGGCATCTATATATACTCCGGAGATGGTTGCTGTTACTCGTACTCACTCCGGAGTGGAAAATGCGTGCTATATGACCGACATCCACTCCGGAGGTGGTTTGCAGTTACTCATACTCACACCGGAGTGGAAAATGCGTGCTATATGACCGATATCCACTCCGGAGATGATCGCGGTTGCGTGCTCCGGATTTGATCGTCGTCAGCCGGATCCACTCCGGAGTGGTGGCGGGGCCTTGCGGCCCGCATGGAGCGGGGGAAACCTTGTCTGTGGGTCGCCTGTCGACGTCGGATCGACTTGGTGCTGGTCGAGCCCGCTCCGGAGTGTGACGTGGGAGCTTCGGGCACCTGGAACTGCTGCTTCGAGCGCGTACCTCAGACTCCTCTGTGGTGAAGCTCCCCAGGCGACCCGCCCTTGTCGGTGCCGACTGGTGGAGGTGGTTGTGGTGGAGACGCTGGTGGAGCGGTGCGCGGGTCTGGACGTGCACAAGGACACGGTCGTGGCGTGCGTGCGGATCACGACCGGCACGGAGGTGCAGACCGAGACGGCGACGTTCGGGACGATGACGAAGGACCTGCTGGCGCTGCGGGACTGGTTGACGTCCTTCGGGGTGCTGCTGGTGGGGATGGAGTCCACCGGGGTGTACTGGAAGCCGGTGTACTACGTGCTGGAGGACGCCTTCGGGTGCTGGCTGCTCAACGCCCGGCACCTGCGCAACGTCCCGGGCCGCAAGACGGACATGGCCGATGCGGCGGGGATCGCCCAGCTCGTGGCGCACGGGCTGGTGCGGCCCTCCTTCGTCCCGCCGAAGGAGATCCGGGAGCTGCGGAACCTGACCCGGTACCGCAAGGCCCAGATCGAGGAGCGGGGCCGGGAGGCCCAGCGGCTGGACAAGGTCCTGCAGGACGCCGGGGTGAAGCTCTCCTCGGTGGCCACCGACATCCTGGGGGTCTCCGGGCGGGCGATGCTCAGGGCCCTGGTTGGCGGGGCGCCGGACCCCGGCGCGCTGGCGGACCTGGCCAAGGGGCGGCTGCGGTCGAAGATCCCGGCCCTGCGCGAGGCGCTGCGGGGGCGCTTCGGTGCCCAGCACGCCCTGGTCGTGGGGGAGATCCTGGCCAAGCTGGACTACCTGGACGAGACGATCGAGCGCCTGTCGGAGGCGATCGATGAGGTGATCGCCCCTTTCGCCCGCCAGCGTGACCTGCTGGCCACCGCCCCCGGGATCGACAAGCGCACCGCGGAGGGGATCATCGCCGAGATCGGGGTGGACATGAGCGTCTTCGGCGACGCCGAGCACCTGGCGTCCTGGGCCGGGCGCTGTCCGGGGCAGCACGAGTCCGCCGGGAAGTCCCGGTCGGGGCGGACCCGCAAGGGCAACAAGTGGTTGCGGACCTACCTCCACGACGCCGCGACCGCGGCGGTGCGGACCAAGGCCTCCTACTCCGCGGCGCAGTACGCCCGCATCAAGGGACGCCGTGGCCACGCCAAGGCCCTGGGCGCCGTCCAGCACTCCATCCTGGTCTCGGTCTTCCACATGCTCGACCGGGACCAGCCCTACCAGGACCTCGGCGCCGACTACTTCGTCCGGCGGCACAGCCCCGAACGCCGCGCCAAGCGCCTCATCAACGAGCTCACCGCCCTGGGCTACAAGGTCACCGCGGAGGCGCCAGCCGCATGACGTCACCTTGGTTTCACCTCAGCGTCCTTGCGGCTTCCGACTCGACCTTGATCGGGAGAAACCCCTCGGTTCTCTCTCTGAAGGATGTCGGCATCTCCAACATGTCGGGCTCCGGAGCGGAATGCTTCTCTGACCGTCCACCGGCCCGGCCGGTGCAGGACCGGCCGGGCCGATGTCCCCCGCTCTACTCCGCCAGGGAGACGGTCACCCCGCCGGAGAAGGCCGAGTCGTGCAGCTCGAGGCTGGTGGGCACGGCGTCGACCGGGATGTCGAAGACGATCGTGCCCGTGACCGTGTTCCCCGGGTTGATCTCGTTGACGAAGGTGTCGTCGCCCTCCAGGTAGATGCTGGCCATGCTGTCGGCGGCGTGCTCCCGGCCCTGCTCGTCCACCAGCGTCTGGTTGTCGGCGAAGAAGGTCTGCGGCTCCTCGCCGATGTTGGTGACGGTCAGGTCCACCAGGACGAACTGGCCCTGAGCCTGCTCACCGAGCATCTCGTCACCGATCTGCCCGACGCCGGGCTGGACCGCGGTGACGGTGAACTCGAACTTCCCGTCCCGCACCGGCGTGGCCAGGCCAGGTGCCTCCGGCGCGGCCGATTCCGGCGCGGCAGCGTCCGCCTCGGCCGCGTCCTGCTCCTCGGCCGGGGCCTCCGGCGCCGCCTCATCAGCAGGCGCCTCCTGGCCGGGCGCCGTCGTGCCCGCGGTGGGGTTGTCGTCGTCGCCGCCGCCGCCGAGGGCGTTGACGAGGATGACCAGCACGATGATGGCGAGCAGGCCGGTGAGGATCTTGTGCCGCGCGAACCAGCTGCGCCGCCGTTCCGGGCGGGGACCGGGGCCGGTGGGCTGCGAGTACTGACCGGTCGGTGCGTACTGGCCGGTGGCGTAGGCGTCCGGACCCTGGGGGTTGAAGGTCTGGCCGGGCATGGCCTGGTGGGCGGCGCCGTCGGACCGGGGGCCCTGCGGAGGTGTGGTGCTCATGGCGTCTCTCCTTGTTCGTGGACGTTCTCGGAAGGTCGGCACAAGCCAACGCCGGCGCGGCGGTCAGCCACATCGCCTGGTCAGCCGGAGCGCGGCAGCCGGTCGGGGGAGGGGAAGGCGCACACGGCCGGCCGATCGGGGGAACCGGGTGTGGGCGGGGCGCCCTACCGTGTGGCCATGGATGGACCTCCGGAGCCCGCGGCGGTGCCGGGCGCCCCGGCGTCCAGACCAACCGCCCCGGTGTCAGGTCAGCGCGCCCGTGCGTCGGACGCGCCCGGCGCGGCTGCGGGCCCACCCGGCCAGACGCCGGCCCCGCCAGCCGCGGCACCGGCACCCACCGAGGCCGCGCCGTGGTGGCGCACCGCGCTGTACCTCCCGGTGTGCGCGATCGCCTCGGTGACCACGACCGCCTACTCCGGGCTGACCTCCGGCGACCGCGGCTGGCAGCTCCTGCTGGCGCTGGTGGCGCTCGGCGCCGGGCTCGGCGTCCCCGTCCTGCTCTTCTGGCGCCACCGCTACCCCTACGCGGTGACGCTCGTGGCCGCCGCCGTCGCCGTGGTCCTGCCGATCGGTTCCTGGACCGCCCTGGTGGCCCTGGCCGGCCTGGTCTCCCGCCGGCGCGGCGAGCAGGTGTGGTGGACGGCCGGAGCGGTCACGCTGGCCACGGCGGTGTCCGTGGCGAGGGACGCCAGGGGGCCGGACACCGCCTCGTCGTTGCTCAAGACCGTGATGGGCCCTGCGTCCGTCGGCGCCGAGCCCGTCCAGGTGGTCCTGGCCTGGTGGGTGGTGCCGGCGGCGGTGGCGCTGGCGATGGGGGTGGCCGTCGGCGCCGGGCTGCTCGTGCGGGCCAGCCGGGAGGCGCACGCCGCCGCCCGGGAGGCCAGCGTGGAACGTGCCACGACCGACCGGCTGGGCGACCAGCTGGCCCGCCAGCAGGAGCGCGAACGCATCGCCCGGGAGGTGCACGACGTCCTCGGGCACCGCCTCTCGCTGCTCAACCTGCACGCCGGGGCGGTGGCCACCCGGGCCGCCCACGACCCCGAGCTGGCCGAGAGCGCCGAGCTCGTGCGGTCGATGGCCGCCCGGTCGATGGAGGACCTGCGCTCGCTGCTCGCGGTGCTCCGCGAGCCCCTCGGCACCGCGCCGGCGGCACCGGAGCTGTCGCTGACCGACCTGCGCGGGGTCATCGAGGAGACGGCGCAGACCGGCGCGCCGGTGACCTCCACCGTCTACCTCGACGGGGCCGAACAGGCCGGGCCGGCGCTGTCCCGCGCGGTGTACCGGATCGTCCAGGAGCTGCTCACCAACGCCCGCAAGCATTCCCCGGGCCAGCCGCTGCGGCTGGACGTCTCCGGGGGGCCGGCTGACGGCGTGCACATCGACGCCCGGAACCCGTACGTCGGGCCGGCGGACGGGGCAGGCGGTCAGGGCCTGCGCGGCATGGCGGAACGGGTGGAGCTCCTCGGCGGCCAGCTGACGTATGGCCTGGACGACGACGGTCGCACCTTCCGGGTCACCGCCTGGCTGCCCTGGGAGACGAGCGACGGCTGAGCGCCGCCGCACCGCTCCGCGTGTCGGCGGTCGCGCCTAGCATCTGGGGCATGGACCGGCCGCACCGGGTGCTCCTCGTGGACGACGACCCGCTCGTCCGCCGCGGGCTGCGGCTCATCCTCACCAGCACCGAGGACATCGAGGTGGTGGGCGAGGCCGGTGACGGGGACGCCGCGGTCACCGCCGTGCAGGCCCACGCCCCCGACGTCGTCCTGATGGACCTGCGGATGCCGGGCACCGACGGCCTGACCGCCACCGAGCGCATCGTGGCCCTGCCCAGCCCGCCGTACGTCATCGCCCTGACCACCTGGGACGTGGACGACGCCGTGCTGCGCGCCATCACGGCCGGCGCGGCGGCTTTCCTGCTGAAGTCCGCCGCTCCGGCGGAGATCATCGGGGCGGTCCGCGCGGTGGTCGCCGGCGACTCGGTGCTCTCCCCGCGCAGCACCCGGCAGGTGCTCGACCACCTCACCCGCGAGCGGGGGCACCAGGAGCAGGAGGAGGCCGCCCGGTCCATCGCCCGGCTGAGCGACCGGGAGCGGGAGGTGGTCGTCGCCGTCGGGCACGGCCTGTCCAACGGCGAGATCGCCCGCCAGATGTTCCTCGGCGAGGCGACGGTCAAGACTCACCTGGCCGCGGCGCAGGCCAAGCTCGGGGTCCGCAACCGGGTGGCGCTGGCCGTGCTGGCCGAGCGGGCCGGGCTGCTCCGGTCGGGCGGCCTGCCGGGCCACGGCTGACAAGGGCGGTCGGGGAGCCTCCAGCGCGAGGGGCTCGACGTCTGCTGCGCGCGCAGGCGGGCGGACGACCACGCCACCACAGGTGGGGACTCAGGCAGGAGGTGTCGCCGGAGCCCGCGTCACGGGCCGGGGGGTTCGTTACTGCCGAGAGCGTGGCTGGTCGGCGACGCTGCCCGGGATGACGGGCCCGCGCCGGCGCCTGGGACGGCGGTTCCCGCGCCACCGGCCGGGACGGTAGGCCCGGCGCCGGAGCCAGGGCCGAGCGGCGGGACGACGGCGCGGACGGCCCCGCGTACCAGGCGCTCCAGCGGGCCCCGGCCGAGGAACCGGCGCCACAGCCACGCACCGGCCAGGGCGACCAGCACGAACCAGCCGAGCACGGCGTTGGACTCCGGGTACCACACGACGTCGTTGCCGAGCAGGAAGATCGCGACGATGTGCACGGAGTACACGGTCAGCGACAGCGCCCCGGCGGCCGCCACCGGCGCCAGGACGGCCCGGGCGGCCCGGCCGACGACGGGTGCGGTCGTGGCCAGCAGGCACAGGCCGATGACCGCCAGTGACGTGCCGCAGTTGCCCAGCACCTCCAGGGTGGAGTCGTCGTGAGCCTCCGCGCTGAGCAGCCGGCGGGTGAGCGGGGCGGCGTCGGGACCGAGCGCGTCCAGCCCCAGCCGGGAGGTGCCCCAGCCGAGGGCGGCGAGGCCGGCGCCGGCGCCGACCAGCACCAGCTGGGTGCGCGTGCGGGCGAGGTCGCTGCGGCCGACGGCGAGCCCGGCCAGGACGTAGGCCAGGTACACCAGGGCGGGGTAGGCGCCGGTGACGAAGACGTCCATCGGCAGCTCGACCGGGTCCGCCATACCGGTGAGGCGGGCCAGCGGGCTCGGGTCACCGGCCGCCGTCGGCGTGGTCAGCAGGAACAGGACGGTGGGGGAGACGACGACCACCACGGCGGCGGCGGTCAGCACCCAGCGCCGCGCCAGCCCGAGGAACGGGGTGGCCAGGGCGAAGGTGGCGGCGTAGGCGGGGAGGATCACCAGGACCGGGGTCCCCAGCGCCACCAGGAACACGCCGATGACGAGCAGGACCGCGGCCCGGACGAAGACCGCCAGCCGGGCCCGGACCAGGGCCAGGGCGGCCGGCGGGGTGCGGCGGCCGTACGACAGCGCGAGGGACACCCCGGCCAGGACGGCGAAGAGGGCGGCGGAGCGCCCGTCGGCGACGACGAACCAGGCCGGGTCGTGCTCGCCGTCCGGGCCGTCGTCGCCCAGGTGCGCGACGAACATCCCCAGGATCGCCAGCCCGCGGGCGACGTCGATCCCGCCGAGCCGGCCGGCGCGGGCGGGGCGGCCCGGGACCGTGAGCTCGGGCGCGCCGGCTGCGGTGGGTCGGCTCATCCGGGAAGCGTAGACGCGCGGGTCCGCCTCCCGCTCGGGGCGCCACCGGGCGGGGCACGCCGGGTGGGCCGTCGGGAGGGGCCCGGCGTCAGGCGGTGCCGGCCGTCAGATGGTGCCGGTCCTCAGGCCGGGCCGACCACCGCACGACTCTGGCCACCGCAGACGGCAAGCACCGGGGCCGGACGGCGCGGTGCGCCCGCCCCCGGTGCCTGACGACGGCCTACCTCGGTGGCCGCCTCACCAGAAGTGGGCGACGTCCACCACGAGCCGGGAACCGGTGCCCGGGCCGTCGAGCACGAAGACCCGGAACGGCAGCCGGGCGCGCACGCCCAGCCCGATCGAGGACGAGCCCTCGAAGGAGCCGCCCCAGGCGAGCTGGCGGAACGTCTGGTAGCCCATGACGTTCCTGAGCTCACGCGGGTTGGCGGGGGCGTAGGTGGGGTTGCCGCTGGCGTCGTACGCCGGGGCGTGGGCGGTGACGGCCAGGTCGGCGGCGCCGCGCAGCGGGATGGCCGCCCCCGACCCTTCCGCGGCGAACTGGCTGACGTACTGCACCGAGTAGCCGGTGACGTCGCCGCGGAAGTCCACGACCATGCGGTCGTAGCAGGTGTGCCGGCCGGTGCGGACGTTCGTCAGCTGCGCGGCCGAGAGGCTCCCCGCCTGCTTGGCGAGGGAGCCCCAGTGGATCCCGCAGTACGGCGTCGCGGCCTGGGCGGCGCCGGCGGGGACGAGGAAGGTCAGCCCGAGCACGAGGGCGAGCAGGTACTTCGTCAGACGCCTCATGGCGTTCTCCTGTGTGCGGTGAGGAAGGTGAGGAACCGGGCCGCGGCCGCGGCCCGCTGGCGCCCGCCCGGTGGTCGGACGGGCGAGGGCACCAGCACGGGGTGGTGTGGTCCGGCGCCGCGCCGGGTGCCCAGACAGGGCGGGGGGCCTCACCCCTCGCCGGTGCGGCTCGTGGGGATCCGCTCGGCGTGCGCCGACAGCGGGCCAGCGAGGCTGGACCGTCGGGAACGGGCGGACGTCACCGTCCGCGCATCCTCGAACGGTACGCGCGGGCCGCGGACGGGGGAACGGGCCGACGGCGACGAATCGGTAACGAATGCCGGGGCGCGTCCACGAGCGGCTCGGCTGAGACATGCTCCGCCGCTATCGACACCCGTCCGTGTGGTACTTGTGGCCCCTTTGACGGCGGCTGAAACCGCCACAAGTACCACACGGACGCGCGGCGTCTCACCGGCAAGGCCCGCAGACCGGTCAGCCGCTCAGGCGCCGGCTCGTCACGCGATGCCCTGGTCCCGATGCCCTGGTCCAGGACGCCCATCCACCCCCGTGAACCCACCCCGTCACCATCGTTCCGAGCCCCACAACACCTTCCGTTCCCGGCGTCCCGGCGGGGGTGCGGCACGACGGCGGTCGGCCCAGCGTCCGCAGCGCCTGCCGCCGTCGGGCGGCCCGCCGCGTCCTGACTACGGTTGGGGCCATGCGTATCGCACGGTTCAGCGCGGGGGAGGACCCCCGGTACGGCGTCCTCGACGAGGAGGCCGACGAGCTCGTCGTCCTCCGGGGCGACCCCATCTACGGCGGCCTGGACACCACCGGGGAACGGGTCCGGGTCGAGGACGTGCGGCTGCTCTCCCCGGTGATCCCGCGGTCGAAGGTCATCGGCATCGGCCGCAACTACGCCGCGCACGCCACCGAGATGGGCAACGAGGTCCCGGCCGAGCCGCTCGTCTTCCTCAAGCCCAACACCGCCGTCGTCGGCCCCAACGACCCCATCGTGCTGCCGCCGTACAGCCAGGAGGTGCACCACGAGGCCGAGCTCGCCGTCGTGATCTCCCGGCTGTGCAAGTACGTCCCCGCCGAGCGGGCCGGCGACGTGATCTTCGGCTACACCGCCGCCAACGACGTCACCGCCCGGGACGTCCAGCGCACCGACGGACAGTGGACCCGGGCCAAGGGCTTCGACACCTCCTGCCCGCTGGGGCCCTACCTGGCCGTGGACATCGACGTCAGCGACCTGGCCGTGCGGGCCCGGGTGGACGGGGAGCTGCGCCAGGACGGGCGGACCTCCCAGCTGGTCCGCTCGGTGCCCGAGCTGGTGGCGTATGTGTCCTCGATCTTCACGTTGCTGCCCGGCGACGTCATCCTTACCGGCACCCCGGCCGGTGTTGGGCCGATCGACGTGGGCCAGCGGGTGCAGGTCGAGGTCGAGGGCATCGGCACGCTGGACAACCCGGTGGTGCGGCGGGACTGACCGGCGGCGGCCCGGCGCGGACGGCGGGCCCGGGGGTCAGCCGTCGCGGCGCTGCTCCGCGACCGCGGCGCCCATCTGCGTCACCATCGTCCGCAGCAGCGGGCGCGGGGTGGCCATGACCAGCCGGACGAACCCCTCGCCCGCCGCCCCGCAGGCGGCCCCGTCGGTGAGCGCCACCCCGGCCGCTTGCCGGAAGAACTCCGCCGGCGGCGCGGGCAGCCCCAGGCCGCGGCAGTCCAGCCAGGCGATGTAGGTGCCCTCGATCCGGCTGAGCACCGCGCCGGGCAGGTGCTCGGCGACGAGCTCGGCGAGGGCGTCCCGGTTGCCCCGCAGGTACGCCAGGACCTCCGCCAGCCAGCCGCCGTCGTCGGTGTAGACAGCGGTGGCGGCCCGGGCACCGAGCAGGCCGACGGTGTCCCCGGCGTCGACGCTGTACGGGGCGAACGCGGCGGCGTCGGCGTCGTTGGACAGGATCATCTGGGCGCACTTCAGGCCGGGGACGTTCCAGCCCTTGGAGGCGGCCACCGCGGTGACGGTGTGCGCGGCGGCGCGCTCGTCGACGGCGGCGTACGGGACGTGCCGGACGTCGTCGAGCAGGAGCGGGGCGTGGATCTCGTCGGCGAAGACCCGGCCGCCGTGTCGGTGCACGACGTCGACGACGGCGAGCAGCTCCTCCCGGGTGAGGACGCGGCCCACCGGGTTCCACGGGTTGCACAGCACCAGCAGGCCGGCGCCGGCGGCGAAGGCGGCGTCGATGCCGGCCAGGTCCAGGGTGTACCGGCCGGCGGCGTCCGGCCGGCAGGGCACCTGGACGACCTCCCGGTCCGCCGCCCCGGGCACGGTGAGGAACGGCATGTACGCCGGGGTGGGCACGATGACGGCCGAGCCGGGCGGGGTGAAGTGCCGGATGGTCGCGCGGAGCACCGAGAGGACGTCCGGGACCAGGTGGACCCGGTCGGCGGGGACGTGCCACCCGGTGGTGCGGCCCAGCCAGCCCGCGGTGGCCTGGCGCAGCGCCGCCCGCTCCGGCCCGGGCAGATAGCCCAGCGCGCCGTCGTCGGCCGCGCGGCGGACCAGGTCGCGCACCACCGGCGGGACCCCGAAGTCCATCTCCGCCAGGAAGGCGCCGAGGCAGTCCGGGAAGGTCGTCCACTTCATCGACCCGGCCCGGCGCAGGTCCTCGGCGGTGATGCTGTCGAAGTCGACGGCGGTCACGGGGCTCCTCTCCATGCGCCCAGCGGCGGGCGCCGGTCGGTGGTCGGCAGCAGGGTCTGGTTCGCCTGCCGGGTGCGGGTGGCCGGCGGGACCAGGGTGGTTATTCTTGCACAGAGGGCGCCAGTGCCTTGCTGGGCCTTGTTGGCGTTGCCACAAGCTGCTCGAACTAACAGGAGACGAGGGCTGATTTACTACTTGGTGGTGGCCGCTCGCACATTGTGCTTTGTTGTGCTCTGCGCCTGGGGATTCTTGACAGGTTCCGTTGTCGCCGCAGTGGTCGGCGGTCTCGGTGCAGTGCTCAGCGGAGTTGAGATATTTCTCCAAGCCAAGCACAAGCCGGATCGATCCTGACGCCGGCCGTACCAGCTTTCCCGGGCCGGATGCCACTGAGCACGGGATCCGACACGTCGCGCGGCCAGCGATCCGCAAGATCCTCCTCTTGACCAGCGCCAGCTCGACCAGGGGCGGAGGTGGTTCTGTGGTGCGGGCGGCGCCCCCGCGAGCGCCGGTCGCCGCGGCCCGCACCCGGTCAGGAGCACCCGCTCCCGCGCGACGGCGTTGCGGCTGCCGCCTCGGCGGCCGGCCGGGTGCGGCGCCCGCGACCGTACCGCGACCGGGCCGCCCGGCAGCGGCGGCAGGCCCGCCGCGCCGTCGTCCTCGGCCCAGACCGCGGCCAGGCCGCCCGGCAGCCCCCGACTAGGCTGGGCCGATCATGACCGACTCCACCGCCCCGGCCACCGGCTCCGCCGTCCGGGTCCGCTTCTGCCCCTCGCCCACCGGCACCCCGCACGTCGGCCTCATCCGCACCGCGCTGTTCAACTGGGCCTACGCCCGGCACGTGGGCGGCACGCTGGTCTTCCGGATCGAGGACACCGACCCCGCCCGGGACAGCGAGGAGAGCTACCGCCAGCTGCTCGACGCGCTGCGCTGGCTCGGCCTGGACTGGGACGAGGGGGTGGAGGTCGGCGGCCCGCACGGGCCCTACCGGCAGTCCCAGCGGATGGAAATCTACGCCGACGTCGCCGCCCGGCTGCTGGAGGCCGGGTACGCCTACGAGTCCTTCTCCACCCCCGAGGAGGTCGAGGCCCGCCACCGCGCCGCCGGCCGGGACCCCAAGCTCGGCTACGACGGGTACGACCGGGACCTGACCGCCGAGCAGCGGGCCGCCTACCGCGCCGAGGGCCGCGAGCCCGTGCTGCGGGTGCGCATGCCGGACACCGACGTCACCTTCACCGACCTGGTCCGCGGCGACGTCACCTTCAAGGCCGGCTCGATCCCGGACTTCGTCATCGTCCGGGCCAACGGCTACCCGCTGTACACCCTGACCAACCCGGTCGACGACGCCCTGATGGGCATCACCCACGTGCTGCGCGGGGAGGACCTGCTCTCCTCCACCCCCCGGCAGGTGGTGCTCTACCAGGCGCTGCTCGACCTCGGCATCGCCACCGTCCGCCCGGTCTTCGGGCATTTGCCCTACGTGATAGGCGAGGGGAACCGGAAGCTGTCCAAGCGGGACCCGGAGTCCAGCCTGTTCCTGCACCGTGAGCGCGGCTTCGTGCCCGAGGGGCTGCTGAACTACCTCGCCCTGCTCGGCTGGGGCATCTCCCCGGACAACGACATCTTCAGCAAGGAGGAGATGGTCGCGGCCTTCGACGTCGCCGACGTCAACCCGAACCCGGCCCGGTTCGACCTGAAGAAGGCCGAGGCCATCAACGCCACGCACCTGCGTCTGCTGGAGCCGGCGGACTTCCGCGACCGCCTGGTGCCCTACCTGCACGCCGCCGGGCTGGTAGCCGCCGCGTCCTACCCGGACCTGCCCGCCCGCCAGCAGGAGGTGCTGGACCAGGCCGCCCCCCTGGTCCAGGAGCGGATGACCCTGCTCGGCGAGGCGCCCGGAATGCTCGGCTTCCTCCTGGTCGACGACGACGACCTCGTCGTGACCGAGGACGCCCTGGCCGCGCTGCGCCAGGAGGCGCCGGAGGTGCTCGACGCCGCGGTCTCCGCCCTGGAGCCGCTGACCTCCTTCACCGCCGACGTCGTGGCGGAGGCGCTGCGGGCGGCAGTGGTGGAGGGGCTGGGCATCAAGCCCCGGTTCGCGTTCACGCCGCTGCGCACCGCGGTCACCGGCCGGCGGGTCTCCCCGCCGCTGTTCGAGTCCATGGAGATCCTCGGCAAGGACTCCTCCCTCGCCCGGCTCCGCGCCCTGCGCGCGCGGCTCGGCGCCGCGGCCTGAGCCGGCCGGTGCCGGGCGACGACGGGGCCCGGCCGGGGTCGTCGGCACCCGGGTCGACGGCGCCCGGACCGGTAGACCCGGAACCCACCGGGTCGGCGTCCCGTGGACCGGTGGACCCGGGGCCCGCCGGCGGTTCGCCCGCCTCCGCGCCACCGGCCGACGTCGCCGCGCTCGCCGACCGGCTGCGCGCCGCGGGCTGCGTCTTCGCCGAGGAGGAGGCCGCCCTCATCCTCGACGCGGCGGCCACGCCGGCCGACGTCGACGCGCTGGTCCGCCGGCGGGTGGCCGGGGAGCCGCTGGAGCACGTGCTCGGCTGGGCCGAGTTCTGCGGGCTGCGGGTGGCCGTCGGGCCCGGCGTCTTCGTCCCGCGCCGGCGCACCGAGCTCCTCGTGCGCGAGGCGGCCCGCCTGGTGCAGGCCGACGCCGGCGCCCGCCAGGTGCAGGCCGACGGCGGGACCCACCCTGCCGCGGCCCCGGCGCCCGTCGTGGTGGACCTGTGCTGCGGCACCGGTGCGCTCGGCATGGCCCTGGTCGCGGCGATCGGCGGGGGCGAGCTGCACGCCGTCGACAACGACCCCGCCGCGGCCGCCTGCGCCCGCACCAACGTGGCGGCCGTCGGCGGCACCGCCTACCTCGGTGACCTCGACGCCGCGCTGCCGGCCCGGCTCCGGGGCCGGGTGGACGTCCTGCTCGCCAACGTCCCGTACGTCCCCACCGCCGACCTCCGCCTCCTCCCGCCGGAGGCCCGGGTGCACGAGCCCCGGGCAGCGCTCGACGGCGGCGCGGACGGCCTCGACCTGCTGCGCGCCGTGGCGGCCCTGGCCCCGGGCTGGCTCGCGCCCGGCGGCCACCTGCTCGTCGAGGCCAGCGAGGACCAGCGGGATGCCGCGGTGGCCGTGGTGGCCGGTGCCGGGCTGGCCGCCACCGTCGCCGAGGACCCCGAGCGCGGCGCGGTCGCCGTCGTCGGGACGGCGCCGCTGCGGGTACCCCGATGACCGGGGCTGAGTCCGGGCCGGCTCCGCGATCGGCCCCGCGGCCGCCGTCGTGAGGTCAGTCACCAAGGCCCGACGGCAGTTGGCCGGCCCCGGGGCGCTCGGGTAAGGTCTTGCGTCGGTGGAACCGCCCCGACGCCGTCCGGCAGGGGAGGCGGGGATACCCCCTTGGGGTATGGTGTAATCGGCAGCACGACTGATTCTGGTTCAGTTAGTCTAGGTTCGAGTCCTGGTACCCCAGCGGACGGCCGCGCCGCTTCCCGCGCTGACGCGGTCGAGGCCTCGCCACCTAACCGGCCGTCGAGCCGACCCGGTCCGGTGACGGGGAAGAACCCGCGCTGTGCACGAGTTCACACCGGCGCCCGGCGGGCGGGGTCGAAGTCGGCGGGCAGCCTCTGGTAGCGTTCCACGAGCCGCCGCGAGGTGGCAGACAACAGAACAGGCCCCCATCGTTTAGTGGCCTAGGACACCGCCCTCTCACGGCGGCGGCGCCGGTTCGAATCCGGCTGGGGGTACGACGAGAGAGGCTCCCACCCGGTGCGGGTGGGAGCCTCTTCGCTGCCCGGGTGCCGCTCTTGGATCAGCCCTGGTCCGTGCGCCCGAGCACCTGGGTGAGGCGGTTGGCGGCGGCGACGACCGCCGCGGCGTGCAGCCGGCCGGGCTGGCGGCCCATCCGCTCGATCGGCCCGGAGATGGACACCGCGGCGATCACCCGGCCCGAGGGGCCGCGCACCGGCGCGGACACCGACGCCACCCCCGCCTCCCGCTCGGCCACCGACTGCGCCCAGCCCCGGCGGCGCACCGCGGAGAGCATCGTGGCGGTGAAGCTCGCCCCGTGCAGGCCTCGGTGCAGGCGGTCCGGCTCCTCCCAGGCGAGCAGGATCTGCGCGGCCGACCCGGCGTGCATGCTCAGCGTGGCGCCCACCGGGATGGAGTCGCGCAGGCCCACCGGCCGCTCCGCCGCGGCCACGCAGATGCGCTGGTCGCCCTGCCGGCGGAAGAGCTGGGCGGACTCGTTGGTGTGGTCGCGCAGGGCCACCAGCACCGGCCCGGCGGCGGCCAGCAGCCGGTCCTCGCCGGCGGCGGAGGCGAGCTCGGCCAGCCGCGGGCCGAGGATGAACCGGCCCTGCATGTCCCGGGCGACGAGCCGGTGGTGCTCCAGGGCGACGGCGAGGCGGTGCGCCGTCGGCCGGGCCAGGTGCGTGGCGGTGACCAGCTGGGCGAGGGTGGCCGGCCCGGCCTCCAGCGCCCCGAGAACGGTGGCGGCCTTGTCAAGGACGCCGACTCCGCTAGAGTTGTCCATGCAGCGATACTGGCATCTCAGGGACTGAGACCGCAAGTGTCCCGGCGGAGGACGGCGGGGCGGAGGGAGTGGCGATGAGCGGCACGCTGGCCGAGAAGGTGTGGGACGCGCACGTGGTGCGCCGGGGGACCGACGGCGCCCCGGACCTGCTCTACATCGACCTCCACCTCGTGCACGAGGTCACCAGCCCGCAGGCGTTCGAGGGGCTGCGGCTCGCCGGCCGGCAGGTCCGCCGGCCGGACCTGACCATCGCCACCGAGGACCACAACACCCCCACCCTGGACATCGACCGGCCCATCGCCGACCCGACCTCGCGCACCCAGATCGAGACCCTGCGCCGCAACGCCGCCGAGTTCGGCGTCCGGCTGCACTCCCTGGGCGACGCCGACCAGGGCATCGTGCACGTCGTCGGCCCCCAGCTCGGCCTGACCATGCCCGGCCTGACGGTGGTCTGCGGAGACTCCCACACCTCCACCCACGGCGCGTTCGGTGCCCTGGCGTTCGGGATCGGCACCTCCGAGGTCGAGCACGTCCTGGCCACCCAGACCCTGCCGCTCGCCCCGTTCAAGACCATGGCGATCAACGTCAACGGTGTCCTGCCCGAGGGCACCACCGCCAAGGACATCATCCTGGCGGTCATCGCCAAGATCGGCACCGGCGGCGGCCAGGGCTACGTCCTGGAGTACCGCGGCGAGGCCATCCGCAGCCTCTCCATGGAGGCCCGGATGACCATCTGCAACATGTCCATCGAGGCCGGCGCCCGGGCCGGGATGATCGCCCCGGACGAGACCACCTTCGCCTACCTGAAGGGCCGCCCGCACGCCCCCGCCGGCGCGGACTGGGACGAGGCGGTGGCGTACTGGCGCACGCTGCGCTCCGACGACGACGCCGTCTTCGACGCCGAGGTCACCCTCGACGCCGCCGACCTGGAGCCCTTCGTCACCTGGGGCACCAACCCCGGCCAGGGCCTGCCGCTGTCCGCGGCCGTGCCCGACCCGGTGGACATCGCCGCCGAGGACGAGCGCGCCGCCGCCGAGCGGGCGCTGGAGTACATGAACCTCGTCCCGGGCACCCCGCTGCGCCAGATCGCCGTCGACACCGTCTTCATCGGCTCGTGCACCAACGGCCGGATCGAGGACCTGCGCGCCGTCGCCGGGATCCTGCGGGGCCGCACCAAGGCCGATGGCGTCCGGGTCCTCGTCGTGCCCGGCTCGGCCCGGGTCCGGCTGCAGGCCGAGGCGGAGGGGCTGGACCAGGTCTTCCTGGACTTCGGCGCCGAGTGGCGCAACGCCGGGTGCTCGATGTGCCTGGGCATGAACCCCGACCAGCTCCGGCCCGGGGAGCGGGCGGCGTCGACGTCGAACCGGAACTTCGAGGGCCGCCAGGGCAAGGGCGGGCGCACCCACCTCGTCTCCCCGCTGGTGGCCGCCGCGACGGCGGTGCGCGGCACCCTCTCCGCCCCGGCCGACCTCGCCCCGGTCCCCGCACCCGTCCCCGTCGGCGCCTGAGGAGCCCACCATGGAGAAGTTCACCACGCACACCGGGGTCGGCGTCCCGATGCGCCGCAGCAACGTCGACACCGACCAGATCATCCCGGCCGTGTACCTCAAGCGGGTCACCCGCACCGGGTTCGAGGACGCCCTGTTCGCCGCCTGGCGCGGGGACCCGGAGTTCGTCCTCAACGACCCCGCCTACGCCGCCGGGTCGGTGCTGGTGGCCGGGCCGGACTTCGGCACCGGCTCCTCCCGCGAGCACGCCGTGTGGGCGCTGAAGGACTACGGCTTCAAGGTCGTCCTCGCCCCGCGGTTCGCGGACATCTTCCGCGGCAACGCCGGCAAGCAGGGGCTGGTCGCCGGCGTCGTCACCGCCGAGGACGCCGAGATGCTGTGGAAGGTGCTGGAGAGCGCCCCGGGGACCCAGGTGACCGTGGACCTGGAGGCCCGCACGGTGCTGGCGGGGGAGTTCCAGTGCACCTTCCAGATCGACGACTACACCCGCTGGCGGCTGCTCGAGGGGCTGGACGACATCGGCCTGACCCTGCAGCACGAGGCGGACATCACCGCCTACGAGGCCACCCGCGCCGCGTGGCGGCCGCGGACCCTGCCGGCCCGGCACCTGCCGCCGGTGCACGTGATGGCCGCCCGGCCGGTGACCGACACCGCGCACCTGCCGGCGCACGCCGACGCGCCGCTGGCCTGAGCCCGCCGACGGCGGCCGGCCGGGTTTGCGGGGCGGATGCGGCCACCGTCGTCCGCCAGCCGGCCTTGCCGGCCGGCCGCCGTCGTGCAGCCGGCAACGCCCGGCCAACCGCAGTCGTGGCGCAGCCGACACCGTGTCGCGCTGACCCGCGGAGGGGTCCCGACGTATCCTGGGCTGTCGCTGCCACCGCTGCGGCAGCGTTTCCGAGGCCCCGTCCGGCGGGGCAGGTGAGGTGGGCATGAGCGGGCTCCTGACGGTCGAGGGCGGCACCCCCCTGCACGGTGAGATCACCGTGCGCGGTGCCAAGAACTTCGTCTCCAAGGCGATGGTCGCCGCCCTCCTCGGCGAGACCCCCTCGGAGCTGCGCAACGTCCCCGTGATCAGCGACGTCGAGATCGTCGCCGGGCTGCTGCGGCTGCACGGGGTCACCGTCGACTACGACGTCGAGGGCGGGGTGCTGCACCTGGACCCCTCCAACGTGGAGTCCGCCCACGTCGCCGACATCGACGCCCACGCCGGCTCCTCCCGCATCCCCATCCTCTTCTGCGGCCCGCTGCTGCACCGGCTCGGCGAGGCCTTCATCCCCGACCTCGGCGGGTGCCGGATCGGGGACCGGCCGATCAACTACCACCTGGACATCCTGCGCAGCTTCGGCGCCGTGGTGGACAAGCAGGTCCAGGGCATCTACATCACCGCCCCGCTCGGGCTGCACGGCACCCGGATCGAGCTGCCCTACCCCTCGGTCGGCGCCACCGAGCAGACCCTGCTCACCGCCGTGCGCGCGCAGGGGCTCACCGAGCTGCGCAACGCGGCGACCGAGCCGGAGATCATGGACCTCATCGCCGTCCTGCAGAAGATGGGCGCGATCATCTCCGTGGACACCGACCGGACCATCCGCATCGAGGGCGTGGCGCACCTCGGCGGGTTCCGGCACACCGCGCTGGCGGACCGCATCGAGGCCGCCTCGTGGGCCTCCGCCGCCCTGGCCACCCACGGCGACGTCTTCGTCCGCGGCGCCAGCCAGCCCGAGATGATGACCTTCCTGAACACCTTCCGGAAGGTGGGCGGCGCGTTCGACGTGCGCGAGGACGGCATCCGGTTCTGGCACCCGGGCGGGGACCTGCGCTCCATCGTGCTGGAGACCGACGTCCACCCCGGCTTCATGACCGACTGGCAGCAGCCCCTCGTCGTCGCCCTCACCCAGGCCGACGGGTTGTCCATCGTGCACGAGACGGTCTACGAGAACCGGTTCGGGTTCACCGAGGCCCTGCGCGGCATGGGTGCCACCATCCAGGTCTACCGCGAGTGCCTGGGCGGGCTGCGGTGCCGGTTCGGCCAGCGCAACTTCCTGCACTCCGCCGTCGTCTCCGGCCCGACGCCGCTGCGCGCGGCCGACATCGACGTCCCGGACCTGCGGGGCGGGTTCTCCCACCTGATCGCCGCCCTGGCGGCCGAGGGCACCTCCCGGGTGCGGGGCATCACGCTCATCAACCGCGGGTACGAGAACTTCCTGGGCAAGCTCGAGGCGCTCGGCGCCCGGGCCACCATCGCCGACCCCGCCCCGGCCGTCGCCGCCCGGTAGGGGCGGGGCGGACTGCCCCGGCCCGAAGGTCGGGGCGGGCGGAGTGCCCGCGCGGGTAGCCGACGGCGCCCGTGCAGGTGGCGGCCGACGGCGCGCGGCGACCTCGACTCGAAACTAGCGAACTCGTGCAGCCGGACGGTGTCGAGTTGGCCAGCTCGAGCCGAGTTCGCTAGTCCCACGTAGCGAACTCGGCGCTCAACCTCGAACTCGGCATGAACCTGCGAACTCGCGGCCGGGCCGGGCGCGAGGAGTCGGGCGCTGGGGTGGTGCCAACGGTGTAGGTGGCTCACGCGGCGGCTTGTCACGCGGTGCCCCGGTCCCGATGCCCTGGCGTCCGACGGCGCCCGCGCGGGGTGGCGCGGCGACGGCGCCCCGGGACGATGGGAGCCGACGGCGCCCCCGCGGGTGGCGGCCGACGCGCCCGTGCGGGTGGCGCGGTAAGCCCGCCGCCCGCGATGCACGGCCCGCACCGCTGGACCACACTGGGCGCCATGAACGTCTCCGCGCTGCTCACCGATGCCTACGCCCGCGTCCCCGAGGAGGCCCAGCAGGTCCTCGACGGGCTCACCGACGACGAGCTGACCGCCCGGATCGACCCGGCCGCGAACCCGATCGCCTGGCTGGTGTGGCACCTGGCCCGCGGCGAGGACGCCCAGATCGCCGACGTCGCCGGCAGCGAGCAGGTGTGGACCAGCGCGGGCTGGCAGGAGCGGTTCGGCCTCCCGTTCGGCCCGGGTGACACCGGCTACGGCCACACCAGCGACCAGGTGGCCCAGGTCCGCGCCCCCGCCGACCTGCTCACCGGGTACCTCGACGCCGTCCACCGCCGCACCAGCGAGTACCTCGCCGGCCTCACCGAGGCGGACCTGGACCGGGTGGTCGACGAGGCGTGGGACCCGCCGGTGACCCTCGGGGTGCGGCTGGTGAGCATCGTCGCGGACGACCTGGAGCACCTCGGCCAGGCCGCCTACGTCAGGGGCATCCTGCTCCGGGCCCGCGGCTGACCCCGGCCGGCGGGGCACCGTGAACGTCACCGTCATCCTCGCCCTCGGCGCCAACCTGCTGGTCGCCGTGGCGAAGACGGTGGCCGGGTACATCACCAGGTCGGCGTCGATGGTGGCCGAGGCGGCCCACTCCTGGGCGGACACCGGCAACGAGGTCTTCCTCCTGGTGGCCGACCGGCGCGCCCGCCGTCGTCCCGACGCCGCCCACCCGCTGGGGTACGGCCGCGAGGCCTACGTCTGGTCCATGTTCGCCGCGATCGGGCTCTTCGCCGTCGGCGCGGGGGTCTCGATCACCCACGGCGTCCAGGAGCTTCTCGACCCGGACCCCGCCTCGGACTTCGTGGTCGGCTACGTCGTGCTCGGGATCGCGTTCGTGCTCGAGGGCACCTCCTTCTTCCAGGCCGTCCGGCAGGTCCGGCGGGAGGCCCGCCGGGCGGACCGGGACCTGCTCGAGCACGCCCTGCAGACCTCCGACCCCACCCTGCGGGCCGTGTTCGCCGAGGACGCCGCGGCGCTCATCGGCATCGTGCTCGCGGCGGCCGGGCTGCTCGCGCACGACCTCACCGGCTCACCGGTGCCCGACGCCGTCGGCTCCATCGCCGTCGGCGTCCTGCTCGGCGTGGTCGCCCTCGTGCTGCTGGACCGCAACCGGCGGTTCATCGTCGGCGTGGAGGCCTCGGCGTCGCTGCGCGGCACGCTCGAGCGGCTGCTGCGCGCCGAGCCGGAGGTGGCGGCGGTGAACTACCTGCACGTGGAGTTCGTCGGGCCCCGCCAGCTCTACCTCGTCGCCGGCGTGGACCTCACGGGCGACGCCGCCGAGTCCGCGGTGGCCACCCGGCTGCGTGCGCTCGAGCGGCGGCTGGAGGAGGAGCAGCTCGTGGTGGAGGCGGTCCTGACCGTCTCCCGCGGGCAGGAGGCGGTGGCGGCGGTCGACGGCGCAGGCCGTCCGTAGCATCGGGCCGTGGCCAGCCGCCGGAGGTCCGCCGCGTACCGGGTCGCCGCCGTGGTCGTCGTCGGCGTCCTGCGGCTGACCACCCGCCGCACCTGGCGCGGCGGGGAGCACCTACCGCGCACCGGCGGGTTCATCGCCGTCGCCAACCACGTGAGCAACTTCGACCCGCTCACCGTCGCGGACTTCCTCAACGCCCACGGCGCCCCGCCGCGGTTCCTGGCCAAGGACACGCTCTTCGACGTGCCGCTGCTGGGCGTGGCGCTGCGGGCGCTCGGGCAGATCCCGGTCCGCCGCGGTACCGACCGGGCCGCCGAGGCCCTGGTGGCCGCGGAGGCGGCGCTGGCGGCCGGGGAGTGCGTCGTCGTCTTCCCCGAGGGCACGCACACCCGGGACCCCGGCGAGTGGCCGATGCGCGGCCGGACCGGGGTGGCGCGGCTCGCGCTGCGGACCGGGGCGCCGGTCGTGCCCCTGGCGCAGTGGGGCGCGCAGCAGGTGATCCCGCGGTTCACCGCCACCGTCCACCCGTTCCCGCCGCGGCCGGTGGTGGTGGTGGCCGGCTCGCCGGTGGACCTGTCGGACCTGTACGGCCGGCCGCTCGACGCCGCGGTGCTCACCGAGGCGACCGCCCGGGTGATGGTGGCGATCACCGCCCTGCTCGCCGGGGTGCGCGGGGAGGTGCCGCCGGCGCGGCCCTACGACGTCCGGGTCGACGGCGACCCGCGGGCCGCGTACGACGCCGCCCGGGCGGCCCGGCGGGCCGAGCGGGCCGCCCGGCGGCGGGCGCGGGAGGTGCGGCGGCGCGAGCGGGTGGCGCGGCGGCGGGCGCGGGAGGCTCGCCGGCGGGCATGGGGAGCCCGGCGGCGAGCGTAGGCCGCCCGGCGGCGGGGAGCACAACGGAAGACGTGATCCCGGCAGCGAGCCGCCGGCGTCGCCGTCCGCCCGTTCGTGCGCGGGATCAGCCCTCGTTAGCGCCCAGCGCGTCGCGATAGCCGGCGGACAGCTCGACGTAGGTCGCGGCGTTGTCCCGGTTGCCGGCCACCTCCTGCGCGGTCAGCTCGCGGCGGACCTTCGCCGGGACGCCGGCCACGAGCGAGCCCGGCGGGACCTCGGTGCCGGCGAGGACGACGGCACCCGCCGCGACCAGCGACCCGGCGCCGATCCTGGCCCCGTTGAGGACCCGGGCGCCCATGCCGATCAGGCAGTCGTCCTCGATCGTGCAGCCGTGCACGACCGCGTTGTGGCCGATGCTGACCCGGGCGCCCACGGACACCGGGAACCCCGCGTCGACGTGGATGGTCACGTTGTCCTGCACGTTGCTGCCGGCGCCGATCGTGATCGACTCCTTGTCCGCGCGCAGCACCGCGCCGAAGTAGACGCCGGCGTCCGCGCCGACCCGGACGGCGCCGATCAGCGCGGCCGTGGGCGCGACGAACGCGGTGGCGTCGACGGCGGGGGAGCGGCCGTCCCAGGGGAGCACCAGAGCTGCCATGCGGTCAGGCTACTGACGTCCGGGCCCGCCCGTGGCGTCGGTGCGCGGCCGGGCCGGGCGGGCCGGGCGCCGTCGCGCGGTCAGCCGGCCTGGACGTCCACGACCAGCCGCGCCGGGTCGGTCAGGGTGAAGACCCGGAACGGACGCTGGGCGTCCAGCCCGAGGAACGCCTGATTGAGGCCCTCGAACACCCCGGTCACGTGGACCTCCGCCACGATGTCGTCGTCCTCGACGTCGATCTCCCCCAGGGCCATCTGCTCCGCCTCGCCCTCGGCCGGGTAGCGGGTGCCGCTGGCCACCACCTGGAGGACGGCGTCCCCGTCCAGGTCGACCTCGGTGCCCTTGGGGTCGTCGACGGCGGCGTCGACGTACTCCACCCGGTACCCCGGGGTGCCCGTGCCGGCGAAGTCGAAGACGACCCGCTCGAAGCCCGGGTGGCTGGCGACGCGGACCGTCGTGGGCAGCAGGTCCCCGCCGGCCGTCGGCCAGCTCGGGTCCTGCTGCGCCTCGGTGCTGAACGGCAGGTCCGGCTGCTCCGTCTCCGGCGCGGCGGGTGCCGTGGCGTCGTCGTCGGGCGTGGACGACGGCGAGGGCTGCTCGGTCGCCGGAGATCCGGTCGCTGTGGGCTCGCCGGTGGGGGCGTCGGTGGTCGGGGCGTCGTCGGTAGCGGTGACGGCGGCCGGACTGGAGGTGAGCGTCGCCGTCCCTGCTGGCTCCTCGCCGCCCGGCGAGCAGGCGCCGACCAGGGCCGCCGCGGCGACCGCCGCCGCCAGGGTTCGTGTGCTGCGTCTCATCGGTGCTCCTCGCCGTCCGGTGGCCGCGCCTCGACCGTCTGGGGCGACGGTAGCGGGCCGCGCCGGTGGCCGGGTCGAGAACCCGGCGGTGAGCACCACGGGATCCTCGGCCGCGCGTTCAGGGCCGTTCAGGGCGGGCACCTCGGGTCAGCGATGTTCCGCAGCGGGGGAGGGTTCGGCGATCGTGCGGACGGCGTTCCGCGTCGCCGACCGGTCGACGGGCTGGGCATCCAGCGCCCGGTGCAGCGCGCGGCCCGCGCGGAGCGCGTCGACCTGCCGGGTGACGGGAGTGTCGAAGTGACCCTCGAGCTCGCGACGGCTGCATCCCACCCAGCCTCGCAGGACGTCCTCTCGTCAGATGCTGCGGACGATCCGGGCCGGGTTGCCCACCGCCAGGCTGTTGGCCGGGACGTCCCGGGTGACGACGGCGCCCGCCCCGATCACGCTGTTCTCGCCGATCGTCACGCCAGGGCAGACGATTACGCCGCCGCCGAGCCAGACGTTGTCGCCGATGGTGATCGGCTTGGCTGCCTCGAACTTGTCCCGGCGCGGCTGCGGGTCGATCGGGTGCGTCGGCGTCAGCAGCTGCACGTTCGGCCCGATCTGGCAGTCCGCCCCGATGCGGATCTCCGCGACGTCCAGCGCGACGAGCCCCATGTTGACGAACGTGCGCGGCCCGATGAAGACCCGGCTCCCGTAGTCCACGTACACCGGTGCGCGCACGAAGGCGCCCGTGCCCACCTCGCCGAACAGCTCCCGCGCCAGCGTCTGGCCCGCCTCGGGATCCTCGTTGTAGGCCGCCAGGAACCGCGCGGACAGGCGCACCGCCTGCCGCTGCGCGGCGACGATCGTCGGGTCGTCGGAGATGTACAGGTCACCGGCCAGCATGCGCTCGTGGTTCGACCGCGGGTCGTCGGCGAAGTAGTCGATCGGTGCCGGGGCTTCATCAGTCACGTGGACGACCGTACCTACGCGTGCACGAGCGTCCTCACGCCCTCCCGGGCGCCGGTGCTCCCGGTCTGCGCATCCGAGGTCTAGGAGCTCAGGGGGTGAGCAGCGTTCGCCGCCGTGCTCGCGGGCCCGTGCGGCCGGGCCACGAGCCCTGACGCAGCTGGGCGGTCAGCGGCGCTGCGGCGGCGTGCGTGCGGGACCAGGCGAGGACGGCGGCGCAGCAGGTGACAGCGGCGAGGGTGAGTCCCCACGGATGGAGCTCGTAGGGCGGGTCACCGGCGCCGCCGAGCGCGATCACGGTGCCGGTGACGGTCCCTTGGACCATCACGATGGCGCCGGAGACGGCGAGGAAGACGATCGGACCGGCGACCGAGCCGACCGTCGCGGCGGCGAGAAGCGCGAGCGCGCACGTCAGGGCGATCGCGGCGGCGATGCTGACTGCCATGGCCGGGGTGTACATGAGGTGGAGCGGTCGGTCCTCGGTGCTGATGTCGGCGTACGTGCCGGGCGGCATGATCTCGGGCACGAGGTTGACCGCGGCCAGGATCAGTAGGGGCACCGCGGTGAACCCGGCGAGCAGGCATGCGGCCACGACGGCGGCTCGGCGGTGCAGCGGTCGCGGAGAGATGAGGTCGAGGGCCGGCATGCGAGCCGTGAGGCCCTGGGTGGCGATTGCTGATCAAAACTCGCCCTTCTTGAGGCCCTCGCCACCTCGGGCAGCCAGATCGTCGCTCGACCGTCGTCGGGCGCCGAGCCCACCTGTGAGGTGACGAGGACGGGCTCGGGGGAGGCGCGAGTGAGACAAGCCTCCCGATGGTCGCGCTCGCGTCGGGCAGGAGGGCGCGGTCGTCGCGGGCGAGGCAGACCGTGGCTCAGTCGTCCGGCTCGCAGATCATCTCCACGGCCGCCGCGGTGACCCGGTGCAGGTTCGGTGACACGACGGTGATCAGGGCGAGCAGTCCGAAGGGGATCGCCGCCGGCACGGCGGCCCGGGCCGTGTCCTGGGCCGAGCCGCGACGGACCACGGTGCCCGCCTTCATCGTGGCCACGAGGGCGAGCGGCTGATCAGTTTCTGACGGTCGTGTCGCCGCCTACTGATTCAACGCGAGTGCCAACTAGTTTGTCTGCAAACGTCCGACCTCGCAAGTCCCAAAGGGGCCAGAGAAATCCTAAACCTAGCGAGCCAAAATCCGCAAGGTGAGCAATATTGCGTAGGCCCATTCTCAGGCGAGACGCAGGTTCTCCAGAGAGCTCTCGGATTTGCAGCCGGACGAGGCGGTGGGTCAATGACTGACCGTCGCTCGTGAAGAGCGCGGACACGACCACGATCAGTCCGAAGGCAATGACGTCGGCTAGCCAGCCGGCGGGTCCCTCCGGGGCGGAGCGCCCCACGAGAAGGGTGCCCAACAACTGCGAAAGTAGCGACCAGGGCAAGATCATGCCTAGTAGGTACGCAATGACCCGCCTCCACCAGCATCGCAAGTTGGTCCCACTGACACCGCTCTGGGTGCCGCGGGCCATGGAACTTGGGCCGGTCATAGTACTCCGGCTTCCTCTCTGACTCCGGTAGATCAGGCGCTCCTGACGCCTTGAAGCGGACGGTACACGCCGTCAACGTTTGTGGCAATGGGTCAAAGAGTATTGGCATGGACAGGGGACAGCAGATCGGCTTGGCTCGCCCCACCCGGCGGCCGGGGACGTCTCGGCAGGCCGTGCGGGCAGCCGACGTGGACAGCGGCGAAGTTGTGAGGTTCGGCCTCGCCTACCAGCCGCGGCCCGCGCGAGAGGGTGGGCCAGGCGGTTGATCCTCCAACTACGCACCGCGGGGATCAACAGAACCGGTCGCCGAGCAGCAGCAGGCGGCGACGACCATCGACCCATCCGCGTATCCCTTGCTAGACCGGGGCCAGCCTCACCCGCCGTGGGTAGGAATGATCGTGCAGTCGGGCGACCGGCCCATGCTCAGGCCCCAACTGGTAGCGACGCCTCGAGGATGGCTCGTCCGCGCCGCGACCTCAGTTCGTACCAGCCGTGAGGATGTCGTCGGTTCGGGTCTCCCTCGGTTAAGGGGGTGGATGGAGCACCCGTAGCCAGGAGGTGTTGCCGTGACGGGCCGGCCGTCACCTCCCGGTGGCGACGTCCAGCGCCTGGTCGAGGTCCGCCCACAGGTCTGCGACGTCCTCGATGCCCACGCTCAGGCGCAGCAGGTCCGTCGGCACGGTCGGCGCCTCGGCGGCGAGGCGGCGCCGGCGCTCCAGGGTGGACTCCACGCCGCCGAGGCTGGTTGCCGGTACCCACAGCCGCACGGCCTCGGTGAGCGCGTCGGCCGCCGTCGCCCCGCCGACCGGACGCAGCGTGAGCACCGAGCCGAAACCCGTCATCAGGGCCGCCGCGCGGGTGTGCTGGGGGTGGCTGGGCAGGCCGGGGTGGACCACCTGGACCACCCGGGGGTCCGCGGCGAGCCGGCCGGCGAGCTCGAGGGCGCTGGCCTGGGAGCGGTCCACCCGCAGGGCGAGGGTCCGCAGCCCGCGCAGCGCCAGCCAGGCCTCCCACGGCCCGGCGACCGCTCCGCCGGTGGTGCGCCGGGCGTGCAGCCGGGCGCGCAGGTCGGGGTCGTCGGTGACGGCCACGCCGAGGAGGACGTCGGAGTGCCCGGCCAGGTATTTCGTGGCCGAGTGCACGACGACGTCCGCGCCGTGCGCGAGCGGGCGCTGGGCCAGCGGCGTGGCGAAGGTGTTGTCCACGACGGTCCGGGCGCCGGCCAGGCGGGCGGCGGCGACCAGCGCCGGGATGTCCGCCACCTCCAGCATCGGGTTGGTCGGGGACTCGATCCACAGCAGCCCGGCCGGCACGCCGTCGGCCGGCGCGAGCGCGGCGGCGACGGCGGCCGTGTCCGCGATGTCGACCTCCCGGACCACCGACCCCTCGCGCTCGGCCTGCTCCCGGGCGGCGGTCAGGGTGGCCAGGTAGGCGTGCCGCGGGACCACGATCGCGGTGCCGGGTGCGGCCAGGCGGAGCGCCGCGTCGACGGCGGCCATCCCGGAGGAGAAGACGAGCCCGGGCAGCTCGGCGCCCTCCAGCGCGGCCACCGCCTCCTCCAGTGGGGACCAGGTCTCGGTGGCGTAGCGCGCGTAGAGCAGCTCCGGCCCTGGTTCCCGGGTGGAGACGTAGGTGCTGGAGAGCACCACCGGCGGGTTGACCGGCGCGCCCTGGGTCCGTTCCGGGCGGCCCGCGGTGACGGCGAGGGTGGCGGCCGCGAGCTGGGCGGGGGAGTCCGAGGTGTCCACGACGACGAGCGTAGGTCGGCCGACGGGTTCGGGGCGCGCCGCGTCCGGGGACCGGCAGCCTCGCTCGCACCGGGACTGGGGCCACGCCGCTACGGGACCAGAACTGGCAGGGCAGGGCAGGGACGGCGACAGCGACGGCGGTCCGGTGACACGCGACCAGCGACACGGAAGCGGGCCCGCATGGCGTCCCGGAGCCTGCCGGGGGTGGCGGGTAGCCTCGCCGTCGATGAGCACCGATCCCGGCCCGGCCGCCCAGGAGGGCGCCAGCGCCCGCCCCGCGCCTGCCGCGCCCCCGACGGCCACCGCGCCCCCCGCATCCGCCCCCGTCAGCCCGGCCGCCGCCCCCACCGGGGCCACCGCCGCCGGCGCCCCCCGCCGGGTGCGGGTCGCCGTCGTCTTCGGGGGCCGCAGCGGAGAACACTCCGTCAGCTGCGCCACCGCCGCGAGCGTGCTGAGCGCCATCGACCGGGACACCTACGACGTGGTGCCGGTCGGGGTCACCCGGGCCGGGGAGTGGGTGCTCGCCCCGGACGACCCGGCCGCGCTCGCCGGGGGACGGGCCGAGGTCAGCCCGGCGGGGCCCCGCATCCTGCTCGCCCCCGGCCAGGGCACAACCCCGCTGGTCCTCGACGGGACCGGCGACGGCGCCCAGCCCACCAACGACGCCGCGCCCGCCGGCGCCGAGCCCGCACCCGTCGAGCTCGGCCCCGTCGACGTGGTCCTGCCGCTGCTGCACGGTCCGTACGGCGAGGACGGCACACTCCAGGGCCTGCTGGAGATGACCGGCGCCCGCTACGTCGGCTCCGGTGTGCTCGCCTCGGCCGCGGCGATGGACAAGCACTACATGAAGGTCATCCTCGCCGGGCACGGCCTGCCGGTGGGGCCGTACACGGTGATCACCCCCCGGCTGTGGCGCACGGACAAGGCCCGGGCGCTCGACGCCGTCGCCTCGCTGGACTTCCCGGTCTTCGTCAAGCCTGCCCGCGGCGGGTCCTCCCTGGGCATCAGCCGGGTGGAGCGGCTGGCGGACGTCGAGGCCGCCGTCGTCGCGGCCCAGCAGCACGACCCGAAGGTGATCGTCGAGGCTGGCGTGGCCGGCCGGGAGGTCGAGTGCGGGGTGCTGGGCGGGCCGGACGACGCCGAGCCGCGGACCTCGGTCCCCGGGGAGATCATCCTGACCGCCCCGGCCACCGGGTTCTACGACTACGACACCAAGTACCTCGACACCGACCCGCTGACCATCTCCGTGCCGGCCGAGCTGCCGCCGGAGGCCACCGACCGGGTCCGCGAGCTCGCGGCCGCCGCCTTCACCGCCCTCGGCTGCGAGGGGCTGGCGCGGGTGGACTTCTTCTACAGCCGCCCGGGCGAGGTGATCATCAACGAGGTCAACACAATGCCGGGCTTCACCCCGTTCTCGATGTACCCCCTGGTGTGGGAACGGTCGGGGCTGAGCTACCCCGAGCTCATCGACGAGCTGATCCGGCTGGCCCTGGCCCGGCCCGCCGGGCTGCGCTGATCGTAGGGCAGCGGCCCGGGAGGCTGCGCTGATCGGTACCCGGGCGGGCCAGGCGGCTGGTGGGCGGTGGCCCGGCCGGGCCGTCGCCGGGCGGGAAGGTCCGGTCAGCCGGCGTCGTCCGGGCCGACGCAGAACCGCTCCGCCGGGACGACCGCCACCGCCGGGGCGAGCTCGACCAGTGCGGCGGTGGGCTGCTCGCCGGCCTGCTCCACCGGCACGACGACCTCCACCGCCGGTATTCGCCCGTAGGTGACGAACGTCCACCCGCCGCGGCCGGCTGGGTCGTCGGGGGCGTCCTCCGCCTCGGCCTCGGTCTCGGCGTCCTCCGCCCCGGCGCCGGCGTCCTCGTCCGGCACCGCGATCCAGTCCACCGACTGCCCATCGGCCTCGATGCTCAGGCACCGGTCCGTCGTCGGGCCCGGCGGGCTCACCCCGCAGCGCAGGGTGACCGCCGGCTCCCCCCACGCGGTGGCCGCCTGGGCGGTGGTGGACCGGCGCTCGAGGCCGCCGAGGTCGTCCGGCGTGGCCTGCAGGACCTCCGCGCACACCGGCTCTCGCGCCTCCTCCCCGGGGGTCACGGACACCGGCGCCGCGCACCCGGCGAGCACTGCCGCGGCGACCAGCCCGCCGGCGGCCGGCCCGAGGGCCCGGCGACGGCGGGGGACGGGTCGGCGGGCCACGGCGCCACTGTACGGCGGGACCTGGGCGGGCCGATCGGGCGGGCCGGTCTTGGCGGCCCGGTGCGGCCCGGGCCGGCCGGCCGGTGCGGGCGCCGGCGGTCCCAGACCCTACGGTTGTGCGCGTGCGCCCCGACCGTCCCGTCTCCGCCCTGAACGAGGACGAGCTCATCGCCTCCTTCGTCCCCCTGCTGCCCCGCGGCCGGAACACCCTGGTGCCGACCGGTGACGACGCCGCGGTCATCGCCGCCCCCGACGGCCGGTTCTGCGTCTCCACCGACGTCCTGGTCGAGGGCCACCACTTCCGCCCGGCCTGGTCCACCGGCGCCGACGTCGGGTGGCGTGCCGCGATGCAGAACCTGGCCGACATCGCCGCCATGGGGGCCGAGCCGACGACGCTGGTCGTCTCTCTCGTCCTGCCGCCCGCCACGCCGGTGGCCTGGGTGCACGACCTCGCCCGCGGACTAACGGAGGCGTGCGGCCCGCTCGGGGTCGGGGTCGACGGCGGGGACCTCTCCGCCGGCGAGCAGCTCGTCGTCGCCGTCACCGTGCACGGGGACCTGGGCGGGCGGGAGCCGGTGCTGCGCTCCGGCGCCCGGCCCGGCGACGTCGTGGCCCACGCCGGGGTGCTGGGCCGCGGCGCCGCCGGGTACGCGCTGCTCAGCGGCGGCCGGCGCGGCGGGGCCGACGACGAGGATCTCGTCCGGGACTTCCTACGGCCACGCCCGGCGCTCTCCGCCGGCGTCGCCGCCGCCCGCGCCGGAGCCCGCGCGATGATGGACGTCTCCGACGGACTGCTGCGCGACGCCCGGCGCCTGGCCCGGGCCTCCGGCGTCGTGCTGGACCTCGCGCCGCCGGCCGACGCCGTCCCCGCGGCGGTAGCGGCGCTTGCCGACGCCGCCACCCGGCTCGGGGCGGACCCGGTCGAGTGGGTGCTCACCGGCGGGGAGGACCACGGCATGCTCGCGACGTTCCCGGCGGGGGTGCCCCTGCCGGCCGGCTTCATCCCGCTCGGCCGGGCCGACGAGCCGGCGCCCGGGCGACCCGCCGGCACCGTCACCGTCGGCGGGCGGCAGCCGCAGGTCCGTCCGGGGTGGGACCACTTCAGCGGGTGAGCTGGTAGCTGTCGGCCGAAGTATGCGCGGCTGATGCAGACCCGGAACCGGCCGCGTTCCACGTGCACGACCCCGGGGCCGCGCGTCCGCCCCGGCCGACGGCCGCCTCACGCCCGTCCCAGCCCGGCGCCGCCCGCGTGCACGCCCCGGACCAACGCCGCACCATGGGCCGATGCAGGCCCGGCTGGCGACCGGTGTCCGGCTCGCCTACGCCGCCCAGGGACCGCCGGACGGGGTCCCGGTGGTGCTGCTGCACGCCTGGGCGGAGTCCGGGGGCAGCTTCGATCTCCTCCGCCCCCGCCTGCCGCCCGCGCTGCGCGTCCTCGTCCCGGACCTGCGCGGCCACGGCGCCTCGGACAAGCCCGCCCACGGCTACGCCCTGCCGCAGGTGGCCGCCGACGTCGTGGCGTTCCTGGACGCCGTCGGGCTGCCGGCGGCCTGGCTGGTGGGCGCCTCCAGCGGCGGGTACGTGGCCCAGGCGGTCGCCGTCGACCACCCCGGCCGGGTCCTCGGGCTGGTCCTCGTCGGGGCGCCGCGCAGCCTGCGCGGGCGCCCGCCGTTCGCCGACGAGGTGGCCCGGCTGGTCGACCCGGTCGATCTGGACCAGGTCCGCCGCGTGCTCGGCACCCTCCCGGTGTCCCCGGCCGTGCCGGAGGGGTTCGTCGCGGCCCGCCTGCACGACGGCACGAAGATGCCCGCCCGGGTCTGGCGGGCCAGCCTGGACGGCCTGGCGACGGCGGTGCCGCCCACCGAGGCGGGGACGGTCCGCGCGCCGACCCTCCTGCTCTGGGGCGACGCGGACCACCTGGTGCCCCGCGCGGAGGTCGACCGGCTCCGCGCCGCCATCCCCGCCGCCGAGCTGCAGGTCTGCCCGGGCGCCGGCCACCTCCTGCTCTGGGAGCGGCCGGCGGACGTGGCGGCCGCCGTCGGCGAGCTCGTCCTGGCCCGTCCCTCGTAGGCTTGCCCCCGACGGGCAGGCGCCGCCTGCCCGCACCGCACCGGCGAAGGGCAGGGCCATGGCCGCAGACACCTACCTGGAAGTCCTCGGCCGGCAGGAGTGCCTCGCGCTGCTCCGCACCGCGCCGGTGGGCTGGCTGGCGTACCCGGCCGGGGACCGGGCGGGCCTGGTCCCGGTCAACTTCACGGTCGACGACGACGGCGTGGTGATCCGCACCGGGTACGGCGCCAAGCTGGCCGCGGCCGCCCACCACCAGATGATGACGTTCGGCGCCGGGTCCATCGACGGCGCCGGGCGCACCGGCTGGTCGGTGCTCATCACCGGCCGGGCCCGCGTGGTCGACGACGACGACCCGGCGGCCCTGTTGCTGGCCGCCCCCGAGCCGTGGGCGCCGGGCGAGCGGGACTCCCTGGTCGTCGTGCCGCTGACCGAGGTCTCCGGCCGCCGGATCGGGCGGGGCTGACCGGCGCCACCCGCGGGTGCCCCTGCCATGATGCGGGCCATGCCGACGCCGACGCCGCTGCCCACCGCCGAGCTGCACGTCCACCTTGAGGGGACCCTCGAGCCGGAGCACGTCTACGCCCTCGCCGAGCGCAACCGGGTGCGGCTGCCGTACGCCGACGTGGCGGACCTGCGCTCCCGGCTGGACTTCACCGGGCTGCAGCACTTCCTCGACCTGTACTACGCCAACATGGCGGTGCTGCGCACCGAGGAGGACTTCGCCGACCTCACCCGCGCCTACCTGCGCCGCGCCGCCCGCGGCGGGGTGCGGCACGCCGAGGTCTTCCTCGACCTCCAGGCGCACACCGCCCGCGGGGTGCCCGCCGAGGTCGTCCTCGCCGGCGTCACCGACGCGCTCGCCGCCGCCGAGCGCGAGCACGGACTGAGCGCCGGGCTGATCGTCACCTTCCTCCGCCACCTCCCGGGCGATGCGGCGCTGGCCGCCCTGACCGAGGTCCTCCGCCTGGACGCCCCGCTCCTCGGCGTCGGCCTGTGCTCCAGCGAGACCGGCTCCGCCGCCCCCTTCCGGGACGCCTTCGCGCTCGCCGCCGCCCACGGCCTGCGCCGGGTCGCGCACGCGGGGGAGGAGGGGCCGGCCGCGAACGTCACCGAGGTGCTCGACGTCCTGGGCGCCGAGCGGGTGGACCACGGCATCCGGGCGCTGGAGGACGACGCCGTCGTCGAGCGCCTGGCGGCCGAGCAGGTGCCGCTGACCCTGTGCCCGCTGTCCAACGTCCGCCTGCGGGTGGTCCGCGACCTGGCCGCGTACCCGCTGCGGCAGATGCTGCGCCGCGGGCTGCGGGTGACCGTCAACTCCGACGACCCGGCCTACTTTGGCGGGTACGTCGACGACAACATCCGCGCGCTCACCGCCGCGCTCGACCTCACCGCCGACGAGCTCGCCACCCTGGCCCGCAACGCGGTGGACGCCGCCTTCGTCGGCGACGCCCGCCGGGCCGAGCTGCGGGCGGAGGTCGAGAGCTGGGTCCGGGCGCGCCGGGACGAAGGGGCCTGATGTTGCGCGTGCGGCGCCCGCGGGTCTTTCCGACGGCGGTCGGTGCGGGTGGGAACGCCCGAAGGGCCGCCCCCGGGTGGGGGCGGCCCTTCGGGCAGGGGCAGGCTCAGACGGCGCGGGCGACCTTCTCCGCCTTCAGGCAGGAGGTGCACACGTTCAGGCGCTTGGGCGCGCCGTTGACGAGCGCGCGCACGCGCTGGATGTTCGGGTTCCAACGGCGGCTGGTCCGCACGTGGGAGTGCGAGACGCTCTTGCCGAAGCTCGGGCGCTTGCCGCAGACGTCGCAGGTGGCAGCCACGGTCGTTCTCCTGATCTTCTCGCTGACGCGCGGCGCTGCCGCACAGGGTCGGTGGGCCCGCGGCGCGAGGCGCCGGGACGGGCAACCGGACAAGAGTACCCGACCGCCGCCGTCAGCCCCAAACGCGACGAGACTCACCTAAGTTGCTCGCGAAACGGGTCGCGTGCCTCAGATGGGTTCTGCTCGCGAACCGTGGCCGCGGTGGTGGGCTGGCCGGATGGGTCGGTTGTCGATGGGTGCCAGGCGTGAGATCACCAAGCGGTACACGGCGAGCTACGCCGCGGCGGGGAAGAAGGACAAGGGCCGCATGCTCGATGAGCTGTGCGGGGCCACCGGGTGGTCGCGGGCCAACGCCCGCCGCGCGCTGGCCGCGGCCCGGGTCCGGAAGGGCCCGGCCCGGGCGGTGGTGCGCAAGCCGCGGGGGCGGGGGTACTCCTACGACGCGCTGAAGGTCCTGATCGAGGTCTGGACCCTGTGCGGGCAGCCGTGCGGGAAGTACCTGAAGGTGATCCTGGCCGAGTCCCTGGACGTGCTGCAGGCCCACGGCGAGCTGACAGCGGTGGCCGACCGGCTCACCGAGGAGGTCCGCGCCGAGGTGCTCGCGATGAGCCCGGCCACGATCGACCGCTACCTGGCCCCGACCCGGGCCGCCCGCTACCCGGGCGCCAAGGCCGCCACCAGGCCGTCGTCGACGCTGCGCAGCGAGCTGGCGGTGCGCCGCTCCACCGACGAGGCCGAGACCCGGCCCGGGTTCTTCGAGGTCGACCTGGTCGCCCACTGCGGGCACTCCCTGGCCGGGGAGCACGCCTGGACCCTGACCGGCACCGACGTGGTCACCGGGTGGACCACCAACCTGGCGATCAAGAACCGGGCGCACCGGTGGGTGGTGGCCGCCATCGACCTCCTCGCCGACACCCTGCCCTACCCCCTGGTCGGGCTGGACTCCGACAACGGCGGAGAGTTCATCAACCACCAGCTGGTGGCCTGGTGCGCCCAGCGGGCGGTGTTCATGACCCGGTCCCGGCCGCACACCTCCAACGACAACGCGCACGTGGAGCAGAAGAACGGCGACATCGTGCGCAGGAACGCCTTCCGCTACCGCTACGACACCCCCGCCGAGCTCGAGCTGCTGGGCGACTTGTGGGAGCTGGTCAACCTGCGCAAGAACTACCTGCTCCCGACCAAGAAGGTCACCGGCTGGCGCGAGACCCCCGCGGGGCGGCACGTGCGCACCTACGACGCCCCCCGCACCCCCTACCAGCGGGTCCTGGACTCCGGGGTGCTGACCGCCGAGCAGGCCGCCGAGCTGACCGCCGTGCGGGCCGAGCTCAACCCGGCCGACCTGACCCGCCGGATCACCGCCATCCAGGCCCAGCTCGAACGCCACGCCCGAGCCAAGACCCTCGCCCGCCGCGACGCCTCCTGACCGCCTACGCGAGCAGACCCAGCTGAGGCACGCGGTCCCGTTTCGCGAGCACCTTGACATGAGGCACCACGAACGCTGCTACCGGTGTCGGCCGCCACGAAGCGACGGCGGCGGGACGCCCCGTTCGCGCCCACGGCCGGTCGGTCGAGGCCGGTGCTGCCCCCGGGATGTCGCCGCCCCGCGCTAGCCTGCCAGCGTGGGCGAGGACGGGCGGACGGCGGGCACCGGGACACCGCCGGCGAGCGGCGCCCGGCACGACCCCGCCGTCGTCGGCGAGGGCACCGGCCCCCTCGGCGAGCCGCTGGCCAAGCTCGTCGGCGCCCCCACCGGACGGGCGCTCGGCAAGCTCGGCCTCGAGGTCGCCGAGGACCTGCTGCGGCACTACCCCCGCCGCTACGACCACCGGGCCGAGCTCTCGCCGCTGGGCCGGCTGCGGCCCGGGGAGGACGCCAGCGTCATCGCGCGGGTGGCCGCCGCGCACCAGCGACCCATGAGGAGCCGGCCCGGGTTCATCCTCTCCGTCACCATCACGGACGGGGTCAACCGGCTGGAGCTGACCTTCTTCGCCAAGCGCGCGCACGCCCTGACGTACCACCGCGAGCAGCTCCGGCCCGGCGTCACGGCGATCTTCTACGGCAAGGTCCAGGACCGGTACGGCACCCGCCAGCTCCTGCAGCCGGAGTTCGAGACGCTGCCGGACCTGGACGCCGAGGCGGCAGCCGTCGAACGGATCGACGCGCCGATCCCGGTCTACCCCTCCGCCGCCGGCGTGCGCAGCAGGGTGATCAGGGAGTGCGCCGGCGTCGTCCTCGACCAGCTCCGCCCGGAGGACGTGCCCGACCCGCTGCCCGCCGCCTACCGCGCGGCCCACCGCCTGCCCGGCCTGTACGAGACGTTCCGCCTGCTGCACCGCCCGCACAGCGACCGGGAGTGGCAGCGCGCCCAGCACCGGCTGCGGCACGAGGAGGCGTTCGTGCTGCAGACCGCGCTCGCCCAGCGCCGGGCGGTCACCCGCGCCCAGGTCGCCGTCGCCCGCCCGCCCAGCCCGGGCGGCATCCGGGAGGCGCTGCTGGACCGGCTGCCGTTCACCCTGACCGCCGGGCAGCGGGAGATCGGGGCGGTGCTGGCCGAGGAGATCGCCCAGCCGGTGCCGATGATGCGGCTGCTGCAGGGCGAGGTCGGCTCCGGCAAGACGGTGGTGGCGCTGCTGGCGATGCTCCAGGTCGTCGACGCCGGCGGGCAGGCCGCCCTGCTCGCGCCCACCGAGGTCCTGGCCCAGCAGCACCACCGCTCCATCACCGCCCTGCTCGGCCCGCTCGCCGAGGCCGGCCTGCTCGGCGGCGCCGAGCACGCCACCCGGGTCGCGCTGCTGACCGGCTCCCAGGGCGCCACCGCCCGGCGCCAGGCGCTCGCCGCCGCCGCCTCGGGCGAGGCCGGCATCGTCATCGGCACCCACGCCCTGCTCGGCGAGCAGGTCCAGCTCGCCGACCTCGGGCTGGTGGTGGTCGACGAGCAGCACCGGTTCGGGGTGGAGCAGCGGGACGCGCTGCGCGGCAAGGCCGCCACCACCCCGCACCTGCTCGTGATGACCGCCACCCCGATCCCGCGCACGGTGGCGATGACCAGCTTCGGGGACCTGGAGACCTCCACCCTGCGCGAGCTGCCGGTCGGCCGGCCCGGGGTCAGCACGACCGTCGTGCCGGCCTGGAACGAGCGGTGGATGCAGCGGGTGTGGGAGCGGGTCCGGGAGGAGGTGGACGCCGGCGGGCGGGCCTACGTCGTCTGCCCCCGCCTCACCCCGGGCGAGCAGGACGCCCCCGGCGTGGACGACGGCGTCGGCCCGGGTGTGACGGACCTCCTCGACCTGGTCGACGCCACCCGCCCGCCGGTGGCCGCGGTGCCCGACGTCGCCGCCCACCTCGGTGAGCTGCCCGCCCTGTCCGGGGTCGCCGTCGGGCAGATGCACGGCCAGCTCCCCCCGGACGCCAAGGACGCCGCCATGGCCGCCTTCGCCGCGGGCGCCACCCCGGTCCTGGTCACCACCACGGTGATCGAGGTCGGGGTGGACGTGCCGGACGCCACCGTCATGGTCATCCTCGACGCCGACCGGTTCGGCCTGTCCCAGCTGCACCAGCTCCGCGGCCGGGTCGGCCGCGGGACCCGGCCGGGGGTGTGCTTGGCGGTCAGCCACGCCCCGCCGGGCAGCGAGGCCGGCCGGCGGCTGGAGGCCTTCGCCACCACCCCCGACGGCTTCGTGCTCGCCGAGACCGACCTGCGGCTGCGCCGGGAGGGCGACGTCCTCGGCGCGGCCCAGTCCGGCCGGTCCTCCTCGCTGCGCCTGCTGCGGGTGCTCACCGACTCCACGATCATCGACGAGGCCCGCGCCGCCGCCCGCGACCTGATCGCCCGGGACCCGGAGCTGACCACCGAGCCGGCGCTGGCCGCCGCGGTGGCCCGGCGGGTGGACGAGGACGCCGCCGCCTACCTCGAGCGCAGCTGACCGGCGCCGCGGCCGGGGGAGTGGCGGGCCGACGGCGGCCGGACCGGACGCGGCTGGGGGAGCGGCGTGCCGACGGCGGCCGGACCGGACGCGGCTGGGGGAGCGGCGTGCCGACGGCGGCCGGACCGGACGCGGCTGGGGGAGCGGCGGGCCCGACGGCGGCCGGACCGGGCGCCCGGGCGCCCCGGCCAGGGCGTGGCCGGCGCCCGCGGCCCGCGAGCGGACAGCGCGCCCGTGGTGTGGCTTCCGTGTCTCGTGGCCGGGCTCTTCCGACGCTCGGCGGTGGCCTCCGCGCCTGCGGTCACCCCTTGACAACCGTAACTGTCAAGACCACGCTTGGCACCCATGGACGACGTCCGAGTACTCGCCGACCCGTCCGCCGTGGAAGCGGCGCTCGACCCGATCCGGGTCTCCATCCTCGACGCGCTTGATGAACCGGGTTCGGCGACCACGGTTGCAGCGAAAGTCGGACTGACCCGTCAGAAGGTCAACTACCACATGAAGGCGTTGGAGGCCCACGGGCTGGTCGAGCTGGCAGAGACACGTACCTGGGGCGGTATCACCGAGCGGTTCGTGCGCCGCACGGCGCGCCACCTCGTTGTCTCACCGAACGTGCTGCCCGGCGCCGCCATCGACCCCGACGAGGTCGCCGATCACCTCTCGGCCGGGTATCTCGTCGCGGTGAGCGCCCGGACCGTCTCGGAGGTGGCGGCGATCGCGAGCAGCGAGACAACCGGGACGCGCCTGCCGACCCTGACGCTCGACACGGTGATCGGCTTCAGATCGGCGGAGGACCGCGCCGCGTTCGCCACAGACCTGCAAGCAGCGGTCTCCTCCCTGGTCGCCCGATACCACCACGACGACGGGCGGCCGCACCGCCTGACCATCTCTTCCTACCCTCGACCGAAGGAATCATCATGAGCACGCCCGACCGGCCAAGACGTATCGAGCACCGTGCAGAGCGCAGTTTCGAGGTGATCGCGACCCCCGAGCAGGTGTGGGAGGCGATCGCCACCGCCGGCGGCATCTCCTCCTGGATGGTGCCGACCCGGCTCGACCCACGGGTCGGCGGAGAGGTGTCGTTCGACCTTGGGGACCTCACGACGACCGGAGTGGTCACGGACTACACACCGAACGTCCGGTTCGCCTACGAAGAGCCCTGGCCCATCGCCGACCGGATCGAAGATGTCCCGCCCCGGATGGTCGAGTGGTTCGCCAGCATCGGCGTGCCGCTCTCGACGGTGTACGAGGACCTCTCACTGACGACCCCGATCGCGACCGAGTTTCTCATCGAGACGGCATCCGGCGGTAGCTGTGTCGTTCGCATCGTCACGAGCGCCTACGGGAACGACGCCGACTGGGAGAACGAGTTCTTCGCCGAGATGGTCGCCAGCACGATCCCGATCTGGGACAGGCTCGCTGGCTACTTCACCGAGCTGGTGCCGCGATAACGATCGAACGATCGTTGCGAAGCCGGCCGTGAGCATCTGGCGGCACGTTCCCTCCGTCGCTCTCGCCGGGGCTGCTGGAGCAATCCGCGCCCCGGTCGTCGCCCATCGGCCGCGGTGGCCGTGCAGCCATCCGGGTCACGGTCGTCGCCATCGGCCGCGGTGGCGTCCGTGGTCACAACCCTCCGCGGCGGGCTCGCCTCGGCGACGTCCGCGCCACAACCCGACAAGGAAGTCCCAGGATAATGTCCGGCGCAATCACCGTCACACCCGTCCACGTAGGAGACCTGCTCGGCCCCGGCATGCCGATCTACGTTCACGTCATCAACCACCCCGACGCGCGCGTGCTGGTCGATACCGGCCTGACGGACCTCCATCCAGCAGCTGCCGACCTCGATCCTCGCATCCGCCCCCTGAACGAGCAGGACTTCGATATCGACAGCATCGACATCGTCGTCAACACCCACCTTCACTTCGACCACTGCGGCGGCAACCACCTCTTCGCCGGAAAGCCCATCTACGTCCAACGACGGGAGCTCGACGACGCCCGCCACGAAGAGAGCTACACCATCCCTGAATGGGTCGATCCGCCCGGTGCTGCGGCGCGGTACGTACCGGTCGACGGGGAGCTCGAGCTGCTTCCCCGGGTGCGGCTCGTGCCCGCACCCGGTCACACCCGCGGCTCGCAAGTCGTCGTCGTCGAGACCGGTGAGCAGCCGGTCGTCGTCGCCGGCGACACCGCAGTCTGGTTCGGGGAGCTCGATCAGCCCACGACGGAAGGTCAGCGCCTGGTGCGTTCGCTGGATCCCCAGCAGGTGTGGCTTGCTCATGAGCCGCAGGCCTGGCGGCTCCGCCCATGAGTTCGACCATTTCCTCGGGGGAACCGGCCGGCCGATAGCATCCCCCCGATGGCCACCTCGACCACCGCCCCGCCCGCGGACGTCCTGGTCCGCGCCACCCGCCTCGAGGTCGGCTACGACCTGCCGGTGTGCCCGCCGGTGACCTTCACCCTCGCCGCCGGGGAGCTCCTCGCCGTCGTCGGGGCCAACGGCACCGGCAAGTCCACCCTGCTGCGCACCGTCGTCGGCCAGCTCGAGCCCCTCGCGGGGACCGTCACCGTGCCCGGCGGGGACCCCCGCAGCCGGGACTTCCGCGCCAGCGTGGCCGCCGACTTGGGCGACGACGCGTTCTTCCCGGCGCTGACCGCCGTCGAGCACCTGCTGCTGACCTGCTACGGCCACGGCGTCCCCGCCCCGCGGGAGGTGGTCGACCAGCTCGTCGAGGAGTTCGGGCTGACCACCCGGGCCGACGCGCTGCCGGCCGCGCTGTCCTCCGGCCAGCGCCGCCGGCTGCTCCTCGCCGCCGCCTTCGCCCGGCCGCGCTCCCTGCTCGTCCTGGACGAGCCCGAGCAGCGGCTAGACCCCGGGATGCGGGCCGACCTCGTCGAGCGGCTGCGCGCCGAGCGCGAGGCCGGCGGCGCCGCGCTGGTGGCCACGCACGACCCGGCGGTGGTCCGCGGCGCGGCCACCGCGGTCCTCGTCCTCGGCGAGGACCGGGCTGCCCTCGCCGCGCCGGCCGACGGCGCCGCCGCCCTGGAGCTGCTGTGAGCCTGCCGTCCGGGGCCGCCGTCCGGCGGTTCACCCGACGGCGGTCCCGCCGCCGCGCCGCCGCCCCGCTGTCCGACCTGCTCGCCGACGTCTACGTCGCGCTGCTCACTGTCGCGGTGACGACGGCGCTCACGCTGTCCACCGCCGGCTGGCTCGGCGGGGCGGTGACCGCCGCGCCGCCGACGGCCGGGCGGGGCCTCGTCTTCGCCCCGGGCTGGCTCGGGGCGCTGCTCGGGCTGGCCGCGCTGGCCGCGCTGACCGGGCTCACCGCCCGGCTCGGCCCGGTCGTACTGTCCCGGCCGCAGGCGTCCTGGTGGCTCGGGCTGCCGGTGGACCGGCGCTCCCTGCTGCGCCCGGCCGCCCTGCACTGGCCCGCGGTGGCCGCGGCCGCCGGGGCGGTGGTCGGCCTGGCCGCCGGGCTGGTGGTCGGGCACGACCCCGCCTGGCTCGCCGGCGCCGCTCTGGCCGGCGCCGGCACCGCCGCCGCCGGCACCCTGCTCGCCGGCCTGGCCCAGGCGGACACCCGGGCGCACCGCCGGGTACGCCGGGCGGCGGACGCCACCCTGGCGGCGACCCCGATCCTGGGCATGGGGCTGGCGGTGGCGGCGGTCCCGGCGCCGGTGGCCACCCCCGCGCTGCTGCCTGTGGGGGCCGCGGCGCTGGCCGCCGCCGGCCTGCTCGCGCTCGTCCTGGACCGGTCCCTGGGGCGGCTGCGCGACGCCGTGCTCCGCGAGGGTGGGGCGGTCGCCGGGGAGGCGCTCGGCTCGCTGCTCTCCCTGGACACCCGGGCCCTGGGCCGGGCGCTGTCGGCCGCCACCGAGCCGGCCCGGCGCCGCCCGCGCAGCCTGGGCGGCCTCGGCCGGGTGCCGGCCCGGTGGCGCGCCCCGGCCGCCGTCGTCGCCGGCGACCTGCTGCTCCTGGCGCGCAGCCCGCGCCACCTGGTCCAGGTGCTCGTCGCCGCCTGCCTGCCGGCCCTCGCGCTCGCCGCGCCCCGGCCGGCGCCGCTGCTGACCCTCGCCGCGGTCCTCCTCGGCGCCTACGCCGCCGCGCTCGCCGCCGCCGAGGGCGCCCGGCGCGCGCAGGCGAACACCGCGCTGGACGCGCTGCTCCCGCTGGGCGAGCGGGCGGTGCGCCGGTGCCGGCTGGTGGTGCCCGCCGTCGTGCTGGCCGGGTGGGGGCTGGTCCTCGGCGCCCTGCTGGCCTGGCGCTACGGGGACCCGGCCGGCTGGCTGGCGCTCGGCGCCCTGGCCGGCCCGGTGTGGGCGGCGGCCGGCGTGCGCGCCGCGTACCGCCCGCTGCCGGACTTCTCCGGCCCCCTCGTGCACACCCCGATGGGGTCGATCCCGCCGGGCATCGGGGCGGTGGTCGCCGTCGGGCCGGACCTGGCGGCGCTCGGGTCGGTGCCGGTCCTCATCGCCCTGGTGCTGGGCGCGGTGCCGCCGGCGCTGCTGGCCGCCCAGGCCGGGCTCGCCGTCGTCGCGCTGGCGGTGGCCGCGCGGGTGCCGGCCCGCCCACACCGCCCGGAGGCCCCGCACGGCCCGCCGGCCCCGCACCGCCCGCAGGCGGTCGGCAGCTAGGCGGTCAGCACCTCCGCCAGCAGCTCGTAGGAGCGGCGCCGCGTCTCGTTGGTGGGCGCGGCGCTGGCGACCACCAGCTCGTCGGCGCCGGTCAGCTCGACGAACCGGTCGACCTCCGACCGCACCGTGCCCGGCGCGCCGACGGCGGTGTACCGCATCATCTCCCGGACCTGGGCCCCGGCCGGGGAGGCCAGCAACGCGTCGGCGTCGCGGTCCGGCAGGGGCAGCCCGCGGCGGGTGAGCTGGCCGACGCGGTCGCGCAGCACCTGGGTGAACAGGGTGCGGGCCTCGTCCTCGCTGTCCGCGGCGAAGACGTTCATCGCTGCGAACACGTAGGGCTCCGGGTGGGCCGGGCTGGGGCGGTACTCGGCGCGGTAGACGCGCAGGGCCTCCAGCAGCGCGGCGGGCGCGAAGTGCGAGGCGAAGGCGTAGGGCAGGCCCAACGCGGCGGCCAGCCGGGCCCCGAAGAGGGAGGAGCCGAGGATGATCAGCGGGACCTCGGTGCCTGTGCCCGGGACCGCCCGGACGGTCTGCCCGGGCCGCTCCGGGCCGAGCAGCGCCTGGAGCTCGAGCACGTCCTGCGGGAAGGCCTCGGCGGCGGAGGGGTCCCGGCGCAGGGCGCGCAGCATCGCCAGGTCCCCGCCCGGCGCCCGGCCCAGGCCCAGGTCGATCCGGTCCGGGTAGAGGGTGGCGAGGGTGCCGAACTGCTCGGCGACGACGAGCGGGGAGTGGTTGGGCAGCATGACCCCGCCCGAGCCCACCCGGATGGTGCTGGTGGCGCCGGCGATGTGCCCGATGAGCACCGCCGTCGCCGAGGAGGCGATGGTCGGCATGTTGTGGTGCTCGGCGAACCAGTACCGGCGGTACCCCCACCGCTCGGCGTGCTGGGCGAGGTCGACGGAGGCGTCGAAGGTGTCCTTGACGGAGCCGCCGGGGTGGACGGTCGCGAGGTCGAGGATGGTGACGGGCACGGCCATGGTGCCGTCGGATGCGGGCATCGTTCCTCCGGATGCGTGCGGGGCGGCCGACGGCGACGGCGGCTCTGGGCTCTTACGGACGCTGTTCTGCGCTTTCTGCACGGTACTCCTCCGGGGGTGGTGGCGCTGGTGGGCGTGCTCGGGGGTCCCCGGCCCTCGCGCTCGTCCCCTGCCTGACGCGCTCTGGTCCCCCTTCGTGAGAGCTCGCCGCCGTCGCCGGTCTGCCAGACACGTCACCAGTCTGGGTTGGAATCACCGGGCCGGTTGCGGCGTTGGTAAGTACAGACGTTCGGTGCGCGCTAAGCACCGGGAGAAGGGTGCGTACGCGGCACCAGCAAGGGGTGCGTACGCCGCACCAGCGAGGGAGGAAAGCATGCGCAGCAGGAAGGGACGGATCGAGTTCGAGGACGACGAGGGCGTCCTGCGGCAGTACCGGCCGCACCCCAACGGCGGTGGGCTGGTAGAGGTGAGCGCGCGGGTGCACCCGTCCGCCTTCCTCGGCGAGGCCGCCTACGTCGACCCCCGTGCCGACGTGCGCGCGGACGCCCGGATCGAGGCCGGCGGGTGGGTGGACACCGGCGCCGTCGTCGAGGAGGACGTCGTGGTCGGCACGAACGCTCACGTCGGGTCCCGCGCCGTCATCGGTCGTGGCGCCCGGATCGGGCCGCGGGCCCGGGTCGGGGCGCAGGCACGGGTCGAGGCCGGCGGCCAGGTCGCCGCGGACGAGGTCGTGCCCGAGCGCGCGGTCCGCGCCGCGGAGCCGCAGCCGGCCCGCGCCGGCTGGTCCGGCGCCAACCGCCGGGACGTCGCGGCCTGACCCGGAGCCGGCCGCCGTCGCCGGAACAGCGAGCTGGGCCCGCCGTCGCACTGCGACGGCGGGCCCAGTCCTGTCAGCGGCGCCGGCAGCAGCACTGGTGCCGCCGACCGCCGGTCCCCGGCGTCGCCGCCGGGACGCGATCAGCTGGCGTCGAGGTCCTGCTCGACGAGCCCGACTATCTCCGCCAGCGCCTCCGGCGACTCCGTGGTGACGGTGACGGTGGCGCCCTTCTCGGCCCCGAGGGTCATGATCATCAGCGCCGAGGCGGCGTCGACGGGCTCGTTCCCGTCGGTCGCCAGGGTGATCTCCTCGTCGTACTGCCCGGCCGCCTGGGCGATCAGGGCGGCGGGACGGGCGTGCAGGCCGACGGCGGAGCCGACGACGGCGGTCTGGCTGGGCATGGGATGTCCTTTCGGGGATGGGTGGAACAGCGGGTAGATCGATCGTGACGGGCGGGTAGGTCGGTCGTCACGTTCGGGCAGGTCGGTCGCGACGGTAGGGCGGCGCGGGCGCAGTCTCGCAGGCCCCGCCCGAGGCTCAGGCCGCGGCGGCGGCGACCGGTGCCGGGACGTCGGCGGTGGCGCCCCGCCGTCGTGCCCACTCCTTGACGGCGATGACCAGGACGGCGGCCAGGACCGTCCCGGCCACCACGGCCAGGACGAAGCCGAGGACGTTGTCCATCGCGAAGAAGACGAAGATGCCCCCGTGCGGCGCCCGCGACTGGGCGTCCAGCGCCATCGCCAGCGCGCCAGTCAGCGCCCCGCCGGCCATGAACGGCGGGATGATCCGCAGGTCGGCCGCGGCGAAGGGCAGCGCGCCCTCGGAGATGAACGAGGCGCCCAGCAGCCACGCGGCGTTGCCGTTCTCCCGCTCGACCGGGGTGAACAGCCGTGGCCGCACCGCGGTGGTGAGCGCCATCGCCAGCGGCGGGACCATCCCGGCGGCCATCACCGCGGCCATGATCCGCATGGTGGCCGGGTCGGTGACCACCAGGCCCGCGGTGGCGAAGGTGTAGGCCGCCTTGTTCACCGGGCCACCCAGGTCGAAGCACATCATCAGGCCGAGGATGATCCCGAGGATCACCGCCGAGGCCCCGCTCATCCCGCCGAGCCAGCTGGTCAGGCCGGTCATGATCGCCCCGAGCGGCTGGCCGAGCAGGAAGATCAGGCCGCCGGAGGCGATGGAGGCGAGCAGCGGGATGATCACCACCGGCATCAGCCCGCGCAGCCAGCGCGGGACGTCGATGCGCGAGATGGCCAGGGCCGCGGCCCCGGCGAGCAGGCCGCCGAGCATGCCGCCGAGGAAGCCCGCGCCGACGATGTTCGCCACCGCGCCGGCGGTGAAGCCCGGCGCGATGCCGGGCCGGTCGGCCAGGCCGAAGGCGATGTAGCCGGCCAGGGCCGGGACCAGGAAGCTGAACGCGGCCGAGCCCAGCTCGTACAGCACGGCGCCGAGGTACTGGGCGAAGCCACCGTCGGGCAGGTCGACGAGGGAGCTGTTCAGGACGATGTCGCGGGAGACCGAGGTGATGTCGTACCCGCCGAAGAGGAAGCCGAGGGCGATGATCAGCCCGCCGGCCGCGACGAACGGGATCATGTAGCTCACGCCGGTGAGCAGCGCCTGCTTCAGCCGGGCGCCGACGCCGAGCCCGCCACCGCCCGTCCCGCCGCCGGCACCGGCGGCCTCGCCGGTCCCCGCCGCGCCGGCCACCCGGCGGGCGCCGGGGTCCTCGGCGGCCCGCAGGGCCTCGGCGATCATCGCGCCCGGCTCGTTGATGGCCCGCTTGACGGCGGACTCCACCACCGGCTTGCCGGCGAAGCGCTCCCGGCCCTTGACGTTGACGTCGGTGGCGAAGATGACCGCGTCGGCGGCGGCGATCGTCTCCGGCGGCAGCGGGGTGGTCGCCGAGGACCCCTGGGTCTCGACCTCGACGTCGACGCCGGCGTCCCGGCCGGCCGCAACGAGCGCGTCGGCCGCCATGTAGGTGTGGGCGATGCCGGTCGGGCACGCGGTGACGGCGACCACCCGGTGCCGGTCGCCGGCGGCTGCCGCGGCCGGGGGCTGGTCGCTGCCGGCCCGCTCGGTGGCCCGGTCGCCGCCGGCCTGGTCGGCGGCCGGCCCGGCCTGGGCGCTGGTGGCCCCCGCCTGCTCGCGGGTGGCGGCAGTGGTGTCGCGGCCGGTGGCTGGGGGCGCCGGCGCCGGGTCCAGGACGCCGTCGACGAGCGCCACGACCTCCACCGGCGTGCCGGCGGCCCGCAGCGCGGCCACGAAGTCCTTGCGCACCAGGGCGCGGGCGAGCTTGGTGAGGAGCTTGAGGTGGTCGGCCCCGCCGCCCTCGGCGGCGGCGATGAGGAAGACGAGGTCGGCCGGGCCGTCCGGGGCGCCGAAGTCGACGGCGGGGGAGAGCCGGGCGAAGGCGAGCGACCCCTCGTGCACGCCGGCCGAGCGGCAGTGCGGGATGGCGATGCCGCCCGGGACGCCGGTGGCGGACTGGGCCTCGCGGGCCATCGCGTCGGCCAGCAGCTGGTCCGCGTCTGCCCGGCCGGCCGCCGCGACCGTGCGGGCGAGGGCGGCGATGACGTCGTCCTTGGTGGTGCCGAGGTCCACGTCGAGCGCCACGAGCTCGGCGGTGATCAGCGGCGGTGCCTCTTGGGACATGGCGATTCCTTTCCTGGACGACGGCGTCGGGAGCAGCGCCGCCGCGGGGCTCAGGGCAGCCGGACGACGTCGACGCGGTCCGGGTCGGTCTGGTCGGGACGCGGCAGCGCCGTCCCGGCGAGGGCCGCGGCGCCGGAGCCGTAGGCGACGGCGTGGCGCAGCCGAGCGGGTTCGTCGCGGCCGGCGACGGCGGCGATCAGGTACCCGGCCAGGGCCGAGTCCCCGGCCCCGACGGTGCTGCGGAGCGTGATCGGCGGGGGCGTGGCGGCCCAGGCGCCAGCCGCGGTCACCAGCACCGCGCCGGCGCCGCCGAGCGTGGCCAGCACCGCGCCGACCCCCTGGTCCAGCAGGCGGCGGGCGGCGCCCACCGTGGGCGCCAGGTCGCCGGCCGCCGCGGCGGCCTCGAGCGCCTCGGGGTCCCCGCCGCTGAGCTGGGCGAGCTCCTCGGCGTTGGGCTTGAGCAGGTCCGGGGCGGCGGCCGGGAACCCGGCGGCCAGCGCCCGGAGCGGGGCGTCAGAGGTGTCGACGGCCACGCGCCGGCCAGCGGCCCGCAGCCGGCGGGTGAGGGCCCCGTACCAGTCGACCGGCACCCCGGGCGGCAGGGAGCCGGACAGGGCCACCCAGTCCGCGCCGTCGCCGGCACCGCTCGGGTGGCCCGCGCCCGCCGTGCCGGGGCTGACGGCGACCAGTGCGCCGTCGGCCCCCGTGCCGGTGCTGACGACCGTCCGTGCTGCGCCGTCGCCTGCCCCCGGCGTCCCGGCCGCCGCCGCGCCGGCGCTGACGGCGACCGGCCCGCCGCGGCCCGCGGTGCGCGTGCCGACGGCGGTCCGCGACGCGCCGTCGCCGCCCCCCGCTGCGTCGAGCAGCAGCTCGGCCAGCACAGCGGCCTCCGCCTCCGACAGCGGCACGCCCGGCTCGTTGATCTTGGTGGTGGTCCCGTCCGGCTCGGTCACCGTGAGGTTGGTGCGCGCGGCGGACGTCGTCGGCGCGCTCAGGTGCGGGACCCCGAGCCGCGCCAGGGCGGCGACCAGCGGCCCGGCCGGGTCGGCGGGGAGCACGGCGAGGGCGGGCTGGCCGGCGAGGGTCACCACGCGGGCGACGTTGACGCCCTTGCCGCCCGGCTCCACGGTGACGGCCCGGGCCCGGTTGACCCCGCCGCGGGCCAGCGGGCCGGCCAGGGCGGCGGTGCGGTCCAGGCTGGGGTTGGCGGTGAGGGTGACGATCATGCGACCACGACCTCCAGGTTGCGGGCCTCCAGGGCCTGGCGGTCCTCAATGGAGATGCTGGCGTCGGTGACGAGGACGTCGATCTCCTCGAGGGAGGCGAAGCTGACCAGGTGCTCCTGACCGATCTTGGCGGCGTCGGCGAGCACGACGACGCGACGGGCGGCCTGCACCATCGCGCGCTTGACGGCGGCCTCCGCCGGGTCCGGGGTGGAGGCGCCGTGGGCGGGGGTGAGGCCGTTGGTGCCGAGGAAGGCGACGTCCACCCGGGTGCGGGCCAGGGCCCGCTCGGCGTCGGTGCCGACCGCCGCCTGGGTCAGCCCGCGGACCCGGCCGCCGAGCAGGAAGACGCCGCTGGCCCGGCCGGTCAGCGCGGCCGCGGCGGGCAGCGAGTTGGTGATGGTCACCAGGTCGGGGTCGTCGGGCAGCAGCTGGGCGAGGTGGCCGGTGGTGGTGCCGGCGTCGAGGACGATGCTGCCGGGGCCGGTGGGCAGGTGGGCCAGGGCGGCGCGGGCGATGCGCTTCTTCTCGGCCACGTGGGTCACCGCACGCTGCGGCAGGGCGGGCTCGCTCAGCCGGACCTTGTCCACCGGTACGGCGCCGCCGTGCACCCGGCGCAGCACCCCGCGGCGGTCGAGCAGCTCCAGGTCCCGGCGGATGGTCTCGGCGGTGACCCCGAAGCGCTCGGCCAGCCGGGTGACGGAGACGCGTCCCTCGCCGTGCGCCGTCGAGGTGATGAGGTGCTGGCGTTCCTCGGCGTACACGCGGTCACCTCCTTGGCCCGTCCTCGGGCCCGACGTCATCGTTCCCACACAACCGGATGTGGGGTGGTGTGAGAGTACTACCGGTTGCTGGGCGCGCGCAACGGTTGAGCGCTGTCTGATCTGGGCGCCCGGAGCGCTGTCTGATCTTGGGGCCCGGGCGACGTCGCCGCTCCCGGCGCTTCTGGGTGCACGGGGGGGCGCCGTCCGCCGGCGGTCACGCCGAGAACGACAAAACGGTTGCTGCCAGCAACCACTTTGCCAGTCTCGACGTGCCGGGGACGGCTGCGGCGGCTGGGACAGCTGGTCCGCGGCAGCCCCGGCGCCTAGCACCGGGCGGCAGGCCCGGCGGTCGTGGCCGGGTGCGTCGGCCGTAGGGTGGCGCGGTGACCAGGATCGTGGCCGGCAGCGCGGGCGGGCGCACGCTGCAGGTGCCGCGCTCGGGCACCCGGCCGACGTCCGAGCGGGTGCGGGAGGCGTTGTTCTCCCGGCTGGAGCACCTCGGCGTGGTCGACGGCGCCCGGGTGCTGGACTTGTACGCCGGTTCCGGCGCGCTCGGCCTGGAGGCGGCCTCCCGCGGCGCGACCCGGGTCACCCTCGTCGAGGCGGCGAAGCCGGCGGCAGCAGCGTGCCGGCGCAACGCGGCACAGCTGGGGCTGGCGGTCGAGGTGGTCGCGGCCAAGGTGGAGACGTACCTCGCGGCCGGGTCCGACGGCGAGCCGGCCGACCTGGTGCTGCTCGACCCCCCGTACGACGTCCCCGGCCCGCAGCTCGCCCGGGTGCTGACCCTGCTCGCCGGCGCGCCACAGGCACCCGGCCCCGCGGGCGCGAGCGACGTGTGCCGCCCGGGCTCGGCCGCGCCGCAGGCCCCCGGAGTGGACGCCGCGAGCGACGTGCGCCGCCCGGGTTCCGCTGCGCGGGCGCCCGGCGACGCCGCCGGCGTAGACCCCACCGCTGACCGGCGCCCCTGGCTGCGGCCGACCGCGCTCGTCGTGGTCGAGCGCTCCCGGCGGAGCCCCGAGCCGCCCTGGCCGCCGGGCCTGCGGCGCGTGGACCAGCGCTCCTACGGAGACACCCAGGTATGGTTCGCGGAGCCCGCCGGATGAGCGCTGGCGCCCCACCGCGCGTCGACGGCTGAGCGCCGAAGGCCCGCCGGCGCCTGAGCGTCGACCGCCCACCTCCCGCGCGCCGGCGGCTGAGCGCCGCCCGCCTGCGGCCGAGCGGCGGCACCCCGGCCCTGGTTGCGCGAGCGGCCGGCGCACCTCCGGGGGTCAGACCGGCCGAGAGCCGGTGGGGCACGGCGCGCCTCCGGGCCGTCGGCCGGCCGAGGGCTACCGTGACGGCCATGGCCGAAGCGAGCGGGCACCGATGAGCCTGGCCGTCTGCCCCGGGTCCTACGACCCGGTCACGCTCGGGCACGTCGACGTCGTCCGGCGCGCCCGCGCCCTCTTCGACGAGGTCGTCGTCGCCGTCGCGCACAACCCCGCCAAGCGCTACCTGTTCGACGCCGACACCCGCGTCCGGCTGGCCGAGGAGGCCACCGGTGACCTCGACGGCGTCCGGGTGGCCCTCGTCCCCGGCCTGCTCGCGCGCTTCTGCACCGAGGTTGGCGCCACCGCCGTCGTCAAGGGCCTGCGCGGAGCCGCGGACTTCGACGCCGAGCTGGCCATGGCCCTGATGAACCGGCACCTGAGCGGGGTGGAGACGGTGTTCGTCCTCGGCGACCCGGCCCTGGCGCACGTGGCCTCCTCGCTCGTGAAGGACGTGGCGCGGCACGGGGGCGACGTGACCGGGCTCGTGCCCACCGCCGTCGCCGCCGCCCTGCGCCAGGCGCTGCCCGCCGCGCACCGTGCCGGGCCACCCGACCAGGCGTTGCCTGCCGATCCCGAAGGAGAGCGATGACCGCCACCGAGCCGCGCACCGGCCCCCAGACCGACGGGGAGTCCCTGGTGTCGATCCTGGACGAGCTGACCACGCTCATCAGCCAGGCCCGCACGATGCCGATGTCGGCCTCCGTGCTCGTCAACCGCGCCGAGGCCCTGGACCTGCTCGACGCCGCCCGGGCCGTCGTGCCCGAGGAGATCCACGCCGCCGACGACATCGTCGCCGGCGCGGACGCGGTAATGGAGCAGGCGCGACGACGGGCCGAGCAGGTGCTGGCCGACGCCGAGACCCGGGCCAAGGAGCTCGTGGCGCAGGAGCGGGTGGTGCGGCTGGCCGAGGAGCGCGCCGAGCAGATCGTCGCGGCCGCCGAGGCGCGCGCCGCCAAGCTCGCCGCCGACGCCAACGACTACTGCGACCGCCAGCTCGCCCAGTTCGAGATCGACCTCGGGGCCATCACGACCCAGGTTCGCGCCGGCCGGGAGGCGCTGGCCGCCCGGAACCGTCCGGCGGGGGAGTGAGCGGCCGCTCGTCGCGTTGAGCGGCTGCGGCGCCGCGAGCGGCCGCTCGCACGCGACGAGCGATCGCGGTGCGCGGGACACCGGCGCTGGGTCGTCGCGCGGCCGCCGCACGGGCGCGGGGAGCGCCCGGTCCGGAGGCAGCCACCCCATCCCGTCGCCGCGGCCCTCGCCCGCCACGCGGGGACCCCGCGAGGTATGATATGTGGTCGCCCCGCACCGGAACGGGGCCGTCCCACGTCCCTGGAGAGTCATGCCCGCACGATCCCCGTACGTCCTCACCACCCGCGACCTCGGTCGCGGGGCGGGCGGCATGCGCACGATCGAGCGCACCGTGCCGGCCCCGGCGGACCTGGGGACCGAGGTCATCGGCGTGCCGGTCGGCGCCGACGTCGACCTCGACCTGCGGCTCGAGGCAGTCATGGACGGCGTCCTGGTCACCGGCGAGGTCCACGCCCCGCTGGTCGGGGAGTGCGTGCGCTGCCTGGGCGCGGTCCGCGCGGAGACCACCGTCGGGCTCTCCGAGCTCTTCTTCTACCCGAGCACCAAGGCGTCCCTGGTGGCGGACGGCGACGAGGAGGCCGCCGAGCTGCCCGAGGTGGACGGCGAGCAGGTGGACGTCGAGCCCGCCGTGCGCGACGCCGTCGTCCTGGCCCTGCCGTTCCAGCCGCTGTGCCGGCCGGACTGCCCGGGCCTGTGCCAGGACTGCGGGGTCCCGCTCGCCGACGCCGAGCCCGGCCATCACCACGAGCACCTCGACCCCCGCTGGGCGGCGCTGGGTGCCCTCCTCCCCGACGGCGGGGAGGCCGCGGACCGCGAGGACGGTGACGAGGCCCGATGAGCCGCCGTCGTCCTCGCCACGACCGGGAGCTCGCCGCACCGGCGCGGGAGGACGTGGCCACCCTGCTCGACCGCCTCGGCACCGAGGTCGACCCCGAGCTCCTCGTCCTGGCCCTGACGCACCGGTCCTTCGCGCACGAGGCCGGCGGGATCCCCACCAACGAGCGCCTGGAGTTCCTCGGCGACGCCGTCCTCGGCGTGATCGTCACCGAGTACCTCTACCGGCACCACCCCGACGAGCCCGAGGGCGACCTGGCCCGGATGCGGGCCGCCACGGTGAGCCAGCGCGCCCTCGCCGCCGTCGCCCGAAGGCTGGGCCTGGGCCCGTTCATCCTGCTCGGCCGCGGCGAGCTCGGTACCGGCGGGCGGGAGAAGGACTCCATCCTCTCCGACACCGTCGAGGCGCTGATCGGGGCGATCTACCTCGGCCACGGCCTGGAGCACACCCGGGCAGTGGTCGAGCGGCTCGTCGGGCCGCTGCTCGCGCAGGCCGCCAGCCTCGGCGCCGGCCTGGACTGGAAGACCTCCCTGCAGGAGCTCGCCGCCGAGCGCGGGGTCGCGGCCCCGACCTACGCCGTGACCGGCACCGGGCCGGACCACGCCCGCACCTTCACCGCCGTCGTCCTGCTCGGGGACGCCGTCGCCGGCGAGGGCGTGGGGACGTCGAAGAAGGTCGCCGAGCAGCACGCGGCCGAGGACGCCTACGGCCGGCTGGCCGCCGGCACCCTGCCGACGACGGCCGGCGGGGCGGGCGGCAACGGTGCGGCGGGCGCGGGTCGTGGCGACGACGCCCCGGCGGCGGATGACGCCACCGCGGCCGACCACGCCGCCCAGGTTGGCGGAGGCGGCGCCCCGGTGGGCGACCTGCGGGCAGCCGACGACGACGACGCCGGCGACGGGCCCAGCCTCGCCGACCTCGCCGGGTCCGGCTGATGCCCGAGCTCCCCGAGGTCGAGACGGTCCGCGCCGGCCTGGCGCGCCACGTGCTCGGCCGCACGGTCGTCGGCGTGGACGTGCACCACCCGCGCAGCGTCCGCCGCCAGCCCGGCGGCGCTGCCGAGCTCGCCGGCCGCCTGCGCGGCGCCACCCTCACCGCCGCCGTCCGCCGCGGAAAGTACCTCTGGCTCACCCTCGACGACGGCGACCAGGCCCTCCTCGCGCACCTGGGCATGTCCGGCCAGCTCCTCGTCCAGGGCTCCGGCAGGCCGGCCGACGGCGCGCCTGCCGAGAGCGTCCTGGCCGACGGCGCCCCGCCTGACGGTGTCCTGCCCGACGCCGCCCCGCCCGGCGCCGCCCTGCCGACCATGGTCCGCCCCCTCCCCGCCACCCACACCCACCTGCGAGTCCGGCTCCGGCTCGGCGACGGCGGCGAGCTGTGGTTCGTCGACCAGCGCACGTTCGGCCACGTCATGGTCACCGCCACCGTGCCCACGCCGGACGGCGGGCCCGGCGGCCACGGCAGCCCCGCCCCGCTGCTCCCCGAGCCGGTCCGCCACATCGCCCGGGACCTGCTCGACCCCGCCCTGGACCGCGACGCCCTGGTGCGCCGGCTGCGCACCCGCCGCACCGAGGTCAAGCGGGCCCTGCTGGACCAGACCCTCGTCTCCGGCGTCGGGAACATCTACGCCGACGAGGCGCTCTGGCGCGCCCGCCTGCACGGCACCCGCCCCACCGACCGGCTCGCGCCGCCCCGGGTGCGCACCCTGCTGCAGGCGGCCGCCGACGTCATGGCCGAGGCGCTCGCCGTCGGCGGCACCTCCTTCGACGCCCTCTACGTCGACGCCGACGGCGCCCCGGGGTACTTCGCCCGGTCCCTCGCCGCCTACGGCCAGGCCGGCAAGCCCTGCCCCCGGTGCGGCGCGCCGATCCGGCGGGAGGAGTTCATGAACCGCAGCTCCTTCTCCTGCCCGCGCTGCCAGCGGCGCCCCGCCGCAGGCCTGCGCCGGCACGGGAGCGACCACCCCCTTCGCTAGGCTGTGTCCGCCGTGTCGAACCTCAGCGCCGCGCAGCTCCCGGGCGACATCCGCGTCATGATCATCGACAACCACAAGGTCGTCCGGCGCGGCATCGCCGAGATCGTCGACCGCGCCGACGGCCTCGCCGTGGTCGCCGAGGCCGGGACGAATGTCTACGGTCGGGCCGGAGAGGACTGCCGCCGCTGCCGCACGACCATCGAGCGGGAAAAGTTCATGAACCGCTCTTCGTACTTCTGCCCGCACTGCCAGCCGCCGACTCACTCGCGCCGGTAACCTTCCACCGGTTGACCGTTGCGCCGTTGGCATCGAGTTGCCTGAGTGCATGGGATATCGGCCAAGCGATACTGGTTGCACGTCGAGATCGCCTGGGGGTGGGAATGGGTGCGCTGTGGTTGCCGACGACGGTGAGGGCAGAAACTGCTGGTGCTTGTATCCCGGTGGCACCGACTCGCGGATGCTCGGACCCTTGCTGGAGGAGCTCGCCGATGTCTACCGGGTGCGCCCTTCAATGTCGACGATGGCGCGAGGCGTGCTGGGCGGAGAACCGCCGGCGTTTATGGCCGAGGCCTACGCCGAGCTGTCGCCTGACGATGCGGACCACTGGCCGGCCGTGGTCGGCAAGTGAACCGGATGCACGAGGCCGAGTCCGCGACAACGGAAGATGAGCTGCGGACGTTGTCGCTGCCGGTGCTTGTCGTGCTGGGACGACGATGAGGTGTGCTTTGATCACGTCGTACGCGCGTACGAGGCGTTCCTGGATCGTGGATTCGCGGTTCCGGCTGCGGCTCGTCAAGCCTTACCAATCTTTGGTACCGTGGCGGTATGGCCCAGAACACCTCCATCAGCCTGGACGACCACTTCTCGGACTTCCTCGCCCGCCAGGTCTCGTCCGGGCGCTACCGGTCGGCCAGCGAGGTCGTCCGCGCCGCTCTCCGGCTGCTGGAGGATCAGGAGGCGCAACTGACCGCGCTCCGCGCCGCCCTCGTCGCCGGCGAGGAGAGCGGTGCACCGGAGCCCTTCGACTTCGACGCCTTCGTCGCGGCGAAGAAGTCGTGAGCCTGTACCGCCTCACACCTGCCGCGCAGCGTGACCTCTCGTCGATCTGGGACTTCACCGAGGAGCGCTGGGACGTCCGTCAGGCCGAGACCTACGTGGCCGAGATCAGGGCCGCGATCGAGCGCGTCGCCGACGACCCGGGCCGCGGGCGCGCTTGCGAGGAGATCCGCGAGGGCTACCGCCGGTACGGGATCGGCAGCCACATGCTCTTCTACGTCGAGAACGCCGACGGCGTGGACGTGATTCGGATCCTGCACCAGCGCATGGACCCGACGCGGCACCTGTGAGCGGGTCGAGCACCGACGACCGGCGTGCTCATGATTCCGGTCAGCGACCTGGCCGGCTGACTGCCGCAAGGTTGGACGCGCTGAGTCGACGAGGCGAGATGAACGTCTATTACGGGGGTAGTCGGGGTTCTCCGCCCGGTCCCCCGCGGTCTACGGCAGGCCGGCCGGCCCTGCCCCCGGTGCAGCGCGCCGGTCCGGCGGGAGGAGTTCATGAACGCAGCTCCTTCTCTGCCCGCGCTGCCGGCGCCGCCCGGCCGCCGGCGTGAGCCGGCCCGGGAGCGACCACGCCCTTCGCTAGGCTGTCCGCCGTGTCCAACCTCAGCGCCGCGCAGCTCCCGCGCGACATCCGCGTCATGATCATCGACGACCACGAGGTCGTCCGGCGCGGCATCGCCGAGATCGTCGACCGCGCCGACGGCCTCGCCGTCGTCGCCGAGGCCGGGACGGTGGCCGAGGCGGTGCGCCGGGCCCCGCTCGTACGGCCGGAGGTGGTGCTCGTGGACCTCCAGCTGCCTGACGGCACCGGGATCGACATCATCTCCACTCTGCGGGAGAAGGTGCCCGATGCCCGGCCGGTGGTCCTGACCTCCTTCGACGACGACGACGCCCTCGCGGAGGCCCTGAAGGCCGGCGCGAAGGCCTACCTGCTCAAGACCGTCCGCGGGGCGGAGCTGGCGGACGTGATCAAGGCCGTCGCCGCCGGCCGCACCCTGCTCGACGAGCGCACCGTCACCCGGCGCCGGGCCGACCACGAGGACCCGACCGCCGACCTCACGCCCTCGGAGCGGCGGGTGCTCGAGCTGATCGGCGACGGCCTGTCCAACCGGGAGATCGGCGAGCGGCTCGGCGTGGCGGAGAAGACCGTGAAGAACCACATCACCGCGCTGCTGAGCAAGATGGGCCTGCAGCGCCGTACCCAGGTGGCCGCCTGGGTCGCCGGCCAGCGTGCCGCCGGCTGGCGCGGCTGAGAGCAGCGCCAGCCGGCTCGGCGCCGTCCGCCGCCCTGTCGTCCTGGAGCCTGGCAGCTCGCTGCGGGGCCCTGTCATCCGTCGCTAGCCGCCCAGCAGGATCCCGCCGGCGGGGCGTGGATGGCCCGGGGGCAGCACCTTCCGCAGACCTGAGCGTGCTTCCCCTGCGCCGGGCGGCCACCTAGACTCATCTCTGGCGCGCCTCACGCCCAACCCCAGACCGGTTCTCCACGCGGGCCGGCACCGCGGGGCAAAGGGGACTTCGAGAGCCTCGAGGCGCCGCACGACGCCTGCCCTCACCAACGGACGGTACGGCTGCGGCGGCGGACGGGGCGTGGAGCCGGCCGTCGCGGGCGCAGCCGGAAGGTCCTACATGACAAGCGGCAAGCAGCTGAAGGCGCGCGTGCGCGCCCGGATGGCCCGCACCGGCGAGCGGTACGCCGTGGCCCGGGCGCACGTACTGGGAGCGACCGGCGGGGGAGGCCCGGTCGTCGACGCCGGGTGGACGCTGCGCGGCGGCACCGACCCGGACACCGCCGCGCTGGCCAACGTCCTCGCGCACCGCGGGGTCACCGGCCCGGACGGGCCACTGACCGAGCCGCTGCTGCTCGTCGTCGGCGGCGGCCTCGGCGCCGGTTACATCCTGTGGGAGTTCGCGCACGACGACAGCCGGATCGTCACCCTCGGGTTCACGCACTCCTGGCAGTACTTCGACCGCCGGCTGGCCACGACCGTGGACCGGCTCGGGCTGGACGTGACCTGGTCCCGCACCGGCGGCACGGTCGCCGCGGCGCGGGCGCTGGGCTCGACGCTGGCCGCCGGCGACCCGGCCATCGTCTGGCCGGACCGGTACCACGTCGGCTACTGGAACCTGCCCGAGCTCCTCGACGGCCACGGCGGCCACCCCGTCGTCGCCTACGCCGCCGCGGACGGCCGCGTGCACGTCGACGACCGCACGCTGGCCCCGCTGACCGTGCCTGTCGCGGCGCTGGACCGGGCGCGGGCCCGGGTGGGCAGCTACCGGAACACCATGCTCGTCGTCCGGTCGGCGGGCGCGGTGGTGCCGGCCGACCGGCTGCGTGCCGCGGTCCGGGACGGGCTGCGGGCGACGGTCGACCACCTGGCCGGCTCGTCGACGTCGTTCGCGCTGCCCGCGTGGCGGAAGTGGTCGCGGTTGCTGGTCGACCAGCGCGCGGCGAAGGGCTGGCCGACGGTCTTCGCCGACCGGCGCGGCCTGCTGCGGGCGCTGGCCGGGGTGTGGGAGGCGGTCGAGCCCGCCGGGATGGACGGCGGGCACCTGCGCGACCTGTTCGCCGACGGCCTCACGGAGGCCGCTGCCGTCCTGGGGGAGCCGGCGCTGGCGGACGAGGCGCAGCGGTGGCGGGAGATCGGGCAGCGCTGGCACCGCCTCGCCGAGACCGCGCTGCCGGACGACGTCCCGGCGATCGGGCGGATCCGGGAGCTGACCGCGACGGTGACCGGGGCCGTCGCCGAGGGGGACGCGGGCGCCGCGGAGCGCGCCGCGGCCGCCGAGCAGCTGTGGCGGCTGCGGGCCGAGCACGCGGACGCCTCGCCGCTGGACGAGGAGCGGCTCGCCGCGATCCGCACGGCGATGAGCGCGCAGCTGGCCGAGATCCACGAGGCCGAGACGGGCGCGGTCGCGTCGCTGCGCGCGGTGCTCGGCCGCTGAGCCGAGCGCTGGTGCGGGCGGCGGCCGGGTCGCCAAGCGCGGCCCCGGCGTGCCTGGTGAGCCCGGGGCCGGGCCGCGCGGGCCGCCCGGAGTGATCGGGCCGCAGGAGCCTGAACCCTGGTTCATAGCAGGCGAGGATGCTAGCATCTCGCCCATGCCCAACGAGATCGGCTCTCCTGGGGCGGACAGGAAGGTTCAGTTCAACGTCTACCTGCCCTCTCGCCTCGTCGTCGCCGTGAAGCACCGCGCGATCGACGAGAACAGCAGTTTGTCCGCGCTGGTGCAGCGTGCCCTCGAGCAGTACCTGGAAGACGAGGAGTAGACGTGAGCAGACCTTCTCTTGACTTCGCTGTGGCCCCGGTTCGCTTCAGCTCGCGCCCCGACCGGATGGTCGCGTTCCTCGAGACCGTCGGGATGGCGGCGGTCCTGACCCGCGGGACGCAGTTCGCCGATCTCGTGGCCGGCGCCGGCCGGGTGATCGTGCACGCCGCTGGCGGACCGGGAACGGCGAGCGAGCACGGGCTCTCGCACCTCTGCTTCATCACGAGGAGCGCCGATGGCCTCGTCGAGCTCGGCGAGCAGAACGGCCTCGACATCGCCGTCGTGGACGAGTCCTACGGCCGGCAGGGCTACCTGACCGGCCCGGGCGGCGAGCTGATCGTGATCAACGAAGAGCAGCTCGACGACTACGGATACACCCGTGCAGCGTCTCCGCAGCCGGACCCCCGGCTGTCCGTCTCCGCGCTGCGGTACTCGCCGGACTTCGCGCGCGACACCGAGTTCTTCCGCCGGCTCGGCTTCGAGCCCGACCATGGCGACGGCGTCTGGTGGCAGGGCCTGCGGGCAGGGACCCGCTCAGGGGTGATCGGGCTGCACCGCCCGTCCGCCCCCGGCGAGCTCCCGGCCTTCGACTCCCCGGACCCGACCCAGCGGATCGCGCTGACCCGGATCGGCTTCGCCACCCAGGAGCCGCTCGAGGACCTCGCGGCCCGCCTGCGGTCGGCCGGCTACCCGAGCGCCCACGTCATCAGCGACCGGGCGGCCACCCGGGTCCATGTGGTCGACCCGGACGGCTGTGACATGGAGATCCACCCGGACTCGCCGTGACCGGCGAGCCGCGCACCACCGGCCGGGGGTGCCGCTGCCTGGGTCGGCGCAGCGGCGCCGCCTCGGCCGGGGTCAGGACCGGTTGCGGTAGATCCGCATCGTGATCGGCGCGAACACCGCCGTCATGGCCGCGGCCGCGACCAGCACCCAGGCGACGTCGGCGAACGTGGCCGTCCCACCCATCAGCCCCCGGACCGCCGTGACCAGGTAGGACACCGGGTTGATGTCCACCCACGCCCGGAGCACCGAGGGCATCGTCTCCGGCGCGACGAAGATGTTCGACGCGAAGGTCAGCGGCATGAGCACGAGCATCGAGACGCCCATGACCGCGTTCGGCGTGCGCATGAGCAGCCCGAGGATGGTGAACACCCAGCTCAGGGCGAACGCGAAGACGAGCAGCAGGAGCACGGCCAGCACGACGCCGACCACCCCGCCCGCCGGCCGGAACCCGAGCACCAGGCCCAGCCCGATCGTGATGGCCGAGGCGATGGTGTAGCGCACCGTGTCCCCGATGAGCGCCCCGACGATTGGCGCCGGCCGCCAGATCGGCAGCGACCGGAATCTGTCGAAGACGCCCTTGGTGATGTCCGTGTTCAGGGTGAACCCCGTGTACACGGTGACGATCAGGACCGTCTGCACGAGGATCCCCGGCAGCAGGAACTGCAGGTACGTGCGCGCGTCCCCGGCGATCGCCCCGCCGAACAGGTAGGTGAACATCAGGGTGAAGATCACCGGGGTGAACGTGATGTCCATCAGCTGCTCGGGCACGTGCTTGATCTTCAGCAGCGCCCGGCGGGCGAAGGTCAGCGTCGCACCGACCGGCGTGGAGCGCTCGGGCCGCTCCGGGACGGCGATGGCCGCCCGCAGCGCCGTGTTCTCACCGATGTCCAGGGTCCTCATCGGGCCTCCTCCCGCTCGTAGCTGGCTGCCGCCTCCTCGCTGCCCGACGGCGGCGCGGCACCGCCGCCCGACGTCCTCGCCCCGGCGGGACCCGCCGACGTCGCCCCGGCGGGACCCGCCGTGCTCGCCCCGCCGCGGCCCGCCGTCGTCCCGTCCGCCGTCACGCCGTCCCCGGCCTCGGCCGGCTTGCCGGTGAGGGCGAGGAACACCTCGTCCAGGCTGGGCTGGCCGAGGCTGAACTCCGGCACCGCGATGCCGGCGGCCTGCAGGGCGGGCAGCACCTGCGCGGCCGCCGGCTCGTTCGACTCCGGCACCTGGGCGTCCAGGGAGGTGGCGTCCGCGCCGAGCGTGACGCTGCCGCCGAGGACCTCCCCGGCGATCCGCGCGGCCTCGGCCCGCTGGGCGGGGTCGGCCAGGCGCAGGTTCACCGTGCCCGAGCCGACGGAGGCCTTCAGCTGCGGGGCGGTGCCCTCGGCGATGACCTTGCCGTGGTCGACGACGGCGATCCGGTCGGCGAGCTGGTCGGCCTCGTCGAGGTACTGGGTGGTCAGGAGCACGGTGGCGCCCTCGTGGACCAGCAGGCGCACGATGTCCCACACCTGGTTGCGGCTGCGCGGGTCCAGGCCGGTGGTGGGCTCGTCGAGGAAGAGGACCCGGGGGCTCATCACCAGGGAGGCGGCGAGGTCGATGCGCCGGCGCATGCCCCCCGAGTAGGTCTTGACCTGCTTGCCGGCGGCGTCGCTGAGGTCGAACGCGGCGAGCAGGTCCGCCGCGCGCCGCCGGGCGGCCGCCGCGCCGAACCCGTAGAGCCGCGCCAGGATCTCCAGGTTCTCGGTGCCGGTCAGGTCCTCGTCGACCGAGGCGTACTGGCCCGTCAGGCCCACGTTCGTGCGCACGGCGTCCGGCTCGCCGAGGATGTCGTGGCCGAGCACCCGGGCGGTGCCGGCGTCGGGGCGCAGCAGGGTGGCGAGCATGCGCACTACCGTGGTCTTGCCCGCCCCGTTGGGGCCGAGGAGGCCGTGGACGGTGCCGGCCGGCACGGCCAGGTCGACGCCGTCGACCGCCTTGGTCTCTCCGAAGTGCTTGACGAGGCCGACGGCCTCCACGGCGAGGTCTGCGGGCATGGGCTGATTCTCCAGGTGTCGGTCCGCGAGGGCGTTCTGTCGCGGGCGGGGGCAGCGGGCAGCGGCAGCGGGACTGGCAGCGGGCAGCGTGACTGGCGGGTAGCGGGCAGCGTGGCCGGAGAAACGTACCGTTTGCGGAGCGGTGCTGGACAGCGAATTTCGCTGACGGCAGCAAGGGGCGGCCGCACCTGGCCGGCGGCCGCTGGTCATGCAGTTTCCGACGGCGTCCATCCGGTCCAGTCGAGCATCGTGTCCTGTGCGAACAGGCAGGCAGACGAGCCCCTTCCGCGCAGCCGCTCGCGGACTGCATCAGATTGAACTCCTGCATTATCGGACACCCCTGACGGCGTTATGCGAGTCTCTGCGCCGCTCGCCGCAACAGAGACACCAACGAGCATGCGTGTGGCACGGCCTGTCAGGGATGCAGAGCCGCTCTCCACCTACTGAATGTCACCGCCCACCGGCACAATGATGGCGTCCACGTGGAGGTGCGGAATGTCCGTCACGGCGAGCCAGGCCCGCAAGAACCTGCTCGGCCTGATCGAGCAGGTGAACGACTATCGCATCGCCGTCGAGATCGTCTCCCGGCGCGGGAACGTGGTCCTCGTGCCCGCGGACGAGTACGCCGCCTGGCAGGAGACGGCCCACCTGTTCCGCTCGCCGGCGAACGCGCGCCGGCTGCTGGACGCCCACGAGCGCGCCTGCGCGGGCCGGGTCGAGCACCACGACCTGGACCGCGGCTGAGCCTGGCCCGAGACGGATTGGCTCGGCTGGGCCACGTCGGACGCACCTCCCGGTCCGCGATCGGCCGACCTCCCCGCCGTGCCCGTGCGCGCGGGCACCCCCGCCCAGCAGCGCCCCCCGCTCAGCTGAGCGGCACCTGCCAGCTCAGCAGACTGCCCTGGCCCCGCTCGTTGGTGCCCACCGAGAACGTGCCGCCGTGGCGCCGGGCGCGGGCGGCGAGGTTGGCGAGCCCGGACCGGCGGGTGACGGCCGGGTCCACCCCGACGCCGTCGTCCTCTACGTCCACCACCACCCGGCCGGTGGGCCCGTTCCCGAGCACGCTGACCCGCACCTGCACCGAGGCGGCCCGGGCGTGCCGGGCGGCGTTGGACAGGCCCTCCCGGACGACGGCCACGACGTCGTCGGCGACGTCCGCCCCGACCCGGTCGTCGACGGCCTGGACCAGCGCCGCCTGCGCGGCGTCGTCGGCGAGCACCTCCCCGTCGACGTCGATGACCAGGGAGGGGGCGTAGCCCAAACTGGTCCGGGCCAGGGAGGCCTCCCGGCGCAGCCGCTCGACCAGGACGACGGCGGTGTCCGGCTCCCGGAGGGAGTGCACGATGGAGCGGATCTGCCGCACCGACTCGTCCACGCTGGACAGGGACTGCTCGAGCAGCCCGGCCAGGCCCGCCTCGCCCTTGCTGGCGAGCTCGGCCCGGGCGGACTCGAGCTGCATGCCGGTGGCGAAGAGCTGCTGGATCGCCAGGTCGTGCAGGTCCCGGCCGATGCGGGCCCGCTCGTCCAGCAGGGCGGCGACGTCCTGGGCGTGGCGGGCGGCGGCGAGCTCGAGGGCCAGGGCCGCCTGCCGGGCGACCGACTCGGCCATCGCCAGGTCGCCGGGCCCGAACTCCGGCCGGCCCACCCGGCGGAGCAGGATGAGCACGCCCGTCCCCTCCCCGCGGAGCATCATCGGGGCGTACAGCGCCGGCCCGAACTGGGCCAGCTCCTTCAGCCGCAGCGTCCGCAGCCGGGTGAGGGAGTCCACGATGAGGCCGGTGCCCTCCCGCAGCACCGTCCGCGCCCGGCCGTCGGGGGGGAACACCAGGCCGATGAGCTCCGCGGCGCGGTAGCCGTCGGCGATCTCGCACGCCCAGGCGTCCCCGACCGAGGGCAGCACGATCAGCGCGGTGTCGGCCTCGGCCACCTCCCGCACCCGGGCGGCGATCATCGCCAGCGCCTCCTCCTCCTCGGTGCCCTCGAGGAGGGTGGTGGTGATGTCCTGACTGGCCGAGATCCACCGCTCCCGGTTGCGGGCCTCGGCGTACAGGCGCCCGTTCTCGATGGCGACGGCGGCCGCCTGGGCCAGGGCCATCATGTCCTCGGCGTCGGCAGCGGTGAACCCGCCGGGCTTCTCGGCGAGGTAGAGGCGCCCGAACACCTGGTCGGCGACCCGGACCGGGACCCCGAGGAAGGAGTGCATCGGCGGGTGGCCCGGGGGGAAGCCGCCGAAGTCCGGGTGCTTGGTCAGGTCCTCAAGGATGAGCGGGCCGTCGATGGGGATCGCGCCGAGCACCCCCCTCCCGCGCGGCGGGTGCCCCAGGACCCGCTGCTCCTCCTCGGTGACGCCGACCTGGACGAACGTCGTCGTCTCGCCGCGGCTGTCCAGCACGCCGAGCGCCGCGTACCGCGCCCCGGTCAGCCGGGCCGCCCGCTCGACGAACTGCTGCATCGCGGTCGGCAGGTCCAGCTCGGAGGTGAGCTGGAGCGCCGCGGCGAGGAGCGAGGAGGTATCGGCGGAGAGGGTCTGGCGGCCCGCCGGTGCGCCGTCGTCGGGCTGGCCGACGGCGGCCGCCCGGGTGGCGGTGCCCGGCTGGGCGCCGTCAGGCTGGGTGGGGCCAGGAGCGTGAGCGACGTCGCCGGAGCGGCCGACGGCGGCCGACTCCCGGGTGTCCGGGGGGCGGGCGGTGCCCTGGTGAGCGGGGCCGGCCGGCGCTCCCGAGAGATGCGCGGGGCAGCCGGCGGTGCCGGCATCGCCCCCGCCGGCCGGCTGGGGGTGGTGGGACATTCAGCGTGCTTCCTGCTCGGCGGCCCAGCGGTAGACGGGCACGGTCGCCAGCAGCTCGGCGTGCGTGCCCCTGGCCAGCACGGTAGCCCCTCCGGCGTCCGCGCCGTCGCCGTCGCCCCGGCCGAGCAGGATCACCTCGTCGGCGGCGGCGAGGGCGCTGAGCCGGTGGGTGACGAGGAGCGTGCCGACGTCGGGACCGGCGCGGAGCAGGTCGGCCACCAGGTGGTCGGCGGTCGCCGGGTCGAGGTGCTCCGCCGGCTCGTCCAGCAGCAGCAACGGGGCCGGGCTGGCCAGCGCGCGGGCGAGGAGCAGGCGACGGCGCTCGCCGCCGGAGATGGTGGCCCCGTCCGGCCCGAGCAGGGTGTCCAGGCCCGCCGGCAGCCCGGCCAGCCAGGCGCCGAGCCCGACGCGGCGCAGCAGCGCCTCGCCCTCGGCGGCGGAGACGTCGCCGCGGGCCACCCGCAGGTTCTCCAGCACGGTGGTGCCGAAGACGTGGGCGTCCTCGGCGGTGAGCACCACCGCGCCGCCGGCCACCGGCCCCGCCGCCTCGAGCGGGACGCCGTCGACCCCAACCGTGCCCGCGCGCGGGGGCAGGAGGCCGGCGAGGGTGAGCAGCAGCGTGGTCTTGCCGATCCCGCTCGGGCCGACGACGGCGACGGCGCGGCCGGGCACCAGGTCCAGGTCGATGCCGTGGGCGACCGTCGGGCCGCCGGGCCAGCCCACCGCCAGGCCGCGCGCGGCCAGGTGCGGACCGCCAGCCACGCCGCGGCCGCCGCCGTCGCCGTCGTCGGCGGGGACGGCGCGCGGGGTGGAGCCACCGTCGGTAGGGGTGCCCGGGGCTGGGCGCCCGTCGGCGGGGGAGACGGCCACCGGCGCAGGGCCGCCGTCGGTAGGGGTGCCCGGGGCTAGGCCGCCGTCGGCGGGGGAGATGGCCACCGGCGCAGGGCCGCCGTCGGCGGGAGCGGCCGACGCGGCGGCACTACCGCCGGCGGCGTCCAGCAGGTCCATGATCCGCCGGGCCGCCGCCGCGGACCGGACGAGCTGGGTGGCCGCCGGACCCAGCATGGCGGTGCCCTCGAACGCGGCGAGCGGGGTCAGCACGATGACCGCGAGCTCGACCGGGGACAGCGCGCCGGCGGTCGTGGCGGGCACGCCGAGCACCAGGGCGCCGAGCACCGCCAGCCCCATGGCCAGGGTGTCGACACCGGCGGCCAGGGCCGCCGGCCGGGCGGCCCGGTCCTTGGCCCGGGCCAGGTCCCCCTCCGCCCGGCGCAGGTGGCCCAGCACCTGGGGCACCCGGCCGGCCACGGTGAGCTCGGCGGCGCCGTCGAGGATCGTCATCGCGGTGGCCGCGACCTCCCCGCGCGCGGTCAGCCGCGCCTGCTCGGCCAGCCGCGCCGAGCGCATGCTCAGCCACGGCCCGACGACCCCGGCCAGCAGCAGGCACGCGGCGAGCACGGCGCCGGCGGCCGGGTGCAGCCAGGTCACCAGGCCGACGGTGCCCACGCCGACCACAGCGGCGACCGCCGCCGGCAGCACGGCGCGGACGACGACGTCGCCCACCGCGTCCACGTCGGCGCCGGTGCGGGCGAGGAGGTCGCCGCGGCGCAGGCCGGCGACGGCGTCGGCGCGGCCGGCGGCGAGGATGAGGTAGAGCCGCTCCCGAAGCGCCGCCATGCCGCGCAGGGCGAGGTCGTGGGAGGCCAGCCGCTCGAGGTAGCGCAGCAGCGCCCGGGAGATGCCGAAGGTGCGCACGGCCACTGCGGCGACCGAGAGCTCCAGCACCGGCGGCATCTGGGACGCGCGGGCGATCAGCCATGCCGAGGTGGCGGTGAGCCCGACGGCGCTGGCCAGCCCGGCGCTGCCGGCCAGGACCGCCCACAGCAGGCGGAGCCGGTCCAGGTCGAGCAGCGCGACGGCGCGGCGCAGGGCGTGCCGCTCGGCGGTGGGCAGCAGGCCGCGCGCCCACCGGCGCTTCGGCCGGGGCTCGGTGTCCGGGGCCGGGGCCGGCCTCGGCGTCGCCGGCCCGGGGCCGGTCCCGCCGGCCGCCGGCGCGGGGGCGAGCGGGGCGGTCACGAGGCCACCCCGGTGCGCTGCGGGGCACCCACGGGACTGCCCCCAGGCTGCGGGACCCCCACAGGGCCGCCCTCGTGCTGCGGGGGATTCCCGCGGCCGTCCCCGTGCTGCGGGGCGTCCCCGGGGCCGTCCCCGTGCTTCCGAGCGCTGGCGGTGACCTCGACGACGTCGTCGGCGGCCGCCACCAGGGCGGCCCGGTGGGCGATGACCAGCACCGTGCGGCCCTGCCGGCGCAGCGCGGCGACGGTGTCCAGCACGGCGCGCTCGGCGGCCGCGTCGAGGTGCGCGGTGGGCTCGTCCAGCACGACGAGCTGCTCGGTGCCCAGCAGCGCGGCGGTCAGGGCCAGGCGCTGGCGCTGCCCGAGCGAGAGGCCCACGCCGCCCTGGCCCACCGGCGTGTCCCACCCGGCGGGCAGCCCGGCGAGGACGTCGGCGAGGCCGGTGGCCCGGGCGGCGGCGTCCGCGGCCGCGGTGACGTTGGCGTCGGCCGAGCCGAGGACGGCCGACCTCACGGTGCCCGGCACCAGCACCGGGCGCTGCGGAACCCAGGCGACCTGGGCGTGCCAGCCGGCCGGGTCGACGTCGGCCAGGTCCAGGCCGCCACCCAGCCCGGCCGGCTCCAGCCGCACGGTGCCGGCGTCCGGGCGCAGCAGCCCCAGGACCACCGCGGCCGCCGTCGTCTTGCCCGCCCCGGACGGGCCGACCAGGGCGATCACCCGGCCCGGGCGCAGCCGGGCGCTGAGCCGGTCCGGGGCGCGGACGTCCCGGCCCGGCGCGGCGACGGTGACCGCGTCGAGGACGACGTCGGTGCGGCGCAGGTCCGGCGCCGCCACCCGCCCGGGCGGCGGGGGAGCGGTGGCCAGCACCGCGAAGGCCTCGTCGGCGGCGGCCACGCCGTCGGCGGAGGCGTGGAACTGGGCGCCGACCTCCCGCAGCGGCCGGTACACCTCGGGGGCGAGCATGAGCAGCGCCAGCGCGGTGGTGAGGTCCACCTGGCCGTAGACCAGCCGCATCCCCACCGTCACCGCAACCAGCGCCACCGACAGCGACGCGAGGAGCTCCAGCACCGCCCCGGAGAGGAAGGCGACCTTCAGCGTCCCCATCGTGGTGCGCCGGTAGGCCTCGCCGAGGGCCCGCACCCGGGCGCCCGGGCCGTGCTCGCGACCCAGCGCCTTCAGCGTGCTCAGCCCGGCCAGCAGGTCGAGGAGCTGGGCGCCGAGGCGCTCCATGGTGGCCAGCTTCGCCGCCGCGAACTGCTGGGTGAGCACCCCGATCAGCCACATGAAGACCGGCACGAGCGGGAGGGTCACCGCGAGGATCGCCGCCGAGGCGAGGTCGAGGCGGAGGACGACGGCGAGCGTGGCCGGGGTGACCGTGGCGGCCAGCAGCAGCTGGGGCAGGTAGCGGACGAAGTACGGCTCGAGGTCGTCCAGGCCACGGGTGACCAGCGTCCCGACCGCCGCGCCGTGCCCGGCGCCGAGCCAGCGCGGGCCGAGCGCGACCGCCCGGGCCAGCACCTGGGCGCGCAGGTCGGCGATCACGTCCCGGGCGGCCCGGTGGGCCACCGACTCCTGCACCACCAGCACGACCACCCGCGCGGCCAGCACCAGGGCCAGCCACCCCACCAGGGGCCGGACCTGCGCCCAGCCGGCGTCGCCGTCGACCACCGGCGCGAGGGCGTGAGCGATGAGCAGGACCTGGGCGATCACCAGCGCCGCGGTGAGGAACCCGGTCACCGCGGTGCCGGCGACGTAGCGCCGGGCGGCGCGGGCGTGCCGCAGCAGCCGGGGGTCGAGGGGCTTCACCGGCTCAGTCTGCCCCGCCCGGGTCCGCGCCGTCGCCGGCCGCCGCCCGGCCACCGGCCGCGCCGGTGCCGGCCGCGCGGCCGTCGACCGTGGCGCCCCGGCCGTCACCGCCGCCCGCGACGCCGCCCGCGCCGTCACCGCGGCCCGCGCCGTCGCCCGCCGCGCCGACGAACGCCGGCGCCTTCGGGTCCAGCCCCGCGTCGCCGCCGGCCGGGTCGGCGACCAGGCGCTTGCGGAACACCCAGTACGTCCAGCCCTGGTAGGCCAGCACCACCGGCACGAAGAGCAGCGCGACCACGCTCATCACGGTCAGCGTCGCCGTCGTGGAGGACGCCTCGGTGACGGTCAGGGACCACGCCGGGTCCAGCGAGGACGGCATGACGTCCGGGAACATGCTGCCGAAGATGAGCACGACGGCGGCCACGATCGCCACCGCGTTGAGCGCGAACGCCCAGCCCTCGCGCCGCTCGCGGGTGGCGACGACGACCCCGACCAGGGCGCCGGCGGCCACCACCACCGCGGCCCAGGTCCAGGCCCGCTCGGCGAACGCGACCTGCGCCCACACCGCCCAGGTGCCGGCGACGGCGAGACTGAGCACCGACAGCCGCTGCGCCAGCACGCCGGCGCGGTGGCGGATCTCCCCGTCGGTCTTCAGGGCCAGGAAGACCGCGCCGTGGGTCAGGAAGACGGTCGCGGTCATCGCCCCGCCGAGCAGGGTGAAGGGGGTCAGCAGCGAGAAGAGCCCGCCGACGAGCCTGGTGGCTGCCGTCCACCACCTCGATCTCCATGCCCTGGACCAGGTTGGCGAAGGCCACCCCCACAGCACCGCCGGCACCCAGGCGCCGAAGGTGTGCGCCCAGTCCCACCGGTCCCGCCAGGTCTGGTCGTTGATCTTCGCCCGCCACTCGATGGCGCAGATCCGCACGATCAGCGCCAGCAGGATGACCAGCAGCGGCAGGTAGAAGCCGGAGAACATGGTCGCGTACCACTCCGGGAACGCGGCGAAGGTGGCGCCGCCGGCGGTGATCAGCCACACCTCGTTGCCGTCCCAGACCGGGCCGATGCTGCGCAGCATGACCCGGCGCTCCTGCTCGTCGCGGGCCAGCGGGCGCAGCAGCATGCCGACGCCGAAGCCGAAGCCCTCGAGCACGAGGTAGCCGGTCCACAGCACGGCGATGAGCAGGAACCACAGGGTGGGCAGGTCCATGGGGAGGCTCTCCAGGTCTCGGGACGGCGCGGCGGGCGGCTCGGGGGTCAGTAGGCGAAGGACAGCACCGGCTCGGCGGTCTCGGCCTTGCTGGCCGACGGCGGCCGGCCGCCGTCGCCGTCGTCCTCGCCGGCGTCGTCGGGCAGCGGCTCGACCCCTGGCGCACGTAGCGGCGGACCAGCCGGAACCAGACCACCCCCAGCGCGGCGTACAGCAGGGTGAAGGTGACCAGGGAGGTGATCACCGACCCGGCGTCGACCACCGTGGACACCCCGTCCTGGGTGAGCAGGTACACCTGGTCGACCGGGCTGGCGGGGTTGGGGTGGACCACCCAGGGCTGGCGGCCCATCTCGGTGAAGATCCAGCCGAAGGAGGCCCCGAGGAACGGCAGCGGCAGGACCGCCAGGCTGAGCCGGCCGAACCAGGGCCGGCCGGTGACCCGGCCGCCGCGGAGCAGCCACAGCCCGGCCGCGGCGAGCACCAGGGAGAGCATCCCCAGGCCGATCATCAGCCGGAACGTCCAGTAGGTGACGGCGAGGTTGGGCGAGTAGTCCACGTCGGTGCCGAACTGGTCGGCGTAGCGCTCGGTGTACTCCTCCTGGACGTCGTTCACCCCCGGCAGGTAGGCTCTCCGGGCCGCTGAACGAGCCGGTGCCGAGGTAGGACGTCAGCCCGGGGATCTGGATGAGGTGGCGCACGCTGGAGCAGTCCCCGGTGAGGTCCCCGACGGTCAGCAGGGAGAAGCCGGCGGACTCTCGCCCTCGCACAGGGCCTCCGCGGCGGACATCTTCGCCGGCTGCTGGACGTACATGAGCTTGCCCTGCACGTCGCCGCTGATCGCGACGCCGGCCCCGGCGATCACCATGGTGACCAGCCCCACGTAGGCCCCGGCCCGCCAGACCGTGCGGGCCTCCCGCTCCCGGCCCGCGCGGACCGAGCGCACCAGCCACCAGCCGGACACGCCGGCGACGAACGTCCCGCCGACGAGGAAGGCGGAGGTGACCGTGTGGGCGTAGGCGGCGAGCAGGGTGTTGTTGGTCATCACCTCCAGGAAGCCGCCGACGCCGTCCGGGCTCGGCCCGGCCGGTCTCGGGGTTGAACACGGCGCCGACCGGGTGCTGCATCCAGGAGTTCGCCGCGAGGATCCAGTACGCGGACAGGTTGGTGCCGATCGCCACCAGCCAGATGCAGGCCGTGTGCAGCCACCGCGGCAGCCGGCCCTCGCCGAAGATCCACAGGCCCAGGAAGGTGGACTCCAGGAAGAAGGCGGCCAGGGCCTCGATGGCGAGCGGGGCGCCGAAGATGTCCCCGACGAAGCGGGAGTACTCCGACCAGTTCATCCCGAACTGGAACTCCTGGACGATGCCGGTGGCCACGCCGAGGGCGAAGTTGATCAGCAGGATCTTGCCGAAGAGCCTTGGTCAGCCGGTGCCAGCGCTCGTTGCCGGTGCGCACCCAGGCGGTCTGCATGATCGCCACCAGGGGCGACAGCCCGATGGTCAGCGGGACGAGGACGAAGTGGTAGACGGTCGTGATGCCGAACTGCCACCGGGCCAGGTCGAGGGTCTCCATGGTCGCCCTTCGGGACGTGCTGGTGCCGCGGGCGGGCCGCGGCTGGTGCTCCGTCCAACGTAGGAGCCGGTCGGCGCGGGCCCCGGGACCAACGTCCCGGGAGATGACACGCCGTCAGGACCGGCCGGGGCGGGGCTCCCCGCGCCTACGCCGCGTGCCCTCCCGCCCGGGCGGCCGCCCTGTGCGATACTTCTCTATGGCTGGAGAGCGCTCCACACCCCGCTCTTCGGTCCGACGATGTCGCGACCACCCAGGCACGGGCCCACCTCGCGCCGCCTCGCCACCCGGGCGAGCGCGCTGCAGCAGGGGGCCGTCCGCCGCGGTGACGCCGAGCCCCTGGCCGGCGCGTCGCCCGTCCGTCGGCGCGCCGGTGCACCTGCCCGGCACGTACCCACTGGACTTTCCGTCCGCGGCGCGGCCGCGGACGACGACCTGCCTGCGGGCGCCGAGGGGTGTGGACGGCGTCCCGGGTGGAGGGGTTCACCCCATGAGCGAGCAGAACGAAGACGTCACGAACGCAGCGGACGTCACCGGCGCGGGAGCGCCGGCGCCGAGCACGGCTGACGGCGGCACCGACGCCGCGGGCACGGCCGCCGCGCCCAAGCGCCGGCCCCGCCGGGCGACCAGCCGGACCACGGCCCCCGAGGCCGCGGCGACGGCGCCCGCCGCCGAGGCCGAGGGCGGCGAGGCGGCCGCCGCAGCCCCCGCTGGCAAGGCCCCCGCGCGGCGCACCCCGCGCAAGCGCGCCACCACCGCCACGACCGAGGCCGCCCCGGCAGCCGCCGCCGAGGGCGCCGAGGCCGCCGCCGACGCCGCGCCCCGTCCGTCGGGCCGACCCCGGACACGGCCGCCACCGGCGAGGCCGACCCCGGGGCCGACGACGCCGCGCCCAAGGCGCGCGCCCGCCGCAGCCCGGCCCGCACGACCAGGTCCAGGGCCAAGGCGGCCGCACCCGAGACGCCCGAGGTCTCCGAGGCGCCGGCCGCGCCGGCACCGGCCGCGGAGCCGGACCAGGATGCTGCCGAGCCGATCACGGCAGCCGCGCCGGACGAGGCCGCCGCCGAGGCGCAGCCGACGAAGCCGCGCGCCCGGCGGCGGGCGACCAGCGCCGGGACCACGAAGCGCTCTTCGCGGGCCGCCGCCGAGGAGCTGGCCGCCGTGCCGGCCGACCAGCCAGCGTCCGCCGAGACCGGTGACCAGGCGCCGCCCGCCGACCAGGCAGCGCCCGCCGATGCCGGCGACCAGGCAGCGTCCGCCGACGGTGTCGGCCAGGCGCCGCCCGCGCCGACCACCGACCAGGCCGCCCCCGACCAGGCCGCCGGCAGCACCGCCGGCCCGGACACCGCCGGCCCCACCCGCCCGGCCCGCCGCAGCCGCCGGGCGACCTCCGCCCCCCGCACCCCCGAGCAGCGGCTCGACGTCCTCGCCGAGCTCGGCCTCGCCCAGCCCTCCGCCGCACCGACGCCCCCGACCAGCGTCGACGACGCCGAGGAGGAGGCCGAGGCCACCGCCGCCCAGGACGACACCGCGACCGGCGCGGCGCCCGTGGACACCGGTGACGACGACGCCGCCGTCGCCACCCCGCCCGCCGACACCACCGCCGCGACGGACCCCGACGCCGCCACCGCCGCCAGCCCCGCCGCCACCTTGGACGAGGAGGGCGAGGGCCCTCGACTACCCGCCGCCGCGCTGCTGTTCCAGGCGCCCGACCTGTCCCAGGCCCGCCCGCGCCGCCGGCGCGCCACCGCCCCGGCCGGTGCCCCGGCCGCCGACGCCCGCGCCGAGGCGCCCACCACCGAGGCGCCCACCGAGGCCCCCGCGCCAGGAGGGGAGCCGGCCGACCAGGCCGAGCCGGCGGGCACCGAGGCGGAGGACACGGGCGAGGAGCAGACCGCCGCCCGGCGCCGTCGTCGCCGGGGCGGTCGCGGCCGGCGCAACCGCAGCGCCGAGGACGAGACCACCGCGGAGGCGACCGGCGCCGAGCCCGCCGACAAGGCCGAGACGGAGCCGGCCCACGCGCAGGCCGTCGTGACCGAACCCGCGTCCGCCCCGGCCGGCGGCGCCGAGCCGGTCACCGAGCGAGAGCCCGCGGAGCAGGACGACGGCGAGGAGGGCGGCGGGTCCCGCCGCCGGCGGCGCCGTCGCCGGTCCGGCCGGTCCGAGACCGAGGGCGCCCGCAGCCTGAGCGACGAGGTGACGGCCCTGAAGGGCTCCACCCGGCTGGAGGCCAAGCGCCAGCGCCGCCGGGAGGGCCGCGAGGCCGGCCGCCGTCGGCCCACGATCAGCGAGGCCGAGTTCCTCGCCCGCCGCGAGTCCGTGACCCGCACCATGGTGGTGCGGGAGAAGGAGGGCCTCAACCAGATCGCCGTGCTCGAGGACAACATCCTCGTCGAGCACTACGTCGCCCGGCACACCCAGTCCTCCATGGTCGGCAACGTCTACCTCGGGCGCGTGCAGAACGTGCTGCCGAGCATGGAGGCGGCGTTCGTCGACCTGGGCAAGGGCCGCAACGCCGTCCTCTACGCCGGCGAGGTCAACTGGGACGCCGCCGGCCTGGAGGGGCAGCCGCGCCGCATCGAGCAGGCGCTGAAGTCCGGCGACACCGTCCTGGTCCAGGTCACCAAGGACCCGATCGGGCACAAGGGCGCCCGGCTCACCTCCCAGATCACCCTGGCCGGGCGGCACCTCGTGCTCGTCCCGTCCGGGGCGATGACCGGTATCTCCCGCAAGCTGCCGGACACCGAGCGGGCCCGGCTGAAGAAGCTGCTCAAGGAGATCGTGCCCGACGGCGCCGGCGTCATCGTCCGCACCGCCGCCGAGGGCGCCTCGGAGGAACAGCTCCGGGCCGACGTCGACCGGCTGGTGCGGCAGTGGGCCGACATCGAGGCCAAGGCCAAGGCCGCCAAGAGCGCCCCCGTCCTCCTCCGCGGCGAGCCCGAGCTCGCCGTGCGGGTGGTGCGGGACGTGTTCAACGAGGACTTCGAGTCCCTCGTGGTCGCCGGGGACACCGCCTGGGAGACCATCTCCGCGTACGTCGCGGACCTCTCCCCGGACCTAGCCGACCGGCTGCACCACTGGACCGCCGAGCAGGACGTCTTCGCCGCGTACCGGGTGGACGAGCAGCTCGCCAAGGCGATGGACCGCAAGGTCTGGCTGCCCTCCGGCGGCTCCCTGGTCATCGACCGGACCGAGGCGATGACGGTCATCGACGTCAACACCGGCAAGTTCACCGGCTCCGGCGGCACGCTGGAGGAGACCGTCACCCGGAACAACCTCGAGGCCGCGGAGGAGATCGTCCGCCAGCTCCGGCTCCGGGACATCGGCGGCATCATCGTCATCGACTTCATCGACATGGTCCTGGAGTCCAACCGCGAGCTCGTCATGCGGCGGCTGCTGGAGTGCCTGGGCCGGGACCGCACCCGCCACCAGGTGGCCGAGGTGACCTCCCTCGGCCTGGTCCAGATGACCCGCAAGCGGGTCGGGCAGGGCCTGGTCGAGGCCTTCTCCACCCCCTGCGAGCACTGCAACGGCCGCGGGTTCATCGTCCACGACCACCCGGTGGAGCGGACCAACGGCGCGGGCGGCGGGCCGTCCGGGAACGGGGCCCGGGACGACGGCGGGTCGCGGCGCCGCGGCCGGCGCACCCCGCCGCCGGCCGAGGCGGCGCCCGAGCCCCGGCCCGCACCGGACGGAGGACCCGGCGGCCCAGGCCGCGCGGGAGGCTGTCAAGGCCACCCTGGCGACCATCGCCGCCGCGGCGGCCAGCGCCCACAGCGAGCATGCCGAGGGCGGCGGACCCGACGCCGAGCCGGCGCCGGCCACGCCGCAGAGCCCCGACGGCGCCGCCGAGGAGGCAGCGGCGCCGGCCGGGGAGCCGGTCCTCGTCTCCGCCGACGCCGACGCGCAGGCGCCGGAGACGCAGCCGGCCCGCGAGCCGGTCGAGGCCGGGCCGCGCGAGCCGGTCGGTGGGCCGCCCGCGGCGGTCGAGGCCGCGCCACGGGAGGCCGGACAGCCGGCCGAGACGCCGGCAGCCACGGAGGCAGCCCCGGCTGCCGCGCCGGCCCGCCGCCCGCGGCGGAGCCGCCGGGCGATGTCCACCGGCGTGGTGACGCCGGGGCAGACCTCTATCGTCACGGTGGACGCGGGGGAGCGGGAGTAGCAGCCCAGCCCGGCGGCTCGCGCGGCCCTCGCCCCTCGCGGCAGGCCCCGGCCGCGTGCCCCGGGCCACTCCAGACGACAGATCCGGCCCGACGGCGCACCCCCGCCGTCGGGCCGGCATCGCCACCCCCTACGACAACCTTCTCGCCGCCCTTCGACGGGCCTGAGCGCGGGGGCAGGTCAAGTGCGCCCTAACGCCGAGAACTCGCCCCTCGACCTCACCCGCATAGGCTGCTCAGTGCGTTTTCGTGCGGTGGCATCGGCGTCGCTCGTCGTGCTGTCGTTGCCTGTATTCCTCGCTGATCGCCGTGGCGGTCATGGAGTACCACGACGAAGCCGGGAAGGCGGCCCCCGGCCAGCTCGGATCCGAACGCTGCATGTACTTCGCGATCGTGATCGTGACCCCGGGAGCCCGTTGCATTTTTGGCATGCTCTTGATGAGCGCCACTAAAGATGGACCCAAGGAGGCGTTCAGACGCTACATGTTGTGGGACGCAGCCGCCGCCGTCGGTGCTGTTGTTCAGGTCGATCGTCACTCGTCGGGCAACTGGCCCGCCAGCCTGATTAGCACCACATTCTCGGCGTCATATCGGAACTCGACTCCCAGGACGTACTCCCGGCCTCCGCCGTTCGTCTCCGCCCACGCGACGACCTCGTGGACGCTGCGCGCCCCGGTGACACGCCACTCCTCCGTGAAGAGCCCACGCGCATCGTCGGGGACATCGTCCTCTCTGGGCCAGGAGTCAGGCCAGGTCGTGGACCAGAAGTCGACACGGTAAACCGGATCGTCCACCTCTGTGTTGACGTACCGAGGGTCGACCATCTCCGCGTGCAGGGCCCGGCTCATGGTCAGATCGTCTTGAAGACGGTGACGGTATCCGAGCCCACCGTTGAGTCCCCTCCGGGGTGCTTGAAGTACCAGGTGCCGGTCGACCGCCAAAACCCTGTGCCACGACCGCCATTCCCCCCGACCTCGGGTAGGTAGAACGTCACGGCGCTGCCATTCACGATCACCCGCTGCCACTGATCGCTGCTCGCCCGCTGGACGAAGTTGACGTTGGTGTTGTTCGGGGAGGATGACCTTGCGAACTGCAACAGGCCTTGCACCCGCACGTTGACCGAGCTCAGGCCTGAGCCCGTGCAGGTGATCCGAATCTTCGAGACAGCACCACCGGCCCCACGGGAGAGATGTGCGTACTCGACGCTTCCTTTGCAGACGACCCTGTAGCCTGTAGCGTCGAGCGCGACGCCGCCATCGAGCAGATCGCCGCTCGCGGTCGCGGGTACGGCGCCGGTTTTGCCTAGCAGCGGCGCATCGGTGATGTGGAGCGAGGGCGAGGACCGCCGGTCTATGTCATCCGGTGCGGCGGCTGTGGCTGGCGACGACGTCAAGACCATCACCAGCGCGAGGACGACACCGAAGAGGACGATCACAACCGACCGTGTGCGCAGCGCGAAAGACTGAACCACGATGTTCTCCTTCGATAGGAGCGAACTGTGAGCGCAACGTAGCATGCCTGCTGCAGCGTGACTGTCGAACGTTGTTCCGGGACGTTTGGCGTTCGTCGTCGAGCACAAGTGCCACCTGGCCGACTATCTGGCACATCGGTGAGGTGTCCAACCCTCTGCCTGCCTCTGGCCTGGCGCGCGGCGCGCCGCGGCGGCGCGCGGCCGGCCGCGACCACCGCCCTGCAGCACAATGAGGACCACTGCAGACAGGAGACCCAGCATGAGAACCCCAGTGCGTCCCGCACGCGGTGCCGCGGCGGCGCTGGCCGCCGCGGCCGCCGTCGTCCTCGCCGCCTGCACGCCCGGCTCGCAGGGCGGCGGCCAGAACGGCGCCCAGGACGGCGACGGCGGAACGACGTCGGAACCCACCGAGGTGGTCACCGACATCTCCGACGCCCCCGAGCAGACCCTCGTGGTGTGGGACCAGGAGGTCCGCGGTGGGCAGAACGAGCAGATGGAGCGGCTCAACGCCGCCTTCATGGAGCGCTACCCGAACATCACCATCGAGCGGAAGACCCAGTCCAACGATGACCTCGGCGCCACCCTGCGCCTGGCGCTGACCGGCAACGACGCCCCGGACGTGACCCAGGCCAACAACGCCCGGGCGCAGATGGGGCAGTTCGTCGCCGCCGGCCAGCTGCGGTCGCTGGACCCCTACGCGGAGGCGTACGGCTGGACCGATCGCTTCCCGGAGAGCGTGCGCCAGTACGCCAGCTACAGCGAGGACGGGGCCACCTTCGGCGAGGGGTCGCTCTACGGGCTGCCGCAGGTCGGCGAGGTCGTCGGGATCTACTACTCCAAGCCCAAGCTGGCCGAGCTCGGCCTGCAGGTCCCGGAGACCTGGGCCGAGCTCGAGGAGCAGCTCCCGACGATCAAGGCTGCCGGCGAGACGCCGCTGCTCCTGGGCAACCTCGACCAGTGGCCGGCGCTGCACGTCTTCGGCCCGGTCCAGGGCGCCTACGTCGACGCCGACGAGATCCGCACCCTCGGCTTCGGCAACCCCGGGGCGAGCTGGGACACCGACATCAACCAGCAGGCGGCCGCCGTCCTGCAGGACTGGGCCACCGCCGGCTACTTCAACGAGGGGTTCAACGGCGCCGACTACGACGCCGTGTGGCAGTCCTTCACCGAGGGCGCCGGGGTCTACCTCATCGCCGGCTCCTGGCTCGCCGCCGACATCGGCGACGCCATGGGCGAGGAGGTCGGGTTCTTCGCCCCGCCGCCGACCGAGGCCGGCCAGGGCCCGGTCACCACCGGCGGCACCGGGATCCCCTTCGCCATCACCTCCCAGGCCGAGGACCCCGACGTCGCCGCGGCCTACCTCGACTTCATCACCTCCCCGGACGCCATGGGGGTGCTCGCCGAGACGGGGAACCTGCCGGTCGTGGACACCGCGGAGCACGCGCCCGACGGCGGCCTGCTCGCCGAGGTGTTCACCGCCTACGCCGAGGTGACCGAGGACGGCGAGCTCCTGCCGTACCTCGACTACGCCACCCCGACGATGGGCGACACGCTCGGCCAGGCCCTCCAGCAGCTGATGGCCGGGGAGATCACGCCGCAGCAGCTCACCGAGCAGGTCGAGGCGGACTATGCCGGCTTCGTCGCCAGCGGGTCCTGAGCCCGGTCCGGCGGCCGGGCAGCAGGATGCACCTGCGGCCAGGGCCGGCCGACGGCGGGACGCACCCGCGGACGCGACCGGCCGACGGCGGGACGCACCCGAGAACGCGACCGGCCGCCGTCGGGGCCCATCGAGGGACGCGACCGGCCGTCGTCGGGACGTCACCGCCGGCGGCACCGCCCGACGGCGGCTCGGCCGGTACGGGCTGACGCCCTACGCCTTCCTCGCCCCGGCCTTCGTCGTCTACGCAGCCTTCCTGCTCTACCCGCTCGGCCGGGCGGTCCAGATCTCCCTGTACGACTGGGACGGGCTGACCCTGGCGACCTTCGTCGGGCTGGCGAACTACGCCGAGGTGCTGACCGACCCCCAGCTGCGCGCGGCGTTCGGGCACGCCCTGGTCCTCATCTTCTTCTTCGCCGTCCTGCCGCTCGGGATCGGCCTGGTGCTCGCCGCGCTGCTCACCCGGGCCAAGGTGCGCGGCCTGGGGTTCTTCCGCACCGTCATCTTCCTTCCCCAGGTCATCGCGATGGTCGTCGTCGCCGTCGCCTGGCGGCAGATCTACGCCCCCGAGGGCTACCTCAACACGTTCCTGCGCGCCGTCGGGCTGGACTCCGTCACCCGGGCCTGGCTGGGCGACTTCACCTGGACGCTGCCCGCCGTCGGCCTCATCGGCACCTGGGTCTCCACCGGCCTGGTCACCGTGCTGCTGATGGCCGGCATGTCCCGCATCCCGGGCGAGCTCTACGAGGCGGCCGCGCTCGACGGCGCCGGCCCGGTACGGTCCTTCCGGGCGATCACCGTCCCGGCCGTGCGGGCGGAGATCGTCGTCGCCCTCACCATGACCGTCATCGCCGCGCTGAAGACCTTCGACCTGGTCTACGTCACCACCTCCGGCGGGCCGGGCACGACCACGAGCGTGCCGAGCTTCGAGGTCTACCGCCGGGCGTTCCAGCTCGGCGACGTCGGCTCGGCGGCCACCGTCGCCGTCGTGCTGACCGTCCTGATCTTCCTGCTCAACCTGGCCGTCAACCGCGTCGGGGAGCGGCAGCGGTGAGGGTCTCGGCGACCGAGCGGGCCGCGAACTACCTGATCCTCGTCCTCTTCGCCCTGGTGGCGCTCGGCCCGGTGCTCGCCATCGTCGTCACCGCGCTGGCGCCGGAGACCGCCGCGGACGCCGCCGCCGGCGGGCTGCACTGGGAGAACTTCGCCCGCGCCTGGGACGAGGGCCACTTCGCGCAGTACCTGCGCAACTCCGTGCTCGTCGCCCTGATCGTGGTCAGCGCCTCGACGGTGCTGTCCGTCATGGCCGGGTACGCCTTCGGGGCGTTCGAGTTCCCCGGCTCCCAGGTGCTGTTCTACATCTTCCTGCTCGGCATCATGGTGCCGACCGAGGCGATCGTCGTCCCGCTGTTCTTCGACCTGCAGATCCTCGGCCTGACCAACACGGTCTGGGGGATCGCGCTGCCGCAGGTGGCGCAGTCGGTCGCGTTCGGCACGTTCTGGATGCGGGCGTACTTCCGCGGCGCGAACCGCTCGCTGATCGAGGCGGCGCGGCTCGACGGCGCCGGCCACCACCGGGTGCTCTGGCAGGTCCTGGTCCCGGTGGCGCGGCCGGCGATCGTGACCCTGGTGCTGCTGGTCTTCATGTGGACGTGGAACGAGTTCCTCATCCCGCTGGTCATGTCCCCCAACGGCGAGCTGCGCACCGCCCCGCTCGGCCTCGCCCTCTTCCAGGGCCAGTACGTCCAGGGCACGACCCTGCTCGCCGCCGGCGCGGTCATCGTCGCGCTGCCGGTGGTGGTGCTCTACCTCTTCCTCCAGCGCCACTTCATCCAGGGGCTGCTCGAGGGGGCGGTGCGGGAGTAGGGGCCGAGGGCCGACGGCCGCTGCGGCCGCCGGGCGGCGCCGGCGCGGGCGGGCAGCGTCGGCCGCGACGGCGCCCCGCGCGGGCGGCGCCAGCCGGGGGCGGACGCGGCACTGGTGTCGACCGGCGCGGGCCCGGGCAGCGCCGACGCTGGCCGACGGCGCGGCGCCGGGCCCGTGCAGGCGGGGCAGCGTCGCCGCGACGCGCCCGGCACTGACCGGTCCTAGTCCTCGACGACCGAGAGCTTGACCTCGATGTTGCCGCGGGTCGCGTTGGAGTACGGGCACACCTGGTGCGCGGCCTCGGCGAGCTCCTGGGCCTGCTCGTGCGGGACGCCGGGCATCGTGACCTCGAGCTCGACGGCGAGCTCGAACCCGCCCTGGCCGTTCGGCCCGATCTGCACGCGGGCGCCCACCGAGCTGTCGGTGACCTTGACCTTCTGGGCCCGGGCGACGCCCTGGAGGGCGGAGTGGAAGCAGGCGGCGTACCCGGCGGCGAAGAGCTCCTCGGGGTTGGCCCCGTCGCCGGAGCCACCCATCCCCTTCGGGACCGCCAGGTCCAGGTCGACCCGTCCGTCCGTGCTGCGCACGTGGCCGTCGCGGCCGGCGCCGGTGGACAGGGCCTCTGTGGTGTACAGGGGGTCGTTCACGGTGGTTCCTCTCGATCGCGCGCCCCCAGGAGGAGGCGCTCTGCGGTGGCCGGCCCTGCACCACGGCATCGCGTGATCAGCCGGGCGTGGGCCGGTCCGGTGCGGAAGGCGCACGTCCTTGTGGTACTTGCGGCCCCTTCCCGGCGCGAGAAGGGGCCGCAAGTACCACAAGGACGTGCTCGACCGGCGGCGGCATGGCGCCGGCCGCCGGGCTTCCGTCCGGAAAGTCTTGCACGCGTGCTTCTTGTATGCAAGAGTTATGGCGTGAGCGGCGAGGAGCGAGACGAACGGCTGAGCGAGGCGGTCTGCCTCGCGCTGTACTCGGCCATGAACGCGACCCTGCAGCTGTACCGGGACCTGCTCGCGCCGTGGGGCCTGACCTACCAGCAGCTCATGGTGCTCGCGGTGCTGTGGGAGCACGAGGAGGCGACCCCCGGGCGGATCGCCGAGACCCTCATGCTGGATTCCAGCAGCGTCGCGGGCCTGCTGAACCGGCTGGAGCGGGCCGGCCTCGTCTCCCGGGAGGTCGACCCGGACGACCGTCGCCGGGTCCGCGTCCGCGCGACCCCCGACAGCCAAGAGGTCAGAGGCCAGCTCGGGTGGCTCGAGGACTGCCTGACCCAGGCGATGGACCTCGACCCGGGCGCGGCGCACGAGCTCGTCGCCCGGCTGAGCGGGCTGCGCGAGACGGTGTCCACCTTCCCCCGGCCCGCGGCACCGTCGGAGCCGCTACCCGCGTCGCCGTCGCGGTCGACATCGACTTCGAAGCCAGTGCCCGCGTCGCCGTCGGCGTCCCGGCCCGCGCCGTCGACGGCGGCCCGACCCGTCTGAGCACACCGCCGTCGGCGGACGAACCGAGAGGAAGTCGCATGGACCTGAGCAGCATCGAGGTCACCACGCTCCGCGGGGAGCGAACCACGTTCGGGGAGCTGGCCGACGGGCGGGTGGCGCTCATCGTCAACGTCGCCTCCCGCTGCGGGCTCGCCCCGCAGTACGAGCAGCTCGAGGACCTGCAGCGCACCTACGGCGACGCGGGCTTCACCGTCCTCGGCTTCCCCAGCAACCAGTTCCTCCAGGAGCTCGGCGACGCCGACGCGATCGCCGAGTACTGCTCGGCCACCTGGGGCGTGACGTTCCCGATGGCGGAGAAGGTCCGGGTCAACGGCAGTCACGCGCACCCGCTCTACCGCGAGCTCACCAAGACCCCGGACGGCGAGGGCAAGGCCGGCCGGGTGACCTGGAACTTCGAGAAGTTCCTCGTCCACCCGGACGGACGCGTCAAGCGCTTCCGGCCGCGGGTCCGCCCGGACGCCCCCGAGATCACCCGCACCATCGAGGAGTGGACGGCCTGACCGTGCGGTCCTGGGGCCGGCGGTCCTCACGGTGCGGCACGGATGCGCGCGGGTAAGGTCGAAGGATGCGCATCGTCATCGCCGGGGCCCATGGCCAGGTCGCCCGTCACCTCGGCCGCCAGCTCGCCAGTCGGGGTGATGAGGTCATCGGCCTCGTCCGCAACCCCGCCCACGTCCCCGACCTGGAGGCCGACGGCGTCCGTCCGGTGGTCTACGACCTCGAGCGCGGGACCGCCGAGGAGCTCGCCCCGCACCTCGCCGGGGCGGACGCCGTCGTCTTCGCGGCCGGCGCCGGCCCGGGCAGCGGCGCGGCCCGGAAGGACACGGTCGACCGGGCCGGCGCCGTGCAGCTCGCCGACGCGGCCGAGCGCGCCGGGGTCCGCCGCTACGTGATGGTCTCCTCCATGGGCGCCGACACCGGCGGGGCCGGGGTCGACGACGAGGTCTTCGCCGCCTACCTCGACGCCAAGAAGGCTGCCGACGAGGACCTGATGGCCCGGGACCTGGACTGGACGATCATCCGGCCCGGCGGCCTGACCGACGAGCCGGGCACCGGTTCGGTGACCCTGGGCCGCGAGGTGGGCCGGGGGTCGATCCCCCGCGAGGACGTCGCGCGGGTCATCTGCGCCGCCCTGGACGACCCGGCCACCGCCGGCCTCGTGGTGGAGGCCATCAGCGGGGACGAGCGGATCGCGGTGGCACTGGCAGACCTGACCGACTGAGCCGCAGCCGGAGCGACCGGACGGCACGCGGAGCGCGGAGCGACCGAGCAGATCGGCGACCAGCGGCCCCCGGAGCATCCGGGCGGCACCCGGAGGGCACGCCCCTTGGCCGTCACCGCAGCCGCTCCCGCGCCCGCAGGTTCCGCCAGGCCTGCTGCACCCGGACCTCGATCTCCAGCAGCGAGCAGGCCATCTCGCCGGGGTGCACGAACCGCCCGTCGATGAGCCACGCCAGCAGGTCCTCGACGACCACCAGCTGGGCCTGCCGCTGGGCTGGTGCCGGCATCAGCCACGCCGGGTCGACGAAGCCGGCCAGCATGGCCACCAGCGCCTCCGGCCCGGTGACCCGGCTGACGGCCCCGGCCGGCTCGAGCTGGCGCTCGGCCTCGACGAGCAGCAGCTCATCGTCGGTGAGCCAGCTGTCGCCCTCGGTGTCCAGGTAGACCTCCAGGTGCGCGCGCACCTGGGCGGCACGCGCCCGGCGGGCGGGATGGCGCAGGGCCGGCGACTCGGCGAAGTACGCCGCGAGCACCTGTGCGCCGGAGAGCGGAACCGTGGTGTCCATGGCCGAAGGCTCCCACCGGCCACCGACATCGCCACGGGCCCAGCTCTCGCCGCGGCAGGAAGGGGTCGGGTCCCGACCCCGGGTCCCGACCCGGCGCCAGGACCGGCGGGGCGCCCAGGCCGGGGGACCGGCGGCCGTCGCGCCGCCGCTGTGCCCGATCCCACACCGGGGCCGGCCACCGGGCCGGCCCCGGCCGTTTGCCGCCGGCACGGGCGCCGCGTACTCTTGAGCGTCGGTGCGCCGCTCGGGCGCGCCGGTTTCCGGGAGAATGTCTCACCCCGCCGGGGCCGCGGTGCCCCCGGGCGTGCAGGCACCACCGACACGACAGAGATGAGCAGCAACGTGGTGTACGCGATCGTCAAGGCCGGCGGCCGGCAGGAGAAGGTGTCCGTCGGCGACGTCGTCGTCGTGGACCGGCTGAGCGGCGAGACCGGCAAGACCGTCCAGCTCGAGCCGATCATGCTCGTCGACGGCGAGAAGGTCACCACCGGTGCCGCCGTCGCGAACGTGACGGTCACGGCCGAGATCGTCCGGGACGAGAAGGGCCCGAAGATCTCGATCATGAAGTTCAAGAACAAGACCGGCTACCGCAAGCGCATGGGTCACCGCAGCAAGCTGACCCGCCTGAAGGTCACCGGCATCAGCTGAGCGCGCGGCCAGCGCAAGCTCCTCCTCACGAACGAAAGCAGGTCTGAGATGGCACACAAGAAGGGCGCCAGCTCCTCCCGGAACGGCCGCGACTCCAACGCCCAGCGCCTCGGCGTGAAGCGCTTCGGCGGCCAGGTCGTCAAGGCCGGCGAGATCATCGTCCGCCAGCGCGGCACCCACTTCCACCCCGGCGAGAACGTCGGCCGGGGCAAGGACGACACCCTGTTCGCGCTCGAGGCCGGGGCCGTCGCCTTCGGCACCCGCCGCGGCCGCAAGGTGGTCAACGTGGTGCTCGCCCAGGCCTGAGCACAACCGACACCAGGGGCGGACGGCGCTGGCCGTCCGCCCCTGCTGCATCCCGGGGCACCCCGCCCAACCGACCCGCGCCGAGGAGAGGAGAACCATGGCCAGCTTCGTGGACCGCGTCGTCCTCCACGTCGCCGCCGGCGACGGCGGCAACGGCTGCGTCTCCATCCGGCGGGAGAAGTTCAAGCCGCTCGCCGGCCCGGACGGCGCCAACGGCGGCAGGGGCGGCGACGTCGTCCTCGAGGTCGATCCCGGCACCACAACGCTGCTGAGCTACCACCACGCCCCGCACCGGCGGGCCACCTCCGGCACCCCGGGCGCGGGGGACCTGCGCGCCGGGCGGAACGGGGCGGACCTGGTCCTGCCCGTGCCGGACGGCACCGTGGTCAAGGCACCGGACGGCACCGTCCTGGCCGACCTCGTCGGCGCCGGCACCCGGTACGTCGCCGCGGCCGGCGGGCACGGCGGGCTCGGCAACGCCGCCCTCGCCTCCCCCCGCCGCAAGGCCCCCGGGTTCGCCCTGCTGGGCGAGGAGGGGGAGCGGGCCGACCTGGTCCTGGAGCTGAAGTCGGTGGCCGACGTCGCACTCGTCGGCTTCCCCAGCGCCGGCAAGTCCTCCCTGGTCGCGGCGATGTCCGCCGCCCGGCCCAAGATCGCCGACTACCCCTTCACCACCCTGGTGCCCAACCTCGGCGTGGTGCAGGCCGGCGACCAGCGCTACACCGTCGCCGATGTCCCCGGACTCATCCCCGGCGCCTCCACCGGCAAGGGCCTCGGGCTGGAGTTCCTCCGGCACATCGAGCGCTGCGCGGTCATCGTCCACGTGCTGGACTGCGCCACCCTCGAGCCGAACCGCGACCCGCTCAGCGACCTGGACGTCATCGAGGCCGAGCTCGCCGCCTATGCCGCTGACCTGGACATCGCCGGCGGCCGGGTGCCGCTGATGGACCGCCCCCGCGTCGTGGTGCTCAACAAGGTCGACGTCCCCGAGGCCCGCGACCTCGCCGCGCTGGTCCGCCCCGACCTGGAGCAGCGGGGCCTGCCCGTCTTCGAGGTCTCGACGGCGAGCCACGAGGGGCTCCGGCCGCTGTCCTTCGCCCTCGCCGAGATCGTCACCGCCGCCAGGGCCGCCGCGCCGGAGCCCGCCCCGGCCCGCACCATCCTGAGGCCCACCCCGGTGGACGACGCCGGCTTCACCGTCATCCCCGTCGCCGGGCCGGACGGCACCTTCTACCAGGTCCGCGGGGCGAAGCCGGAGCGCTGGGTGCGCCAGACCGACTTCAGCAACGACGAGGCGGTCGGGTACCTCGCCGACCGGCTGGCCCGGCTCGGGGTGGAGGAGGAGCTCTACCGCGCCGGCGCGCACGCGGGGGACACCGTCGTCATCGGCCCGGCCGACGGCGGGGTGGTCTTCGACTGGGAGCCGACCCTGAGCACCGGGGCCGAGCTGCTCGGCCCCCGCGGGTCCGACCGGCGCCTGGAGGAGGCCGCTCGGCCCTCCCGGGCGGAGAAGCGCCGCGGCTACCACGACCTCATGGACGCCAAGGCCGCCGCCCGCGAGGAGCTGTGGACCGAGCGGGAGAGCGGGGTCTGGACGGACCCGGAGGACGACCGCGCGTAGCGTGCCGCGCCGGCCGCCGTCCGGCCGACCGCCGTATGTGCCGACGGCGGCCCTCGCCACCTGTCGTCTGCCGACGGCGCCCCCGCCATCTGCCGTCTGCCGACGGCGCCCCCGCCATCTGCCGTCTGCCGACGACCGCCCCCGCCATCTGCCGTCTGCCGACGACCGCCCCCGCCACCTGCCGTCTGGCGACGGCGCCCGCGGCGGCCGCCGTCGTCCAGCCCGGCTCCCGGCGTGCCCGGGCGGCCCACCGGTGCCACCGTAGGGGCATGACCACACCAGGCCCTGACGACGCCCCGGTCCCCATCGGCCGGGAGAACGAGCCGGAGTCCGGGCCGGCGCCGTCGACCACCGGCGCCGGCGACGTCACCTACGGCGCTGCCCGGGACGACGTCGACGAGGAGCTCTCCCCGGCGCCCCCCGTGCACGGCGAGGAGGGCGGCGGCGACCCGGCCGCCGGCGCCGAGGAGGACACCGGCACGCCCGAGGAGGACATCAAGCGTCCCCGCGGCCTGAAGGGCTGACCGCCGTCCAGCTCGCCGGCGCCACCCGGACGAGCCGAACCCCGGGCCCGGGCCCGGCCGGAACCGTTGTCGGCAGCCCGCTGGGTCCGCGGTCGCGCCACCCGTGGGCGCATCCTGGGCGCGCCGGGCAGATGCGGGATGATGGCTCGGTGAACCAGCCGCTGGCCGACCGGGCGGGCCTCGCCGGCGCGCGGCGCGTCGTCGTCAAGGTCGGGTCCTCCTCGCTGACCGCCGCCGACGGGCGCCTCAGCCTGCCGGCCCTGCACACCCTCGTGGAGATCCTCGCCGCGAGGGGGCGGCGCGGCCAGCAGATCGTCCTGGTCTCCTCCGGCGCGATCGCCGCCGGCATCACCCCGCTCGGGCTGCCGGCCAAGCCCAAGGACCTGGCCACCGCCCAGGCCACCGCGTCCGTGGGCCAGGGCATCCTGGTGGCCCGGTACACCGAGGCCTTCACCTACTACGGCCAGCAGGTCGGCCAGGTGCTGCTCACCGCCGAGGACCTCATCCGGCGGACCAACTACGCCAACGCCCAGCGCGCGCTGGAGCGGCTGCTCACCCTCGGCGTCGTGCCCATCGTCAACGAGAACGACACCGTCGCCACCGACGAGATCCGCTTCGGGGACAACGACCGCCTCGCCGCCCTCGTCTCCCACCTGGTCCGCGCCGACGCGCTGGTGCTGCTCACCGACGTCGAGGGCCTCTACGACGGCCCGCCGTCCGACGGCGGCGCCCGGCTCGTCCGCGCCGTCACCAGCCCCGCGGACCTCGCCGGGGTCGAGGTCACCGCGCGCGGCAGCGACATCGGCACCGGCGGCATGGTGACCAAGCTCGACGCCGCCTCCATCGCGACCGGCGCCGGCATCCCGGTGGTGCTCACCTCGGCGGCCCTGGCCCGCCCCGCCCTGGAGGGGGAAGACGTGGGCACCTGGTTCGCCGCGACCGGCAAGCGCAAGTCGGCGCGGCGGCTGTGGCTGGCGCACGCCGCCCAGGTCCGCGGCCGGCTGCACATCGACGCCGGGGCCGCCCGGGCCGTCACGGACGGGAAGCGGTCCCTGCTCGCCGCCGGCGTCGTCGGGGTGGACGGGGACTTCGAGCCCGGCGACGTCGTGGAGCTGGTCGGGCCGGAGGGCGTCGTCGCCCGGGGGCTGGTGGCCTACGGGTCCGGCGAGGTGCCGCGGATGATGGGCAAGTCCACCGACCAGCTGCGCGGGGCCGGGCACGACGACCACCCGCGCGCCGTCGTCCACCGCGACGACCTCGCCCAGGTCCGGGTGCGGACCCGGGCCCGGGCCGGCCGCTGACGGGCTCCCGCGAGCAGCCCGGGAACGCGGAGACGACGTGGCGTGGAGCACGCGTGAGCTCGCTGAGCTGGCGGGGACGACGGTGAACACGATCCGGCACTATCACCGGCTCGGCCTCCTCGACGAGCCCGAGCGCGAGCACAACGGCTACAAGCAGTACCGGGTGCCGCACCTCGTGCGCCTGCTGCGGATCCGGCGGCTCGCCGAGCTAGGCGTGCCGCTGTCGCAGATCGGCGAGGTGGGTGCGGGCGGGGACGACACCCCGGACGCGCTGCGCCAGCTCGACGCCGAGATGGCAGCGAGCATCGAGCGGCTGCAGAAGGCCCGCGCCGATATCGCGGCGGTCCTGCGCGACGGCGCCCCCGCGGATGCGCCGGCGGGGTTCGCGTCGGTCGCCTCGCGGCTGTCGGAGGCCGACAGCTCGATGATCCACCTCTACAGCCAGCTGTACGACGAGGAGGCCCTCGCGGACGTCCTGAGGATGGTGGAGACCGACACCGACGCCGTCGCCCGGGATTTCGATCTGCTCCCTCCCGACGCGGACGAGGAAGCGCGGCGGCGCCTCGTCGAGCGACTTGCGGCCACGATCGCGCAGTACCTCCTCGACTACCCCTGGCTGAACGACCCGGCGGCGCGTCTGTCCCAGAGCGAGCACGTCACTGCGCAGACGTTCGTCGACGCGGTGGTCGAGCTGTACAACCCGGCCCAGATCGACGTTCTTCGCCGCGCCGGCATCCTCGCGATCGAGCACGTCCGCTTCGAGCGAGGTGCGAGTGGGGATGCCGGTTGATCCTCGTTCGTCACGGGACTTGACCCTGTTCTAGGAACACGGCCTCTCCTTGGGGGTGGGTCGAGCCAGGACTCGGCCGGAACCCAGGTGAGGAGAGCAGCGTGAACCCCGTCGAGAACCTTGTCCGCAACTTCCAGGAGCTCGTGGCCCAGGTGCCCGAGCTCGTCCAGCCGTTCGTCGTGATGCTGGCGGCCGCAATCCCGTTCATCGAGGGGGAGGGAGGGGCAGCGATCGGACTGGTCGGGGGCATCAACCCGCTCGTCGCCGGCATCGCGGCCGCCACGGGGAACTTCTTGTGCGTGCTCGTCGTCGTGCTGCTCAGCTCGGGGGCCCGCACCGCCGTCGTGAACCGCCGCGGGACCCGGGTCGAGGCCGGGGACGTTGCCGGGGCGGCAACCGGCACTCTGGCGACCGAGATCGCGACCAAGCCCGCCAAGCCCGAGTCGAAGGGGAGCGTTCGGTTCAAGAGGTGGCTGGTCCGGTTTGGCGTGCCGGGCGCGAGCATCCTCGGCCCCCTGGCGATCCCGACGCAGTTCACCTCGGCGATGCTCGTCGCCTCCGGCACCCCGCGCGGCTGGGTCCTGCTGTGGCAGGCCGTGGCGATCGTGCTGTGGACCACCGTCACCACGACCCTGGTCCGGCTCGCGCTCACCGCCGTGCTGGGCGCCTGAGCGTGGGAACCTCGACCTCCGGTGCCACGTGCCGGCCTGAGGGCGCGCGCCTGGAGCCGCCGCAGGGCGCGCGCCCGCAGCCGCGGGCCCCGCGCACCCAGCTCGGGACTCAGGGGAGGCGGGTGTGCTCCCCGATGTTGTGGTAGGTGCGGTCGACGTAGACCAGCGGCCAGCCCTCGCGGCTGGTGTCCGCGCGGTCCGCCCGAACGGTGACGAGCACGCTGTCGCCGACGCCCAGCCGCTCCTCGATGTGCCCGTGCACCCAGGACAGCGCGTCGCGCAGCACCGGCTCGCCGGTGGTGAGCGGACACCACTCCACGCCGGCGAACCGGTCGACCCCGCGAGCGGCGAACTTGGTCGAGGTCTCCTTGGCGTCCGCACCCAGGAAGTTCACGACGACGCTGTCGGCCCGCTCGAGGGCCGGGAGCGCGGAGGACCCGGCCGCCACCGAGAAGGCGAGGACCGGCGGGGCGGCGGAGACGGAGATGACGGAGGTCGCGGTGAAGCCGACCGGCCCGTCGGGGCCGGCCAGGGTGACCACGGCGACGCCCGCCGGGTGCCGGCGGAAGACCTGCTTGAACTCGCTGGCGCTCAACTCCACCGCTGCCGGTGCGGGCAGCGGCAGGCGGTGAACCGGCTCGTGCACCATGGAGGTCCTCTCTACGCTTCCCCAGGGTCGGGCCTGGGGGTGGGGGCTAGCTGGCTGGGCGGGTTGGCATGCCGACCCGCCGCCGCGCGGTCGTCGGCGCAACTACGGTAACGCCGCCTGCAGCACATAACTTCGCCACGCTGGCCGTAATTCCGGCCGACGGCGGGTGACGCGGCGGCGCGGGGGTCAGTCCGGCAAGTCCGGCCGTCAGCCTGGTCCCGCGGACGGTAGCCCGGGTAGGCCACCCGCTCTGTCCCGACGGCGGCCCGTCCGGCCGGCGAGACGCCGGCGTACTGCTGGAACCTCTGTCTCAGCGCCTGGGACGCACCGGGCCGGTCGTGCCGCCTGGCGGGGCAGGCGTGGGAGCGTCCTGCTCGTGCCGGCCGACAGCGGCCAGCCAGCCGGCGTCACCGCCGGCGACCAGGAGACGGAGGAACGATGAAGGGAACCACAGCCGCCACGGCTCGTGCCCTCCACGCCAACGCTGGCCGTGCCTGCCGCTGTCGTCCCTGTTGCCGCCGCATGCACATGTGCATGCCGGGCGCAGCCGCCACCGCCTGAGGTTCTTCTCGGAGCGCGCCGCGGGCCGAGGACCGGTGGCGCTGGTCGCCGGAGGCTGATGAGCCAGCGGCCCCAGTGACCCGGGCCGAGGATCGCCACTGGCCCTGGGCGCCGCCGAGCCGTTCCCGGTCGTCGCCCGGCCGTCGAGCGCCGTCGCAAACCATGACCGGGGCGTGGCCAGGGCGATCTGTCCGAGGCCTGCCACGAGGACTGGACCGCGGCCAGGGAGCCTGAGCGGGCCGGACCCGGCTCGCCGACGGCGAGCGGTTTCACCACACCGGGCCGATCCCGCGACGGCCGCCGCCCGCACGGCACCAGGCACCTTCTCCGCGCACTCCTGAGCTCTCGGTTCGCTTCCTTCCGTCCCGGTGGTCGTCCTCCGCCACGGCACCGAGCTGCACCCATACCAAGCGCGCACGGCCATCCACGCCCTCGGCCTCCGCATGCCCGCCCGCCCCATCCCCGCCCCGCACGTCATCGAGGAGAACCATGACCCGCACGCCCGGCCACCCGCTCCCGGCCGACGGCAGCCCAGCGGCCACCGACAGGCAGGGCGGCCGCACCCGGGCCGCCCGCACCCCCGCCCGCACCCCTGCCCGCACCACGGCCGCCGTCGCCGTCCTCGGCGCCACCGCCCTCCTGGCCGGCTGCGCCGGCGGGCGGGACGCCGCGGCCTCCGGCGGCCAGCCGGACGGGCAGGGCGGCAACCTGACCTACCTGGAGTACCAGCCGCACACGACGCTCTACCCGCCCCAGTCCGGCTTCTACCCCAACGGCGCGCTGGTCAACAACGTCACCGACCGGCTCACCTACCAGGACCCGGAGACCCTGGAGATCGAGCCGTGGATCGCCACCGACTGGCAGGTGAACGCCGACGCCACCGAGTACACCTTCAACCTCCGCGACGGCGTCACCTTCTCCGACGGCACCCCGCTGGACGCCGCGGCGGTGGCCCGCAACTTCGACACCTTCGGGCTGGGCGACGACGAGCGCGGGCTGACCGTGTCCGAGGCGGTCAACAACTACGCCGGCAGCGAGGTGGTCGACGAGGACACGGTGACCTTCCGGTTCTCCGCCCCGGCGCCCGGCTTCCTGCAGGCCACCTCCACCATCACCTCCGGGCTCCTCTCCCCGGAGACGCTGGACCGCCCGCTGGAGGACCTCGGCGCGGGCAGCGCCACCGAGATCGTCGGCTCCGGCCCGTTCGTGATCACCGACGAGCAGGTCGGCACCGAGATCACGCTGACCGCGCGGGAGGACTACGACTGGGCGCCGCCGTCGTCGGAGCACCAGGGCCGGGCCCACCTGGACACCGTCACCATCGTCGTCACCCCCGAGGACAGCGTCCGGCTCGGGTCGCTGCTGTCCGGGCAGGCCGACGTCGTCCGCTACGTCCAGGCCCCGGACGAGGAGCAGGTGACCCAGGCCGGCTTCCAGCTCTTCGCCCCGCAGACCCGCGGGGTCAACAACGGCCTCGCGCTGCGGTTCACCAACCCGCTCCTGGCCGACCTCCGGGTGCGCCAGGCACTGGTGCACGGGGTGGACAACCGGCAGGTGGTGGAGACCGTCTTCACCGACAACTACCCCGCGGCCACCTCCGTGCTCAGCGCGGCCGCGCCCGGCTACCACGACACCTCCGAAGCCCTCGCCCACGACCCGGACCGCGCGGCGGCGCTGCTGACCGAGGCCGGCTGGACCCCCGGCCCGGACGGCATCCGGGTCAAGGACGGTCAGCGGCTGTCCCTGGACGTCTACGCCTCGGCCGCCCAGCCCCTGTCCAAGCCGACGCTGGAGCTGGTCGGCCAGCAGCTGGCCGAGATCGGCGTGGAGCTGAACGTGAAGTCCCCCGACGCGGGCAGCTACGCCACCGACACCCTCGACCCGCTCAAGACCCCGCTGTACCACTCGATGGTCGGCCGGGCGGACCTGGACGTCATCAAGAGCCAGTTCCACACCGACAACCGCGACGTCCTGCTCTCCGACGACGCCACCCTCGACGGCCTGCTCGAGGCGGTGGCCGCCGAGCCGGACCCGCAGGCCCGGCTGCAGCGCTCCGCCGACGTCCAGGACTACCTCGCCGAGCAGGCCTACTACATCCCGCTCTTCGAGGAGCCGCAGGTCTACGGCGCCGCGCCGGACGTCACCGGCCTGGCCTTCGAGGCCGTGGGCCGGCCCACCTTCTACGACGTCGCCACCGGGCGCTGAGGGGGAGGCCGTGCGCTACGTGCTCGCCCGCACCGGGCAGGCCGCGGTCGTCCTGCTCGCCGCGTTCACCGCCAGCTTCGTCCTCCTGCAGGCGCTGCCCGGGGACGCGATCCTGATCAAGTTCGACAACCCCGAGCTCGGCCTGTCCGCCGAGCAGCTGGCGGCGGTCCGCACCGCCTACGGCGCCGACGCCAGCCCGCTGACCCAGTACCTGCACACCCTCACCGGCTTCCTCGGCGGGGACCTGGGCTACTCGGTGCAGTACGGCACGCCCGTCGGCCAGCTGCTCGGCGAGGCCCTGCCGGCGACGGCGACGCTCGCCGTGGCGGGCTTCGTCACCGCCGTCCTGCTCGCCCTGGGCATCGCCGCCGCCGCCACCCTGGCGCCGCTGCGCTGGCTGCGCACCGCCGCCGCCTCGCTGCCGTCCCTGCTCGCCGCGGTCCCGGTGTTCTGGCTGGGCATCGTGCTGGTGCAGGTGCTCAGCTTCCGCCTCGGGCTGGTCCGCACCATCGGCGCCGGCCCGGTGGAGTCCCTGGTGCTGCCGGTGCTGACCCTGGCCGTGCCGATCGCGGCGCCGCTGGCGCAGGTCCTGCTGCGCAGCATCGACACCGTCAGCGCCCAGCCGTTCGTCGCGGTGACGACGGCGAAGGGCGCCTCCCGCCGTTGGCTGCTGACCCGCACGGTCGCCCGCAACGCCCTGCCGCCCACCGTCGCCATCGCCGGCGTGCTCCTCGGCGAGCTGATCGGCGGGGCGGTGGTGACGGAGACGGTCTTCGGCCGGGCCGGCATCGGCCGGGTCGCCGAGCAGGCCGTGGCCAACCAGGACGTCCCCGTCCTGCAGGCCGTCGTCGTGCTCGCCGCCGCGGTCTTCACCCTGGTCAACCTGGCCGTCGACCTGCTCTACCCCGTCCTCGACCCCCGCGCGAAGGTGAGGCTCACCGCATGACCGCCCAGCAGACCACGACGGCGTCCGGCCGGCCCGCCGTGCCGGGGGCCGGGGCCGGAGCCGGTGCCCGTTCCGGCGCCGCCCGGGCCGTGGCCCGGCTGCGCCGGGCCGACCCGACGGTCGGCCTGGCCGTCCTCGTGCTGGCCGTCGTCGCCGCCTGGGCCCTGGTCCCGGGCCTGTTCACCGCGCACGACCCGCTCGTCGGGGTTCCGGCCGAGAAGCTCCAGCCGCCGAGCGCCGCCCACCCGTTCGGGACCGACGCCCTGGGTCGGGACCTGCTCGCCCGGGTGATCCACGGCGCGGTGCACTCCCTGACCAGCGCCGTGATCGCCGTCGCCGTCGGCCTGGTGGTCGGCACCGCGCTCGGCGTGCTGGCCGGGTCGGCCGGCCGCCTCGTCGACGACGTCCTCATGCGCGTGGTGGACGTCCTCCTCGCCGTCCCGGCGCTGCTGCTCTCGCTCAGCGTCATCATCCTGCTCGGCTTCGGCACCACCAACGTGGCCATCGCCGTCGGGGTGGGGTCGGTGGCCGCGTTCGCCCGGCTCACCCGGGCGGAGGTGGTCCGGCTGCGGCGCACCGACTACGTCGAGGCGGCCTTCGGCAGCGGCGGCAGCTACCTGGGGGTGCTGCGGCGGCACGTGCTGCCGGGTGCCGTGGGCGCCGTCGCCGCCCTCGCGGTGCTGCAGCTCGGCACCGCCATCCTCGCCATCGCGACCCTGGGCTTCCTCGGCTACGGCGCCCCGCCGCCCACCCCCGAGTGGGGCCTGCTCATTGCCGAGGGCCGCAACTACATCGCCACCTCCTGGTGGCTCACCACGCTCCCCGGGCTCGTGCTCATCGCCGTCGTGCTCGCCGCCCACCGGATCAGCCTCACCCTGAGGAGGAACTGACGTGCCGCTCGCCCCTGGTGCCCTCACCGTCGACCCCGCCGCCGGCGCTCTCGCCGCCGCCACCCCCGACCCCGGTCCCGCCGGCGCCGACCCCGGTCCCGCCGGCGCCGGTCCCGCCGACCCCGGTCGCGCCGGCGCAGGCCCCGCCGCGCTCGCCGTCGACGGGCTGGCGGTGTCCTACCGGACCCGGGACCGCGCCGTCCGCGTCGTGCACGACGTCTCCCTCGCCGTCCACCCCGGGCAGACCCTGGCCCTGGTGGGGGAGTCCGGCTCGGGCAAGACGACGACCGCCCAGGCTGTGATCGGCCTGCTGCCGGCCAACGGCCGGGTGGACGCCGGCGCCGTCCGGGTGGCCGGCACGGACATCAGCGGCTGGTCGCCGCGGCGCCTGCAGGCGGTGCGCGGCGCCCAGATCGGCCTGGTGCCGCAGGACCCGCACAGCTCGCTCAACCCGGTCAAGACGGTCGGCGCCAACCTCGCCGAGGTGCTGCAGATCCACCGGCGGGGCAACCGCGCGCAGGTCGCGGACCGGGTCGTGGAGCTGCTGGACCGGGTCGGCATCCCCGACCCGGCGGCTCGCGCCCGGCAGTACCCGCACGAGCTCTCCGGCGGGATGAAGCAGCGGGTGCTGATCGCCTCGGCGATCGCGCTGGAGCCGGCGGTGCTCGTCGCGGACGAGCCCACCTCGGCGCTGGACGTCACCGTCCAGCAGCACATCCTGGACCTGCTCGACCGGCTCCGCACCGAGCTCGGCACCGCGGTCCTGCTCATCACCCACGACCTGGCCGTCGCCGCCGACCGCGCCGACCGGATCGCCGTGATGAAGGACGGGCGGGTGGTGGAGCACGGCGCCACGGCCGAGCTCCTGGCCCGCCCGGCCACCGACTACACCCGCCAGCTCCTCGCCGACGCCCCGGCGTTCGCCGCCGTCGGCCGGCGGGCGGGCGGCGACGGCGCGGGCTCACCGGGCCGTGCAGGGGCGGGGGCCGACGGCACCCGCTCACCCCGCCGTACGGCCGGGGGAGCGCCCGCCCTTGCCCAGGCCGACGGCGCCCGCGCCGGCACCGCCCCGTCCGCCCGCGCCGATGTCGCTGCACGCGCCGGCACCGAGCCGGCGGAGGCGGCCACCACCGCCGCCATCCAGGTGCGCGACCTCGTGCAGGAGTTCCCGCGCGGCCACCGGCGCCCGCCGTTCCGCGCGGTGGACGGCGTGTCCTTCACGGTCGCGCCCGGCACCACCCACGCGCTGGTGGGGGAGTCGGGATCGGGCAAGACGACGACGGCCCGGGCCGTCGTCGGGCTGCTGGCCCCGACCGCCGGCACGGTGCACCTGCACGGCCGCGCCGTCGCCGGCCAGCGCGGGCGGGCGCTGCGGGACCTGCGCCGCACCGTCCAGCTCGTCTACCAGAACCCGTTCTCCTCCCTCGACCCCCGCCAGAGCGTCGGGGCGATCGTGGCCGAGCCGCTGCGCAACTTCCGGCTCGGGGACCGAGCCGAGCGGGCACGGGCCGTCGCCGAGGTGCTCGACCGGGTCGCGCTGCCCGCCTCCGCCGCCCGCCGCCGCCCCACCGAGCTCTCCGGCGGCCAGCGCCAGCGGGTGGCCATCGCCCGGGCGCTCGTCATCGCCCCCCGGGTCGTCGTCCTCGACGAGGCCGTCTCCGCCCTCGACGTCACCGTCCAGGCCCAGATCCTCCGGCTGCTCGAGCAGCTCCAGGACGACCTGGGCCTGACCTACCTGTTCATCTCCCACGACCTGGCCGTCGTCCGGCAGATCGCCGACACCCTCACCGTCATGCACCACGGCCGGGCGGTCGAGCACGGGCCCACCGCCACGGTCCTGGACCACCCGCGCGAGGCCTACACCGCCGCCCTCGTCGACGCCGTGCCCGGGCACCGGCGGCCCGAGGCACCCGGCGGGGCCGGCTGACCGCCGCGCCCCGCTGCCCCGCCCGGCTGCTTGACCGCCTACCCCCGCGCCACCCGCCCCGCCGCACCCCAGGGACCACCGACCCCCCGCACCAGAAGGAGCACCGCACCATGAGCCCCCGCATCGGTTTCTTCACCCGCATCCTGGACGACGCCAGCCCCGCCGTCCGGTACGCAGGCGCCGTCGAGCAGATCCGGCTCGCCGAGGACCTCGGCCTGCACTCGGCCTGGGTCGCCCAGCACCACTTCCACCGCGACGAGGGCGGCCTGCCCGCCCCGCTCGTCTTCCTCAGCCACGTCGCCGCCCGCACCAGCCGGATCCGGCTCGGCACCGGCATCATCACCCTGCCGCTGGAGGACGCCGTCCGGGTGGCCGAGGACACCGCGGTGCTGGACGTCCTGACCGGCGGCCGGCTCGAGGTGGGGGTGGGCAGCGGCGGAACGCCGTCGTCCTTCGCCGGCTTCGGCCTGGACCCCGCCGACCGGCGCACCGTCTTCGCCGAGCGCCTCGCCACGCTGGTAGCGGCCTGGTCGGGGGAGGAGCTCGGCCCGGGCAACCGCCTGTACCCCGCCGCGCCCCAGCTGCTCGGCCGGCTCTGGCAGGCCACGTTCTCCGCCGACGGCGCCGCCCGGGCCGGGGCGCGCGGGGACGGGCTCATGCTCTCCCGGACCCAGCCGCGACCGGCCGACCGCCCCGACGCCACCCTTGGCGAGGTCCAGGACCCGGTCGTCGACGCCTACCTCTCGGCCCTGCCCGCCGGCGCGGCACCCCGCATCCTCGCCTCGCGCACGCTGGTCGTCGGCGAGGACCGGGACCGGGTCCGGCGGTTCGCCGAGACGGGCCTGCGGCGGGCGGCTGCCGCGTTCCGGCGGCAGGGCCACCACCTGCCCGACGACGACGTCGACTCCCTGATCCGGGGCACCGACTCCTACGTCGGCACGCCGGCGGAGGTGATCGCCTCCCTGCAGGCCGACTCCGTCCTGGACCGGGCGACCGACATCACCTTCCAGGTCCACTCCATCGACCCGCCCCACGCCGACGTCCTGCGGTCCCTCGAGCTCCTCGCCACCGAGGTGGCCCCCGCGCTCGGGTGGTCCCTGGACCGGACGAGCCCGGCCGCCGCGCTGGCCCGGGCCTGAGCCCGCCAGGAGGAGAACCATGACTACCAGTACCGGCACCGACACCGACCTCGACACCGACCTCGGCGTCGACGTCATCGACCACCTGCTCGGCACCACCCCCGGTGACCGGCTCGACACCGTCCGGCGCGCACGCCGCACGGCCCGGGAGAACGCCCAGCGCAGCTACCAGGCCCTGTTCGAGCCCGCCGAGCCGGGCGAGGTCACGGCGGCCGAGCGGTACGCCGTGGCGACGTTCGTCGCCGGCCTGCACGGCGCGGCAGACCTGGCCGTCTACTACGCCGCCCGGCTCGGCCCGCACGACCCGGGCGCCGTGCTCGGCCCGGCCGTGCGCGCCGAGGCTGGCCGCGGCGCGGCCCGCGGGCCCTACGGGGTCTACCGGGAGCCCGGGCTCGCGGCGGAGTCCGCCCCCGGCCCGGTGCACCGGGTCGGTCCGGAGGCCCGGGCTGTCCTCGGGGAGCGGCTGGCCGCCGCGCTGGAGCATGCGCACCTGCTCGTCCTCCGGCCGCGGGAGTCCGGCCCGGCCGACCTGGCCCGCCTGCTGGCCGCCGGGTGGTCCACCACCGGGGTCGTCACCCTCTCCCAGCTCGTCGCCTTCCTGACGTTCCAGGTCCGGGTGGTCCACGGGCTGCGGGTGCTCGCCGGGGCGGAGGAATCGTCCGGCGGCCCCGTCGCGGGCACCGTCGAGCCGAGCACGTACACGGTCGTCGGTGACCCGAGCACCGACCGGGCCGCCGCCGGCCCGAGCACCGACCGGGCCGCCGTCGACCCGAGCACCGGCCGGGGCGCCGCCGCCGGCCCGAGCACCACGGCCGCCGTCGGCGACCGCACCGACGCGGCCGACCCGGCGCCGCCCGTCCCCGACGTGCGGACGTACGACGACCTCGACCGGCCCGACCGCTTCACCCAGGACACCCTCGGCTGGGTGCCCTGGCTCGATCCGCTGCCGGTGGCCGAGCTCACCGAGCGGCACTGGGCCGGCCTGGTGGACCGCGGCCGGGCCGACAGCCCGTACTTCGCCCTGCTCGTCCGCGACCCGGAGGTGCTGCAGGCCCGGACCGAGACGGACAAGGACATCTTCTACAACACGGCCGGTGGCCTGCCCCGTGCCGAGCGTGAGCTCGCCGCGACCGCCACCAGCCGGCTCAACGGCTGCGTCTACTGCGCCTCGGTGCACGCCCGGTTCGCCAGCCACCACGCCCGGCGGGGCGAGGACGTCCAGCGCCTGCTCGACGACGGCGTGACGGCGGACCTGGGGGAGCGGTGGAACGCCGTCGTCGCGACCGCCGTGGCGCTCGCCGGCACCCCTGCCGGGTTCGGCCCCGGGCACGTCGCCGACCTGCGCGGCCAGGGGCTGGACGACCTGGAGATCGCCGACCTCGTGCACAGCTCGGCGTTCTTCGCCTGGGCCAACCGGCTCATGCTCTCCCTCGGCGAGCCCGAGGCGGCGCGATGAGCACCCGGCGAGGTACCACGAGCACCCCCCGACGCACCACGAACCCACGAAGGAGCACCATGACCAACCCACCACGACGGCGGCGCCGGTTCCTGCCGGCGGTGGCGGCCCTGGCGGCCGCCGCACTGACCCTCACCGCCTGCGGGGGCGCCGGCGGGGGCGAGGCCGCGGCGGACGTCGGGGAGCCCGTCGACGGCGGCGTGCTGACGTACGCCGCCGACGTCGAGCCGCAGGCCTGGGACATCCACAGCAGCGGTGCGGACGTGGTCGCGTTCCTGCAGCGGAACGTGTTCGACTCCCTCGTCGCGCAGCAGCCCGACGGCACCTTCGTGCCGTGGCTCGCGACCTCCTGGGAGGTCAGCGCGGACAGCACCTCCTACGAGTTTGCGCTGCGCGAGGACGTCACCTTCCACGACGGGGAGAAGTTCGACGCGGAGGCGGTCAAGGCCAACTTCGACCACATCGTCGACCCCGACACCGCCTCCCAGTACGCCGCCGGGCTGCTCGGGCCGTACGAGAGCACGGAGGTGGTGGACGAGTACACCGTGCGCGTGAACTTCTCCGCGCCGTTCGCCGCCTTCCTCCAGGCCGCCAGCACCGCCTACCTCGGCTTCTACTCACCGGCCGCCCTCGCCGCGCCGGACACCCTCGACACCGCCGAGGCGGCGGTCGGCACCGGCCCGTTCACCCTCGAGCGGTATGCCAAGGGGCAGGAGGTGCGCTACGCCAAGAACCCGGACTACGCCTGGGCTCCGGAGAACGCGGAGCACGACGGCGCCGCTTACCTCGACGAGCTCGTCTTCCGGTTCATCCCGGAGAACAGCGCGCGGCTGGGCGCCCTGACGAGCGGGCAGGTCGATGCCGCGGGAGCCATCCCGCCGGCCAACGTGGAGCAGGTGGAGGGCGACGACAACCTCGAGCTCACCCGCGCCGACGCGCCCGGCATGCCGTACTCCCTGTTCCTCAACACCAGCCGGCCCCCGCTCGACGACGTCAGGGTGCGGCAGGCCGTCCAGCGGGCCGTGGACCTCGACCAGATCGTCTCCACCGTCTACTTCGACCAGTACCAGCGCGCCTGGGGCCCGCTCAGCGCGGCGACCCCCGGGGTGTACGACCCGGCGGTGGAGGACAGCGTGGAGCACGACGTCGACGCCGCCAACGAGCTGCTCGACGAGGCCGGCTGGAGCGAGCGGAACAGCGACGGGACCCGCACCCGCGACGGCGAGGAGCTCGTGCTCGCCTGGCCGGTCGCCCAGAACCAGCGCGAGCAGCGGGACCTCCTCGCCCAGAGCCTGCAGGACGCGCTCGCCGAGGTCGGCATCGCCCTGGACATCCAGTCGGTCGACCCCGGCACGTACGTCAGCCGGTTGATGGCCGTGGACTACGACGTCGCGGACTGGAGCTTCGTGCGGCCGGAGGGCGACATCCTGCGGCTGCACTTCCACTCCGACAACATCCCGATCCAGAACGCCGCGGCGCTGTCCGACCCGGAGATCGACGCCCTCCTCGAGGAGGCGCTCAGCACGACCGACGAGGCGGTGCGCGCCGACCTGTACGGCCAGGTGCAGGAGCGGGTGGTCGAGGACGCGGTGACCATCCCGGTCTACGTGCCGTCCTCCCTCGTCGCCACCCAGACGTACGTCCAGGGCCTGCGGCGGGACCCGAGCGGGTGGCCGCTGTTCTACGACAGCTGGACCAACGGTCAGTAGGAGGAGCCCCATGCCCAGGTACGTCCGGTTCGTCCTGCCCCGCCTGGCGTCGATCGTCCTCGTGATGTGGGGAGCGGCCACCCTCGCCTTCCTCACGCTCCGGCTCACCCCCGGGGACCCGGTCGACACCGTCCTCGGCGCGGCCAGCACCGCGAGCCCCGCGGTGCGCGAGCAGATCCGCGTCGAGCTGGGCCTCGACCAGCCGGTCCTCGTCCAGTACCTCACCTACCTCGGGCGGCTGCTCGACGGCGACCTCGGCACCTCCTACCAGCTCGGCCGACCCGTCGCCGACGTGCTGGCCAGCCAGCTGGCGCCGACGCTCCAGCTGGCCGGCGTCGCGGCGGCGCTCGGCATCGTCCTCGCCGTGGCTACCGCCCTGCTGACCGCCGGCCGCCGCACGCGGCTGAGGTCGGTCTCCCTCGCCGTCGAGCTCATCATCGTCTCGTCCCCGGGCTTCTGGATCGGCATCCTGCTGCTGACCGTCTTCTCGTTCCAGCTCGACCTGTTCCCGGTCTCCGGGGCCCGCGACTGGACCGCACTGGTGCTGCCCGCCATCACCATGGCCCTGCCGGTCGCCGCGATCCTCACCCAGGTGCTCCGCGGCGGCATGGAGGGGGCGCTGCGGGAACCCTTCACGGTGAGCGCCCGCGCGCGCGGGCTGGCCGAGGCGAGCATCCTGCGCCGTCACGCCCTGCGGCACGGGGCGATCCCGGCCGTCACGCTGACCGGCTTCGTCGTCGGCAGCCTGCTCAGCGGGGCCGTCGTCGCCGAGACCGTGTTCGGCCGGCCCGGGCTCGGGCGCGTCGCGCTCACCGCCATCACCAGCAAGGACATCCCCGTGGTGATGGGCGTGGTGCTCATCTCCGCGTTCGCCTTCGTCGTCATCAACCTGATCGTCGACCTGCTCTACCTCGTCATCGACCCGCGCCTGCGGGTCTCCTAAGGAACCCCCATGCACACCCTCATCACCGCCGACCATCTCGTCCGCAGCGCGGACGAGCAGCCCATCTCGCCCGGTGCCGTCCTCGTCGAGGACGAGGTGATCCTCGCCGCCGGACCCGCGGACGAGGTCGCGGCCCGCGCCGGCAGCACGGCCGTCGTCCGCGCCCACCCCGGCGGCACCATCCTGCCGGGCCTGATGGACGCCCACGTCCACCTCGCCTTCGACGGCACCCCCGGCACCGTGGCCGCCATGACGGCGATGGACGACGCGGACCTCCTGCTCGACATGGCCGGGCACGCCCAGCTCCTGCTCGACGCGGGCGTGACCACCGTCCGCGACCTGGGGGACCGGAACGGGCTCGCCGCCAGCCTCCGCGACGCGATCGCCGTCGGGAAGCTGGAAGGGCCGCGGATCCTCGCGGCCAACGCCCCGGTGACCGTCACCGGCGGCCACTGCTGGTTCTTCGGCGGCGAGGCCGACGGCATCGACGACCTCCGCCGCGTGGTGCGGCGGAACGTCCGCGAGGGGGCCGACGTCATCAAGGTGATGGCCTCCGGGGGCAACATGACCCCCTCCTCCCCGCCGCCCTGGCAGCCGCAGTTCACCGTGGAGGAGCTGCGCGCCATCGTGGAGGAGGCCCACCGGTTCGGCCGGCCCACCGCCGCCCACGCGCACAACGCCGAGGCGGTCGCGCGCGCCGTGGCGGCCGGCATCGACTCCGTCGAGCACTGCGGCTGGGCCACCCGGGACGGCAGCGTCGACCGGCGGCCCGAGGTCATCGCGCAGATGAAGGCGAACGGGACGGTCATCTCCCCGACGGTGGGCGCGGCGGTGACCCGCCCGCCGTACGACAGCCACGCGCCGCGGATCGTCGAGACCCTCGCGTGGTACCGCGCGAGCGGGGTGACCCTGGTCGGCTCGACAGACGCCGGCGCGACCGGCACCGGGTTCGGCGAGTACGCGCGCACCTTCCCGCTCTGGGCGCAGGCGGGGTTCACCCCGGCCGAGCTGCTGCGCGTGCTGACCCTGACCCCCGCGCAGGCGTTCGGGATCGCCGACCGCGTCGGCCGGCTGCACCCCGGGTTCGAGGCGGACCTCATCGTCACCGACGGGAACCCGCTCGAGGACCTCTCCGCGTTCGGGCGCATCCGGCTCGTCGTCGCCCGGGGCCGCGCGCGGGTGCCCCGGTCGGAGCGCGCGCCCGTCCCCGACCTGCGACCCGAGCTGCAGGCGGCGGCGCGATGACGACCCTGACCGCCGTCGCGCGGAGCGACCGGCCCGCGGGCACCGACCGGCCCGCCCGCAACCGGCCCACCCGGACCCGGCGCGCACGCACCGCGCCCCTGGCCACGCCGGGACTCGCCCTCGCCTCGGTCGTGTTCGTCCTGGTGGTGCTCGCCGCGCTCGTCCCGCAGCTGTTCACCAGCATCCCCCAGGAGCAGAACGACCTCGCCAACGCGATGCAGGGCCCGAGCGCCGAGCACTGGCTCGGCACCGACCAGCTGGGCCGGGACGTCTACTCGCGCATCGTCTACGGGGCGCGGTACTCCCTCCTCATCGGGCTCGGCGCCACCGCCATCGCGATCGTGCTCGGGACCCTCATCGGGCTCGTCTCGGCCCTCGGCGGCCGCGTCGTGGACGCCGTCGCGATGCGCCTGGTCGACGTCGCGCTGGCCTTCCCCGAGCTCCTGCTGGCCCTCGTCGTCATCGCGGTCATCGGTCCCGGGGCGGTGAACGCCCTGTTCGCGATCGGGATCGCCAGCGTGCCGTCCTACGCCCGGCTGGTGCGGTCGGAGGCGCTGGTGGTGCGCCGGTCGGGCTACGTGGAGGCGGCGTCGGCCCTGGGCCTGAGGCCGCTCACCCTCGTCCGGCGGCACATCGTGCCGAACGTGCTCGGCCCGCTGCTCGTCCTCGCCACCATCGGCGTCGGCACCGCCGTCCTCGCCGGGTCGGCGCTGAGCTTCCTCGGGCTCGGCCCGGAGCAGCCGACGCCCGAGTGGGGCGCCCTGCTGAACGCGGGCCGGGACTACCTCTCCACCGCGTGGTGGATCGGCCTGTTCCCCGGCCTGGCGATCACCCTGACGGTGGTCTCCGTGACGCTGATCGGCCGGCGGCTGCAGGCCCGGTTCGAGGGGAGAGACGCATGAGCGAGCGGCTGCTGGAGCTCGACGGCCTGCGGGTGCGGTTCGCGGCGAACGGCGAGCAGCGGGAGGTGGTCCGCGGCGTCTCGCTGCGGCTCGCCGCGGGGGAGTGCCTGGCGATCGTGGGCGAGTCCGGGTCCGGCAAGAGCGTGACCGCCCGGTCCCTGGTCGGCCTGACCGGCGGGACCTCGACCGTCACGACCGACCGCTTCGCGCTCGCCGGCGCTGACGCCAGCGGGTACACCGACAAGCAGTGGCAGGGCGTGCGCGGCCGGCAGGTCGGGCTCGTGCTGCAGGACGCCCTCGTCTCCCTCGACCCGCTGCGCACCGTCGGTGCCGAGATCGCCGAGGCGGCCCTGGTGCACCAGACGGTCGAGCGGCGCGACGTCGAGGACTACGTCCGCGACCTGCTGCGCACCGTCGGGGTGCCCCGGCCGGACGTCGTCGCCCGGCAGTACCCGCACCAGCTCTCCGGCGGGCTGCGCCAGCGCGCGCTGATCGCCTCGGCGCTCGCCGGCAGGCCCCCGATGCTGATCGCCGACGAGCCGACCACCGCGCTGGACGTCACCGTCCAGGCGCAGATCCTGCGCCTGCTCGAGACCCTGAAGGCCGCGGGCACCGGGCTCGTGCTGATCAGCCACGACCTGGCGGTGGTCGGCCGCCTGGCCGACCGCATCAGCGTGATGCACGACGGGGTCGTCGTCGAGACCGGAGCGAGCGAGCAGATGCTCACCGACCCGCAGGACGACTACACCAAGCTGCTGCTCCGGGCCATCCCCACCGGCAGGTCAAGGGGCACGCGGCTCTCGCCGCTCCCGCCGGCGGTCTTCCACGAGGGGTGGAAGCCGGCCGTGCCGCGCGGGGGCGGGGCCCTGCTGCGGGCCCGGGGGCTGCACAAGCGGTACCGGCGCCCGGACGGCTCGTGGTTCTCCGCGGTCCGGAACGTCGGCCTCACGGTCGAGCCCGGGTCGGCGCTCGGCGTCGTGGGGGAGTCCGGGTCGGGCAAGAGCACGGTCGCGCGGATGCTCCTGGGCGTCACGGCCCCGGACGCGGGCTCGGTCGAGCTCGACGGCGCCCCCTGGAACCCGCTGGCGGAGTCCCGGCGGCGGCCGCAGCGGCGGCGGATCCAGGCCATCTACCAGGACCCGCTGAGCTCGTTCGACCCGCGCTGGACGGTGCAGCGGACCCTGGTCGAGGCGCTGGAGGTCGGCGGTGTGCCGGGCCGACGGCGGCCGGGTGAGGCGGTCGCGCTGCTCGACCAGGTGGGACTGACCCGGGACGTCCTCGCCCGGCGGCCGCTGGAGCTCTCCGGCGGCCAGCGCCAGCGCATCGCGATCACCCGGGCGCTGGCCACCCGCCCCGAGGTCCTCGTCTGCGACGAGCCGGTGTCCGCCCTCGATGTGTCGGTGCAGGCGCAGGTGCTCGACCTGCTGGCTGACCTGCGGCGCCAGCTCGGCGTCGCCCTGGTGCTCATCTCCCACGACCTCGGCGTCGTGCAGCACGTCTGCGACCGGGTACTCGTGATGAAGGACGGCGCGGTCGTCGAGTCCGGCGACGTCGAGGACCTGTTCGCCGCCCCGCAGCACCCGTACACCCGCGAGCTCCTGGCGGCGGTGCCGGTGCTGGAGGCCGCCGGCTCGGCGGCGCCGGTGGGGTGAGCCGCCGTCGACAACCACAAGGACCGGCATGGCTGAGACGCAGCACCGCCAGCGTGGTGGCCACAGGCGCTGCGTCCGCAGCCTGTGGCCGCGTCCGCTCTGTCCGCGCCCTGAGACACGGAGGTCCACACCTTTGACACCTGCTGCTGCCGGGCCCTAACGTCGCCCGCAGGTCAAGAGCACCAGCGTCAAGCCCCGGCTCGCTGGTCGGCAACCCCGCATGCGCGTGGGGTGCCCCGGGTGAGGACCTGGCCCCGCTGCCCGTGGGGCAACGCAGCGCACCAGGTGCACGAGCACGAAGGAACCGACACGCATGACCACGCACACGAGCTCCAGGCAGAATCTCCGCTCGCCTCGCCGCTCCCTGTGCATGCGCATGCCCATGTGTCAGCGAATGTCCGCCTGAGGACCCTCGCGATGCCCGCGCCGTCCGGCGTCCGGCATCACCCCTGACCCACCCCGCACCCGGGCGCGTGGCACGCCCGGTGGTGGACCCGTCGGTCAGGACACCTTCCTGCCGCGCCGCCCGGGACCTTGTGCGTCCGACGGCGCCCGTGCCCCCTTGGACGTACCCGTGACTGTCTCCCTGCTCCCCACCCGTCCCTCCAGCACCCCGCACGCCACCGTGGCCCTCGACCTCACCGGTCTCGGCGCCCGGACCCACGACCCCTCGGGCGACCTGCCCGTCGAGAAGGCGGACCTGGCCCGGCTGGCCTCCTACACCCGCGCCGCCCACGACGCCGGCGTCGACTTCGTCGCCCTCGGCGACCGGTTCCGCCTGCGCAGCGACCACGCCGTGCGCCCCGAGGGCTGGCGGGACCCGGTCCTCGCCGCCCGGCGGATCGGCCCGCACGCCGGCACCGCCGGGATCGTCCCCGCCGTGCCGCTGCGCCGCGGCGACCTGACCGCCGTCGCCGACGAGCTTGCCCAGGTCCCGCACAACGGCTCCTGGGCCGGGGTGCAGCTCGGCGCGCCCGGCGCCGGGCGCGACGCCCTCGCCGCCGCCCTGCGCGCGGTGACCAGCGCCCGGGACCGGCGCACCGGCGGCCGGGCGCCCGCGCCGCGGGTGGTGCTGCCCGTCTCCACCGCAGAGGAGGTGGAGCTGGCCGGTGAGTTCGGCGACGTCGTGCGCATCCGCGAGCACGACCTGGAGTGGGCCCGCGAGCTGCGCTACGCCGTCCGCGCCGCGGCCCGCACCGCCGGACGGCCCGAGGTCCGCGTGCTCGTCGACCTCCACACCGTCATCTCCACCGACCGCGCGGCGGCGCGGGAGCGCGCCGGGCTGGTGGCGGACATCGCCGGCGACGACGCCCCGTGGGCCGGTGCGCTCAGCGCCGTCGGCACCGTGCAGGACGCGGCGGACACCGTGCAGACCTGGCTCACCGCCGGCGCGGCGGACGGCTTCGTCGTGCTGCCCGGGTCCCTGCCGGCGGACGTCCTGGCGCTGCTGCGCGGGCTGCTGCCCGAGCTCCGGGCGCGCGGGCTGGTGGCGGAGCAGGCGGTGGCGGACCGCCCGACCGTGCGGCGCGCGGCCGCCGCGGGCGCCGCGGGCGCCACCGGTGGCGCGGGGCGGGCGACCCCGGCTGCCGTGCGGGCGGTCCGGACGACGGCGGGTACTCGGGACCGCGTCCTCGCGGCCACGCCGGTGGCCTGACGACGACGGCCTGCCGGCCCGGCTGCTGGCCGGCGGACAGACGGCGGGCGGCCACCAGACCCGGCTGTCGCCTTGCAGCCGGGTCTGGTGGACGGTGGCCCGGCGACCCGGTCTGGTGGCCGGTGGCCTGACCGCCGGTGCGCGGGCCCGGCTGGTCGGTGCCGGACCGCCCCGAGGTGGTGCCGGTACCGCCCCGAGGTGTGGTCAGGCGGTCTTTTTCTGGGTGCTGTCGGCCTTCTTGGCCCGGCGGCCGGCGGCCGGGCGGGACCCGGCCGCCGCGGTCTCCCGCTCCTCGGCCGTCCGCCGCGCCGCCGGCTTGCGCTCGGCCGCCGCGGTCTTCTTCGCCGCCGGCTTCCTGGCGGCCGGCTTCTTGGCGGCCGGCTTCTTCGCCGCGGGCTTCTCGGCGCTCTCCTTCTCGGCGGCCGGCTCCTTGGCCGCGGGCTTCTTGGCGGCCGCCTTCCGCGGTGCCGGAGCCTCGCCGTCGCCGTCGCCGTCGTCCGCCGCCTTGCGCCGGGCGGCCGCGGACCGTCGTCGGGGAGCGGGCTCGTCCTCCGCGGCTTCCTCGGCGGTCTCCTCGTCCGCGGGCTCCTCCGCGCCCGTCCCCGCCTTCTTCCGGGAGGCGGCGACGGACCGGCGCAGCGCCTCCATGAGGTCCAGGACCTCCCCGCCCTCCTCTTCCTCGGGGGCGCCGAAGGTCTCCTCGGTGTCCAGCGCCTCGCCCTGCTCGAGCTTGGCGGTGATGAGCTGCTGGAGCTGCTCCTGGTACTCGTCGTGGAACGCGGCCGGGTCGAAGTCGGCCTCGAAGCTGGACACCAGGGCGGCCGACATCTGCAGCTCCTTCGCCGAGAGGTCGACCTCCTCGTCGATGCCCGGGAAGTCGGCCTGGCGGACCTCGTCCTCCCACAGCAACCCCTGGAGGACGAGGACGTCGTCGCGCACCCGCAGGGCGCCGAGCCGGGTCTTCTGCCGGAGGGTGAAGGTGACGATGGCGGTCCGGTCGGTCTCCTCCAGGGTCCGGCGCAGCAGGGCGTAGGACTTCATCGACTTGGAGTCCGGCGCCAGGTAGTACGCGTTCTGCATCATGATCGGGTCCACCTGCTCGGTCGGCACGAACTCCTGGACGTCGATCTCCCGGGAGCGCTCGACCGGCAGGGACTCCAGGTCCTCCCCGGTGAGCACGACGGTGCGCTCGCCGTCGTCGTAGGCCTTGTCGATGTGCTCGTAGGGGACCACCTCGCCGCACTTCTCGCAGCGGCGCTGGTAGCGGATCCGGCCGCCGTCGGCGTCGTGCACCTGGTGCAGCGGGATGTCGTGGCTCTCGGTGGCGCTGTAGAGCTTCACCGGGACGTTGACCAGCCCGAAGGTGATGGCACCCTTCCAGATCGCGCGCACGGCCGGCTCCTTCCGCCTTCTGGCATCGTCGCCCAGTCAAGCGGCCTTCGGGCGCCGTCGTCCAGTCAAACTGCCGCTTTCGTGCAGTCAGGCTGCCGCTCTCGTCCGGCCGGGGGGGACGTGGCCGACGGCGCCGCCGGTGCTCGGGGTGGTGACGGCAGCGCGGCTGTCGCGTTGCCGGGCAGCGGCCCGGCTCGCGGTGCCGAGCAGCGGCTCAGGCGCCGCCTATCGGGTCCGGGGGAGCGTCGTCGTCGGCCTGCATGACCGCGAAGACGTTGCCGGCCGGGTCGGTGAACCAGGCGATCGCGGGCCCGCGCCCGGGGTCGCGGGCGATGCCGGCGTCGTCGGCCTCGATCCCGTCGTAGCGCTCGAACCGCACCCCGCGGCGGGTGAGCTCGGCGACGGCGTCGTCGATGTCCGCGACGAGCAGGTTGAGCACCGTGAACGAGGCCGGCGTGTGCGCCTCGCCCTTGGGGTAGACGAGCACCTCGGCGCCGCCGGGCAGGCGCAGCGTCAGCGTGCCCATCTCCCCGGGGGTGGCGGCCAGGCCGAGCACGTCGGTGTAGAACTGCCGGGCCCGGTCGACATCGTCCACCGAGAAGCTGGCGATGGCGTGGCTGAACATGCTGCGCCTCCACTCGTGCCGCCGCCGCTGGCGACGGAGCCTGCCCCCGTCGGTCAGGGGCATCGTGCCACCGCCGGGTCGCCGTCGCGTGTCGGCTGCCGTCGTCCGTGCCGGCCCTACCCCCGCACCGCCGCGCCGGAGGGCGACGTCGACCGGCCGGGCGGGCAGCGCCTTGCCGGAACCGGACGTACCGCCCACACCTCCCGCCCAGACCTCCCCGCGCCGGCGGGCGCGGTGGCCTACCCTGGGCGCGAGACGGCGCCCCGCCACCACACCCCGGTCGGGCGCCGCGCCATCCACGAGATGACGAAGGAGTCCTCATGACGCTCGTGTCGGAACCTCGCGCCACGACCCGGCCGGCCACCGCCTTCCGCGCCCCCGGCCCGTTCGACCCCGCCCACGGCCACGAGCAGGTGGTCTACTGCAACGACCAGGTCACCGGGCTGCGGGCGATCATCGCCATCCACAGCACGGCCCTGGGCCCGGCCCTCGGCGGCACCCGGTTCTTCCCGTACCCGACCGAGGAGGACGCCCTCGCCGACGTCCTGCGCCTCTCCCGCGGGATGACCTACAAGAACGCGCTCGCCGGGCTGGACCTCGGCGGCGGCAAGGCCGTCATCATCGGCGACCCGGACCGGGACAAGTCCGAGGCGCTGCTGCGCGCCTACGGCCGGTTCGTGGAGTCCCTCGGCGGCCGCTACGTCACCGCCTGCGACGTCGGCACCTACGTGCCCGACATGGACGTCATCCACCGCGAGACCTCCCACGTTGTCGGCCGCAGCGCCGAGCACGGCGGCTCGGGTGACTCCTCGGTCCTGACGGCCGTCGGCGTGCACACGGCGATGCGCGCGTGCGCCGAGCACGTGTGGGGGCAGGCGTCCCTCCGCGGGCGCACCGTGGGCATCGCCGGCGTGGGGAAGGTGGGCCGCCAGCTCGCCGGCCACCTGCTGGCCGACGGCGCCCAGGTCGTCGTCACCGACGTCAACGAGCGGGCCGTCGCCGCCGTCCGGGACGCCCATCCCGAGGTCGAGGTGGTCCCCGACACCGACACCCTCGTCCGCTCCCCGATCGACGTCTACGCCCCGTGCGCCCTCGGCGGCGCGCTCGACCGGGCGACCGTCGAGGCCCTCGCCGCCCGCGTGGTGTGCGGGTCGGCGAACAACCAGCTCGCGGACGACGGCGAGGGCGGGATCGGTGAGCGGATGGTCGAGCGGGGCATCGTCTACGCCCCCGACTACCTGGTGAACTCCGGCGGGGTCATCCAGGTCTACGACGAGCTGGAGGGCTTCGACCTCGACCGGGCCCGGCACCGGGTCGAGGGCCTCTTCGCGGCCACCCTGGCCGTGCTGAGCCGGGCCGAGGAGCAGGGCATCACGCCGGACCGCGCCGCCGGGCACCTGGCCGAGGAGCGGATCGCCACCGTCGGCAGCAACCGGCCGTACCTGCCACGGCACTGACCCCGAGGCGCCTCGTACACCACCGGGGGCAGACACCGCTCTTCCGCAGCGTCGACAACTGTCCTGCCCGGGTGGGTGGTCGGACCGCGATCGCGCGGTGCGCGGGGCCGCGGTAGAACTGGGGCATGACCAGTTCGAGCACAGTGCCCGTCGTCGCCCTCAACAACGGTGTCGAGATCCCCCAGGTGGGGCTCGGCGTCTTCCAGGTCCCGGAGGACCAGACCCAGCAGGTGGTCGAGGCCGGCCTCGAGTGCGGCTACCGCCACATCGACACGGCCGCCGCGTACTACAACGAGGCCGGTGTCGGCGCAGCCATCCGCGCCAGCGGCCTGCCGCGCGAAGAGCTGTTCGTGACGACCAAGCTGCGCAACGCCGACCAGGGCCGGGACAAGGCCCGGACGGCCTTCGAGCGCTCCCGGGAGCAGCTCGGGCTTGAGGTGCTGGACCTGTACCTCATCCACTGGCCGATGCCGGGCAAGGACCTCTACGTCGAGACGTGGGAGGTGTTCCAGGAGCTGCAGGCCGAGGGTGCGGTCCGCGCCATCGGCGTCTCCAACTTCCTGCCCGAGCACCTCAACCGGCTGCTTGCCGACACCGACGTCGTCCCGGCCGTCAACCAGATCGAGCTGCACCCCACCTTCCAGCAGCCGGCCACGGTCGAGGCGACCAAGTCGGCAGGCATCGCCGTGGAGGCCTACTCCCCGCTGGGCCAGGGCAAGGACCTCAACGCCGACGCCGTCAGCCGCGCGGCCGGAGCCCACGCCGTGACCCCGGCGCAGGTGGTGCTGCGCTGGCAGCTGCAGAACGGCACCATCGTCATCCCCAAGTCCACCCATCGGGAGCGGCTCACCGCTAACCTCGACCTCTTCGGCTTCGAGCTCACCGAGGCCGAGATGTCGGCGATCACCGCGCTGGACTCCGCGGAGCGGATCGGGGGGAACCCGGCGGCGATGGAGTGGTCACAGGCGCGCTGAGGCGCTGACTTGGGCGAGTGTCGGCGCGGGCAAATCGACTCCCAGCCTGCGCCCGGCTGACCGCTGTGGCTCGCTGCCCACGGCTCCTGCTCCGCTGACCTCCGGGACCAGGCTCTCCTGCGACCTCGTTCCGGCAGTGCTACCAGTCCACAGCGTCGCGGTTCTGCCAGAGATTCCACCGGGTGGTCACCGGGCAGGGCCGGTGTCGGTGGGCTCCTCTACCATGAAACACATGTTCGAGGACGAGCGGGACGAGCCGGGAGCCGGTGCTGCCGGCTCGGTCGGTGATGCTGCCGGCCCCTCCGACGCTTGTGGGGGCGGCCCGGTCCCGGAGGCTGGGGACAAGCCCGGGCGCGATGTCGGTGGCCGGTCCCATCATGGACACATGTTCGATGGCGAGCGGGAGAAGCGGCCGGCGGCTGGTGCTGCTGCTGGTCGTCCCGGTGCTGCCGGTCCGTCCGGCAAGTGGGGGTGGGACGGTCCGGGTCCGGAGGGGTGGTTGGTGTGGTCTCCGGCGGACGAGGCGGCCCAGGCGCGGGGGTTCTGCTGCGCGGAGGATGCGGAGTCGAACTCTCCGTGCCGGCACATGCGTCACTTCGCGGCGGTGATGGCCGCCCAGGACCGGGTCGCAGCGGTCCGGGCGGCGGCCGCGGGGGAGCTGTGGGACGAGGACGCCCTCGACGACGGCGGCGGCCCGGCCGGAGACGACCCTGACGCCCGGGTGCGGGTGCGGGTGTGGCTGGTGGCCTACCAGGTCCTCGCCGAGGCGGCGGTGGCGGCGGGGGTGGCCCGGACCTCGGAGATCACCGGGGACGTCGCGGTGGCGCCGGGTGAGGTGGAGGAGACCGCGGCCCGGCTGGGACGGGCGGCGGAGGCGGCGACGTTGGCCCGCGGGGAGGAGGTCACCGCGCAGGTTCAGGGGTTCTTCGCCGCCGCGGCCGCGATGGCCGCCGGCACCGTGCCTCCGGCCGAGGAGGACTGGACCGTGACGCTCTCGGGTGAGCAGGTGGCGGCGGGGGTCGAGCTGTTCCTGGCGGTGGCCCGCGGCGAGACCGACGTGGTCGTCCCCGACGAGACCGGCCCGGCGCCGGTGACCGAGGCGCCGTACAGCCCGTGGGAGGCGGCCGGGGCGGCCGGGGACGGCTGCCTGCTCACCACGGTGGGTGTCGATACGGACTCTCTGGCGAGGTGCCCGGCCGGGCCCGAGCTCGCCGCCCTGCTGGCCGGGGTGAACCTTCAGGACCTGGATGGGTTCGCCGCGGTGGAGGCCCTCGCCGCGATACGCCGGGTGGAGGCCTGGGCCGCCGCGAAGTCCGCCGAGCTCGCCGACGTGGTCGCCACCCGGTGCCGGGACATCTACGACGCCCGGGCGGTGAAGGGTGCGGGCGGGGCGGTGCTGGACGGCTCCGCCCAGGAGGTCGCCATGCGCCTGGGCATGTCCGTGACGGAGGCGAACCGGCTGATCCGCACCGGGCGGGGGATGCGGGGGGCGTTCACCGACACCGCCGCGGCGCTGCGGTCCGGGGTGATCGACTACCGCAAGGCGTCCACGATCATCACCACCCTGGCCGAGCACGCCCTGCCCGTGGCGGTGCTGGCCGAGGCCGAGGTGCTGCCCACCGCCCCCACCAGGACGCATGCCCAGCTCGTCAAGGACCTGGCCGCGGCCCTGGTCAAGGTCGACCCCGCCGCCGCCACCGAGCGCCACCACCGGGCCCGCACCGGCCGGAAAGTCACCCACCCGGCGCCGCTGGCGGACGGGATGGCCTCGCTGTACGCGGTGCTCCCGGCCGAGGACGCCGTCCGGGTCGACCTCGCCCTGGAGGCCATGACCACCACCGCCCGCGCGCACGGGGACGAGCGGACCCGGGACCAGCTCCGCGCCGACGCCCTGGCCGTCCTCGCCCACGGCGCCCTGACCACCGGCTGGGCCGGCCCCCCACCCGGCACCCAACCACCACAACCCAACCCAGGTGACGGCCCCGGCAATGACGCCGACGTGGCCGACGACCGCGAGGACACGGCCGGCCCGGCAGCCGAACCCGCTGCTGTGGATGAGGACCCTGCACGTGCAGCAGGGGGAACGCCCGACCCTGGCCCGCCCGCCACACCGCCTGATCCTGGTCCGTCGGGGACACCGGCCGATCCTGGTCCCTCGGGCGCGCCGCCGGAGTCTGGTCTGCCGGGTTCAGCGCCTGATCCTGGTCTGTCGCGCCCTGATCCGCCTCCGGGTGCCGCAGATCCGGCACCGCCGCCGGGCGCACCGCCGGGAAGGCTCCGTCCCGGGACGGGTGACTGGGTGGAGTGCCCGGGCACCGGGGAGATCCCCGACCTGCACCTGCTGCTGTCCTGGCGCTCGGGCATGCCGCTGGGCGACCCCGGCAGCAACCGCACCCAGATCCGCGTGACCATCCCCCTGTCCGTCGCCCTCCCCCCGGACGACGAGACGCCCCCGGGCACGAACGGGGACGGTGACGACAGCGCCAGCGTCACCGCCGGGAGCGTCGGCACCACCGCCGGCGAGGACGACGACACCGGCGCCACCGCCGACGCTGCCGGCGCTGCGGCTGACGACGACCGGGTGGCCGTGGCCGCGACGGGTAACGGCCCCGTCACCGGCAGTGGTGCGCCCGCCGCCGTGGCTGGGCGGGACCTGGACCTGGATCCCGAGCCGGGGGAGGTGGCCGAGCTCGCCGGGTACGGCCCGCTCAGCCCGGACGTGGCCCGCGCGCTGGCCGCCGGCGGGACCTGGCGCCGCCTGGTCACCGACCCCCTCTCCGGCACCGTCCTGGACGTCGGCCGCACCCGCTACCGGCCCCCCGCCGACCTCGCCGAGCACGTCCGCACCCGCGACCGCACCTGCGTCCGCCCCGGCTGCACCACCCCGGCCGAGCGCTGCCAGATCGACCAAACGGTCCCGTTTTCGCAGGGCGGGCGGACCGCCGCCGACAGCCTCGGCGCCCAGTGCACCACCGACCACGCCCTGAAGTCCGCCGGGACGTTCAAGACCACCCAGCCCACCCCCGGGGTCTTCGAGTGGCTCACCCCCACCGGCCACGCCTACCGCCGCAACCTCGACGGCACCGTCACCCCGCTGAACACCTGGCGAGGACGCGGACGCCCGGGTCTCATCGGCACCACCGGCACGCACGGCGACGACGGCTACGGCGACCCGCCCTTCTGAGTCGCACGGTCGGCCCAGCAGACCGAGCGCAGCCGAGCCACGCGGCCCGGCCAGCCTCCAGGGCCGGCCCCGACCGCCGGGCAGCACCGGTTGCTCAGCCAGAGCCGCGCTGTCACCCTCGGCCGGCCCCGGCCCACTATGAGGCCGCCAGCCGCGCCAGCTCGGCCCGGCGCCGCTCCTGCTCTACGGGGTCCGGCACCGGCACGGAAGCGATGAGCCGCTGGGTGTACGGGTGCTGGGGGGCACCCAAGACCTGCGCGGCGCTGCCCTCCTCGACGAGCTGCCCGCGGTAGAGCACCGCGATGCGGCGGGCCAGCATGCCGACCACCGCCAGGTCGTGGCTGATGAACAACGTGCTGAAGCCGAGCCGCTGCTGCAGCTCGGTGAAAACCTCCAGGACCCGGGCCTGCACCGACACGTCGAGCGCGGAGGTGGGTTCGTCGGCGATGAGCAGCACGGGGTCCAGCGCCAGCGCCCGGGCCAGGCTCGCGCGCTGGCGCTGCCCGCCGGAGAGCTCGTGCGGGAAGCGGCCGGCGTAGGTCGTCGGCAGGTGGACCGCGTCGAGCAGCTCGTGCACACGGGGCCGGGCGGCTTCCGCGTCGCGGGCCCGGCCGTGGACCACCAGCGGCTCGGCGATCGCCTCCCCGACGGTGAGCAGCGGGTTGAAACTCGTGGCCGGGTCCTGGAAGACGAACCCGATCCGGGCCCGCAGCGGACGGAACCGGCGCTCCCGGAAGCCGACCATCTCGTGCCCGAGCACCTCCAGCGACCCACCGGTGGCCCGGGTGAGGCCGGCGATGGCACGCCCGATCGTCGTCTTGCCCGAGCCCGACTCCCCGACGAGCCCGAGCACCTCGCCCGGAGCGATGTCGAACGAGACCCTGTCCACCGCACGGAAGCCGGGCTGGCCCAGCCGCCCGGGATAGACGATCTCGAGCTCGCGGGACCGCACGACCGGCGCACCCGGCGCCGCCTGCTCAGCCTCCGCCGTGGCGACCCGCGCCGACCGGGCCCGCTCGGCGCGCGGCATCGGCTCCGGCTGTGCCGGTCCCGTGCGTACCGCTCCGTCCGTCGCCGGTTCCCTATCAGCGGCGTGTCGCCCGGCTGCGGCGGCGTGCCCGGCTGCGGCGGCGTGCCCGGCTGCGCCCGGCTGCCCGGGTGCGGCCCGGTCCCCGGCCACCGCCCCTGACTGCAGCCGTGGCACCGCGGCGAGCAGCGCGCGGGTGTACTCGTGCTGCGGGGCGGCGAAGAGCTCGCGCACGCCGGCGGACTCAACGATCTCCCCGCGGTACATCACCACCACCCGGTCGGCGAGGTCGGCCACGACGCCCATGTTGTGCGTGATCAGCACGATGGCGGAGCCGAACTCGTCGCGGACCCGGCGCAGCAGGTCCAGGATCTCGGCCTGGACGGTGACGTCCAGCGCCGTGGTCGGCTCGTCGGCGACGATCACCGTGGGCCCCAGGACGAGCGCCATGGCGATGACGATCCGCTGCTTCTGACCCCCGGAGAACTGGTGGGGGTAGTGGTCCACCCGGCGCTCCGGGTCCGGGATGCCGACCGTGCGCAGGATCTCCACGGCCCGGGCGCGCGCCTCCCGCTTGGAGACCTCCCCGTGGGCGCGCAGCCCCTCGGCGATCTGCCAGCCGACGGTGTACACCGGGTTCAGCGCGGTCGACGGCTCCTGGAAGACCATGGCGACCTCCCGGCCGCGGACCTGCCGCAGCTGGTCCCGGCTCAGCCGGACCACGTCCTGCCCGCTGAGCACGACGGCGCCCTCGACGTCGGCGTTGTCGGGCAGCAGGCCCAGGATCGTCTTGGCGGTCACGGTCTTGCCGGAGCCGGACTCCCCGACGATGGCGAGCACCTCGCCGGCGGCGACGGTCAGCGACACGCCGTCGACGGCGTGGACCGGCTCGGCATCGGTCGCGAAGGTGACGTGCAGGTCCTCGATCTCGACGGCGGGACTCATCGCTTCGCTCCGTCCTCGTCCGGGCCGGGGTCGGCCGACGTGGCCGGCCCGGAGCCGGTCTGCGCGGTCGGCCCGCCGTCGCCCTGCCTGGTCAGCCCGGCGTAGTCCTGCACGGTGGCCCCGGCGCCGTCCTGCACGGTGGCCCCGGCGTCGTCCTGGGCGCTGACCCCGGTCTCGGCCTGCCCGGCGACCCCGGACCCGCCCTGCGCCGTGGCCCCGGTCTCGGCCTGCGCGGTCAGCGGGCCGGACGCCTCCGGAGCGGCCCCGGCGACCCGGGCCCCGCCGTTGCCGCCCACCGCGGCGGCACCGGCGGCCGACGGGGCGAGCTCGGGCCGCACCCGCCGCACCGGGCGGCGGCGGATCCGCAGCCGCGGGTCGGACAAGTCGTTCAGGGACTCCCCGACCAGGGTCACGCCCATGACGAGCAGCACGATCGCGGTGCCGGGGAAGACCCCGGTCCACCAGATGCCGCTGGCGACGTCGGCCAGCGCCCGGTTGAGGTCGTAGCCCCACTCCGCGGCCGCCGTGGGGTTGATGCCGAAGCCGAGGAAGCCGAGCGCCGCCAGGGTCAGGATCGCCTCGGAGGAGTTCAGGGTGACGATCAGCGGCAGGGACCGGGTGGCGTTGCGCAGCACGTGCCGGGTGAGGATCCGCGGCGTCGGGGTGCCGATCACCCGGGCGGACTCCACGAACGGCTCGGCCTTGAGCCGCACCGTCTCCGCGCGCACCACCCGGAAGTACTGCGGCACGAAGACCACGGTGATGGAGATCGCCGCGGCGAGGATCCCGCCCCAGAAGCTGGACTGGCCGCCGGAGATGATGATCGAGACGACGATCGCCAGCAGCAGCGTGGGGAAGGCGTACACCGCGTCGGCGACGGTGACCAGCACCCGGTCGACCCAGCCGCCGAGGTAGCCAGAGACCAGGCCGAGGGCGATGCCCAGGAAGATCGAGGCCAGCACCGCGATGACGACCGTGACGATCGCCGTCTGCGAGCCCCAGATCACCCGGGACAGCACGTCGTACCCGCCCACCGTGGTCCCCCACGGGTGCTCGGCGGAGGGGGCGGCCTGGCGCGGGAAGGGGCCGGCGTCGTCGGAGAGCTGGTTGTCCCCGTACGGCGCGAGCACCGGGGCGAGCAGCGCGAGCAGCACGAAGAACGCGCAGAGCACCAGCCCGGCCACCAGCATCCCGCGCTGCAGCCCGACCGAGCGGCGCAGCTGCCAGACCAGCGGCAGCTTCTTCCACCGCGGCTCGGGTGCGGCGACGGCGGCCGGGGCCGGGGCGTCGGTGTCGGTGGGGGCGTCGGTGGGGGCGGCCATCAGTACCTCACCCGGGGGTCGATGAGCGCGGCGATCACGTCGACGATGAAGTTGGTGACCGCGACGATGACGGCGAGCAGCGCGACGATCCCCTGGACCGCGACGAAGTCCCGGGCACCGAGGTACTGGGCCAGCTGGAAGCCGAGCCCGCGCCACTCGAAGGTGGTCTCGGTCAGGATCGCCCCGCCGAGCATCATGGCGATCTGCATGCCCATCACGGTGATGATCGGGATCAGCGCCGGCTTGTAGGCGTGCTTGCGGACCAGCCGGACCTCGCTGACCCCGCGGGAGCGGGCGGCGTCGACGTAGTCCGCGCCGAGGGTGCCGATGACGTTGGTGCGCACCAGGCGCAGGAACACCCCGGCGGTGAGCAGCCCGAGGGCGGTCGCGGGCAGCACCGCGTGGGACAGCACGTCGGAGATGAGGTCCCACCGGCCGGTGCGCAGGGCGTCGACGATGTTGATGCCGGTCGAGCCGGCGATCCGGCCGAGGATGAGCTCGGTCTCGGCCTCCGCGCGCCCGCCCAGCGGGAACAGCCCGAGCCAGACGGAGAAGACCAGCTTCAGCAGCAGGCCGGCGAAGAACACCGGCGTGGCGTAGCACAGGATGGCGAAGACCCGCAGGACGGCGTCGGGCCACTGGTCCCGCCGGTAGGCGGCCAGCATGCCCAGCGGGATGCCCACCACCAGGGCGACGACGAGCGAGAAGAGCACCAGCTCCAGCGTCGCGGTGCCGTAGGTGACCAGGATGTCGCTGATCTCCCGGTTGTCGGTGATCGTGCGGCCGAAGTTCCCGGTGAAGGTCTGCCCGAGGTACTCCACGTACTGGACCAGGATCGGCCGGTCGTAGCCGGCCTCGTGCAGCCGCTCGGCCAGCTGGGCCTCGGTCAGCCGCCCGCCCACCGAGGCGGTGATCGGGTCGCCCACCACCCGCATGAGGAAGAACACCAGCGTCACGAGGATGAACACGGTGGGGATGATGAGCAGGAACCGGACCAGGATGTAGCGGCCCAGCCCGGAACCGCCCCCGCCGCCGGTCTTGCCGGCGGGGGTCGGGCCGGCCGCCGTCGTGCCGACGGTGCGCTCGTCGAGGATGGTCACGAGGCTCCCAATCCCGTGGCCACCGGTGCCGGTCCGGCGCCGGCGGCCACGTCAGCCGCCCGGGTGCTGCTGGCCGGGCGCCGGCCGCCGGCCCCCGGCCCGGCCGCCGCCGGGCCGGGGGTCAGCGTCCGGGCGCCGGCCCGGCCGCCGGTCAGCGGCCCAGCGGGGCGTAGCGGAACTTGAACGAGGCGTCCAGGGTGACCCCGGTGACGTCCGTGCCGGCCACCGCCACCTGGGCGCCCTGGAGGTAGGGCAGGGTGGAGAGCTGCTCGGCGACCAGGCGCTGGGCCTCCTCGATGAGCGCGATCCGCTGGTCCGGGTCGGCCTCGCTGGCCTGGCCCTGGACGGCCGCCGTCACCTCCGGGTCCTCGAAGTGGTTGCCGAGGAAGTTCTCCGGCAGGAAGAACGGGGACAGGTAGGTGTCGGCGTCGGAGTAGTCCGGGAACCAGCCCAGCTGGTAGGCCGGGTAGACGTCCTCGACCCGCTCGGTGGAGTAGGTGTCCCAGAGGGTGGACTGCAGCGTGACGTCGAACAGCCCGGTGGCCTCGAGCTGGCTCTCGATCATGGCGTACTCCTCGTCGGAGGAGGCGCCGTAGTGGTCGGGGCTGTACTGCAGGTTCAGGGCGACCGGGGTGGTCACGCCCGCCTCGGTGAGGACCTGCTCCGCCTTGTCCGGGTCGGGGCCGCCGTCGCCGTCGCCGTAGAGCTCCTTGAGCGGCTCGACGGCGCCGGTCAGGCCCTCCGGGACGTAGGAGTACAGCGGGGTGTAGCTGCCGTGGTAGATCTCCTCGGCCAGGGCGTCCCGGTCCAGCAGGTGCGCCGCGGCCTGCCGCACGGCCAGCGCCTTGGCCGGGTCGGCCTCGGCGGTCTCCGCGCCGTACGGCTGGGTGTTGAAGTTGAAGACGATGTAGCGGATCTCCCCGCCCGGCCCGTCGTGGACGGTGACGTTCTCGTCCTCGCTCAGGTCCGCCAGGTCGGTGGGGCTGAGGGAGCGGAAGGCGACGTCGACGTCGCCCTGCTGGACGGCGAGCTTGAGGGAGGTCTCGTCGGTGAAGTAGCGGGCCGTGACCGTCTCGGTCTCCGCCGGCGGCAGCAGCCCGTCGTAGTCCTCGAACGCCTGGTAGCGGATCAGCTCGTTCTCGGTGTAGTCGGTGATCGCGAACTGCCCGGCGAAGGCGTTGCCCTCGACGATCTCGTCCGACGGCGTGACCTCGGTGGCGGAGAAGACGTCCTCGTCCACGATCGGGGCAACGGGGGAGGAGAGGATCTGCGGGAAGGTCTGGTCGTTCTCGCTCTTGAGGTGGAAGACGACGGTGCGCTCGTCGGGCGTCTCGACGGAGTCCAGGTTGTACAGCAGCGAGGACGGCCCGCTGGGGTCGGCGATGGCCACCTGCCGGTCGAAGGTGAACTTCACGTCCGAGGAGGTCAGCTCGTTCCCGTTGGCGAACGTCAGGCCCTCCTTGAGGGTGACGGTGTACTCGGTGGGCGCGGTGAACTCGGCGGACTCGGCGATGTCCGGCTCGACCTCGGGGCTGCCGTAGGGGCTGTTCATCAGGAACGGGAACACCTGGTTCTGTACGGCGAAGGAGCCGTTGTCGTAGCTCCCGGCCGGGTCCAGGGAGGTGATGACGTCGGTGGTGCCGACGGTGACGCCGCCGCCACCGCCCCCGTCGCCGCCGTCGGTCCCGCCGGTGCCGTCGGTCCCGGGGTCGCTGGTGTCGGCGCAGGCCGCGAGCACGAGGGCGAGGGCGGCGGAGGTGCCGACGAGGCCGAGGAGCCGGCGCGGGTGTCGGGGGTTGGGCATGGTCACTTCCTTGACTCGGTCGAGCCGTACCAGTCGTCACGGCAAGGAGCAGGACGGAGGTCCCGTTGAGGTGCGTTTCTAGCACACTCCGTCTCGCCCCGGGCCGGGCCTGCTGGACGTTGCGAAACTGCAACAGTCCGGTCACGGGGATGTCACACGCCGGCCCGTGGATCCGCGACCTCGGCCCGCGGTGATGCGCGCCGGGGGCGCACCGTCCCGCAGCGGCGAGGGGGCCGTGCGCCGCGGTGGCGCACGCCGTCGTCCCGGGCCGCGGTGGCGCACGCCGTCGTCCCGGGCCGCGGTGGCGCACGCCGTCGTCCCGGGCCGCGGCGGCGCACGCCGTCGTCCCGGGCGGCGGGGCACCGGCCCCGCGCCCGGCCCGCGCGGATGCGCGCCGCGACCGCCCCGGCGACCATGAGGCCCATGGCGAGCCCCAGCACCACCGAGACCGTCGCCGTCGACGGTCGCCGCCTGCGGCTGACCAACCTCGACAAGGTGCTCTACCCCGTCACCGGCACCACCAAGGCCGACGTCGTCCGGTACTACGCCGAGATCGCCCCCACCATGCTGCCGTACTGCGCCGGCCGGCCGGCGACCCGGAAGCGGTGGCCGGACGGGGTGGGCACGGCGGCGGAGCCCGGTCAGGTCTTCTTCATCAAAAACCTGGAGAGCTCGGCGCCGGAGTGGGTGGTCCGCGCGGACATCGAGCACTCCGGCGGGCCGAAGACGTACCCGCTGGTCAACGACGCGGCCACGCTGGTCTGGCTCGCCCAGGTCGCGGCGCTGGAGGTCCACGTCCCACAGTGGCGGTTCGGCTCCGACGGCGCCGCGCAGCACCCCGACCGCCTGGTCCTCGACCTCGACCCCGGCCCCGGCGCGGACCTGGCCGCCTGCGCCCAGGTCGCCGGCTGGGCCCGGGAGATCCTCACCGGCATGGGCCTGGACCCGGTGCCGGTGACCAGCGGCTCCAAGGGCATCCACCTGTACGCCGCCCTGGACGGCGCCAGCACCTCCGACCAGGTCAGCGACATGGCGCACGAGCTGGCCCGGGTGCTGGAGGCGGACCACCCGGACCTGGTCGTCTCGGACATGAAGAAGGCCCGGCGGACCGGCAAGGTGCTGGTGGACTGGTCGCAGAACAACGCGAACAAGACCACCGTGGCGCCGTACAGCCTGCGCGGCCGGGAGCGGCCCACCGTCGCCGTGCCGCGCACCTGGGCCGAGCTGGCCGAGCCGGGCCTGCGGCACCTCGAGCTCGACGAGGTGCTGGCGCGGGTGCAGACCGTGGGGGACCCGCTGACGGTGCTGCTCGAGCGGGACGACGGCGACCCCGGCTTCGTCACGCCCGTCCAGGACCGGCTCGCGACCTACCGCTCCATGCGGGACCCCGCCCGCACCCCGGAACCGGTGCCGGGCGCCGTCGGGCGGGGCGCGGCCGGGCGCGGTGCCGGCGGGCGCGGGGAGGCCGGCGAGGCCGACGAGGCCGATGACACCGGCGACCGAGCCGCCCCCCCCGGGCCGGCCGCTGCCGCCGGGCCGGCCGCTGCCCGCCGGCCGACGTTCGTGATCCAGGAGCACCACGCCCGCCGCTGGCACCTGGACTTCCGCCTCGAGCACGACGGCGTCCTGGTCAGCTGGGCGCTGCCCAAGGGCGTGCCCACCGACCCCCGGGAGAACCACCTGGCCGTGCAGACCGAGGACCACCCGCTGGAGTACGGCTCGTTCGAGGGGGAGATCCCGGCGGGGGAGTACGGCGGCGGCACGGTCCGGATCTGGGACGCGGGCACCTACGAGCTGCGCAAGTGGCACGAGGGCAAGGAGGTCATCGTCGTGCTCACCGGCCGCCCGGACGGCGGGCTGGCCGAGGGGCCGGGCCGGACGGCCCGGTTCGCGCTGATCCACACCGGCGGCCGCGGCGGCCAGGAGCCGCGGAACTGGCTGATCCACCGGATGGCCGACGACGACGGCGCCCGGCGGGTGCGTCGCGGCACGAGGGCGGGGGTCGGGGGCGACGGTGGGAGCGCGGGTCCCGGCGGCGCGGCCTGCCAGCGCCGCGCCACGTCAGCCCGCGCGTCCGGCGACGAAACCGTTGACCACGACGGCGACCGCGACGACCGCGGGGACCACGACGGCCACGAGCCCGCGCGCGGCGGCCGCACCCACCACGAGCCCGCGGGCGGCGGCACACGCCGTGAGCCCGCGCGCCAGGACGGCCAACACCACGAGCCCGCGCGTCGGGACCGCGCGCACCACGCGCCCGCGCCCCACGACGACGGTCGCCACGACGTCGCGCGCCCCGGGCCCGCGCACCACGACGGCCGCCCCCTGCCCCCGGCACCGATGATGGCCACCCTCGGCAGCACCGCCGACCTCGACCCCGACGCCGCGTGGGCGCTGGAGATGAAGTGGGACGGCGTGCGCGCCATCGTCGACATCGACGGTCACGACGTCCGCCTCCTCAGCCGCAACGGCAACGACGTCACCGCCCTGTACCCCGAGCTGCACGACGTCTGGACCTGCCTGACCGGTGCCGAGCGCGCCGTGCTCGACGGGGAGATCGTCGCCCTCGACGCCCGCGGCCGGCCGAGCTTTGCCCGCCTGCAGCAGCGCTTCAACCTCGTCCGGCCGCGGGACATCGAGCGCGCCCGGGCCGCCGCGCCGGTCCACCTGATGCTCTTCGACGTCCTGTCCGCCGACGGCACGTCCTACCTGCGGGACACCTACGACGAGCGCCGCGCGGTCCTGCGCCGGCTGGTCGACCCCGCCGCCCAGGCCCGGGTGGAGGTCCCCGACGCCTTCGCCGGTGACGTCGACGCCGCCATCCGCGCATCCCGGGAGTGGGGCCTGGAGGGCGTCCTGGCCAAGCGTCGTGACTCCCGGTACACCCCCGGCCGCCGCTCGCGGTCCTGGATCAAGATCAAGCACGCCTTCGCCCAGGAGGTGGTGGTCATCGGGTGGAAGCCCGGCCAGGGCAGCCGCGCGGGCGCCGTCGGCTCCTTGCTGCTGGCCGTGCCCGACGACGACGGCGACCTGCGCTACGCGGGCAAGGTCGGCACCGGGTTCACCCTGCGGGAGGCCCGGGAGTGGGCCGCCAGGCTCGCCGAGGCGGAGCGCCGGAGCGCCCCGGTGCCGGACGTCCCGGCCCTCGACGCCCGCGACGCGCGGTGGGTTGCCCCCGAGCGGGTGGCCGAGGTCGAGGCTGCGGAGTGGACCGGGGACGGGCGGCTGCGCCACCCGCGGTGGCGCGGCTGGCGGCCGGACAAGTCCCCGGCGGAGGTGCACCTGGAGGTGCTGCCCGCCGCCCGGTGACCGGGTGCGCGGGCCGGCGACTCGGTGCGCTGCATGAGTTGAATATCGGCGCCAGTGCAGGTCTCCCGGCAAGACGCGTGCGTGCAGGGCTTACGAGGAACCCGACGAGCGGCGTGCATGCCTACCGCCCAGCATGCTTACCACCGGTGCATGATTACCGCCAACGAGCACATCCGAGAGGAATCACAGCTTCCCCCGCTGGCATCGGTCCGGGAGTTTCATGCTCCATCTGGCCCCAATGCCCGGACACCGAGGTGAAAGCGAGGCCGGCCCTGATTCCACGCGGTCCGCAGGGCGTGACCGGCACCCGGGAGCCGATCCGTGACGAAAATCCACTCCGGAGTGGATCTCAGCCGTATAGCGTACATTTTCCACTCCGGAGTGGATTTTGGTCGAAGTGGCGCGGCGGTGGGCCGGGTACGAGAATTCCCCCGGTCCATGCCGGGCCGCCCGCATCTCCGTAGTCGTTGTGGCGCCTTGGAGCCACCTGGAGCACGCCACGACGACTACTAAGGAGAACGTAAGTAAGTCGACTCCGGTCCGTTATGCGGTGATGTAGCGGAGATCTGGATCGGCGAAGAACCCGCGTACCAGGTGCGGTAGTTTCTGGAGGCGGTGGAGCGCGGCGATGACGTTGCTCTTGAACTCCTCGGCGGTGCGTGGGGCGGTGCGCCCGACGCGGTCGTGCTTGACGTTCTTCCAGACCCACTCGTCGGGGTTGAGCTGTGGTGAGTAGGCGGGCAGGATGAACACCTTCAGCCGGCCGTCGGTGGAGGCGATGAACTCCTTGACCTTCTTGGCCTTGTGGGTGGAGTGACCGTCGACGACCAGGTACACCCCGCCGCCGCCGTCGCGGCCGGTGTCGGCGAGCAGCTTCTTGCAGAAGCTGATGAACTGGTCGGCGGTGAAGGAGCCGGTGTAGGTGGCGAACCGCAGCTTTCCGGCGGGGGTGAGCGCGGAGATCATGTTCAGGGAGTGCCGGGCCCCGGTGGCCTTGACCACCGGGGTGCGCCCGACCGGGGCCCAGGTGGTCCCGGCGTGGTAGTCCGAGCGGATGCCGGCCTCGTCCGCGAAGTACACCGTCGCGCCCTCGGCCTTGGCCGCCGCCCGGATCGCGGGGAACTCCTCCGCCTTCCACCGCTCCACCGCCTCGGGGTCGGCCTGCCAGGCCCGCCACAGCGGGCGCTGGGGCGACAGGCCGAGCTTCCTGAGCAACCGGCCCACGGACACCTCCGACAGGTGCACCCCGAACTCGCGCCGGATCACCTCACGCACCATCGCCCGGGTCCACAGCTCGAAGTCGAACTGGAGCTGGCGCGGGTTGGTCCCGACGATCAGTGTGTAAAGCCGGCGCAGCTGGCTTCCGTCCAGCTTTGGTGGCCGACCCGGGACCGGTTTGGCCTTCAACGCATCCCGGCCACCCTCACGCGCTCTGGCCAACCACCCGTACACCGTTTTCGCGTGCATCCCCAGCATCTTCGCGACATCTTCCGGGTGGGCCCCGGCCTCTACCGCGTCCACCGCGCGGAACCGCATCTGCTCCAAGGTGGCGTGGTCCAGCTTCCGGCCGTCGTTGTCGCGCATAGAACCATTATGGCAGAAAAGGCCGCCGGAGTCGACCTACTTACGACCGCCTTAGTAAGAGATGCGCGGTCCGCGCCGGACCGGCCCTGGGCGCGGCACCTCACGCGATGCCGGCAGCCCGGATGATGGTCGGTCCGGCCGAACGGCGCTGGCCCGGCGTACGACGCTGGCCCGGCCACACGGCGCCCGGCTCGGCCGGTCGGCGTCCGGCATGGCCGGACGACTGCCGAGAAGCGCGCACGACCGGCCAGGGGCCGGGCGGGTCCTCCCCACCCGGCCCCGGGCCGGTTCAGCCCCGGCTCAGCTCAGCGGCTGGCCAGCTGCAGGTCCGGGGTGGCGGCCCCGAGCCGACCCGCGGCGTGCATCGCGGCGATGTAGCCGAAGGTGATGCCCTGGCCGATGGTCGCCCCGGGCCCGGGGTAGTAGCGCCCGAACGCGTTGCCGGCGGTGTTGCCGGTGGCGTACAGGCCCTCGATCACCGAGCCGTCCTCGTGCAGCACCCGGGCGTACTCGTCGGCGAGCAGCCCGCCGCAGGTGCCCAGGTCCCCGGGGACCACCTGGACCGCGTAGAACGGGCCCTTGGTCAGCGGCCGCAGGTTGGGGTTGGGCGTGTTGGTGGGGTCGCCGTAGTAGCGGTCGTAGTAGCTCAGGCCGCGGTGGAAGTCGTCGTCGTGGCCCTGCGCGGCCAGCAGGTTGAACCGCCGCGCGCCGTCGACGAGGCCCGGGATGCCGAGCTGGCCGGCGAGCTCCTCGATCGAGCGGGCCTTGTGCGCCAGCCCCGACCGGTACCACCCCTTGGGCAGCGGCTGACCGGGCATGAGCCCGCCGCCGAAGACGTAGCTGTTGCGGTACTGCTGATCGAAGACCAGCCACGCGGGCAGGTGCGGCGCCTCGCCGTCGTCCAGGCCGAGCATGATCTGCCCGGCGGTCATGTAGTCCACCGACTCGTTGAAGAACCGGTGCCCGGTGCCGTCCACGATCATCGAGCCCGGCAGGGACCGTTCGGCGAGGAGCGCGCCCGGCGCCCCGCCCGGCTCGGCCGGCGGGATGGCCGGGAACCACCAGGTCTGGTCCATCAGGGTCAGCCTCGCCCCGGCGCGCTCGGCGAGCTCGATGACGTCGCCGGTGTTGCCCGGGCTGCCGAAGCTCCAGCCCTCCTCGAGCACCGGCGACTGGTACCGGCGGCGCATGGCGAGGTTGTGGTCGAACCCGCCGGCGGAGAGGATGACGCCGCGGGTGGCGGCGATCCGCACCGCGCGGCCCTCGTGCTCGACGACGACGCCGACCACCCGGCCGCCGTCGACCACGAGCTCCTGCAGCGGGCTGCGCACCCAGAGCGGGACGCCGGCGTTGATGGCACCGGCGATCATCCCGGCGGCCAGCGCCTTCCCCCCCGCGGCGTAGTTCCGCCGGAGCAGCGCCTTGCCGCCGATGCCCTGCGCGACGCGGCCGGCGACCCGCGGGACCGCCTTCTGCGGCACCCGGGTCATCAGGTTCATCCACTTGTAGTCCTGCGAGGTCACCGGCATGGGCACCGGCGCCGCCAACGCCCCGCCGCGCACGAGGTCCTCCCGCTCGCCCAGGCTCGCCACGTCGAACGGTGCCGGCTCGATGGCGCGGCCGAACGCCGACCCGCCGTCGACCTCCGTGAAGTAGTCGGCGTACTCGCGCATGTGGGTGAACCGCAGCGGGGTGCACCGGCGCAGCACGTCGACGGCGGCCGGGCCGTGGTCGAGGAAGCTCACCCGGCGGGCGCGCGGCGCGGTGTCCGCGACCAGGTTGTCCAGGTACTCCCCGGCGCGGGCCCGGGTGTCGGCCACGCCCTGCTCCCGCAGGACGGCGTTGCCCGGGATCCACATCCCGCCGCCGGACAGGGAGGTGGACCCGCCGAGGTGGTCGGTCTTCTCGACGACGATCGCGCGCAGCCCCGCCTCGGCCGCGGTGAGGGCCGCGATCAGGCCCGTCCCGCCACCGACGACGACCACGTCGTAGGTCTCGTCCCAGTTCTCGTTCATGAGGTGCTCCTTGGTCTTCTTGCTCCGTTGCTTGGACTCTTCACGTCAGGTGCTCGAGCTCGTCACGCCAGCTGCTCACCAGGTGCTCGCCCCGCGCAGGACGGCGTCCGAGCCGCCGTCGACGAAGACGACCTGCCCGCACAGGTGGGTGTTCTCCGGCCCGGTGAGCCAGGCCAGCAGGTTGCCGACCGCCTCGGGCGGCGCGATGCCGTTGAGGGGCATGGGCACCTGCTCGAGCAGCGCCTTCCGCGCCTCGGCGGAGGCGATCAGGTCGGTGACCATGGGGGTCTCGATGACCCCGGGGGCGACGGCGTTCAGCGGGATCCCGGCCCCGGCCCACTCCGGCGCGGCGGCGTGGCGGCGCAGCCACAGCACCAGCGCGCGCTTGGTGGTGCCGTAGATCTGGCTGGCCCGCTCGTCGGCGGCGAGCTCGGCCGCGCGGGCGACAGCGTCGTCCTCGGTCCCGTCGAGCAGCAGGGCGAGGAGGTTCTCGTCGGGCGGGTAGAGGGATGCCATCGACGCGACGGCGACGGCGCGCGGGGCGGGGGAGCCGGCGAGCAGCGGCCGCAGGCCCTCGAGCGTCGCGACCGCGCCGAAGTAGTTCACCCGGACGGTGTCGACGGTGGGTGTGGAGAGCCCGGCGCAGGCGATGATCCCGTCGATGCGGCCGTCGGTACGGGCGGTGACCTCCGCGATCATCCGGTCCCGGCCGGCGGCGGTGGACAGGTCGGCGTCGATGTCCGCCCCGGCGCGGTCCACGCCGAGCACGCGATGACCGCCCCGGGTGAGGATGTCGGCGGTGACAAGGCCGATGCCTGACGCGGCGCCGGTGATCACGTGGGTGCTCATGGTGGCTCATCTCGTTCGGGGGTCGGACACCTCACAAACTAGGAGGTACCGGCGGTACCGGAGCCGGACCATCGGCCTAGGCCGGCCGGTCGGCGAGGCGGTGGCTGGGCAAGGTAGGTAGTCCTACTATCTAGGTATGGACGGTATTGACTGGCGGGCGGAGGTGACCCGCGGGGCGCTGTCCTACGCGGTCCTTGCGGCGCTGGCCAGCCAGGGCCGGCACGGGTACCAGCTCGGCTCGCTCCTGCGTTCCCACGGCTTCCCCCGGATCCAGGGCGGCACCCTGTACCCCCTGCTCCGGCGACTGGAAGACCACGGCGTGATCTCCCATGCCTGGGACACCTCCGCACCTGGACCGGCGCGCAAGGTCTTCAGCCTGACCGCGCTCGGGCGGGCTGAGCTCCAGAACGCCCGGCGCGCCTGGGTCGAGACGACCCGGGCCCTGGAGTCCTTGCAGCACGCGGACGATGAGAGGCGATGAGGTGACCCCCTACGCACGACGGCTCATGACGGCACTCCGCGCCCGCGGGGCCAGCGAGGAGCTCCTCGCGGACGTCCTCCGCGAGACCGAGAGCCTGCAGCTGGACGACGACGCCCTCGAGCAGGACCTCGGCACGCCCGAGGAGTATGCCGACGCGCTGGTCCCGAACCCCGGGAAGAAGCGCGCGGGGCCGATCCTGGTCACCGGCACGATCGCGGCCCTCGCGTGGGTCGTCATCACCCTGGTGAGCACTGCGCTCGGGTGGGACCTGCGCGGGGCACTCGGCCCGCTCCTGCTGTGGCCCGCCGTCGGGCTGATCGTGCTTGGGATCGTCGGGCAATTTGCGTCCGACTCCCTGCGCGGGCCGCCGGGCGGCTACCGGTGAACCGGCACCACGTCCAACGCCTCAGCCTGCCCCCTTCAACGTTCCAGCGACGAGCGGGCCCAGCGACGGATGGTCGCAGCGGGGGTAGGCAGCCCGGGCCCGCGATGGTGTGATGGTGGCGGATGGAGGTGGGGCCAATGCTGGTCGTCGACCGTGCCCGTGGCACCGACGCCATGCCGGGGCCCGTGACCCAGCTCGAGGGTCGGGTCAGCGGCGCCGGCGTGTCGGTCATCTTCGTGAGCACGGACCGGGACGGCGCGGGCCCGTTCCTCCACGAGCACCCCTACGCCGAGACGTTCGTCATCCACGCCGGCCAGGCCCGGTTCACGGTCGGGGAGGAGGAGCTCCTCGGCGTGGCCGGCCAGGTCATCGTGGTGCCGGCCTACACGCCGCACCGCTTCGCCGTCGTCGGTCCCGGTCGGTTCGAGTCGACGAACATCCACGCCAGCGACAGGTTCGTCACCACCTGGCTGGACGGGCCGCAGGCCGACCCGCTCCGCTAGTCGGCGCCGCCGACCGTACCTCGGTGACCCGCCGCGGCCTGGCGGCCCGGCGGCCCGGCGGCCCGCCAGTTCGCGGCCCGGCGGCCCGGCCGGCGCCCCCTGCTACGCGAGCCGGCCCGGGGCCACCGCCGAATCCGGGCAGGACGCTGCGGCGCTCGCCGGGCGCGGGCGCAACGCGGCGGCCACCGAGCGGCGGAGCCTGCGCCAGGGGTGCCACCGGCGCGGGCGCGGCACCGGCTCGAGCTCGTGCAGCCGGCGGTAGTGCTCGGCCTGGGCGATCAGCTCGGCGTGACGCAGGGACGCGAGCATCGTCGCGCCGTATCCCCAGTTGTGGTCCACGGTCCTTCTCCTTCTCGTCGTCGAGAAGCGGGGCCATCGCCCGCCGCCCGTCCTGCGTAACCTGTTGAAGTACTCATGGAGGTTACAGGGGCTGTAACCGCATGGCAAGCGAATAAGGGTTACAGTGGGGAGATGACGACAGCGCCGCACCTGTTGGTCGAGCAGGCGCTCGACCTGATCAACCACTACAGCCGCCGCGCCCGGTCGGCTGCCGGCGACGAGGGGCGTGGCTACCGGCCCCTGCCCGAGGTGGTCGGGGAGGTGGCGGCGGAGGTGCCCGGTGCCGGCGTGGAGGACCTGCACGTCCTGGCCGACGAGGCCTACGAGGTGTTCGCCCGGGCGGATGCCGGCGAGGACGTCGCCCCGGCCGTCAACGCGCTGCTCGCGCCCGCCGCGCCCACGCCTCGGCTCGGCGCGGACGGCGCGGTGGTCTGGGAGGTCGCCGACGACCAGGCGGCGCTGCGTGCCGCGCTGGCCATCACCCTGCTGGACTGGGTGCACGTCCGGGGCGCCGAGCGGCTCGGGCTGTGCAACGGGATCCGGTGCGCCGACGCCTTCGCGGACGCCTCGCCCGCCGGCCGGAAGAAGTACTGCTCGACCGGCTGCCTCAACCGGCACAAGGTCAGCGAGCACCGCCGCCGGGCGGCGGCTGGCGCCTGACCGCCCGCACCGCCTGGCTGCCGGAGGCCGCCCAGGCCGAGCGCCGCCCGGGCGGCCTCCTGTCCTGGACCGAGCGACGGCGCCCGGTGGCGTGACGCCGCCGGCATCCGCGGACGGTCGCGCGCTTGCGCACGGAGAGCGGCAGGCCGCTCACGGCACATCACGGCGGTCCAAGGTTCGGGCGGTTCCGCCGAGGCCGTCAGAGACGACAGGTACCGCCGCCCCGGTCACAGACGACAGACGACCGGGCCCGCGTCCGAAGGGACGCAGACCCGGTCGTCTGGTCGGTCAGACAGCCGGTCGGGCTGGCGGACCCGCTGTCAGTGCTGGTGCGCCTCGTCCGGGGCGTTCTGCTGGGCGGCGATCTCCTTGCGGACCTCGTCCATGTCGAGCCCGCGCACCCCGTCGATGAGCTGCTCGAGCGAGGGCGCCGGCAGCGCGCCGGGCTGGGAGAAGACCAGGACGCCGTCGCGGAACGCCATCAGTGTCGGGATGGCCGTGATCTGCAGCTGGGCGGACAGCTCCTGCTCGGCCTCGGTGTCGACCTTGGCGAAGGTGATGTCCGTGTGCTGCTCGGAGGCCTTCTCGTAGATGGGCGCGAACTGGCGGCAGGGGCCGCACCAGGACGCCCAGAAGTCGACCAGGGTGATGCCCTCGCCGCTGACCGTCTGGGCGAACTCCTCGGTGGTGACGTTCTTCGTAGCCATGCTGCTCCTTCGTGGTCGGATACCCCTTTCAACGCATGGGGCGCGTGGGCATTCCACGCGTGCGGGTCGGCGCCCGGCAAGCCGGGCTGCACCCGGCGCCCGCCGAGCGGGGGCTCCCCACCGGCCCGGCCGCTGAGACCAGCTCTCCCGCGCCGGCGGCCACCCGCCTACCCTTGGGCACCATGACCGAGACGACCGCCGCTGACCGTCCCGCCGCGGAGCCCGCCACCTGCGCCGACCCGGCGAACACCCTCGCCGAACCGGGCGACGGCGCCGCGGCCGGCACCGCCGCGGCGGGCGACGGGACGGACGTCCGGGCCGCCGTCGTCGCCATCGCCCGCGCCGCCAAGACGGCCGCCCGGTCCCTGGCCACCGCGACCCGCGCGACCAAGGACGCCGCGCTGCACGCCATGGCGGACGCCCTCGTCGCCAACACGGGGCGGATCACGGCGGCAAACGCCGTCGACCTCGAGCGCGGCCGCGAGCGCGGGATGAAGGACTCCCTGCTGGACCGGCTCGCGCTGGACGACGCCCGGGTCGCCGCGATCGCCGACGCGCTGCGCGAGCTGGCCGCCCTGCCGGACCCGGTGGGGGAGGTGGTGCGCGGCTCCACCCTGCCCAACGGCCTGCGGCTGCGCCAGGTGCGGGTGCCGATGGGCGTCGTCGGGATGATCTACGAGGCCCGGCCCAACGTGACCGTCGACGCCGCCGGGCTGGCCCTGAAGTCCGGCAACGCCGTCGTCCTGCGCGGCGGGACGGCCGCGGCCGGCTCGAACGAGGTGATCGTCGCCGTCCTCGGCGAGGCCCTGGCGGCCCGCGGGCTCCCCGCCGAGCTCATCCAGTCCGTGGACGCCTACGGCCGGGCCGGCGCGGTGGAGATGATGCGGGCCCGCGGCCTCATCGACGTCCTCGTCCCGCGCGGCGGGGCGGACCTGATCCAGACCGTGGTGCGGGAGTCGGTCGTCCCGGTCATCGAGACCGGGGTGGGCAACTGCCACGTCTACGTCGACGCCGCCGCCGACCTCGCCCAGGCCCTGCCGATCGTGCTCAATTCCAAGACCCAGCGCACCGGCGTGTGCAACGCCGCCGAGACCCTGCTCGTCCACCGCGACGTCGCGCCGGCCTTCCTGCCCACCGTCCTGCCGGCGCTGGGGGAGCGGGGCGTCACCGTCCACGGCGACGACGCCGTCGCGGCCGCCGCCCCGGCCGGGCTGGCGTTCGCGCCGGCCACCGAGGCGGACTGGGCGACCGAGTACCTCTCCCTCGACCTGGCGGTGCGGGTGGTGGACTCCCTCGACGAGGCGCTGGAGCACATCCGCCGCTACTCCTCCGGCCACACCGAGGTCATCTGCACCCGGGACACCACCGCCGTGCGCCGGTTCACCACCGAGCTCGACTCCGCCGCGCTCATCGTCAACGCCTCCTCCCGCTTCACCGACGGCGGCCAGCTCGGCCTGGGCGCGGAGATCGGCATCTCGACCCAGAAGCTCCACGCCCGCGGACCGATGGGCCTGGCCGAGCTCACCACGACCACCTGGATCGTGGAGGGGGACGGGCACATCCGGGAGTAGGGGTCGGGTCGGCGGTCGACGTCGGGACTGCGGGAGTCGCGACGGCGGCGGGCGGCCGCGCCGGTCGCTGCCGAGTCGCGACGGCGCCCGGGACGGCCGCATCTGGGCGCGGCCGGCGCCGCGCGCGCGGATCGGGCGCGGGGTCAGGCCTGCCGGTCCGGCTGCGGCGGGACCGACTCCAGGCACCGCTGGATCACCATCGCCAGCGTCCCGGCCGCCAGCACCCCACCGCCGGGCGAGGTCGTCCGGTGCCGGTCGATCTGCTCCACGAAGGCGAGCCGGGCCGCCTCGGCCGCCGCGTGCGCCTCGGCGTCGGCGCGGCCGTCGCGCACGCTGTCCAGGGCGTCGGCGAGGCGGCGCAGCGCCTCGGCGGCCGCGGGGCGCAGCGCCGGACCGAGCGCGACCTGCTCCAGCCCCGCGCGCTCCTCCTCGCTGAGCAGGTCGGTGAGCTCGCTGACCTGGGTGGTCAGCCGGTCCAGCGCCTCCCCCTGCCGCAGCTCCCCCGCCACCGCCCCGGCGTACCGCCGGGCCCGGACGTTGCCCCGGCGCGCCTCGTCCGCCTGCCGGGCGGCGTCGCGCATCCGCCACCGGGCGGGCTCGACGTCGCGACGGCGGCCGGCCCAGTCCGCCGGCTCGGGCGGCTCGCCGCGGGCGAGCAGGTCGGCCGTGTCCCGCAGCTGGACGACGAGCACCTGGCGCATCTCCCTCGTCGCCTCCTGCACCGGGGCGAGCGGCAGCGGCGGGAAGACCAGGTTGACGCCGAGCCCGACCAGCGCGCCGAGCAGCACCAGCCCGGCGTAGGTGCCGACGAAGAACGCCTCGCCCTGGCCGATGATCAGCGTGAACAGCGCGGCCATGGGGACCCAGCTGCCCTGGTCGCCGAGCGGGCGCCAGCCAGCCGCGACCACGCCGAGGGTGATGACGACGGCGACCATGAGCGGCCCGGAGTCCTCGCTGAGCAGGTCGGCGCCGAGGGCGATGGTGCCGCCGATGGCGATGGCCAGGACGGCCTGGAGGGACTCCCGCACCGACCCGGCCAGGGAGAAGGTGGTCGCGATGACCGCGCCGAGCGGGGCGTAGTAGGGGTAGTCGCTGGCGGGGGCGGGCAGCAGCGGTGCGATGAGCCACGACAGCGCAGCGGCGACGCCGGCCCGCACCGCCAGGGACACCCGCGGGTGGCGGGCCCAGGTGCGGCGGAGCCACCCGTGGCGCGGGCGCCGGCCGGCAGGCTCGCGGGCGCGGGCGGCCGCGCGCGTCCCGCGGGCACGGGCGGCCGCCCGCGCCCGCGCGGCGCTCGCGGTCCCGCGCGCGTTCCCGGTCCCCGGCCCGCCGGCGCTCGCGGTCTCGCGCGCGTTCCCGGTCCCCGGCCCGCCGGCGCTCGCGGTCCCGCCAGCGCTCGCGGTCCCGCCCGCGTTCCCGGTCCCGCCCGCGTTCCCGGTCCCTCTCCCGCCGTCCGTCACCGACTCAGTACTGCCGTCCGTCACCGGCCAAGGTTGACATGCGTGCGCGCCGGTCGCTTCCCGGCCAGGGCGGGCCGCTGCCCCGGCACCGCGTGCACGAGGACCGCCGGGCTCATACCGTCGAGGGACCTGAACGAGGAGGAACGATGGCTTCGGACGTGATCGACGACGACCTGTGGGACGAGTTCCATGTCGTGGTGAACATGAGCTCGCGCGAGCTGCAGGACTTCCTGGCGGCGGCGGACGCCGGTGAGGGCTCCGAGAGCTACCCAGACCAGGCCGGCGACGACGTCTCGCGGCAGATCGTGGAGATCCTGGGCAAGCGCCGGACGGACCTGACCCCTGACGACGTGGACACCATGCGCCGCGTGGTGGAGGAGATCCGCTCCGGCACCGTCGAACGGCACGACGAGGACGCCAGCTGGCGGCACTGGCTCATGTCCCGCGGGCACGACCCGCTGAAGGCGCCCTGACCGTCGGGGCGACGGTCCGACGGCGGGGCGACGGCCTGGTCCGCACGGGTCGTCAGCGCGGAGGACGGGCGCCAGTCGCGCTGGCGTGCCGGTAGCAGGCCCGCCGCGCGATCTCGGCCCGGGTCTCGCGCTCCTCGTCGGGGAGGGGACCCTCGCCGGGCCCGAGGAGACCGAGGCACTCCCGGCCCACGGTCCCGTCCGCGGCATGCACGACCAGGGCCGTCCACGGCGGCTCGCCCGCTCGGCCGGCCTCGGCCGCCACCCGGCGGAGCACCTGGCCGATCCAGTGCGGCAGCGGCACGTTGGTGTGCACGCCCGTGCCGGACTGAACCGCGCGGCCCAGCTCGCCGTAGGTGATGACGGCCCCCTCCCGGGCGGCCAGCCGGGCGAGCACCTCGCGCGCCCGGAGGGCCCACTCCTCCCAGGCCGTGCGTGCGGGCAGCACCTCGCCGTCCTCGCGCCAGTAGCCCCGACCCGGCAGCGGCCTTCCCACCGGCCCAGTGTCCCCCGGGACCGGTGCCCGTCGGCACAGACCACGGCCGACCGCACAGCTCCGAGGCGGAGGCACGAGCAGAAGGCACCCGGCTCACCCCACCGGCGCGGTGCCTGTCGTCACCCTGCGGTCTGGTATCGAGCTGCCCCGCGGGGCGGTGACGAGGGCTCGCGGGCCTGGCGCTCGCGGTTGCCGGCCCCCGGCCGGAGGCCTACACAAGGACAGGTACCCCGACCACCCCGGGCAGCTACGCCCAGAGGAGGACCCATGTCTGCCGAGCCGTCCCCGACCGAGCCCCCCGCCGCGTTCACGCCGCGCCGGATCATCGTCACCGGCGGCGACTCCGGGATCGGCAAGGCCACCGCGGTCGCGCTCGCGGAGCACGGCCGGCAGGTCGGCATCACCTGGCACACCGACGCCGACGGTGCCGCCCGCACCGCCGAAGAGGTCCAGCACGCCGGCGCCGAGGCGCACGTCCGCCACCTCGACCTCACCGACCCCACCTCCGGCACCGCCGTCGTCGACGAGCTCGCGGCCACGATGGGCGGGGTGGACACCCTCGTCATGTGCTCCGGCACCGGCACCGCCGAGCTCCTGCTGGACCTGAGCTACGAGCGCTGGCGCGAGGTCGTCGCGGTCGACCTCGACGGCGCGTTCTGCTGCCTGCAGGCCGCGGCCCGGCACATGGTCCAGGCCGGCGACGGCGGCCGGATCGTGGCCATCACCTCCGTCCACGAGCACGCCCCAAAGGTCGGCTCGGCTCCCTACGACGCCGCCAAGGGCGGGCTGGGGCTGCTGGTGAAGACGGCGGCGCTGGAGCTGGCCGAGTACGGCATCACCGCCAACACGGTCGCGCCGGGCGAGATCGCGACCCCGATGACCGGGCAGGAGGACGAGTCGGCCCTGGTCGGGAAGGAACGGGCAGGCATCCCCGTCGCCCGGCCGGGGGACGCCCGGGAGGTCGCCGCCGTGGTGGCGTTCCTGTGCGGGCCGGACGCCGGGTACGTCAACGGCGCGTCCTGGGTGGTCGACGGCGGCATGCTCCAGATGGGGCCGATGGCGGGTGCGGCGCTGACGTCGGGGGACTGGCGCCGGCCGTGAGTCTCGCCGACAGCTCCGCGTCGGCCGTGACCCTCGCCGGGCCGTTCGCCGGCGTGCCCCCCGCCGGGCCGTTTCGCCGGGCGCGACTCTCGCCGGGCCGGTTCGCTGGCCGTGACCCCGCGCCCGGCCGTCCCGCGGCTTCGGAGGAGGGCTCGCCCCGCAGGATGCTCGTGAACGACCGCAAAGGCCGCTCCGCACCGTCGCTCCGGCGGTAAACGCCCAGGTCAGCATCGGCTCGGGGAGCCCCGTCAGGGCACTTTGTGGTCGTTCACGAACACTGCCGGCTGCCGGTCTCGCAGCCGGCCGAGACGCACACACTCCGTGATCCCGTGCTGCGGCACGCGGCGCTGACGTCGGGGGACTGGCGCCGGCCCTGGTCCTCGCGAGCAGTAGGCCATGCCCCGCGCGCCCTCGCGCCCCTGCCCGCCCCACCAGGCAGGATGACCCGGTGACCTGGCACGAGCACGCGATCTTCTGGCACGTCTACCCGCTCGGCTTCGTCGGCGCGGAACCGGTCCTCGACGACGGCGCGCCGGTCCAGCACCGGCTCGGCCGGCTGGTCGACTGGCTGGACTACGCCGTCGACCTCGGTGTCTCCGGCCTCCTCCTCGGGCCGGTCTTCACCGCCCGGTCCCACGGCTACGACACCATCGACCATCTCACCGTCGACCCCCGGCTGGGGGACCGGTCGGACTTCGAAACCCTCGTCGCCGCCGCCCACGCCCGAGGACTGAAGGTCGTCCTCGACGGGGTGTTCAACCACGTCGGCCGGGACCACCCCTTGTTCCGGGCGGCCGTCACCGGCGGCCCGGCCGCGCCGGAGGCCGAGCTGTTCCACCTGTCCTGGCCGGCGGGTGGCGCGGTGAACCCCGCGCCCGGCGCCCCCGCCGAGCCCGAGTACCGGACCTTCGAGGGCCACGCCGGGCTGGTCGCGCTGAACCACGACGCCCCGGCCGTCGTCGCGCTCGTCACCGAGGTGATGAACCACTGGCTCGACGCCGGCGCCGACGGCTGGCGGCTCGACGCGGCCTACGCCGTGCCGCCGGCGTTCTGGGCCCAGGTGCTGCCGGAGGTCCGGGCGCGGCACCCGGAGGTGTACGTCGTCGGGGAGGTGATCCACGGCGACTACGCCGCCGTCGTCGCCGATTCCGGGATGGACTCGGTGACCCAGTACGAGCTGTGGAAGGCGATCTGGTCGGCCCTGAACGACCACAACCTCTACGAGCTCGCGCACGCCCTGGGCCGCCACGACGCCATGGTTGAGGCCTTCGCGCCGCAGACCTTCGTCGGCAACCACGACGTCACTCGCATCGCCACCCGCCTGACCGACCGGCGGCACCTGCCGCACGCCCTCGTCGTGCTGCTCACCGTGGCCGGGACGCCGGCGGTGTACTACGGCGACGAGCAGGCCATGACCGGGCTGAAGGAGGAGCGTCTCGGCGGTGACGACGCCATCCGCCCCGCCTACCCGGCCGCGCCAGCGGACCTCCCGGCCGAGGGGTGGGCGACCTACCACCTGCACCAGGAGCTGATCGGGCTGCGCCGGCGGCACCCGTGGCTGCACCGCTCCCGGCTCCGGGTGCTCCACCTGGCCAACGAGCTGCTGGCCTACGAGCAGTCCGCGGGCGCGGAGCGGGTCGTGGTCGTCCTGAACCTCGCCGACGACGCCGCCCAGGTGCCGGCGGCGGGTGCGGGCAGGGTCCTGGCCGGGTCGGCGGAGGTGCTGGCCGACGGCGTGCGGGTGCCCGGCCACGGGTGGGCCGTCCTGGGCGGCTGAGCCCCCGAGGCACGAGCCCGGCCCGCCGTCAGCCCAGCAGCTCCACGGACGTGGTGAGCGTGATCTGCGGGGCGAACAGCGCCATCACGGCGAGTGCCCGGGCGTGGTTCTCCGGGGCGGAACCGGCGCAGGCGTCGGCGACCACCCGCAGGGTCGCCCCGGCGTCGGCGGCCGGCAGGGCGGTGGCGAGCACGCAGCAGTCGGTGGCCACGCCGGTGAGCACCAGGTGCGGCTCCGGCCCGGTCACCTCCGCCAGCGCCGGCCACTTCCCGAACGTCGTCGCCGTGACCACCGGCGCGCCGAGGTCGGCCAGCGGGTCGACGACGGCGTAGAGCGGGTCGTCCGCGGGCACCTGGGCGAAGGGCCACTCCCGGTAGTAGGGCACCCAGGACCCGCGCGGCTGCGGCGGCGCGACGAACCGGGTCACCACCACCCGGCCGGCGAACCGCTCGGCCAGCCGACGGACCGAGCCGACGATCCCGTCGAACATCGGCGAGGCCCACGGGCTGGACGGCTCGGCGAAGATCCGCTGCGGATCGACGACGACCAGCCAGGGCTCCGTGCCGGTCGCCGCGGGGGAGCCGGCAGCCGCCGGGCCGGGCACGGCCGCCGGAGCACCGCCCGACGCCCCGGCGCTCACCGCGCCCCCTCCTGCCGGGCCACCACCTGGCGCCGACCGAGGTAGTACCCCACGAAGCCCAGCACCAGGGAGACGACGACGCCGAGCCCGGCGTAGGCCCACGCGCCCTCCTTGCCGCCCAGCCCGAGCCCGAGCAGGTAGCCCTGCCACTGCAGCCACCCGACGCTGTTGGTGACCAGCCCCCAGCCGATCACCGAGCAGAGGACCATGAGCAGCACCGGCCCCCAGGCGACGTCGCCGTACCGGCCGCGGCGGTCGAACAGGGCCCGCTCGTCGTAGTCGCGGCGGCGCAGGGCGATGTCGGCCATCATGATCCCGCCCCAGGCGGCGATCGGGACGCCGAGCGTGGTGAGGAATCCCTGGAACTGCTCGAGGAACCGGGCGTCGGCGAGGAAGACGACGTAGAAGGTCCCCAGCGTCAGGAGCATGCCGTCGAGGAACGCCGCCGCCGGCCGGGGGATCCGCACGCCGAGGGACAGCAGGGTCAGCCCGGAGGAGTAGATGCCCAGCACCGCCCCGCTGACCAGCCCCAGCACCGCGACCAGCAGGAAGGGCAGCAGGAACCAGGTGGGCAGCGCGGCGGCCAGCGCCCCGATCGGGTCGGCCGCGATCGCGTCCTTCAGGTCCGGGGAGGAGCCGGCCAGCAGCAGGCCGAAGACCACCAGCAGCACCGGGGCGACCGAGCCGCCGAAGGTGTTCCAGAAGACCACCCGGCCGCCCGGCGTCGTCCGCGGCAGGTACCGGGACCAGTCCGAGGCGATGTTGATCCAGCCCAGCCCGAACCCGGTGATCACCATGACCAGGGCGCCGACGACGGCGGTGAGCGGCCCGGCGGGCAGCGCCTGGACGGCGCCGAGGTCGATCTCGTCGAGGGTGAGCAGGATGTAGACGACCGACAGCGCGCCGGTGACCCAGGTGAGCGCGGACTGGAGCCGGATGATGACGTGGTAGCCGAGCACCGACGCGACCACGATGAGGCCGGCGACGACGACGGCGGCGACCACCTTCGTGGTGGTGCCCCCGCCCCAGCCCAGCTGGTTCAGGATGGTGGCGGTGGCCAGGGTGGCGAGGATCGCCAGGACCGTCTCCCAGCCGATGGACAGGATCCAGGAGACGACGCCGGGCACCTTCTGCCCGCGCACGCCGAAGGCGGCCCGGCTGAGGATCATCGTCGGCGCGGAGCCCCGCTTGCCGGCGAGCGCGACGATGCCGCAGGCGAGGAAGGACAGCACGATGCCGACGACGCTGACCGCCACGGCCTGCCAGAAGGAGATCCCGAAGTCCAGGACGAAGGCACCCCAGCTGACCCCGAAGACGGAGACGTTGGCCGCGAACCACGGCCAGAACAGGTCCGAGGCCTTGCTCGTGCGCTCGCCCTCGGCGACGACCTCGATCCCGGTGGTCTCCACCAGCCGGCGTTCGCCGGCGTCGAGGGTGGTCCCGGCGCCGCTGGGGCGCTGCTGCTCGCTCATAAGCAGGAACCTTGGCAGGCCGGGGGCGTCGTGGCCAGCACCCGGACGACGCGTCTCGGCGAGTGACCCAACTCTCGGCGGCGGCCTCGCCGTCGCCCGGCTCGTGCCAGACTAGGGAACCGCATGCCGCCGTCGGACAGGTGAGGACAGGGACCATGACCAGCTCGCTCGTGACCTTCGCCGAGGAGGCGGAGCACGCCGCGGAGACCGCCGCCATCAACCCCTACGTGGCCGGGGCGCTGACCCTGGCCATCTTCGTCGTGCTCCTGATGGTCACGTACGCCTTCCGCAACGTGCGGACCCGGCACCGCTGAGGTCCCAACCGATGGTGTGGGGGGAGCAGCGCCGGCGCCGGGTCGGGGTGATGGGCGGCACGTTCGACCCGATCCACCACGGTCACCTGGTCGCCGCGAGCGAGGTGGCGGACACCTTCCACCTGGACCAGGTGATCTTCGTCCCCACCGGGGTGCAGCCGTTCAAGCGGGACCGGGAGGTCACCGCCGCGGAGCACCGCTACCTGATGGCCGTCGTCGCCACCGCCTCGAACCCGCGGTTCACCGTCTCCCGCGCCGACATCGACCGGCCCGGGACCACCTACACCATCGACACGCTCCGCGACCTGAAGGCCACCATGCCGGACGCGGAGCTGTTCTTCATCACCGGCGCCGACGTCCTGCCCCAGATCCTCACCTGGAAGGACGCCGACGAGCTGTGGTCCCTCGCCCACTTCGTCGGCGTCACCCGGCCGGGGCACCTGCTCGACGGCACCGGGCTGCCGTCCACCGGCGTCTCCCTCATGGAGGTGCCCGCCATGGCGATCTCCTCCACCGACTGCCGGGCCCGGGTGGGGGCCGGGAAGTCGGTCTGGTACCTGGTGCCGGACGGGGTGGTCCAGTACATCCACAAGCACGGCCTATACCGCCCGCCCGTCGACGACGACGGCGGCCGGGGTCGGGACGGACGGCCGGCGCACGCGACGGAGACCGACGGCGCCCGCGCCGTGGGGGCCGGGACGTGACCGAGCAGCACCGGCCGGGGGAGCCGACGGCTACCGGCGCTCTCGGGGAGCGCCGCCGACGTCGGGAGGCCGAGCGCGCCGCGCGCCTGGCGGCAGAGCGGGCCGGGCAGCAGCGGCCGCTGACCCGCAAGGAGCTGCGGTGGAGGGAGCTCGAGGAAGAGGCGCGCCTGCAGGCCATCGCCACCGGCGAGCTGCGGGTCGTCGACGAGGCGGGGCGGCCGGTGGAGCCCGCCGACGGCGCCGCCGGGGCGGGCGGGGCGGAGGCAGCCAGGGCTGGGGACGGCGCCGGCAAGGCGGACGGAGCCGGGAGCAGGGGCACAGCCGGCGAGGCAGAAGCAGGGAACCCCACCCCACCGACGCGCCCCGCGCCCGCAGGCGCGTCGCCGTCGACCGCCACGCCGGACGGCCCGGTCACCCGTCGCTCGCTGCGCGAGCGCGCCCACGACGTCGACCCGGAGGCGGAGCACGACGACCACCCTGCCGAGCGGACGGCCACCGGCCGCCGGCCCGTGGTGCGGGCGCCGCGCACCGCCCAGGGCATCCGCACGCTCGACGCCACCGGAACCCTGACCGGGATCCAGCCCGTGGTGCCGTCGGCCCCGGCGGCGCCGGGCCGGCCCCCGGCGCAGGAGCCGGGGCCGACGACGGACCCGGCGGCCTGGGAGTCCGCCGTGGCCATGCCCACCGTGCCGCACGACGCCGCTGCCCGGCCCGCAGCCCCGGCCGCTGGCCAGCTCCGGCAGGCCCCGCAGCGGAGCGCCAGGTCGGCCTCCGGCGCCTCCCCGGACGAGCCGGCGGGGGAGGCGTCCCCGCGCGGGGCGGGCTCGCCGGGGCCGGAGCCGGCGGAGCCGGCCGACCGGGTCCCGAAATCGTCTGCGGAGCCGGCCGGGCCCATGGCGGACGCGCGGGAGGGCAGCCGCCGGCGCGCCCGGACCACCGCCGACCCGACCACCAACCCGGCAGCCACCGTGGTCCGGACCGTGCTGCTCATCCTGGCCGCGGTCATCATCGGGCTGCTCATCGGCCGGCTCGCCTTCGCCGGGGACGGCGCCGCCGGTGCAGGCGGCGCTCCCGCCGTCGACGTCCCCGGCGGAAGCCTCGCTGTCGACGTGAGCAGCAGCTCGGGCCAGCCGGCCGGCGTCGTCGGATAGCAGCTCCGGCCGGCCGGCGCCGCCGGCCCGACGGCGATGCCTGGGCCAGCCGGTCCCGGTCCGGCCGGCCGGCACGGTGGCGGCAGCGTCCAGCACGTAGGATCGCCCCAGCCCGACCGACCGAGGAGACCTGTGCCCGCTGACGACCGTTCCCGCCGACTCGCCGTCGTCGCCGCCCGCGCCGCCGCCGAGAAGAAGGCCAAGGAGATCATCGCCCTCGACGTCAGCGAACGGCTCGTCCTCACCGACGTCTTCGTCGTCGTCTCGGGAGCGAACGACCGCCAGGTGCGCGCCATCGTCGACGCGATCGACGAGGCGATGCACAAGGAGGGCGCGGCGGCCACCCGCAAGGAGGGCGTGAGCGAGGCCCGGTGGGTGCTGCTGGACTACGGCGACGTCGTCGTGCACGTCCAGCAGGAGGAGGACCGCGAGTACTACGCCCTGGAACGGCTGTGGAAGGACTGCCCGGTCCTGCCGCTGCCGGCCGAGGTGCACGCCGCCAGCCAGGACGAGACCGAGTCGGCATGACCGCCGGCACCCTCGTCCTGTGGCGCCACGGTCAGACGGACTTCAACCGGAGCATGCGGCTGCAGGGGCAGTCCGACATCGCGCTGAACGAGACCGGCCGGCGCCAGGCGGCCGGCGCCGCGACCGCCCTGGCCGCCCTGCTGCCCACCCGGATCATCACCTCCGACCTCGTCCGGGCCGCCGACACCGCGCAGGCCCTCGGCGACCTCACCGGCATCGTCCCGGTCCCCGACCCGCGGCTGCGCGAGCGCCGGTTCGGTGCCTGGGAGGGCATGACGCGCAGCGAGATCGCCGAGGCCTGGCCGGCCGCCTACGCCGCCTGGCGCCAGGGCCACGAGCCGGAGGGGGTGGGGGCCGAGACCCGCTCCGAGTGCGGCCGGCGGGTCGCCGCGGCGGTCGAGGAGGCCGCGGCGGACCTGACCGACGACGACGTCCTGGTCGTCGTCGCCCACGGCGCGGCCATCACGCTCGGGCAGACCGTGCTGCTGGGCCTGGACCCGATGGACTGGTTCGGCCTGACCGGGCTGGAGAACTGCGCCTGGACGATCATGTACCCCAACCCCGGCCGGGAACCGGCCTGGCGGCTCTCGGCCTACAACCTCGGCCTGGACTGACCGGCGAAGCTACGAGCGTCCGGCGCGCGCCGGGCGGAACCGGTGCATCTCCGCCTCGCCGTCGGCCCGCACGACGCCCCACCGCGACTCCGGCACCTCCTGCCAGGCGCCGGGCAGGTCCCGGAGCGGCTCGGAGACGATCATCCGGCTGGTGTCCCCGAGCATGCTCAGCAGGGGTAGCTCGGGGTGGGTGTGCTTCAGGGTCGCGACGTCGGTGGAGTAGTACAGCGACCGGGACCGGCCCACGCTGGAGTACCGGAACGCCCACACCGCTGTGCCGTCCGAGGTCGCCACCGTCATCTGCACCGGGTGTCGGATGCCGTGCCGGTCGCACACCTCCTCCACCAGGCCGACCGCCCGCTCGACGGCGGCCGGCGGGTCCTCGGCCAGGCCGAACGTCAGCGCCAGGAAGAACAGCACCTCGGAGTCGGTGGACCCTTCGATGTCGGGGAACAGCTCCGGGTCGACGGCGGTGACGAGGTCCCGCTTGACGTCGTGGAACCCGGTGATGCCGCCGTTGTGCATCCACAGCCACCTGCCGTGCCGGAAGGGGTGGCAGTTGGACCGCTGCACTGGGGTGCCGGTCGAGGCCCGGACGTGCGCGAAAAGCAGCGAGGTGCGGATCTGGCTCGTCACCTCGCGCAGGTTCTCGTCGTTCCAGGCCGGCTCGATGCTCTTGAACAGCGCCGGCACCGGCCCCTCGCCGTACCAGCCGATGCCGAACCCGTCCCCGCTGGTCGTCGTCGCCCCGAGCCGGGAGTGCAGGCTCTGGTCGATGAGGGAGTGGACGGGTCGGAAGAGCAGCTCCTCGGCCAGGACCGGCGTCCCGGAGTACGTCATCCACCGGCACATGACCGCTCCTTCCCGCTCCGGCCAGTACAGCAGCTAGCGGCGCCCGGCGCACGGCAGCGGTTGGCCGACGGCGACCATGCGCCCGCGCCGGTCGCCCGCCGGGGCCGCCGGCCGCCGGCCGCGGACCAGGTGGCCAGGCTCACGAGCCGGCCGCGGCCGGCGGGTTGGTGCTGCCCCGTCGCGATGCCCTACACTGGTCCAGGCTCGCAAGAGCCGCCCGGGGCTATGGCGCAGTTGGTAGCGCGCTTCCATGGCATGGAAGAGGTCGAGGGTTCGAATCCCTCTAGCTCCACGCAAGCTGAGATATTGAAGCCTGCCCCGTCTGATGGCGGGGCAGGTTTTGTGTTCGGGGTCGGTTCGCTTGCCGCTTCGTTGTTGAGATGTGCTGACGCTGGTTGCGGGCTCTGCCCTCGGACGAACCTGACCTGCTCGTCGTCGTCGGTGATGATGTGTGCACCATCAGCAGGCACTCGTGGAGCCGCTTGACTCTATCGCTTGCGCTGGCCACGACCAACAGTCCGGAGTTTATGAGGGGCTCTGGTCACCGTGCCGAGGAAGGCGATAATTTCGGCGGACAACGCGTCGGGCAGTTCCATGGCGGCGAAATGCCATCCGACGGTCGTGGGAAGCCCGATCACGTTGTAGGAGCGCTCGCAGTATTCTCCTGGCGGGAAGGGCGACGTGCTTCGGGAAGATCGAGAAGGCGGCGGGAACGTCGGGGACGGTCTAAATAGAACCGGGGCTATGGTATGAGCCCCTCTCGCGTCCGTGTTCTCAAGTCCGCCATCCTCGCACGGCCCATCGACGTTCAGGCCGTCGGCAGGTGTTCGGCACACAGCCCGACGCGCTGCTCCTCGTCGTCGAGGTGCTTATCGCAACGGATGCAGGCAATGCCGCGGAAGATCACGCTCGGCTGGTCCGGGTCGGCTTTGACCGGGGTGGAGTCATAGGCGTCTGCGAATCGCGCGGTCAGGCGGGGTGTCGACGGCCGAGAACCCGGTGGAGTTCGGCCTCGGCGCGTGCCGGGTTGCTCTGGACGGCGGCGAGGAGTCCGAGGCCCTCGCGGTAGGCGTTCTCGGTGAAGCGGAGCGCCATGAAGTAGTCCGGGTTGACGGCGCTCATCTCGTGGGCGGCCAGGTCGTCGACGGCGAAGTCATCCACGTCGGTCGTGATCAGGTACCGCGCTCCGGCTTCGATGGCGTCGGCGATCACCTGGCGGTCCTTCATGTCGGTGCTCAGGCCAGCCGTGGTGGGCGCGGTCGGTGAGAGTTCGGTCTGAAGGGTCGTCGTGCGAACTCTCGACGGGGGCATCGACTGGCCGCGCGAGTGATCGTCGGCTTCGGCCTCCACGTAGGCCGACCACGTCCACCTCAGCCCGTCGGCTTTCGCGCCCGCGATGATCAGGGTGCGGGTGACGGGTGAGGCGAGCGTGTTGGCGTCGAGGAAGAGGAGGGGCGAGTCACTCACCGAACAGCTCGGCCTCAATGTCGGCCGCGGATGCCTTGGCCATGCGGAGCATCAGCTCGCCGCTGAAGCGTTCGTGCTCGGCGAGGGGAATGCGGTGGTGCGTGCCGACCTTGATCGCCTTGAGGTCGCCGTCGAGAATCCGACGGCGCACGGTGGAGCGCGACATCCCGAGCCGCTTGGCGACCTCGGCCGGAGTGAGCAGCTCGACACGGGCGGACAGGTCGACGACCTCGCCCTTGGCGCGCGCAGCGTCCAGGAACGCGCGCATGCGCGCCCAGTCATCGTCGGTGAGGTGCGAGGGGTTCACCGTGATGGTGTCGCTCATGTCACCCCAGCATAGCCGGTCGTGGACAGTTGTGGGGGTGTATCTGTCCACATGCTCATCGTTCACCCCACCTGGCACAGCGGCAGGGCCGCGACCGCAAGGCCTGGGCCTGCTGGCCGACGAGTCGCTGGGTCGCGCAGGACGCATGAACGGCGACCTGTTCGATCGCGGCGGCGTCCTCTTCGAGCTGGTCTTCGGTGCGTGCCGAGATGGCGATGAGGCCGGTGTAGCGCAGGGCACCGTGTCCGGCGGTGAGGTCGGCTCGTCCGAAACGCCGGAGGAAGCAGGATGGACATCAATCGCCCAGGAGCTGGCCGCCTGCGAAGACCGCTACCGCGAGCTCGCCGCCCGCATCGCCGACCTCGGGCTGATCAGCGCGGGCAGCATCACCCGCCGCTACACCAGGTGCGCCACCCTGGGCTGCCGCTGCCGCTGCCGCTGCCGCTGCCGCTGCCGCTGCCCCGCCGACCCGCCACAGCTCCACGGGCCCTACTGGCAGTGGACCGCCAAGGTCGACGGCAAGACCGTCTGAGGTTCCCGGGTCGGAGCAGGGGTCGGAGGTAGAGTCGGCTCATGACGGTAGCCGACGTGATCCGAGCCGCGATGGCGCTCACGCCCGAGGAGCGGTCGCGGGTCGCCGACGTGCTCTACGACGCCGACGCACCCGACCAGGCCGAGGTCGACGCCGCCTGGGCCGCTGTCGCGGCTCGACGCGCCGAGGAACTCGAAAGCGGAGAGGTCACGGGGCTCACGCGCGAGGAAGCAGATGCGTACCTCGATGCGCGCCGCGCGGCGAGAGGCGCGTGAGGCTGCGCGTCGTCATCCACCCCGACGCCCTGCGCGAGCTGGGTGAGGCGGTCGAGTGGTACGACCAGGGCGGACAAGACCGAGGCGCACGCTTCCGCGCTCTCTACAACCAGGTGATCGACCGCTGCCTGCGATGGCCCGAGTCCGCAGCCGTGGTCCCCGTCCCCCAATCCCACCGGGTGTTCCGGCACGCGAAGATGCCCCGATCGCACTTCCGCGTGGTCTACTACATTACCGACGACGTCCTCACGGTCGTCGCGATCGCCCACGCGCGACGCATGCCCCTGTACTGGGCCGACAGGGCTGATCCCCCCGCGTAGCCAGCACGCGGGCTCACCGGCGGGCGTGAGACACGCGGGCCGTGAGCTTCGTCTGGCGGTCTCTCGCGTCATCACCCGTCTGGAACACCACCCTACGAGTTCATACTTGCTTCACTTGCTTGCAGTTCCGAGAGCGGGGTGGTGGGTGATGTCGCAGATCCCTGCGGATGATGTTCAGGCCCTGCGTGCCGCACTCGCCGGCGGGCGGGAGCGTGTCGAGGTGTCGTTGAACCTGCCGCGCAGGATCGCCGAGAAGGTGCTCGCGCTGCTGGACGCGGAACGCGCCAGCGGTGCGGTGGTGGTGCCGGTCAAGGAGGAGTTCACCACCGCGAAGGCTGCCAGCATGCTGGGGGTGTCGCGGCCGACGTTGATGAAGCTGATCGCGTCCGGGGAGCTCGAGCATGTGAAGGTCGGCAATCATCACCCTGTCCCGGCGCAGGCGATTCTCGACTTTCAGCGGGCCCGGCAGGCGGGTCGTGAGCAGGCCGCCGAGGTGCTGGCGGAGTTCTCCAACCAGATCGGTCTGGTCGATTGACGGTCAGCGTCGTCCTGGCCGACGCCAGCATCCTGTTCTCCCGCACCCTGCGCTGGCGTTGAGGACCGGGCGGGCGAGGAGAACGGCGGACAGGTAGGGACGCCTGCCCAATGGGGACCGGCGTCGCGGTGGCCTCGTTCCTGATCAATGCCGTTCCTGTCCTGGCGACGAGCTCGACCGCCTCCACCTGGTCACCCCTGGCCCCCAGGGCAAGGTCTCCGAGCGCACCCCCCTCACCCCCGGCCAGAAGATCATCTTCAAGGCTCTCGGCCTGAACCTGAAACCGCCGACTGACCCAACCACGCCGGTTCTGCGGCTTCACCACCCCCACCACCAACGCCCGCTAGACCACCGGCCACCCGCCCCCCCGGGCAGCCGAGCACGTAGTAACACGCCCCACCGGCGCCCGAACGCGACTTTCCCGCACCGCCACGCCGAAAACCCCGAGTTTGTGTGCTCACCACCTGCGGAAGTCCGGCCAGCGTGCGCAGGCCCGTCCCGTAGTGAGCCGGCGTCTTCGCCCGACCGGGCACCGGGGCCATCGTGTCCGCCCGCCCCGCAGCGCAGCGTCGGTGCAACGTGCCTGACCAGTTCGGCGAACTTCTGGGTCAGCGACGCCCGGCGCCCGACGCCTCCGCAGGCGCCGCCGCGGCGGCCAACGCCTTCCGCTGCACCCCGTCGCGGTGGTCCCGCCCGGCCAGCTGCCCTTGGCGCCGCTGCGCCCTACGCCGGCCTGCTCGGCGTCACGCCGTCCACGGTGGAACCGATGGTGACGTTACGGTAGCGAGATGGAGATTGCCTTCGTAGCGGGATTCGGGCCCATCAGCGCCGAGCCGACCGTCACGCTTGACTTCTGGGCGCGGAGGATCGGCGTCCCGTTCGAGGAGATCGCTCCCGGCTACCATCATGCGTCCGGTCTTGACGGTGTGAAGGCCTTCGCCCTCTGGCCCCTGAGCCAGGCCGCCCAGGCGACTTTTGGCACTGATCGGTGGCCCGAGGACCGGCCCATCCCGCAAGCCTGGATCGAGCTCGAGGTGTCTTCTCCCGAGGCTGTCGCAGGCGCGGTCGAGGAGCTACGCGCCAAGGGGCAGGAGATTCTGACCGAGGCGCACCAAGAGCCCTGGGGCCAAACAACTGCTCGTCTGCTGAGTCCGGAAGGGATGCTCGTCGGCATCTCTTACCTCCCCTCTTTCCACGGCGAGGGCGCTGAAGGTGATGAGGGGTAGCGCGCCTGCCCTCCGATGCGGATGACGGATGGCGCCGACTGTCTGCCAATGAGACAGCGAGATCGTCTCGTGGGTGGACCAGGTGGACTCCCCGTGGCGGGGACTTGTCAGAGCGGCTGGGCGGACGGTGCTCGTGCGGGCGGCCCGTGCCCCACCCGAGCCACGCCGACCCGAGGCTGAGGGCTCAGCCGCCGAGCTGCATTGACCCTGCAGGAGCCCCTTGTCGACCGCCACTCTACTCGTTATAGTCCCCGGTATGGTCAAGGTGGACGAGTGAGCGTGCGGCATGGGCTGCTGGCGCTGCTGAGCGAGGGGCCGAAGTACGGGCTGCAGCTGCGCCAGGAGTTCGAGGCCGGCACGGGCGAGGTCTGGCCGCTGAACGTCGGGCAGGTGTACATGACGCTGCAGCGGCTGGAGCGCGACGGGCTGGTGGAGTCCACCGGCGACCCCGGCGAGGGCCCGAAGAAGACCTACCGCCTGACCGCGGCGGGCCGCCAGGAGCTGACGACGTGGCTCGGGCCGCCGCCAGACACCGGCGTGCCGCCGCGGGACGAGCTGGTGATCAAGGTGCTGGTCGCCCTGCGGGTGCCGGGCGTCGACGTGACGGAGCTGATCCAGGCGCACCGTCGCCGGCTGGTGGTGATGATGCAGCACTTCACCGCGGTCAAGGCCGACGCCGATCCGAGCGATGTCAGCCTGTTGCTGGTGGTGGACGCGGAGCTCTTCCGCCTCGACGCGGTGATCCGTTGGCTGGACGGCGCCGAGGCCCGGCTGCGCGGTGTCGGCCCGCTGGCGTTCCCGGCGACGCCCGCCCCGGTCCCGGCGCGGCGCCGTCGACGTCAGGGGGTGGGGCGGTGACCGCGGTGCTGGAGATGCACGGGGTGTGCAAGACCTACGGCGAGGGCGCCACGTTGGTGCGTGGGCTGGTCGACGCCGACCTGTCGGTCACCGCGGGCGAGCTGGTGGCGGTGATGGGCCCGAGCGGGTCGGGCAAGAGCACGCTGCTGACCATCGCCGGCACCCTGGAGGAGCCGACGTCGGGCGTGGTGCAGATCGGCGGGATCGCGACGGCGTCGATGTCGCAGGACGAGCGGGCGCAGCTGCGGCGCCGGTCGATCGGCTACGTGTTCCAGTCGTTCAACCTGCTCGCCGGCCTGACCGCGCTGGAGAACGTGGCGCTCCCGCTGGAGCTCGACGGGACGCGGGTGCGGACGGCCCGCCGGGCGGCCCGCGACGCCCTGGACCGGCTGGGGCTCGGCGACCGGGCCGGGCACTTCCCCGACCAGCTCTCGGGCGGTGAGGCGCAACGCGTCGCGATCGCCCGGGCCGTGGTGGGGCAGCGCCGGCTGCTGCTGGCCGACGAGCCGACCGGGGCGCTGGACTCCACGAACGGCGAGGCGGTGATGCGGATGCTGCGCCAGGCGTGCCGGGAGGGCGTCGCCGGGGTGGTCGTCACGCACGACGCGCAGCTGGCCTCGTGGGCGCACCGGGTGGTGTTCATGCGCGACGGCCGGATGGTGGACCGCACGCCCGGCCCGGCGTCGCCGGAGTCGCTGCTCGGCGCCGGACCGGGCTGACCATGCCCGGGGCCAACGGCGGGACGGCCGCACGGCGGGCGGTGCTGCGCTGGGCACGGCGCTCGTTCCGGCGGGAGTGGCGCCAGCAGCTGCTCGTGCTGAGCCTGCTGACCGTCTCGGTGGCGGCCGCAACCGGGTTCTCCACCGCCGCCTACAACACCGTCGGCGTGCCCGAGGACGCCGTGTTCGGCTCGGCCAACCACCGGTACACCATCGAGGACGCCCGGCTCGCCGCCCTCCGCGACGACGTCGAGGCGGCGGGGGAGCGCTTCGGTGGCGTGGACGTGATCGGCGAGTGGCGCGCGCCGGTGCCCGGATCGGTCGAGTCGGTCGTGTACCGGGCGCAGGACCCGCGCGGGCCGTTCTCCGGTCCGATGCTGGCCCGGCTCGAGGGCCGCTACCCGACGGCGGCCGGTGAGGTCGCGGTGACCGACGGCGTCGCCGGGACGCTCCAGGCCGGGATCGGCGACCGGGTCGACCTCGACGGCCGCCCGCGCACGGTCGTCGGGATCGTGGAGAACCCCAGCGATCTCGACGAGGAGTTCGCCCTGGTCTCCGCCGCGGAGACCACCCGCGCCGAGACGCTGACGTTGCTGATCGGCGGGACCGGCGCGTTCGACGAGGTGCGGGCGATCCGGGAGTTCGGCGGCGCGCGGTTCCCGAGCGCGGACCTGACCAGCCGCGGCGACGCCGGGCGCGTGGAGACGGCCGCGGCGGTGGTGGGCGTCGGCGGCATCGTGCTGGTGCTCGTCTCGCTGGTCGCCTCCGCGGGGTTCGTCGCGGTCGCCCAGCGCCGGTTGCGCCAGCTGGGGATGCTCAGCGCCGTCGGCGCGACCCAACGGCACCTGCGCCTCGTCGTGATCGCCAACGGCGCGCTCGTCGGCGTCGTCGCCGCGACGCTCGGCGCCGTCCTCGGCCTCGGGGGCTGGTTCCTCGCCGCGCCGGTGATGGAGCCCGCGGTCGGGTACCGGATCGACAGGTGGAACGTGCCGTGGCCGCTCGCCGCCGCAACCGTCGCCGCCGCGCTGGTGATGACGACGGCGGCGGCGTGGTGGCCGGCCCGCGCGGTGTCGATGGCGCCCACCACCGACGCGCTCTCCGGCCGCCCGGGCGCCCCCCGGCCGGCGCGCCGCTCGGCCGCCGTCGGCGCCGCCCTGGCAGCGGTCGGGCTCGCGCTGCTCCTCGTGCCCGGGGACAACGTCGTGATCGTCGCCGTCGGCACCGTCGCCGCCGTCGCCGGCGTGCTCTCGCTGGCCCCGGTCGCGGTCGAGGCCCTCGGCCTGGCGGCGCGCGGGCTGCCCGTCGCCGTCCGGCTCGCCTGGCGCGACCTGTCCCGGCACCGCGCCCGGTCCGCGCTGGCGCTCGCCGCGGTGAGCCTCGCGCTCGGCATCCCCGTCGCGGTGCTCGTCGGCGCCAGCGCCGCGGACGCCACCGCCCCGCCCGGGAACCTGCCCGAGGACCGGCTGCTGGTGTGGACCCGGGACCCGGCGCAGCCCGAGGGCGAGTCGCCCTTCTACACCGTCGACCCGGACGACGACGGCTTCGCCCCCTACCTCCCCGACCTCTCCACCGCCGACCTGGACCGGGCACGGGAGGCGCTCGCCGCCCGGGCCGCCGAGCAGGGCTGGGTGGTCGTCGACCTCGACGTCGCCGTCGACCCCCGGGCGCAGGACGACCCGATCGGCCCGACGGCCGTGACGGTCGCGCGCCGGACCGACCTCGGCTACCTCGACGTCGCCCTCGTCTACCGGGCGACCCCCGAGCTGCTCGACCTCTACGGCCTCGACCGCCTCGACGGGGTGGCCACGACCGCCCCGACCGGCCCCACCGACATCGTTACGGACACCCACCAGCTCTGGCTCGCCAACCTCGGCGGGCCGCCCGCTCCGCTCGACGACGCGGTCACGCTCGACCCGACCTACGGCTCCCTGCCCGGCACCCTCGTCGGCGCCGAGGAGCTCGACCGCCGAGGATGGACGACCAGGACTGTCGGATGGCTCCTCGTCGCGCCCGCCGCGGTGACCGACGCCCAGGTCGCCGCGATCCGCGAGGTGGCCGCCGACAACGGTCTGCTCGTCGAGGACCGCGAGGAGCGCTCCAGCCTGGTCGCGCTCCGCTGGGGCGCCACCACCGTCGGCGTCGCGGTGGCGCTCGCCGTCCTGTCGATGATCGTCGGGCTCATGCGCGTCGAGGCGGCGCGCGACACCCGCATCCTCACCGCCACCGGCGCCACCAGCACCGTGCGACGGGCCCTCACCGCGTCCACCGCCGGCGGTCTCGCCGGTCTCGGCGCGCTCGTCGGAGCGCTCGGCGCCTACCTCGTGCTGGCCACCGGCTACGTCGACCCCAGGGGGCTCGCCGCCGTCCCGGTCCTGCCCCTCAGCCTCGTCATCCTCGGCGTCCCGCTGCTCGCCTGCGCCGCCGGGTGGATCTCGGGCGGGCGTGCCCCCACCGACCTCGGCCGCCAGCCGATCGAGTGAGAACGCCACCCAGGCCGGGCACGGGGGTCCACGACGTGGACCGTGCCCGCGGGCATGCGCGTCCACGATGCTGGCCGGGCCCCGGGCCGGGGCGTCCACGACGCAGGCCCGGCCCCGGGCCGAGACGAAAGCACCATAGGGTCGGCGGGCGGCCAGCGGGCCGGACGGACGGGCGTGGCGACGAGCAGCCACCCGAGATGAGCAACCACACGAGATGGAGCGAGGCGCAGTGACGACGGCGAACGGTTTCGGTACGGGGCGGATCCTCTACGGGGGCGACTACAACCCGGAGCAGTGGCCCGAGGAGGTCTGGGCCGAGGACATGGAGCTCCTCCGGCAGGCGGAGATCAACACGGTCACCCTGAACGTCTTCTCCTGGGCCACCCTGCAGCCCGCCGACGACGTGTACGACTTCGCCCGGCTGGACCGGATCGTGCAGACCGTGGCCGACGCCGGGATGTCGATCGTCCTGGCCACCTCGACGGCAGCGCTGCCGCCGTGGATGTCTCTGAAGCACCCCGACGTCAACCGGGTCGACGCCCAGGGCCGGCGGATGCGGCACGGCGCGCGGCACAACGCCTGCATCAGCTCCCCGACGTACCGCCGCTACTCCGTGGCGCTGGCCGAGCGCCTGGCGGAGCGCTACGCCGAGGTCCCGAGCCTGGTGGCCTGGCACGTGTCGAACGAGTACGGCGGGTTCTGCTGGTGCGACCTGTGCGCCCAGGCCTTCCGGGACTGGCTGCGCACGCGCTACGGCACCGTGGAGGCGGTCAACGACGCCTGGAACTCGGCCTTCTGGAGCCACACCTACCACTCCTTCGAGGAGATCTTCCCGCCGAACGAGCTCGGTGACGCGATGGCGGGCGGCAAGGCGGTGCTGCCCGGCTCCGCGCTCGACTACCAGCGGTTCTACGGCAGCAGCGTGCTGGACTCCTTCCGCGAGGAGAAGGCCGCGATCCGGCGGTTCGACACCGCGCGCGCCGTCACGACGAACATGATGGGCACCTTCCCGGACTACGACTACTTCGCCTGGTCCGACGACCTGGACGTGGTGTCCTGGGACAGCTATCCCGCCCACGACACGACGCCGGCCCAGATCGCCCTGCGGCACGACCTCATGCGCGCCGTCGGCCGCCAGCGGCCGTTCATGCTGATGGAGCAGACCCCGTCCCGGCAGAACTGGCAGCCCTACAACTCGCTGAAGCGCCCCGGCCAGATGCGTCAGCAGTCGTGGCAGGCGGTCGCCCGGGGCGCCGACACCGTGCAGTTCTTCCAGCTCCGGCAGTCCCGTGCCGGGTGCGAGAAGTTCCACGGCGCGGTCATCGGCACGGACGGCACGGGCAGCACCCGGACCTTCCGGGAGGTCGCCGAGCTCGGGGCCGAGCTCGCGCGGGTCTCGCCGCAGGTCGTGGGCAGCCGCGTCGAGCACGGGTCCGTGGCCGTCGTCTTCGACTGGCCCTCCCGGTGGGCGATCGGGTACTCGGCGGGGCCGAGCCGGTCCCTGGAGTACGTGCGGGAGGTCGAGCGCTGGTATGCCGAGCTCCACCGGCGCAACGTCCCGGTGGACGTCGTGCCGGCCACCGGGCCGTTCGACGGCTACGCCGCGGTCGTCGCCCCGTGCCTGTACATGCTGCCGGAGGGGTTGGCCGAGGGCCTGCGCCGGTACGTCGCCGACGGCGGCCGCCTGCTGCTGACCCCGATGACCGGCCTCGTCGATGAGCACGACCGGCTGCACCTCGGCCAGGCGCCGGTGCCGCTGCGCGACCTTGCGGGCGTCTGGGTCGAGGAGACCGACGCGCTCCCGCCGTCGCGAACCGTCCCCCTGGCCTTCGGCGACGCGGCGTCGGCGGGCGACGACGGCGCGCACGGCACCGTCCTGTGCGACGTCGTCCGCGCCGACGACGGGACGCAGGTCCTCGCGCGGTACGCCGGCGAGTACTACGCCGGCTCGCCCGCGCTGACCTTCCGGCCGTCCGGGAGCGGCGGCGGCGTGCTCTACTCGGCGTCCTTCCCCGACGAGGTCGGTACCCGGCTCACCGTCGACGCCCTGCTGGACGGGACCGGCGTGGTGGGCCACGACCTGCCGGCCGGCGTCGAGCTCTCCCGCCGGGTCCGGGAGGACGGCACGGCGCTCACGTTCCTGGTGAACACCACCGGCCAGAGCCAGGCCGTCCGCCTGGAGCTCTCGGGCCAGGACCTGCTGACCGGCGCGGCGTTCGAGGGGGCGGGCATGCTCGAGCCCTACGGCGTCGCGGTGGTGATGGGGCGCTAGCGCGGCGGGGCCGTGCTCGCCCGCACCACCAGGCGGGTGGGCACCTCCTCGTGCGCCCCGGTCAGGTCCTCGCCGTCGCGGACCTGACGCAGGAGGAGGTCGACGAGCCGCCGGCCGATCTCGTCGAAGTCCTGCGCGACGGTGGTCAGCGGTGGCAGCAGGTGCTCGGCGAGCAGGATGCCGTCGAACCCAACGACCGAGACGTCGTCGGGCACCCGCCGGCCGGCCTCGTGGAAGGCGTGCAGGACGCCGGTGGCGGTCTCGTCGTTGGCGCAGAGGACCGCGGTGACGTCGGGGTCGGCGGCCAGGCGGTGCCCGATCTGGTACCCGGCGGCGGCGGTCCAGTCCCCTTCCGCGACGGCGGGGACCGGCCGGCCCGCCTCGGCGAGCGTCGCCCGCCACGCCTCGACCCGCAGCTGCGCGGGCCCGGAGTCCGCCGGGCCGGCGAGGTGGTGGACGGTGCGGTGGCCGAGGTCGAGCAGGTGCTGGACCGCGAGGCGGACGCCGCCGGTCTGGTCGGCGCCGACGGCGGGGTGGTGGCCGACGAAGCGGGAGTCGGACACCACGACGGGGAGCCGCCGGGGGAGCGCGAGCGTCTCGGGCGTGGCGATCTCGGCGCGCACGATGACCAGGCCGTCGATCGCCTGGTGGGAGAGCCGGGCGACGGCGGCCGAGACGTCGCCCGGGGAGGGGCTCTCCAGGTCGACGAGCGTGACCGTGTAGCCCCGGGCGCGCGCCGCCTCGACCACCGCCTCGACCGTGCGCGACTCGCCGGTCCGGGCCAGCCGGTGGGCGATCATGCCGATCGTCCCGAAGCTCCCGTACCGCAGGGCGCGGGCCGCACCGTTCGGCGCGTACCCGAGCTGTCCCATCGCGGCGAGCACCTTCTCCCGCGTCGGGGGGGCCACGTTGTCCAGCCCCATCGAGACCCGCGAGACGGTCTGCGCGGACACCCCGGCCAGCGCCGCGACGTCGGCCATCGAGGGACCCGACCGCTGCCGGGCATCGCTGCGCCTTGCCATCAACACCTCCATCTCGAGGGGCCACGTAGCTCCCGGGTCCGCCTTGACACCCCGCCGGCTTGCGGAGCACCCTAGCCACCTCGCTACGATGTTGACGTTAACACCCTCGACCTGAGGACCTCATCCCGTGACCGCAGACGCTCCGGCATCCTCGCCGCCCACCGTGGCCGCAGCCGCTCCGGCCTCCTCGACACCCACCGCCACCCGGCGGCGCCGCAGCCGCCGACGCTGGACCGGGTGGATGTTCGTCGGCCCGTTCATGCTGGTGTTCGCGCTGGTGTTCCTGGCCCCGATCCTGTACTCGCTGTACCTGTCGGTGTTCCGCTCGCAGCTGGTCGGCGGCACCACCTTCGTGGGCCTGGACAACTACGCCCAGGCGCTGCAGGACCCGCAGTTCTGGGAGGGCCTCGGCCGGGTCTCGCTCTTCCTCGTGGTGCAGGTGCCGATCATGCTCGGCATCGCGCTGCTGGTGGCGCTCGCCCTGGACAGCGGCCGCCTGTACGGCAAGAGCTTCTTCCGCATCTCGATCTTCATGCCCTACGCGGTGCCGGCCGTGGTGGCCGCCCTCATGTGGGGATTCATGTATGGCACGCGGTTCGGCCTGGTCGGGAACATCAACGACGCCCTGGGCGTCAGCCTGCCGAACCCCCTGTCCCCGGACCTCGTCCTGGCGGCGATCGGCAACATCGTCACCTGGGAGTTCGTCGGCTACAACATGCTGATCTTCTACTCCGCGCTGCGCGTCGTGCCGCACTCGCTGTACGAGGCCGCGGAGATCGACGGCGCCGGTCAGTGGCGGGTCATCACGGCCATCAAGCTGCCGGCCATCCGCGGTGCCCTCGTCATCGCCACGATCTTCTCGATCATCGGCAGCTTCCAGCTCTTCAACGAGCCCAGCATCCTGCAGTCGCTCGCCCCGAACGCCATCACGACGTCGTTCACGCCCAACCTGTACGCCTACTCGCTGTCGTTCTCCGGCCAGCAGTACAACTACTCCGCGACCGTGGCCATCATCATGGGCCTGATCACCATGGTGATCGCCTACGTGGTGCAGCTGCGCGGCATGCGCAAGGAGCCGTGACATGACCACCACGACGCTCACCACCTCGGCCGCGCGGACCGCCCCGCGGCTGCGCACGCCGCGCCGCCACTCCGTGGCCCGGCCGCGACGCAGCCCGCTGCTCACCGCGCTCACGGCGATCGTCCTCCTCTACTCGCTGGTGCCGCTGGCCTGGTTGCTGATCAACGCGACCAAGACGCAGGAGGACCTGTTCTCCTCGTTCGGGCTCTGGTTCGGCGAGGACTTCTCCCTGTGGGAGAACATCACTACCACGCTGACCTACGACGACGGCGTCTTCGTGCGCTGGTTCCTCAACACGGTGCTGTACGTGGTGGCCGGCGCCGGCGGCGCCACGTTCCTCGCCGTCCTGGGCGGCTACGCCCTCGCCAAGTTCGACTTCCCCGGCAAGCGCGCCGTGTTCGCCATCGTCATCGGCGCGGTGGCGGTGCCGGGCACGGCGCTCGCCGTGCCGACGTTCCTCATGTTCAGCGAGATGGGGCTGACCAACACGCCGTGGGCCGTGATCATCCCGTCGTTGATCTCGCCGTTCGGGCTCTACCTCATGTGGACGTTCGCCGCCGAGGCCGTCCCCGGCGAGCTGCTCGAGGCCGCCCGGATCGACGGCGCGGGCGAGTTCCGCACGTTCTTCCAGGTGAGCCTGCCGCTGCTCGCCCCGGGGATCGTCACCGTGCTGCTGTTCACGATGGTCGCCACCTGGAACAACTACTTCCTGCCGCTGATCATGCTGCGCGACTCCTCGTGGTACCCGCTGACGGTCGGGCTCAACGCCTGGAACGCGCAGGCCGCCACGGCCGGCGGCGAGGCGATCTTCAACCTCGTCATCACCGGCTCCCTGCTGACGATCCTGCCGCTGGTCGCCGCCTTTTTGCTGCTGCAGCGCTACTGGCAGTCCGGCCTGGCCGCCGGGAGCGTCAAGGAATGACGCCCTGGGACCTTCGCATGACGACCTTCGATCCTTCCGTATGACGACCTTCAACCCCTCCGCATGACGACCTTCGGCCCTTTCGTATGACGACCTTCGACCCTCCGTGTGACCCCAGACCGTCCGTGTGACCCCTGACCCTCCGCACGCGTCCGTGCGGCACGCCAGCGATGAAGTGAGGACTTCCATGAATGCACGACCCCGCCACCTAGTACGTGGCACCGCCCTCGCCGGGGTGCTCGCCCTCGGCCTCGCCGCCTGCGGCGGCGGCGACGGCGGCGGCTCGGGCAGCGGCGGCGCCGCCGCACCCGTCGACACCGGCGACGTCCTCGAGGAGGGCGGTGAGATCACCGTCTGGGCGTGGGAGCCCACGCTCGAGCAGGTCGTGGCGGACTTCGAGGACGAGTACCCGAACGTCACGGTGAACCTGGAGAACGTCGGTACCGCCAACGACCAGTACACCGCGCTGCAGAACGCGATCGCCGCCGGCGACGGCGTCCCCGACGTCGCCCAGATCGAGTACTACGCGGTGCCGCAGTTCGCCATCTCCGAGGCGCTGACCGACCTCGGCCCGCTCGGCGCCGACGAGCTGGAGGGTACGTTCAGCACCGGTCCGTGGAACGCGGTGCACAGCGGCGACGGCGTCTACGGCCTGCCGATGGACTCTGGACCCATGGCCCTCTTCTACAACGAGGAGGTCTTCGCCAAGTTCGGCGTCGAGGTGCCGACGACGTGGGAGGAGTACCTCGAGGCCGCGCGGACCATCCACCAGCAGGACCCGAACGCCTACATCGCCAACGACATCGGCGACGCCGGCTTCACCACCAGCATGATCTGGCAGGCCGGCGGCCAGCCCTACCAGGTGGACGGCACGGACGTGACGATCGACTTCGCCGGCGACGAGGGCACCGCGACGTTCACCGAGGTCTGGCAGCAGCTCATCGACGAGGACCTCCTCGCCCCGGTCGGGTCCTGGAGCGACGAGTGGTACCAGGGCCTGGGCAACGGCACGATCGCGTCGTTGACCATCGGCGCCTGGATGCCGGCCAACCTCGAGTCCGGCGTCCCGCAGGGTGCGGGCAAGTGGCGGGTGGCCGAGATGCCGCAGTGGGAGGCCGGGCAGCACACCTCGGCCGAGAACGGCGGCTCCTCGCTGACCGTGCCCGCGGCGAGCGAGAACGCCGAGCTCGCCTACGCGTTCGTCGACTACGCCACGAACGGCGACGGCGTGCAGACCCGCATCGACGGCGGCGCCTTCCCGGCCACCACTGCCGACCTCGAGTCGGAGGAGTTCCGCGGCACGGAGTCGGAGTACTTCGGCGGCCAGAAGATCAACGAGGTGCTCGCCGACTCCGCCGCGAACGTCGTGGAGGGCTGGCAGTACCTGCCGTTCCAGGTCTACGCGAACTCGGTCTTCAACGACACGGTCGGCCAGGCGTACGTCTCCGACACCACGCTCACCGAGGGCCTGGCGGCGTGGCAGGAGCAGTCCGCCACGTACGGCAACGGCCAGGGTTTCACCGTCACGGAGTGACGGCACGACGGCGGCGGGGCGGCGAACTGCCGCCCCGCCGTCCGTCGCCGCCCGACGTCGCCAGCCCGGCACCCCGCCGTCGCCCGCCGTCGCCCACCGGGCGTCCCGCCGTCGTCCACACCTACCGAAAGGCCCCGCGCTGCCATGCCCACGTTCGAGATCGGCGAGCGGGACTACCTGCTCGACGGCCGCCCCTTCCAGGTGATCAGCGGGGCGCTGCACTACTTCCGGGTGCACCCCGACCAGTGGGCCGACCGGATCCGCAAGGCCCGGCTGATGGGCCTGAACACGATCGAGACCTACGTGGCGTGGAACTTCCACGCGCCCGAGCCCGACGAGTTCGACCTGACCGGCCGGCGCGACCTGGGCCGCTTCCTCGACCTGGTCGCCGCAGAGGGGCTGCACGCCATCGTCCGGCCGGGGCCGTACATCTGCGCCGAGTGGGACGGCGGCGGGCTGCCGGCGTGGCTGGCCGGCGTCGGGAGCGGCGTGCGCCGGCACGACCCGCGGTTCCTGGAGGCCATCGCCACCTACTTCGCGCACCTGCTGCCCGTGGTGGCCGAGCGGCAGGTGACCCGCGGCGGACCGGTGCTCATGGTGCAGGTGGAGAACGAGTACGGCGCCTATCCCGGCGTGCCCGACGACGAGCGCGTCCGCTACCTGCGTGCCCTGGTGGACCTGACCCGGGAGCAGGGCATCGACGTGCCGCTGTTCACCTGCGACCAGGCCGACGACGAGCACCTCTCCCGCGGCGGCCTGCCCGAGCTGCACAAGACGGCGAACTTCGGCTCACGCTCCCGGGAGCGGCTCGCCGTGCTGCGCCGGCACCAGCCCACCGGGCCGCTGATGTGCACGGAGTTCTGGGACGGCTGGTTCGACTCCTGGGGCCGGGAGCACCACGTCACCGCCCCGGAGGCCACCGCGCGGGACCTCGACGACCTGCTCGGCGCCGGCGGGTCGGTCAACCTCTACATGTTCCACGGCGGCACCAACCTGGGGCTGACCAACGGGGCCAACGACAAGGGCACCTACCTGCCCATCACCACCTCCTACGACTACGACGCCCCGCTGTCCGAGCACGGCGCGCCCACGGCGAAGTTCCACGCCCTGCGCGCGGTGATCGCCAAGCACGCCCCGGTGCCCGAGGAGGTGCCGGCCGAGCCGGCCCCGGCCCCGGCGCTCGACGTGGTGCTCGACCGTCGGGTCCCGCTCGCCGACGTCGTGGGCGTCCTCGCCCGTCCGGGCGCCGCCCGGACCGCCGAGCAGCCGCCGACCATGGACGACCTGCGGCAATGGTCGGGCTTCGCCCTGTACCGCACCCGGGTCACCGGCGAGGACGCTGTCCTCGTGGTGGCGGAGGTGCGCGACCGTGCGCTCGTCGCTCTCGACGGCGACCCGGTCGGCGTGCTCGACCGCACCACCCGCACCTGGTCGCTGCCGCTGCCGCGCCGGTCCGGCACGCTGACCCTGCTGGTGGAGGACCGCGGCCGGGTGAACTACGGCGCCCGGATCGGCGAGCCGAAGGGGATCGTCGGGCCGGTGCGCACGGCCGTGCGCGAGCTCACCGGCTGGGAGGCGGTGCCCCTGGACCTCGACGGCGCACCCGAGCACCTGGCCGCGGAGGTGTGGGTGCCGGTGGACGACGGCGAACCGGCCGGGAGCGCCCCCCTCGCCGGCGAGCCGGACCTGGCGGCCCCCCTGGCCGGGCCGTCGTTCCACCGCGGCACGTTCGGCTCGGTCGGGGGCGTGGACCACTTCCTGCGCCTGGACGGCTGGACCCGCGGCCTGGTCTGGGTCAACGGCGAGCTGCTGGGCCGGTACTCGAGCGAGGGCCCCACCGGCACGCTCTACGTGCCCGGCCCGCTGGTCCGCGCGGCGGGCAACGAGCTGGTGCTGCTCGAGCTGCACGGCGCGGCCGGGCCGCACGCCCGGTTCGTCGCGGCGCCCGACCTCGGCCCGACGGAGGCCTAGAGCCGGCGCCGCCCCGGCTCGCGGCCGGCGGCGCCGGCTGCCAGGCTCAGGCCATGAGCCGGTCAGCCACCACGTCCACCCCGCGCACGCTCGGCCAGGTCGCCCTCGGGGCGACCCTGCTGTTCACGGGCACCTCGCACCTGACGTTCGCGCGGGAGGAGTTCCTCGCGCAGGTACCCAAGTCGCTGCCGGTCGACGACGACGTGGTCGTGCTCGCCTCCGGCGTCGCCGAGCTCGCCCTCGGCGGGGCGCTCGTCACCGCCCGGAAGCGGCGGGTCCCGGTGGGCTGGCTGGCCGCGGCGTTCTTCGTCGCGATCTTCCCCGGCAACATCTCCCAGTACCTCACCCGCAGCGACGCGTTCGGCCTGAACTCCGACCGGGCCCGCGCGGTCCGGCTGCTCTTCCAGCCGGCGCTGGTGGCCTGGGCGCTGTGGTCCACCGGGGCCTGGCGGGCGTTCCGCGCCGCCCGGCGTCGGTAGCCGGCCGCTCGCCGTCGCCGGCGGCCGTCAGATCCCGCGGAGCGCGGCGAAACCGAACCCGAGCAGCACGGCGATCGCGATGTTGATCGCCCCGGGCACCAGGAACGGGTGGTTGAAGACGGCCTTGCCGATCTGGGTGGTGCCGGTGTCGTCGATCTCGACCGCTGCCAGCAGCGTCGGGTAGGTGGGCAGGACGAACAGCGCGGACACGGCGGGGAACGCCGCGACCGCCGCCGCCGGCGCGACGCCGATGGCGAGCGCCGTCGGCATCAGCGCCCGGGTCGTCGCGGCCTGGCTGTAGAGCAGCGCCGCGGCGAAGAACAGGATGATCGCGAGCGTCCACGGGGAGCGCGCGAGGAGGTCGCCGGCGGTCGCCATGATCAGCTCTTCGTGCGCGGCGACGAAGGTCGTCCCCAGCCACGCGACGCCGAGCACGCAGATGGCCGCGCTCATCCCGGACTTGAAGGTCGACGCGGCCAGCACGTCCGCCGTCGGGACCCGGCACAGCAGGACGATGACGGCGGCGATGCCGAGCATGATCGCGATGATCGCCTGGTCCCGGCCGAGCACCGGGTCGGTGATCAGGCCGACGTTCTCGCTGATCGCCGTCGCGTAGCCCATGACGAGGACGAGGCCGACGACGAAGACGAGCACCGAGAGCCGGGCGCCGGGGCGGAGCTCGCGCTGCTGCGGGCCGCGGAGGGCGACTTGTCCGGCGGCGAGCCGACGGCGGTACTCCGGGTGGGTGTCGAGCGCCGTCGTGCCGCGCACCCGGTCGATGGCGGTCATGATCGCGGCGGTCGCCATCGTGGCGAGAAACGTGGACGGGATCGCGACCGCGAGGAGGTCGATGTACGTCACGCCGGCCTGCTCCTCCAGCAGGCTGGCGAAGAAGACGACGGCGGCCGAGATGGGCGAGGCAGTGATCGCCATCTGGGACGCGACGACGGCGATCGAGAGCGGCCGGGCGGGCCGCAGGTTGCTCTCCTTCGCCACCTCGGTGATGACCGGCATGGTGGAGAACGCCGTGTGCCCGGTCCCCGCCATGACCGTCATGGCGTAGGTGACGACGGGCGCGAGGAAGGTCAGGTACCGCGGCCGGCTCCGCAGGATCCGTTCGGCGAGGTTGACCAGGTAGTCCATGCCGCCGGCGACCTGCATCGCCGCGATGGCGGCGATGACGCTCATGATGATCGAGATGACGTCGAACGGCATCTCCCCGGGCGTCACCCCGAGCAGGGCGAGGACGAGGACGCCGAGGCCACCGGCGAACCCGATGGCGATGCCGCCCAGGCGGGCCCCGAGGAAGATCGCCCCGAGGACGACGAGGAACTCGACGACGATCATCGCGGGGTCTCCTGGGCGGGGCTCCCGGGCTCCTGCGCGACGGCGGCCGCCGTCTCCGGGGCGGCGTCGTCGCCGCGGGGCAGGCTGTCGGGGTCCTCGGCCGGGAAGATCTCCCCGTGGTACCTGGGCCGCATGAGGTTCTCCGGGGAGAGCAGCTCGTCGAGCTGCGCCTCGTCCAGCAGCCCCATCTCGAGCACGACCTCCCGGACCGAGCGCCCGGACCGGGCAGCCTCCTTGCCCACGAGGTCGCCGTTGTGGTGCCCGATGACCTCGTTGAGGTAGGTGACGATCCCGATCGAGCGCATGACGTAGCTCCGGCACACCTCGGGGTTGGCCGTGATGCCGTCGACGCACCGCTCGCGCAGCCCGGCCGCGGCGTTGTGCAGCAGACTGACCGACTCGAACATCACCTGGGCGATGACCGGCTCCATGACGTTGAGCTGGAGCTGGCCGGCCTCGGCCGCCGCGGTCACCGTCACGTCGTTGCCCATGACGGTGAAGCACACCTGGTTCACGACCTCGGGCATGACCGGGTTGACCTTCGCCGGCATGATCGAGGACCCGGCCTGCAGCTCGGGCAGGTTGATCTCGTTCAGCCCGGCGCGCGGGCCGGAGGACAGCAGCCGCAGGTCGTTGCAGATCTTCCCCAGCTTCACCGCCACCCGCTTCAGCCCGGCGTGCATGGAGACGTAGGCGCCGGCGTCGGAGGTCGCCTCGACCAGGTTCTCCGCGAGCACGACCGGCAGCCCGGAGACCTCGGCGAGCTTCTCGACGGCGAGCGCGGCGTAGCCCGGCGGGGTGTTCAGGCCGGTGCCGATCGCCGTCGCGCCGAGGTTGACCTCCAGCAGCAGCCCGGCGAGGACGCCGAGGTGGCGAACCTCCTCGCGGACGAGGACGGCGAAGGCGGTGAACTCCTGGCCGAGCGTCATCGGCACCGCGTCCTGCAGCTGGGTGCGGCCCATGGTGAGCACGTCGGCGAACTCCTCGCCCTTGGCGGCGAAGGCGGCGGCGAGCCGCTCGAGCTCGCCCCGCAGGTCCTGGACGACGGTGTGGACCGCGAGCCGGAACCCGGTGGGGTAGGCGTCGTTGGTCGACTGGCTCTTGTTGACGTGGTCGTTGGGGTTGACGACGTCGTAGCGGCCCTTGGGCAGCCCGAGGTGCTCGAGCGCCAGGTTGGCGATGACCTCGTTGGTGTTCATGTTGACCGACGTCCCGGCCCCGCCCTGGAAGACGTCCACGGGGAACTGGTCCATGCACCGGCCGCGGACGAGGACCTCGTCGCAGCCGGCGACGATCGCGTCGGCGATCCGCGGAGGGATGGTGCGGAGCTCACGGTTGGCGAGCGCCGACGCCTTCTTCACCTGGACCATCGCGCGGACGAACGCCGGGATGTCGCTGATCGTGGACGAGCTGATCCGGAAGTTCTCGACGGCCCGCTGGGTGTGGATCCCGTAGTAGGCGTCCGCCGGCACCTCCTTGGTGCCGAGCAGATCTTCCTCGGTCCTGGTGGTCATCGGTCCTCGCTCCTGGTCCTGCTCGTGTCCGGGACGGGCCGGCCCGACGGCGGCCGGTGACGTGGCGTTGCGCGCCGTGCCCTGCCGTGCCGTGACGTGGCGTGTCCGCCGTGCCGGGGCCTGCCGTGGCCTGGCCCTCGGTCAAGCCTCGGATATCAAACACCCCGGCCCTCCTCCCGGGGGTGGGCCGTTGGGGCCGGCGGCGGGTGGGGTGCGACACGTGGGCGGACGAGCGCGGCGCCGCTGCCCAGATGCGGGCCAGGTGGCCGCGCGGATGCGGGCACGCGCACCGGGCTGGACGATGGGGGTCCGACCGGGCCCGGCGCCCGGGTGAAGGAGGAGCGCCATGGCAACCGCCGCCGACGGCATCGTCCAGCGCCTGGCCGACTGGGGCGTCGACCGCGTCTTCGGCTTCGCCGGCGACGGGATCGACCCCCTGCTCGCCGCGCTGCGCCGCCAGGACCGCGTTGGGCTGGTCACCGCCCGGCACGAGGAGATGGCGGCGTTCATGGCCACCGGGCACGCCAAGTACAGCGGCGGCGTCGGCGTCTGCCTGGCCACCCAGGGACCCGGCGCCATCCACCTGCTCAACGGCCTGTACGACGCCAAGCTCGACCGCAAGCCCGTCGTGGCGATCGTCGGGCAGGTGGTCAGCACGGCGCTGGGCAGCGGCTACCTGCAGGAGGTGGACCTGCACAGCCTGCTCAAGGACGTCTGCGGGCAGTACGTGCAGACCGTCATGTCGCCCGAGCAGCTCCCGCTCGTCGTCGACAACGCCGTCCGGACCGCGCTCGCCACCTCCACGCCCACCTGCGTGATCGTCCCGCACGACGTGCAGAAGGCCGAGCTCGCCGAGCAGGAGCACACCCACGGCGTCGTCCCGACGTCGACGGCGCTCGCCCGGCCGCACGTCACCCCGCGGGAGGAGGACCTGGACCGGGCGGCGGAGATCCTCGGCGCCGGCGAGCGGGTCGCCGTCCTCGTCGGCCAGGGCGCGGCCGGGGCGGCGGCGGAGGTCCGGGCCGTGGCCGAGCGGCTGGGCGCCGGGGTGACCACCTCGCTGCTCGGCAAGCCGGTGCTCGACGAGTCGCTGCCGTACCACTGCGGGGTCATGGGCCACCTCGGCACGACCGCCTCGGCCGACCTGATGTCCGGCTGCGACACCCTGCTGATCGTCGGCAGCAACGACCCGTGGACCGAGTTCTACCCGGCCCCCGGGCAGGCCCGCGCGGTGCAGGTCGACATCACCGGGCGGAACATCGGCACCAAGTACCCGGTGGAGGCCGCCCTGGTCGGCGACGCCGCGGACACCCTCGCCGCCCTGCTGCCCCGGCTGCCCGAGCGGCGGGGCTGGCGCGCCGACGTCGAGCGCGCCGTGGCCACCTGGCACGAGGTGGCGGAGCAGCGGGTGCGCGAGCCGGCCGACCCGCTGAACCCCCAGGCCGTCGTGCACGAGCTCTCCGCCCACCTGCCCGCGGACGCGCAGGTCGCCGTCGACGTCGGGTCGGTGACGTACTGGTACGCGCGCTTCCTGCGGCTGCCGGCCGGGGTGCCCGCCCACCTGTCCAGCACCCTGGCGTCGATGGGCTCGGCCATGCCGTACGGGATCGCCGCCAAGCTGCTGCACCCGGACCGGCCCGTCGTGGCGCTGGCCGGGGACGGCGCGATGCAGATGAACGGCCTGTCCGAGCTCATCACCGTCGCGGCCCGCTGGCGGGACTGGGCGGACCCCCGGTTCGTCGTGCTCGTGCTGAACAACGGCGACCTCGCCGAGGTGTCCTGGGAGCAGCGCGAGATGGAGGGCGACCCGCGCTTCCCGGCCTCGCAGGTGGTGCCGCGGTTCCCGTACGCCGGCTACGCCGAGCTGCTCGGCCTCACCGGCATCCGGGTCCAGGAGCCGGGCGAGGTGGCCGACGCCTGGCGCCGGGCGCTCGCGGCGGACCGGCCGGTCGTCGTCGAGGCGGTCGTCGACCGGGACGTGCCGCTGCTCGCGCCGCGCCAGCCGGGGGAGAAGGTCGAGCAGATGCTGCGGGGGATCGGGCAGGAGCCCGACGGCGGCGCGGCCGCGGACATGCTGCGGGCGCAGCGGGAGCACGAGGGCGGGGCCGGCCCGGGCAGCTGACGGAGGCTTTCCGGGCCACGTTTACGACGGCGGCCGCGCAGGAGCGCGGCACCGGTCCAGCACCGCGGCGGTGGCCGGGATGGCCTGCCGCGCGGGTGCCGCCTGCGGATGCGACGGCCTACCGGGCGAGGGCGTCCTGCCAGGGGTACGGCCTACCGGGCGGGGGCGTCCTGCCAAGGGGTACGGCCTACCGGGACTGCCGCGTCTCCTTGTCGTTGGCCTTCTGGATCGCCTCGACCAGCTCGTCCTTGCTCATCGAGGACCGGCCCGGGACGTCCAGCCGCTTGGCGAGGTCGTAGAGGTGCTCCTTGGAGGCGTTGGCGTCCACCCCGCCGGCGGTCTCGCCCCGCGAGCCCCGACCACCCTCGGCCTTGGTGTCCGACGGGCCCTTCTCGTCCTTGGCCTCCCAGTGGTCGCCGACCTTCTCGTAGGAGTGCTTCAGCGCGGCGTACGCGGTGCGGTTGGCCCGCTCGCCCTCGCCGTAGGTCTCCTCGGCGGAGTCGTGGGTCTTGGCGAAGGTCCGCTGCGCCTTGGGGTCGGACCTCTTCAGGGTGCTCGGCAGCTCGCTCTGCTTCGGCGACCCGTCCTTGTTCGTCTTGGGCATCGTGGTGCTCCTTCCTCTCCGGGGGCGCACCCTCCTCGCCCCGCGGGCGTTGGGCCTCCAGCCTCGCCGGTCCCGGCCGCCGCCGCATCCCCAGCACGGCGTGGGGACGGCGCGCGCCACCGTCGGTGCCAGCTGTCCGTCGCCGTCGGGCGCGCTCATCCTCCTTGCACCTCGCCGACGACGCTCGGCCGCCCTGCACCTCGCCGCCGACGCTCGAACCGGCGAAGTCGGCATGAACCGGCGAGTTCGGTGCACCCCGGTTGCTTGAGTTCGCTGGTACGTGCTGAGTTCGACAGGTTGAGCTAGCGAACTCGGCATGAACCGGCGAACTCGGCGAGGAGTGGCGAAGTCGGCATGAACCGTCAGCGGGACGGGCCGACCGCCGTCGTCAGCCGGCCGGGCGGTGCCCGGTCAGGGCAGGACCTTCAGGCCGACGACGCCACCCACGATCGCGGCGACGCAGATCAGCTTCAGCGCCGAGAGGGACTCCGCACCGGTGACCATCGCGTAGGTCATGGTGAGCACGGCGCCGATCCCGACCCATACGGCGTAGGACGTGCCGACCGGCAGCTCGCGCATGGCGAAGGCCAGGCCGGACATGGACAGCGCCAGCGCCACGAGGAACAGCACCGAGGGGCCGAGCCGGGTGAAACCCTCGGACCTGCTCAGCGCGGTCGCCCAGACCGCCTCGAGGACGCCGGAGAGCACGAGCACGAGCCAGGACATGACAGCCTCCACCGGGCCGTCTTGTCGCGCTCCGGGTACGGCACCCCTCGTCCGGGAGCCCGGGTCCGGGCTCGGCACCTACCGTCTCAACCGGCGGGGCCGGTGGCAAGGGGGCCGGCGGTGGTTCCCGGCGGGCGCCCAGCATCTGTCCGCTGCGAGCACGCCCAGCACCTACGTGGCGTCGCCGAGCCGACGACCCGCTCCGGCTCGGGTAGCCCATCGTCCGGTCGGCAGTCACCTGCGCTGCTTCGGAGGGCTGATCCGGGGCCGACGGGCGATCAGGCTGAGTCCGAGGGCGACCAGTACGGTCGCGACCAGGATCAGCGCTGCGCCCGCGTAGGCGGGGTCCGTGACCGGGGCATCTTCCACGACTGGCCCCTTGATGTCGGCTGGGGCAACAACGAGCGGTGCGGCAGCGCAGGCACCCGTGGCCATCGGTCGAAGAGCCGGTCAGCACTGCCGAGTCGACGATCGCGGGTGAGCGACGGACTCTCTCGACCTACGCGGATGGCTCCCTCGCCGTCGCCACGATGCAGCTCCCGACGGCCGCGCCGGCTCCGGTGTGCACCACTCAGCCGGAGTAGGGTTGCGAGTGTGCAAGTAGTTGCCTACGATCGGATTGGTTTCGGAGGTGTGAGCATGGGCACGGACATGAGCTGGCGCGCTGAGTTGCCGAAGGCTCCGAAGCGTCGGCTGACGGCGTGGGATATCACGATGCTGATCGGTGTGCCGATGACCGCGTACATTGGCGGCATTGGCGCAGGGATCGGCAACGCCGGAGGCCTGCTGCTGTCAGGGTTCGCGGCGCTGGGCGTCGTTGGATTCTATGCCTCTCGTCTGGGGCGCCGCAACGAGCCGCGGATCGCTCCGTACTAAGGCGGTCGTAAGTAGGTCGACTCCGGCGGCCTTTTCTGCCATAATGGTTCTATGCGCGACAACGACGGCCGGAAGGCGGACCACGCCACCTTGGAGCAGATGCGGTTCCGCGCGGTGGACGCGGTAGAGGCCGGGGCCCACCCGGAAGATGTCGCGAAGATGCTGGGGATGCACGCGAAAACGGTGTACGGGTGGTTGGCCAGAGCGCGTGAGGGTGGCCGGGATGCGTTGAAGGCCAAACCGGTCCCGGGTCGGCCACCAAAGGCCGGACGGAAGCCGCCTGCGCCGGCTTTACACACTGATCGTCGGGACCAACCCGCGCCAGCCCAGTTCGGCTTCGAGCCTGTGGACCCGGGCGATGGTGCGTGAGGTGATCCGGCGCGAGTTCGGGGTGCACCTGTCGGAGGTGTCCGTGGGCCGGTTGCTCAGGAAGGCTCGGCCTGTCGCCCCAGCGCCCGCTGTGGCGGGCCTGGCAGGCCGACCCCGAGGCGGTGGAGCGGTGGAAGGCGGAGGAGTTCCCCGCGATCCGGGCGGCGGCCAAGGCCGAGGGCGCGACGGTGTACTTCGCGGACGAGGCCGGCATCCGCTCGGACTACCACGCCGGGACCACCTGGGCCCCGGTCGGGCGCACCCCGGTGGTCAAGGCCACCGGGGCCCGGCACTCCCTGAACATGATCTCCGCGCTCACCCCCGCCGGAAAGGCGCGGTTCGCCACCTACACCGGCTCCTTCACCGCCGACCAGTTCATCGCCTTCTGCAAGAAGCGCTCGCCGACACCGGCCGCGACGGCGGCGGCGGGGTGTACCTGGTCGTCGACGGTCACTCCACCCACAAGGCCAAGAAGGTCAAGGAGTTCATCGCCTCCACCGACGGCCGGCTGAAGGTGTTCATCCTGCCCGCCTACTCACCACAGGCTCAACCCCGACGAGTGGGTCTGGAAGAACGTCAAGCACGACCGCGTCGGCGCACCGCCCCACGCACCGCCGAGGAGTTCAAGAGCAACGTCATCGCCGCGCTCCACCGCCTCCAGAAACTACCGCACCTGGTACGCGGGTTCTTCGCCGATCCAGATCTCCGCTACATCACCGCATAACGGACCGGAGTCGACTTACTTACGTTCTCCTTAGTATACGCGACACGTGGCCGTTGCTGTTTCTGTGGTGACGTTCGTTACCGCCTGGAATCTCTACCGGCACTCTCCTCAGCCCGATGCTGTCGTCTACGCAATTCCGGTCGGCCCGGTGGTCCTGTTCGGCGTGCTGGTCCTGCTGATGTTTCGGAGACCGCGGTGAGCAACGAAGTGATGCGGGCTTGTTCTCGCCGCCTAGGTTCAAGGTTCTCGGATTCCTGTATCAAGTCGAGGAGTCCGACTATCCCTCGATCCAGCAATACACGGACCTGACCGTTCCCGAGATCTCCCGGACTGTGGGGAATCTGGACGACGCGGGGTGGGTGCGCGTGCGAAAAGAACGCAACGGGCGATACTCTCAAACGGTCGTCCAAGCCACCGACGAGGGCCGTAAGGTGTTCCGAGAATTGCTCGATGAACTCCGTAGGTATGGGGCGGGCGTTTGACTCGCCCCATACCTACGGCCCCGGTCAGCCTGTCGAAGACTGGGCACCGCAGGGCACCAGCCAGGCTCCGCCACGTGTCCGGGGCCGGTCACGCCCAGCGTCTGCCTGACGTTGGGGACCTACTCGGCGTTGGCGAGTCGGACGATCCACTCCGGCGTCGGGTAGCCCATCGTCCGGTCCGCGGTCACCCGCACCTTCGCGGCGGCGACCTCTCGTGGGGTGACCTTGATGATCTTGGAGTCGGACGCCCGGATCCGGTCGGCCACCGTGCCGCGGAGGGCATCGTCGTCGGGGGCTGGCGCTGTCATCGTTGCTCACCTCCGTCCCGGTCGACATCGTATGCCACCTCGTCCCGCAGATCAGGACTGGCGCTGACGCCGCCTGTGCCGACGAGCCTGCTCCCACACCGCTGCCACCGCCTGGTACTCCTCGGCCCGCATCAACCGGCGCCGTGCCCGGACCTCCATGACCGCAAGCCCAACCCGGTAGACCTCCTCTCGAGGGTCGAGCGCCTGGTCGATCGCCCACTGGGTGCGGTCCCACCAGTGGGCGCGCGCATCAGCCTGCCGTCGCTGGGCGAGCGTCCACCACGCGACCAGCACGGCAACGCCAGCGATGACAGCCGTCACTCCCGGGGCGAGCATCGCCAGCGCTGTAGCCAGCCCGGGGAACTTGGTACCACCGCGCCATCGTCCCCGAGCCCTGCCGCTTGCGGCGCGACTGTGCACAACGGGAGCGCGGCACCGCTGCCCTGGGGATGGCGCACGGTGTCGCCAGGAGGCGGCCGTTGACCGCGCCTGGGTTAGTGGCGTACGGGTGCTCCGTGGCGCGTCCGCCGTCGTCCCGGCGGAAGCCTGCTCGCGGGCACTGCGGCGGCTACCCCGGCTGGCCGGCGATGTTGACCATCCAGGCTCACGCCGAACCGGTCGGTGCACATGCCGAAGGTGTCGCCCCACGGGGCCTTCTCCAGCGGCAGGACGACAGTGCCGCCGTCGGCGAGCTTGTCCCAGTACCCCCGGAGGCTCCGCCTCGTCCTCGCCCGAGAGGAGATGGAGTAGGTGTTCCCGGGCGTGAGGTCCATGCTGTTCGGGGTGTCCGAGGCCATCAGGGTCATCCCGTTCGGGGCGTCGAGCCTGGGCGTGCATGATCTTGTCCTGCTCGGCCGGGTCCTCGCTGGCCTGGGCCTCCCCGAAGGTGCTGATGTCCAGGTCGCCGCCGAAGACGGACCGGTAGAACTCCATCGCCTGCCGGGCGTTGTCGCGGAAGGCGAGGTAGGGGTTGAGTCGGGTGACCATCGTGCTGCCTCCTTGCGCGCGGACGAGAAGGCACCAGTGTGGCGTACCGGGCCGCCCCGCACGAGACCCGCGGGGCAGGTCGGCTCCGCACCACTGCGGGCGGCGCAGGCAGTCCACGACGGCGGGGAGCGGGCAGGCGGGCCCGGTCAACGGCCGGCGGGGGCCCGGCCGCGGCCGGGGCCCCGCCAGGCGGCCCGACGTGCGGCGCGGGCGGCCGGCCCGATGTGCGGCGCGGCCCGGCCGGCCCGACCGTGCGGCGCGGCCCGGCCGGCCCGACCGTGCGGCGCGGCCCGGCCGGCCCGACCGTGCGGCGCGGCCCGGCCGGCTCGACCATGCGGGGCGCTGTCAGCGCGGGGCGCGCTGCGCCGCCGGCGGCAGCTCGGGGAACGGCGCGGCCGGTCCCTCCTGGTACCAGTACGCCACCGTGGAGACGTCGTCGGAGCGCTCGAACAGCCCGTGGTCCCACGCGCCGATCTGCTGCACGGTGACCCGCAGGCGCTCGTCGAAGTAGACCGGGTCCGGCACGTGCCACCGGTACAGGCCGTGCATGGGCGGGGCGTCGGGGACGAACCCGCTCGCCCGGGTCGTGTCCCGGCGCTGGTACTGCGGGTAGCCGCAGTACGGCGCGCTGAAGGTCAGCACCTGCGGCGCGGGCTCGGCCCGCAGCGCGTCCTGGAACGCCCACGCGCCGCCGGCGTAGTCCTCCAGCCCGGTGGAGCACAGCGTCGGCAGGGCGTCGTCGTCGTCCACGAAGAACTTCACCTCCCCCTCGCCCCACCAGTAGCGGTGCAGCGAGGCGAGCGCGACGAAGGTGCCCAGGTACGTCCCCCGGCCCCGGACGCCGTCGAGGATGACGTGGTCCTCGCCGAGCGCCGTCGTGCCGTTGGAGCGGCGCCACTGGGCGTGGAAGTAGCCCGCGTCCGGGCCGACGTCGTCCCCGACCGTGTAGTCGACCTGGTAGAAGACGTGCGGGAGGGGGCCGGGGTGCTGGCTCTCCAGGGTGAGCCGGGCGCGCTCGCGGAAGGGCATGGCGAAGTAGGCGTTCATGCCGCCGGTGGGGGCGACGACGACCAGCGCGGAGGTCACCAACGCCCGCTCGGCGAAGCCGTTGCAGAAGAAGTCCCCGAGCGGCACCTCGACGGCGGGGGCCTCGGCCCCGTCCCAGTAGGCCCGCAGCACGAGGTCGCGCAGGACGAACGGGCCCGCCTCCGTCCGGTCCGGCACGGTGATCCACAGGTGCCGGATCACGCCCGGGCCCTCGATGTCGGCGAGGGTCAGCGTCTCGCCGGCGCCGAGCGGCACGAACGCCGAGCCCTTGCGGGCCGGGCCGAGCGGGGAGGCGGCCGACCCCGCCCGGCCCGGGGCACCGGTCGGGTTCTCCGCGTTGATGGACCGGCTCTGCACGCCGCGGGTGGTCGCTCGGTTCCACAGGTCTGCCATGAGGTGGTGCCTTTCGTTGGTGAGGTGATCGCGAGCCGAGTGGCCGCGGGTCACTTGATCGCGCCGGCGGTCACGCCGCGGCTGAGGGTGCGCTGGAAGAAGAGGAAGAACAGCACGGTCGGCACGAGCGAGAGCAGCGAGCCGGCGTTGAGGACGGTGATGTCGATCGAGTGCTGGCCGCGCAGGGTGGACAGCGCGATCGGGACGGTCTGCGAGGCGGGATCGGCGAGGAGCACGAGCGGGATGTAGAACTCGTTCCACGTCCAGATGAAGAAGAACACCACGAGCACCGCCATGGTCGGCCGCAGGACCGGGGCGACGACGCGCCACAGCACCTGCCAGCGGCCGGCGCCGTCGAGCGCGGCCGCCTCGAGCAGCTCCTTGGGGACCGTGGCCATCACGCTGGAGAGCAGGTAGGTGGCGTAGGCGGCCTGCAGCACGGTGAAGACGATGACCACCGACCAGATCGTGTTGAGCGTGCCGGTCGCCTGGGCGCCGTAGAACAGCGGGTAGATGAGCGCCTCGTGCGGGAGCATCGTCGCCACCAGGAGGACCGCGACGATCCCGGTGCTGCCGCGCACCCGGCCGACGCCGATGGCGTACGCCGCGAGCAGCCCGATCGCCACCCCGAGGAACGACACCAGGACGCTGATGACGATCGAGTTCAGCAGCGCGACGGGGAAGTCCACCCGCTCGAGGTAGCTCGTGAACGCGTCGAGGCTGAACGACGTTGGCCAGGCCAGCGGCCCGTTGGTGCTGTAGTCGGCGCTCGTCTTGAACGCGTTGAGCAGCAGGAGCAGGAAGGGCGCGGCGGTCACCGCCGCGGCCAGGCCGACGGCGACCAGCACGACCCAGCGCATGGGTCCGCGGCGGGGCCGGCGGGCGGGCGGCCGGGCCGGGGCGGCGGCACCGGCGGGGTCGGTGGGCCCGGTGGGCCCGGTGGGCCCGGTGGTCAGGGTGGGCGTTGTCATCGGTTGCCCTCCGGACGGTCGGCGCGGCGCTGCCAGACGAGCAGGACGGTGGCCGCCGCGAAGATCACCAGCGACATCACGGTCGCGATCGCGGAGCCGTAGCCCACCCGGGACAGCTCGAAGAAGTTGCGGTAGGCGTAGTAGGACGGCACGACCGTCGACCCCTCCGGCCCGCCGCCGGTGAGGATGAGGATCGGCGCGAAGACCTTCAGCGCCGAGACGGTGGCGGTGAGGGCGACGACGAACACCTCCGGGCGGATCTGCGGGACCGTGATCGCCCGGAAGCGGCGGAACCAGCCCGCGCCGTCGAGCTCGGCGGCCTCGTACAGCTCGGGGTCGATCCGCTGCAGCGCGGCCATGAAGATGACCACGGGGTAGCCGATCTGCAGCCAGACGAGCATGAGCATCACCGAGTACAGGGCGACGTCCGGGTCGCCCAGCCAGTCCGGCGTGGCGGACATCCCGAGCCCGCCGAGGATGCGGGTGAGCAGCCCGTCCTGGGAGTCCAGCACCCACGCCCAGATGAACCCGGCGACGGCGATCGGCACGACCTGCGGCAGGTAGAACGTCGCGCGGAGCACCGCGGCGGTGCGCGGGCCGAACCGCTTGCCGAGGTAGTCGAACAGCACGGCCGCGATGAGGATGCCCAGCAGCGTCGGGACGACGACGATCGCGACGATCATGTAGACCGAGTTGCCGAGCGAGGTCCAGAACGTGCCGTCGCCGAGCAGCCGGGCGTAGTTGCCCAGGCCGTTCCAGCGCATCTCGGACAGGCCGCCGCGCCAGGAGGTCAGGCTGATCACCACGTTGGCGACGAACGGCACCGCCACGACGGCCAAGAAGCCGACGGCGATCGGGGCCAGGTACCACCAGTAGCCGCGCCGGGCGGCGTTGCGTGCGGGGCGGCCGGGGTCGCGGCGGCGGTGCGTCGCGGCGTCCGTCGCCGGCGTCATGGTTGCTGTCATCTCATTCCTCCGTGAGGCCGCCCGCCCCGGGGCTGGGGCGGGCGCGCTCCTCACTGCTCGACCTGGAAGGACTTGCCCTCGTCGTAGAAGTCCTGCATGGCGGTCAGGAAGTCCTCGGCGTCCTCGTTGCCGTTCGACAGGGCCTGCATGTGGCTCTGGATGAAGTCCAGGAAGCCGGGTACCGGGTAGTCCGGGTAGAACGCCATCGCGTCGGCCGCGACGAGCTCGTCGAACCGCTCGGTGAACGCCCGGATCTGCTCGTCCTCGATCGTTGCGGTGTCGCCGGCGAGCGGGAGCCCGCCCTGGCTGCCGATCAGGTTCTGCACCTCGGGGCTGAGCGTGGTCTCGATCCAGTCGTACGCGAGCTCCTTGTTGTCGGCCTTGGTCGGCACGCCCCACAGGTGCCCGGAGGAGCCGAGGGTCAGGTCCGCGCCGGGCATCGTGAAGTAGCCCCAGTCGAACTGGGCGTCGTTGGTGATCCGCCGGAACTCGCCGTTGTTCCACATCACCATCGCGGCGTCGCCCTGCAGGAAGTTCACCGTGGCCTGCTCGAAGGTCAGGCCGGCCAGGTCCTCACCGACGTACCCCTTCTCGATCCACTCCTGGAACCGCTCGGTCGCCGAGCGCCACGGGTCCTTGGTGAGGTCCGGGTCCCCGCGCAGGAACATGAAGTCGTCGATCTGCTCGCGCTCGGCGATGGCGGACACCAGGGAGTACCAGATCCACATCTGGTTGAAGCCCTGGCTGGAGGACGCCGAGCTCGAGATCGGGGTGTGGCCGGCCGCGAGGAGGCGGTCCATGACGTCCTCGAACTCCTCGAGCGTCGTCGGGAGCTCGGTGATACCGACCTGGTCGAAGATCTCCTTGTTGTAGTAGAGCATCACGTACTCGCCGATGTTCGGGACGCCGTACCACTCCCCGCTGCCCGCGTTGCCGAGCTCGTCGTACCGGGCGAAGGAGGACATCGTGCCGCTGACCTTCTCGTCCCAGCCCCGCTCCTCGACCTCCGCGGTGAGCGGCTCGAGCAGGCCCTGGGCGGCGAGCTGGCCGCCGTCGGCGTTGCCCTTGTTGAACTCGATGACGTCGGGGACCTCGTCGCCGGCGAGCAGGATCTTCGCGTTCTGGCGCAGGGCGTCGAAGCTGGTCGTCTGGAAGTCGACGGTGACGCCTGGGTGCTCCTCCTCGAAGATCTCCACCGCGCGCTGCCAGCCCTGGGCCTGGGCCGACTCGGGGTTCTCGTACTGCAGGACGGTGAAGGTGTCGCCGGTGTTGTCGCCGGCCGACGAGCCGGCGCAGGCGGTGAGGCCCAGGGAGCTCACCACCGCTGCCGCGGACAGGGCCACCAGCGGGCGGCGTGCTGACATGCGCAACCTCCTTGTGAGGGACGGACGGCTCGTGGCTGGGTGACGAGCGGGCGGGTGCTTCGGGGACCGACGGGCTTGGGGCCCGGGGACGGGCGTGCGGTCGGCGGGGACGACGGCTGGTGGCTGGTGGACGGGCACGTGGTCGGGGGAGACGACGGGCTCGCGGCCGGGGACTACTGACGGGCGCGAGGAACTACGGACTGGGAGGCGGGCTGACCGACGCGCGCTCCACCACGGCGCACGGGATCCGCTCCAGGACGCCCGACTCGTCCGCCGCGCCGTGGAGGCGGGCGATCGCCCGGCGCGCGGCCCACTCGCCCATCGCGAAGTGCGGCAGCTGGACGGTGGTCAGCCCGGGGAGCATGGCGTCGGCGACGAAGTGCTGGTTGTCGAACCCGACGAGGGACAGGTCTTCCGGGACCCGGATGCCGAGGGTGGCGGCGACCTGCGCGAACGCCAGGGCGATCTGGTCCGAGAAGCAGAAGACGGCGGTGGGGCGGTCCGGGCCCTGCAGGACGGTGCGGGCGAGCCCGAAGGACGTGGGTGTGGAGGGGTCGGGCACGCTCCACTCCAGCGACGGGTCCAGCGGCAGGCCGGCCCGGGTGTGGGCGTCCTGGTAGCCGCGCCGGCGCAGCTCCGAGGCGACGAACGTGCCGCCGGCGATGTTGACCAGCCCGATGCGGCGGTGGCCGGCGGCGATCAGGTGCTCGGTCGCCGCGCGGGCCCCGCCCTCGTCGTCCGGGACGACGGCGTCGGCCGGGTCGCCGTCGGCAGGCCGGCCGTCCAGGACGACCGCCGGCACGCTGCGCGGGTGGGGCGGGACGCTGACCTCGCGGTGGTAGTCGGCCGCGATGACGAGCGCCTCGACGTCGCGCTGGAGGAGCGCGCGGGTGGCGGGCCCGTCGAGCTCGCGGTTGCCGCCGGTGTCGATGACCATGAGGAGGTACCCCTCCTCCCAGGCGGCGCTCTGGGCGCCGGCCAGCATCTGGCCGGCGAAGGGCACGGTCGCGACCTTGTCGGCGACCAGGCCGATGGTGCGGGAGCGGCGGGTCTTGAGCCCCCGGGCGAGGAGGTTGGGGACGTAGCCGAGCTCCTCCGCCCGGGCCCGCACCCGGTCGGCGATGTCCTGGCGGACCCGCCCGCGGTCCCGGTCGTTGAGGACGAGCGAGACCGTGGAGACGGAGACTCCCAGCTCCTCGGCGATGTCCTTCATCGTCAGCATCGACGGCTCCTCAGCGTCCACCCTTGGCGTCAAACGATTGATGTGGACGGTAGGAGCGTCAACCGCGTTGACGCAAAGGTGGGTCGGGTTGGCTCAAGTGACCTGCATCACATCGAGCAGCGACATGCCGAGCGCCTGGGCCCACCGGACAAGAGGGCCTGGTGACTCGACGGTCGGATGGCCTCGATGCCGATGCCGATGCCGATGCCGATGCCGATGCCGATGCCGGTGCCCATGCCCGTGGCCCGGTGTGGCTCGATGGCCCAGCTGCGGATGTGCCCGGTCCTCCGACGGCCGGACGGACACCGAGCGCGGGCGGTGCCGGCATCCTCGGCGCGAGGGCGCCGTGCCCGGAGGCCTGCGTCATCCTGTGTAGTCGTTGAAGCGCTTTCCCGTCGACGGGAAAGCGCTTCAACGACTACACAGGATGTGTGCCGCAGCTGCGGTGGCGTCGCCGCTCGGCCCGGTGCGCGCTGTACCGAGCGGGCCGGGCGAGCGCTGGACCGAGAGCGCGGGGCGCGCGCTGTTCCCAGTGGGCGCGGGGGAGGCCGGTGCCCAGTAGGCGCCGGTGACCGCAGTGGCCGGCGGGTGCGGTGAGGTCTACGTCCGGCGGTCCCGAGCGCCGTCGGGAGCATGTCCGCGGCGTCGTGCTGCCCGCCGGCTACAGGTACGGCTGGACCAGCGCGGCGTACCGCTCGGCGACGGTGGCGAGGACGTCAGCGCCGGGGGTGTCCCAGACGTCCTGGTTGAAGATCTCGACCTCGACGTCGCCGCGGTAGCCGGTGTCGGCGACCCAGCGGGTGATGGTGGGGAAGTCCACGTAGCCGTCGCCCATGTACCCGCGGGAGAGCAGGGGGTCCGCCGCGAGGGGGAGGATCCAGTCGCACACCTGGTACGCGGCCAGGCGTCCCGTCGCGCCGGCCCGCGCCACCTGCGCGGCCAGGTCCGGGTCCCACCACACGTGGTAGGTGTCCACGACGACGCCCACGGCCTCGGCCGGGAACGGCTCGGCGAGGTCCAGGCACTGGCCCAGGGTGGACAGCACCGCGCGGTCGGCGGCGAAGATCGGGTGCAGCGGCTCGAGCACGAGCCGGACGCCGTGCTCGGCGGCGAACGGCACGAGCTCGCCGATCCGGTCCGCGACCCGGGCGCGCGCGCCCCGGATGTCCTTGTCGCCGCCCGGGTCGGCTGGCAGCCCCGGCCCCGGCGCGGCGGGCAGCCCGCCGACCACCATGACCAGCTCGCTGGTGCCCAGCGTGGCGGCCTCGACGATCGCGGCGCGGTTGTCGGCGACGGCGGCCCGGCGCCCGGCGTCGTCGGCAGCGGTCAGGAACCCGCCGCGGCACAGCGAGGACACCCGCAGCCCGGCCTCGGACACCAGGCGCGCGGCCCGCTCGAGGCCGGCCTCGGCCACGCGGTCGCGCCAGAGCCCGAGCGCGGGCAGCCCGGCGCGGGCCGCGCCCTCGACCGCCTGCTCGAGGGTCCAGGCCTTGGTGGTGGCGGTGTTGAGGGAGAGGCGGGACAGGTCGGGTGTGCCAGTGGCGCTGGCCGGGCCCGTGGTGGTGATGACCGGCCCCGCAGGGGCGCTGGTGGTGGTAGCCGGGCCTGTGGCGGTGCTGGTACCTGGGCCCGCGGCGCCGGCGCCCGGTCCCGCGGGGGCGCCGGTTCGGCGGCTGCTCATCGCCAACCCTCCTCGGCCACGCCGGCAACGGCGAGGAACCGGGACATCCGTCGCGCGGCGAGGTCGGGGGCGAGCAGGAGCCCGGCACGGTCGGCGAGCCGGAAGAGCTCGACGAGGTGCGGCACCGACCGGCCGGCGTGCAGGCCGCCGACCATCTGGAAGCCGGGCTGGTGCCCGTTCAGCCAGGCCAGGAACGCGACGCCGGCCTTGTAGTAGTAGGTGGGCGCGGCGAAGATGTGCCGGCCCAGGTCCTGGGTGGCGGCGAGGATCTCGTGGGCGCGGGCCCGGTCGCCGCCGGGCTCGAGCTCCTGCAGCGCGGTGGCGGCGGCCGGGGCGATGGCGGCGAACACCCCGAGCAGGGCGTCGGAGTGGCCGCGGTCGTCGCCGACGACGAGGTCCGGGTAGTTGTAGTCGTCCCCGGTGTACATCCGCACCCCGGCGGGCAGCCGCTCGCGCAGCCACACCTCCAGCTCGGCGTCGAGGAGGGAGACCTTGATCCCGTCGACCCTGCCGGGGTGGGCGGCGATGAGCCCGAGCACGGTCTCGCCCGCGGCGTACGGGTCGCGCGCGCCCCAGTACCCGGCCAGGGCCGGGTCGAAGGCCTCGCCCAGCCAGTGCAGGATCACCGGCTCGGTGGACTCGGCCAGCAGCGCCGAGTAGACGGTCAGGTAGTCCTCCGCGTCGCGGGCGACGGCGGCCAGGGCCCGGGAGGCCATCAGGATCGGCTTGGCCCCGGCACCGGTGACGGTGGCCAGCTGCTCGCGGTAGGCGTCGGTGACCCGGGCCAGGGCGGCGGGCGTCGTGGTCCGGCGCGAGCGCATGTCCGTGCCCGGCCCGTTCTCGACGGCGCGGGCCGGGGCACCGGCGGCGGCGGCGCCGAGGTCGGCCAGGTCGAGCTGGTCGGTGCCGGCCCCGCAGGCGATGGCGGCGCCGACGGACCGGGCCTCGGCGGCCGAGCGACGGATGAGCTCGGCAGCGGCGGGCCAGTCCAGGCCCATGCCGCGCTGGGCGGTGTCCATGGCCTCGGCCACGCCGAGGCCGTAGGACCACAGGTGGTGGCGGAAGGCGAGGGTGGCGTCCCAGTCCAGCTCGGCGGGCCGGCCGGGGGTGTTGTCGGCGCCGACCGCCGGCACCACGTGGGCAGCGGCGTAGGCCACCCGCGCGGTCAGCGGCCGGGCCGGCCGGGTCCACGGCCCGGGCTCGCCGAGGCGGTAGGGCGCCCGGGCGCCGTCGGGCCCGGGGAGGAGGACGCTCGGGGCGGTCAGCGGCTGGGTGCTCATCGGGCGACCCCCGTGGCGCCGTCGCCCGCGGCCGCGGCCGACACCTGGGCGGGCACGACGCGCGAGTCGCCGTCGGTGGGCGGGCCACCGCCGTCGGCAGCCTGCCCCGCGCCGTCGGCAGCCGGCCGGGCGCCGTCGTCCACCGAGACCGGCGGGACCTCGTCCAGGGTGACCGGCGGGACCTCGACCCGCCGGCCCTCGGCGGAGGAGCGCAGGCCGAGCTCGGCGAGCTGGACGCCGCGGGCGGCGGACAGCAGCCCGTAGCGGTGCGGTCGGCCGGCCAGGACGTCGCGCAGGAACTCCTCCCACTGGAGCTTGAAGCCGTTGTCCAGGTCGGCGTTCGCCGGGACCTCCAGCCACTGCTCGCGGAACGGCTCGGTGACCGGCAGGTCCGGGTTCCACACCGGCATCGGGGTGTGCGCGCGCTGCTGGGCCACGCACCGGCGCAGCCCGGCGACGGCGGAGCCGTGCGTGCCGTCGACCTGGAACTCGACGAGCTCGTCGCGGAAGACGCGCACCGCCCAGGAGGAGTTGATCTGCGCGATCACCGGGTCCCCGCCCGGGGTGGTGACCTCGAAGATGCCGTACGCCGCGTCGTCGGCGGTGGCGGTGTAGGGGTTGCCGCGCTCGTCCCAGCGGGTGGGGATGTGCGTGACGGCCTTGGCGGTCACCGACTCCACGGTGCCGAGGATGCCCTCCAGGACGTAGTTCCAGTGGCAGAACATGTCGGTGGTGATCCCGCCGCCGTCCTCGGCGCGGTAGTTCCACGACGGGCGCTGGGCCGGCTGGCTGTCGCCCTCGAAGACCCAGTAGCCGAACTCCCCGCGCAGGGACAGGATCCGGCCGAAGAAGCCCTCCTCGACCAGGCGGCGGAGCTTGACCAGGCCGGGCAGGTAGAGCTTGTCGTGCACGACGCCGGCGGTCACCCCGGTCTGCTGGGCGAGGCGGGCGAGCTCGACCGCCTCGGGCAGGGTCTCGGCGGTCGGCTTCTCGGTGAAGACGTGCTTGCCGGCGCGCATCGCCGCGGTCAGCGCGGCCGCCCGGCGGGACGTGACCTGGGCGTCGAAGTAGATGTCGACGGTGGGGTCGGCGAGGGTGGCCTCGAGGTCGGTGCTCCACTCGGCGACGTCGTGCCGCGCGGCGAGCTCGGCGAGCTTGTCGGCGTTGCGGCCGACCAGGACCGGCTCGACCTGGACGCGGCTGCCGTCCGTGAGCTCGACGCCGCCGGCGTCCCGGATGGCCAGGATGGAGCGGACCAGGTGCTGGCGGTAGCCCATCCGGCCGGTGACGCCGTTCATGGCGATGCGCAGGGTGGCGGTCATGGGTTCTCTCCGTCGAGTGAGGCGGGCGTGGTCGGGAATGCGCTTTCCACGCTAGGGCGAGGACAGGCCTGCCGTCAACCCCACGCGGCGGGTGGCGCCGGTCAGGGCCGGTCGCCGGAGCGGCCCGCGGGGGCCAGCCGTCGAGCTCGGTTCGCTCGCTCGCCGTCGCCTCGCTGGGTCTCGACGTAGACGGAGAAGGCTGGTTCCGGCGGAGAGCAGGGCAGCGGAGGCGTCATGCCGGGGGAGCGGCGGACCTGACGCCGACGCGCCGGGCGTCCTACGCCGGACTCCCGGCCGGATGGCCCTGGCCTCTTGACTCACTGTGGCGAGTGTCATAGCGTCGAGTGGGAAAGCGGTATCCCACTTCCTCGATGACGCGGAGATCGTTGTGACCCAGCTGCAACCAGTCGAAGCCTCCCCCGCGGCACCCCCGCCGGGACCGGACCGACCGGCGTCGCCCCGGACGGGGCGGGCCAGGGCCCGGCAGATCTGGGCGGGGAGCTGGCGCTCCCTCACCTTCCTCGTCCTTGCGCTCGCGCTGTGGTGGCTCGTCACCGCCCAGGGCTGGGTGAAGCCGTACGTGCTGCCCTCCCCGGGGGATACCTGGAGCACCGGCGCGGAGCACTGGGCGTACCTGATGGACCACACCTGGGTGACCACCTACGAGACGGTCCTCGGCTTCCTCATCGCCTTCGTCGTCGGGGAGCTCGTCGCCATCCTCATGGTCTACTCCAAGAACCTCGAGCTGACCGCGTACCCGATCATCCTGGTCGCCCAGGTGATCCCCAAGATCGCCGTCGCGCCGCTGTTCGTGGTGTGGCTGGGCTTCGGTGTCGCCCCCAAGGTGACGATCGCCGTGCTCATGGCGTTCTTCCCCATCGTCGTGTCCGGGCTCGCCGGGTTGCGGTCGGTGGACCCGGAGACCCTCGACCTGGCCAAGACGATGGGCGCGAGCCGGTTCAACACGTTCCGGAAGATCCAGTTCCCGGCCTCCCTCCCGCAGCTGCTCTCCGGGCTCAAGGTCGCCGCGACCCTGGCCGTCACCGGTGCCGTGGTCGGCGAGTTCGTCGGCGGGAACGAGGGCCTGGGGTACGTGATCCTCCAGGCCAACGGCACCATGGACACGGCGATGCTCTTCGCCGCCCTGGTCATCATGTCGGTCCTGGGCATCCTGCTCTTCGCCGTGATCCAGCTCGCCGAGCACCTCCTGATCCCCTGGCACGCCTCCCGGCGCGGCGCGGCCGGTGCCGCCGTCATCGGCCAGGCATGAGTCCTCCCGCCGGCACCGGCGTGACTCCTCGCGCAGACGTACCGGCGTGAGCCGACGCGCGGACGCACAGCCGTGCGCCCGCGCCCACAGACAAGCAGCCCTCCCACGACCCCTGGAGCCCGAACCATGACTCGTCCCATCCGCAAGACCACGGGCAGCGCCGCGCTCGCCCTGACAATTCTGGCGCTCGCCGCGTGCGGCGGCGGCACCGATGCCGACGCCGACGCCGCGGGCGGATCCGGTACGTCCGGTGACGCGACCGACGTGACCCTGATGCTCAACTGGTACCCCTACGGCGAGCACGCACCGTTCTACTACGGCGTCGAGGAGGGCATCTTCGAGGAGCACGGGATCAACCTCGAGATCGAGGCCGGCCAGGGCTCGACGAAGACCGCCCAGGCGGCCGGGGCCGGCGAGGTCGACTTCGGCTGGGCGGACACCCCCGCTGTCCTCGGCAACATCGACAACGGCGTGGAGGTGAAGAGCGTCGGCGTCTTCCTCCAGACCACGCCGTCGGCCGTGCAGGTCTTCGCCGACGCCGGCATCGAGGAGCCGGCCGACCTCAAGGGCAAGACGATCGCCGTCTCGGCGGGCGACGCGCCGACGACGACCTTCCCGATGTACCTCGAGGCGGCCGGGCTCGCCGAGGGGGACGTCAACCAGCAGAACCTGGACCCGGCCGGGAAGATCTCCGCTCTGCTCTCCGGCCAGGTCGACGGCCTCATCGGCTTCGCCCACGACCAGGGCCCGACCATCGCGGCCAAGAGCGGCAAGGAGATGACCTACCTGCGGTACTCCGACGTGGGCCTGAGCTTCTTCAGCAACGGCCTGGTCGTGAGCACCTCGACCATCGAGGACGACCCGGACCTGGTCGAGCGCATGGTCGCCGCCACCTCCGAGGCGCACGAGGCCGCGCGGGAGAACCCCGAGGACGCGGTGGCCGCGATGGAGGGCAAGGACCCGCAGATGCCCGAGCAGGACGTGCTCCTGGACCAGTGGACCCAGACCATCGACCTCCTGACCACGGAGCGCACCGCGGACGCCGCCCCGGGCGTCAACGACCCCGAGGACTGGGCCGACACCCTCGCCGTGCTGGCCGAGGCGGGGCTCATCGAGCCCGGCGGGGACCTGGAGACCTACTACGACGACTCGTTCAGCCCGGCGGGCTGACCGGAGAGGGGCCAGCGCGATGACCACAACGACCACCCGCCCGGACACCGGCCCGGCGGCCCGCGGCGACAAGGCCGTCGCCATCCGGGGCGCCGCAGTCACCTTCTCGTCCCAGCGACGCCGGGTCACGGCCCTCGAGGGCGTCGACCTGGACGTCGCGACGGGAGAGTTCGTCACCATCGTCGGGCCCTCCGGGTGCGGCAAATCCACCCTGCTGAAGGTGGTCTCCGGGCTGATCCCGCACTCGGCCGGCTTGGTGGAGATCTACGGGGAGCCCGTCACCGGGCCCCGGCACGACATCGGCTACGTCTTCCAGCGCCCCGCGCTGCTGGAGTGGCGGAGCGTGCGGGCGAACATCATGCTCCAGGCCGAGATGCGCGGGCTGCCCCGGGCCGCGGCGCGGCAGCGGTGCGCGGAGCTGATCGAGATGACCGGGCTGTCCGGGTTCGAGTCGGCCCTGCCGCACGAGCTCTCCGGCGGCATGCAGCAGCGGGTCGCCCTGTGCCGGGCCCTGCTCCACGAGCCCGCCATCCTGCTCATGGACGAGCCGTTCGGTGCCCTGGACGCCCTCACCCGCGAGCGGATGAACCGCGAGCTCCACGCGATCTGGCGGCGGACCGGCACTACCGTCCTGCTGGTCACGCACTCGGTCGCCGAGGCGGTCTACCTCGCGAACCGTGTCGTCGTGATGAGCCCCCGGCCCGGACGGATCCTCGAGATCGAGGACGTGCCGCTGCCCCGCGAGCGGGACTACGCCGAGACGATGCAGGACCCGACGTTCACCCACGTGGCGAACCGCGTGCGGGACCTGCTGGGCGCCCAGGAGGGCGCCGACTGACTGCTGGTTACTGAGTGCCGGTTGTCGACCGGTGGAACCTGACCAGCGGTCAGGTCCAGGCCCGCCCCGCGGGGTAACGCCGTCGGGCCGGTCGGCAGCCGTCAGCCGGCCGCGAGCCGTCAACCGGCTGCGAGCCGTCAGCCGGCCGCGCCGTCAGGCCGGACCGGGCGTGGAGGCCCGCAGCACGACCTCCCCGGCCACCACCACCTCGTGCGGCCCCTCGGCCGGGTCCGCCAGCGCCAGCCGGGTGACCTGCCGGCCGATCTCCGGCATCGGGATCCGCACGGTGGTCAGCGCCGGGGTGACGTCCTGCAGGGTGGGGATGTCGTCGAACCCGGCGAAGGCGGTCTCGGTCGGCACCGCCACGCCCGCCTCCCGGGCGGCCGTCATCGCGCCCAGCGCCATCACGTCGGTGACGGCGAAGACGACCTCGGCGCCGGTGCGCCTGCCGAGCAGCTCGCCCATGGCGGCGTGGCCGCCGTCCCGGGTCAGCGGTCCGGGGACCTGCGCGGCGGCCGGGACGGTCACGCCCAGCTCGGCCAGGCCGGCGGCGAAGCCGGCGGCCCGGTCCCGGGCGGTGAGGTTCTCCGGCGGCCCGGTCAGGACCGCGAACCGGCGGTAGCCGCGCCCGTGCAGGGCGCGGGCCAGCTCGGCGCTGCCGCCGGCGTTGTCGATCCGGACGGTGCTGGCACCGAGGACCGGCTGGCTCACCAGGGCCACCGTGCCGCCGCGGGCCTGGTAGGCGTCCAGGGCGCGCCGCAGCCGCAGGGTCGCCGCGCCGTCGTCCGAGCGGGAGCCGACCAGGACCATCGCGCGGACGCGCTGGTTCTGCAGGGTGCGGACGAGCTCGAGCTCGCGGTCGGCGTCGTGATTGGTGTTGGCCAGGGTGACCAGCAGTCCGGCCTCGTCCGCCGCCTCGGTGACCCCGGCGGCGATGGCGGAGAAGTACGGGTCGGCGATGTCGTGCACGACCAGCCCGAGCGCCGCCGTGCGCCCCCGGGCCATCGCCTGGGCGTGGGCGTTGGGGGAGTAGCCCAGCCGGTCGGCCGTGGCCAGCACGCGCGCGCGCAGCTCGGCGCCCACCGCCCGGTTGACGCTGCCGTTGATCGCCCGGGACGCGGTGGCCACGGACACCCCGGCCGCGCGGGCGACGTCGGCGAGGGTGACCGCGCCGGCGGCCGGCGCGGCGCGGCGGCGTGCCCGGACGCCGTCGGGCGGACCGCTCACCGGTACCGCCCGGTGGCCGCGGCGTCGCCGCCGGACGACGGCGGCCCGCTCGACTCGCGCAGGACCAGCTCGGGGCTGACCAGGACGCGGTGCACCGGCCGGTCCGGCTCGGCCAGCCGGGCGGCGAGCAGCTGGACCGCCGCCCGGCCCACGGCCCGCCGGGGCGGGCGCACCGCGGTGAGCGCCGGGCTCGCCAGGCCGGCCACCTCGTCGTCGTAGGCCACGACCGACAGGTCCCCGGGCACCGACCACCCGCGGTCCGCGGCGTGCTGCACGACCGCCATCGCCTCGGGGTCGGAGTGGACGAGCAGCGCGGTGGTGGACGTCGCGCGGCACCCGGCCAGGACCTCCGCCACCGCCGCCTCGAAGCCGGCCGAGCGGCGCTCCGGCAGCCGCACCTCCACGGTCTCCTCGGCGGCCAGGTCGAGGTCAGCGCGGGCCCGGTCCCACCCGGTCCGCACGTGCCGGGCGGTCGGGCTCTGGTGGCTGGTGACCAGGCCGATCCGGCGGTGCCCCAGGTCGGCGAGGTGGCGCACGGCCATCTCCGCGCCCAGCGCGTGGTCGGAGACCGCCGACTCCAGGGCCTGGTGGTGGGGCCCGTGCGTGGCGGCGCGCTCGACCAGGACCACCGGCAGCCCGCACCGGGCGACCCACTCGACCAGGTCCGGTGCGTGCGGGCCGGCCATGTTGGGCGCGAGGAGCAGGCCGCGGACGCCGTCGGTCTCGGCGAGCCGGGCGAGCAGGGGCCGTTCGTCCGGGCTGTCGTAGGAGGACCCGCGCAGGAGGACCCGCAGGCCGTGGCGGCGTGCCTCCTCCTCCGCGCCGCGGGCCACGCTGGGCCAGTAGTAGTCCAGCGACGGCACGAGCATGGCGAGGTGGCCGGTGGCCGGGGTCCCGTCCGGGTCGGTCCCGCCCGGGCGGCCGACGGCGGCCCGGTCGGGGGCGGGAGCGTGGCCGTCGGTGCTGGCGGGGCTTGCGACGGTGGCGTGGCCGTTGCTGGGGCCGCTGCCGTCGCTGGCACGGTCGCCGTCGGCGCGGGGCTGACCGGCGCGGAGCCGCGGACCGTCCCAGGGCAGCGTGGCACCGCCGTGCACGCGGCGGACGCGCCCTTCCCGGACCAGCTGGGCGATGTCGCGGCGGACGGTCACGGCGCTGACGCCGAGCTCGTCGACGAGGTCGGCGACGGCGACCGCGCCGTCGCGGTGCAGCGCCTCGAGGAGGAGGGCGCGGCGGGACGCGGGCAGCTGCCGGCGCTGCTCGGCAGTGATCATCGGCGCACCTCCACGCGCAGGACGAGGGACCCGGCTCGCCCGGCGTCCGTCGTCGGGCGCAGCGTCAGGCGGGTCAGGGTCGGGCCCCACACCGCCGAGAGCATCGGGTCCTCCAGCGCTCTCGTCTCCAGGGTCGGGACCACGCGGTCGTCCTCCCAGGTCAGGATGGTAGCGCGGGCCCCGTCCAGGGGACGGACCTCGAGCCGGGGCGGCGTCCCGGGGCCCGCGTCGGCGGGGATCACCGTCCCGGCGAGCACCCACCGCACCGCCACGCCGTCGTCGAGCACCGGCTGGCCGGCGTCGGGCGCCGGCCCGCCGTCATCGAGCGCCGCCCCGCCGTGGTCGGGCGCCGCCCCGCCGTGGTCGGGCGCCGCCCCGCCGTGGTCGGGCGCCACCTCGCCGTGGTCGGGCACCGTTCGGCCGTCGTCGGCGCCCGGCCCCGGCCGCGCCGGCAGCGTCCACTCGTCGCGGACCTCGACGGCTCCGGTCGCGCGGTCCAGCGTCGCGGTGCGGACCCACCGGCCGTCCTCGTACCCCGGGTACGCGCCGGCCAGGTCGAGCCGGAGCCCGGCGGCGCCGTCGTCGACCGTGGCGGTGACGTCGCGGGCGGCGAACCGGGCCCCGGCGGCCTGCCCGGTGCCGGGCAGCCGGGGGACGTTGTGCCAGTCGCTCTGCATCGGCCACAGGTCGTACCGGTCCGGGCCGAACGTCCGTGCCGTGTAGGTCGGCCGGCCGGGGTCGACCAGGACGGGCACGCCGTCGACCGCGACGACCACCGAGCCGACGTCGTTGTGGTTGTGGTGCTCGCCGTTGTGGCCGCCCTTGACGGCCAGGGTCACCGAGGCGTCGCCGCGGGCCCGGCGGGCGAGGAGCACCTGGGTGGAGGGCAGCCACACGTCCCGCACCAGCGGCGCCGGGGCGGGTGTGGCGGCCGCCCAGGCCCGGTCGGTCATCGCCCGCACCAGCCGGCCGAGCCCGGCGTCCTCCCGGCCCACCGGGGCCCCGGGCGTGCGGTAGGACGCGGCGTGCCGGCGGGCGTCGTCGTCGCCCACGTCCCGGGCCCAGCGGTGCAGCACGTCCCACGGCTGGGCCCGGCCGGGCCGGGCCGGCCCGTCGCCCAGGTTGAGGTACCAGTCCCCGGCCGCCCCGGCGCCCAGGTGCATGCGGTGCGGGAACGCGACGGTCGCGCGCAGCGCCGGCACCCCGGTGGCGTCCAGTGCCCCGCCGGTGGCGTGCTGCAGCAGCTCGGCCGCCTCCAGGGTCCGGCACGCCCCGTTCCACCAGTAGGCGTAGCCCTCGTCGACCGCCCCGTCGGCGGGCAGGGACGCGACGTAGCGGTCCAGGCCCTCGATCACGAGCGCGACGACGTCGGCCCGGGCGGCCCGGTCCGGCTCCAGGGCCAGCGCGGCGAGGAGGAGGTTGCCGTGGATCCACGGGTTCCAGTTGTGCACGTCCCCGTCGAGCCCGAGCCAGTGCCAGTCCCGGCGCCGGACGAAGGGGTCCAGGACGCGCACCCGGGCCTCGTGCCGGACCCGGTCCCGCAGCCCCGGATAGCGCTCGTCCAGGAAGGCGCCGAGCAGGTGGTCGGTCCAGGCGAGCTGGCCGACGACCTCCCCGGCGCCCAGGTCGAGGTAGGGGTCGGTGACGGTGGGCAGCACGGCGCCGTGCACGGCCCGGGTGTCGTCGTGGGCGGGCCAGCACCACGAGCTCTGCTCGCACAGGGCCCAGACGCCGTCGGCCACCTCGTCCAGCCGCGCCGGGCTCGGGTCCACGGCGGCCGCGACGACGGCGCGGCTGAGCCGGTGCTGGCGGGCGAAGACGAGCTGCTCGTAGCCGTCCCGGTCGCCGTCGCGATGGTAGCGGGCGTAGCGGCTGGCGGTCGGCTGCGGCCAGGGCCGGCCGACGTCGTGGTCGGCCCGGGCGAGGACGGCCCGGGCGGTGGGCGGGTCGGCCCGGGCGGTGGGCGCGTCGGCCCGGGCGGCCGGGCGGGTCGTGGCTGGGCCCGTGACGGAGCGGCGGGGACCGGCCCGGCCGGTGCCCGTGGCGGCCACGTCCCAGCAGGCGCGGTCGGTGGCGGCCGGGACCGGCAGGGCCGCGCCCGGCGGGAGGAGGGAGGTGCGCAGCGCCGCGGCGCTGGCTCGCGGCCCCCAGGCGCTGAGCAGCGGGCCCCGCGCAGCGGGACGGCGGGCACCCGCCTCGGCCGTGCGTCGGTGCATGCGCTGCTCCTCTTCGGCGTGGGGCGAGTGGTGGGCCGGTCGTTCGGGCGGGGCGGGTAGCGGTGGGCCTGGGGCAGTCTTCGGTCCGGCTGCTCCGCGGGTCTGGTTCGCTGGCGGGACGGGCGGTACTGACGTCCCGGGTCCGGGCAACTGCCAACCAGTCCGCCCCTGATCATGTCTGATCGTAACCGATCGGGAAAGCGCTTGACAGTGGCAGGCATCACCGGGTTATGGTTCCGACCGACGCAGTACCGATCGGACCTGATCGCACTTCGACCACCCGGCCGCCGACGGCCGCCAACGAACTTCGACGGTGAAGGGCCACCCGTGACAGCTCATCCTCGCCCCCATGTGCTCCTGGCCATGGACCCGGCGACCTTCTCGCTGCAGTTCGGCGCCGCCGAGCTGGACCGCCTGGGGACCCTCGCGGACCTCGGCGACCCGGTCGCCGTCGCCGAGCTGGACAGCCCCGGCGCCCGGGCCCGCCTGGCGGAGGCCGAGGTGCTGCTCACCTCCTGGGGCGCCCCGACCCTCACCGCCGATCGGCTCGACGCCGCCCCCCGCCTCCGCGCCGTGCTGCACGCCGCCGGGAGCGTCCGCGGCATCGTCACCGACGCCGTCCACCAGCGCGGCGTCCTGGTCAGCTCCGCCGCCGAGGAGAACGCGGTGCCGGTGGCCGAGTTCACCCTCGCGGCGATCATCATGGCCGGGAAGAAGGCGCCGTTCCTGGCCGCCCGCGCCCGCACCGAGCGCAACGGCTGGGCCGACGTCCACCGCCGCCGCGACCTGTCCAACGTCGGGCGCACCATCGGCGTCGTCGGCTTCTCCCGCAGCGGCCGGCGGGTGGTCGACCTGCTCCGGGTGCTGCGGACCGGCCGGGTCCTGGTCAGCGACCCCTACGCGGACCCCGCCGACGTCGCCGCCGCCGGCGGGACGCTCGTCGAGCTCGACGACCTGCTCCGGGCCGCGGAGATCCTCACCCTGCACGCCCCCGCCCTGCCCTCGACGTACCGGATAATCGGCGCCCGCGAGCTCGCGCTCCTGCCCGCCGGGGCAACCCTCATCAACACCGCCCGCGGGGCGCTCGTCGACCACGACGCCCTCGCCGCGGCCTGCGCCGCCGGCCGCCTGGACGCCATCCTCGACGTGACCGACCCCGAGCCCCTGCCCCCGGGCTCCCCGCTCCTGGAGATGCCGAACGTCATGGTCACCCCGCACGTGGCCGGCTCCCTCGGCGCCGAGACGCGCCGGCTGAGCAACCACGCGATCGACGAGCTGGCCCGCCTCCTCGGCGGGGAGGCCCTGGCCACGCCGGTCACGGCGGGCTCGTCGGCGGTGAGCGCATGACCACCCACCCGGCCCCCGCCGTCGGCGCCGCCGCCGCCCGCGCCGACGCCGCCCGGCCCGCCACCGCCGACGACGCCGAGCCCACCCTCGATGCCGCCCGCGCCGTCTCGCCGATCACCGGCTGGGACCGCGACCGCTGGGCCGCCCACGCCGACGCCCTGCTGGCCGCCGTGCGCCCGTACGCCTCCCCGGCGCACTCCCTGATCACCCTGCCCGGCGCTCCCGGCGGGTACGGCACCGCCGTCGACGGGCTGGAGGGCTTCGCCCGCACGTTCCTGCTCGCCGGGTTCCGCCTCGCCGGCGAGCGGGGGCAGGACCCCGACGGGCTCGCCGAGTGGTACGCCGCGGGCATCGCGGCCGGCACCGACCCCACCTCCGCGCACCGCTGGGTGCGGCTGGACGAGCACGGCCAGGCCAAGGTCGAGGCCGCCTCGATCGCCCTGGTCCTGGACCTGACCCGGCCGTGGCTGTGGGACCGGCTCGACCCCGCGGTCCAGGAGCGGGTGGTGGACTACCTCGCGCCCGCCGTCGGGGACGAGACCTACCCGCAGACCAACTGGGTCTGGTTCCGCCTGGTGGTCCAGACCTTCCTGCGCTCGGTCGGCGGGCCGCACTCGCTCGCCGAGATGCAGGCCGACCTCGCCACCCACGACAGCTTCGCCCGCCCCGGCGGCTGGCTGGCCGACGGCGCCGAGCGCGCCTTCGACCACTACGCCGGCTGGGCCCTGCACGTCTACCCCACGCTGTGGGCGCGGATGGCCGGAGCCGCGGACCTCGCCGCCCCGCGCGCGGAGACCGACCGCGCCCGGCTGGACCGGTTCTTGCGCGACGCGGTCGCGCTCGTCGGGGCGGACGGCTCCCCGCTCGTGCAGGGCCGCTCGCTCATCTACCGGTTCGCGGCCGCGGCCCCGTTCTGGGTCGGCGCCCTCGCCGAGGTCCCCTCCCTGCCGCCCGGGCTGCTGCGCCGCGCCGCCTCCGGGATGGTGGACCACTTCGCCCGGCACGGGGCCCCGGACCGCCGCGGGCTGCTGACCCTGGGCTGGCACCAGGAGTGGCGCCGGCTCGCCCAGAGCTACTCCGGGCCCGGCTCGCCGTACTGGGCCAGCAAGGGCTTCCTCGGCCTGGCGCTGCCCGCCGACCACCCGGTGTGGACCGCCACCGAGGAGCCGCTCCCGGTGGAGCGGGCCGACGTGCTGGCCGCCGTCGCCGCCCCCGGATGGCTCGTCGCGGGCACCACGGCCGACGGCGTGGTCCGGGTGGTCAACCACGGCACCGACCACGCCACGGCCGGGGCGGCCACCGGGGACTCCCCGCTGTACGCCCGGCTCGGCTACTCCACCGCCGCCGCCCCGCTCCTGGACGAGGCCGCCTGGACCCACCCGGTGGACCAGTCGGTGGTGCTGGCGGACGACGGCGGCCGGCGCTCGCACCGCACCGGGTTCGAGACTCTCGAGGTCGGCCTCACCGCTGACGGCGCGGCCGCCGTCGCCGCGTCCCGGGCCGCCGCGCACTGGCTGGACGTGCGCGCCGACGGCGCCCGGCACGGCTCGGGCCTGCCCGGGACCGCCGAGCCGGCCGGGACGCTCACCGTGGTCTCGGTGGTCCGCGGCGCGTGGGAGGTCCGGCTCGTCCGGGTCGAGGACGCCGCCGGGGCGGCGCGCTCGGTGCAGGTCGGCGGGTGGCCGCTGGCCGACGACGACGCGCCGGCCGGGACGACGACGGCTGCCGCGGACACGCCGGCCGGGACGCTGGCCGCCGCGCGGACCGGGACGACGGCCGCCGACGGCGCCCCGCCCGGGACGACGGTGCCCCCCGCCGGCGCGGACGTCCGCACGCCGCGGCTGCGCTCCCGGCTGGTGGGCCTGCACGGGAGCTGGACGGCCGCCGTCGTCGACGCCGAGGACGCCTCCCCGCTGGGCCGGCACGCCCGGGTGCCGATCCTCACCGGGCCGGTGGCGACCGGATGGACCGCCGTCGCCGTGGCGCTCGGCGCCCCCGGCCCGGTGACCGACAACCCCCCGGCGGCGCGCGTCGACCGGGACCACGACCAGGACCACGTCACCGTGACGTGGGACGACGGCACCCGCACCCATGTGCGGCTGCCCCGACCCCGGCCCACCGGGCCGACCGAGACAGGTGGGGCCGCCGTCGGCCCCACCGGCCGAGAGGAGACGCAATGAGGCGCAGGACGATCAAGGGGCTCGCCGTCACCGCGACGGGTGCCCTGCTCATCGCCGGGTGCAGCGGCGGAGAGGGGGAGAGCGCGACGGCGGCCGACGGCCGGACGGCGCTGACCGTCTCCGTCTGGAACATCGAGGGCACGCCGGAGTTCAACGCGGAGTTCGACGCCTACGAGGAGGCGAACCCGGACATCGACATCCAGCCGGTCGACATCCTCGCGGACGACTACCCCGAGAAGGTCACCGCGATGCTCGCCGGCGGGGACACGACCGACGTGCTGACGATGAAGAACGTCGTCGACTACGCCCGGTACGCCAGCCGGGGCCAGCTCCAGGACATCACCGAGCTGGCCGAGTCGGCCCCCGAGGGCCTCGAGGGCCTGGACGCCTTCGACCAGGACGGGAAGTACTTCGCGCTGCCGTACCGGCAGGACTTCTGGGCCCTGTACTACAACAAGGGCCTCTTCGAGGAGCTCGGGCTCGAGGTGCCGGCCGAGCTCACCTGGGAGGAGTACGCCGACCTGGCGAAGCAGATCACCGAGGAGGCCGCGGCCGCGGGGATCACGCCCGCAGAGGGGGAGAAGGTCTACGGCACCTACCACCAGATCTGGCGCTCGCTGGTGCACGCCACCGCGGCCGCGCAGACCGGCGGGGACCAGCTGAGCGGGGAGTACGAGTTCTTCGAGCCGTACTACGAGTGGGCGCTCGACGTGCAGGACGCCGGCGCGACGCTGGACTTCGCCACCGCGAACTCCCAGCAGGTCACCTACCGCACGATGTTCACCACCGAGCAGGCGGCCATGCTCCCGATGGGGTCCTGGTTCATCGGGGCGCTGCTGCAGAGCAAGGCCGCGGGGGAGTCCGACGTCGACTGGGGCATCGCCAAGCTGCCGCAGGCGAGCGCCGGGGAGGACGTGACGTTCGGCTCGCCGACGGCGTTCGCGGTCAACAAGAACGCCCGCAGCGCCGACGCCGCCGCCGACTTCGTCGAGTGGGCGGCCGGGCCCGAGGGCGCGAAGGCGGTGGCGTCCGTCGGAGCCACGCCCGCGCTGCAGTCTGAGGAGATCACCGAGGCGTTCTTCGCCCTGGACGGCATGCCCCAGGACGAGACCTCCAAGGCCGCGTTCGAGCCCGGCGAGGTCGCGCTCGAGATGCCGGTCAGCGAGCACACCTCCGACATCGACCAGATCCTCATGGAGGAGCACGAGCTGATCATGACCGGCTCGGTGCCGCTGGAGGAGGGCATCGCCGAGATGAACCGGCGGGTCCAGGACGAGGTCCTCTCCAGGTGACCCGTGGGTCGGGGCGCCGTCGGCGCCCCGACCCGCCGCCCCGGCCCTCGGCCTCTCGTCCCCGTCGGCCGACCCGGGGCCCGCCCGGGGTGCCGCTCCGCCCGCTCCACCAACGGCGCGCCGCCTGCCGCCACCGCTCCCGGTGCACACTTCCCGTGCCCCGCTCCCGGTGCACACTTCCCGTGCACCGCTACCCGTCCCCGCACCGCTGCCTCGCGCCGGCTCCGCCGAGGAGGAAAAGATGGCCACCGCTACCGCCACACCCGCCGGTACGCGCTCCAAGAAACCCGCCGGTACCTACTCCAACAAGCGCCAGGTGCGCCGCAACACCCTCATCGGCTGGTCCTTCCTGCTGCCGAACTTTCTCGGGTTCGCGCTGCTCACCCTCGTCCCGGTCGTGGCGACGTTCGGCATCGCGTTCACCGAGTGGGACTCCTACAGCACCCCGGAGTTCCTCGGGCTGGACAACTTCGAGCGGCTCCTCACCGACAACAACTTCCGGACCGCGCTGCTGAACACGCTGTACTACGCCGCCGGGCACATCCCGATCACGCTCGCCGTCTCCCTCGGCCTGGCCCTGCTGCTCAACCGCAAGCTGCGCGGCGTGAACTTCTTCCGCACCGCCGCGTTCTTCCCCTACATCACCTCGATCGTCGCCGTGGCGGTCGTGTGGAACATGCTGTTCAACCCCTCCCAGGGCCCGGTCAACCAGCTCCTCACCGGCCTCGGCATCGACAACCCGCCCGGCTGGACCTCGAGCCCGCAGTGGGCGATGCCCGCCGTCATCATCACCAGCGTGTGGCGGGACATGGGCTACTACATGATCCTCTTCCTCGCCGGGCTGCAGACGGTCCCGCCCGAGCTCTACGAGGCCGCGAAGATGGACGGCGCGAACGCCTGGCAGCGGTTCCGCAACGTCACCCTGCCGTCCCTGCGGCCGACGACGTTCTTCGTGCTGATGATGCTCACCATCGGCAGCTTCAAGGTGTTCGACCTCATCGTCGTCATGACCGACGGCGGACCCGGCCGGAGCACCCTCGTGCTCTCCCAGCTGATCTACCGGGAGGGCATCGTCAACGGCCGGTTCGGCTACTCCTCGGCGATCTCGCTCGTGCTGTTCGTCCTGGTCCTGGGCGTGAGCATCCTGCAGTACCGCCGCAACCAGAAGCTGGAGGCATGATGGCCACGCTCACCGGAGCCCCTCCGGGCACCGCCCCCGCCCAGCTCCAGAAGGCCGGCCCGCCGCGCGGGCCGTCCCGCCGGGCCGGCGGCCTCGGCAGGATCGTCGGCTACCTGCTCCTGGTCGTCGTCGCGCTGGCGGTCATGATCCCCTTCGCCTGGATGATCTCCTCCTCGCTGAAGAACAACAACCAGGTCTTCACGGTGCCGATCAAGTGGATCCCGGAAGAGCTGAAGCTGTCGAACTACACGGAGATCTGGTCCCGGATCCCGCTGCTGACCTACCTGCGCAACTCCGCGTTCCTGGCCGTGACGATCACGTTCCTGCAGGTGCTGACAGGAAGCTTCGCGGCCTACGGGTTCACCAAGGTCCGGTTCCCGGGCCGGGACGCCCTGTTCCTGGCCTACATCGCCACCATCGCCGTGCCGTGGCAGGCCTACATGATCCCGCAATACATCATGATGCGGAAGGCGGGCCTGACGAACACCCACCTGGCGCTCATCCTGCTGCAGGCGTTCAGCGCCTTCGGGGTGTTCCTCATGCGCCAGTACTACCAGTCGGTCCCGGACGAGATCGTCGAGGCCGCGCGGATCGACGGGCTCAGCGAGTGGGCGATCTACCGGCGCATCATGCTCCCGCTCTCGGTGCCCGCCATCGCGAGCCTGAGCCTGCTGACCTTCGTCAACACGTGGAACGACTACATGGGGCCGTTCATCTACCTCACCGACAACAAGCTCTGGACGGTGCAGCTCGGGCTGCGCTCCTTCGTCGGCCAGTACTAAGGCGGTCGTAAGTAGGTCGACTCCGGCGGCCTTTTCTGCCATAATGGTTCTATGCGCGACAACGACGGCCGGAAGCTGGACCACGCCACCTTGGAGCAGATGCGGTTCCGCGCGGTGGACGCGGTAGAGGCCGGGGCCCACCCGGAAGATGTCGCGAAGATGCTGGGGATGCACGCGAAAACGGTGTACGGGTGGTTGGCCAGAGCGCGTGAGGGTGGCCGGGATGCGTTGAAGGCCAAACCGGTCCCGGGTCGGCCACCAAAGCTGGACGGAAGCCAGCTGCGCCGGCTTTACACACTGATCGTCGGGACCAACCCGCGCCAGCTCCAGTTCGACTTCGAGCTGTGGACCCGGGCGATGGTGCGTGAGGTGATCCGGCGCGAGTTCGGGGTGCACCTGTCGGAGGTGTCCGTGGGCCGGTTGCTCAGGAAGCTCGGCCTGTCGCCCCAGCGCCCGCTGTGGCGGGCCTGGCAGGCCGACCCCGAGGCGGTGGAGCGGTGGAAGGCGGAGGAGTTCCCCGCGATCCGGGCGGCGGCCAAGGCCGAGGGCGCGACGGTGTACTTCGCGGACGAGGCCGGCATCCGCTCGGACTACCACGCCGGGACCACCTGGGCCCCGGTCGGGCGCACCCCGGTGGTCAAGGCCACCGGGGCCCGGCACTCCCTGAACATGATCTCCGCGCTCACCCCCGCCGGAAAGCTGCGGTTCGCCACCTACACCGGCTCCTTCACCGCCGACCAGTTCATCAGCTTCTGCAAGAAGCTGCTCGCCGACACCGGCCGCGACGGCGGCGGCGGGGTGTACCTGGTCGTCGACGGTCACTCCACCCACAAGGCCAAGAAGGTCAAGGAGTTCATCGCCTCCACCGACGGCCGGCTGAAGGTGTTCATCCTGCCCGCCTACTCACCACAGCTCAACCCCGACGAGTGGGTCTGGAAGAACGTCAAGCACGACCGCGTCGGGCGCACCGCCCCACGCACCGCCGAGGAGTTCAAGAGCAACGTCATCGCCGCGCTCCACCGCCTCCAGAAACTACCGCACCTGGTACGCGGGTTCTTCGCCGATCCAGATCTCCGCTACATCACCGCATAACGGACCGGAGTCGACTTACTTACGTTCTCCTTAGTACGACGCCGAGCACGCCATGATCATGACCGGCTCGGTGATCTCGGTGCTGCCCATCCTGGTGATCTTCCTGCTCGGCCAGCGGTACTTCATCCAGGGCATCGCCACGAGCGGTTTGAAGGGCTGACATGTCCCGGGTCTCCTTCGAGGGCTGGTCCCTGGTCTTCTCGGCGGTGTACGCCGCCCTGGTGACGAACGTGCTGCTGGCGGTGGCCTGCGCGCCGCTCCTCCTGCCGCTGGCGGTGGTCACCGAGCCGGCGGCGTCCTGGCCGCTGTTCCTGGCGCTGGGGGTCTGCGTGGCCCCGGCCCTGTGCGCGGCGGCCGCCGTCTTCCGGGAGCTGACGGAGGAGGGCACCACCACGGCGGTGCGCACCTTCGCCCGAGCCTGGGTCCGCACGCTGCCGCGCGCGGTGGCGGTCGGCGCCGTCGTCGCCGTCGCCCTCGGCGTGCTGTGGACCGACGCGATGATGGTGGGGCCGACGGCGGCCGGCCCGGTGCTCGTCCCGCTGTTCCTGGTCCTCGGGCTGCTCGCACTGGCCACCGGCGTGCTCACGCTCGTCGCCCTGGCCGAGGCGCCCGCCGCCCGGCTGCCGGACCTGCTCCGGGCGGCGGTGTACCTGACGGTGCGGCGCGGGCACCTCACCCTGGTCTCCCTGGTGGTGCTGGGCCTGCTCGCCGCCGTGGTCCTGACCCGCCCGGCCATCGGCATCGGCCTGGCCGCGGCCCCGCTGCTCTACGTCGTCTGGGCCAACTCCCGGGCCGCGCTGCGCCCGGTGCTCCCGGCCGGCGCCGAGCCGGCGGTGGCCGGATGACCCGCCGCGCCCTGCTCCTTCTCGGCCGGGGCCGGTACGAGGACCCCTGGCACGACTACGCCGCCACCGCCCAGCGCGTCGCCGCCGTGCTCGCCGGCCAGGGCGTGCAGCCGGAGCTCCGCAGCCTCTTCCCCGACGCCCTCGCCGGGGCACGGCCCGGCGGGGAGGACCAGCCCGCCGCGAGCCGTGCGGACCAGCCCACCGAGGGGGCCGCCGACGGCGAGCGGGTCGGCGTGGGGGACCGGCCCACCGAGCGGGTCGGCGTGGGGGACCGGCCCACCGAGCGGGTCGGCGTGGGGGACCGGCCCACCGAGCGGACCGCCGAGACGCCCCCCGGCGAGGACCACCCCTGGGACCTGGTGGTGGTCCTCGCCGGCCGAGGCCGCACCGACCCCGGCTTCGACGGCGACGACGACGCCTGGGTTCCCTTCCACGACCAGCTCGCCGCGCTCGTCGCCGGCGGCACGGCGCTGCTGGGCATCCACGCCGCGGCGAACACCTTCGCCGACCACCCGGGCTGGCCCGAGCTCCTCGGTGGCCGCTGGGTGCCCGGGACCTCGATGCACCCGCCGATCGGCCCGGCCATCTTCCGGCCCACCGGCCGCGACCACCCGGTGACCCGCGGCCTGCCGCCGGTGGAGACGTATGACGAGCGGTACTGCCGGCTGGTCGTCGCCCCCACCAGCGAGGTGCTGCTGACCACGGAGCACGACGGCGTGTCGCACCCGGTCGTGTGGGCAGCGTCGCCCGCCGGCGCGGACCGGCCCGGCCTGGGGCGGGTCCTCTACGACGGGCTCGGCCACGACGTGCGCTCCTACGACAGCCCGACCCGCCGGGAGCTGCTGGCCCGGGAGGTGGCCTGGCTGCTGCGCCGGGCCTGATCCCGCCGGTCGCCGGCCGCCGTCAGCGCGGCGCGGTCCGGCGGCTTCTCGTCGTCACCGTCACTGGGCTGACCCGGGGCGACCGACCAGCGCCGTCAGCGCGGCACGGTCCGGCGGCGCCACACGGCCACCGCCGCGCCGGCGGCGAGCATCGCGGCCGCCCCCCACAGCGCCGGGACCGTGGGCGCGGCGGTGGCGGACCCGAACAGCACGGCGTTGGCGGCCGCCGTCGCCGCGAGCACGGCGAGGATCCCGACCCCGGCGACGACGGCGGCCTGGCCCACCCGGTCACGGACGAGCCGGCGCAGCAGGTCGGCCGCGATGAGCAGCCCGGCGGCAACGCCCATGCCGAAGGTCACCTCGGCCACCTCGGCCGGGACGTCGGGCCGGGCGAGGCGGGCGGCCAGCAGGACCACCACCGCGCACTACACCACGGCGACGGCGAGCGCCTGGCCCAGCTGCCAGGTCAACGGCAGGGGCCGGCCGCGGTCCTGCCGCCGGCGCGGGATGAAGCCCCACGCCTGCGCGGTCAGGTACCGCCGGGCCAGCGCGCCGAGGCCGACCAGCGCTGCGCCGGCGACCAGCGGCGGCAGCCAGCTCGCGGATGCGAACCACACCAGGGCGGCCAGGCCGAGGCCGGCGTACGGCCCGGTCAGCGCGCCGACCACGGTGGCGGCCCGGAAGAGGCGACGCGCCGGGGGCACGTCGAGCGGGTGGACGAGGGGTCGGACCGCCGGGTCGGGCAGGTCGACGATCTCGGGGATCTGCGGGTTCATGGTTGCCTCCAGGGCACTACGTCGATGTAGGGGCCGCTCAGGCTGCCCCGGGTGAGGTCGTAGACCTTCTGGCGGGAGACCCCCAGGTGGGCGGCGACAGCGACCGCGCTGAGGTCCTCGAGGAGGGCGTTGGTCGCCGCCGCCCGCACCGCCGAGGCACGGGAGTTCAGGTGCGCGGCCAGGGCGCTGACCTCGGCGGCCAGCAGGGCGGCGGCCAGCGGACCACCGAACGCCGTGGCCCAGTCTGCCCGGCCGGTCGCTGCCGCGGCGTAGAGGGCGTCGCCGCCGTCGGCCAGGACCTCCTGGACCAGGCCGACCGGGACGCCGCTGTCGAGGAAGCGGTCGCGGACCGTCCGGCGCTGGTCGGCCGGACGGTGCGCGAGGATCGCCTCCCACTCCCGGGTGTCAACCCCGGGTTGCACTGCCATGGCCGGAACCCTCCCGCCCGTCCCGATCGTGTGTCAACCCCCGGGTGACAAACTCCTTCTGCCCACCGCTGTGGGTGAGGCTCGGGTCGATGTCGGTGGGTGCGGGTACCGTCATACACATGTTCGAGGAGGAGCGCGAGGCCGGTGCCGGCGGGAGTGCCGACGGCGCTGGGCCCGGTCCGGGCACCGGGCCGGACCGGCGCGCGCTCGAGCGGCCGAGCCGGGTGGAGTCGGTGCTGCTGATGCTGCTGCACCAGGCCGCCCGGGAGCGACGGGCACCGGCCGGGGTGGACCTGGTGGCCCTCTCGGACCAGAAGGTGCCGGGGCACGCACCGGCGGGCGCCGATCGTGCCGCGCTGCCGGCGGACAAGGCGGACCTGGAGGAGGAGGAAGCCGGAACCGACGTCGTCGGCGCTGCTGCCAGCACGGACGCCGACGTCTCCGGTACGACGGCCGGAACCGGCGTCGCCGCCACCACCGGAGACGCCGGCGCGGAGACCGACACCGGCACCCTGACCGGCACGGACACCGACGCCGCCCGACTGGCCCGGGCACAGGGTCTGGCGGGGTTGGACCTGGCCGGTGTGCTGGAGGGGGTGGACCCGGCCGGGCAGGGAGCCGCGGACCTGGTGGAGATGGCCTGGAACTGGTCGCGGGTGCTGTCCTGGGCCTACGCCCGCCGGGGGGAGGCCCTGGCCGAGCTGGCCGCGCTGGCCTCCCGGGAGTCCCCCGGGATGGCGCCGGGCGGGCACTGGGCCGGCGGGTACGTGCCGGTGGCCACCGAGGTCGGGATGCGGCTGGGGATCACCCGGCAGGCGGCGACGAGGCTGGTGCGCACCGGGGTGCTGCTGAACGGGATGCTGACCGGGACCGGGCTGGCCCTGGAGGGCGGGGCGCTGGACCCGGCCAAGGCCGAGCTGATCGCCACCACCCTGGCCGACAGCCCGCACCCGGTCGCGCACGACGTGGAAGACATCGTGCTGCCGGGGGCGCTGGGGCGGACCCCGACCCAGCTCAAGGGGGACCTGGCCCGGGCGCTGATCACCGTGGACCCGGTCGATGCGGAGCGGCGGGCGAAGGTGGCGAGGGCGGGTCGGCGGGTGTGCCACCCCAAGGCGATGGCCGACGGGATGGCCTCGATCTACGCGGTGCTCCCGGCGGGGGACGCGATCGCGGTGGACCTGGCCCTGGACGGCGCGGCCCGGGCGGCCAAGGCCGCCGGGGACAGCCGGACGATGGACCAGCTCCGCGCAGACACCCTCACCGCCGTCGGCGTCAACGCCTTGATCACCGGCCAGATCGCCACCACCACCCCCAGCAGCGGCAGCGCCGAGGGCGCCGGCGGGCCTGCGCCCGGCCCCGGCACGCCTGACCGGACCACGAGCGACCCGCCCACCACGACCGGGGGGCACGCCGTGGCGGGCGCCAGCGCCGGTGAGACCAGCCCTGACCTCTCCGGACCGACCGGAGCAGAACCAGGCCCTGGCGGGGGTGACGCCGGTCCGTCCGGCAGCGGACCGCCCGACACCCCTGCCCCGCCGGCAGAGCCGGTACCGCCGCCGGGGATTGCCGAGGGTGAGCGGCCGGTGGCGCCGTTGCCGGCGATGCCGGTGACGCCGGTGCGGGTCGACGTCACCGTCCCGCTGACCACCCTGCTCGGCGGGCACGAGCCCGGCCTGCTGCACGGCTACGGACCCGTCGACGCCGGCACCGCCCGCGCCCTGGCCGCCGGCGGGACCTGGCGCCGCCTGGTCACCGACCCCCTCTCCGGCACCGTCCTGGACCTCGGCCGCACCCGCTACCGGCCCCCCGCCGACCTCGCCGACCTCGTCCGCACCCGCGACGGCACCTGCGTACGCGGCGGCTGCGCCACCCCCGCCACCCGCTGCGAGCTCGACCACGACCTGCCCTGGGCCGCCGGCGGCACCACCTCCTTCGACACCCTGTCGGCCAAGTGCAAGGTCGACCACCAGCTCAAGACCTGCGGCGACTTCATCGTCCAGCCCCACGGCCCCGGCACCTACGACTGGACCTCCCGCCTGACCGGCCTGACCTACCGCCGCCACCCCGACGGCGCCACCACCTACCAGCCCCTCAACCCCAACGACGACCCCCGGCGCAGTACCCAGGACGACCAGCCTCCCTTCTGATCGTCTGATCTCGGTGAACGCCGGCAACGGATCGGCCTCGAGATGGCCCGCGAGGGGAGCAGCACCTCCTGCTGCACGTCCTGCGCCCCGAGGCCGAAGAGCAGGACGGTGCCGCCTACCTCGGTCCGCCCAGCGGCACAGGGCCAGCTCCGCCGAAGCGCCGGACGGCCCGGGGGCTCAAGGGCACGATGTCCGGACGCGACACTCGGCCGTGACGAGACGCGAGACCCGGGCGGGACGATCTGGCCGGCGAGCCGCCAGCGATGCTGGCGTGACGCCGCCGATCTGGTGAGGATGGCGTATGGGCGAGCTGCCGGCCGAGGCCCGGGACCGCGTGCGGGCGATGGCGCTGACGCTGGTCGGCGCGCTGGTGCTGTTCGGTGTCGTCGTCGGCCTCTACGCGCTCCTCGTCGGGTTCGACCGGCTCGAGGAGGCCCCGGTCAAGGCCGTGGCCCGCGCGGGGGAGCGAGAGCTGGTGGTCCAGTACGTCGGTGGCACTCCGGGATGCGGGGACCCGGACGGCGTCACCGTCGACGAGTCCGACGACGCCGTCGTCCTGACCGGCCGCACCGTGCTCCGGCACGCCACGCGCTGGGGTGGCTACGCCTGCCCGGCGGTCGAGGTCCCCATGCTGACGACGGTCCGGCTGGCGGATCCGCTGGAGGGACGGCCGGTCCGCGACGGCGTCCGGGAGGTCGAGGTAACCGTGCACGACGACGTCGCCGCTCTGGTCGAGGCGAGCTGACAGCCGCCGCCAAGCCGTTGGAGCGGCGCCCGGTCTCCGGCTCGTGTCAAGAACTCTTGACCCTAGATGTCAAGGATGGCTAACATCGGCGCATGGTTCCCCGGCAGTCGAGCGACGCGACAGGTGCGACCAACCCCGTGCGAGTGCGCCGCACGGAGCGCCGTCTCACCCAGGCCGAGCTCGCCGCCCAGGTGAGGGTGAGCCGGCAGACGATCATCGCCGTCGAGCAGGGCAGCTACGCCCCCTCGGTGTACCTGGCGCTGCGGATCGCCCGCGCGCTCGGCGCGACGGTCGAGGACCTGTTCATCGAGGACGGACGAGAGGCGAGACGATGACCCGCAAGGACAGCAGGCTGGAGAAGGCCGCCAGCCGGATCATGGACCTGGACAGCCCCGCCTACGGCGACGAGCGCGAGCGGGCGGTGTCGATGGAGGCGAGAGCCTACGGGATCACCGTCGGCATCTATCTCTCCCTCGTGGTCGCCCTGGTCTCCGCCATCCTCGGGCAGGTGCTGCTCGCGGTGGTGCTCCTCCTGACGATGTCCCTGCCGAACTGGGCGGCCATCTGGTACGCCCGGCGCCACGACGTGGACATCGAGGAGCTCTTCACCCGGGTCGACGTCCGGTCCCGGGTGCCGCACGTCGCCGCCGTGGTCGGTGGCTTCCTGCTGGTCCTGGGCGCTGCCGCGTACACCCTCGCCACCGGGCACGGGCTGGTGCCGCTGGAGGTGCATGTCGACACCAGCCATGGCTTCGGGAAGGGGTTCGTGTGGGGTGCGGTGATTGGCGCGATCGGCGGCGCCGCCGTCGCCGCCGTGCAGCTCCTCCGCAAGACCAGCCGGGACGCGGGTCCGCAGGCCGAGGCAGCGGACTGAGGGGCCTCGTCTGGACTGTCGTCCCGCGCCAGTGACCCAGCGCGCGGGACGGCGATGACGTCTTGCACAAGCGCGGCGAAGTGATGCTCAAGGTAGAGCCGCGCGGGATGGCCTGTACGCCCTGGTGGCGTTCGACCGCGGGGAGTGCCAGTCCTACACCTCTGCCGAGCGCATTGCCGCCTCGCTGCTCGGTCCTGGGTGGTCGTCCGCGTCCACGACCTAGTCGAGACCGAGACCCCAGCTGGAGCATCCCCAGCCCGGATCCAGTGGGCGGGGGAGGTCGCCGAGGCGTGGCTGCGGCCCCAGCGGTCGACAGTCCGCAGCTCTACCGGCTTGCCCTTGCCCTCGAGCCCGGCCGCCGCTCCCTCGAGATCGAGACGCGGCGCCCCCTCCAGGGCATCAACCGCGCCGCCGAGCGGCCGCGCAGCTGCGATCCGCCTTCTCTGAACAGAAGCGCTCGGCCGTCGGGCTCGAGCAGGCCCTTCTCAGTGGCTGATAACGAATCTGGATAGGCAGGTCCGCTACGGCCGAGACTCTTCGTGCTGCATGGAAGTCAGTGTTGACGAAAGGTGGATCGAACTGTGAAGGCTGTCCGGCTCCACGCCTATCACGAGACGCCGAAGCTCGACGACGTTCCCGAACCGAAGGCCGCAGGGCCCTGGGACGTGCTGGTCGAAGTCGGAGCGGCGGGTCTGTGCCGCACCGACCTGCACATCATCGAGGGCCAGTGGGAACCCATCCAGCACCCGAAGCTGCCCTACATCCTCGGCCACGAGAACGCCGGCTGGGTGCGTGAGGTGGGAAGTGCCGTGACCAACGTCCAGCCCGGGGACACCGTGATCATGCACCCCTTGGTCACGTGCGGGCTGTGCGCCGCGTGCCGGGAAGGGAAAGACTCCCACTGCGAGAATGCCACCTTCCCGGGGCTCAACGTCGACGGCGGCATGGCCGAGTACCTCCTGACCAACGCCCGCGCCGTCGTCAAGCTTGACCCGAGCCTGCACCCGAAGGACATCGCGGCGCTGGCCGACGCTGGGCTCACGGCCTACCACGCGGTCCGCAAGGCCGTGCCGCGGCTGACGCCCGGCACGCATGTCGTCGTGATCGGCTCTGGCGGGCTCGGGCACATCGGCATCCAGTCGCTGGTTGCGCTGACCACGGCCCACATCACCGTTGTGGATCGCTCCGAGCAGGCCCTCCAGCTAGCCAAGGAGCTGGGCGCCAACCAGACCGTCGTCGCGGGCGACGACGACAAGGTGCTGCAGCAGGTCCTCGACATCACCGGCGGTGGCGCCCACGTCGTTCTCGACTTCGTCGCCGAGCAGGGCATGGAGCGCCTCGGCCCGCGGCTCGTGCGCAACCGCGGGGACTACTACGTCATCGGTTACGGCGGGTCCCTCGATCTGCAGACGATCGACATCATCTCCCGCGAGATCAACGTCATCGGCAACCTCGTCGGCACCTACCGGGACCTTGTCGAGCTCATGACGCTCACCGCCGAGGAGAAGATCTCGTTGCACACCACCGTGTACCCCCTCGATGCCTACGCCGACGCCATCAACGACCTTGACCAGGGCCGGCTCGTCGGCCGCGGCATCCTCGTTCCCTGAATCCCCTCAGAACCGGTCCCGGTCAACGAAGATCAGGAGGAACTTGTGACCAACCCAGCCCTCCCCGCCAAGTACCGCCAGCTGAACGCCACACAGATGACGGAGGACGCGAAGCGCGTCCTCGTCCGGGTCATCCGCGTGGCCTTCCCCCACGGCAAGATCCCCGACGGACCCTACGAACGCACCGCCGAGAAGATCCTCGACGAAGCCGCCGAGTCGACATGGTGGCGGGTAGCCCTGACGCAGGGCCTGAACGCGCTCAACGTCCTCTCCGGCGGAGACTTCACCGCCCTTCCCGACGGCGAGGCCCTCGAGGTCTTGCGGAAGGTCGAGGACTCGACCTTCTTCGGCTTCGTCCGGCGCACGACAGTCCTCAACTTCTACGACGACCCCGAGGTGTGGGACTGCCTGGGATACGAGGGGCCGTCCTTCGACAAGGGCGGCTACATCAACCGCGGGTTCAACGACCTTGACTGGCTGCCCGACCCGCGCATCGAGGAGTACGACGGCCCGGAGGAGTTCGTGCCGTACACACCCGGCCGCTTCGCCCCCGCGGTACGCGCGGCCCGGCGCGGACCGGACACCGTCACTCAGCCTGGGCCCACGGAGGCCGAGATCGGAGAGGTGCGCAAGTGAAGGCCATCGACAAGGACGAGGCGGCCGTCGTCATCATCGGCTCCGGGGCAGGCGGCGGCACGGTCGCCTACGAGCTCACCAAGGCGGACATACCGGTCGTGCTGCTCGAGGCGGGACCGTTCCTGAGGAACGAGGACTACGTCAACAACGAGTGGGAAGCGTTCAACCAGATGGCCTGGCTGGACCCGCGCACCACCACCGGCTCGTGGCGCATCGCCCGGGACTTCCCCAACCTGCCGGCCTGGATCGTGAAGGCCGTCGGCGGCTCGACGACCCACTGGTCGGGGGCAACACCCCGGTTCTACGCGCACGAGTTCAAGACACGCAGCATGTACGGCCGCCTCGACGGCGCCTCGCTGCTCGACTGGCCGGTGAGCCTCCAAGACCTGCTGCCGTACTACGACGCCGCCGAGATCAAGATGGGCAGCACCCATCGACACGGCAGGCCGCCCCTGCCCGCCAACAACAACTACAAGGTGCTCGCCGCCGGTGCGGAGAAGGTCGGCTACAAGTTCTGCGCCACCGGTCCCTACGCCACGAACGCCGAACCGTATGACGGGCGCCCTGCGTCCGTCCAAGACGGCTTCAACTTCCAGGGCGACAAGAGCAAGGCGAAGTGGAGCACGCTCGTGAGCGAGGTGCCCAAGGCGCTGAAGACCGGCCTGCTGGACCTGCGTCCGGAGTCGCAGGCCGTGCAGATCACCCATGACGACAAGGGCCGTGTCGACGCGGTGCTCTACATCGACAAGGACGGCAACCTGCACCGCCAGGCAGCTCGTCTGGTCTGCCTCGCGGGCAATGCCATCGAGACCCCGCGGCTGCTGCTGATGTCCGCCAGCCCCGTGTTCCCCGACGGGCTCGCGAACTCCTCCGGCATGGTCGGCAAGAACTACATGCGGCACACCACCGGTTCCGTCTACGCCGAGTTCGACCAGCCCGTCCGGATGTGGCGCGGGGAGACGATGGCGGGCCTCATCGCAGACGAGTCCCGGCACGACCCCGACCGCGGCTTCGCCGGCGGGTACTACATGGAGACCCTCTCCCTGGGCCCGGCCTTCATGGCGAGCTTCGCCGATCCCGGCACGTGGGGGCCGGAGTTCGCCGGCCGGCTGGACGCGATCGAGCGGACCGCCGGCATGTGGATCGTCGGGGAGGACATGCCGCAGGAGTCCAACCGCGTCACCCTCAACTCGACGGTGACCGACCAGCACGGGCTTCCAGTCCCCAACGTCCACTACGACGACCACCCCAACGACGTCGCCATGCGCGAGCACGGCTACCAGCACGCGGAAGAGCTCTACCGCGCCGTCGGGGCCGTCAACGTGTGGAGGACACCGCCCTACCCCAGCACGCACAACATGGGGACCGCGCGGATGAGCGCCAACCCGGCGGACGGGGTCGTCGACGGCTTCGGCCGGTCGCACGACGTGCCGAACCTGTTCATCAGCGACGGCTCCGTCTTCACGACCGGCGCCTCCGCCAACCCCACCTTGACCATCGTCGCGCTTGCCACCCGGCAGGCGGAGCACATCGTCGGCCAGCTCAAGGCTGGCGACCTGTGAGCCACACCCCTTTGGAAGAGGAGACCCACATGGCTAACCCGTACGACCTCATCGCCCAGGTGCCGACCTTCGAGGTCACGAGCAACGACGTCCGTGACGGGGGGAAGTTCGACATCCCGCAGGTCAGCGGCATCCTCGGCGCAGGCGGCCAGGACATCTCGCCGCACCTGTCCTGGCGCGGCTTCCCAGCAGAGACCAAGAGCTTCGCGGTCACCGTCTACGACCCCACTGCGCCCACCGGCAGCGGCTTCTGGCACTGGGCCGTTGCCGATATTCCCGCCTCCGTCACCGAGCTCCCCGCGGGCGCCGGTGATGAGAAGGGCTCGCTCGCCGACGGGGCGTGGCAGCTCAAGAACGACGCCAGCCTCGCCCGCTACATCGGTGCCGCCCCGCCGGCCGGGTCCGGGAAGCACAACTACTACATCGCGGTCCACGCCCTCGACGTCGAGTCCCTGGGCCTGGACAAGGACGCAACACCCGCCTTCCTCGGGTTCAACATGTCTGGACACACGCTCGCCCGAGCCGTGATCACACCCTGGTACCAGCAGTGATCTGACCGCCAGAGCGTCCCGACCCTGAGCCGGTACCTCTAGGACGAGCCTCGTCCGCTGAGGTACCGGCTCATCCTGTTGGCGGCCGCGCGCAGCGCCCGGTCAACCTCGGGTTGGCGGCGGGCGAGCTCGGTCCCGCCCGAGATGGCCACGGACCCCACTATCCGGCCGGCCGAGTCGCGGGCACCCACCGCGGCACAGACGAGGTCGGGCTGGAACTCCTCGTACTCCCAGGCGATCCCCGTCCGGGACACCTTCTCCAGGTGTTCCTCGAGCTCCTCGCTGGAGGTGATCGTCGTCGGCGTCATCGCCGGCATGCCATGGGCGTCCAGGTACTCGCGTCGCTGCTCTGGCGTCATGCCCGCAAGCATGATCTTGCCGAACGCGGTGCCGTGGGCGCCCTCGTGCAGCCCGAAGTCGAGCAGGCGGATCCGCGGCGCCTGGGGAGAGTCGGCTATGTAGGCGACCACGACGTCCGAACCCCGATACACCGTCCAGTAGGCGGCCACATTCAGATCGATGTGGAGCCTGGCCACCGCGGCGCGTACCGCCCGCGGGACACCCAGCTGCCGGTGGAGCGACGTCGCGAGGTGATGGACCTTGAACCCCAGCTCGAAGCGATGCTCGCTGCGGAGGTGGACGAGGTAGTCCTCGTCGACCAGGAGGCGTACCAGCCGGTACACGGTGGGCAACGGCATGTGCGTGGTCGCGGCGATCTCCTTGGCGCTTGCACCGTTGCTGTCCGCCACGGCCTCGAGGATGCGCAGCGCTTTCAGAAGCGCGCCCTCCCCCTCACCCTCGCGGGCTCCTGGGCGATCCTCGGTCACCGTTCGGGCGAGATCTGCCACGCCACACCATCCCCTTCGATGCGAGACCACCAGGCGTACCACTCGGGCGCGGTTCCTGTCGGCACGCCTGAACGCCCCGCGGGGTCGAACCGCCCGTGGTGCGCAGCCTGCGTGGGCCGCGGTCACGGTGGCGAGCCCACCGGTGCCCGCGCGTCGTGTCCCGACCGGGCCAGGGCGGGGCGGATCATGGTCCCCATGACCGCCGCCCCCGCCGTCGCTAAGGCATGTTCCGAGCTGGCCGATGACTGAGGTCCTCCCCGCCGCCCCGCCCGCCGGCGCGGACCGGACCGGCTGGCCGCCGGCAGCGGGCCGGACCGGCTGGCCGCCTGCGGCGGAACGGACCTGGCGTCCGGGGTGGCCGTGCCCGGTCGGGCAGGTGCTCGCCGTCCTGCGGCACGGCCCGGCGGACCCGACGTTCCGCCGCGACCCCGACGGCACCCACTGGCGCGGCGTGCGGACCCCGGCCGGGACCGCGACCCTGCGGCTGTCCGTCCGGCCGCACGACGGCGAGGTCGACGCCGCCGCCTGGGGCGCGGGGGCGCAGTGGGTCCTCGACGCGGTGCCGGCCATGCTGGGCGCGGCGGACGACCCGGACGGATTCCCGGCCGACCGGCACCCCGTCGTCGCCGAGCTCCACCGGCGGTTCCCGCACTGGCGCCAGCCCCGCACCGGCCTGGTGCTGGAGTCCCTGGTCCCGGCGGTCATCGAGCAGAAGGTCACCGGCGCCGAGGCCTTCGCCGGCTTCCGGCGCCTGGTGCACCGCTTCGGCGAGCGCGCCCCCGGTCCCGGCGCCGACCGCGGCCTGTGGGTCCAGCCCGCCCCGGCCACCCTGGCCCGGATCCCCTCCTGGGAGTGGCTGCGCCTGCCGGTGGACCCGGCCCGGGCCCGAACCGTGGTCGCGGCGGCCCGGCTCGCCCCCTCGCTCGAGCGCACGCTGGCCCGGCCGGGCCAGGCGGACCGGGCGCTGCGGACCGTCCCCGGGATCGGGCCGTGGACCAGCGCCGAGGTCCGCGCCCGGGCGCACGGCGACGCCGACGCGGTCAGCTTCGGCGACTACAACATCCCCAAGGACATCGGCTGGGCGCTGACCGGGCGGCGGCTGGACGACGCCGGCCTGGCCGAGCTGCTCGAGCCGTTCCGCCCGCACCGGTACCGGGTCCAGCGCCTCGTCCAGCTCGCCGGGATCCACCACCCGCGCCGCGGTCACCGGATGCCGCGTCGGACCCACCTGCCCGGCTGACCCGGCGCTGGTCGTTTCCGACGGCGGCAGCGGATCTGACGGCCGGCCGCCCCGCTCCTCAGCCGGTGGGCTCGTCAGCCGGCGGGGTTCTGTGCCTTCACGGCGGTGACCGGGCACCGGGCCTCGAGCAGGATCCGCTGCGCCGAGCTCGCCAGGAGCAGCTTGCCGATCGGCGTGCGGCGCCGGATCCCGATGACGATCAGGGTCGCGGCGTGGGTGGCCGCGGCGTCGAGCACCCGCTCGGCGAAGTCGTAGTCCCCGGTGAGCCGCTGCACCGAGTGCTCGACCCCCGACTCGGCCAGCCGCCGCTCGACGGCGGCGAGGTCGCCGCCGCCGCCCGCGTCGGCGGCGTCGTCGGGATCCTGGTGCCGGTGCGGGCCGCGGCTGACGACGGCGACCGGCCACCCGTGCCGGCGGGCCTCCTCGATCCCGTGCTCCAGGGCCGCCGCCCCCTCCGGGGTGGGCGCGTGCGCGATCACGACGCTCACGGGTGCTCCTCCTCAGCCGTCCAGCGCGGCGGGGTCCTCGAACCGGGTGGTCTTCGCCCGGACCGCCCGGTTCCACAGGAAGGTGAGGAACCAGAGCACGACGCCCAGGCCCAGCATGACCCCCGCGATGCGGTACTCCACCGGATCCTGCGCCCACGGACCGACGAGGAAGGCGCAGGTCAGGGCGCCGACGTAGGGCAGCGGGCCGGGGGAGCGGAAGTGCTCGCGGTCCACCGGGGTGCGGCGCAGCACCAGCACGGCGACGTTGACGATGGTGAACACCCCGAGCAGCAGCAGCGCCGTCGTGCCGCCGAGGGCGGCGACCGTCTCCGGGCCCATGACGTTGGTGACGGTGATGATCAGGCCGGCGGCGATCAGGGTGGTGAACACCACCGAGCTCCACGGGGTGCGGCGCCGGGGGAGGACCTTGCCCAGGACGCGGGGGAGCACGTCCTGGCGGGCCATCCCGTAGAGCAGCCGGCTCGCCATCAGCATGTTGATCAGCGCGGTGTTGGCCACGGCGAACATCGACAGGAACGGGTAGATCACGTCCACCGGCAGGTTGGGCGCACCGGCCCGGACGACCTCGAGCAGCGGCGTCGTGCTCTCCGCCAGCGTGCCCACCGGCACCACGGCGACGGCGGCCACGGAGACCAGGACGTAGATCGTCACCGTGATGCCCAGCCCGGTGAGCATCACCCGGGGGAACGTCCGCAGCGGGTCCTTGGTCTCCTCGGCCATGTTCACCGAGTCCTCGAAGCCCACCATCGAGAAGAACGCCAGCGAGGTGGCTGCGGTGAGTGCGAGGAAGACGCTCTTGTCCTCCGCCGTCGCGAAGACGGTGGTCCGGCCGAGGTCGACGTTCCCCTGCGCCATCGCGAAGAAGCCGATGACGATGACGATCAGCAGGCCGGTGAGCTCGACGAGGGTGAGCACCACGTTGAACGCCAGGCCCTCCTTCACCCCGCGCAGGTTGACGACGGCGAGCAGCGCCATGAACGACACGGCCACCACCGTGACCCCGCCCTGCCCCCAGTCGAGGTCGAACCCGACGATGAAGTTCTCGGCGAGGAACTTCGCCGCGGTCGACGCCGAGGTGATGCCCGAGCTGAGGACCGCGAAGGTGACCAGGAACGTCAGGAAGTGGATGCCGAACGCCTTGTGCGTGTACAGCGCGGCGCCGGCCGCCTGCGGGTACTTCGTGACGAGCTCGAGGTAGGAGAAGGCGGTGACCGTCGCGACGGCGAACGCCAGCAGGATCGGCGCCCAGGCGGCGCCGCCGACCTCGCCGGCCACCTGGCCGGTGAGCGCGTAGACGCCGGTGCCGAGGATGTCGCCGACGATGAAGAGCAGGAGGAGCTTGGGCCCGATCACCCGCCGCAGCGTGGGCTGGTCCGTCTCGACGGTCGTGCTGGCCATGCGCGGCCACCTCCTCCCTCGGAGCGACGACCTGGACCGACGGTGACAGAGCGGACCCGATCGCGCAACGCCAGGGGCCCAGCCGGTGCCGATGCCGCCGGCATCGGCCGGCTCCGGTCGACGCAAGGCCAGGGCCCAGCCGGTGCCGCTGCCGACGACGGCGACCGGCTCCGGTCAGCACGACGCCAGGGCCCGATCGGCGCGGCCGCACCAGCCGCCGTCGGCCATGCCGGCGACGGCGGCACCGAGCTGCCCCCGATGTGCAGGTGGTAGTGGTGTGCGTCACACTCGGGCCATGACCAGATTCGGGTACACCTTGATGACCGAGCAGTCCGGGCCCAAGGCCCTCGTGGACTACGCCGTGGCGGCGGAGGGGCTCGGCTTCGACTTCGCGGTCTCCAGCGACCACGTCTTCCCCTGGCTGGACGCCCAGGGGCACGCACCCTACGCCTGGAGCGTCCTCGGCGCGGTCGCGCACGCGACCGAGCGCCTGGAGCTCATGACCTACGTGACCTGCCCGACGATGCGCTACCACCCGGTGGTAGTCGCGCAGAAGGCCGCCACGATGGCGCTGCTGTCCGACGGCCGGTTCACCCTCGGGCTGGGCGCCGGGGAGAACCTCAACGAGCACGTGGTCGGCGAGCGCTGGCCGGCCGTGGACGAGCGCCACGAGATGCTCGTCGAGGCCGTCGAGATCATCACCCAGCTGTTCACCGGCGAGTTCCTGAGCTACCAGGGCGACCACTTCCGGGTGGACTCCGCCCGGATCTGGGACGTCCCCGGCACCCCGGTGGAGGTCGGCGTCGCCGTCTCCGGCCGCCGCGCCGTCGAGAACTTCGCCCCGATCGCGGACCACCTGATCGCCACCGAGCCCAAGGGCAACCTCGTCCAGCAGTGGGACGCGGTGCGCAACGAGACCGCCCTGCCGGCCTCGCGCAAGATCGGGCAGTTCCCGATCTCCTGGGACCCCGACCCCGACGCGGCGGTGCAGCGGGCGCACGAGCAGTTCCGCTGGTTCGGGCTCGGCTGGCCGGTCAACTCCAACCTGCCGAGCACGGAGTCGTTCACCCGGGCGACCTCCTTCGTCAAGCCCGAGGACATCCAGGCGTCGATCCCCTGCGGACCCGACCTCGACGCCGTCGTGCAGAAGGTGGCCCCGTACTGGGAGGCCGGGTTCACCGACATCGCGCTCGTCCAGATCGGTGACCAGCGGCAGCAGCAGTTCCTCGACGAGGCGGCGGGTCCCCTCCTCGAGAAGCTGCGCGCCGCGGCGCCGAAGGACTGACCCGGCCGGGCACCGTCGGGCGCTCGTTGAGAAGCTGCGCACGGGGCCGGCCGGCCAGGCCGGCCGCCGCCGGGACGGGCCCGGCACCGGGACCGGGCGCCGTCGGGACGGGCCCGGTACGGGGGACCGGGCGCCGTCGGGACGGAGCCGGCACACGGACCGGGCGGGCCGCGGATGACTAGGCGACCGCGCTGGCCGCTGTCCTCCGGCGGCCAGGTGCTCCTCTCCGTCGTCGTGGGCGTGGCCGTGGGCGCGCTCGCCGTCCGGCTGGTGGAGCCGCCGCTGTGGCTCCTGCTGGCCTGGGACGCGACGGCGGCCACGTACATCACCCTGGTGTGGTCGGTCAGCTGGCCCCGCGACGCGGCCGGCACCCGGGCCCTGGCCCGGCGCGAGGATCCCTCGCGCAACGCAGTCGCTGCGGTGATGGTCGTCGCGGCCGCGACGGGGTTCGCGGCGGCCACCTACGCGCTGCTCGGCTCCAGCAGCGCCGACACCGGGACCAGACGCCTGACGATCGGCCTGGGCGTCGCCTCGGTCGTCCTGTCTTGGGTGCTGGTCAACACGGTGTTCGCACTGCACTACGCGCACATGTACTACGACGACAAGCCCGAGGGCGGGCTCGACTTCAACCAGGACGAGCCGCCGCGCTACTCCGACTTCGCCTACGTCGCCTTCACGGTCGGCGTCACCTCCGCCATGCCGGACGTGAACCTGCAGGACAGCGGGATCCGGCGGGTGGTGCTCGGGCACACCCTGCTGTCGTTCCTCTTCGCCGGCGGGCTGCTCGCCATCGTGATCAGCCTGGTGCCGAGTGTGGTGGGGTGACGCTGCGCGGTCGGGGGTGGGTGGCCCGGGTCCCGGTGGTCGGTGGTGGTGGACCGGCGGGACGGCGCCCGTGCCACCATGCCGGTCGTGGCCGTGCCCAGCCAAGAACCGCCCTTCGTCCCCGTCGCCGACGCCCGTCCCGCTGACCGGCCCTGGCCGGCGATGTCCTGGCCGCCGCCCCCGGACGCCCGGCTCGCCGGACGGGTCGTGGAGCTGGTGCCCCTCGAGCCGGAAGCCCTCGGGCCGGCGGTGTTCCGGGCGCTGGACGAGGAGGCCGTCTGGCAGCACATGACCGGCCGCCCCGCCGACGCCGCCGCGTTCGTCCAGGCGCAGAAGCGCCAAGTCGACGCCGGGGTCTTTCCTTGGGTGGTGCGGCTGCGGAGGCCCTACCGCGGCCAGGCCGCGGGCGCCGTCGTGGGCATGACGAGCTACCGCGACGTGTCGGTCCGCGACGCCCGCCTCGAGATCGGCAGCACCGCCTACGCGCCCGCGGTGTGGGGCAGCCTCGTCAACCCCGACGCGAAGCACCTGCTGCTCGGCTACGCCTTCGAGGTCCTCGGGGCGGGTCGGGTCCAGCTCAAGACCGACGTCCGCAACACCCGCTCCCAGCAGGCGATCGCCCGGCTGGGCGCGCGGTACGAGGGCACGTTGCGCCGCTACCAGCGGCGCGCGGACGGCACCGTCCGGGACACCGTGCTCTTCTCCGTGGTCGCCGAGGAGTGGCCGGCGGTGCGGGACCGGCTCGAGGCGCGGATGGCCGGCGGGTAGACGCGGCGCGCCGCCGGCCGCCTCACGCCGCCGTCAGGGTCTCGGCCCGCCGGCTCAGCCGTCGTCGTCGCCGGGCTCGCCGCCGTCGTCGCGGCGAAGCTCGGTGTACTTCGCGTTCGAGCCGCTGGCCAGGTGCACCGGGTACTTGGCGGCGTTCTTGTCGATCTTGGCGTGCACGGCAGCGCCGAGGTCGACCCCGACGGCGTCGGCCAGCTCGACGAGGTAGGTCAGGATGTCGGCGAGCTCGTCGGCGAGCGCCTCCGCCCCGTGCGGGGTCCGGGCGTACTCGAGCACCTCCGCGTCGGTGCGCCACTGCAGCAGCTCGGCCAGCTCGCCGACCTCGCCGACGAGCGCCAGCGCGAGGTTGCGAGGCGTGTGGAACTTCGCCCAGTCCCGCTCGGCGGTGAAGTCGTCCAGGCGCCGGCGAACGTCCTCGATGTCCATGGCGATGGTCTACCGCACCGTTGCTGGCGGCGGCTCCGGCCCAGCGTTGGCAGCCGAGCGCCTTGTCGATGGCCGGGCTGCGGCCGGGTCTGCCGTACCGGCGGACCGGGCCAGGCGCCGCACCCACCGCCCCCGGTTGCCGCCGACGACCCGGGGCAGCACCCTCACGAGGTGAGCGACGAGAACGAGACCCGGCTGCGGCGCGGGATCACCGGCCCCCTGCTGTTCCTCTTCATCCTGGGCGACACGCTCGGCGCCGGGGTCTACGCCCTCGCCGGGGTGCTCTCCGCGGAGGCCGGCGGGGCGATGTGGGCGCCGCTGCTCCTCGCCCTCGCCATGGCGATGCTCACCGCGGCCAGCTACGCCGAGCTGGTGACGAAGTACCCGCGCGCCGGCGGCGCGGCCGTCTTCGCGCAACGGGCGTTCGGCCGACCGTGGCTGTCCTTCCTCGTCGGCTTCGCCATGCTGGCCGCCGGCATCACCAGCGCGGCCGGCCTCGCGGTGGCCTTCGCCGGGGACTACCTGAGCGTCTTCCTCGACGTCCCGACGGCGGTTGCGGCGCCGGTCTTCCTGCTCCTGCTCGCCGCGCTCAACGCCCGCGGCATCAAGGAGTCGGTGGGCGCCAACGTCGTCATGACGGTCATCGAGGTCTCCGGCCTGGTCCTCGTCGTCGTGGTCGCCGGGATCGCGGCGGGCGCCGGCCGGGCCGACCCCGGCCACCTGCTCGAGCTGCCCCCGCAGACCGGGCCGGCCGCCGCGGTGCTCGGCGGGGCGATCGTGGCGTTCTACTCCTTCGTCGGCTTCGAGACCTCCGCCAACGTCGCCGAGGAGGTCCGTGACGTCCGCCGGGTCTACCCCCGCGCCCTCTTCGGGGCGCTGGCCGTCACCGGGCTGATCTACCTGCTCGTCGCCGTGGCAGCCGCCGTCGTCATCGCCCCGGGGGACCTGGCCGGCTCGACCAGCCCGTTGCTCGACGTCGTCCGCGTCTCGGGCGTGGCCGTGCCGTCGACGCTGTTCGCGGCGGTGGCCCTGGTGGCGGTGGCCAACGGGGCCCTGCTCACCATGATCATGTCCAGCCGGCTCGCCTACGGGATGGCGGAGGAGGGGCTCCTCCCGCGGCCGCTCACCGCCGTCCTGCCCGGCCGGCGGACGCCGTGGGCGGCGATCGTCACGACGACGGCGCTCGCCGTGGCCCTCGCCCTCGTCGGTGACCTCGCGATGCTCGCCGAGACGGTGGTGCTCCTGCTGCTGTTCGTCTTCCTCTCCACCAACGCCGCCGTCCTCGTCCTGCGCCGGGACCGGGTCAGCACGCCGCACTTCACCGCGCCCACCGCCCTGCCGGTCCTGGCGCTGGTCTCCTGCGTGGTGCTGCTCAGCCAGCAGTCAGCCCGGGTCTGGCTCTTCGGCCTGCTGCTCATGGCCGTCGGCGCCGCGGCGCACCTGGTCGAGCGCCGGGTGTCCGCCCGGCGCGCGCCCACCCCGGCCTGAGGCCGCCGGCCAGACCCCCGGGTGCTCATCGGCAGAGAGGCTGGGCACGATGCAACGGGTCGCGAGAAGCCCCATCGCGGGACTCCGCGTCGTGGCCGCGGCCGCCACCATCGTCGTTGCGGTCGTCGTCGGCGTCATCTCCGGGGAGGACGGCGGGGCGTTCACGCTCGTCCTCGCCGGGATTCCGATCCTGGCGGCAGCTCCCGTCCTGGTGCTCACCCTCCGCCACCACCGAGCGGCCGCCGCGACCTATCTCGCTGCCATCGTCGTCATCGCCTGGGGACTGGTGACAGGGCTGGGCACCGGCTTCTACTTCCTTGCGCCGGGCGTCGTGCTCGTCATCGCGGCGCTCGCCACGGTGGCCGGCGACGAGCCCAGAGCCCGCACCGGAGCCGCACCTCCGAGGCGTTAGGGCGGAGACCAGGTCGACCCGGAAGAACTCGGGGCGGGGTCCCGGCCGCGTTCGTGAACCGGTTGGGCGGCTCGCTGCGCAGGGTCCGGGATGGCCGGGTGGCCACTCTTGCCGCCGGTAGCGGGCGGCCCGGGTCACGGCCAGGAACGGGGCAAGGATCTCTCGGGGCGGGGGCCATCCCCTGGTGCTGGGCGGGGAACCCACCGACGACCCACCGACCCCGGCCAGCCCACCACCGCGGCCACGGTTCGCGAGCAGAACGCACCTGAGGCACGCGACCGTCTCGCGAGCGACGTAGGTCAGTCTCGTCGACCCCTACCGCATCTGGGTGCTCACCAGTACGGTGCAGCTGCGACCACATGCTGGAACGGGCCAAGGAGTCTCATGTCACTCATCCGGAGCCGGGGAAGCCTGCCCGTCTGGCGTTCCCTCGCCGCGCTCACCACCGTGGCGCTCGCCGGCGTCGGGGTCACCGCGCCGGCGTTCGCCGACGTCGAGGACCCGGCCGCGGCCGCCGCTGCGCCCGCCACGACCGACCCAGCCGCCGGTGCGCCGGCCGAGCCCTCCACCGCCGCGGCTCCCACTGCCACGGCCAGCACCGACCCCGGCGCCGCAGCCGCGGATCCCGCCGACGCCGCCGCCCGGCTCGTCCCGGACGGCGACGTCTTCGTCAGCGAGCTGCACTACGACAACGCCGGCGCCGACACCGGCGAGGCGGTCGAGGTCGAGGCCCCGGCGGGCACCGACCTGACCGGCTGGCAGCTCGTGCTCTACAACGGCAGCACCGGCGCCGCCTACGACACCAAGACGCTGACCGGCATCGTGCCCGAGGCCGGCGTCCTCGTCCAGGACTACCCCCGCGACGGCATCCAGAACGGCGCCCCGGACGGCCTCGCGCTCGTCGACGCCACCGGCGCCGTCGTCGAGCTCCTCTCCTACGAGGGCACCTTCACCGCCGTCGGCGGCCCGGCCGACGGGCTGACCAGCACCGACATCGGCGTCGCCGAGGCGAGCAGCACACCCGCCCGGCAGTCCCTCCAGCGGGTCGAGGGCACCTGGACCGGGCCGGCCGCCGCCAGCTTCGGCACCCGCAACACCGCCCCCGGCCCCGGCCCGGGGGAGCCGGGCGAGCCCGGCGAGGACACCCACACCATCGCCGAGATCCAGGGCACCGGGGACGCCAGCCCGCTGGTCGGGCAGACGGTCACCACCACCGGCGTCGTCACCGCCGCCTACCCCACCGGCGGCCTCGACGGCTACTACCTGCAGACCCCCGGCACCGGCGGCGACACCGACCTGGCCGGGCGCACCGCCTCGGACGCCGTCTTCGTCTTCTCCGCCGCCACCGTCGGCGCCGTCGAGCCCGGCGACCTGGTCCAGGTCACCGGCCAGGTCACCGAGTTCAACGGGCTCACCGAGATCACCGTCGGGGCCGGCGGCGCCGTCACCCTCGACGAGCCCGCCGAGGCGGTCAAGCCGGTGCCGTTCGCGCTGCCCCGCACCGAGGACCGCCGCGAGGCCTTCGAGGGCATGCTCGTCCTGCCCGAGCCCGGCTACGTCGTCTCCGACACCTACGCCCTGGGCGGGTTCGGCACCAGCGCCTTCGGCTCGGTGACCCTGGCCTACGCCGCCGAGCAGGACGGCGCCTACCCCGGCGGGGTCGGCCGGCCGCTGCTCCAGGAGAGCGACGTCGCCGCCCCCGGCACGCCGGAGTTCGACCAGGTCGCCGCGGACAACGCCGCCCGCGCCATCACCCTCGACGACGGCCAGTCCGCCCGGACCGCCAGCAGCGCCCAGGTGCCCTACCTCACCGGCGAGCCCAACGTCCGCACCGGGGTGGAGCTGACCTTCCACGCGCCGGTCGTCCTGGACTACCGCTTCCAGTGGAACTTCCAGCCCACCGCCCCGGTCACCGGCAACGCCGCGGACCTGGTGACCTTCGACGGCGGGAACACCCGCGAGGCCAACCAGGCCCCGGACCTGACCGGCGGGGACCTCACGGTCGCCACCTTCAACGTGCTCAACTACTTCACCACCCTCGGCGCGGACCTGCCGGGCTGCGAGCCCTACACCGACCGCGCCGGCAACCCCATCTCCGTCGCCGGCGGCTGCGACGCCCGCGGGGCCTGGGACGCCGCCAACCTCCAGCGCCAGCAGGACAAGATCGTCGCGGCGATCAACGCCCTGGGCGCCGACGTCGTCTCCCTGGAGGAGATCGAGAACTCGGCCAAGTTCGGCAAGGACCGCGACGCCGCGCTGGCCGCGCTGGTCGAGGCGCTCAACGCCGCCGCCGGCCCCGGCACCTGGGCCTACGCCCCGTCCCCGGCCACGCTGCCCGACCTGGCCGAGCAGGACGTCATCCGCACGGCCTTCATCTACCGGCCGGCCGCCGTCGCCCTGGCCGGGGAGTCCGTGGTGCTCACCGGCGACCCGGCCTTCGCCGACGCCCGGGAGCCGCTCGCCCAGGCCTTCACCGCCGTCGGCAGCGGCTACACCTTCCTGGCCGTGGCCAACCACTTCAAGTCCAAGGGCGGGGACTGCGACCCGGAGCCCGTCGAGGGCTGCTTCAACGCCGAGCGGGAGGCCCAGGCCGCCGCGCTGGTCGCGTTCGCCGAGGAGGTGGCCGACGACGCCGACACCGAGGACGTCCTGCTCCTCGGGGACTTCAACTCCTACACCGAGGAGTCCCCGCTGGACGTGCTCGAGGCCGCCGGCTACACCAACGTCAACGCCGGCCGGCAGGAGGCGACCTACGTCTACGACGGCAAGGTCGGCTCGCTGGACCACGTGTTCGTCAGCGGCGGCGCCGCCGAGGACGTCGCCGACGTCGACGTCTGGGGCATCAACGCCGAGGAGTCGGTGCTGGCCGAGTACTCCCGGTACAACTACTTCGCCAGCGAGCACGTCACCCCGGGCAGCCCGTTCCGCTCCTCGGACCACAACCCGATCCTGGTCGCCCTCGACGTCCCCGCGGCCGCGCCGACGGTGGACATCTCGCTGCTGTCGATCAACGACTTCCACGGCCGGATCGAGGCGGACGGGCAGTCCGCCGGCGGGGCCGTCCTGGCCTGCGCCGTCGACCACTTCCGCGCCGAGAACCCCAACACCCTGTTCGTCTCCGCCGGGGACAACATCGGCGCCTCGACCTTCACGTCCTTCGTCCAGCAGGACCAGCCGACCCTGGACGTGCTCAACGCGATCGGGCTGGACGTCTCGGCGTTCGGCAACCACGAGTTCGACCGCGGCCGGGCCGACGTGGAGAACCGGGTGCTCGGCGCCGCGGACTTCCCCTACATCGCGGCGAACATCGTCGACGACGCCGGCGCCCCGGTCTACGACCCGTACCACATCGAGGAGGTCGGCGGGCTGCGGGTCGGGTTCGTCGGGGCGATCACCGAGGAGATGCCCACCCTGGTCTCCCCGGCCGGGATCGAGGGCCTGACCTTCACCGACATGGGCGAGGCGGTCAACGCCTACGCCGCCCAGCTCTCCGACGGGGACGAGGCCAACGACGAGGCCGACGTCGTCGTCGTGCTGGTGCACGACGGCGCCCCCACCCCCGACCTCGCCTCGGCCGACGGCACCCCGTTCGGCGACCTGGTCGCCGGCGCGCACGAGAGCATCGACGCGATCATCTCCGGCCACACCCACCAGGCCTACGTGCACGACGTCGACGGCCGGTGGGTGACCCAGACCGGGCAGTACGGCGAGCAGCTGGGGCACCTGACCCTCACCGTCGACCGCGCCACCGGCGAGGTCACCGCCTCCACCGCGGAGAACGTGGACCTGGTGCCCGAGCCGGGCAACCCCGGCGCGACCCCGCCCGTCCCCCGGCAGACCTTCTGCCCGGGCGACCCGGAGGTTCAGGCGATCGTCGACGAGGCCGTCGCCCAGGCGGAGGTCCTCGGCGCCGTCCCGCTCGGGGAGATCACCGCCGACCTCAACCGGGCCCGGCAGTCCAACGGCTCGGAGAACCGCGGCGGGGAGTCCACCCTCGGCAACGCGGTGGCCGACGTCCACCTCTGGGCGGCGCAGCGCACCAACGCCGAGGCCGACCTCGCGGTGATGAACCCCGGCGGGCTGCGGGCCGACCTGACCTACGCCGAGTCCGCCGGCGAGGGCGACGGCGTGGTGACCTACCGCGAGGCGGCGGTGGTCCAGCCGTTCGCGAACACCCTGGTGACCACCAACCTGACCGGGGCGCAGGTCGAGCAGGTGCTGGAGGAGCAGTGGCAGCCGGCCGGCGCCTCCCGGCCCTTCCTCAAGCTCGGGGTCTCCGCGGGGCTGTCCTACACCTACGACCCGGACGCCCCGGTGGGCGAGCGGATCCTCAGCGTGACCCTGGACGGGGAGCCGCTCGACCCGGCCGCCACCTACACGGTGGTCGCCAACTCCTTCCTCGCCGGGGGCGGTGACAACTTCACCACCCTGGCGGAGGGCACCGGCACCGCCGACACCGGCCAGTCCGACCTGGCCGCCATGGTCGACTACCTCGACGAGTTCGGGTCCCTCAGCCCGGACTACCGGCAGCGGGCCGTCGGGGTGAACTGGGTCTCCGACCCCGCCGCGGAGTACGCGGCGGGCGAGGAGATCGCCGTGGACCTGTCCTCGCTGGCGTTCTCCACCACCGAGCCGAAGCCGGAGACGGTGACCATCACCCTCGGCGGCACGGCCGTGGGCACCGCCCCGGTGGACCTGACCATCGTCGACACCACCGACGAGGTGGGCCGGGCCCAGGTGCGGGTGACGGTCCCGGAGGGCCTGGAGGGGACGGTCGACCTCGTCGTCACCGACGAGACCACCGGCACCACGGTGACCCTGCCGGTGACAGTGGCCGGGGACGAGGAGCCGCCGGAGGAGCCGCCGTCGCCGATCGACGAGTTCTTCCGCTGGCTCGGGGACCTGTTCCGGCGGCTGTTCCCCTGGTTCCCGTGGTGGTGATGATGCACCTGCGGTGACGGTCCGGTGGTGACGGTCCGGCAGTGACGGTCCGGCGGTGACGGTCCGGCGGTGACGGTCCGGCGCGCCGTGCGCGCGCCGGACCGCCCGCGGCGGGGAGCCGTCGAAGCACGGCGCCGGGCCGGCGGCCGCGCCCCCGCCGAGCCCGCGTCCGTGCTGTTGCTTAGCCTGCGTCCGGGCTCTCGCCGCCCGTCAGGGCGCGTCGGCGCGCGAGCAGGTACCGCTGCTCCGGGAGGCTCGCGGTGAGGCTGGCGGCGCGGGCGTACGCCTCCGCGGCCGCCGTCGCCTCGCCGGTCATCTCGAGCAGGTGCGCGTGCACGGCGTGGGTGCGGTGGTGGCGGGCCATCGCCGGGTCGGCCAGGAGCGGGGCGATCAGGTCGAGCCCGGCGGTGGGGCCGAGGGTCATGGCGACGGCGACCGCCCGGTTCAGCGTGACGGCCGGCCCTGGTGCCACCTCGGCCAGCATCGCGTAGAGCAGGGTGATCTGCAGCCAGTCCGTCTCCGCCCAGGTGGGTGCCTCGGCGTGCACCGCGGCGATCGCCGCCTGGAGCTGGTAGCGACCCACGTGGCCGCGCGGCAGCACGTCCTCGAGCAGGCCCGTGCCCTCGCGGATGCGGGCGCCGTCCCAGCGCGAGCGGTCCTGCTCGGCCAGCGGCACGAGGTCACCGTGGGCGTCGGCACGTGCGGCGGTCCGCGCCGACGTGAGCAGCATGAGCGCCAGGGCACCGGTCACCTCGTCGTGGTCCGGGAGGGCGGTCCGCAGCATCCGGGTGAGCCGGATCGCCTCCTCTGCGAGCGCGGTGTCGACCAGCTCGGTCCCGCCGCTGCGGGTGTAGCCCTCGGTGAACATGAGGTGGCAGACGTCGAGCACGGCCGCGACCCGTGCCGGCAGGGCCTCGGGCCCGGGCAGCTCGAAGCGGGCGCCGGCCTCCCGCAGAGTGGCACGGGCCCGGACGAGCCGCTGCTTCATCGTCGGCTCCGGCACCAGGTAGGCGGCCGCGACCTGCGCGGCGGTCAGGCCGGCCACCGACCGCAGCGTGAGCGCGACCTGGGACGGGCGGCTCAGGCTCGGGTGGCAGCAGAGCAGCAGCAGGAGCAGGGAGTCGTCGCGGTCCGCATCCGCGTCCACGCCGGCATCCGCTGCCGGGACGAGGTCCGCGGCCGCCTCGCGCCGCCCGACGGCCTCCTCCCGGGCGGCGCGCGCCAGGTCGGCGCGGACCCGGTCGATCAGCCGCCGGGAGGCGACGCGCACCAGCCAGCCCCGTGGGTTGTCCGGCACGCCGTCCCGCGGCCACTGCCGTGCCGCGGCCTCGGCCGCCTCCTGCGCGGCGTCCTCGCAGTCGGCGAGGTCGCCGTGCCGGCGCAGCAGCGCCGCGAGGACGTGCGGCGACTCGTGCCGCCACACGTCCTCGACGTCGTTGGGGTGCATGGCGAGGCTCAGCGGCCGGCCGGTGCCGCGCTCACGCCTCCTCGCCACCGGGCCACATGGTGGGGCGGAGCTCGATCGTCTCGCCGGGGCCGGCGAACTGCGCGGCGATCTCCTCGGCGCGCTCGACGTTCTCCACGTCGATGAGGAAGAAGCCCGCGAGGTGTTCCTTCGCCTCGGAGTACGGGCCGTCGGAGGGCAGCGGCGCGCCGTCGTGCCAGCGGTACAGCACCGACGAGGCCGGGTCGCCGAGCGCCTCGTCGCCGACGAGCTCGCCCTTCTCCTGCAGCTCGGTGAGCAGGGCCTCGAACGCGGTGTTCATCGCCTCCCGCTGCTCGGCGGGCAGGGCCCGGTTCTCGGTGACGAAGTCACCGGTGGGATGGCCCCACGGCTGGGGGTTGGAGTGGATCAGGATGACGTACTTCATGTCGGACTCCCTCTGCGGTCGGGTCGGGCCGACGGCCCGGGTGGGCCATCTGCACCGAACGTCGGAGCAGCGTCCGCCAGGGTGACACCCGCGGGTGTGCTCTCATCCCGTCCGGCGAACCCAACCACCCCACCATGCTCGTGTCACCAACCTCCCCGCGTCCGCGTGCGCATCCGCATCAACGTAGGGGGCGGCCGCACCGAGACCGGCGACGCCGTAGACCCCGACGCACACCCGGACCACGTTCGGGGCCACCGAGGATCTCGGCCGTGACCCGGGCGCCGGCGACCCCGACGACCGGCCGTTCGGGGCAGCCGTCGCCGGCTCAGCGGGGGCGCCTTCGTCCGTGCCCGCCCCGCCCGCCCGGCCGACCTGCTCGTCCCGGCCGTGCCCTCCGGGCGGGCGCCCGGCCGGCCTGCTCCCGACCCGCCGTCGCGGCCTGCTCCCGACCCGCCGTCGTCCCGGTGGCGGCGGGCGACGGCGGCTGGTTGCCCCGCGAGCTGCGCTCGGTCCGCCCGCGGACGATGCCGACGAACGTCTCCACCCGCGGGTCCTCGTTGCCGGCCAGCCAGGCCAGGCCCACCTCGGACGGGGCGACGCCGGTCACCGGCCGGTGGACGACGTCCCGGCGGTGGTGCAGCCGGGCCAGCGACATCGGCAGGATGAGGATCCCCGCGCCGGACGCGGCCACCTCGACCGCCGCCGGCACGCTCATCGGCGCCACCGGCGCCCGGCCGCCGTCGCGGACCTCGCGGGCCACCGCCCGCCACTCCGGCACGTCGGCCGGGTCCTGCAGCAGGTGCTCCTCGGCCAGGTCGGCGACGTCGACCTCCTCGAAGGCAGCGACCGGGTGCTCCTTGGCGGCCACCACCACCGGCACCTCGCGGTAGAGGGGGATGACGTGCAGGCCGGCCCGGTCCACCGGCAGGCGGACCAGGGACATCGACGCCTCGCCGGAGCGCAGCACCGCGACCTGCTCGGCGGTCGTCACCGGCGCGGCCTCCAGCGGGCTGCCGGGCATGCGCCGGGCCCAGGTGCGCAGCCACCTGTCCGGCGTGACGCCGGGGACGAACCGGATCCGGAACGGCTCCGCCCCCGGTGTCCGTCCCTCACCGTCGCCCACCCGGCCGAGGCTACGGCAGCTCCTCGCCCCGGCCGCGCCCTACGCTGGTCCGATGGCCGCACGCATGTCCCAGACCATGAAGCCGCAGACCGCCGCGAAGAAGCTCGGCGTGCTGCTGTCCGCGACCCCGGCGGAGTTCCGGGCCGGTCCGGTCAGCCGGGAGGAGCTGGACGAGCTGCAGGCCCACCCGCCCGCCTGGCTCGCGGAGCTGCGCCGCCACGGCCCGCACCCGCGGGGCGAGGTCGCCCGCCGCCTGGGCGTGTCCGCCTCCGGCCTGGCGCGGGCCGGCGTTACCGAGCCGCTGACCACCGAGCAGATCAGGGCGCTGCTGGCCGAGATGCCGGCCTGGCTGGAGGCCGAGCGCGCCACCCAGGCCAAGGTCCGTGCCGAGGAGGCACGGCTCCGCGCCCAGGCGGCCGACCGCCAGGCTTGACCGCCGTCCGGGCACGGCCGCCTGGCGTGACCGCGGCCCGGCGCGACGGCGGGGCCGTCTCTCAGCCCCCATCAGCGCCCGGACGGTCGCCACCGTGTCCGCCTCGTCAGCGGTCTTGTCCGACCGGTACCGCAGCACCCGGGCGAACCGCAGCGCCATCCCGGCGGGGTAGCGCGGCGAGCGCTGCACCCCGTCGAAGGCGACCTCGACCACCTGCTCCGGCCGCACGTGCACGACGTGACCCTCCCGGCCGGTCTCCAGCGCGAGGAACCGCTCGGTCTGCCAGGCGAGCATCTCGTCTCAGCCGTTGAACGTGCTGCTCGAATCCGAGAATTCGAAAAAGAACCGATTCGATAGGAACAGTGATGGACCGGGTAGTTCTAGAACACCACCGTGTCAACCTCCAAAGATACTCTCCTTCAGATCCTCGTAAACCACCATCCCAGGTTTAATCAACGGCGCGAGGGTTGCGCTTGCGAAGGCTGCCCAAGAACTACCTGAGCTTGAGAGCATCAACTCCTTACGTGCTCCACGGTAGAACTCCTCAGCAACCTTTTTGAAATCGTCTGGATCATTCCCGCGTTGGACGGACGCTTGCATCAAGGCGTCCCGCAGGCGGACCAGCTCTGGCGCCCTATCTATCTGCTCGACTTCCCGGCAGAGTGCCGCGAGAACCTCGTCATCCAGCAGGTAGGCCTCTATGTTGCGACGGTTGAGAACTCTTACTCCGCGCGCTCTCTGTGCTGCGACTTCATCTGCATTGCGTAAATCACGATCAATGACGCGAATAAGAATTGTACCGGTGGCGATCGTCTGAATAGTCTTCCCAGCGTCTAGCCGATCGTGGGTCACGTCCCTGCTGCTACCCACTGAGAGAAAATCTGTCTCTGGGTATTCGCTGGCGAAGATTCTCCTGTAGCACTTCGCATCGAACTCAGAGTTGCCGTTGTCAGCCTCCCTTGGTGGCCTTCCCTCGCAAAGGACTATACGCTCGGGCGCCACCAGATTAGCCAAGTCCCCGAGGGCGACCTCCAAGGTCTTTGCCCAAAAGTCGCGTGACGGCCGTACTGGGCGGATAGATGCAGATTTGTCGAAGTCGATGCCCTCCATGTCGAGAAAAACGACTTGACCGGGCGACTTCTTCGCCATCTCCCAAGCCTTCCGCATGAATCCGATGCTATGGCTCGCGAGGAGTAACTGGGAGTTGTCTGGAACCAAAGAGACCAGGGTCTCTAGCAAAGCGCTCTGGATCCTTGTGTTTAAATGAGTCTCAGGCTCGTCAATGCACCAAATCGAATCATTGAAGTACTCTGCCTTGATGACCGCATCCAGTATGAGATCGAAGCATGCCTTTTCGCCTGCTGACAGGTTCTTGTATAGAAAACGCTTCGACGAGCCCTTAGAGAAGTAGAATGTCCCCAGTGAGTCTTCCCCGACCGTGACGCCTCCGACTCCGTCAAGCTGCAAGTCACGGAAAACTTGTGCTAAGGCGTCCCGTACCCTACCAATGATTCGATCGCGGAGTTGGACGCGCGTCATATCTTCCGGCAGCTCATCTCTGTAAACGCCATCGAGCGTTTGCAGGATCAGACGTTGGTAGTTTTCAGACACACTTGCGTCAGTGTCGATTAGTCTTCCCACTCCGGGCCGCTCCAGTGGCGACGCCATTCGGGAAATTCCGCTTAGTTCGAAGTCGGCTTCGTTTCGAAAGGCACTTCTTACATATACAAGCTTCTTCCGGGCGATCTCGCTATCTGGTACTGGGTCGTGGAAGATGACCTGAACTCGTTCATCCCAGTAGATTGGGTCCGAGCCAACCTTGGCTCCGTATGTTTCCTCCCACCAGTAGCCACCGCCGCCATTTGCCCAGTGCCAGGTTTTCAAGCCGTCAAAGACTGAGGACTTGCCTGAGCCGTTCGGTCCGGCGAGCAAGATTAGCTTCGCCGACTCTGGAACATCTTCGATTGACAGGTCCGTGAAACGTTTAAATCCCTTGAGGTGCATTGCCTTAAGGCGCACTGTTACTCCCGTTAAAGTTGTCTGTGCTGGTAGTGGGAAGGTAGGCCCGAATGATTGATAAGGTGTCTGCTTCTGTTGGGGACTTGTCGTGTCGGTAGCGGAGCACTCTTGCGAAGCGCAGTGCCACGCCGCCCGGGTAGCGACTCGACCGCTGCACCCCGTCGAAGGCGACCTCGACCACCTGCTCCGGCCGCACGTGCACGACGTGGCCCTCCCGGCCGGTCTCCAGCGCGAGGAAACGCTCGGTCTGCCAGGCGAGCATCTCGTCGGTCATGCCCTTGAACGTCTTGCCGAGCATGACGAACCCCTCGCCGTCCCGGGCCCCGAGGTGGATGTTGGACAGCAGCCCGCGCCGCCGCCCGCTGCCCCACTCCACGGCGAGCACCACCAGGTCCAGGGTGTGTCGCGGCTTGACCTTTACCCACGCCGCGCCCCGCCGCCCCGCGGCGTAGGGCGCGGTGAGGTCCTTGACCACCACCCCCTCGTGGCCCCGGCCGAGCATCTCGGCGAAGAAGTCCTGCACCTGGGCCGGGTCCGCGGTCACTCGGCGTGGCACCCGGGCCGACGGCGGGACGACGTCGGCCAGCGCGGCGAACCGCTCGCTGGCGGGGGCATCGAGCAGGTCCCGCCCGTCCAGGTGCAGCAGGTCGAAGAAGTAGGCGGTCAGCGGCACCTCGGCACCAGCAGTGGCGGCGTCCCGGGTCATCGTGCGCGACCCGGTCTCCTGGAAGGCCCGCGGCCGGCCCTCGGCGTCCAGGGCAATGGCCTCCCCGTCCAGGACGACGGCGTTCACGGCGAGGTCGCGGACAGTGTCGACGACCTCGGGCAGCCGGTCGGTGACGTCGTCGAGCGAGCGGGTGAAGACCGTGACCTGCTCCCCGGCGCGGTGCACCTGGATGCGGATGCCGTCGATCTTCCCGTCCACGGCGACCGCTGCCGCGGCTGGTCGGTCGTGCCCGCCGTCGTCCGCGGGCGGAGCGCCATCGGCCACCGGACCGCCGTCGGCCGGACCGCCGTTGGCCGTCCCGCCGTCGGCCATCGGACCGCCGTCGGCCAGACCGCCGTCGGCCACCGCCGTGGCCCCCGCCGCACCCGTGATCTTGGCCAGCGCCGCGTCAACGTCCGGCGCGGCGGAGGCGAGCATCGGGCGCACCGGCCGGCCGACCACGAGGTGGAACCCGGTCAGCGCCTGGGCGCCGCCGGTCAGCGCCGCCTGCGCGATCGGGCCGGACAGCGCGCTGAACATCGCCGCCCGGCGCACGGCCGCGAGCGGGACCTCGGCCGCGGCGGCGATGGCGTCGAGGAGCAGGGAGTCCAGCGCGCCCTGGCGCAGCTCCCCGAGCAGGAGCCCGGCGAGGAACTGCTGCTCGGGGGCGGTGGCCGTCGCGAACAGGGCCCGGACCGCCGTCGCGCGGGTGGCCTGGGAGCCGGGACCGGTGAGCGCGCCGATCCGCGCCAGCTCGGCGTCGACGCCCAGCGGGGTCAGGGTCTCCGCCCGGGCCGGGGTCGGCAGGTCGGTGAGGGACCGCCAGCCCACGCCGGTGCGGCGCTGCCGGGGGCGGCCGGCGAGGAACTCCGCGACGACGGCGACCTCCTCCGGCCCGGCCGCGCGCAGCGTGGCGGCGAGCAGGTCCCGCTTGGCCAGGCGCGAGCGGGTGGCCGCGACCGCGGCGGAGGTCTGGACGACCTGGGCGAGGAGCACCTGCCGATTGTGGCAGGCGTCCCCCCGCTGTCACCGCTCGGGCGGCTGCGGGGGAGCGGCGGGTCCGGCGGTGGGCGGACCATCGACCGCCCAGGCCGGCGCGCGCTTCTCGGCGAAGGCCCGCCTGCCCTCCGCTGCCTCGGGCGAGGCGAAGTGCCGGGCCGAGAGCCGGGCCAGGGCGGCGAGCTCAGGCGCCAGGCCGCCGGGCGGAGGAGCGGCGAGCAGTTCCTTCGTGGCCGCCAGGGCGGCGGGCGCGCCGCGCAGCAGCATCTGCACGTACCGGTCAACCGCGGCGTCCAGGTCCTCGGCGGGGACGACGGCGGTGAGCAGGCCGATCTCCGCCGCCCGCGGCGCATCGAACACCTCCCCGGTGAGGAAGAGCTCCTGCAGCGCCCGCGGGGCGACCCGGCGCCGCAGCGGGGCGGAGATCAGCGCCGGCACCACGCCCAGGCGCACCTCGGGGAAGGCGAAGGTGACGGTGTCGGCGGCGACCGCGACGTCGGCCGCCGCCACCAGCCCGGTGCCCCCGCCGCGGGCCGTGCCGGCCAGGCGGGCCACGACCGGCTTGGGCACCGACCACAGGGTGTGCAGCAGGTCCTCGAGCTCGGCGCCGGGGGCGGGGGCGGCGTCGGGCTCGCGCAGGTCCGCGCCCGCGCAGAACACCGGGCCTGCGTGGGTGAGGACGAGGACCCGCACGGCGTCGTCGGCCAGCGCCCGCGCGAGCTGCTCCGCGAGCCGCTGCCGCAGCGCCCGGGACAGGGCGTTGCGGTTGTGGGCGGAGTCCAGGGTGAGCGTGGCGACCCCACCGGCGACGGCCAGGCGGACGTCAGGCGTCGGCATGGTTGCCTCCGGCACGGTCGCGGGCCGCAGCCCCGGCCCGGTGGTCGGGGCCGACGGCAGGTCCGTCGACGGCGCCGCCCCGCCCGGGCAGGGAAGCGTCGGTGCGGTCGGTGGCGCCGGCGTCGGCCGGAGCGTCGGGCAGCAGGTCGACCGGGACGTCGGCGTGCTTGGCGCGCAGGTACTCGCCGAGCCCCTTGGCCTGGGAGTCCAGGCCCAGATTGGTCCCGACGCCGCGGCCGAGGAGCCCCACGATGGTCACCCCGACCGCCCGCAGGTTGGGCAGCTCCCACAGCCGCAGCTCCAGGTCCGCCGCCTCGGGGACCAGCGCGCGTACCCGGTCCTCGGTCCAAAACGTGCGCAGCCAGGCGTGCGTGCGCTCGTTACGGGCCCACACCCCGAGGGTCGCGTTGCCGCCCTTGTCGCCCGAGCGTGCGCCGAGGACCGTGCCGAGCGGGACCCGGCGGGTGGCGGCGCCGGCCGGTGCGGGGGGGCGGTCCGGCTCGGCCCGTCCGGCGGGTTCGGTCAGCGCGGGCGGCTCGGCGAGCTCGGGCAGCCCGGCCGGCCCGGCCGGGGGCTCCGGAGCAGCGCTGCCATCGACGGCACGACCGCCCGGCGAGCCCGGGCTGGGTGAGCCCCGGCCGCCGTCGCCGTCGCCGACACTGCCGCCGTCGCCGTCACCGACCGTCGGAGCGGGCACCGACCACTGCCGCCCGTTCAGGCTCACCCGCTGGGGCACCTCCGCGGTGGGCATGAGGGTGGGCCAGAAGATCGTGGCGCCGCTGCCCGGCCCAGGCGGGCCGGTGAAGTACAGGCCGGGGTAGCCGGCCAGCCACGTCTCCACCGCGGATCGGGCGAAGCCGGCCACCGCCGCCCGGTCCCGGTCGCGGACGGTGACCGTGAGCAGCGCGACGGCCTCGCTCATCCGGGCCGGGTCGGGCCGGTCGGCGCGCAGCAGCGTGACGGCCACCTCCTCGAAGGCCTCCCGGCCGCCGGGCACCACCGCCCACAGCGCGGCCTGCGCCGCGGCCGCCTTGGCCTCGACCGCGCCGCCGGTGAGCACGAACGTCACCGCGTTGCGCCACCCGGCCGGCACGATCGCCCCCACCTTGACGGTGGCCGGGGCCGGCTCGCCCCGCGCCCCGCTCAGCCGGACCCGGTCCGGGCCGGCCGCCTCCACCCGGACGGTGTCCAGGTGGGCCACCACGTCGGGGGTGAGGTAGCGCGGCCCGTCCACCTCGTACAGCAGCTGGGCGCCCACCGTCTCCGGCGTCACCATCCCCCCGGTGCCGGGGTGCTTGGTGATGACTGCCGAGCCGTCCGCGTACACCTCGGCCAGCGGGAACCCCACCCGCTCGGCGCCCGGGACCTCGGTGAAGAAGGCGAAGTTGCCGCCGGTGGCCTGGGCGCCGCACTCGATGACGTGCCCGGCGACGACCCCGCCGGCCAGCGCGTCCAGGTCCGCGGCGGACCAGCCGTGGTGCCAGGCCGCCGGGCCGAGCACGACGGCGGCGTCGGTCACCCGGCCGGTCACCACGACGTCGGCGCCGGCGGCGAGCGCCTCGACGATGCCCCAGCACCCCAGGTAGGCGTTGACCACCTCCGGCTCGGCGGCCAGCACCGCGAACGGCTCCCCGGAGTCCAGGTGCGGGGCGGCCCAGCCGGCGGCCCGGGCGCGGGCGAAGGCGTCGGTGACGTCGTCGCCGTCGACGACGGCGACCCGCACAGTGAGCCCCTGCTGCTCCGCCACCTGCCGCACGGCCGCGGCGCAGCCGTGGGGGTTCAGGCCGCCGGCGTTGGCGACGACCCGGATCCCGCGGCGCAGGCAGTCGCCGAGCACGTCCGCGAGCTGGGTGACAAAGGTGGCGGCGTAGCCGGCGGCCTCGTCCCGGGCGCGCTGGCGGGCGAGCACCCCCATGGTGAGCTCGGCGAGCCAGTCCCCGGTGAGGACGTCGACGGCGCCGCCGTCGACCATCTCCCGGGCGGCGCTGAGCCGGTCGCCGAAGAACCCGGAGACGTTGGCGATGCGCAGCGGCGGGCGGCCGGCCGGCGCGGCCGGCGGGACGGTCGGCGCGGCGGCCGGGCGGGCACCGTCGCCGGTGGACGGCCGGGCATCGCCGGCTGCTGGGCGCGCGTCACCGCGGGCGGTGCCGCCTCCGGTACCGGGATGAGCCACGGTGCTCTCCTTCCTCTCGTGCCCCGCGGGCCCCGGCGGCCCGGGTCCTGCAGGGCGGTGCCCGCGGGGTGCGGGCTACGCCGGGGTCAGGTCCCCCCGAGCGTCGGCGGGGCGAGCAGCGCGGCCAGGGCCATCTGGCGCAGCAGCTCGCCGGTGGCCCGGCGGGACGGGCCGGCGCTGTGCGGGGTGGAGTTGATCAGGCCGAGGACGGCGTGCGCGGCCGACCGGGCGGTGGTCTCCGCCGTGCCCGGCCGGGCGGCGGTGACCGCGCCGACCCAGATCTCCACGTAGTCGCGCTGGAGCCGGCGCACCCGGCGCCGCTCCGGCGCCGCCAGGGCGTCCAGGTCCCGGGACTGGATGGTGATCAGCGTGGGGTGGTCCAGGGCGAACTCCACGTGCCAGTCGACCAGCGCCCGCAGCCGGTCCGCCGGGTCGCCGGCGACGGCGAGCCGCTCCCGGGCGCCGCCGAGCAGCCGCTCGCTGATCCCGACGAGCATCTCGGCGAGCACCGCCTCCTTGCTGGCGAAGTGCCGGTAGAGCCCCGGCCCGGAGATGCCCACCGCCGCGCCGAGCTCGGTGATCGGCACCCCGTGGAAGCCCCTGCGGGCGAACAGCTCGGCCGCGGCGTCGAGGATCTGGTCCCGCCGCGGCCGGCCCGGGCCGGGCTCGAGGACCGGGGCCGGCGCCACGGTCGCGCTCTCCACGGTCGCGGTCTCTGCGGCCGGCGGCGGGACGGTCGGCTGGCGCATGTCCGCATCCTAGACGGGGACGTTAATGGTTGCTAACGTCGGCGGCGTCAGCGTCCCCGCCCGGCGGGGCCGTCCCCGTGGAGGTGGGCATGGCGACGACGGCGTCGCGGACCACGAGCCTGGCCGAGCTCGTCGCCGAGCTGCACGAGCGGCTGGCCCTGGTGCGCCAGGGCGGCCCGCCGGCGGCCCGGGCCCGGCACGTCGCCCGCGGCAAGCTGCTCGTGCGCGAGCGGGTCGACCGCCTGCTCGACCCCGGCTCCCCCTTCCTCGAGCTCGGTGCGCTCGCCGCCTGGGACATGTACGACGGCGAGGTGCCGTCCGCCGGGCTGGTCACCGGGATCGGGCTGGTCGCCGGCCGGCCGTGCGTCGTCGTCGCCAACGACGCCACGGTCAAGGGCGGCACGTACTACCCGATGACCGTCAAGAAGCACCTGCGCGCCCAGGAGGTGGCCGCGGCCAACCACCTGCCCTGCCTGTACCTGGTCGACTCCGGCGGGGCGTACCTGCCGCTGCAGGACGAGGTCTTCCCCGACCGGGACCACTTCGGGCGGATCTTCTACCACCAGGCCCACCTGTCCGCCCGCGGGATCCCCCAGCTCGCCGCGGTCCTCGGCTCGTGCACCGCCGGCGGGGCGTACGTGCCGGCGATGTCCGACGAGACCGTCATCGTCCGCGGGCAGGGCACCATCTTCCTCGGCGGGCCGCCGCTGGTCCGGGCCGCGACCGGGGAGGTGGTCACCGCCGAGGAGCTCGGCGGCGGGGACGTGCACGCCCACACCTCCGGCGTGGTGGACCACCTCGCGGCGGACGACGGCGAGGCGCTGGCGGTCCTGCGCGGCGCCGTCGCCACGCTCGAGCGGCCCCGCCCGGCCACCCTGCACCAGGAGGCGCCCGAGGAGCCCGCCGAGGACCCGGCCGGGCTGGCCGACGTCGTCCCGCCGGACGTGCGCACCCCCTACGACGTGCGGGAGGTCATCCGCCGGGTGGTCGACGGCTCCCGGCTGCACGAGTTCAAGGCCCGCTACGCCGAGACCCTGGTGTGCGGGTTCGCCCGCATCTGGGGCTACCCGGTCGGGATCGTCGCGAACAACGGGATCCTGTTCGGGGAGTCCGCGCTCAAGGGCGCGCACTTCGTCCAGCTGTGCAACCAGCGCGGGGTGCCGCTGGTCTTCCTGCAGAACATCAGCGGCTTCATGGTCGGCAAGGCCTACGAGCACGCCGGCATCGCCAAGGACGGCGCCAAGCTCGTCACCGCCGTCGCCTGCTCGGTGGTCCCGAAGTTCACCGTGATCATCGGCGGCTCCTTCGGCGCCGGGAACTACGGGATGGGCGGGCGGGCCTTCGACCCGCGCCAGCTGTGGATGTGGCCGAACGCCCGCATCTCGGTCATGGGCGGGGAGCAGGCCGCGGCGGTCCTGGCCACCGTGCGCGCGGAGGGCGCCCGGGCCCGCGGCGAGGCCTGGGGCCCGGCCGAGGAGGAGGCCCTCACCGCCCCGGTCCGGGAGCAGTACGAGCGGCAGGGCTCGCCGTACTACTCCACCGCCCGGCTGTGGGACGACGGCGTGATCGACCCGGCCGACACCCGCCGGGTCCTCGGCCTGGGCCTGGCCGCCGCCGCGCACGCCCCGCTGCCCGAGCCGGGCTACGGCGTCTTCCGGATGTGACCGTGTTCGCCACCGTCCTGGTCGCCAACCGCGGCGAGATCGCGCTGCGGGTGATCCGCGCCGCGCGCGCCGCCGGCCTGCGGACCGTGGCGGTGTACTCCGACGCCGACGCGCACGCCCCGCACGTCCGGGCCGCCGACGCCGCCGCCCGCCTCGGCCCGGCCCCGGCCGCCGAGTCCTACCTGTCCGTCCCGGCGCTGCTCGCCGCCGCCCGGGCCACCGGCGCGGACGCTGTCCACCCCGGCTACGGGTTCCTCGCCGAGGACGCCGGCTTCGCCCGGGCGTGCACCGAGGCCGGCCTGGTCTGGATCGGGCCGCCGGCCGAGGTCGTGGCCCGGATGGGCCGGAAGGACCTGGCCCGGGAGGTGGCCCGGGCGGCCGGGGTGCCGGTGCTGCCGGCCGTCGGCGACGGCGGGGACGCCGAGGACGCCGATCTCGCCCGCCGCGCCGCGGCTGAGGTGGGCCTGCCGCTGCTCGTCAAGGCCACCGCCGGGGGCGGGGGGAAGGGGATGCGCGTCGTCACCGCCGCGGCCGACCTGCCCGCCGCGCTCGCGGCCGCCCGGCGGGAGGCCGCCGCCGCGTTCGGCGACGACCGGGTGCTCATCGAGCGGTACGTCCCGCGCGGCCGGCACGTGGAGGTCCAGGTGCTGGCGGACGCCCACGGCCACGTCCTGCACCTGGGCGAGCGGGACTGCTCGGTCCAGCGCCGGTACCAGAAGGTCGTCGAGGAGGCCCCCGCGCCGACGATCTCGCCGGCGCTGCGGGCCCGGCTGACCGACGCCGCCGTGCGGCTCGCCCGCGCCGTCGGCTACGTCGGCCTGGGCACCGTGGAGTTCCTCGTCGCCGGCGAGGAGGCCTACTTCCTGGAGATGAACACCCGGCTGCAGGTCGAGCACCCGGTCACCGAGGCGGTGACCGGGCTGGACCTGGTCGCCCTCCAGCTCGCCGTCGCCCAGGGCGCGCCGCTGCCGCTGACCCAGGATGACGTGACGACCACCGGGCACGCGATCGAGGTGCGGGTCTACGCCGAGGACCGCCAGCACCTGCCGCAGGCCGGCACGGCCCGGACCGTGCGCTGGCCCGAGGGCGTCCGCGTCGAGGCGGCGCTCGAGGACGGCCAGGAGGTGGGGCCCTGGTACGACCCGCTGCTCGGCAAGCTCATCGCCCACGGCCCCACCCGCGAGGCCGCCCGCCGCCGGCTCCTGGCCGCCCTGGACGCGACCGCCGTCGTCGGGCTGACCACCAACACCGGCTTCCTGCGCCGCCTGCTGGCCTCGGCCGCCTTCGCCGACGCCGAGATCGACACCGGCTGGCTCGGCCGGCACCCCGACCCCTTCCCGCCGGGCGGCGGCGACGTCGCCCGGTGCGTGGCCGCCTGGGTGCTGGCCGGCCCAGGGCCGGGGGACCGGCCGGGCCACCCGTTCGGCGTCGGGGACGGGTGGCGGCTGGGCGGGCCGGCGGCGCCCCGGGTGGTCGCGCTGGTCGACGGCGACGGCGGCCGGTACGAGCTCGTGGTGGACCGGGCCGGTGGGCTGGTGATGGAGACCGACGGCGGGGCGACCGGCGACGGGGAGCGCCCCGACGGGAAGCGCAGCGGTGGGGAGCCTGCCGACGGGGCGCACGCCGCCGGGGCGAGCGGGCCTGGGGCGAGCACGAACGGGGAGCGCGCCGACGGGGGGAGCGGGCACGGCGAGCGCGCCGGCCGCCGTCGGCGGGTCCGTCCGCTTTCTGCTCCGGCCGGGTGGCTGCACCTGGAGATCGACGGCGTCACCCACCTCTGCACCGCAGAGGTGGACGCGGCAGGGGTGACCGTGGTCCACGAGGGCGAGGCGCGGACCTGGACCCGGCCCGACCCCCTCGCCGCGGCCGCCGCGGCCCCGCCGGACGGACCGGTCCGGGCCCCGATGCCCGGGGTGGTCCGCGGGGTGAGCGTGCGGGCCGGGGAGTCCGTGCGGCCCGGGCAGGTCCTCGGCGTGCTCGAGGCGATGAAGATGGAGATGCCCCTGACCGCGCCGCGCGCGGGCACGGTGACGGTGGACGTCGCCGTGGGGGACCAGGTCGAGGTCGGTCAGGCGCTGTTCACCGTGGAGGCGGCATGAGGACGGCATTCACCGAGATGGTCGGCGCGCGGCATCCCCTCGCGGGCTTCAGCCGCTCACCGGAGGTGGTGGTCGAGGTCTCCCGGGCCGGCGGGCTCGGCGTCCTGGGCGCCACCATGTACACGCCGGACCAGCTCGACGCCCGGCTGACCTGGATCGAGGACCAGCTGGCCGGGCTGCCCTACGGGGTGGACCTGCTGGTCCCCGCCGGCCCGCCGGCCGCCACGGACGGGCCGGGCGGGACGGGGCCACCGGCATCCGGGTCCGGGGCGACGGCGGCCGGCGTTCCGGACGAGCACCGCGCCTTCGTCGCCGAGCTGCTGGATCGGTACGGCATCCCGCCGCTTACCGGCGAGCTGGACCGTACCGGCCGGATCGACCTGAGCCTGCAGACGCACACTGCGCCGGAGACCGTGGCCGGGCTGCTCGACGTCACCTTCGCGCACCGGCCCGCGCTCGTGGCGAACGCCCTGGGCACGGCGCCGCCGCAGCTGGTGACCCGGGCCCGGGCGGCCGGCGTCGCCGTCGCCGGGCTGGTCGGCACCGCGGAGCACGCCCGCCGGCACCTCGCCGCCGGCGCCGACCTGCTAGTCGCCCAGGGCACCGAGGGCGGCGGGCACACGGGCTCGGTCGCCACCATGGTGCTCACCCCGGAGGTGGTCGACGTCGCCGGCGACGTCCCGGTGCTCGCGGCCGGCGGGATCGCCACCGGCCGCCAGCTCGCCGCGGCCCTGGCCCTCGGCGCGTCCGGCGGCTGGGCCGGGTCGGTGTGGTTGGCCAGCCACGAGGACCCGGTCAGCGACGTCATCAAGGCCAAGCTGCTGGCCGCGCGCAGCACCGACACCACCATCTCCACCACCCGCACCGGCAAGCCGGCCCGGCAGCTGCGCTCGGCCTGGCTGGCGGAGTGGGACCGGCCCGGCGCGCCCCGCCCCCTGCCGATGCCGTGGCAGTCCGTGCTGGTGCGTGAGGCGTGGGAGCGGATCGACGCCGCCGCCGAGCGCGGGGACGAACGGGCCCGCGAGCTGGAGTCATTCTTCGTCGGCCAGGTCGTGGGCACCTTCACCGAGATCCGGCCGGCCGCGCAGATCGTGGCCGACATCGTCACCGGCTGCGAGGCCCGGCTCCGGGCGCTCGCCGGGCTCCTCGACGCGGACGCAGGAACCCGTCCGGTGAGTTGATGGGCGTCACCGCCGTGCAGATGATCACCGCCCCCCGGACCCAAGGGCACCGACCTTGCCACCCAGGGCAGGTGCCGGTTGGGCCCGTTCGCGCGGACGCGCGGACGCGCGGAAAGCCCAGACGAGCTGGGTCGATGTCGATCACGGGATGCTCCTGACTGATCAGGAACGCGTTCTTGCCGCTCAGCTCGCTGCCATGTCCCTACTATCGGAGCTGTGAGCGAGACGACGGCAAGGATCGTGGTGTTCCTGCACGGCCTCGGCGTCGGTCCCGATTCCTGGGGTGCGCAGCTGCAAGCCCTGCCTCCCGGCATGGAGGGCATCGCTCCGCCGATTTCCGGTCTGCATGACGCAGACGACGTGCCGTTCTCCTTGGTCCAGGCCGCCCGTTCGCTGGGGGATGAGCTCGACCGTCGCGGCATTGCAGCGGCGCATCTGTGCGGTCTGTCACTCGGGGCGATGGTCGCCACCCGGTTCGCACTCGACTACCCGGAGCGCACAGCCTCGCTCACGCTCTCCGCCGGACAGGCGCATCCGAACCGCCTGCTCATGGGCATCCAGAACGTGATCATGCGGATCCTCCCGGAGCGATTCGTCGCCCCACCGGGTATGAGCCGGCAAACTCTGCTCGACGTACTGGGAGTGCTCGGCGCAACGGACTTCCGGCCCGAGCTGCCCCGGATCGCCGTCCCGACGCTCGTCCTGTGCGGAAGCAAGGACCGCCCCAACCTGCCAGCCGCGCGTCAGCTCGCCTCCGCGATCCCTGGCGCCGAGCTCCAGGTCGTCCCCGGCGCTGGCCACGAGTGGAACACACAGCTTCCGCAGGAGTTCTCCGCTCGGCTCAACGAGTTCCTGTCCCGGCAGGTCGCCTGACCCGCATCCGCACGGTGCCGTTCGCCCGTGCACGTCGCGGCGGAAGACCAGCTTCCTCGTCGACCTGCAGTAGGGAAGAATGTCAGCCCGCGTAGCCCCGGAAGGCCGGTTAGCCTGGCGAAACTCGCCGAAGACCGGAACGGCGCGCGGGGTAGAAACCGGGGCAAGCGACGGAGGGACGGGGCCGATGAGCGTCGGGGCAGCCGGCCGGAGAGCGGGATGAGGCACCAGTGGCGGACCTGACGGAGGTGGCCGAGGAGCTCTACGGCCTGCCGCCGGGGGAGTTCACCGCGGCCCGCAACGCCCGGGCCCGCGCCCTGAAGCGGGAGGATCCCGACCTCGCCCGGGCGGTGGCGCGGCTGGCCAAGCCCTCCGTGGCGGCCTGGACGGTGAACATGATGGTCCGGCACCGCGGTGACCAGGTGCGCGAGGTGCTGGACCTCGGCGCCCAGCTCCGCAGCGCCCAGGAGGATCTCGACGCCGCCCAGCTCCGCGACCTGTCCCGGCAGAGGCGCCAGCTCACCGCCGCCGTCGCCCGGCAGGGCAAGGCCCTGGCCGCCGAGCTGGGCCAGCGGCTCTCGGAACCGGCGGTGGAGCAGGTGGAGCAGACGCTGCACGCGGCGATGACCGACGCCGCCGCCGCGCAGGCCGTGCGCAGCGGGCTGCTCGTCACCGGGCTGACGGTGCGCGGCACGAGCGTCGACCTCACCGGCGCCGTCGCCGTCCCGGCGGTGATCGAGCAGGAGCCGGTGCCGCCGCCGGTCTCCCTCCGCGGCTCCCGGGCGGCGCAGGAGCGACGCCGGGCGGAGGAGGCCGCCCGGGCCGCGCTCGCCGCAGCCGAGCAGGAGGTGGCGGAGAGCCGGGCCTACGCCGAGAAGGCGGACAAGCGCCGGACCGAGGCGGGCGACCACCTGCAGGCGCTGCAGGCCCGCGCCCTGCAGCTGCGCGCCGAGCTCGACGAGCTGCGAGCCCAGGTGGCCGCCCGCGAGCACGACCTGGACCGTCTGCGGGACGAGCTGGCGGGCGCCGAGGAGCTCCGAGACCGGGCAGCCGCCCGCGCCGAGGAGGCCCGAGCGGACCTCGCCGAGGCAGAGGCCGAGGTGGCGCGGCTTGCCCAGAGCCGGCGTAGAGCGAAGCACGACAGGTAGAACCGAAGCCACACGGCTTCGCGACGACCCTGCCCAGGTGGCCAGGTAGCCAGAGGGCTGCAACCACCCCACCGAAAATCCGGCCCGAGTCGGTCCCTAAACCTGCTGACCCGCCCCGCGAGAAGTACAAGCGCCCCGTCCGTGGTGCCTCATGTCAAGATGCTCGCGAAACGGGACCGCGTGCCTCAGCTGGTCTGCTCGCGTAGACGGGGGGTCAGGAGGGTAGCGGGCAGCCCTGGTCGGGCGGGGCGACACCTACGAGCTCTCCCGGGTGACGATGCACGACGAGCCGCGTGAGGGGCCTGGGTCAGGTGCTGCGTGGGTGGCCCGCCGCGGCGCCGGTGCCGACCGGCAGGGTGCCGGGAGTGGTGAGAAAGACGCGCCGGGCCGCCGCCGACCGCCCGGTGAGCGCCCAGCGCACCGTGCGCAGGAGCTGCCCGGGCGTCGGCGGCAGCAGGCCGAGCTGGGTGACCTGGCCGAGGTCGTCCCGGCGGGCGAAGTGGCGCACCGCTCGTCCCTCGGCGTCGAACTCCGTCCAGTGCACGTGCTCGACGGCGAACCGGCGGCCGGTCGGCGGCGCGACCCGGATCTTGTCGCCGGCCTGCAGCACGATCGGGCCGGTGTGCCGGGCGCTCAGGGTCGCGGCCGAGACCACCGTGGACCCGGCGACCACAACCTCCCGCTCGTGGATGCTGATGTCAGACAGGCCGGTCTGCAGCCACCGCACGGTCGCGGCAAACGCCGCCGGCCCCCGGCCGCGCGCCGTCGGCGGCTCGGCCGCTGCCTCCCGGTTCACCCAGGCGGGGGCGATGTACTCGGCGACGTCGCCGAGGTCGCCGGTCTCCACCGCCCGGTAGGCGCGCCGGCCCTGCGCTGCGAGGTCGGTCTCCACGATCACGCCCCTCCCGCCTGCGTCATGGGCAGCAAGCGTCCGCCCGCGGCACCCCCTGGTCAACGGGTTTCCCCGGCCTCCCGGCACGGGACGGCCACAGACATCGGCCACTGGCCCAGCCCGACTCCGCGATGCGGAATGAGAGTTTCAAAAACCTCTTGCCACCGGGGTCGGCCGGGACTATCGTCCTACCCACTCGGTCGTTGTTCGCATGGATAACCTGCGGCCGGGCGATCACCCGCAACCATGCCCGTGGTCAGCGCTCCGAGGGTGGGGCGCCGCGGCCCGGACGGCTCGCTGGGAGCGTGTCATGGACCGCATCGAGGTGAGGGTCAACGACCAGGTGCGCGCGGCCGCGGCAGCGCCGCACACCCGGTTGCTGGACTGGTTGCGCGCCCAGGGCCTGACCGGTGCGAAGGAAGGCTGCGCCGAGGGGGAGTGCGGGGCCTGCGCGGTCCTCGTCGCCCGGCCGGACGGGCCGGAGCGCACCAGGTGGACGGCGGTGAACGCCTGCCTGCCGCCGGTGCTCGCCTTCGACGGCCAGGAGATCCGCACCGCCGAGGGCCTCGGCACCGCGCCCGGGGCGTGCGCGGTGGAGGACCTCCACCCGGTCCAGCGCGAGATGGCCGACCGCGGCGGCTCCCAGTGCGGCTACTGCACGCCCGGCTTCATCTGCTCGATGGCAGCGGAGTACTACCGGCCCGGCCGCACCGGGCCGGCGGCCGCCAACGATGGCTCCCGGCCTGCCGATGCCCAGCCCGACGGCACCGCCCGCGACGGCGCCGCCCCCGACGACATCCAGCCGGACCACTCGGAGACCGGCACCGCCGTCGCCGGGGAGGAGCACGCCGCCGACCACGAGCACGGGCCCAACGGCTTCGACCTGCACGCCCTCAGCGGCAACCTGTGCCGGTGCACCGGCTACCGGCCCATCCGCGACGCCGCCTACGCCCTGGGCGCGCCCAGCCCGGCGGACCCGCTCGCCCGCCGCCAGGAGCGGCCGGCGCCGCCGGCCCGGCCCACCCACCTGGTCACCGAGGCCGCCGAGTTCCGCCGCCCGGCCACCCTGGCCGAGCTGCTCGACCTGCTCGCCGACCGCCCAGACGCCCAGCTCCTCGCCGGCGCCACCGATCTGGGCGTGGAGGTCAACATCCGCCACGCCCGCCCCCCGCTGGTGCTCGCCGTCGACCGGCTCGAGGAGCTGCGCACCCTCGACGTCGGCCCGGACCGCATCGAGATCGGCGCCGCGCTGACCCTCTCCGAGGTCGAGCGCGGCCTGGCCGGCCGGGTCCCGCTGCTGGACCAGCTCTTCCCCCAGTTCGCCTCCCGCCTCATCCGCAACGCCGCCACCCTCGGCGGCAACCTCGGCACCGCCTCCCCGATCGGCGACGCCGCCCCGGCCCTGCTCGCCCTGGACGCGACGCTCGTGCTGGCCGGCGCGGACGGCGAGCGGGAGGTGCCGCTGGCCGAGTACTTCACCGGCTACCGCCGCACCGTCCGTCGGCCCGGGGAGCTTATCCGCGCGGTCGGCGTCCCGCGCCCGCTCGCCCCGGCCGCCGCGTTCTACAAGATCGCCAAGCGCCGCTTCGACGACATCTCCTCGGTCGCCGTCGCCATCGCCATGGAGCTCGACGGCGGCACCGTCGGCAGGGTCCGGATCGGGCTGGGCGGGGTGGCCGCCACCCCGCTCCGGGCCCGCGCCACCGAGGACGCCCTGACCGGCCGGCGCTGGGACGCCGAGACCGCGGCCGCCGTCGCCGACGTCCTCGCCGGGGAGGGCACCCCGCTGGACGACCACCGCGCCAGCGCCCGCTACCGCAGCGCCATGCTCGGGCAGTCCCTGCTCCGCTTCTACGCCCAGACCCAGCCCGCCCCGGCCCTGGAGGTGACCCGATGAGATCCCTGGCCGAGCGGCCCGTCAGCCCGGTGGTCGGGCAGGCGGTGGCCCACGAGAGCGCCGCCCTGCACGTCACCGGCACCGCCCTGTACACCGACGACCTCATCGGCCGGGCCCCCGGGGTGCTGCACGCCTGGCCGGTGCAGGCCCCGCACGCCCACGCCCGGGTCACCGCCCTGCGCACCGACCCGGCCCGCGCCGTGCCCGGGGTGGTGGACGTGCTCACCGCCGCCGAGGTCCCCGGCGTCAACGACGCCGGCACCAAGGGCGACGAGCCGCTCTTCCCCACCGAGGTCGCCTACCACGGCCACGCGGTGTGCTGGGTGCTGGCGGAGTCCCTCGAGGCCGCCCGGCTGGGCGCCGCCGCGGTGGAGGTGGAGTACGCCCCGCTGCCCGCCCTGCTCACCCTGGCCGAGGCCATCGCCGCGGAGAGCTTCCAGGACTACCGGCCCACGGTCGGCCGCGGCGACGCCGCCGGGGCCCTGGCCCGCGCCGCCCACCGGTTCACCGGCGAGCTCGAGCTCGGCGGGCAGGAGCACTTCTACCTGGAGACCCACGCCGCGCTGGCCCAGGTGGACGAGGCCGGGCAGGTGTTCGTCCAGTCCTCCACCCAGCACCCCACCGAGACCCAGGAGATCGTCGCCCACGTCCTCGGCCTGCACAGCCACGAGGTGACCGTGCAGTGCCTGCGGATGGGCGGGGGGTTCGGCGGCAAGGAGATGCAGCCGCACGGCCTGGCCGCCGTCGCCGCACTCGGCGCGGTCCGCACCGGCCGCCCGGTCCGGGTCCGGCTCAACCGGACCCAGGACATCACCATGACCGGCAAGCGGCACCCCTTCCACGCCACCTGGGAGGTCGGCTTCGACGACGCCGGGCACCTGCTGGCGCTGCGGGCCACCCTGACCTCCGACGGCGGGTGGAGCCTGGACCTGTCCGAGCCCGTCCTCACCCGCGCCCTGTGCCACGTCGACAACGCCTACTTCGTCCCCGACGTCGAGGTCCACGGCCGGATCGCCCGGACCAACAAGACCTCCCAGACCGCCTTCCGCGGCTTCGGCGGCCCGCAGGGCATGCTCGTCATCGAGGACATCCTCGGCCGGTGCGCCCCGCTGCTCGGCCTGGACCCCGCCGAGCTGCGCCGGCGCAACTTCTACGCCCCCGGCCAGGCCACCCCGTACGGCCAGCCGGTCCGGCACGCCGAGCGGCTGCACGCGATCTGGGACCTGCTCGCCGAGCGGGCCGACGTCGCCCGGCGCCGGCGGGAGATCGAAGCGTTCAACGCCGCCCACCCGCACCTGCGGCGGGGGCTGGCGATGACCCCGGTGAAGTTCGGGATCTCCTTCAACCTCACCGCCTTCAACCAGGCCGGCGCGCTGGTGCACGTGTACAAGGACGGCTCGGTGCTGATCAACCACGGCGGCACCGAGATGGGCCAGGGCCTGCACACCAAGATGCGGCAGGTGGCCGCCACCGCGCTGGGCGTGCCGCTCGCGGCGATCCGCCTGGCCCCGACCCGCACCGACAAGGTGCCGAACACCTCCGCCACCGCCGCCAGCTCCGGCGCGGACCTCAACGGCGGGGCGGTGAAGGACGCCTGCGAGCAGGTCCGGGACCGGCTTGCCGAGGTCGCCGCCCGCCGGCTGGGCATCCACCCCGACGACGTCCGCTTCGTCGATGGCCGGGTGACCGGCATCGGCTTCGAGGACCGGGACCTGGCCTTCGCCGACGTGGTGGGCGACGCCTACGCCCAGCGGGTCCCGCTCTTCGCCGCCGGGTACTACCGCACCGAGGGCCTGCACTGGGACTCGGCCCGGATGCAGGGCGAGCCGTTCAAGTACTTCGCCTACGGCGCGGCCGCCTCGGAGGTGGAGGTGGACGCCTTCACCGGCGCCTACCGGCTGCTGCGCACCGACATCGTGCACGACGTCGGGGACAGCCTCTCCCCGCTGGTCGACCTGGGCCAGATCGAGGGCGGGTTCGTCCAGGGCACCGGGTGGCTGACCCTGGAGGAGCTGCGCTGGGACCTCGCCGACGGCCCGGCCCGCGGCCGCCTCGCCACCCAGGCGGCGAGCACGTACAAGCTGCCGAGCTTCTCGGAGATGCCCGAGGAGTTCCACGTCCACCTCTTCGAGCGGGCCACCGAGTCCGGCGTCGTCTACGGCTCCAAGGCGGTCGGCGAGCCGCCGCTCATGCTTGCCTTCAGCGTCCGGGAGGCGCTGCGCGCCGCGGTCGCCGCATTCGGGCCGGCCGGCCGGGTGGTCGAGCTCGGCAGCCCGGCCACCCCCGAGGTGGTGTTCTGGGCGCTGACCGCGGCCCGGCAGGCGGCCGACGGCGCCCGGGACGGCGGGGCGGCCGGCGACGGCGACGGCGTGGTCGCCGAGGGCGGTGGACACCCCGGCGCCGTCGTCGCCTGTGGATGAGCCTACGGGAACGGACGTTCGACGGCCGGGCCGACACGCCGGCGCCCGGGTCCCGTCCACGACGGCGACCGGGCGGCCACCGACACCGGCGCGGGCACGACCGACGCGGGCGCCGTCGGCAGCGGCGCCGCGGCCGCCCGCACCGCCCCGGCCCGCACCACCGCGCGGGGCTGACGTGGACTGGCTGCGCGCCGCCGCGCACCTGCGGGCCGAGGGCCGGGCCGGCGTCCTCGTCACGGTCACCGGCGTGCGCGGCCATGCGCCGCGGGAGGCCGGTGCCAAGATGGTCGTCGACGCGACGCGCACCTGGGACAGCGTCGGCGGCGGCAACCTGGAGGCAACGGTGGTGGACCGTGCGCGGCAGCTGCTCGCCACCGGCGCCCGCGCGCCGGAGACGCTGGAGATGTCCCTCAACGAGCACGTCACCACCCGGCACGGGCGGCAGTGCTGCGGCGGGGAGGTCAGCGTGCTGCTCGAGCCGCTGCCCGCCCGGGCGAGCGTCGCCGTCTTCGGCGCCGGGCACGTCGGCCTGGAGCTGGCCCGGATCCTGGCCCGGCTGCCGCTGGCGGTGCACCTGGTCGACTCCCGCGCCGACCAGCTGGCCGGCGCCGGCGACGCCGCCCTGGACGAGGGCCCGGCCGACGTCCGCCTCCACCACGCCCCGGCCCCCGAGGTGGTGCTGCGCGACCTGCCGCCGGGCAGCCACGTCGTGATCATGACGCACGACCACGCCGAGGACCTCGTGCTCTGCGACGCCGCGCTGCACCGGGCGGACCTGGGCAGCATCGGCCTCATCGGCTCCAGCGCCAAGTGGGCCAGGTTCCGCAAGCGGCTGGCCGAGGCCGGGCACCCGCCGGCCGCCGTCGCCCGCATCACCTGCCCGATCGGGCTGCCCGGCCTGGCCGGCAAGGCCCCGGCCGCCATCGCCGTCAGCGTCGCCGCCGCCCTGCTCCAGACCCTCCAGGACGCCCCTTCCGGCCCGGCTGCCGACGGCGCACCGGGGGCCGCCGCCGACCCGGCACCGCCGGACCACCGCACGGCACCGGCGGAAGCCGACGCCGCACCGCCAGACGACTACCGCGCGGCACCGGTGGACGCCGGCGGCGCACCGCGCGCCGACGCCGCGCCTCGGGCCGATCACGCCCCAGCCGCCCCTCACCCCGCCGCGTGCCCGCGCGCCCGGACCGGGGCACCGGCATGACGCTCTACCGAGGCAC